>JBBQUR010000017.1:0-106231 GCA_038212275.1 Planctomycetota bacterium
TCCGGCGCGAAGGGCGCCGCTCCCGGAATTGCTCCGTGTCCTGTTGCTCCACGGGCGCAGCGCCGGACAATCCTCCCGCCCCGCGCACTCCCCGCCCCATGCGACTCCCGCGCATCTCGCCCGCAGGGGCAGCTCCCGGCCAAGCGAAGCTGCGCCCCAGGCGCGCTCCCCTCAGGCCTTCGCCGAAACCAGCGTCCCGATGCCTTCCCCCGCGATGACGCGGCGGAGGTTGCCTGAGGTCAGCACGTCGAAGACCACGATGGGCAGGCTGTTGTCGAGGCACATCGTGATGGCGGTCATGTCCATCACCTTGAGGTCGCGCTCGATGACCTCGCGATAGGTCAGGTGCGTGAAGCGACGCGCGTTGCTGTGACGCTCAGGGTCGGCGTCGTACACGCCGTCCACGCGCGTGGCCTTCAGCATGACGTCGCAGCCGAGTTCGGAGGCGCGCAGGGCGGCGCTCGTGTCCGTCGTGAAGAAGGGGTTGCCGGTGCCGCCCGCGAGCACGATGACGCGCCCTTTCTCCTGGTGGCGGATCGCGCGGCGACGGATGAAGGGCTCGCAGATCTGGTGCGCGGCGACGGCCGACATGAGGCGCGCTTCGCAGCCGTTGCGCTCGAGCCCGTCCATGAGCGCCAGGCCGTTGATCATCGTGGCGAGCATGCCCATCTGGTCCGCGGTGGCGCGCACCGAGATGGTGTCGGCCACGTCGCGGCCGCGCAGGATGTTCCCGCCGCCGACGACGACCGCGAGGCGCACGCCGGTGGCCGACACCTCCGCGATCTGCGCGGAGATGACGTCGATGGCCTTGCGATCGAGACCATGCCCCTCGTCACCGAGGGCCTCGCCGCTCAGCTTGAGCAGGACCGAGGCGTAGGCCACGGCTTCAGGCGCCGCCGACTTCGAAGCGCGCGAAGCGCCGGATGATCAGGTTCTCGCCCAGCTTGCCGACGGTCTCGGCCCGCAGCTGCTCGATGGACTTGGACTCGTCCTTCACGAAGGGCTGCTCGAGCAGACACGTCTCCGCGAAGAACTTGGCCATGCCGCCCTCGAGGATCTTGTCCTGCACGTCCTTGGGCTTGCGCACGTCCACCTGCGCCGCGCGGATCTCGCGCTCCTTGGCGACGAACTCCGCGGGGACCTCGTCGCGCGACAGGTAGGTCGGCGCCATCGAGGCGATGTGCAGCGACACGTCGCGGCAGAACTCCTTGAAGGGCTCGGTCTTCGCGACGAAGTCCGTCTCGCAGTTCACCTCGAGCAGCACGCCGACGCGGCCGTTGTGGTGGATGTAGCTGCCGACGAGGCCTTCCTTCGCGTCGCGGCCGGCCTTCTTGGCCGCCGAGGCGATGCCCTTCTTGCGCAGCCACTCGGCGGCGAGCGTCATGTCGCCCGCGTTCTCGTTGAGCGCCTTCTTGCAGTCCATCATCGGAGCGCCCGAGCTGTCGCGCAGCTCGCGCACCATCGTTGCGCTGATCTCGGTCATGACTTCCTCAGCCTTCCGAGCCGCTGGCAGCAGGCTCGCCGTCTTCCGATGCAGCCACCACGCGCTCGGCCATGCCGGAACTGGCCAGCATCTCCTTCGCGGTCTCGAACGAGGCGCCGCCGCCGCGTCCCTGCTGGGCATGCCGCACACCCAGCGCGTCTTCGGGAGCGCGTCCCGACGAGCGGAAGCGCGTGTTGCCCTCGATGATCGCGTCGGTGAGCTTGCCCAGGATCAGGCCGACGGAACGGATGCTGTCGTCGTTGGCCGGGATCGGGATGTCCACGAACTGCGGATCGCAATCCGTGTCGAGGATGCCGACGACCGGAACGCCCATGCGCCGGGCCTCGGCCACCGCGATGTGCTCGCGGCGCGGGTCGATGATGAGCAGCGCGCCCGGGATGCGGTTCAGCGTGCGCAGGCCTTCGAGGTTCTTGCGGATGCGGCGCAGCTCGCGCCCCATCGAGGACTGGGCCTTCTTCTTCATCGTGGCGAGCTGCCCGCTGCTGTCGAGCCCCTCGATCTCGTCGAGGCGGCCCAGGCGCGAACGCACCGTCTTGAAGTTGGTCAGCGTGCCGCCGAGCCAGCGCTGGGTGACCCAGGGCATCTCGCAGCGCGTGGCCTCCTGCAGCACGAGGCTCTGCATCTGGCGCTTGGTGCCGACGAACACGATCTGGCGGCCGGTGGCCGACACCTCGCGCAGGAAGTGCGCGGCGCGCGTGAGGCCACGCACCGTGTGCACGAGGTTGATGATGTGGATCTTGTTGCGCTTGCCGTGGATGAAGGGCTTCATCCGCGGGTTCCAGGTATGCGTGAGCGAGCCGAAGTGCACGCCCGCATCCAACAGATCCTGCATGGTCATCGCGGCCAAACTGTCACCTCCGAGCCTGTCTGAGAATCCCCGGTTTCTGCAGCGAAACGGGCCCGGGAACGTACCAAACCGCCGGGTCATCGCACAATCGCCCATCCTCCGCGTCGGGCTCGGCGGCTGGTCTTCCCGCTCGGAAGCTCCCGCGTGAGGCGCCCGAGGATGGCCGCGGCATGCGGGATTGCGGTCGGCGCCTCGAATCCCCTCTCGACGCCAACGGCCCCGAGCGGATTCGTTCCGTTGCCGCCCCGGACCCCACCGGCTAGCCTCGACCCATGGCCGTCGCGCCCCACCACCCGCACGGATCCCCCTCATCGTGACCGGACACTCCGGACCGCGCCTCCTCCTCGCCCGGCACCAGCCGGGCACGGCCGACGGCCTTGCGGCTGCCCTCGACGGCCTCCCGGCGCTCGGATTCACGGTGGAGGATTCGCGCAACATGGCGGTGACGTGGGTCACGGTGCGCGACCGCCCGCCCGAGGCGGTCCTGCTCGCCCCGCTCTCGCGCGACGTCGCGTCGGCCGAATTCCTGAGCCTCATCGAGCTCTGCTCCGCGCACGGCGGCCCCGCGCTGCTCGTCCTCACCGACGACCCCGAGTTCCTCGTCGGCCGGATCGACGGGATCGACGACTTCCTGCCGACCGACATCTCCGCCGAACGCGCGGCGCGCCGCGTGCGCTTCGCGCTGGCCCGCCGCCGCGTCGTCTCGCACCTGCGCGGCGAGCGCGAACGGCTCCTGCAGCAGTCCATCACCGACTACAAGACCGGGCTGTACAACGACCGCCACTTCGCGGAGCGCGGCGCCAGCGAGCTCTCGCGCTCGCGGCGCCAGGACCTGCCGCTCGCCGTGCTCATGATCGACTTCGACGGATTCAAGGCGATCAACGACGTGCACGGGCACGGCTTCGGCGATCACGCGCTGGCCACGTTTGCCGTCGCGCTGCGCAGCCGGCTGCGTGATTTCGACATCGCCGCGCGCATGGGCGGCGACGAGTTCGCGGTGCTGCTGCCGTCCACGCGACTCGAGGATGCCATCGGGATCGCGGAGCGCCTGCGCGCCGCGGTGACCGGCCTCGATCTGACGCACGACGGGCGAAGGGCTGCACTCTCGGTGTCCATCGGCGTGGCAGGGTGGCTGCCGCCCGAGCCGCACACGCTGGAGCAGGTGCTCGCGCAGGCCGACGCGGCGTTGCTGGCAGCCAAGGCCGAAGCGCGCGGCCGCATCGGCGTCCACGAGCACGGAGCACCGCGCGTGCTGGGCCAGCCCGTCTCCGCCAAGGCCGGCAACGGCCGGCACGCCAAGGGCTGACCGCGCGCACGGCGGCGCGGGCGCAGCTGGCCCGCCGCGCAACGACTCAGCGCGCGGGGACTTTCTCCACGGCGACGGCCAGCGCGGCTCCGTCCACGTCGAAGCTCTGCGCTCCGGCGGGAAGCGCCGCCACGTCGGGCTGCAGGATCAGCGCGGTGCCGAGCACCTCCGCGAGGATGAACGCCTCGTGGCGGCGGGCGGCCGTGAGCAGGTCGGCGTGTCCCGCAAGCTGCACCGTGATGCGGTCGGCGACATCGAGACCGCTGGCCTTGCGCACGCTCTGCACGCGGCTGACGATTTCCCGCGCGCGGCCTTCTCCGATGAGCTCGTCGTCGAGGCGCGTGTCCAGCGCCAGCACGAGACCGCCGTCACCGGCCACCGCATAACCCGCGCGCCCCTTCTCGACGAGCGCGATGTCCTGGCGGTCGAAGGCGACGGGTGCTCCATCCAGCGTGATCGTCAGCGTGCCGCTGGCCTCGAAGGCCTCCAGCGCCGCCTCGTCCAGCGCGGCGACGGCGGCCCCGGCGGCCTTCAACTTCGGCCCGAGGCGCGGCCCGAGCCGCTTCCAGTCGGGCTTTGCAGTGAGCACGCGGAAGTCCGCGCGATCCACGACCTCCAGCGCGCGGACGTTGAGCTCCTCGCACACGAGCCGCGCGAGGTCGGCGCGGCGCAGGCGCGCGGCGTCGTCCGCGTCGGCGGCCTTGATGCGCACCTGGGCCAGCGGCTGGCGCACGCGCAGGTCGTGCGCGGCACGCACCGAGCGGCCCAGCTCCACCGCGCGCAGCACGACCGCCATCTGGCGTTCCAGTTCGGCGTCCACGAGCGACGCGTCCGCAACGGGCCAGTCGGCCAGGTGCACGGAGGCCCCTGCGGGAGCCGCCGTCGTCGCGCCCCACAACCACTCCGCGAGATACGGAGCGACGGGCGCCAGCAGCAGCGCCACGCGCTCCAGCGCCGCGGCCAGCGTGGCGAAGGCCGCGCGCTTGTCGGCGTCGTCGCCGCTCTTCCAGAAGCGCGCGCGGTTGCGGCGCACGTACCAGTTGGAGAGCTCGGCGTCGATGAAAGCGTCGAGCAGTCGCGTGACCTCGGTGAGATCGAGCGCGTCGTAGGCCGCACCCACCTCGCGGTTCAGCGTCTGCAGGCGCGAGACCAGCCAGCGATCGATGGACGGGCGCTGCGCCAGCGGCGGCGCGGCATCGCCGGGCGACCAGGCGTCGAGGTTGGCGTAGAGCGCGAGGAAGGCGTAACAATTCTTCAGCGTGCCGAAGACGCGGCGCGCGCTTTCCGCAAGCGCCTTCTCGTCGAAGCGCTTGGGCGTCCACACCTGGCCCGAGGCGAGGAAGAACCAACGCACCGCATCCACGCCGACGCTGTCGAAGAGGCGCGCGGAGTCCACCACGTTGCCGCGCGACTTGGACATCTTCTTGCCCTGCGCGTCGAGCAGCAGGTTGTTGACCAGCACCGAGCGGTAGGCGGGCAGGCCGAGGGCATCGCCGCCACGCGCGGCGACTTCCGCCGCGTGCTCCGGCAGGCCCGTGACCAGCGTCGCGATCGCGTGCAGCGTGTAGAACCAGCCGCGCGTCTGGTCGAGGCCTTCCGAGATGTAGTCCGCCGGGAAGTCCGCCGGCAGCGCACCGCCGGTCGAGCGCGGCCAGCCGGCCTGCGCGAAGGGCATTGCGCCGCTGTCGAACCAGCAGTCGATGACCTCCGGCGTGCGATGCATCGTGCCGGTGCAGGGCGTGCCGGTGCAGGGCGCGCCGGTGCTGGGCGCGCCGGTGGACATCGCAGCGCCGGCGGCGCGCGCGGCGAGCGAGCCGCCGGCCGGAGCCGCAGCGGTCGCACGCGTGCAGGCGAAGCTCAGGTCGTCGATGAAGGGGCGGTGCGGATCGGTGTCGGCGGGCAGCGTGCGACCCGTGAGCCGTCCGATCTCGTCCAGGGACTCCGGTGCGTGCTCGTGCCCGCAGGCGTCGCAGATCCAGACGTTGAGGGGCGTGCCCCAGTAGCGTTCGCGCGAGATGGCCCAGTCGATGTTGCCCGAGAGCCACTCGCCGAAGCGCCCCGCGCCGATCTCCGGCGGATGCCAGTCGATGCGCGCATTGAGCGCCACCATGCGGTCGCGCAGCTTCGTCGTGAGCAGGTACCAGCTCGGCCGCGCCATGTAGAGCAGCGGCGAGCGGCAGCGCCAGCAATGCGGGTAGGGATGGTCGATCGTGACCTGCTTCCACAGCAGTCCCCGCGCCTTCAGCTCGCGGATGATGTCCTTGTCGCATTCCTTGACGAAGCGCCCGACCAGCGAGCGCCCGAACTCGTCGGTCGCGATCTCGTCCGTGAACTTCCCGGCGTCGTCGACGGGCTTGAGCAGCGGCAGCTCGTCGCGCTGGCGCAACGAGAAGTCATCCGCGCCGAAGGCCGGCGCGATGTGCACGAAGCCGGTGCCGTCATCGGCGCTCACGAAGTCGGCGGTGCGGACCTGCAGCGCGTGCTCCGGGCGGCCGCTCGTCGAGGCGGACATCGGCACGCAGTCTATCGGTCGGCGATAGGGCATGAGTTGCAGGTCCCGGCCCTTGACCGTGGCGACGACTTCGGCGGCGTCGCCGAACACGGCCTGCACGCGCGGCGCCGCCACGACGAGCAACTCGTCCTTGAGGCGCACCACGGCGTAGTCGAGTTCCGCGCGTGCGGCGACGGCGACGTTCGAGAAAAGCGTCCACGGCGTCGTCGTCCACACGAGCAGCGACACGCCCGTGTCCCTGCCGGCGTCGGCCGCGGATCGCGTGCGTTCGTCCCGCCGCAGAGGGGCCCACCAGTCCGCCCCATCCACGCGGAAGCGCACGAAGACGCTCGGGTCCTGCACGTCCTCGTAGCCCTGGGCGACTTCGTGATTGCTGAGGCCGGTCTGGCAGTTGGGGCAGTAGGGAAGGATCTTGAAGTCCTTCGCCAGCAGGCCGGTGCGGTGGAAGCGGGCGAGGAGCGCCCACACGGATTCGATGTAGGGCGTCTCGCAGGTGACGTAGGGGTGCTCGTAGTCGAGCCAGTAGGCCATGCGCAGCGAGAGCGCTTCCCAGTCGTGCTTGTAGGTGAAGACGGACTCGCGGCAGAGGCGGTTGAACTCCGCGATGCTGGCGCGCAGGTCCGGCGTGCCGTCCGGTGCGCGCACCAGCGCCTCGATCTCGTCGCGCGTCGTGATGCCGAGCTGCTTCTGCACCTCGATCTCGACCGGCAGTCCCTGCGTGTCCCAGCCCGCCTTGCGCGGCACGCGGAAGCCGGCCATGAGCCGGTGCCGGCACACGACATCCTTCAGCGTGCGCGAGAAGACGTGATGGATCGCGGGCCGGCCGTTCGCCGTCGGCGGGCCCTCGTAGAAGACGAAGGACCTGCCGCCGGGCGCCTCGCGATGCCGCAGCGCGCGCTGCCGGACGCCGTGCGACTCCCAGGCGGCCGAGACGCCGCGCTCGAGTCCGTCATCGGGCGGCAGGGGTGGAAAGGGCATCGCCGCTCAGTCCCAGCGGTGCGCGCGGATCTGCTCCGACACGCGGAAGGCGACTTCCATCGCGGCCAGGCCGTCGGCGGCCGGCACGCCCTGCCGCCCGCCGGGCGCCGGCTCGCCGCGCACGGCGGCGATGAACGCGGTGAGCTCCTCCTGCAGCGGATTGCTCGCGTCCATGTCGATCTGCTTCGTCTCGAAGATGCCCTGCTCCACGAACTCCTTGAAGCTGGGCTTGAGCGGGAGCTTGACGGCGGACTCGGGCGAGAGCGAGCCCAGGTCGAAGCCCTCGGCCTTGCGCACCACGAAGGCGCGCCGCGTGGCGAAGTCCATGGTCACGAAGGTGTCGTCGCCGAAGACGCGCGTCTTGCGCACAGGCTCGAAGGAGACGCGGCTCGCCGTCACGTTGGCCACGCAGCCGTTCTTGAAGGACAGCCTCGCATTGGCGATGTCCACCTCGCGCCCGAGCACGCGGCTGCCGACGGCCTCCACGCCGGTGAGCGGCGACGCCGCGAGCTGCAGCACGATGTCGATGTCGTGGATCATGAGGTCCATGACCACGGAGACATCCAGCGCGCGGTAGGTGAAGGGTGCAAGCCGCGTGGCCTCGATGAAGCGCGGCTGCACGGAGAGCGAGGACATCACGGCGAGCGCGGGATTGAAGCGCTCGACATGCCCCACCTGCAGCACGAGTCCGTGCCGGGCGGCGAGCGCGGCCATCGCGCGCGCCTCGTCGAGCGTCGCGGCCATCGGCTTCTCGACCAGCACGTGGATGCCGCGCTCGAGCAGCGGACACACCACCGCATGGTGCAGCGACGTGGGCACGGCCACCGACACGGCGCGCACGCTGTCCGGCAGTGCCTCCGCCGACGGCAACCACGGCACGCCGAGATCGGAAGCCACCGCGCGCCCCTGCTCCTCGCGGCTCTCGACGACGGCGACGAGCTCCGCGCCGGGCACGTCCTTCATGAGCCTCGCATGGTGGCGCCCGAGGTGGCCGACGCCGATGACGGCCGCCTCGACGCGGCCGCGCGCGTTGAGCACGCTGTGCGCCGCACGCCCTGAACCCGCCGCGCCGCCGCGCCCTGCCGCTCCGGTCGCCCGATCGTCAGTGGCCACGGAGCGACTCCCGGAAGCGGCCGAAGCGCCCGGCTTCCTTCTTCAGCAGGAATTCCGCCAGCTCGCGCACCATGGGCGAGTCGTCGTTGATGAGCGTGTGCGCCTCCTCCACGACCGAGCGGCCGAGGCGGAAGATCGAGCGATACACGTGCTTGATCTCGTCGATGTCGGCCTGCGCGATGCCGGCGCGGCGCATGCCCACCTCGTTGACCATGCGCACTTCGGCCGGGTCACCGGCCACCTTCACGAAGGGCGGCACGTCCTGCACGATGCCGGTCTGCCCGCCGACGTAGGAGAGCCGGCCGATCGTGGTGAACTGCGTCACCGCCGCGTTGCCTGACAGCACCACGTTGTCGCCGACGTGCACGTGCCCCGCGAGCAGCACGCAGTTCACCATGACGATGTTGTTGCCGAGGTTGCAGTCGTGGCCGACGTGGCTTCCCGCCATGAACATGTTGCGGCTGCCGACCTGCGTGAGCAGCTGCTCCTTGGGCGTGCCGCGGTTCATCGACACGTACTCGCGGATGAGGTTGTCGTCGCCGATGACGAGCCGGCTCTCCACCGCGTGATACTTGAGGTCCTGCGGTCCGGTACCGAGGCAGACGAAGGCCGAGAGGTTGTTGCGCGCGCCGAGCGTCGTGCCCTTCGCCAGGTAGCAGTGCGGGCCGATCTTCGTGTCGGGGCCGACCTTCACGCCCGACTCGATGACGGTGTACGGGCCGATCTCCACGGTCGGGTCGATCTCGGCGTCGGGGTGCACCACAGCGGTTGCGTGAATCAGTGTCATCCTGCGTCCACCAGCGTGAAAGTCATGTGTGCTTCTGCGGCGATGTGCTCGTTCACCTTCGCGAGACAATCCACCTTGCTCATCTGGTCGCGTACCTTCACGGCCTCGACCTCGAGGCGCAACTGGTCGCCGGGCACCACCGAACGGCGCAGCTTGACCTTGTCGATGGCCCAGAGCACGGGCAGCTTTCCCGTGAATTCCATGCGGCGCAGCAGCAGCGTGCCGGCGAGCTGCGCCATGGCCTCGAGGATCAGCACGCCCGGCATGATGGGCTGCCCGGGGAAGTGTCCCATGAAGAAGGGTTCGTTCACCGTCACGTTCTTGATGCCCACCGCGCGACGGTAGCCCTCCAGCTCCAGCACCCGGTCGACGAGCAGGAACGGGTAGCGGTGCGGGAGGAGCTGCGAGATCTCGCGGATGTCCATCGCCGTGGCGCGCTGCACCCGGCCGTGTGTCTCCTGATCGTGCATCTCGCGCACGAGCCGGCGCACCAGTTCGTGGTGCGTCCGGTGCCCCGACTTGGTCGCGACGACGCAGCCGTGCAGGTCGGCGCCCAGCAGGGACAGGTCGCCCATGAGGTCGAGCATCTTGTGGCGCGCGGGTTCGTCCGGGAAGCGCAGCGTGCCGCCGACAGCTGCCCCCGTCGGATCGAGCACGACGGTGTTCTCGAGGCTGGCGCCCTGCCCGAGACCGGCGGCGCGCAGGGCCTCGGCCTCGGAGCTGAACACGAAGGTGCGCGCCGGAGCGATCTCGCGCAGCAGATCCGTGCCCGGCAGCGAAACCTCCACGAACTGCGGCGGCAGGCCGCGGCTGCGATAGTCGAGCGTGTAGGAAAGCGAGAGGCCTTCGCGGCTGGCCGGGAACGCCGACAGCGTGGCGCCGTCCTGCTCCACCGACACGGGGCGCTCGAGTTCGAAGATCTTCCGGGGCGCCTTCTGCTCCACCGCGCCGACGCGTGCGATCGCCTCGAACCAGGGCAGCGCGCTGCCGTCGAGGCCGGGAAGCTCCGCGCTCGTGACCTCGATTTCCGCATTGTCGATCTGGCTGCCGAGCAGCGCCGCGAGCAGGTGCTCGACGGTGTGGACCTCGGCCTCGCCGCGCTTGAGCACCGTCCGCCGCTCTCCCTCGCCCACGGCGGAGTGCAGGGCCGGGATCGGGTCGCTGTCGGGCAGGTCGCCGCGCTGGAAGCTGATGCCGGCGTCCGCGCGAGCCGGGCGCACCTGCACCGAGACCTCGCGCCCCTCGTGCAGGCCGACGCCGCGCATCTCGAACGGCGCGCGGAGCGTGCGCTGGTTACGCGCCATGGCCTGGCCTCGCGGAACGCTCCGGCGCGCCGGCCGCATCGGGTCGGTCGGCGCCGGTCGGCGGCTGGTCGCCGGCGGCCGCCGCGGCCTCGAGCGCCTTGACGCGCGTGAAGAGCTCGCCGAGCCGGCGCACGTGGAACAGATCGCGCGCCCAGGCCCGGTGCGGGGTGGCCGGGAAGCCGCTCACGTGCGTGCCTGCCTCGACGTCCGCGTTGACGCCCGTGAAGCCGCTGACGGCGACGCGGTCACCGAGGCGCAGGCCGTTGCCGAAGCCGCTGTGGCCGCCGACGAAGACGTGCTTCCCGAAGATCGTGCTGCCCGCGACACCGACCTGCGCCGCGAAGGCGCAGTGCTCGCCGAGCTCGACGTTGTGCGCGAGATGCACCTGGTTGTCGAGCTTGCTGCCCTTGCCGATGCGCGTTTCCGTGAAGCGCGCGCGATCGATGGTGCAGTGGGCGCCGATCTCCACGTCGTCCCCCACCACCACGATGCCGCGCTGCGGGATGCGGTGATGGCGGCCCTGCTTGTCCTGCCGGAAGCCGAAGCCGTCCTTGCCGATGACCGATCCGGCGAACACCGTGACGCGGTCACCGAGGACGCAGCGGCTGCCAATGACGACATGCGGGTGCAGCGTGACGTCGGCGCCGATGACGGCGTGCTCGCCGATGCAGACGCCGGGCAGAAGCCGCGTGCGGGCCCCGATGGAGACGCCGCGGCCGAGCACCACGTGCGGCCCGATGCTGGCCTCGTGTCCGAGCGACACGTCCGGCCCGAGGATCGCGGTCGGGTGCACGCCGGGAGCCTGGACGTCCTCGGCCGGCGTGAGCGCGAGCACGAGCGCATCGAGCGCGAGGTCGGCATTCTCGACGCGGATGATCGCGCACGGTGCGGCGCCAGCCCCGCGCGCAGGCAGCGTCGCCGACGCGCCGGCGAGCAGGGCTCCTGCCCGGGACGCCGCCAGCGTGGCCGTCGCGACCGCGCCCTGCGCACCGAAGACGGGCGCCAGATCGTCCGGGCCGGCCTCCTGCAGCGACAGCAGCTTCGCAAGTCGTCGGTCGGCGGGACCCTCGACGCGACCGCCCACCAGGGCGGCGACCTCGGCGACGGTGCGGTCCAGTCTCATGCGCGTGCGGAACCCGGGAGTCGTGCGGGGCTTCACACGTATCATGGCGGCCGGCAAGGGCCGAGGGAAGAGCGCCGCAGGCGCGAGACGCCGATCAGAAGCGCCGCGACAGCTCGAAGCTGAGGGCCCGGATTTCGTCCTCCTGCTGGTCGTTGATCAGCAGCGCGTAGTCGAGCGCCAGCGTGATGCCGCCGAGCGCCGGCAGGCGGAGCCGGAAGCCCGTGCCGGCGCCGGTGCGGATCGACGAGCCCAGGTCGCCGAAGTTGCCGTCGGGCACGAGGTTGCCGGCGTCGAAGAAGATGACGCCCTTGAGGATGGTGTCGTCCTCGTCGCGGAAGGGGTTGTACTGCGAGATGAGCGGGAACAGCGCCTCCACCGAGGCCGCCGCCCCGAGCAGCCCGCCGAGCGCGTTGCCGTTCTCGTGCGGACCGACGCCCTGGAAATCGAAGCCGCGCACCGCGAACGGGCCGGTGGCGCCGCCGACGAAGTAATTCTCGAAGAAGGGCAGGTCGTTGCCGCCGGTGCCCTCGACGCGCCCGATGGCGATGCGCGGGTGCAGCACGGTCGTGTGGCCCTCGTCGTCACGGCCCAGCGGCATGTACCACTCGGCGGTGCCCAGCGCGCGCACCAGGTCGATGTCGCCGCCCAGCCCGTTGCCGGCGTCCTCGAGGCGCAGGGCTGTGGTCATGCCCTTGGTCGGCTCGTAGAGCGAGTTGAGATTCTGCCAGGAGATGCCGCCCTCGAGGGCCTGGCTGCGGAAGGTGCCCTCGTCCATCGCGATCGTGGGTACCTTCTCCTCGTCTACGTGAAAGATGTCGACGTCCTCCACGCGCGTGCCGATGGACACCGTGGTCTGGCGCGACAGCTTGTGGTCGAAGCCCACGCCGATTCCCGTGGTGCTTCGGTCGTAGTCGTCGAACTGGCGCGTGTTGTTGTAGAGCTCGACCGTCAGCCCCCAGGGATGGATGTCGCTGCTCTCCAGCCAGGGATCGCGGAACAGGATGTCGATGGAGGTGGTCTGGGTGCCGGGCGCCACGCTGAACGTGAGCCGCTGGCCCGCGCCGTGGAAGGCCTTGCCGCTTCCGAAGAATTCGGAGATGACGAGGCCGGCGCTCGACGGCACCTTGGTGATGTCGAAGTTGTACTTGTTCACCGAGGCGCCGACGAAGATGCCGCTGTCGCTGCCGGCCCCGACGAGGAAGTTGAACAAGCCGCTCTGCTCGTCGTTCACGTCGATGAGCACGTCCACCTGGTCGTCGGCCGGCGCCTGCTCGGTATCCACGCGCACCTGCGGCGCGCCTTCGAAGCTGGTGAAGTATTCCAGCGAGATGAGCTGGTCCTCGCTGTAGCGCAGCTCGGCGGTGTTGGCGATGTCGCCGGGATCCAGGGTGAGGTAGCGGCGCACCACGTCGTCGCGCGTGGCCGTGTTGCCGCGGACGATGACGTCGCGCACGGTCTTGGGCAGGCCCTCCTTGACCTTCAGGACCACGTCGATGAGCGGCAGCGTCTCGTCGTAGTTCTCGCGCGGGTCGATCTCGACGTCGATGTAGCCGAGCTTGCCGTAACGATCGCGCATCGCGCGCAGGGTCCGGATCAGGTCGGGTCGGCGCCACGGCTTGCCGACACCCACGGCGGCGCCCTCGAGCAGCTCCTCGGTGGGGATCGCGCTGTTGCCCTCCACCTCCAGGGTGCGCACGGTGTAGCGCGGCCCCTCGTCCACGAGCATGGTGATCGTGACCTCGTCGCGCTCGTCGCTCCACTCGAGGCCCTTCAGCGCGACGCGGCCGTCGAGGTAGCCCTCGCCGCGCACGAAGTTCTCCAGCAGCACGACGTCGGCGTCGACCTCCGAGCGGATGAACTCCTTGCCGACGAGCCAGCTCCAGAAACCCCGCGGCGAGCGCATCACGGACAGCGCATCCTTCGGCTTCAGCGCGGTGAGTCCTTCGATGCGCACGTCCTGAGTCTCGACCTGCGGGCCCTCGAACACGCGCAGCACCGCCGTGCGCTCGCCGGCGGCGCCGGTGCGGGTGCGGATGTCGATCTGCGCGAAGGCGTAGCCGGCGTTCAGGTATTTGTCGCGCACGAGATCGCGCCCCACCGCGACCTGGTCGGGAGTGGCGTCGCGATCCTGCTTCAGGCGCGCGACGCCGAGCAGTTCATCCTCGTCGTACTGCACGGCGCCCTCGACGCTGACGCCGTCGTAGCGGCGGATGCGCGACAGCTTGAAGCGCACCACGGGCCCGGGCTCGACGGTGACCTCTGCCAGCACGCCGTGCGTGTCCGCAAGCCAGCGCATGTCCTCGTCCACGAGGTTCTGGGTGAACGGCACGCCGGCGCGGCAGCGGAGGTTGGCGCGCAGCAGCGCGTGATCGACACCGACGTCGCGTTCCAGGATCACTTCCTTGATGGGCTGGCCGTCCTGCGCCGCAGCTCGCCCCGCGCCGAGCAGCAGGAGCAGGAGCGCCGCGACGAGGCGCACGCAGGCGCCTGCGGCACTCCGGCCGGACACGAGGCGGGAACCTCCGTTCACCACGCAGCGGCCGAGGACGCGCTCGCGCCCGTCGGGTCGGGGATGAAGGTCGGGTTCTCGAAACGCATCATGTTCGGGAAGAAGAAGAGTTCGACGCTGCCCGTGGGTCCGTTACGGTTCTTGGCGAGGATGACCTCGGCCTTGCCGCGCGACTCGAGCTTGTCCTTGTTGTAGTACTCGTCGCGGTAGAGCAGCATCACCGCGTCGGCATCCTGCTCGATGGAACCCGACTCTCGCAAGTCGCCCATGAGCGGCCGCTTGTCCTGGCGCTGCTCCACCGAGCGGTTGAGCTGCGAGAGCGTGATCACCGGCAGTTCGAGCTCGCGCGCGGTCTGCTTGAGCGCCGCGGAGAGGCGCGAGATCTCGATCTGCCGGCTCTCGACGTTGGACCCGAGCGACAGCAGCTGCAGATAGTCCACGACGATGAGGCCGATGTTGTGCCGCGCCTTCAAACGGCGTGCCTTGGCCCGCAGCCGCGTGAGCGTGAGCCCCGGCGTGTCGTCGACGAAGAGCGGCGCCTTGATGAGCCGGCCTGCGGCTTCCGGCACGCGCGCATACTCGTCATTGGAGAGTTCGCCGCGCATCAGCCGGTGCGCGTCCACGCGGGCATTGCTGCACAGCATGTTCTCCGCGATCTGCTCCTTGGTGACCTCGAGCGTGAAGAGCACGGCAGGCACGTTGTCCCGCACGCAGACGTGCTCGAGGAGGTTGAGCGCGAAGCTGGTCTTGCCCATCGACGGGCGCCCGGCGATGACGTAGAGGCCGCCGGGTGCGAGGCCGTTGAGCTTGCGATCCAGGTCTCCGTAGTGCGTGCGCAGTCCGCGCACCGCCTGGCCGCCCTCCTCCTGGCTGGCGTCGATGCGCTCGAGCGCGCCCTTGATGAGCGACGACATGTCCTGGACCGTCTCCTGACCGCGGCCGTGCGCGATGGAGAAGATCTTCTGCTCGGCGCTGTCGAGCAGTTCGCTGACGTCGCGCGAGCTGCCGTCCTGCGCGTCGCGCAGGATCTCGGAGGCCACGCCCATCAGGCGCCGGCGCTCGCTCGTGTCCCGGACGAGGCGCGCATAGGCCAGCGCGTGACTCGCATTGGGCACGCTCTCCATGAGGCCGACGAGGAAGGCCACGCCGCCCACCGCCTCGAGCCGGCCGCGCGAGGTGAGCTCGTTGGTGACGAGCACGAGGTCCACCGGCTCGTTGCGGTCATACAGGCCCGACAGCGTGCGGAAGAGCTCCGCGTTCGCCGGCATGTAGAAATCCTCGGCGTCGATGAGCAGCAGCACCTCGCCGATCATCTCGCGGTCGAGGAGCATCGACCCGAGCGCGCACTGCTCAGCCTCGATGTTCTGCGGCGGCAGCCGGTCGAACGCCTCGTTGTGCAGGATCATGCTGGCCCCCTCCGGGTCGCTGCGGCCGCAGGAACTCCGGCACGCGACGCGCCCGCCAGCAACGCCGCACCGGTCCGCCGCCTCACGGCCGTGCGCGCTGCGCGATCGACCTTGCGTGGACGACGATTCATCGCGACCACCGAAGAGGCCCCGCGACGAGGGAGCAGTCTAGGTCCCGTGTGCCGGAGCGGTCAATCGGACGGACCCGGCGCTGAGCAGCCGGCGTCACGCGTCCGGCTCAGGAAGCGCTCGCCTCGTCCGGCACGTCGAAGTCGGTCTGCGCATCGGCCGCAACGGACGCCGCCGCCGAGGCCACGCGCGCCGCACCCACGTCGATCACGTTGCCCTCGCCGTCCATCGGCACCACGTCGATGTTCACCGTCGCGGTGATCGTGCCGTGCAGGTGGAGCGTGACCTCCGTGATGCCCGCGTCCTTGATGTGGTTGGGCATGCGCACCGCGCGAGCCGGCAGCTGCCAGCCGGCCACGGCCAGCGCGGCCATCACGTCCTTGTCCGTCACGGAGCCGAACAGGTGACCCTCGTCGGTGGCGCGCGCCGGGATCTTCACGCTGAATCCGGTGACCTTCTTTGCCAGCTCATCCATCGAGGTGAGCAGTTCGCGCTCTTCCTCGTCGGCGCGGGCCTTGAGCTTGGCAATGCCGCGCAGCGCGTTCGCGGAGAGCGCCACAGCCTTCCCGTGCGGAAGCAGAAAATTGCGCGCGTAGCCGGACTTGACCTTGACCTGGTCACCCGGACGGCCGAGACCATCAACCGACTGCAGCAGGATCAGTTCCATCGTTGTTTCCTTCCGTTCTCGGTCGAATCGTCAGCGGGCGACGAAGGGGAGCAGGGCGAGGACGCGGGCGCGAAGCACGGACTGGCGCAACTCGCGCTGGTGCTTCGCATGCAGCGTGCTGCGCACGCGCGAGAACAGCTTGCCCTGGCTGGTCACGAGCCGCCGCAGGACGTAGACGTTCTTGTAGTCGAGGCTCTCGTGGAGCTTCTTCTCCTTCTCCTCGCCCGGCAGGCGCTCGATGATGTCGCTCATCGACGGCACGCCGTCGAGACCGTCGAGGCCCTCGTCGGCGCGGCGCGACGGCCGTGCGACCGGCTCGGCCAGCGGGCCGGGGAGTTCCTCGGTGGTCGGCAGCTTCTCGATCACCAGGGCCATGTGCCGCAGGCAGCGATCGGAGAGTGCGACCTCGCGATTGAGCTTGTTGCAGGTCTCCGACGGGCCGCTGAAGTACGTGAGGACGTACGTGCCGGTCTGGTTGCCCGCGATCGGGTAGGCGAGCTTGCGGTTCGTCCACACCAGCGCGTGCGCCACCGTGCCGCCGGCCTTTTCGACGAGCGCCGTGGCGACCTGCTCGGGCGTGGTGTTCTCGCCCTCGGGCAGTTCGCGGTTGTGGAGGACGAACATCCCCTCGTAGTGCTTCACGTTCATGCTCTCCGGTCTGTGCGGGCCAGCCTGATCGTGACGCGATGCCACGGCCTTCTGGCCAGAGATGAGCCGCGAAGCGTAGCGCACGTCCGGGGGCCGCGTAAAGCGTGCACTGCCGTCCGAAGCGCCCGGCGTGCGACACGATGCTCAGGGAGGGGGCGGCGCCGCGTTGCAGACCTGGATCAGTCGCGTGAGGTCGCCGGCCGTCAGCCAGTCGGCCAGTCCGTCGGCCGCGCGAGCCACCATCGCGTCCACCTCCGGCTGCTCGCCGCGCCGGAAGCGCCCGAGCACCCAGTCTTCGGCCCGCATGCCGTCGGGCGGTGCCCCGATGCCGAGGCGCAGGCGCGGCACCTCGCGGCCGGCCAGCAGCGCAATCACCGAGGCAAGTCCCTTCTGCCCGCCGTCGCTGCCCGAGGCCCTGCAGCGCAGCCTCCCCAGCGGCAGGTGGAAGTCGTCGCATGCGACGAGCAACTCGGCGGCGGGGCCGCCCTCGCCGGCCTCCAGGTCATCCAGCAGGTCGCGCGCCGCGCGTCCCGAGTTGTTCATGAAGGTCGTGGGCTTCGCGAACACGCACGCGACGCCGTCGCGCTCCACCGTCGCGACGAGCGCGCGTCCCCGCGCGTGGAAGTGCTTCGCGAATCGCTCCGCGAGCGCATCCACCAGCAGGAAGCCGACGTTGTGGCGCGTGCCATCGTACTCGGCACCCGGGTTGCCGAGGCCGAGCACGATGCGGGCGCGCGCCACGATGCGATGAGCTCCGGACAGAAGTCCTCAGCCCTTCTTGCCGCCCTTGTCGGCCCCGCCGCCCTTGGCGTCGCCACCGGCGGCGGGAGTCGCCGCACCGGCCGCAGGAGCCGCCGCACCGGCCGCAGGCGCCACGACCGCGCCCTCCGCGGGAGTCGCCTCTGCTTCGACGACGGCTTCCACGCGGGGCGCCACCACGCCGACGATCGGCTCTTCCGCGACCATCTTCTTGAGGTCGAGCTTCACGCCCTCCGGCAGCTTCACCTCACCTGCATGCAGCGACTTGCCCAGGCCGAGCTCCGCGATGTCCACCTCGATGAACTCGGGAATGGCGGCAGCGAGGCAGCGCACCGCGAGCTGCGGATGCTGGATGACGAGCTGGCCGCCATCGGTGATGCCCTTGGCATGGCCCATGTAGTGCACGGGCACCTCGACTTCGACCTCTTCGGTCAGGCTCACGCGCGCGAAGTCCACGTGCAGGATGTCCTGCCCGAAGGTGTCGTACTGCACGCTCTTCACGAGACAGGGCTGCTGCTTGCCGTTGATGTCGAGCGTGAACACCTGCGTCGCCGTCGCGAGGGCGATCGCCAGCGAGTGCTCGCCGATGGCGAGGCTCTGGCACTCTTCGCCGTGGCCGTAGATGTTCACGGGCACCTTGCCGGCGACGCGATCACGGCGCGCGGGGCGCGAACCGATGCCGCTGCGGGATTCAGTCTTCAGGATGCTGGGCTTGGCCATGGTCGTGTGCGGCGCGCGTTCTGCGGCCGTCCTCGTCGGGTCTGGATCGTGTGTCGGTGAAAAGCGGATTGATAAGGCGTGAAGCGGTGGCGTCCGGGTCAGTCGATGAAAAGCGAGCTGACGGACTTGCAGTCGTGGATGCGCCGGATGGTCTCGGCGAGCAGCGGCGCCACCGAGAGCACCTCGATGCTCTTGGGATAGGGGCTGTGCGGGCGCACCGAGTCGGTGACGACGATCTTCTCGACCTCGGCCTTCGCGATGCGTTCGAGCGCCGCGCCGCAGAACAAGCCGTGCGTCGCGCAGATGTACACGCGGTTCGCGCCGTGCTTCTTCACCATGCGCGAGGCGTCGGTGATCGTGCCGGCCGTGGAGATCAGGTCGTCCACGAGGATGACGTCCTTGCCGTCGACCTCGCCGATCAGGTGCTCCGAGACGACCTGCTCGGGGCCCATGCGTCGCTTGTCCACGATGGCGAACGGCATGCGCAGCGTGTTGGCGTAGGCGCGCGCCATCTTGATGCCGCCCGCGTCCGGCGCGACGACGACCGTCTTGTCCGGGTCGAGCACGCGGAAGTAGTCCGCGAAGATCGGCTTGGCGTAGAGGTGGTCCACCGGCACGTCGAAGAAGCCCTGGATCTGCGGTGCATGCAGGTCCATCGTGAGGATGCGGTCGACGCCGGCGACGGTCAGGCAGTTGGCCACCAGCTTGGCGGTGATCGGGACGCGGCCCTCGTCCTTTCGATCCTTGCGCGCATAGCCGAAGTACGGCATGACCGCAGTGATACGCCCCACCGAGCTGCGCTTGCAGCAATCGATGAGCGTGAGCAGCTCCATGATCGACTCGTTCACCGGCGGGCACGTGGGCTGCAGGATGAACACGTCGCGGCCGCGCAGGTCCTCGCTGACCTTGATGTCGATCTCGCCGTCCGGGAAGCGGCCGACGTGCGCCACGGTCAGCGGCGTCTCGAGCATCTCCGAGATCGAGCTTGAGAGCTCGGGATGCGCGGTGCCCGACAGGAGGCTGATGCCGTTGTAGTTCATGAATCCTTCCGGGGGCGGAGCGGACGTGCGGGGACGCCGACCCAGGTCTCGCGCGCCGGCACGACGGAGCGCCGCGTCACGACCGCCCCGGCGCCGGTGACAGCCTCGTCCTCCACGGTAACCGGAGCGACCAGCACCGTGCCGCTCCCGATGAAGGCCCGGTCGCCGATCTTCGTGGGGTGCTTGGACTTGCCGTCGTAGTTGGCCGTGATCGTGCCGGCCCCGATGTTCGTGTTCGCACCGATGACCGAGTCACCCAGATAGGACAGGTGCTTGGCCTTCGTGCCGGCGCCGAGCGTTGCAGCCTTCGTTTCCGTGAAGTTGCCGACCTCAGCCCCGGCCATCAGGACGGTGCCGGCTCGCAGATGCGCGAATGGTCCGACCTCGCAGCCGCTCGCGATGCGGGTGTCCCCCTCGATCACCGTGCAAGGCAGGATCCGGGCCCCGGCCTCGATGCGGACGTCCGCGTCGATGAATGTGGTGTCCGGATCCACGATCTCGACGCCGGCCGACAAGTGGCGGTCGAGGATGCGGCGCCGCAGCAGGCCACGGACCTGCGCAAGTTCGCGGTGGTCGTTGAAGCCGAGGACCTCCGTGGCGTCGTCGCAGCGCAGGCTGGCCACACGCTCACCTCGCCGAAGCGTCAGGGCCACCAGGTCCGTGAGGTAGATCTCGCCCTGGCTGTTGTCGCGCCCCGCCTTTTCGAGGTCATCGAACGCACCGGGCAACTCGACGACGTAGACGCCCGTATTGACCTCCGTAAGGGCGCGCGTGGCGGCATCGGCGTCGCTCTCCTCCACGATGCGCACCAGCTGGCCGGCGGCATCGCGCACGATCCGGCCGTATCCCGCGGGCCGTTCCAGCGCCACGGTGAGCACCGTGACGGCGGCCCCCGCCGCGAGATGCGCCGCGACGAGCCGCGACAGCAAATCAGGCGTGGTCAGCGGGCAGTCCCCGTAAAGAACCAGCAAGGGCCCTTGAGCCCCGGCAAGCGCCTCGCGCGCGGCGAGCAGCGCGGCCCCCGTGCCCGTCGGATGCTCCTGCCGGGCGAAGAAGACATCGGCCCCTGAGCCGGCGGCCAACGCCGCCTGGATGGCGGGCAGGTGTTTTCCGGCAACGACCACGATGCGTTCCGGCTGGAGTGCCCGGGCAGCTTCCAGCGGGTAGCGCAGGGCCGGCCGCCCCCACAGCGGGGTCAGGACCTTGGGTCGGCCCGCCCCCAGGCGCTTGCCTTCTCCTGCAGCGAGTACTGCGACGTGTCTGACCGAGGGCATGGCAACCGCGCACAGGGTATTGGCCTGAAAATGGGCGTGAGAGCGTTGCAAAAAACGCCGAAAGGATCAAGCCTGCGAGCGGCCCTCAGCGCAGGCGGTCGGATGCCATACCCTTCATGGGGCAGGCCCGCGGCGATTGACAACTTTCAGGGACAGGGATATGGTTCACCCCGCACAGCACTGCCCCCGAAATCAGCCTGCTGCGCACGGCCTGACCACACCTTGACGAGACAGCCAGGAGCCTGATCAGACCTCTCTCCCCCGGCGCACTTGATTCCTCCCGGATGACGTTCGCCGGTTCTTTCGTACCACCCAGCGTGTTCCCACTTTGTGTCCATCCCTCCCAACGAGGAGTTCTTCAATGACGTTTGCAACCAGTTTTTCCCGCGGCCTGACGCTCAGCGCGCTGGCCATGGGCCTCATGCTCTCTGGCGCCAATGCCCAGAACGGCACGAACTACCACGTTCTCACGAACGACGGTGACGTGCAGTACGGTGGCTTCGGCTCGCAGGGCGCCGGTGTCGCGCACTCTGACGGATTCGGTGTCTGGACCGCGGGCGAGAACATGACGGGTTCCCACCGCGTCCAGTTCTCCGGCGACTTCGGCTACCGGCTTTCCGGCTGGCGTGAGAACTTCTGCGCCAACAACGCGGGAAACCTCGCTTACAAGTATCGCAGCCTGTCGTTCACCGAGTTCGACGGCATGAACGGCAATGCGCCGAAGATCTTCCTCAATCCGGCTTGCCCGCTCCCGGGTCCGAGCTTCCCGCTCGGTACCGGCAGCTTCATCCCCTACGGCACCTTCGGCGGATCCAGCTTCGTGCTGAGCCTGCTGCCGGCCGGCACGGGTCCCGCCGCGAGTTCTGCCTTCCTGCTGCCCAATGAAGGACTCACCGGCGTCGGTACCGGCACGGCCACCGTCGTTGCCGTCGCAGTCAACGCCAACGGCACCGTGCCCGCGGCTGGTTGCTACACGCAGCAGTTCGGCTGGGTTGGTTCGGCTCTCGCGCTGAACGACCACATCGACGGCCTCTGGCACTACATCCTGAACTCGGACCTCGCGAACCAGCAGTACTTCGTGTTCTCGAACGACGAAATGAACATCTGGCAGAGCCACACGGTCGCGACCGCTGGTGCGCTGACGCAGGTCGTTCAGTTCTTCGCGAGCACGGACTACGCGCTCTTCTACTCCACGGTTGAGCCGAACACGACGGCCACCCTGGCTCCGCGCGGCCTCAATCTGGCGGGTCCGTACTACACCCAGACCCTGAACGTGCGCAACGCGCTCGGTCCGTTCTCGCTGGCCCAGAACCCCAACAAGGGTTTTGACGTCGGCGGCGGCAGCAACGCGCTCTCCTTCAGCGGCACGGCTGGCGTGCCCAATGCCCTCAACGGCGGCCTTGGCAACCAGAACGCGGTCAACAACCCGACCTCGATCGTCACCCTCGGATTCGCCACGTGGGACAACCTGCCCTACCAGGCGCCGATCCCGCATAACGGTACGGTCCGTGTCACGTGGGTCTCGATCGACCTGCTCGGCGCGTCCGGCGGCAACCCGGACACGGATCCGGGCGCTCTGGTCCTCGGCGGCACGATCCGGGTGCCGGTGGTTTCGGCTGGCCTTCTGCAGCCCACCACCAACCTGACCTTCGGCATCTTCCAGCACGCCACCAGCGCGACGACCCCGGGCTGGCCGGATCCGGCTGGTGTCACGTCGGGTGCCTTCGGCATCCCGGCGATCGCTGGCGCGTCGCAGCAGATCGGCCTCCCGCCGCTGCCGGCCGCTTGCGCTGGTATCGCGCTGAACCTCACCTACGGCACCTCTGCCCGTCTCGGTGTGGCCGGTGCGCCTGGTGTCAAGACGTGGGACTACACCAAGGGCGACACGTCCGGTACGAAGGAGCTCTTCCTCTTCAACTGAGCTGAAGCCAGGAGACCCGGAGATTCCGGGAGTCCTGAGAGCCCCCCTCACCTTCGGGTGAGGGGGGCTCTTCCCTTTTCAGGGAGCGGGTCTCCCGCCCAGGTGGCGATCCGGGGGAAGGGGCCCGGCTCAGATCGCCCGGCGAACCGGCTTGCCCAGCAGGTCGAGAATGCGTGGCAGCGCCTCGCGGGCCGCGCACGCGCCGGCTTCGACGACCTGATCAAGCTGCGTGGTGTCCAACCAATGCCGGTCACCCAGCTCCGGTGCCAGCACGACGTCCGCATCGGCGGCCCAGCGCCGGTTGGCGAGGCGGGTGCTGATGTCCTGCGCGCGCAGCAGCACCTCCATCCCTGCGGCATCGGGCCTGCAGGGGCCGAGACCCGCGGAGAGGTCCACGGCCACCACGCGCCGCGCCCCCGCCAGTCGCGCCAGCCTGGTGGGCAGGTTGTCGACGATCCCGGCATCGCAGAGCAGGGAGCCTTCCCATTCCACCGGCGGAAAGAACCCCGGCACCGCGCCGCTCGCCGTGACGGCGGTCGTGAGCGGCCCACGCGTGAGCAGCCGCTCCTCACCGCTCTGCAGGTCCAGCACGCAGATCGAGAGCGCTGGCGACAAGTCCGCGATGTCTCCCTTGGGGACGAGGCTGCGCACGATGAAGCGCAGCGAGCTGCCACCGAAGGCGCTGCTGCGGCGGAACATGCGCTCCAGCGCCACCTGCCGCCGGATATTGGCGACGAGCCGGCGCACGAGCGGCACCCGCCCGGTACGGCGCCTGAAGCTGGGCAGGCCGCGGAAGCTGGGCAGGCCACGACTCCGCAGCCCCTCGCTTTCAAGGAATCGCATCACGAGAGCATGCGTGCGCTCGGCATTGCGCTGGTGACAGTAGCTCGCGCCGATGAGCGCCCCGGCGCTCGAGCCGATGAGTCGCTCGATCGGCACGCGGTGCTCCTCCAGCACCCGCAGGACGCCAAGATGCGCAACGCCCTTGAAGCCGCCGCCTCCGAGAACCAGGGTGATGCCTTCCGCGCCCTCGGACGTGGTCACGCCCAGCCCCGTCCGGATCGGTCGGAACGATGCCTGCAGCATCGACCGCTAGTGCGCATGGACATGGAAGACTCCGGTGGCGATCGCTGGATTCGGCTGGAGCCGCCCTGTCGCTGAAGAGAATCCGCCGCGGCCCGTGGGCACGGACTTCGCCGTGGCGCAGCGAGCGGCGGGGCGACGGCTCAGCGTGAGGCCAGCGCCCACCCCCACGCCCCGCAGATGAGCGCCAGGCTCACCACCGCCGCGAGCCATTGCACCTCGCGGCGCGCCAGCGCGACCCGAGCCGACAACCAGGGCATCGAGCCCAGGGCGAGTCCGGCCAGCAGCCCCGTCACGTGCGCGACGAGGTCCGTGCGCACCCCCTCCGTGCCGAGGTATCCCAGCAGGAACACGGCCATGACCAATGGCGTCCAGCGTCGCAGCCGGCTCTGACGCCTGCGCACGCGATACCTCCATTGCAGCGCGGCGAGGGTGCCAAGTGCCCCGAACACCGCGGTCGAGGCACCGAGCGACCTGTGCGACGCTCCCTGAAGCAGTGCATTGAGCGCATTGCCGAGCGCGCCGGAGAGCAGGCACAGCAGCGCGGCCACCCCCGTCCCTGTGAACTGGCACAAGGCGGCCACGAACAGCGCCCCGAACAGCACGTTGCCCGCCAGGTGCGGCAGGTCGGCGTGCAGCGTGAGCGCGGTGACGGCACGCCACCACTCGCCGGCCCGCATCGCGGCAGCATCGGCGAGCCCTCGCGCCTCCCAGTCGAAGCCCCACGCAGCCCGGGCCGCCAGCAGATACGCGGCGATCATCAGCAGCGCCCAGGCCAACGCCCCGTCCACGCCCGACGCGAGCGGCTCCGGCTCCTCATCGGCAACCGCAGCCCGCGGCGGGTTCTCGGCCCGGAAGCGACGCAACTCCTCGACCGCGCGCCGCGCGTCGAACGGCGCGACGAGCAGCACGAAGGCTCCGTCGAGAAGGCGCACGTCGTGTTCAATGCCCATGGCGCGCAGCACGAGCGCGAACTCGGCCACTTCGCGCTCGATCCGGCTGCGGTGCACGATGACAGGCCCATCCGGCCCGCCCTCCTGGCCGTCCACGCCGCGTTTCGGCGGCTGCCCCGGCACGCCGCCGTTCAGGAGCTGCCCAGCCCCTTGCGAAAGCCCGAGTACTCGTCGAGCACCAGCTTTGCCGGCGGGCTGCAGGTCTCCAGCCCCTTCGTCTCGTAGCGCATCAGGTGCTGCGCGGACGACACGACGAGGTCGCAGTTGGCGGCCTTCTCCTTCGGGTCCACCGCGCGCTCGAAGACGTGCATGGCCTCGTAGATCACGTTGCTGTGCTTCTCGATGTCGGCCGAGACCGTCGGCCCGCATTCCTTGCACAGGCCGGTCTTGTCGACCTTCTGAAAGAGACCGCCCTTGTCGCACCATCTGCACTTGGCCATGCGAACCCTGCACTCCGTGAGGCGCCAGCTTCCGGGCGCCGCGCTGCGGCCACCACCGGAGCGCCCATCCTACGCAGAGCGCAGCCGCAAGTCGCGGGCCTTGCCCCGGGCACACGGCCGGTGTGTCGCCCCGGACCGGAATCGGCGACGATGCCGACGTCATGACCCGACCGTACGACGACATGCACCTTCCCGAAGCGCTGACCGCCATCCGCGCCGCCGCGGAGGTCATCGGCCCGCACATCCGCCACACGCCGACGGTCTACTCCTACACGTTCAGCGAGAGCACCGGCTGCGACGTGTACCTCAAGCTCGAGAATCTGCAGCGAACGGGATCGTTCAAGATTCGCGGCGCGCTGCACAAGCTGCTCACGATGGATGCTGCCCGGCGCGACCGGGGGCTCATCGCGGCGTCGGCGGGCAATCACGCGCAGGGCGTGGCGCTGGCCGCTCGCATCTGCCACGCCCCCGCCACCATCGTGATGCCGGAGAACACCGCGCTCATCAAGGTGCAGCGCACCGAGGGCTACGGCGCGCAGGTCATCCTCCACGGCCACAACTACGACAGCGCGCAGCGCCACGCGACGGCCCTTGCCGCGGAGCGCGGCCTCACGCTGGTGCACCCTTTCGATGACCGCACCCTCATCGACGGCCAGGGGACGGTCGGACTCGAGATCCTCGTCGAGGTGCCCCAGCTGGACACGGTCGTCGTGCCGATCGGCGGCGGCGGACTCATCGCGGGCATCGCGCTGGCGATCAAGGCGCAGGCGCCGCACGTGCGCATCGTCGGCGTGCAGGCCGAGGGCGCCGCGCCCACGGTGCAGTCCTTCCACGGCGGCAGGCCGGTCACCATCACCGAGCCACGGACCATCGCGGAAGGCATCCGCGTCGGCACCGTCGGCAGCACCACTTTCGAGATCGTGCGCCGCCTCGTGGACGAGTGCGTCACCGTGACGGAGGACGAGATCGCCGACGCCGTGGTGCAGACGATGGAGAAGAGCAAGCTCGTCTCGGAGGCTGCGGGCGCCGTGGGCATCGCGGCCGTGCTCTCGGGGCGCGTGCGCAGCGAGGGCCACATCTGCGCGGTCGTGTCGGGCGGCAACATCGATCTCAACCTGCTGTCGCGCCTCATCGAGAGCGGGCTTTCGCGCGCGGGCCGCTACCACCTTGTGAAGCTGCAACTGCCCGACATCCCGGGTCAGCTGTCGGCCGCCATCGGCATCATCGCGGAGAGCAAGGCCAACGTGCTCGACGTGCAGCACTATCGCTCGGGCTGGAAGGTCCCGATCGGTTCGGTGGACATCGAGATCCTGATCGAGACCCGCCATGCCGAGCACGCCGAGCTGGTGGACCAGTCGCTGCGTTCGCACGGATTTCACGTGCATGCCTGAATCGAGTCGCTTCCGCGCCGCTCTCGCACGCTGCCTGCTTCCGTGTGCGCTTCTCGCAGCCGGCATGTCGGATGGGGCCCGGGCGCAGCTCGACACGGGCCCTTCCGCCAGCCTGCCTCGCGAGTTCACGCCGTCGTGGGCGGCCGCACCGGCGCGATGCCTCATCGATCTCGTCCAGGATCCGCGGCGGTCGCCGGCCGATCGCGGGGCCGAGCTGGCCGCGCGACTCGTCGGCCTGCAGCCCGGCGATGAATTGCGCTTGCACGGGGGCACCTACCTGCTGCCCGGCCTCGTGACGCTGGAAGCGCACGGCAAGGAGGGCGCTCCGGTCCGCATCACGGCGCAACCCGGCGAGCGTGTCGTGCTCACGCGCGCCGACGCCTCGCAGAACGTCCTGAACCTCGGCTCGCTGGACGGGGTCCCGTCGGCCTACATCGTGCTCTCGGGACTGGAGTTCACCGGAGGCAGCCAGGGACTGCGCCTGCTGGGCTGCCATCACGTGTGGATCGATCGCTGCCACATCCACCACACCGGCGCGGCGGGACTGACGGCCAACTCACGCAACACGTCCGCACTGGTCATCACGCGCAACGAGATCGACCACACGGCCGGAACGGGCGAGGGCATGTACCTCGGCGCGAATCACGGCGCCTTCATCACGAGCGGCGCGCTCGTGGCGCTCAATCATGTGCACCACACCGGAGGCAGCCAGGGCGACGGCATCGAACTCAAGCAGGGGAGCTGGGGCAATCGCATCGTGGCCAACCACGTGCACCACACTCCCTATCCGTGCATCCTCGTCTACGGCACCGACGGGCGCGCGAACAACGTCATCGAGCGCAACGTGTGCCACGACTCGGGCGACAACGTGCTGCAGGTGCAGGGCGAGGCGCTCGTCGCCAACAATCTGCTGATGCGAGGCGTGACCGGCCTGCACAGCCATGACCATCAGGGCAGGACGACCGGCCTGCGCGTCCTCCACAACACGATCATCAACGCCGGCCCCGCCACGGATCTCGCGAGCTGGAACGACCGGCCCGGCATGGTGTTCGCGAACAACGCCGTGTACAGCCTCTCGGGGCCGTCGCTCTCTTTTCCGGGAGGCTGCACAGGCGTGACGCTCGCGGGCAACGTGGTGTTCGGGCCTGTCGTCGGCGTGTCGAGCACGGACCCAGGCCTCGTCGCCGGTCGCGGATTGTCCGACTTCGTGCGCGCTGCCTGGCGGTCGGGAGACGTCGACGCCACGCCGGCGCCGGGCAGCGCCCTGCGTGCGGCCGGCGCCGCCGCCTACACCGTGAAGGACGACCTGCGCGGCACGAGCCGCACCCCTCCGTCGGACGCCGGCTGCCTCGACACCCCCTGACGGCACGGCGATTCCGTCCGCGCTCAGTTCAGCGGTCAGTTCAGCGCTCAGTTCAGCGCGCGGGACAGTGCACGGTTCAGCGCCGGTCAGCACGCATGTCTATACGGGTCAACACACGTGGCGGCACGAGGCCCGGCACGAGGCCCGGCACGAGGCTGGCGCGAGGCCCGGTGCGGGACTCGACGCGCGGGACTCAGGGCGTGACGCCGCGCAGTCCGTTGCTTGCCGCGAATCCGTGCGAGCCCAGCGGATCGGGGATCCAGTGCTGGAAGTACAGGGACATATCGCCGGGCAGTCCGGTCGGCCACGGCCCCGAGAGCACGAGCTGGCCGAAGGCGTCGATCGGCAGCGTGAGCAGGATGTCGGGCGCCGGCACGAGCACGCCGCCCTTGACCGGCGAGTCGACCTCCGTGAAGCCGATGACGAGAAAGGTCGTCCCACCGGGCAATGCCCCGGAAAGCTCGAGGCTCATCTCTTCGCCGCCGACGAGCGTGCCCGAGCCGGCGAGCAGCGGTTCGCCGTCGCTGCCCGGCGTGGCGTGGCCCTGGTCGAACCAGGTGGCGTGGAGGCCGAGCGAACCCGCGATGCGGATGCTCGTGATCTGCACGTTCTGCTGCCCGAAGGGGAAGCCGAGATCCACGAGCAGCGTGCCGAGCACCACGTTCGTCGCGGAGAAGAAGCCGGCGCCGCCGGCATCCATCCCCGACGTCACGAGTGCGGCCACCGACGGCGCGGCAGGCAGCGCCGGATACGCGAGCAAGTCGGAAAAGATCGTGATCGGCGCCGGGCCGGGAATCGGCCCCACGCCCGCAAGCTGCTCGGGCGGGATCTGATCGGTCACGTCGAAGGGCCCGAAGGGGATGTTCAGGAACTTCACCGTGACGGCGACGGTCGAGATGGCGTAGGTCGTGTCGTAGATCGAGGCGCCAGGCTCCACCGACGTGGGCGCCGCCCAGTGGATGTCCTGCCCCGAGGTCGTCTGGTCGAAGGTCCACACCGCGGCGTTGGCTGCCAGCGGAAGGCCCGGACCGGCCGGCGCCGCCCGCGCCACCGCGAGCTGGGCGTGCACGGTCGCGGCGAGGGCCGCAAACAGGGCAATCGACTGCGCGGCACGAGCCAGGCGACCGCCCGGTGAAGGGCGCGGGGTGGAGCAACAGGACATGGGAATCCTCGGCGAGGCGTGCACGGAAGGCGTCGCGGCCCGCGCGACGATGTCGACCGGAACATATCCCGCTCCCGACCCGCTGCCTAGCCACTTGCCCGAACGGTGGCGCACGCGGAATCGGGATAGACTTGGCGGTACCACCACGGCCGCCGCTCGTCGCTCCCGAAACCGCGACGAACAGGCAGGCCGCCAGTCTTCCCAGGGGCCACCTCGATGCGGCAGATCCGCTGGATCGCGCTCTTCGTCTCGCTGCTTCTCTCGCCCGTCGCCGCCTTCGGCCAGCGGCACAACGTGCTGCTCATCATCGCCGACGATCTCGGCGTGGATCGCATTGGCGCCTACGCCGCCGTGCCTGATCCGGGGCACACGCCGCGCATCGACGCGCTCGCGGCGCACGGCGTGCTCTTCCAGCGGGCGTATGCGAATCCGGTGTGCTCGCCGACGCGCGCCACGTTGCTCACGGGCCGGTTCGCCTATCGCACCGGCATCGGCCTCGCGATGAACTACATCCTCGACACGTATGAACTCGCCGGATCCGAAGTGAGCCTGCCGCAGGTGCTGGCCCCCGTGACGCGCAGTTCGATCGTCGGCAAGTGGCACCTGTCCGCGCAGACCGTCGGCGGGCTGCTGCACCCGCTGCTGGTGGGCTTCGAGCACCATCTCGGCTCGATCACGATCCTCGACGGATTCATCGGCAATGCCTACACGATGTTCTCGAAGAACATCGACGGCATCGAGTCGCCCGCGACCACCTACAACACGACCGACATCGTGAACGACGCGCTCTCCCAGATCACGGCCTTCGGCAACGACCCGTGGTGCCTCTGGGTCGCGTTCAACGCGCCGCACGCGCCGTATCACAAGCCGCCGGCGAACCTGCACACCTTCACGCTGCCGCCGTTGACCAACGCCACCACCGCGATCCACACCAAGGCCATGATCGAGGCCATGGACACCGAGATCGGCCGCCTGCTCGACAGCATGGATCCCGCAGTCCTCGCGAACACCGTCGTGATCTTCATCGGCGACAACGGCACCGACAAGCCGGCCGCGTCGCCGCCGATCATCCCCGACAAGGTCAAGGGCACCCTGTACGAGGGCGGCATCCACGTGCCGCTGATCATCTCGGGGCCGGGCGTGACATCTGGCGCTTCCTGCGCCGCGCTGGTCAACTCGACCGACCTGTTCGCCACCATCGCGGAGCTCTCCGAGGCACCGCACGACACGGCCACCGACTCGATCAGCCTGCGCCCCTATCTGGAGAACCCGGCACTGCCGTCTCTGCGCAACTTCGCCTACGCGGAGATCTTCCAGCCCAACGGCTTCGGCCCCTACGCATCGCGAAGGCGCACGGCGCTCAACGACCGCTTCAAGCTCATCTGGAACTACTCGCTCTCCGACACGCCCGGCACTCAGGAGTTCTACGACCTGCAGACCAACCCGACGGAGACGGTGAACCTGCTGTTGTCGCCGCCGCTCGCACCGGATGCCCAGGCGGCGTACGCCGCGCTGCGGGCCGTGCTCGTCGAGCAGAAACTGCTCTGGTCCTCGCAGACGCACGGCCTGGCGGGCACGACCGGCATCCCGACGCTCACGGGCACGGGCACACTGATCGCCGGAGCTCCCGTGACGCTGTCAGTGGAAGGCGCGCGCCCTTTCGCGCCGGCGACGATGGTCGTGGGCCTCTCGTACATCATCAAGAACTTCAAGGGCGGCGTCATGGTGCCGGCACCGGATCTCGTGCTCTCCGGCCTCATGACCGACGAGTTCGGTTCGCTCGTGCTCCCCGCGAACTGGCCGGCCGGAGTGCCCTCCGACACGAACACCTACTACCAGTGCTGGCTCCTGGACCCGGCCGGCCCGGCGGGCCTTGCGGCCAGCAACGCGCTGCGCTCGTCCACACCCTGACGAGAGCATGCGCCGTGCGTGCGCAAGGCCGGCCTCGCGGCTCGCAACTCAGCAACTCGCCGGCCTCGCGGCGTCGGCCGCGCGGCGTTCAGGGGTCGATGAGGCCGACGATTTCCTCGCGCAGCGTGGACTCGTGCGTCCACGGCAGGAAGTGGTCCGCGCCGGTCAGCGACACGACCCTCACGCTTCGGGCATTCCCGAAGTGGCTCTGCATGAAGTCGACATTCGCGAAGGGCACCAGCGTGTCGGCCGTGCCATGCACGATGACGACGGGACAGGAGAGTCGCGGCAGCTGCGCCTGCAGAAGCTCCAGCTCCGCCTTGAACCCGTCCAGCTCGCGATTGCTGTTGCGCATCGGGCGCGAGAGCAGCGGTTCGAGCAGCGAGCCGACGTCGTTGTACCAGTGCAATTCCTCGAGGCCCGGATCGAGGTTCCCCGCGACGATGACCAGCCCGCCCACGCGCTCCGGCGCATCCGTGGCGACTCGCACCACGATCGGCCCGCCGAGAGAGTGCCCGATGAGAATCGGCCAGCGACCGCGCCGCTCCACCAGCAGCGGCTCGATCGCGGCGGCTTGCAGCGCCAGCGAGGCGACCTCGCCTTCGGGTTCGCTGGAGCCGAAGCCGGGTCGATCCACCGCGATGGATTCCCAGCCGGGGATCGGGTCTGCGAGATAGTCGAGCCATGCCGTGGCGTCGCCCGGCGTGCCGTGCACGAAGATGAGGCGCGGGCCCTCCGGATCACCGGAACGGAGATAGGCGAGCGTGCCGGTGGGCGCTTCGATCCGCTCGTGCAGCACGTGCGCGAAGCGCGGATCGTGCGGGTCGGGATCGGCCATCACGCAGCTCAGCGCGGTTGGTACGAGCAGCAGCGCGAGGATGGCCAGCGCGCCGAAGACGGCCGCAAGGCGCAGCCAGCGTGATCGGCGTCTCATGCCGGGCAGCTCACGTCGGACGAGGCCGATCGGAGGGCGTGGGCGGCAGCCGTGCGCCGCGCAGGATTGCGCCGGAGCCGAAGCGTTCGCGCACGGCATCGGTCGCGCGGTCCAGTGCACGACTGCGCTCCGCCTGCGCATCCACGAACAAGGCGCCTTGCCCGACGCCCGCGCCTAGCTGCCCGAGGCTGACTCCGATGAGCCTCACCGGCTGGAACTCGCGCGCGGCCCAACGCTGCCAGAGAAGGCACGCGGTGTCGCACACCACGTCGGTGCGATCGGTCGGCTCCTCGAGCGTCATCGAGCGAGTCACCGTCTTGAACGCACCGTAGCGGATCTTGAGCGTGACGGTGCGCGCGAGCAGCGCGTGCCGGCGCAGCCGCACGACGACGCGCTCGGCCTGGCCGCGCAGCACACTGCGCACCACGTCCGGATCTTCGAGGTCGCGCTCGAAGGTCTGCTCCGCTCCGAGGCTGCGCGCTGCGGAATCCGGCGTCACCGGCCGATCGTCCTCGCCGCGCGCAAGGCGCCACAGGTGTTCGCCTTCGGAGCCGAGGCGCGCGATGGCCCGGGCCTCCGTGAGTGTCGCGAGGTCCCCGAACGTGGCCAGGCCAAGCCGGCGCAGGCGCTCCTCCTGCACGGGGCCGACTCCCCACAGCCGGCCGATGGGCAGCGCAGCCACACGCGTGCCGATGTCGGCCGCCGTCAGTACGGTGAGCCCATCGGGCTTCTCCCAGTCGCTGGCGAGCTTGGCGAGAAACTTGTTGGGTGCGATGCCGACCGATGCCGTCAGCCCGGTGACCTCCCGCACGCGCCGCTTGAGTGCGGCGCCGATCTCCCGCGGCGTGCCGAAGAGGCGCTCGGTGCCGGTCACGTCCAGAAAGGCCTCGTCGATCGAGAGCGGCTCGACCAATGGCGTGACTTCTTCGAAGAGCGCGAACACGCGTTCGGAGAGTTCCCGGTAGCGTTCGCCGCGCGGCGGCACGATGACCGCGTGCGGGCAGCGGCGTTTCGCGACCGCGACGGGCTGAGCCGAATGGCAGCCGAAGACGCGCGCCTCGTAGCTGGCCGCCGCGACGACGCCGCGCGGCCCGTCGTGCCCGACGAGCACCGGACGGCCGGCGAGGCGCGGGTCATCGAGCTGCTCGACGGACGCGAAGAAGGCGTCCATGTCCACGTGCAGGATCGCCCGCTCGCCGCTCACGAGGGCAGCAGTTCGCGTTCGCGCGCGACGCACTCGCGGAACAGCGACGCGAGGCGCCGCGTGAGCGGTCCCGGGGAGTCCGCCGGCCAGGCGCCCTTTCGGCCGTCCGGCCCGTCTCCGGGCGGAGAGATGCGGCGGCCGTCGATCGCCGCCACGTGAGCCAGCTCACCCATCGTGCCCGTCGTGAAAACTTCGTCCGCGACGTGGAATTCGGCCAGCGCAACGCGCCGCTCCTCGACGGGAATGTGCGCGGCGCGCGCGAGCTCCAGCACCACGCCGCGCGTGATGCCAGGGAGGCAGTGTTCGCCGAGCGGCGTGACCAGCGTGCCGCCGGCGACGAGAAACAGGTTGGTCGCGTTGGTCTCCGCCACGAAGCCTTCGACGTCGAGCATGATCGCGTCGTCGGCGCCCACCGCGTTGGCCTCCAGCTTGGCGAGGATGTTGTTGAGCAGGTTGGCGTGATGGATGCGGCTGGGCAGGCACTGCGGCGCATGGCGCCTCACCGACGACGTGACGAGGTGCAACCCGCGCGATCCGTACACGGGCGGCTTCCATTCCGCGAGCACGATGAGGCAGCTGCCTTCGGTATTCCACGCCGGGCTCATGCCGGAAGTGAGCTTGCGACCGCGCGTCAGCGTGAGCCGGATGTGCGCGCCGTCGCGCATGCCGTTGGCAGCCAGCGTGGCGGCGATCGCGGCGCGGATCTCCGCGGCCGTCGGCACATGAGCGAAGGACAGCGCACGCGCGGACGCCGAGAGCCGTGCGAGGTGCGCGTCGAGGCGGAAGATCCCGCCGTCGTACACGCGCAGTCCTTCCCACACGGCATCGCCGCCCTGCACCGAGCTGTCGAAGACGGAGACGGTGGCCTCCGCACGCGGCCGCAGCGCTCCGTCCACCCAGACGAAGATGTCCGCGTTGCGCGGATCGGGCAGGGCCGTGCGCGGCGGCACGATCGAGTGCGCGTCGGGGCGACCGTCAGAGGGCATGCGCCGACAACTCCTCGTAATGGGTGCGACAGGTGGCGAGCAGCGGCAGCAGCGCGGGGCGCAGGCGGCTCTCCGCGGGCCGGGCCGGAGCCACCCACGGCGAGAACCCCGTGGATCGGTGCACCGCGGCGTACCAGTGCGGCGCCCAGCAGCCGTCTTCCGGACGCGGCCCCGCTTCCCACGACAGCATCGAGTCCTCGAAGGGGAGGCCGAGCCGCGCGCAGAGCTTCGACAGCACGGCCTGCGGATCCTGCAGCAGGCGCCGGCTGTCGAGCACCGGCGGGTCCTGCCCCAGGGCGACCAGCCGCGCGAACAGCTGAGACTGCGCGGCGAGTCCCGTGTCGCGCAGCGTCGGAGTCTCCAGCACCGACGACAGCGAGGCCAGCATGTCGGCCGGTTCGCGCACGAGGAACACGTGGGCCGTGTGTGCGAGGAATACCCCGTCGAGTTCCACGAAGTGGTGCGCCATCTGCTTGCAGAACAGGACGGGCCGCGAGCAGGGGCCGAGGATCACGTCGCGGACGACCCGCTCGCCATCCGGGTCCTGCGACGAGAGCACGGCCTCGCGCCCCGGATGCTCGGCGCCCGACACGCGCAGGTAGTGCGCGTACAGCGGCTCGTCCACCACGGTGGTGTCCGAGCGCTGGGCAAACGAGTACATGAGCGCCGTCGAAACGTTGCGCGGTCCGGACCAGAGGGAAATGCGCAGCTTGGCCATGATGCGTTCGACAGTGTAACCAGTCGCGCGCGGCCTCGGACGCCGGCGTGCGGCCGGCCTGTCGGCCTCCAGGCCTTCAGGTCGCGGGGCTGCTCTCGTGTTTCTGCGTGGCGTAGCCGACGATCATGCCCATGAGCGAACCGGGCAGCATGATCTCCCAGAAGTAAACCTGCCCGTTCTCGTTCGGCATGAGCGCGATGGGCGCCGCCAGCGCGGCGCCGATGGCAAGCCCCGCCACGAGCCCCAGCGGCAGCGAGCGGAACCTGCGCGCGAAGAAGCCCGTGGCCAGACCCGCCACCAGCCCCTTGAACGTGGAGCCGACGACGATCGTCGCGATCTGGTCCTTGACCTCGGGCGCCGAGAGCAGCGCACTGAGGCCATCGAAAATTCCGAGGACGCCTCCGAGCAGCAATCCGAACACGGGCTTGTTCATGCGGGTTCTCCATTCTCCGGGGAAACGCCAGCGTCGAAGCTGGTCGTGGATGCGCGGCGGAGGCCGTCCTTCGGCTCCGCCGGGATCCTGTTCAACATCCGCGAGCGATCCTTCACCGAACCGGGAAGAAAAGAAGCGCCGCCCGGACGGCGAGGTATGCGAGCACCAGCAGCAGGGCCGTGCGGTGGCGACGCGCCAGTCGCAGAGCCCGCTCCCACGTCGCCTCGCGATAGGCCGACACCTGGCGGCCCGACAGGAAGTTGCGGAGATCGGCGCCCATCTCGCGGGCATCGGCGTAGCGCGACGCCTGCTCCGAAGCGAGCGCTTTGCGGCAGATGGCCGCGAGCGGCCGCGGCACCCCGGTGGCGCGCCAGGCCTCGGCGGAGGCGGGCACGGATCCCGTCAGCATCACGACCAGAAGCGCGCCCAGCGCATGGACGTCCGTGCGGCAGTCCATGCGATCGATCGCGCCGACGGCCTGTTCGGGCGCCATGAAGCCCGGCGTTCCCAGCACGGTGCCGTGATCGGTGAGCGTGTCGTCATCCTCGGTGACGGCCCGAGCGAAGTCCCCTGCGCCGACGCGTGCGGTGTGCGTCGCCGCCGGCCACGTCACGGGACTTCCCGGAACCCCGGCAGAGTCGACAGCCTCGGCAGCGTCGTCGTGTTCGGCGGTACGCGTGAGGCGCTTGGCCACGCCCCAATCCAGCACGAGCACCTCGCCGAATGCGCCCACCATGACGTTCGCGGGCTTCAGGTCGCGATGGATCACGCCGTGAGCATGGGCGAAGGCGAGCGTGTCGCAGAGTCTCTCCATGAGCGCGAGGCGTTCGCGCAACGGCGGCATCGTGCGCAGATGGTCGTCGAGCCGGCGGCCACGCACGAGTTTCATCACGTAGTAAACACGCCCGTCTGGCAATTTCCCCACGTCGTAGACGGGCACGATGCCCGGGTGCTCCAGCCGCGCGATGATGCGTGCCTCGCGCACGAGCCGTTCGGCCAGGTCGGGAGCGAGCACCGCGTCATCGAGCAGCTTGAGCGCCACCTCGCGCCGAAGCTCCGTGTCCAGGACGCGATAGACGCGCGCCATGCCCCCGCGTCCCGCCAGGCCGAGCAGCTCATAGCGCGTGCCGCTCAGATCCGGCTCCGCGAGCAGGTCCCGGAGATGGTGCAGCGTGCGATCGGGCAGGAACGTCATGTCGGCACGATGCCGAGCAGTTGCCTGGCCTCGTCGCGGAACTCCTCGTCGCTGCCGGTGATGTCGCGCAGCACGGCCAGCACCTGCACGCGAAACTCGCGTCGCGCCCAGCCGAGCTGGTGCGTGACCTGGGTGACGGGCTGGCCCGCCTCGACCGCCAGTTCCGCGTAGCTTGGCACCGCAGCGCCGTCCTCGACGAGGTCGTGTCGGAGGAAGAGAGTCAGGCTCGCGTCGCGCCCCGCTTCGCCGCAGCGTCGGCGCAAGCGCTCCAGCGCAAGCTCGAACAGGCTGCGGGTCCACTCGCGGTCGAAGACATCGCCAGGCGCTGTCCCGGCTGCCGGTTCGACGCCGGCACCGCCGGCGCGCGTGAGTTCGTCCTCCGCCGCGGCGAAGTCCAGCGACAACAACGCGAGGCCACCTCCGCGCTTCTGGCGCCCCGCTGCCTTGCGCTCGTTGCTCACGAAGCCGTCGAGGCACAGGCGCAGCCAGGTGCGGAAGCGCGCCCTGGCGGGATCGAAGGCCTGCAGCACGTCGCGCGCCAGCGCATGCGCGAAGAAGCCCTGCACCAGATCCTGAGCTTCCTCATGGTCCGCATGCCAGGTCAAGCGCACGTGCTTGTAGGCCGGCTTCCAGTAGCTCTCGATGAGTGCGCCCAGCGCCCGCTGTCGCTCTCCCGCGTCGAGGCTGCGGCTCCTGCCGATCGCCGAATGCCGCGTGGGCGGAAACGGGCCGCCGGCACCGTGGAGGCCGTCCGTGTCGATCGTTCCGCTCATGCGCCCGCCCTGCAGGGTGCCGCGGCGCGACGGAGCCGCGTGCACGGTCGCCAGAGACTAGCGGACGGCCGGTGGCCGTGCGACGAAGCTCAGGGCGTGACCACCTGGAGCGCGTTGCTCGCGGACATGCCGGACTCGACGCCGGGATCCTGGCTCCACCATTGCATCGTGAGCGTGAGGCCTCCCGGCACTCCGGCGGGCCAGACGCCTGCGATGCTCAGCTTGCCGGCCGCGTCGGTCGGGATCGCCATCGAGATGAAATCGGGACGCGGCACCATCGTCGCCCCCTTGAAGGGTGCATTGATCACGGCCAGGCCGACAACCAGTGCCGAAGGTGCGAACGGTGCGGCGCCGGCGAGCGAGAGCGAGTAAGGCTGCTCCGGATGCAGGTTTCCCTTCGCGGTGAAGAACTCGCTGCCCTGGTCCCCGGGCCCGCCGGACGCGGGGAGGCCGAGGTTGAGCCACACCGTCGCCGAGTACACGCGCGCCTCGCCGGTTCCGAGGCCGTTGACCGTGTTCGCGAAGGGCAGGCCGACGATGATGTCGTCATTCCCGTCGCCGTCCACATCGTGGCCGCCGCCGACGGCGTAGCCGAGCTGTTCGTTCGGGCCGCCGTGATAGGTGTAGAGCGCCTCGCCGGTGGCCCCGCTGAAGACGGTCGCTCCGCCGCAGTTGCTGCCGTCGCAATGATCGTGCGGTGCGCCGACGATCAACTCGGGTCGGCCATCGCCGTTCATGTCACCCGCCCCGAAGACCGCCGTCCCGAACAGATCGCCCGCGGCCACGCCGTGGAACTCGCGCAGCAGCGTTCCGTCGGCTCCCGAGAAGAGGTAGGCGCCGCCGGAGTTCACGGCGCCGACGTCATCGAGCCTCGCGCCCACCGCGATGTCGTCCGTGCCGTCGCCATTCACGTCGCCGGCGGCCGCGACCGAGGAGCCGAAGTCGTCCTCGTTCCCCGCACCGTGCCAGGTGAAGAGCGTCTGGCCGTCGGCGCCCGAGACCAGCCTCACGCTGCCGACCGTGATACCCGCCAAGGTGTCGCCGGGGCATCCCACCAGCAGGTCGGCGTGACCGTCGTGATTCACGTCGCCCGCACCGGCCACGGAGGCGCCGCAGCGGTCGTAGGCGGAGTCGCCGGTGATCAGGAAGAGCGTCATGCCCGTGGCCCCCGAGACGACGCGCGCGCTGCCCGAACTCAGGCCGTGCGGGTCGTCCGACGGCGCGCCGATGATGAGGTCATCGTGCCCGTCTCCGTCGACGTCGCCGGCACCGGCCACCGCGCTGCCGAAGTAGTCATAGGCGGAATCGCCCGACAGCGCGAAAAGCACGGCGCCCGTCGCGCCGGAGAACAGGGTCGCCGTCCCGCTGCCCTGCCCCATCACGTCGGCCTGCGGAGCTCCGACGACGAAATCCGGGAAGCCGTCGGCATCCGCATCGCCTGCTCCCGCCACCGCACGGCCGAAGTCGTCGCCGAGGCTCGTGCCCGAGATCGTCTTCATCGTGGCGCCCGTTCGGCCCGAGATGAGCAACACCGCTCCCGTCGGCCCCACGAAGATCGTCTGGAAGGCCGGTGCGCCCACGATCACATCGGCATATCCGTCGGCGTCGACGTCGCCCACGAAGGCCGTCGACGTCCCCCGGCCTTCGTCGACGGCGAGGCCCACCGAATCGATCAGGACAGCCTGTGCGCTCAACCGCGAGGCGCACACCAGCACGAGGCTGAGGCCGAGGCTGAGGCTGAGGTCATGGAAAGGCCGGGTCACGAAGTGCATGTGTCTCCCTCCGGCGAGGGCCGTTGCCCGCGCCACACGTCTCGGCGGTTTCTTGCGAAAGACGCGCGCCCGCTTTCACGACGCGTCCTGACGGACTCCGGGAACGGCCTCGATGCTGCACCGAACGGACGCGCGGGGAGTGACTCGCCGGTGACCAGTGACCAACGAGAGCGTGTCCGGGTTTCGCAACGTCGCAGGTAGAAGCCGGGCTCGTCGGAGTGACCGAAGCGCGGTGATTCGAGTGCGACTCATGCAGCGGGGCTGCGGCACCATCCCGATCCGTGTGCCGCACGAAACACGGGATGTCGCGCACCCGCATCTCCGTCAGGCCAGGTGCTGCGCCAGACTTTCGTCAATCCTCCTGCGCCGAATCTCAAGAGGACATCAAGAAAAAGTCTGGCACCGATGAAGCGCAGATGGCCGGTGTCTCGGCTCCCGCTTCGTGGGGAATCGCCGCGAATCGTCGCGAACCGTCGCGAACCGTCGCGACGCGACTTCGCCGAGGCCACTTGCGACTCTGCAATTGCAATGGCCCGGAGTCCGGTGCAGAGTGCTCCTGCATGAGCATTCGCTGCACGCGCGGCCCGCGCCGGATACCGCCCGCATGAACTTCGTCCAGGCGGCTGTCGTGCCCTATCGCCGCCGCGCGGGGGCCATCCAGTTCGCGCTCATCACGACACCGGACCGTCGCCGCTGGATTCTCCCGAAAGGCTGGATCGACGACGGCGAGACGCCGGCCGAGTCCGCCGTGCGCGAGGCAGGGGAAGAAGCCGGGCTGCTCGGCGTGGTCATGGGCGAAGCGCTCGGGCATTACTGCTACAGCAAGGCGAAGGAGTCGCGCTCCGTGGCCGTCTTCATCATGCGCGTCACGCGTGAACTGGAGCGCTGGCCCGAAGACCATCGCCGGCGGCGCTGGCTGCACCTCGAGGACGCGCTCGACCACATGGAGCACGACGAGCTGCGGCGCATGCTGCGCCGGGCCGCGCGCCGCCTCGACGCCTGAGCCGGCCCGCGCCCTCCCGGCTTGCGCCGCACCATGCGCCTCCCCAGAATGCCGGAGTCGCGCTGCGCCCGGCGCCTTCGGCCCGGCCTCTGCGCACCGACGCCTTCCCGGAGATTCCCATCCGCAAGCCGAGGTCGTCCGCCGCCGGAAGGATTTTCCGATTCGCGCCAGGCGTGGAAGCAGAGGCCTTCCTGGAGCGGCTCACGGCGGAGCGGCCATGCCGGCGATTCGCGGCGCGCAGGGAACGGCGCGTGCTGCTCGACACCTTCGACGGCCGGCTCGAGGGCAGCCGGTACACGCTGGCCGCGCAGCCCGAGGGCGACGGCACGCTGCTCAAGCTGGCGGGCACGGACGCATCGCGCGAACGCCGCGTGCTGGTCGGCGCCCCACCAGCCTTCGTGTCCGACCTTCCGCCGGCACTCGCCGACCTCCTCGCGCCGATCCTCGAAGATCGTCGCCTCTTCACCGTCGCGGAGGTCGAGAGTCGCGCGCGGCGGCTCACACTGCTCGACCGGCGTCGCGCGCCGCTTGCCCACCTGCTGGTGCTGGAGAGCGTGTCGCGCAAGCTGCCGATCCCGGGCTTCCCGTCGCCTGCGGATGGCCAGGCCGTGCTCCTGCCGGCGCTGCTCGCCGTGACTCCGGCGGCCGGCCGTGAGCGCGCGACGGCACCACTGATCCGCGGACTGGTCGAGGGGCGCCAGCTGCTGCCCACGGAGCACTCGCCGCGGGCGGTCTGGCGTCTTGCCTTCTGTGCGGCGGCCAGGGCGGGCCGCCCGGCCGGCGCCTCGACGCCCTCGGCCGAGCTGCACCATGACCTCGCGGCGGCCGAAGCGATGCGCCGCGTGCACCGCGTGCTGCTCGCCGCCATCCGTCTCAACGAGCGCGGCGTGCGACTCGACCTCGATGTCGAATTCCTGCACGAGCTGCGCGTGGCCGTCCGGCGCACCCGCTCGCTGCTCGGCCAGGTCAAGCGCGTCTTTCAGTCAGCCCATGTCGAGCACTGGCGCGAGGAGCTCTCCTGGCTCGGCCGGCTCACGGGTCCCGTGCGCGACCTCGACGTGTTCCTGGGACGGCTCGCGGATCCGTTGCTCGTGCCGCCCGAGGAGGCGGCGGCGCTCGCACCGCTCATCGACAGGCTTCGGCAGCGCCGCCAGGCGGAACTCGGTCGCCTCCTGGCGCAGCTGGACACGCTGCGTTTCACGACATTGCTCGCGGGCTGGGAGGACTTCCTCACGCGCGACGATCCGGCGACCGGCCGCGGCAAGCCGGCGCACCGCGCCGAGGCCCCCATCGCCTTCGTCGCTGGCCGGCGCATCGACCGCCTGCACGCGCGCTTCGTCAAACGCGGGCGCGCCCTGCGTGCCGACTCCCCGCCCGAAGATCTGCACGCCCTGCGCATCGAGGCCAAGAAGCTCCGCTACGTGCTCGACAGCACGAAGGCCGTCTTCGATCCCGTGACGGTCTTCGCGCTGCTGCCTCCGCTGAAGCTCGTGCAGGCTGCGCTGGGAGACGCGCAGGACTGCCACGTGCAGCGCGAGCTGGTGCAGCACACCGCGCTGGAGCTCGCTGCCGCCGGAATGATCTCGACCGAGACGCTCACGCTGGTGGCGAGGCTCGACGCGCGCCTCGCCGCGATGGCCGAGAGCGCCCGCATCCGCTTCGCGCAGCACCTGCCAGCGCTGCTCGCGGATGGCTTGCGGGCTGCCGTGCGCGAGATCTGGCGCGCACCCGCCGCACCGGCAACGAAGCACGGCCAGGCCGTCAGTGATCCGATGCTGCCCGTCGACCGGTCGGCATCAGCTGCCGCTCGAGTTGCCGGGCAATGAGCGTGGCGGCCAGCGCGTTGCCCGCCACGGACCAGTGCGTGTCGTCCGCGGAGTAGAGCGGCAGGTGCGCCTCGGCACCGCCGCCGTCCTCACTCTCGCCCCCGGACTCGGCACGCATCGGCTGCAACAGATCGAGGCACGGAACGCCGTTCCGGGCGAGGAGCGCGTCCAGCCAGCGCTGCGGCGCGTCCCAGTCGAAGTCCGCATCGGGGCGACCCAGCGCCGCGAGCACCGCCAGGCGCTCGCTTGAATTCACCTGGATGCGATCGGGCACGATGACGACGAGCAGTTGCGCGCCGCTGCCGACGACCTCCGCCACGAAGGGCAGCAGCGTCTTCTCCAGCTTGGCGCACATGCCGTCGAATGCGGCGCGCTGTGAGAGGTCGCAGAGGCGCATGTCGCGCATCTCGATATTCAGCAGCTGCGCGCGGGTGTAGAGCGGCCGTCGTGCCAGAAAAATGCGCCGGTAGTCCTCGACCTCGTAGCCACCCTGCGGCAGTTCCGCGCTCTTGTGGAACTCGGCGAAGGAGAGGGCGCCGGGAACGTGCCCCTCGCTGCCGGCCACGCGCCCGGCCCACGCGTTGCGCAGCACGGCCAGGACGTCGCTGTGGCGGCCGTAGCGCGAGAAGAAGCCGTCGTCGGGCACCCATGCCTCGTCGCGGAAATCATTGCCCACGTAGAACTCGAGCACCACGACATCCGGCCGCAACGCAGCGCCCTGCAGCTGCCACATGCGGCGCTCGAAGGACGGGCCGACCATGGGCATGCCGAGGTTGATGACTTCCACCGGCTGACGCAGGCCCTCGTGGAGCAGTTGCTGCAGCTTCGTGGTCCACAGGTCCGACCACGGCACGCCGCCGCTCGCGAACGTGAACGAATCGCCGAGCGCCACGACACGCAGCACACCGGGTTCCCCGGCCATCTGAAACACCGGCGTGCGCAGGCCGCGCGAGTTGGTGACGAAGCCGCCGACGTCGCGGCACGGTCGGTACCCCAGGGCGGTCATGTCGAGCAGGTCGGGAAGCGAGTCCGCCGACGCGAAGTCGTGACTGTCCTGCGGGACGACCGTCCACGAGCGCACGGACTGCGACCAGGGCGAGACCAGCCGCAACACGACTTCGAACAGGAGCAGCCCGACGACGAGCTGGAGTCCGAGCAGTCTGGCGAAGTCCACCAGCCGCCTGCGATGTCTGCGCGACTCGGCCACCCCGGCCCTCCAGCGGCGGACCGGCGCCCGTGCCTCCGATCGCCTCGGGGGCGCACGGAACGCCGGAGGCGCCTGTTCCCGCGCCAGAAGTATGCCTTCCTGGGATCGTCGTCACCGCAGCGGCCGGCGCGACACGTCGCGCCGGGAGTCATCCCGCCGCGCGACGCGCGCGCCAGCCCCTGCAATGGCCTCTGCCGCGGCTCCCGCGATCCGTGCCTCAGTGAGAGCCACTGCTGGCCATGACGCCGCAGACCGCGGAGTCGCCGCTACGGCAGCAAAGTCACCTGCAGCGCATTGGAGAAGCCGAGGCCCTGCGGCTGTCCGGCATCGATGAGGACGCACTGCAGAAAGAGGACCGCGGGGCCGTTGCCACCCGCGATGCCCGGGATGGAGATGTCGCCGTCCGCGTCCGTGGTCAACGGCACGATGACAGCCCACGGCTGCGGCACGAGCAGGCCGCCCTTGAGCGGTCCCGGCGCGTTCGTCGCACCCACGACGAGGAAGGCAGGTGCGAAGGCCGGCCCGCCCGTCAGCTGGAGAGCCGCGCTGCCGCCGGTAGACAGGTCGTCGCCACACAGGGACAGCGTCGAGGAGCCGGGGCCGCCGAAGCCGAGGTCCGGCTGGCACACGACGGTCGAGGTTCGCGGGAGATCGCGCGCGAGGATGGTGATCGTCGCCGTGTCCACCGCATGCATGCCGCTGCTGTCCTCGGCGGACACCTGCAGGACATGCGTGCCCACGCTGAGATCGGCCACCGAAGTGAGCCGTCCCGATCCGAGCGAGCCGTCCAGACTGGAAGACCATTGCAGGCTCTGTCCCTCCAGAGCGTGATCCTCGAGATCCCAGCCCGAGCTGTGCAGGATCACCGTGGCGCCTTGCCGGAAGACGCTGCCATCGTCGGGAGTGACGATCTGCACCCATGGTGCGTTGCCGCCGCCGAGCTGCGCCGACGAGAGATTGAGCGGCTGCGTACGCGTGACGGTCGTGTTGAGGCCGTCGCTGGCGAGCAGCTCGAAGAAGGCCTTGCCGGCGACGGGCGCGGGCAGCGCGTTCAGATCGACGTCCACGCTGGTGAGGTCGAGGCCCGAAGCGAGCGGCACGAAGCGCTTGCCGCCGTCGGGGCTGTAGCGCAGATAGCAGTGAAGTGCGTCACCGTCCGCGTCCGAACCGGTCCACGAAACGACGAGCTTGCCCGCGTTCACGACTCCGTTGATGGGTGACGTGAAGCCGACGTGCGGAGCCCAGGACGTGCGCTGCCGTTCGAGCGGCAGCGCATGGGCCCCGCCCGCTGCGGCAACGACGACTCGATCGATCGAATCGACGCCCTCGGCATTCAGCGGCAGGATCGCCGTGAAGGGCACGACGGGATCGGCCGGGCCCGCGGAGTCCGCATCGCCGCCACCGCACTCGGGGCACTCGTCCGCGGAGCTTCGCGCCAGCAGCGGAAGTTCGGTGACCAGCGTGGATCCGGCGAAGGCACGCACCACGAGATTCGCCTCGTGCGGCGAGGCAGGCACCGATGCCACGGCTGCGGGCAGGGTCAGCATGTCGGTCAGCCGGATTTCGCCCGACTGCCTGTTCCACAGGCCCGCGAGCAGCAGTCCAGGCGGCGCGTTCGTCGATGCCGCGGTCAGTGCGGGCGCATCGAACAGCGGGAGATTGCAGAAGTAGTTGAAGGTGCTCGGCGCGACCCAGGCCTCCTGCGTGAGGAGCCCGGCGAACATGATGTCCTTCAGCGTGGCCGCCTTGATCTGCGGCAGGTTCTGCGTGAGGTGGAGGTGGTGCTCCACATCCACGCCGATGACGCCGGTCGTCAGGCTGTTGTGCTGCAGGCCCACGTTGTGACCAAGCTCATGAGCGAGCGTCCGCTGGTAGCGGATGAGTTCCGTGTTCCCCATCGACACGTTGCCGTTGATGTAGGACTGGCCGTTGTAGGACAGGCCGCCCGGCACGAAGCCGTAGAGGAAGTCGGGCTTGGGCTGCATGAGGTTGATGTCCACCTGCAGCGCATTGAGCAGGTCGACGCCGGTGCCCGCGAGCGACGATGTCCACAACTTGCTGGGGGCGTCGGTCCGGTGGTAGCGCCAGTCGGGCGCCGGGTAGATGCCCTGCACGAAATTGTCACCCATGCCGGGCTCGATCCGCGCTGCATCCGGAAGATTGGGAATGCTGCCGCCACCCGGCCTGTAGTCGATCGGCACGTAGGCCAGCTCGGGCGCGCGGAAGTACGCGAACGAGAGCGGGACGCTCGAGAAGGTATTGTTGGATGTGTTCGCCTCGGCCACGAAATTGGGACCGGCCGGATTCACTTCTGCGGTGAGCACGACCTGGGCGGATTCGGGAGCCAGGAAAATGAAATTCAGCGAGCCGTCTTCGACGGTGAAATCGATGGGAAGCTTTGCCGGGAAAGGCCCGTTGTCGGAGTAGATGGGCGAGTCGGCCGCCTCGACGCCGTTCACGTAGATGCGCAGCAGGCCATCCACGAGGGGAGTCGCGGGCAGCGGGTTGGTGACGCGTACGGAAACTCGAGCAAAGGTCGTGCGCCCGGCGACCAGCGGCGTGGTGCCTGTCTGCACGGCCTGATTCACCTCGATCTTGGAGATTGAGTAGTCGAGAACCTGAGCCGCCACCGCGGGGACGGCCACCGCGAGCACGAGACCGCCTCGCGCGAGGCTCTTCAGGATGCCGGCAGAACGCGAGGGATCACGGGAACAAGCTTGATTTCGAGACAAGGGAGAACTCCATGGTGCCACGACGTACGCCGACGAAAGCAGGCGCATGGCGTGCTCGGGGGAACACGCGGCCGGGATGCTACCTCAGGCTCCCGGAAGCAGACAGTCGCAGAATCGTCATGCCTTCCATGCACGGGGTCCGATTCACACAGCCCTCGATGTCACGCACGGGCCTGTGGGAACGCTTTCCGGAGAGCGAACGAGGCGATTCATGCAGAGTCCGCAGCCGATCTCACAATCTCCTTGTTGATTTGGCACGGCCCCTGGTTTCTAATGCACCCTCCCCCCCATTGAGTGAGGTCTCTCATGGCTCTCAAATCCATGTCCACGCGTGAGCTCCGTCGCGAATTGGAGCGTCGCGAGGCGGGCGCCAGCAAGTTGAAGGCGCAGCACGCGGACCTCGCCAAGCGGCTGGCAGCGGTCGAGTCCGAACTCGCCGACCTCGGCGTGGAGAGCGTCCCGGCTCGCAAGGGCCGCAAGCCCGGCCGTCCGGCGGGCGCAGGCAAGGCCAAGGGCAAGGCCGGTCGTCCCAAGGGAAGCAGGAACAAGGCAAAGGGCAAGGGAAGCAAGCGCGCGAAGAACGAGATGACGCTTCCCGAGGCCATCATCTCCGGCGTGAAGGTCGGCGCCACCGTCTCGCCCGCGGAGGCTGCCGTGACCGCCAGGAAGGCCGGATACAGGAGTTCGAGCTCCAACTTCGGCATGATCGTCGCCAATGCGCTGGCCAAGGACAGCCGCTTCAAGAAGCTGGGACGCGGCCAGTACCAGCGCTCGAAGTGACCGATACTCAGGCTGACATGCGCATCGACCGGGACTTCCTGCGGGAGATTGATCCGCGCAAGAGTTACGACCGCGGCCCGATGTCACTTCCCGCCGCAGGGCCTCCCGTGACAGTTGCTGTTCCGAACTCCGAGCATGTGTCGGGTTCCGACGCATCCCGGATCAGCGGACACCTTCCGTCCATCACCACCTGGACCCGCCGCGAGATGAGTGATTCCGTACAAGACCTTTCCTCGATGTCTCTCGATGACCTCCGTCGTGAATTGAGGCGGCGCGAGGACGCCGTGTCGCGCCTGCAGGAAAAGCGCGCCAGGGTGGCTGCCGAGCTCGCCATGGTCGAGGCCGAGCTCCGCAAGTGCGGCGGCGAGGCAGCTCTCTCCGGCGGCGAGCCGGGGGATGAGAAGGCTCCGTCGGTTCCGCGAGGTCCGTCGCGCTCCGGCACGCCTCGACCCAGGAACACGCTCAACCTCGCGGATGCGCTCACGGCTGCGGTTGACGCGGGCATGGTGGTCTCACCCACCGAAGCAGCCGACCTGGTCCGGAAGAGCGGTTATCTCACCAACTCGAAGACATTTACCCAGACCGTCACCGTGGCGCTGTCCAATCACTCGGGCTTCCGGCGCGTGGAGCGCGGTCGCTACGAGTGCATCCGCTGAGCACGTCTCGGCCGACATCCACCATGTCCGACTCCCGGGCCCGGAACTGAACATGTCCGCGACCACGTCCGCGCCGTTCGCCGACCCTGAGGGCCATGCAAGCGAGTTGCCGGTCGTGTCGCCGGTCGGCGCGCCGGTCGCCAACGCGGCTTCCGATACGGCGGCTGCGCCCGTCGCGACAGCGCCCTCCGCGCCTGCCGCCGAGACGCAGACCGCCCGGCCTGAAGCCGCAAAGCCGCTGCCGCGCCGCGAGCCGCGCGACGTCGGCACATCCCGGAGCCGGCGCCCGGATGCAGTGCCAGCCGTGATGTCGCTGCCGCCGCTCGAGTCGGGCTTTCCGTGGGAGCGCTCGCCACTCGCGGGCATCTCGAGCACGAAAATCCTGGCTGAGCTGCAGCGCCGACGGGAGCGATCTGCGCAACTCCTCGCGGAACGCGATCGCATCCTCGAACTCATGGACGCCATCGAGGAACGCCTGACGATGATCGGGCACGATGGCGCAAAGTTCGCCACCACCGAACGACCACGGCCGGCCCCAACCGGTCGCCGAGGTCAGCCCGGCAAAGCCGGCAAGCCCGGCCAGCTCGGCAAGCCCGGCAAAGCCGACAAGTCCGGCAAGCCTGGTCGCCGAGGCCAGCCCGGTCAGCGCAAGACTTCCAAGGCCCGGAACACCGTCAGCCTGCGTGAGGCCATCGCGCTGGCCGTCGAGCCGCGCGCCCTGGTCACGCCTGCAGAGGCCGCCGAACTCCTGAAGCGCAACGGCTACCGCTCCACGGCGGCCAATTTCGCGACGCTCGTCGGCAATGCGCTCGCCAGGGACGAGCGCTTCCGCAGGCTCGGCCGCGGATCCTACGAACGGATCGGCTGACTCCTTCGCATCGCTCCGGCGCCGGTCGTGCCCGGCCCCATCCCGGACGGTACTCATGAGCCTGGCCTACGAGGAACTCGACTTCGCGCAGACCCGTTTCGGCGAGTTGATCCTGCGGCGACGGCGCGCCCTGTCCGTGCAGGGAGTGGACATCTACGAGGTCAAGCTCGACGGTCAGTTCCTGATGTCCAGCCTCGTGAACGGCTCCGAGATCGCGCTGGCGGAACTCGGACTGGCGGAGGCGGGCAGCGGGGCACTGGACGTCGTGGTGGGCGGACTCGGATTGGGTTGCACGGCCGCGGCCGCGCTGGACCATGCCGCCGTCCGTTCGCTGATCGTCGTCGAATACCTTCCCGAGGTCATCTCGTGGCACCGGCGCCACCTCGTTCCGCTGGGCTCCCGCCTCACGGGTGACTCGCGCTGCCGCCTGAGCCAGGGCGACTTCTTCGCGCTGGCTGCTTCCTCCGGCGGCGGCTTCGATGCCGAGGCGCCGGGCCGCCGCTTTCATGCGGTGCTGCTCGACATCGACCACTCGCCGCGCGGCCTGCTGCACGCGAGCCACGCCGGTTTCTATGGACCCGACGGCCTCGCTGCGCTCGCGGATCGCCTGCACCCCGGAGGCGTGTTCGCGCTCTGGTCGGCGGAGCCGCCTGACGAGGCCTTCACCCGACGCCTCGGCGAGGTGTTCGCCTCGGCGCGCGCCGAAGCGATCAGCGTCTTCAATCCGCTGCTCGACGAGGACGAGGTGAACACCATCTACCTCGCCGTGACGGCCACGCACTGAGTCGCCTCGGGGGCGACGGCGCCGCACAGCGCCCGCTCAGTCGGCCGATTCGACGAGGCGCTTGAGTCGTTCGAGGTTGCCCGCCACCTGCTGCTGATTGGCGACGCGAATCATGGGCGCCATGAGCCGCAGCGTGAAGCTCTTCAGGTCGATGGACACGACGTGCGAGACGCGCGTGCCGTCGGGCAACGCGTCGAAGCGCAGCGCTACCGCCACGCCGAACATCTCGTCCGCGAACTCCATGCGCAGCTCGCGGCCAGGCGCCCATGCCGTGACACGGCCGGTCATGCGCACTTCGTGACCTCCCTGCTGGTGCACGTAGTGCAGCAGCGCCCCGTGCCCCCATCCCTCCGGCGACGCGAGCGACAGCGCCACGCAGCCCTGCAACCACTCCGGCGCGCGACTCACGTCGCACACGCATGCGAAGAGGACCGCGGCGGGGCGTCGGATGTCCAGACTGGCTTCGGCTTCGATCATGTTGCGCCGGCGCTCATGAGCTGGCGCCAGAGCAGGCGAAGGCCTGGAAGGCGCCGGGCAGCGCGACCTCGAGCAGCTCGAAGTCCTCGCTACACGCGCCGAGGGCATGCGGAACATGCGCCGGGATCACGAAGGCATCGCCCGGGGCGATGCGCACGGCGCCGGTCGCCGCCGCGTCGTGACCAAGGTCCGTTCCGGCTGCGCTCACGGCGTCACCGGCCCCATGAGCGCGATCGAGGGTCGCGACACGCAGCATCGCGTGCCCGCTCAGCACGAAGGAGAACAGCAGCTCCGCGTCGTGGGACCGGATTTCCTCAGCCGATGAGGAACCCTTGCCTTGTGCGCCGCGGGCGCGCAGCACGCGCACGCCGGCCAGCCCGCAGGTGGCCTCCGAGATGCCCGTTTCGGCGGACTGCAGGCCGGGGCGCCAGGAGGCCGCCCACGTGGACTCGGCCGCGCGGTGGCAGACGAAACGCTGGCCGGCATGCGTGCGCTCGCGTTGCACCACGGAATCGGGAAGCGCCAGCGCGTGATCCGCGCAGGTCTCGTGCTCTGCCGGACACGTGACCTCGACGACCTCCAGGCCCGGGGAACACTCGAGCACGCGGTGCCGGATGCGCGGCGGCTGCAGCAGGCAGTCGCCAGCCTGCAGGACGAGCGATGGTCCCTGGCCCTCGTAGGCCACGCGCACCCAGCCGCGCACGAAGTGGATCACCTGGAAGTGGATCTTGTGAAAGTGCACGTAGTCGGGCACGGGGCCGCCGTCCCTGATGCGGATGTGCGACGCGATGTATCGGCCGCCCAGCCGGTCCGGGATCAGGTCGCGGTATTCCATCCCGGCGCGGCCGCGCTTCCATGCGTCGGGTGCACCGGCGCCGTCCTGCCGTGTCAGCACGAAAGCGGGACGCATCGGCGGCAGGACGAGCTCGGGATCCGCCTGTGCCAGCACGATGCGCGTGCCGTTGGGCGCGGTGAGTTCGAGCGCGCCGCCGGCGACCGCAGCCCGCTCCGCCGCATGCAGGCGAAGCGTGACGGCGCCCCCCGCGCCGAGCGCGCCCCCCGCGCCGGCACGCTGCCGCTCGAGGCGCAGCCTCAGGCCGGCGCCGGACAGGATGGCGACGAGCGGATCGTCCGCCGGGATGATCGACTCGATGCAAAAACCCAGTCGCTCGACGAAGAAGCGTGTCGTGGCATCGAGCTCGACGCACGGCAGCACGACCTCGCCCTGCGTGCATGCCGGCGTGCGCGACGGATCCATGCCGCGATGATCCCAGATCCTGTGCCGAGCGGCGAGTGCGTGCAGCCGAAGGGCGTCACGCCCCTTCCGTGAAGACTACGGCTCGTTCACGTAGATGAGGTGATCCGTGGGACGAACGCTGCCCATGATCGGGGTCGGGAACGGACCGGCCAGCGGCGCGGTGTAGTTGTCCACGAGATCGGTGAAGTTGGTCGGCGAACCTGGGATCGACAGGACGGTCCAGCCGTTGCGTGTCGATGCGCCGTACTTCTGCTCGAGGAAGCTGCCCGTGCATGCATCCTGGTGAACGAACAGGCCTTCGTCGACCCAGACGGATTCCGTGCTCGGATACATGTTGGGATTGGTCCACCGGCCGATGCTCGTGCTCACCATGTGAAGCCAGGGCAGCGTCGGGAAGTTGATGTTGAGAGAGGTCCAGGCGCCCGGAGTCCCGGCCGTGGTCGTGCACTGCGTCTGTCCCGTGAACTGCCGCAACGTCTGCTGTTTGGGGCTGATCGACAGCGTGCACACGCAGCCCGCGCCGAGCGGCGTCATCGAGCCGAAAGCGACGGGATCCTCGACGGTGCATGCAAAGGGCGGCAAGCCGCTGGTGGTCACGCTGCGCGTGGCTTCCGCGAAGACATTGCCGCCGGGAGCGACGACGTTGACCGGCACGAACGGCTGCAGCGCCGAGTGTGGTGCGACGATCGCGAAGGACGAACTCGCGTGAAAAACGCCTGGCCGGTCGGAGAGTCCCGGCGCGTGGATGAAGCGGTCACACGCATGGTAGAGCACGAGAACGTTCTCCCAGGTGCCCGCCGCAGTGCAGTTGGTGTAGTCCACGTAGCCGTAGAAGAAGGCGGTCGGGTGCGGGCCGACGGGCGCAATGCAGTTGGGGACAGGACAGGGAGGCCCGCCTGGCGCCGCCAGTGAAACGAGGTCGGCCTTTGCCGTGAAGCGCCAGACCTGAGCCACCGTGCCTGTCGTCGTGATTTCGTCCCAGGTGCGCGTGTAGTCCAGCGTCAGCTGGCCGCCGAGCAGCGGCAGGCCGGAGCTGCCGTCGAACACCGTGAGCGTCGTGGTGTATTCGGCGCAGAACGGCTGCGCGGGCGGGGTCCAAGCCACCTTGAGCGTGCGCTGGTTGTTGACGGTGCACTGTCCCCAGCAGATGCCGAGGCCCGGCAGCGACGCTCCGGGAAACACCGGCAGGTTGGGGAGCGTGGCCGCGCAGCACGGGCCGAGATCCAGGTTGTCGGGCCCGAAGCATTGCGCCGAGACGACGGGCGCAGCGGGAAGGAGGAGCGCCCCCAGCATCGCGAGCATCGCGATCTTTGTGATCTTTGTGATCTTCGCGAGCCTTGCGATCGTTGCCGGCACGGCGGGTCGACGGATCATGCGCGAAACGTGCAGCACGCAGCACCTCCTTGGAATGAGCAGGCCCCTGCCGAAGTCCCGAAGTTGCAGCCGTGGTGTGGTGCGCGGAGCCCGGGCGCATGACCACCTGCGCCGCGGATGATATGGCACGACCCGAGATTCGAACAGGCGGCGGCGGGAGAGGAATCCTCCCGCGTGAGGCGCGCGGCCCGGGCCCGAGAAGACTCAGGATGCGAGCCTCGCCGGGCGCTGGCGGGCGCCACGCGGCGGACGCCACCGTCAGGCGCACCGCAGCGCAGCGCGGCGCGCGGACGGCTCAGGGCGTGGTGCCCTTCACGGCGTTGCTCGCGGCAAAGCCGGACGGCCCGGCCGCGTCCTGAACCCAGAACTGGTAGTACGTGGCGAGGGCCGACGGCACGCCGACCGGCCACAGTGTCGCGATCGCGACGGTGCCGCCCGCGGTCGTCGGAATCGCGAAGACGAAGTTCACGTCCGGCACCATGAGGCCGCCCTTGAAGGGTGCGCCGAGCGCCGAAAGGCCGAGCACGAACCACGCCGGGCTGTTGCCGAGCGCCTGCGCGAGCGACACGCCGAGAGCACTGCCGGCGCTGAGCGTGCCCGTGAGCTCCAGCGTCGGATCGCCCGACGTGCCGGCAAGGCTGCTGCCGAGGTCGAGCCACGCGGAGGGAAATTCCCGGGCGCCGATGTCCACGACCGGCGCCGGGCCGATGCCGGTGTCGGCGACGGAGAGCACGTCCGCGAGGCGCGGCTGGTGCGCGTAGTCCAGCAGGGCGCCGGCCGGCACGGCCGAGGAATCGCCGGCATCGATGCCGGGCGAGGCGGAGGTCGGCGAGAAATCACCCCCGACGAGATCCAGCAGGCCGGGATCCGCGGACAGATTGCCCGTGCCGGCGAAGCCGCCCTGCACGATGGAGTGCGTGACGACGGTCGCCGCATTCACCTGGTTGCCCGCGGCCTGCGCGCCGCCGGGCCCGGTGTTGTCCCAGAAGATGCAGTTGACGACCGTGGCATTGGTGGCGGCCTGGTTGCGCAATCCGGCGACGGCGTTCACCGTGGACGTGTTGCCGATGATCGTGCAGTTGCGGATGCGCGGATCGCCGCCCGTGCCCACCCAGATGGCCCCGCCGCCGCCCGAACCGGTGGCCGTGTTGCCGGTGAAGACGCAGTTGTTCACCAGCACGCCGTTGGTGGAGAAGACCTCCAGCGCGCCGGCGCGAGCGGCCGTGTTGCCCTTGAACAGGCAGCGCTCGTAGAGCACCGCCCCGCCGGAGGCGATGTCGAAGGCGCCGCCGAAGGACCCGCCGACGCCGTCCTCGAAGCTGCAATCGGTGAAGCTCGGCGCCGCGCTGCTGCTGATGTAGCCGGCCGCGCCGCCGAAGCTGCTGCGGTTGCCGACGAAGCGGCAGTTGCGCACGGTCGGGCTCGCGCCGCTCAGGCACAGGATGCCGCCGCCGCGGTCCTGATTGCCTCCGTTGACAGTCGCGGCGCCGCTCGAAATCACGAAGCCGTCGAGCACCGCGCTCGGGCCGGTGCCCGTCGTGGTGATGAGGTGGATGGAGTTGTCGCCGAAGGCCAGTGCGCCATCGTTGCCCGCAAGATCGCCGCTGAGCACGCTGGGCGCCGTGCCGAAGGGCGGGCGCTGGGCTGGCGACGTCTCCGTCCCGAGGAAGGACCCGTAGATCGCGACGTCATTCTTGAGCGCGAAGGCCACGGTGCGCGACAGCGTGGCTGTCGGGAGGCAGGTGCCTTGCGCCACGAAGATCTGGTCGCCCGCGATGGAGACGGCGAGAGCGGCCTGCAGGCCGTGCGGCCCCTGAAATGCGTCGGCCCAGCTCGAGCCGTCGTTGGCCCCCGTCGCGAGGTCGGCATTCACGTGGTGCGTGCCGGCCGCCACGGCAGGCGAGAGCGCGAGCAGGCACGACAGGGCAAGGGCGATGTGCATCAGTTGTCTCAGGTGTCGGGCACGGGTGAGGAAGCGGGGGATGTTAACACCCTCCGCGCCGCAGAGGGCGTCAGCTCTCCATCTCGCGCCCGAGAAAGAAGCCGTCGTCGCCCTGGCTCTGGTAGAGAGGAAAGACGAGCCAACCGTCCTCGTCCGCCCGCACTTCGCCGTGCCGATCGCGCGCGAGCAGCGTGCCGGCGCGGACGCGCTGCAGGTTCGCGAAGCCGGGCTCCATGCGGAAGTCGTCGTCCTTCCGGAGCGCGTGCCGGTGATGAACCTGAATCACGCGTGGCAGTCCGCGGCTCGCGCCCTGCAGCCGCGCGGCGTGCTGCGCGAGGTCCGGCAGCGCCGTGCCTTCCACCAGACCGGTGAAGGCAAGCGCCAGCATCAACACCGAGTGCAGCTGGTCGACCGAGCCAGGATCGTCGTTCTGCCCGCCCTCCACCACGAGCGAGACGCAGCCGCGACGAGTCAGGTATCCGGCGAGGATGCCGTGGACTCTTTCGAGCATTCCGCGGAGGGCGGGCAGGCCCACGGCCAGCGCGAAGCCGCTGCTGTCCGCCGTGCCGGCCACGATCGAGAAGGCGAAACCCGCGGCGGACGAGGTGTGCAGGTCGAGCACGAAGACGCGCCGCCCGTCGTGCAGGAAGGGTTCGATGGCCGCGAGCAAGTCGAGCTGCTCGCGGTCCTCGGTCTCGGGCGCGGCGCCCGCTGGCGACCCGTTGCCGTTCCCGTGGCTGCCCGTCGCCGAGCGGAGATGCGCGAGGCTCTCCTCGGTCCAGCCGCGATTGAGGTCGCGCGTGAGGAAGCGTCGCTGCTGCTGCAGTGCACCGCGATTGCCGAGCAGCACGAGCAGCTCGCCGTGCATCGGCACGTGCTCCTCGCGGAGTCTCGCGAGCACGCGCCGGGCCGCCGCGATGCCGGCGGGCTCGTTGCCGTGAATGCCCGCGATGACGAGGAGCAGCGGGCCTCCCTGGGTGCCGCGCAGGTGGCCGAGCACACGGCCGTCGGCCGCGTTGCTGCCGGCGGCCCCCGCCGTCACTCGGCGAGCTTCTGCTTGAGAAGCTGGCTGGCGATGTCGGCGAAGTCGCCGGGCGTGATCATGCCCACGAGACGTCCGCGGTGGACGACGGGCAGGCACCCGACCTTGTGCGTGTTCATGAGCTCGATCGCGCGCATGGTGGTCGTGCCCGGTGCGACCGTGAACGGATCGCGGTGCATCACTTCCGAGACGGGGATCGCGTCGGCGCCGCGCGCGGCGTCCTGCGCCGTCAGCAGCCGCAGCAGCGAGCGATAGGAGACCAGGCCCACCAGCCGGTGCTCCTGATCTTCCACCGGAACGTGGCGGATGCCGTGCCACTGCATGAGGTTGGCGGCCAGCTCCACCGGATCGTCTTCCTGCACGGTGTACAGGTCGGTGGACATGTACTGCTCGATGTGCACGTAGTTGTGCTTCCAGCCGCCGGCCTCGACGCGCTGCGCGGGCTCCCACGACTCCACCGTGGCGCCGCTCTGCTGTCGCGCGGCCGTGGCGGAGGTCAGCGCGGTCAGTCGTTCGGCGGCCGTGCCGTGCCCCTTCATCTGGGCCAGCGAGAAGAGCAGCCAGCGCGCGCCGGTGCGGCCGGTGCGCACGCGGCGCTCGATGACGCCGAGATAGCGCTCGCGATCCGCATCGTCGACGCCGCCGCTGCGCAGGCCGGCCTCGGCGAGCGGCAGCAGGTGGTCCAGCACCAGGTGCGGCGCCGACATCTCCTCGCCGTCCAACCAGATCATGGGTGCGCCGAGTCCGTAGCGCGCGCCGGTGGTGAAGTTGGCCCGCGCGTGCTCGAACTCCATGACCTTCGTGATGTCCTCGTGCTTTGCCGCGAGGCCGAGCATGCAGCCGTACCAGAAGGCGCCGTTGGCGACTTCGTCAGTGACACTTGGACCCGACGGCAGCACGCGGTTCTCGATGCGGAGGTGCGGCTTGCCGTCGGTCACGCCGTAGCAGGCGCGGTTCCAGCGGTAGACGGTGCCGTTGTGCAGGCGCAGGCTGCGCAGTTCGGGCACGCCGCCGCGCTCGAGAATCGCCATCGGATCCTCGCCGCTCTCGCCGCCGACCAGCGTGCGGAAGCGCGCGACGTCCTCGCGGTAGATCTCCACCACCGAGCGCCGCAGCCAGCGATCGCCGAAGGACACGCGCGCCTGAACGTCGCGCTCGTGATTCGGGCTGCGCGTGTCCACGGCCTGCTCGAAGAGCGCGATGCGCGTCTCGGTCCACAGCCTGCGGCCGAAGAGCAGCGGCGAATTGCTGCAGCAGGAGAGCAGCGGCCCGGCCAGGGCCTGCGCGATGTTGTAGAGATTGGGGAACTCCGCCGCTCCCGACTGCAGGTGCACCTGGAAGCTCGTGTTGCAGGCCTCCACCATCACCGAGTCGTGCTTGAGGCGCAGTTCGTCGGCGCCTTCGATGGCGATCTCGTAGTCCTGCCCGCGCAGCGCGGTCATCGCGCGGTTGAGCATCTGGTAGCGCGGGTTGGGAACCATGTTCTCCAGCCCGAGATCGGAGCGGCGCAGCGACGGCAGGATGCCCGTGAGCACGATCTCCAGCCCGGCAGGCCCGATCGCGCGACGCAGCTGCCCGAGCAGACCGGAGAGCTGGTGCTCCATGCGCCGGAAGCAGTCGCCGCCGAAGAGCTGAGGATCGAGGTTGCACTCGAGCTGGAACAGCCCCAGCTCCGTGGTGAAGTGCGGGTCATTCACCAGCTCGAGGGCCTTGAGCGATGCCGGCGCCGGGTGCCAGTGCCGATCCACGAGGAAGACTTCCTGCTCGGCGCCCACGCGGCGCACGCCTTCCTCGATCAGCCCGTTGGACAGCATGGCCTCGAGCGCCTGAAGGTCACGCAGGATCGCGCGCATGAAGCGCCGCCGGTCCGGGCCCGCGAACTCGGCATCGACTTTCTGCTCACCCATGTGCTTTCAGACGAACTCGTTCAGGTACAGCGGCAGCATCGTGCGCCACGTAGGCCAGTCATGGTGCCACTCGGCTCCCCACGGGTCCACTCGGTTGGGGATGCCCCGGCTGCCGAGCACGTCCGCCATGCGCCAGCTTTCGCCGATGTCCTCGGCGCGCCCCTGCCCGGAGGCGAGCAGGATGAAGCGCTTGCGGATCGCCTCGAGCGCCTCGCCCTGAAGCTGCGGAAGGAAGTGGATCGGGGACGCGTAGTGGAAGTCCTCGCCGCCGTCGCCCTTGAGGAAACGGGAGACGTCGTAGGTGCCGCTCATGCACAAGGCGTGCGAGAAGACCTCCGGGTAGCGGCAGACCATGGCCAGCGAGTGGAAGGCGCCGATGGACGCGCCGGTGGCCACCACCTCGACCGACTGCTGCCCGCAGTCGGCGGCGATGGCGGGCACCAGCTCGTGGCGCACGAACTCGTGGAAGCGATTCTGCATGCGGCCGCGGTAACGGCTGCTGCCCTCGCCCGCCACCATGACCTGACCGGCCACGCTGTCGCAGGAGTAGACCTTGATGCGGCCCGCGTCGATGAGGGGCTGCACCGCGCCGATCATGTGAAAGCGCTCGACCTCCTCGGCGTCCCCGCCGGCGGTCGGGAAGAGCAGCACCGGCTTGCCGTAATGGCCCCAGCGCACGACCGAGACGTCCTGGGCGACGCGCGTGGAATACCAGCGTGTGGCGTGCTTCATTTCAGCCCCGCCGCTGCGCCGGACTCGTGCTCGCGCCAGAGCTGGATGCGCGACCAGAACAGCTCCGTGAACTGGTCCACTTCGCGCGCGGGGAAAAGCGCCGCCACCTTGATGCGCACGGCGTGCTTCGCCGTGTCGGTGGCGAAGAACTCCCACGCGGTCTCGTCCAGGTGCGGCAGGTGCCGGGCGCAGAATTCCTCGAAGCGCGCGGCATCGAAGCGCTTGCGGGCCAGTGCGGCGCACGCGGTCAGCCGCTTGTTCGCGTCCGGCTCGTCGTTCGCGATCTCGAAAAACGGATTCCAGTCGAGGTTCTGGCGCATCGGGCGCTTCGTCGCCGCGCAGAAGATCGACCAGCGCAGGTTCGCCTTGAGCAGCCACGGGAAGTGATAGTGCAACGAGGTCACCTGGCTGTCCGGGCAGGCATTGGCGAAGTCGATCGGGTGCCACGTGCCGTCGCGGCGCAGCGCCTCGCAGGAATTGAAGTCCCAGCCGAAGAAGGCGTTGATCGTGAGGGTCATGTCGCGCAGCACCTGCGCCTGGTCGGGCGGCGCGACGTCGCGGTCCATCGTGTAGCGGTCGTGCAGCGGCGCCGAGGCGTCGTAGCGGATGAGCCGCGTCTGCGGCCCGAAGCCGATGCAGCGCACGAAGCTGTCGTGCGGGTCCACCGCCTTCTGCAGGTGCATGACGTTCGTGCCGCTCTTCTCGTAGGCGGCGCGCAGCGCGGCCTCGTCCTTGATCTGCGACACGCCCGCCCAGCCGCCGCCATCGTAGGGCTTCATGAATGACGGGTAGCCCAGCGCCTTGCCCACCTGCCCGATGTCGAAGAGCTTCGCGTAGCGTTCGAGCGTGCTCTGCAGGTCGTCCCTCGGGGCATACTCCTTGGGCGGCAGCAGCCAGGTGTCCGGCACCGGCAGGCCCAGCTTCATCATCGCGCAGTAGGTCGTGTGCTTCTCGTTGGCCTGGATGGACCACGGATTGTTGAAGACATAGAGCCCGTCCATGACGACGCACTTCTTGATCCACTCGCGGCTCGGCATGTACCAGTGCGTGAGCCGGTCGATGACCAGGTCGTAGCGGCAGGGCTGGCGCAGGTCGAAGGGCTCGATGCTGACGCGCTCGACCTCGAAGCGCACCGTGTCGCGCCCGATGCGCAGCGACAGCTTGAGGCGCGCCATCAACTCCTCGTAGCAGAGCGGCCAGCACAGGTCCGCGCCCAGCGACAAGCCGATCTTTCGAACGATCTCAACCATCGTGAACTCCGTGAACCTCTCTGCCCGTGCGGGGTGCCATCACTCGTAGACCATCCAGAGCTGGCCGGGGAAGAGCCAGGTGAGGCCGTCGCGCAGGCGATCGCGCCAGTTTTCCCAATTGTGACCGTCGCGCGCCTCCGTGTAGCGCACCTCCATGCCGGTCTCGATCAGCAGCGGGATCAGCGAACGGTTCTCGTAGATGAGCGGCTCGTAGATGCCGCAGCTCACGAAGACCTGCTCGGCGACGCGGATCGGCTTCTCGCGGAAGGTGTTCACGAAGTCCACCACCGGATCGTACGCCGGCCCGCGCCGGTTCGGGCCGATGTCCGTGAAGCCGAAGGAGCCGGAGAGCAGCGCCAGCCTGCCGAAGGACTCCGGCCGGCTCGCGGCCGTCGCCAGCGAGGCCACAGCCCCGAAGCTCGCTCCCATGAGTCCACGCGCGGCGGGCTCGTCCAGCAGCGACTCCCTGGCCTGCAACCAGGGCAGCAGCTCCCCGGCGATGAACTGCGCGTGCCGCGGGTCCGCGGCATACTCGTGCAGGCGCTGCACGGGATGCGTGAAGGCCACCACCATCTCGGCCAGCTCGAGCCGGTGCGTGAGGTTGTCCAGCACCGTCTTCATGCTCGAATAGTTCAGGAAGTCGCCGCCGTCGTGGACGATGAGCAGCGGGTAGCGGCGCTCGCGGCGGTAGCGCGCGGGGCGATAGAGCGTGATGCGGGCGTCGCGACCCAGCGCGCGGCTCGGCAGCACCAGATCCTCCAGCGTGCCCGGGCGCGTCTCGGGATGCGGGAGCGTCCACTCGGGGGTCTCGTAGCCGACGCCGTGCACGACCGAGGTCGTGCCGAAGGGATCGCGTGCGTGACGCCGGTTGAAGGCATCCTCGACCAGCGTCGTCGTGTCGCCCACTCGCACCTCGAATTTGTATTCGATGCGCGAGGCCTCCGGCAGGTCGAAGGCGAGGTGCCAGAACGGGCCGGGCGCCGCGCGGTTCAGCGGCAGCCTCGAGGTCAGGCCGGCGATGCGGTGCTGAAGGTGCACGGCGTCGGCCTCGCCTCGATAGAGGAACAGGCAGCGTCGGCCATCCACGATCGGGCAGCCGTGCGCGTCGACGAAGCGCTGCAGAGCCTCGGTCGACGGCGGATCCGCCGACAGCAGCGCGATGAGCTGGCGCAGGTCCTGCGATGCGTGACTGACGATGGCCGTCATGCGCCGGTCCAGACGTGGACCGAACCGTCGGCCCCCATGCGGCGCGTGCCCGCCGGGAAGCTCCACGCGCCGTCGAGCAGGTCCACGCGCTCGCCGTCGTCGAGCGGCACGCAGAGGGCGGGCGCAAAGCGTCGCGCCGTGAGCAGCACGCGGTGCACGTCGTCGAATCGCAGTCGATGGCGCGCGTGCGGAAAGGGCAGCAGCGCAGGAGCCAGCGCCAGCCCTGCGCCGAACACTTCCGTGTGACCGGGTCCGTGCGGCGGCGTGTTGTGGAACAGGACGACGCGCTCGGCAAGCGCCATCGCGCCCGCCGACCACGCGAGCACGGTGGCGCCCTTCAGCAGCGAGGCGATGTCGAACAGTCGCAGGCGATTGAGCAGCACAGCCACCTGTCCGCCGGCGATCGCGACCGCGCCGGCGTCGCGCACCAGCGCCTCGATCTGCCGGCGCTCGTGGGCCACGGCCGGCCGCTGGACGGGCTGCCAGCGCGCGTCGAACTGCTCGTGCACGTCGGCCACGCGCCGCAGATGCTCCTCATCGAGGACTCGCAGGGCCTCGATGGAGGCGGCGCGCTCGTGCCGCAGCGGGACCTCATTGCCGGCTCGGTGCAGCAGCTGCATGCAGGCGGCCATGGCATGCGCGAGCCGGAGGCGGTAGAGCGCCTGCAATTCGCGCAGCAGCAGGAGCCGGTCCTTGAGGGCCTGCTCCAGCTCGGGGTCGCGCCTGAGAACCGTCTCCGAGCGGGACCAGAGATCCAGGTTCACGGTGCGGCCGCCGAAGTGCTCGTCCAGCTCGCGGTCCTCGCGTTCACGCTCCATCCAGCCGGCGGTGATCGTCGCGATCTTCGCGCCCTCGTCCACGCCCAGCACGCGCGCTGCCTCGACGAGCGACGGCTTGTGCCGCTGCGGTCCGAGCAGACAGGCGCACCGCATGGCGCTGCTCATGAAGCGTGCACCTTGAGCGTGCGGCCGACGTGATCGAGCATCTCGCGAAGCGTGTCGTAGTCCGGGTGCTTGAGGCGCAACCACGCGTTGGCCATGTAGCCGGCCTCGACGGGCTGCGTGGGCGTGCCGGCCGGCGGCAGGTGAGCGTCGATGATCCAGCGCTCGAACATCGAGCGGATCTCCTCCACGCCCGAGTAGCCGCGGATGGTGCCGTCGCAGTCGGGGCGCAGCGCGATGATGCCGGCCGAGAAGGCGCGCGAGGCCCGCTGCGACGGGCGGCCGTGCACGATCGCCATGGCCCATTCGCGATAGATGTCCATGTCGTTGGCCGCGGCGTAGAGGTCCCACGCGCGCACGCCCGGCGGCCGGCAGCCGATCTCCGAGAACTTCAGCCCCTTGGGCCCGGCGAACCACTCCATGTGCGTGGCCGACGTGCCGATGCCCAGCACGGGCAGCACGCGTCGACCGAGCGCCTTCACCTCCGCATAGCCCGGCTCGCTGTCGACGCGGTTCGTGGCGATGAACTGCGGCGAGATCCAGCGCGTGCGCATGGCCTCGAGAACGTTCGGGTAGTAGTGGCACACGAACTCGTGCGCGACTTCGCCGCCGATGGAGATGGTGTCGTAGAAGCCCTCGTGTCCCTCGATGAACTCCTCGACGGCGATCGATCCACCGCGGTCGAAGGGCACGCCGGCCAGTACGGCCTCCAACGCCTGGCGGTCGTCGACGCGGTGCGTGCCCGAGGCGCCCGCGCCGTCGCGCGGCTTGAGGATGAGCGGATAGCCGACGCGCTCCGCGAAGGCGCGCACCGCGTCCGCGGACTCGCCGCCCAGCGAGGCCGCCGTCGGGACGCCTGCCTCGCGCAGCACGTCCTTCATCGTCGGCTTGTCGCGGCAGAGCCAGGCCGTGCGCGTGGAGGTGCCCGGAATGCCGCAGGCCTCGCGCACGCGGGCCGCCGCACTGATGTGCGCCTCGACCGTGGCCTCCAGCCGCTCCACTCTGACCTTGCTCTGCACGAAACGCACGGCCTTCAGCAGTGCGTCCTCGTCCACGACGGAACGCACCTGCTCGTAGTGCGAGAGCCATTGCTTCAGTTCAGGATCGAGCGACTCCTTCGGCCGCTCGCCGATGCCGATGGTGGTCGCGCCCACCGCGTGCAGCGCGCGCGCGAACTCGCGCTGGTTGGCCGGAAAGCACGGCTCGACGAGGATCACGTTCATGGCACTGCTTTCCCCGTGGTGGGCTTCGATGAGGACCTGGATGCCGGCGCCGACCGCGCGATCGGCACGTCTGGCGCGGCGGGCGCGGCCGGCGCGGCCGACCGTCCGTGCAGCCGCTCGTACAGCTCGATGTAGCGCCGGCACTGCGTGCGCCACGAGAAGTCGCGGAGCATGCCGTTGGTCTGCAGCCGCCGCCAGGCCTTGCGATCCTCGAAGACGGACAGCGCGCGTCCCAGCGCCCAGCGCAGCCCCTCGGCGGTGAAGTGGTCGAAGAGAAAGCCGGTGCCCTCGCTCGTGGCGGAGCTCCAGGGATCCACCGTGTCGGCGAGCCCGCCGGTGCGGCGCACCACCGGAACCGTGCCGTAGCGCAGGCTGTACATCTGGTTGAGGCCGCACGGTTCGTACAGCGACGGCATGAGGAAGAGGTCGCTGCCCGCCTCGATGCAGTGCGCGAGTTCCTCGCTGAAGCCGCGGAAGAAACAGACGCGCCCGGGGAAGCTCAGCTGGAGCCGCGCCAGCGCCGCCTCGTAGCTCGGCTCTCCGCTGCCCAGCGCGGCGAAGCGCAGAGTCGTCCGCTGCAGCAGCCCCGGCAGCACGGCCAGCAGCAGCTCCACGCCCTTCTGTGCCGACAGCCTCGAGACGAAGCCCGCCAGCGGCGCCTCCTTGTCGGCCGACAATCCCAGGCGCGCGAGCAGGTCCGACTTGTTCTTCGCCTTGCGCGCAAGGCTCTTCACGGAATAGTGCGTGGCGATGTGCGGGTCGGTGAGCGGATTCCAGATCTCGTCGTCGATGCCGTTCAGGATGCCGACCAGCGCGCCGGCGCTCGCGCGCGCGGCCAGCAGCGCATGCAGGCCCACGCCATGCGCCTCGGTCCGGATTTCCTCCGCATAGCCGGGACTCACCGTCGTGAGCACGTCGGCGTAGAGCAGACCGTGCTTGAGAAAGCCGATGCGGCCCGCGCGCAGGTCGTCCTGGTGGAGCATGGGCGCCGCGTCGCCCAGCGACAGGTCGGGCAGGATGTCGGCGCCGAAGCCGCCCTGGTAGCCGAGGTTGTGGATGGTGAGCACCGTGCGCGTGTTCGCGAAGAGCTTGTCCCACGCGTAGATCGAGCGCAGGTAGAGCGGCACCAGCGCGGTCTGCCAGTCGTTGCAGTGCAGGATGTCCGGGCCCCACTGCGCGCGCTGCAGGCACTCGATCGTCGCGCGCGAAAGCAGCAGGAAGCGCAGGTGCTCGTCGGCGTCCTGCGTGTAGATGCCGGGGCGCTCGAACAGCGGCGGGCAGTCGATGAAGTAAACGTCCAGCTCGCTGCCGGGCAGCCGCGCCGTGCGCAGGGTGACCGGGTAGCGGCGCGAGCCCAGGGTCAGCAGGAAGGGCGGGATTCCGGGCACCGGCCGGAGCTCGACGCCCTGCTCGCGCACCCGCGCATAGAGCGGCATGAACACGCGCACGTCGTGACCGGCGCGCTGCAATTCGCGCGGCAGCGCCGCCGACACGTCCGCGAGGCCGCCCGTCTTCGCGAAAGACGCCATTTCGGAGGTGACGAACGCGATGCGCAACGGATCTCTCGCTGGCTGGCCTGGCGGCCCGGGCGGGAGCGGAGTGTGGCGCGGGGCCCGAACGCGGCGCGGCATGGGGGCGACACTCTATCAACTCGGATCCGCGCCGCCGAGACATGCCGCCGAGACATGTGTCGGAGCAGTCGGAGCAACGGGCGCTGCAGATCTCGCTGCGGAGATACGCCGCTGTTGTCCCCTGCTCCCGCCGCCAGTAGATTGCTGCGGCCCATGACCACGGTTGCGTTCGTAGCCCCGTATTCGCTCGAGACGACGATGCGCTTCGTGCAAGCGGTCGCCGAGCTCCCGGGCGTTCGCTTCGCGCTCGTGACCCACGAGGCCGAGGAGCGGGTGCCCGAGGCGATCCGCGCGCGGCTTGCGCAGCACTGGCGCGTGACGAACTGCCTCGACCCCGACCAGCTTGCGGCCGCGGTCGAGGGCATCGGCCGCCGCATCGGCCGCGTCGAGCAGCTCATCGGCACGCTGGAGGAGCTGCAGGTGCCGCTGGCGCAGGTGCGCGCGCGGTTCGGCATTCCGGGTCTCGGCGTGGAGGCGGCGCGCAACTTCCGCGACAAGACGCGCATGAAGAGCGTGCTGCAGGCGGCAGGCCTGCCGTGTGCGCGACACCGGGAGGTCGAGAGCGCGGAGGCGGCCGTGGCCTTCGCGCGAGACGCGGGCTTTCCGCTCGTCGCCAAGCCGCCCGCGGGTGCCGGTGCGCGCAACACCTTCCGCATCGAGGATGCCGCGCAGCTCCGGCAGTGGCTGGACAGCTCGCCCCCCACCCCCGGCGCGCCCGTGCTGCTCGAGGAGTTCATCACCGGCGCCGAACATTCCTTCGACAGCGTGATGGTCGGCGGCCGGCTGGTGTGGCACTCCATCAGCCGCTACTTCCCCACGCCGCTGGATGTCCTGAGCAACCCGTGGATCCAGTGGTGCGTCATGCTGCCGCGGGAGATCCATCACGCGGCGTACGACGACATCCGCGCGGCGGCAGAAGCCAGCCTGCGCGTGCTCGGCATGGAGACCGGGCTCACGCACATGGAGTGGTTCCGCCGGCCCGATGCACGGCACGGCTCGAGCCTCGCCATCTCGGAAGTGGCCGCGCGTCCGCCCGGCGCACAGTTCACGACGCTGCTCTCGTACGCGCACGACCTCGATCTGTACAAGGCCTGGGCACGTCTCGCGGTGACTGGCGCCTTCGAGGCGCCCGAGCGGCGCTGGGCCGTCGGCGCGGCATACCTGCGCGGCCAGGGGCACGGCAAGGTGGTGGCCGTGCACGGCCTCGATGTCGTCGCCGAGGAACTCGGCCCGCTCATCGTGGAGTCGCGCCTGCCTCGCAAGGGGCAGCAGCCGACGGGCAGTTACGAAGGCGAGGGCTACGTGATCCTGCGGCACCGGGACACCGAGGTCGTCGAGCGCGCGCTGGCGCGACTCGTGAGCGTGGTGCGCGTGGAGCTGGCATGAACGTCCTGATGCTTTCGCCGGGCTACCCGCCCGAGATGCCGCAATTCGCGCGCGGACTCGCGGCCGTCGGTGCGCGCGTGATCGGCCTCGGCGACCAGCCGGAGTCGGCCCTGCCGGCACCCGCTCGCGCGGCGCTCTCGGCCTACGTGCGCGGACCGGGCTGGGGCGACGAGGACGCGGTGATCGTGGAGGTCGAGCGCCTCGCGCGGCGCGTGTCCATCGATCGCGTCGAGAGCCTCTGGGAACCGCTCATGGTGCTGGCGGCCCGCATCCGCGAGCGGCTCGGCCTGCCGGGCATGACGGTGGAGCAGACGCTCCCGTTCCGCGACAAGGAACTCATGAAGCAGGTGCTCGACGCGGCCGGCATCCGCACGCCTCACCATGCACGCGCACACGATGTGAATGAGGTGATGCAGGCCATCGAACGCGTGGGTTATCCGGCGATCCTCAAGCCGATCGCCGGCGCGGGTTCCAAGGACACCTTCCGCGTGAACGACGCGGCGGAGCTGGCCGCCGTGCTGCCGCGCCTGCGCCACGTGGCCGAAGTGAGCGTCGAGGAGTTCGTCGACGGCGAGGAATTCACCTTCGACACCGTGTGCGCCGACGGCCGCATCCTCTATCACAACATCAGCATGTACCGGCCACGGCCGCTGCTCGCACGCCAGCTCGAGTGGGTTTCTCCGCAGACGATTGCCCTGCGCGAACCGGAAGCGCCGGCGCTGCAAGGCGGCCGCAAGCTGGGCGAAGCCGTGCTGCGCGCGATGAACTTCCGCGAAGGCTTCACGCACATGGAGTGGTTTCGCAAGGCCGACGGCGAGGTCGTCTTCGGCGAGATCGGCGCGCGCCCGCCCGGTGCGTACAGCGTGGACATCATGAACTACGCCTCGGACATCGACCTCTTCACCGGCTGGGCGGAAGCCGTCTGTCACGGCCGCTTCAGCCAGCCGCTCGAGCGCCGCTACAACTGCGCGTCCATCTTCAAGCGCGCGCGCGGCCAGGGCCGCATCCAGCGCATCGAGGGCCTCGGTCCGCTGCTGGCCGAGTTCGGCCCGCAGATCGTGCTCGTGGATCTGCTGCCGCCGGGAACTCCCCGCCGCGACTGGCTCAACACGCTCATCTCCGACGGCATGGTCATCGTGCGTCACCCGGACTTCTCGATCACCTGCGACATCGCCGACCGCATCGGCACCGACCTGCAGATGGTCGCCGGGTGAGCCGCGCGCGGCCGCCCGCGCCGGGATCTGCGCCGGCGCCGGCGCCGTGGCCCGGCGCCGCCAGCGTCGCAGACATCGAGCGCCTCGTGCGCGGCGAGCACGGCAGCCCCTTCGACGTGCTCGGCCCGCACGCGCCAGGCGAGGCACCGGCTGAGTCGCGCGAGGCGTCTGCTGCGCCGCGCGAGGCGCCAGCTGCGCCGTCGGCGCGGACTGCGCCTGGCGGACAGGCCGTGACTCTGCGGGTCTGGATTCCAGGCGCTCGCGAGGTGCAGGCCGTGCTCGGCCGGCGTCGTGTGCCGCTCGAGCGCCGCCATCGCGACGGCTTCTTCGAGACGCGCCTCGAGACGCCCGACGCTGCGGCGGACCTGCGCTACCGCCTCGCCGTCACTGACAGCGAAGGTGTCACCACACTTCGCGATGATCCCTACCGCTTTCCGCCGCTGCTCGGCGACTTCGACCTGCACCTCTTCGGCGAGGGCACGCACGACCGCATCCACGAAGTGCTCGGTGCGCACCTCCTGCAGCGGGACGACGTGCGCGGCGTGAACTTCGCCGTGTGGGCGCCGAATGCGCTGCGCGTGTCGGTGATCGGACCGTTCAACCGCTGGAACGAGCGTGCGCACCCGATGCGACTGCGCCCGCAGAGCGGCGTGTGGGAACTCTTCGTGCCGGGCCTGACCGCGGGCGAGCTCTACAAATTCCACATCCGCACGCGGCTGGCCGGCCGCGGCACGGTGAAAGCCGATCCGCTCGGATTCGCCATGGAGCGGCGTCCGCAGACGGCGTCCGTGGTGAGTGACCTGGAAGCCTTCCGCTGGCGCGACGGCACGTGGGTGGCGGGACGCGCGGCGAAGCAGGCGGCGGACCGCCCGATCCTCATCTACGAAGTGCACGCCGGCTCGTGGCGTCGCGTCGCGGGCGAGCAGAACCGCTGGCTCGACTGGCGCGAGCTGGCGCGGCAGCTCGTGCCCTACGCAAAGCGCATGGGCTACACGCACCTGGAACTGATGCCCGTGTCGGAGCACCCCTACGACGCCTCGTGGGGCTACCAGCCGACCGGCCTGTTCGCGCCCACGTCGCGCTTCGGCACGCCCGACGACTTCCGCGCCTTCGTCGATGCCGCGCACCGCGCCGGCCTCGGCGTGATCATCGACTGGGTGCCGGCGCACTTCCCCAAGGACGCGCACGGCCTCGGCTTCTTCGACGGCACGCACCTCTACGAGCACGCCGACCCGCGCAAGGGCGAGCACAAGGACTGGGGCACCTACATCTACAACTTCGGCCGGCCGCAGGTGGTCAGCTTCCTGATTGCGAGCGCGCTGTTCTGGCTGGAGCACTATCACATCGACGGCCTGCGCGTGGACGCGGTGGCCTCGATGCTGTACCTGGACTACTCGCGCAAGGAAGGCGAGTGGGAACCCAATCGCCACGGCGGGCGCGAGAACCTCGAGGCGGTGGAGTTCCTGAAGCGCTTCAATCATCTCGTGCACGCGCGCTTCCCGGGCGTGCTCACCATCGCGGAGGAATCCACCGCCTGGCCCGGCGTCACCGCGCCCGTGGAGCACGGCGGGCTCGGCTTCGACCTCAAGTGGAACATGGGCTGGATGCACGACATGCTCGAATACATGAGCGCGGACCCGCTGGGCCGTTCGCACATGCAGGGGAAGCTCACGTTCTCGCTCTACTACGCCTTCAGCGAGCGATTCCTGCTGCCGCTCTCGCACGACGAGGTCGTGCACGGCAAGCGCTCGCTGCTGTTCAAGATGCCCGGCGACCGCTGGAACAAGTTCGCCAACCTGCGCGCGCTCTACGCCTACATGGCGGCGCACCCGGGCAAGAAGCTGCTCTTCATGGGCGGCGAGCTCGGCCAGCGCCGCGAGTGGAACCACGACGACCAGCTCGACTGGGCGCTGCTGGAGCCCGACGAGAAGCACAGTCACGACGGCCACCGAAAGCTGCACCGCTTCGTGCGTGACCTGAACAGGCTGGTCCAGTCCGTGCCTGCGCTGCACGTCGAGGACTACGGCCCGCAAGGTTTCCAGTGGATCGACTTCCAGGACGAGGCGAGCAGCGTGGTGTCCTTCGTGCGCCGCGGCCGGCTGCCCGACGAGCTGCTGCTCGTCGTCGCGAACTTCACGCCGGTGCCGCGCACTCTCTATCGCATCGGAGTGCCCGTCGGCGGTGCGTGGGCTCAGCGACTGAACAGCGACGACACCCGCTACGGCGGCAGCGGCCTGGGTCAGCCTGCGGGCGTGAACGCCGAGGCCGAGCCGTGGCATGGCCACCCGCAGTCGATCGTGCTCACGCTGCCGCCGCTGGCCGTGCTCTTCCTGGAGCCGCGGACCGTCCGGCAAGCCGAGGGCTGAAGCGGGCCGGGGCTTGCGCACAGCGCGAGAGTGACCTCGGCATCCGTCGGTGCGAGCACGTCACTCTTTCGTCGCACCGCGTGACCACGCGTGATCGCGCATGCCGACGGATCCGGAACTGCCGTCCGGCTTCGGCGAGTCGCGTGACGCGAGCATGAATCCGACAGAGGACTTCGGCTCCTTCGCCTACCGTGCCGGATTGACGCGCTCTGTGAACCGTGTTGCATTTCACATGGCGGCCACTACAGGGCGAACCCACTACCCAGGAATCCACTCATGAAGTTCCCGATCCGCCTGATGTCGACGTGCCTCGCCGGTCTGCTGTCCGCCGATGCTGGCTTCGCCCAGTCGGCTCCAAGCGCCCCCGTTGCTCCCAATCCGAGAACCTGGTCGCGCACGTACGGCGGCCCCGTTTCGGAACAGGGCCTCTACGACGTGCGCCAGCTGCCCGGCGGGCAACTGGCCGTCGCCGGCTTCACCGGATCGTTCGGCGGTCCGACCGATGCCGACTGGTTCATGAGGCTCGACCTCGGCACCGGGGATGTGCAGGTGGAGAAGGCGAGCACCAGCAGCTTCGGAGGGTTTACCGACGGCGCGGCCATCGCGGCGGACGGCGGAGTGCTCTTCCTCGGCCGCAATGTGCAGGACATCTTCGTCAAGCACGACGCATGGCTCGTGCGCGTGGACGATGCCGGCAACGTCGTCTGGTCGCAGGGATTCACGCGCCCGGGCCCGGGGCGCTTCTTCCTCCTCGACGCCGCGGAACTGGACGACGGCTCCTGGATCGCCGTCGGAACAGCCGGCATTCTCGACCAGCCGCCGCAGGCCGCGTGGATCGTGCGCCTCACGGCCGCGGGCGTTCCGATCTGGCAATACCAGTACGGCGGCGGTCTCGTGGAAACGGCACGCTCCGTCACGCCCACCTCCGACGGCGGCTTTGCCGTGGCCGGATGGAGCAGTTCCTCGGGCGCAGGCGGCGACGACGTCTGGGTCATGAAGATCGACGCCGATGGCGCCATCCAATGGCAAAAGACCTTCGGCGGCATGGACATCGATCAGGCCGAGGACATCGTCGAGCTCGACGACGGCGGCTTCGTCGTGGCCGCGTCCAGCAACAGCCTCACTCCCTCGGGTCACGCCCCGTGGATCCTCCGCCTCGATGACACCGGCGCGCTGCTCTGGCACCGCGTGGTGGCCGACGACGTGTGGGGCGACCTCGGCGCCGTCACGAAGACCGACGACGGGCAGGTGGTCGTCGTCGGCCGCGTCGCGGAAACGGGCTTCCCGACGAACGATCTCTGGTGCGCCAAGTTCGACGTCACCCACGGGCGCATGCTCTGGCAGCGCGCCTACGAGGGCGACACCGGCGACTTCGGCTCGGCCGTGATCCCGCTCGCCAATGCCGGCTTCGTCGTCGGCGGCACCTGGGGCTGGGGCTTCGAAGGCGAGAGCATCTGGCTCCAGCGCACCGATCGCACGGGCGACATCCCCGGCTGCAACCTCGTGCGCACGACGTCGTTCTCGCTGGTCAGGCCGCCCATCACGGTGCAGGACGGCATCACCGAGCAGGCTCCGGGAGGCGCACAGACCTTCCTCGTCGGCACGAAGGTTTCGGCGAGCGCGGCCAAGGTGATCGAGCGCTGCCGCTGACCCGACCTTCACGGCGAACGCCGGGGAGCGCGGTGCAGTCGCGGTGAGTCGCGCCGTCAGCGCACCGCGTGGATGCGCGCGCTCCCCGCCGAGCGTCGCGCCAGCTGCCGTTGCGCCGCCGCCACCATGCGGGCATCGCCCTCCGCGTGCACCTCGCGCAAGGCCTCCAGCTCGGGATCGAGCAGGTCCTCCACGCCCGACTCGATGAGGTCCAGGGCCTGCTCCGTGACCGAGATCATCAGCTCGTTCGACTCCGCGATGAGCGCGCGCGATGCGTCGACGATGTCTTCGTCGCGCGGATGCCCGGGCAGGTCGAGGTGCGCCTCGTAGGAGAGCAGCCGCAGCAGATTCCAGGTGCCGTGCACCGAGCCCGCGTTGCGCGAGCCGAGACCGTGCAGCGTCCAGTCGTAGAAGCGGTCGAGTCGCGGGTCGAGGAAGCGGTAGTCCACGTCGAAGCCGCGCTCGATGAGCCGACCCTCGGCGGCCACCCTGGCGGCCGCCGGCGTGCCCGCATACGGCAGCATGCGGCAGAAGCCCGCGGCCGATGCCCCATCGCCCACGAACTCGCGCAGGAAGGCCAGGTTGGCGCGCACGGAAGCGACGTCCGACCACGGATTGAGCAGCATGAAGCCGAAGTCGAAGGAGAGCTCGAGGTTGCGCAGCACGTCGCCGGCGCGCAGGTGCACGTCGGAGCGCAGCAGCTTGTTGAGGCGCTTGAGGTCGTCGTCGCTGCCGGCCTCGACGCCGAGGTAGACGTGCGTGAGGCCGGCGTCGACGAGCGGCGCCAGCACCGACTCCTTGACCTCGTCCGAACGGCAGCTGATCTTCCAGCGCATCGCGCGCGAGAGTCCGCGCCGTTGCAGTTCGCGCGCGATGTCGTGAGCCCAGCGCGTGGCAGCCGGGCCGCCGGCGAGGAAGTCGTCGTCCTGCCAGAGCAGGATCTCCACGCCGCGTTCGCGGTGCAGGAACTCGATCTCGTCCACCACGCGCTGCGGATCACGGCGACGCCGCCCCCGCGTGCCGTTGCCCTCGTAGAAGGTGATGATCGAGCAGAAGGAGCAGCGCCACGGACAGCCGCGGCTGCCCAGCATCGAGGCCATCGGCAGAGCCTTGGAGGCGTAGTCGATGTCGTCGCGTTCCGGCCACGGCAGCGTGTCGAGGTCTTCTCGAGCAGGCGCCGCTCCGGTTTCCACCAGCGTGCCGTCGTCGGCGAGACAGGCCAGGCCGGGGAGGTCGCGCCACTCGCGGCCGGCCACGACGCGTTCGGCAAGCGCCACCAGGCTGTCCTCGCCCTCGAAGCGCACGACCGAGTCGAGCCCCGGCATGCCGGCCAGCACGCGCCCGGGTTCGAAGGACGCGAAGTGCCCGCCCACACACAGATGCGCGGACAAGCCGGACGCGCGCAGCGCCGCCACGACCTCCGCGAAGCGCGGCGCATAGAACTGGAAGATCAGCGAGAGGCCGACGACGTCCGGGCGGAAGGCCCGGGCGGCATCGACCACTGCCGCCGGGCCCTCCCGGAATCCCGTCAGGCGCGGCTCGTGTCCTGCCTCGCGCAAGCGGCTCGCGAGGTAGCGCAGGCCGAGATTGTCCTGGTCCTCGTAGCCGACGAGCAGGACACGAGCCGGGCGCATGTCACTGGCCCTTCGTGGAGCCGCTGATCTTCTTCGAGAGCGCCTGCTCCTCCGCCTGCAGGCGCTTGATCTCGGACTTCACCCGAGCCAGCGACTGCCGCGCATCGGCCGTGCCGCCGGCGACGACCGACGCCCCGGCGACGACAGGCGCCCCGGCGAGCTTCGCCTGGAGTTGGGCCGCCACGAGCGCGAGCCGGAACAGGTCCTCGGGACCCGGATCGACCGGCGAGACGTCCAGGATTCCGACCTCGGCGAGGTCGAAGAGATGCTTGAGGATGCCGACATCGATTCCCGGCGACTTGGGCTTCTTGTAGAAGGCCACGTAGAAGCCGCCCTGCTTGGCGGGAATGATCACGTCATCGCTGCTGAGTGAGCCTGCGCCGAAGACGAGCCACTTCACGAAGTCGCGCGCGCCGATCGAATCCTTCGCGTCGATCGTGACGGAGCCGGAGGAGGCCGGCGTCACGCTGCTGCTTCCCGTCGTCCACAGACTGGACGGGACCACCGAGCCGATGGGCGACGTGCCGGACAGCTCGACATTGGCGTCCACGTCGAAAGCGTAGGTCGTGATCGAGGTGCCGTCGCCACCCGGCGAGCATCCGTGCGAATACCAACCCGTGACGACCGTCGTGCCCTTCACCGTCACGCTCACCGACTGTGAGGTCGAGATGGCTCCGGCCGCATTCCAGAAGAGACGGCTGTAGATGCAGTAGTCGTATTCCGTGTTGGCCGGCGGCGTTTCGTAATACGGGCCATTGTCCTGGATCGACACGACCGTGCCGTCGGCGACGTTGTTGATCGTCTCGGTCGGCTTGAACGTCGCGCCCGTGGGGAAGACTCGATACTCCTTGACCAGTGAACCCATGTGCCGCTCCTTGTCCGGCATCGCGCGGTCGAACGACCGGCGCGCGCCTGTCCCGTCATTGCCTCGAACCCAGTGGCGGCATTGAACCGCGATCCCGCACTTCGTGTTTCGGATTCCGTGCCTTCGCGTGGGCCGGATCGCATGCGTGGCGCCGCCGAGACCCTCGAGTCGCACATCGAATCGGCTCCATCGGAGCAGTCCTCGCACGGACTTACGGCATGGGGCTGGCCATCGTGCGGGCACTGGACCGACATGTTGCAACCAACAGGCCCCCTCGATACCGTCGTCGCCGCCCGCTCGGGAAACAGTCACGTCGCATCCATCGAGAATCTGGAGCATGCGCTACATGCGCTTTCCGTTCGGCCGGACGCTCGTGATCATCGCCGCCCTCTCGGCCGGCAGCAGTTGCACGACACTGGGCCCGTCGTCCATCGCATCGGGCCGCGCGGCCTACACGGACGTCATCACGCGCACGAATGACGAGCAGCTGCTCAACACGCTCGTGCGCATGCGCTACGCCGAGACGACGACCATGCTCGTGGTCAGTTCCGTGACCACGCAGAGCGAGGTGAGCCTTGGCACCGGCATCCAGACAGGCACGGGTTCCGCAAAGGATGCCTACTCGGGAAACCTCGTGCCCTTCGAGCTCAGCGGAGGCTACCGCGACACGCCCACGATCAGCTACACGCCGTTGAGCGGCGAGCACTACCTGAAGCAGCTCGTCACCCCCATTTCGCTCGATCTCTACGGGCTGCTCATCGACAGTTCGCGCGATGCCGAGGCGATGCTCCGCCTGCTCACGCGCGGCATCGCGGACATGGAATCGCCGGTGCAGTACGAATCCGCGCGCGCCGCAGACCTTGCGCAGACCCTCACGCTGATGGGTCGGCTGCGACGGGCCGGGCTGCTGAGCTTCGCGTACGACGCAGGCGCCGACGACAGGATCACCGGCGTCGCTCTGGTGCTGCAGCGCCCTGCCGGCCGAACGTCGGATGACACCGCAGCGCTCATGGCGCTCCTCGGCAAACCGGTGCCGGAGCAAGCGGGTGCACAGGTGCGGCTCCCGCTGCGCATGGGTCCGGTGACGACAGCACAGGATTCGCTGCAATTGCAGACCCGCAGCACGCTGGAGATGCTGCAGCTCGCGTCCCGCGGAGTCGACGTTCCGCAGTCGCAGCTGGAGTCGGGCATCGCGCCGCCCGACGAGGCGGCCTCGGCGCAGCCCTTTCTGAAGGTGCACAGCGGGACCAGCGCACCGGACGACCCGTTCGTCGCGGTGCAGTATCGCGGTCACTGGTTCTGGGTGGATTCCAGCGACATCCCCAGCAAGCGCGGTTTCGTGGCCATGCAGACGCTGCTGATGTCCTGCCTGAACGAGAAGGAAGCCTCGCGACCGCAACTCTCTCTGCCCATCAACTGAGCCGAGGCGTGCGGCGCCTCGCTTCTCGACCGACCGGATGACGCGGTGCGCCGCTCGACGACGTCCTCAAGCTCTGCGCCGAGCGCGACGGCGAGTCGATGGACGGCCTCACGCAGGTCGCCACGGTCCCCGACGCCCGAGGCGCGCGAGGCAGGCGGTCACCGTCACTGCGGAAGTGCGGGCGTCGCGGGAGTGCGGGTCGTGGAGAGCACCTCGAATTGCACGCTGCGCCCGAGCTTTGACGGCGTCCCGTCGGGAGCCGGCAGCGTGTCCACCGGCTTGCCGTCGAGCTCCGCCCAGCCGCCGAACATGACGTTGATCGCGCCGGCCGCAGCGGGCGGCGTGAGCTGGAAGTTGCGGCCTTCCCAGAGGCTCACGCGCGTCGAGCTGAGCGATGCCCACGTGTGGGCGTCGGGCGTGGCGCAGCCGTCGCTGGCGACGATGTCGTTGGGCACCCAGCCCAGGCCTGGCACGAAGACCTCGATCCAGCAGCGGTAGCCGGGGTCGTAGGGTGCGCCGGCCTTCGCATCGAGCAGCCGGTAGCCGAACTGGATGCGCGCAGGGATGCCGCGGGCGCGCGCCAGCGCGATGAAAAGCGAGTGCAGGTCCGTGCAGCAGCCGCCGCCCTGCATGAGGCAGTTGTCCGCGGAGCCGATGCCGCACTTGGGTTTGCTGGAGTCCTTGCTGTAGTGGTCGGCGCTGGCGGCGACGTATTGCATGAGGAGCAGCGCCTGGCGGCCGACATCGCGCTCATCGCCGCAGGCCTTGTCCGCGAGCGCGCGCATGCCGGCGTCCGCCTCCATGAGCGTCTCGTTCTGGTCGAGCGCCTCCGCGAAGAGTTCGGGCTGGATGGCATTCGCCGAGGTCGCGCCATCGAGTTCGAAGTGGACGCCCTGCCGCTCCACCGTGCACTCGAAGACGACGGAAGCGGAACCTGGAGCCGGATTGCGCACCTCGGTGTACACGAACGCGCCGCGGCCTTCGGCCTGCTCGATCACACGGGCGTTGCCCGGTGCGGACACCAGCTTCGCGTCGATCACGCGCTGCCACGGCCCGTCGGACGGCACGGGCACCCAGAGGCGGAGTTGCGCGCAGCCCTCCGGGATGTCGGCAAGCGTCACGGTCTGCGTGAGCTTCACCGTACGGGTCTCGACGACCTGCGGAGCAACTGCCCACGCACTGTCAGGGAACACGGAGGCAAGGAGGAGCACGGCCAGCGAACGCGCGAGTCGAGTGTGATGCATGCCACACACTTGATCCCCGAAGCCTGCGACTGTCAAGGAGTGACGATGCAGACCTCGCATTCCGCTTGGCACGCGCAGCGTGCACGAGGGATCCTGTGGCGATGCCCACTCTGCGCTTCGGAACGTGCTCCTGGTCGGAGAAGTCGTGGGTCGGGCCGTTCTATCCGGCCGGGACAAAATCCGGCGACTACCTCGCCCACTACGGGACACAGTTCGACTCGGTCGAGGCGGACAGCACCTATTATGCGTGCCCGCCCGCCGATCGGGTGCGCAACTGGCACGCGGTCACGCCGGGCGCCTTCATGATGTCCACCAAGCTGCCGCGCACCGCCTTCCTCGGCAACGACGCGCGCGAGCTGGACGCGGGACGCGTCCTGCGCGCCGAGGAGTTCGGCGCCGAGATCGCGCGCTACTACGACGTCCTCGCGGGGCTCGAGGAGAAGGCCGGCCCCGTCGTGCTTCAGCTCCCGTGGCTGCCGAAGACGATCTTCCGCGATCCCGGGGAGTTTCTGGAGCGGCTCGACACCTTCCTTGCGGCGCTTCCCTCCACCGGGCGGCTCGGCGTCGAGGTGCGGAACCGCGAGTTTCTGCACGACGAGTTGCTCGCCGTCCTGCGGAAGCACCGCACCGCGCTCGTGCTTTCCGAGATCCGTGGCATGCCGCATCCGGCGGACGTCGCCGAGCGCCTCGACGTGATGACGACCGACTTCTTCTACGCGCGGCTCATCGGCGACCGCGCAGTCGTCGAGCGCAGGACGAAGAGCTTCGACAAGGTGGTCGTCGACAAGTCGGCGAGCCTGCAGCGCTGGGCGCACCTGGTGCGCGTCCTCGGCACGAGCGCCGACGGCTTCATCTACGTGAACAATCACTACGCGGGCCATGGGCCGGAGGGCGCCCGGGAGTTGAAGCGACTCGTCGCGGACCGCTGAGCCACGGGCGGAGGTTGCGGCTGGCTCACCGCCAAAGGCGCATGACGGGCGGCAGTCGTCAGGACGGCGAGTTGCCTCAGTGTGTGCGCCGATCGCGGTGCAGCTCCGGCGCGAGCAGATCGCGCGCGCGTCCCGGCGAGAGCCCGAACTCGCGGCGGAATGCGGACGTGAAGTGGCTGTGACTGCCGAAGCCGACGTCCAGCGCGACCGTCGTGAGGTCGGGCGCGCCCCGGGCCAGGGCGCGCAGCGCGTGCCGCAGCCGGATGCGCACGAGGCGGGCATGCACCGTCGAGCCGGTGGCCTGCCGGAACTGCTTGGCCACGTGCCAGACCGAGCGCCCGGCCTCACGCGCCACCTCGTCCAGGTGAATGGGCCGCGCAAACGACTCGTTCAGGACTTCGAGCACGACCCGCGCCGTGCGGCGCGCGGCCTCGGATGCTGGCTCGCGGTCGTCGTCCGCAACGTCGAGCGCGACGGCGTCCAGGACAAGCTGCAGCACGCGCTCCTCGCAGTCGAGCGGGTCGAGGTCGGCCGCGTGCGCCGCGAGCACGTTGAGCGCGAACACGAGCGACGCGGGGCACGGCAGGGCGGCGTGGGCGAACCCGTTGCGTGCACCCGTCGCGCGCCGTCGCGCAGCGCACATGGCGTCCCAGGCGCGAGCGTCGATGCGAATCGTCGTGCCCTCGTTCGCGTCCCCGATCGGGTGCCGGATCTCGAACGACTCCCCGGGGTTGAAGAGCACCAGCGTGCCGACGTCCGCGAGCATGCGCTCGCGACCACGCCGTCTCTCGAAGGTGCCCGAGCCCATGACCTCGATCGCTGCGTAATCGAGACAGTCGCTGGCGCGCTCGGGGTGCACGTGCCGGTTCCAGCGAGTCGAGAGCAGCGCGAGGCCCGATCTGCGGAAGAGATCGCATGCCGCGAGTCGCGCCTCGAGTCGCAACTGTGGTGCGTCGGCGGCGCCAAGATCGTGATAGCGGCCCGGGTCCATGGCGACCGATGGTATCGCCCGGCGGCGGCCCGCGGCGGGTCGCACGCCGCCCGACACCCGCGAGCCACGCTTCCATGATGCACGAACCATCCGCGCCACGACTCATTCTCCTGAGGGCTGCCGCGCTCGCGTCCGTCCTGATGCCGGGACTGCCCGCGATGGGCGACGTCGAAGTCCCCTCCCCCACTGCATTCGTGCACGTGAACGTGCTGCCGATGGACGTCGATGGCGTGCTGCGCGACCAGACGGTTCTTGTCCGCGACGGACTCATCGCGCGCGTCGGCCCGGCGTCCGACGTCGTCGTGCCCGAGGACGCGCAGCGCATCGACGGACGCGGCGAGCTCTTCCTCATGCCGGGGCTGTGCGACAGCCATGTGCACGTGATCGACCCGGACGAGTTCGTGCTCTACCTCGCGAACGGCGTGACCACCGTGCGAAACATGAGCGGCGAGCCCTTCCACCTGACCTGGCGCCGCGAACTCGCCGAAGGGACGCGGCTCGGTCCGACGCTCGTGACCACGGGTCCGACGCTGGAGAGCCGGCCATCCGACGCGAGCAACGTGCGCGTGGTCACGACGCGCGCCGAAGGCGAACGCGCGGTCGAGGACATCGTTGCGCAGGGCTATGACCTCATCAAGGTGTACAGCGGCCTCGAGGCCGAGCCTTATGCGGGCATTCTCGACGCGGCGCATCGTCTCGGCATGAAGGTGGTCGGACACATCCCGCTCTCGGTCGGACTCGAGGGAGTGCTGGCCGCCAGGCAGGCGTCCATCGATCACGCCGAGGAGTACCTCTACACCTTCTTCGATCATGCCGGCCCTGAAGCCATCCCCGAGGCCGTGCGACTCACCCGCGAGGCGGGCGCGTGGCTCACGCCGACCCTCGTGACCTACGCCACCATCGGCCGCCAGGTCGAGGACGCGGCGGCGCTCGCGCGACGTCCCGAGATGCGCTTCGTCGACCCGGATGTGCTGGCGCGCTGGCAGACGCAGGAGAACGGTTACCTGCGCCGGTTCTCGTCCGCCGACGTGCCGGCCTTCCGCGCGCGCCTGGCGTTCCTGCAGGAACTCGTGCGCCGGATGCATGAGGCCGGCGTGCCATTGCTCGCGGGCACGGACGCAGGGATCGCGTTCGGCGTGTCGTTCGTGCTGCCGGGCTGGTCGTTGCACGAAGAGCTCGCGCAACTCGTCACGTGCGGATTGTCGCCGCAGGCCGCATTGCGCGCCGCGACATCCGACGCAGCCGCCTTCCTGAATCGCGCGGGAGAGTTCGGCGTGGTGCGGGAGGGTGCGCGTGCGGATCTTCTGCTGCTGCGCGCCGATCCGAGTGTCGACGTGGCGAACGCGGCGACTCGCGAGGGCGTGATGTTGCGGGGGCGCTGGATGCCGTCGGCCGAGTTGGAAGCGTTGCTCGAGACCATCCCGAGGCTGTACCGCGACGAACGGGCTTTCATGGACCTGCTGGAGACCGAAGGCATCGAGCCTGCCTTGGCCCACTTCCACGAGATGCGACGCCTCGACCGGAGCGCGCGTCTCTTTCGCGAGGCGACGCTCAGCTCGTTCGGCTACCGGCTGCTGAACTCGGGAGACGCGTCGTCCGCAGTGGCCGTGCTCGAGATCGTCGCGGAAGCGTATCCCGCGTCGGCGGACGCCCAGGACAGTCTCGGCGAGGCCTGCGCTGCCGCCGGCGACCGGAAGCGCGCGATCGACTGCTACGAGCGATCGCTGACACTCGATCCGTCCAACGCGAACGCGACGGCCAGGCTCGCGGAGCTGAGCTCCGAGTGAGAGCCAGAACGTCTCCCGCGCCGGCCGACGGATCGCAGGAAAAGCCACATGTGCTCCATCGGAGGACAGTGCCCGAGTGAGAATGCAGGGCCTTCTCTGCCGCTACGGGGTCAGCGCCTTCAGCGCGTTGCTCAGTGACACGCCCTTCGGCGCGGCTGCGTCCTGGATCGCGTACTGGAAGTAAAGCGATGTTGCCGAGGGCAGGCCGCTCGGCCACGTGAACGGGAGCAGCAGCGTGCCACTGCCGAACGTGACCAGCGACAGGTTCAGGGTGACGGGGTTCGCGACGAGCACTCCGCCCTTGAACGGCGCCGGCACGCTGGCCAGCGCCACGAAGAGCACGGCGGGCTTGGAGGCAGCGGCCGACGTCAGAGACAGACTGCACGAAGAGCCGGGTGCGAGCGTGCCCATCCCCACCAAGTGGGGAATGCCGCTGATGCCGGCAAGGCCCGACCCGAGGTCGGAGAATACGGACGCGCCACTCGAGCGAATCGCGATGATGTTCGCGCCGCTGGCGACGAAAAGGGTCTGTCCGTCCGGCGCGAACGTGATGTCGCCGTCGAAGCCCGTGGTTCCGAAGACGAAGCCGCTCGCAAACGTCGTCACGCTCGCATTGGGCGCAACGCGCCGCACGGAGTTCGTCAGAGTGTCCGTGACATACGCAAAGTCACCGAACGGTCCAAATGGATCGGGGCTGAAGCGCATGTCGAGCGATTGGCCCGTGCCCGTCGCGAACACCGATCCGCTGCCCGCCGCGTTCACTCGCACAATCTCGCCGGTCAGGAAGACGCTCGTGAACAGATCGCCGCCAAACGCGCTTCCGGCGGCAGGAAAATCGACGCCGAGCGGAGCGTTGGCGAAGTTGCTCGCAGCAGAAAACAACGCGGTCCCGCCCCCGGACGTGGCGCTGGTGATCGTGCCCGAACCGGGATTTCCATTGGAGACGAACAACTTCGCGCCGAAGGCGCTGCCGACCGGCGCCATCGCCAGGCCATTGCAGCTGAAAAGCGAGCCGCCGGAAGCGAACAGCGAGACCACGCCGCTGGACGTGATCTTCATGACCGTCGAATTGTTCTGCGCGACGTACAGCAGGCCCGTGCCGAACGTGCCCTCGTCGAAGGCAAGCCCGGACGGCCTGTCGAAGCCAGTGGCCAGGCCGCTTGCGAAGGGAGTGACACTGCCGGTCACCACGTCGACGCGTCTCACCTCGCCGCTGGTACTGGCGTAGAGGTCCACGCCGAAGGCGCCGCCGTTGGCGACGGCCATCCCCGTGACTTCGGCGCCGAACGGAATCGATGTGGCAGTGAAGCCGGATGGAACGACGACCTGGCCCAGGCCTCCTCCAATCAACGACGCGGCGAGAAGGCAGAGCGAAAGGGTCAACATGTCACACTCCCCGAAACTGCACTGGCCCCTCCACCAGGTGATGGTGAAGTGGGTGCGATGGTGATGAAAGGCGATGGTGTCGTGCGCCCGAGCGACTTTCGGCCATGCTAGCCACAGGCTTGCAGGCCGTCTACGAAGGATCATCGGAGACGCTTCGAGAGTGTGACACGCCACCACCGGCGCCCAGCCGGCAATACCGACGCCCAGCCGATGACACCGGCGCGCGACGACGCCCGACACTTCAGAACACCAGGTTTGGCCCGAAGTCCGTCAGCCCTCCTGCGCAGCCCGCGCGGAGCAATTGTTCAGGTCGTCGTCAGCCGGCATCGAGCAGACGTTCGCACGCCGAATCAAGGTCTCCCTGCCGGAGGGCAAGCAGGCCGAGCGATCGGTCGTCGGCCATGGAGAGGCACGCTCCAGGCCCGGCATTCGCTGCTTCGTCGCCTGCCGGACGAACCATGACCCGCAGCCGCTCCCGGTCGGCGGCGTCCAGCCCCGGCAGGCCTGCGATGACGGCCGCTCGTGACTCGGGTCGCTCGGCCAGCACGTGCTGAGGCAGCCGTCTCGTCGATCGTCAGCCCCGAGAAGACTCGCAGCTCGACAACTTGCGCCGCTCGAGGACTCACTCGGCCGAGAACCTCCACCGCATCGTCAGGGTCGATCACGTCGGCCTTCCACGCCGTATCCATCGAGGCCTGCAATGCCTCGGGAATTCCAGGATCCGGTGCGTTCGCCACCGAGTCGCCAGCCTTGCAGCGGGCGCGCGGGCCTCCGGAGTTGTTCCGAGAGGTGTGAGGCGTGACGCGCGAGGTGAGTTGCCGACGCGCGCGGCAGGATCCGGGTCTTGTGTGGCGTATCCTCCCGGGCAGCTATCATCCGCCTCGAGAGGCATCGACAATGAATCTCAATCGACGCGAGTTCGTTCAATTGGCCGCGGGAATGGGGGCGGCGCTGGCGTGGGGCAGCTCCGCTCGAGCGTCAAGCACCGGCTGGCGTGAGCGGCGCGAGCTCTATCCGGAAGGCGTCGCGTCCGGCGATCCCGATCCGACGAGCGTGATCCTCTGGACTCGGCGGCCGTTCGAATCCGGCGACCGGCACGTGCTCACGCTCGAAGTCGCCGAGGACGATGCATTCCTGAGCGTCGTCGCAAAGGCGTCCGCGCCGGTCTCAGCGGAATCGGATTGGACGTCGCGCGTGTTGGTCGGTCACCTCAAACCTGCGCGCGTCTACTGGTACCGCTTCACCGATGGAGAGGGAAACGGGAGCCGCGTCGGTCGCACGATCACCGCCCCGCTCGCGGACGATCCACGACCGGTCAACTTCGCCTTCGTCAGCTGCCAGAGTCTTAACGAAGGCAAGCTCAACGGCTATCGCCGGATGATCTTCGAAGATGAGCGCGCGGCGCCCCCTGGACCGGGCGACAACCCAGGCGTTGTCGGCGATACCCAACTTGGTTTCGTTCTCCACCTCGGTGATTTCATTTACGAGGTCGTCGAATATCCCGACGAGGTGAAGACGCGGTACGACCGCACGATTTACGACGTCGGCCGGATTCCCGATGGCGGCAAAACCAGCAACTTCCATTACCCGCTCACGGTCGAAGGCTATCGCGTCGTCTACAAGGGCTACCTGGCTGATCCCGATCTGCAAGACGCACGAGCGCGCTGGCCGTTCGTCGCCATCTGGGACAACCACGAATTCTCATGGCAGGGCCGGCAGAGCATCGTGCAGGCGGGAGGCCCGCCGCAGCCTGGACAAACGGTGAAGGTCGCCGCAAACCAGGCCTGGTTCGAATACATTCCCGCGCGCGTGAAGGCGCCGAGCGGATCGCTCGACACGTTCGGCACGGTGCCGGTGAACAATGTGCCGATCGAAAACTGGAGCGACAGCGGCCTCGACATCGAACCGAACAATCAGACGGCCATCAACAGCCTGATCGCCTATCGGTCGTTGCGCTACGGCCGGCACCGCGATCTCATTCTCACCGACCAGCACAGCTTCCGCGGCGATGACGCGACCGATGCGGAGGGCGTCGGCGAGATTTACGACCCGTCGTTCAACGGGATGTTCTCCGAACCGGCGATGATCGCGCTCGATGCCGGCCGCACGTGCAACGACGGAAAACCGCCCGCCGAACTGAGCTTTGGCGAAACAGGAATTCCGAATCCGCGGAAAGAGTCACCGCCGCGCACGATCCTCGGAACCCATCAGAAGAAGTGGTTCATGGACCAGCTGCGTCAGTCGGCGGCCACCTGGAAGATCTGGGGCAATTCGCAGGGTGCTCTCGATCAGCGGGTCGACCCGCAGAACCTGCCGGATGGCCTGACCGAGAACACGTGGCCGGCCGATACCTTCGCCCAGATCGGCAGCGGCGATTGGGGCAGCGCCTACCACGAGCGCGGAGAAATCTATGACCTCGTCCGCGATGCGAAGATCACAGGATTCGCGATCGTGTCGGGCGACCGTCACAGTTTCTGGGCCGGCTATGCCGCTTCCCTCTTGCCACCCGCCAAGTTCGAGCCGGTCGGCATCAGTTTCGTCGGCGCGTCGCTCGTCAGCCCGGGCACGATGGAGGCCTACGAGCACAGTCTCCGCAAAGATCATCCGCTGCGTGCGCTGTTCCTGGCTGATCGGCCAGACGGCAAGCCCGAATGGACGTACAACATGCTCCTCAAGCACGGAGTCCGCTCGTGCCTCGAATACGCCAAAAGCTTCGACCTGAAGCGGGCTCACGCTCTTTCCAATCCGCAGCTTGCTCCGCACCTCGAATTCGTGGATCTGGGCGGTCACGGCTACGCGACGGTGCGGCTCACCAGCCGTGAAATGCGAACCGAGTTCGTCTGCATTCCGCGCCCCATCACTCGCAGCGATCGTCCGGATGGCGGTCCGCTTCGCTACCGCGTCGTCCACACGGCATCGCTCTGGGAACCGGGCGAGCGACCGCTGCTGCGCCAGCAAGTCATTGAAGGCGATCCCGGACTGTCCATCTGAGCGGCAATGGTTCACCACCCTTGCGTCGATACGAGCTTCTCTCGAGTTCGTATAAGCTCAAGGGTGGACCACCGGTCCACGCGCGATACGAGCTGTGCTGATCACGACGAAATCCACTTCGCATCCTCTGCCGCACCCGGAACCGAGGTCCATTCGGCCAGCGGACGACTCTTAGTGAACCACACATCTGTACACCGCTCAAGGCCACAGAAACGGCCGATCCTCGCCCGGAAAGATCGCTGGGCCAGCACACCGCTCTCCTGCAGCTCCGGATCCTTCCCGAGCTGCTCGTGATCGATCACGCGCGCAATCCGCCATCAAGCGCACCTCAACTCGTCGCGGCATGAGCGGGCACGAAATCGGCACTTATTCCCCGGGCTGCTAGACGTCTGACTCTCGGTTCCGCCTCCACAACGAGGCGACGATAAGTGCTCCACAAATAATGACGCCTATCAACGCATATGGGTTGCCCCACATCAACCCGAGCAAGCACAACGCCATCCCGAACGCGGAGATGACTATCACGAAGTACCGCGACAGCTTGTCGCCCCACACCGCACAATCTGCATCGAACTTTGTGGAATGGGACTCCTGCAAGAGCGTACGCGCCTGATCCAAGAGGTGATCGGGGACCATGAGCTGCTCGCGACGAGCAGCACTGCCCACCCACGGGAAACCTCGGAGCTTGGTTTGCTTTACGTGATGCGAAAGCCCGCTTCGGCTGAGCAGCTCCGCACTGGCGTGCACCTTCGCAGGACTCGACGTGAGCACCGCTACGTCGGTCATGGCGGTGCCCGTGCGCTAGCAGCCGCTCCACTCGACGCGACCTCACTTCCCGGCTGGTACACGCTCTTGCGTTGGGAACACTTGCATGACAAGACTTGGACCTCGCGGCCGGCGTGGTGCATCAGCATCAAGCCGAGCCTGCCGCTATCGCCGGCCACTCGGACCTTGCGAAGGGCTATCCAGGGATGCTAGCGAGTCGATCAGTGACCTCCGAATTCCTTCATTGGATGTCTTCACGAGTGCATCGGTGATCGCAGCCGCAAGTTCCGGATTGGGTCCCAAAACTCCGTCAGCACCTGCAACTCGTACTCTGCTTCCCATGACTGCAACGGAGGCAACCATGCTTGCCTTCACAAGCTCATCGTTCCCAGAACGGATGCAATCGAGAACATAGCCTTCCACACGACCTTGTCCTGCCGGTGTTATGGGATTTCCGCCAAACGATAGTTTCGCGGCATCTCCCTTTTCGGCAAGAGTGACGATGACGGCACGCTTACCGTGAACATCGGTCGCCATGTCAAGCAGCGAGAGGAACGACGCCTCGCTCCCGGCCTCATGCGCCAAGACCCGGCTTCCGGCCCGCCTGATTCCGTAGGAAGCATCAGACGACTCGACGAAGCCACGGCAAAGGCTTTCGAACTCCCCGCTCGACCCACCAAGGCGCAGCCGAGTCTCAATCGAATCCGCCACGACTTGGTTTTCCACTGCGTCTGAATAGTGATTCGCCAGCGCAAGATTTGCGTATCGCACGAGCACATCTTCGACCGCCTTGCGAGCCGCCACTGCATCGTGCCCCTCCATCTGCGCCACGACCGGAAGAACTGCCCTTACTCCGACGGGATCCTGAAGCCCCTCCAGAAGGAGATCCGGTGCAATCGAAGGACGCTGGCTCGCAAGAGTAGCGACCACTCCGTACGCTTGCCCACGCACGCGATCGGCGACTGGAGGAGATGCATGGAACACACGGCTACGCAGCGCCTCGACCACACCGGAAGCAGGAAGTCGGACGAGCTTGTTCATGCCCTCGATCTCGGTTCGATAGGCCAGGAATAAATCTATGGCCCGGTCAACCTCTTCCTGGAGGACGGTGTCAGCTACGGCTAGAGCTTCGTCATGCGTCGAGGAGCCGGGTTGAGTTTGACCGATGGTCACCGGCGAAAGCGCCGCTACGCCTATGGTCAACATTAGACTTCTGTGCATTTTCATAAATCCCTGAGATAATGCAGTGGAATTCGTGTCTTTCGTTCGGACCGCACAACAGTGCGGCCCGCTGATGAGGGTGGTAGCGTCGTGATCATGGTAGCCCGGGAACCGCAGACCACTGATACAGGTACGGAACGGGATCGTCGACCAGACTCCACATCGTGGTCTCCGTGTCACATGGGTTGCACACGTGCGGCAACAGCTCGGATCCGTTCAAGTAGACTTCATGCCATGGAAACTTGTCGTGGTTCATCAGGAGCGTGAATTCGATCGGTCCAAGTTGCCCAGTCAGTGGATCGTGCACCTGACGAAGCAACATCCCGCCATTGGCGTCAACATCGGGTGCGAATGAAAGGCCAAACAGTCCGGAGCACCCCGGCCCGACCGCAAAGCCAAATGGCAGCACTGCTGCCTGATGCTCCCCTGAGGATGCGGGCAACTCGTCATACGTTGGCGGCACGAATGTGTGCACGGGGCCCTCTTCTGGACCGCAGATCACCATTGATAAGTACTCCCACACCACGTGGCAGAATTTTTGACACCAAGTTCCCTCGCTGTTCTCCGGAAGGCAATTGTCAACTATGCTGGACAACGCATGGCTGGTGACATATGTCTGCGGGGTGATTCCGCTCCATGAGAGCTTGAATGTCATCATTCCGCGACTTGCCGAGTTCTGGTAACCATACGTCCTGGCATCTCCCGTTGTGAAAATGACCGGCAATACGAGAGGCATGTATTCGCACTGCAGAAATGCTCGGTAGGAAACTTCGATGTCCGGAAGTTCTGATACGGCAACAACGTGTCCGGCCGTAAATTGATCGCCGCCCGGTGCAGTGTACAGCAACGAAACGGTGATGGATTGCGAATCGAACGACTGCCACGTCACCAAGTGCGTAGTAGTCCCACTGATGGAATTTACAACGTGTCCTTGTGCATCCACCAACGCCCCTGACGAAGCCCCTTCCGCGAGAGTCCACTCGTACGATCCATTTTCGGCACCGCCCACCTTCGTCAGGTCCGTCGAATGGCCAGCCACGAGCCGACTGGCCCCGTCGATCGCGACTGGCGGCGCCCCGATATACACATCCTTCGACTTGCTCTTGTTGTTGTTTAGGCTTTGCTCGGTGCCCGCATTCACAAACCGAAGCCGGAACGCTCGCTTCTTTCCGTAGTTTTCCGGACCCGTGAGACTTCCACCCAGCACGATGATCTGAATCGGCGACGTCTTTACTCCTGACTGACACGGGATGGCGCCGATGGGAATGAGGACGCCGGGCAGTGCTTGCCAGCTCCCGTTCTTCGCCTTCATCTCAACGAGCACTGCAGTATTGTCGCTTGTGGTCGACGTTCCATTGTTCTGGTACTGGAACTGGAACTTCAGGACGCCGCCGCTGGACACAGTCGGCACGGTCGCAGGAGAGATCGGCTGAGGAGCCAGCCATATCCAAGGATTGTTCGTGAAGGAGACATCTGCCTTGAGACTGATGGCGTCGCGCTCGCCCCATGGCGTATGGTAGAAGGGCACGCCAGCGGTTTCGCGTGCTTTCAACGCGAAGTAGCGCTTGCCGGCATAGTTCGGGAAAGTGAACGTCCGCGTGAATTCACTGATGGGCCATCCACCGTGGATCTGTCCCAGCGAGAAGGATGCGACCCATTGCGGGTCGCCCGACATGTCCGACGTGGCTGCCGAATAGAGGTCCATGATAGCATCGGGCACCGCGAGCTCGCCCCCATTTATCAGCCGAAAGGTGGCAGTGGCCGGCGCGCCGCCGCAGATATGCTTCTCGTCTAGGATATCCAGCCAGCCCGCATGAATATCGGCGACATCGGGTCGCGTCAGGAAGAACTCCTGGGAAGGTGAGTGAGACGTGTCCAAGAACCCATTTATGTACGTCGTCAGGTTAAAACGCAGGTAGTGGAACCCCACCTTGAACTCTGTCGAGGGCAGAGTCGTCCAGAGGTTGTTCGGTGTAGGAGCGATTTCATCGCAGCCGAGACATGGCGGGATAGGAAGCGATGCATCCCAACTGGAAAATGTCGAGGTCGGCTTTTCGGAAATGGTTGGGTAGCCGTAGGATCCAATGCAAATTGGTGCTCCGTTCGAGTAGTTGCAGGGAGTGTGAGGAGCCTGCCTCGTGAATCGCACCCAAACTTTTTCGTCACCGACCGTCATCGGTACATTGAACGAATTGGTATTCAAGTTTACTTGGGCTGGCGTTTTCCGATACCAAGTTACGTCGAGTGCGGTCCACGTCGATTGTGCCGACGCCGTGCCCACGCATCCCAAGACAATTAGGATCGCAGCCACGCGAGAGTTGAGGTGGAGCAACATGCCTGAAACTGAACGATTTCCTTGTGGCATCGTGAGGCGATTCAGTAGTCGATTACTGTGTCGATCAGGATCGACGAGTTCGTCAGAAGCCTACTCTCATCCGGACCCTCGAGTTCAATATCGTCGTCCTGGCGGACGCCGGGATCCGCCTCGAAGTCCGCATTGATGGTATCTGGGTCCGGGATGCCTGCGGCGCCATCACCATCGGGGGGGTCGTCAACGGGGGCTGGAACATGAAGGTTTGCTGCTTCGAGACGAGACGGCGTCATTGTCACAACCGCTCCGACAACCAGCGTCACCGAAGCTGCTAAGACAAATGCCGAGGAACGGATGCCTTTCGCCATGGATTCACTCCTGTTCGAGATCACCGTGTCATCCCCGGTGCGGCACAGCGCCGAACGCCTGATCAACCCAAACTCAGCCTCTGTAGCCGTATCCGGTTATAGACCTTTCCGCACCGGAGATGGTCCCACGCATGCGGCAGTCGGTCAAGCGCTGCGAGCACCAATCCGCGGAGCATGCCGTGCGGTGGTTCGCCAATGAGGCCGCAAAGTGCATTTCTGGCACTTCCGGCTTTCGTGTGGGTAGCTGGGACGCCATCACCCACCGTTTCGACCTGCGTCGGTAGCTGTTCACGACGCATCCCGCCCCTGGCCCGAGGGCCCCAGGCCGGACTTGCCCTTTCCGCCCTAACCTTGATGTGTCGAGTAGATCAGATGGGATGAGAAGGCCAGCCTCCTTCGCGGGATACCTGTGGGGTTCCCATCGTCATCACGAGCTCGAGGGCTCACAGACAGAAGGAGGCTGATCCTTGGAAAAGGCTACCACGACCATGTCCACCCTGACCATCGGCATCGACCTTGGCGACCGGCACAGCCACCTGTGCCTGCTCGACGACGGCGGCAAGGTCATCGAGGAATCCCGACTGGCGACCACGCCGGAAGCGTTCCGAGGCCGCTTCGCCGGACTTTCGAAGACTCGCGTCGCGATCGAGGTCGGGACGCATTCACCTTGGATCTCTGCGCTGCTGGCGGAGCTGGGCCATGAAGTGCTCGTCGCCAACCCGCGCAAGCTGCGCATGATCTACCGCAACGACAGCAAGAATGACCGCTGCGATGCCGAGCAACTTGCGCGAGTGGCGCGCATGGATCCGAGCCTGTTGTATCCGATCGAGCACCGCGGCCGGCAGGCGGCCGTCGACCTTGCCGTGCTGCGCTCGCGAGACACGCTGGTCGCGGCGCGCACACGCCTCGTCAACCATGTGCGCGGCACGCTGAAGGCCCTTGGCCTGCGCGCGAAAAAGTGCTCCACGCCGTCGTTCGACAAGCAGGTGCCCGAAGCGATCCCCGAGGAGCTGCAGCCGGCGCTGGCTCCCATCCTCACCGCGATCGGCGAGCTGACGACGGCAATCAAGGGCTACGACAAGGTCATCGCCACACTGTGTCGCGACTCGTATCAGGAGACCGAGCTGTTACGTGCTGTCCCCGGTGTTGGTCCCGTGACCGCGCTGAGTTTCGTGCTGACTCTGGAGGATCCAATCCGGTTCAAGAAGAGCCGCGCTGTCGGAGCCTTCTTAGGATTGCGGCCGAAGCAGCGGCAGTCCGGCAGCAGCGATCCCGAGCTGCGCATCACGAAAGCCGGTGACCGGGATCTGCGACGCCTGCTGGTGCAGAGTGCGCAGTACACCTTGGGGCCCTTCGGCAAGGACTCCGACCTGCGGCGCTGGGGTCTCGCACTGGCGGCGCGCGGCGGAAAAGCCGCCAAGAAACGCGCGGTCGTCGCCGTGGCGCGCAAACTGGCGGTGCTGCTGCACCGCCTGTGGGTGACCGCTGAGGTCTACGAGCCGCTGCGCCAAGCCGGGAAAGTCGACAGCCGCAAAGCAATACCTGCGTAATTATCCAACACCTGAATCTCTGGAGAACGAAAGCCGGCGCACCGCGAGCGAGTCTCGGGTGATTCCTGGAACACAATCGAACTGCATTCAACCGCCCAGTCCGGGTGACTGCGACGAATGGCTAGGCCAGACGTGCACTCACGTGCCCCGAAGGTCGCAGATCAGATGGCAGCATCCGCACTGGACGGACCCCAACAAGCACCGAGCCGCAACCACGCTGGGCTCATCAAGAGTGCGCATGGAAGCACGGCGGACGATGCGCTTCGATCCACCAGGAATCACTTGACGCGTAGGGCCTTCTCATGGAAGCCATTCGGCTTCACCCGCACAGATCGGGACTGCCGCTTTCCCGCATTCGGCTCTTCCGGGAGGTGTCCTGAATCCAGCTACGTCGGATCGCTAAGGTGCACGGAGACGGAGTCTGGAGAGAGGGTAGCGCGCGAGCAGGGCATTAAACCGTCATGGGGGCAGGCCGTGATTCCCACCTTGCCGGCTCCGGCTGACGTGGAGCGCGAGGGCAGAGACGCACGTTGGCCGAAGTAAGGCCTCAGCCGATCGTGGGCGGACTTCGCTGCTTCACGAGGTAGTGCCCTTCAGTGCGTTGCTAGCCGAAAAGCCAAAGCTCGCCGTGGGATCGGAGACCCACACTTGGAAAAAGATCTCTGTGCCAGGCGGTAGGCCGGACGGCAAGGTGAACGCGAAAGCAGCCGATCCAAGCCCGTCCGTGCCAAGGGGAAGGAAGAGCACCGGATTGGGAACCATGACACCGCCTTTGAACGGGGCATCTAGTTCCGAAACGCCGACGACCAGCGTGGCCGCCGAGAAAGGTCGCGCCTTGCTCAGATTCAGGTGGTTCACCGAGCCAGCGTAGAGAAATCCATCGGCGGTCAGCCACGGCACGCCCTGCGATCCGCTCTTTCCGTGGTCGAGATCCGTCCAGGTCTGCGGCCCATCCACCCGAAACGCGATCTCGTTGGCGATCGTTCCGAAGCCGTTGCCATAGTTGGTGAGCGTGCATTCGATGTATTGAGCGGTGACAGGAAGAAACGGCAGGATGATCGCATCCGCATTCGGTGTGGGAAGGTTGAAATAGCTGCCTACGTTGATGGCACCGCTAGAAAAGTCGCCATCTAGGTCAGCCCGCACCACCATAGTGCTGATCGCCTGGCTGTGGAAATTGCTGCCTTGCCACAGGGCGATGGCAGAGACCTGATAGGCAGCGCCAAGATCAAAGACCATCACTCCCGACGACACGAATGCTGCCGAGTTCCACGACCCCAGACCGTGGTGAGGCGTCGCCGGGACAAACACGTCGAAGTTCGTGATGCCACTCGCATACGGCGCGTCCAATCCCGATTGATCGACGAGATGCACGGCCTCGAGCCCTGGCTGCTCCCCCATCGAGTTCGATGCGATCGTTGGCTGAACAATGAACTGCGCGGCAGCACTTCCTACGGATGCCAAGACCCCGAGCAGCGCACTGATGCCCAAAGCAACGCTGCTAGGGCGGCCCGATCCGACGATCTGGCCTCTGCCGAGATTCGGCCACATTGCCTGACGTTGATACAGTCTGTCATTCATGGCGCGTCATCCTTGGTGGAGGGGCACTCGTCGCAATCGCTCACCGAGAGACAGGGGATCGCCGGAGTAAAACGAAGGTGTTTCCTTACGCCCTACAGACTACGGAGTGACGGCCGACAGGCCATTTGTCGCCGAGAACCCGACCGGACCTCCTGCATCGGCAATCCAGGCCTGCATCACGATCTCTGTCCCGACCGGGAGACCCGACGGCCATGGAAACGTGAGGTCGAAGCCCCCCGTTGCCGGCACGACGAACTCAATAATGAGAACAGGTTCTGGGATCAGCGTGCCACCCTTCAGCGGCAACGCGACTTGGCTCAGCCCGACAACCAGAAAGGCGGGCGCGTTGGCCACCGCATGATTCAGCGCCAGTGACGTCACACCGCCCGCCACCAGATCGCCGCTACCAATGAAGTGTGGCTCGATGCCGCCCCTGCTTGCCAAGCCGTGTCCGAGGTCCGTCCACGGCGCACAGTTGAACTTGAGCACGAAGCCCATGTTGGCATCCCCCGTACCGAAGTCGGGCATGAAGGAGCCTGGTGTCGTCGGAAAGTCCGGGGCATGCGTGTACCCGGCCACAATGGCATCTCCAAGCTCATCCACCGCCACCACCAGCGGAAACTCGTAGAGCGTCGAACCTCCGAAGTAAGTGCAGTAAAGGAGACTCGATCCATCGGCCGAGAGTTCGGCGAAGTACGCGCCGTCGTTTCCGCTGAGCGCAGGATCAAAGGCATCTGGAGTGACGGGCAGATTGGTGCTGAATGTTCGGCCCGCAATGAAGAGGCGCTGCTGGGCATCGACCGCGATCGAGAAGCTCTGGTCCGTCCCCGAGCCACCAAAGAACGTGCCATAATCGAGTGCTCTGCCGTCCGGTGACAGCTTCGCGATGAACGCATCGTGGTCGCCGTTGAAAGTGACGTCGAAGGCTCCCGGTGTCGTGGGAAACGTGGATCCGTCCGTATCCCCCGTGACGTAAGCAGACCCACTGGAGTCCACGGCGATGCCGTACACGATCTCGATCCCGGCACTTCCGAACGTGGACGAGTAAACGAGTGCATTCCCGTCGAAGTCGAACTTGTAAACAAACACGTGTTCGCTTGAGGTATGAAAAGCCCCTGGCGTCTTGATGTACCCGGAGCCGGCATGGCCCGTCACATAAGCGTGACCCACTGCGTCCAGCGCGAGGCCCTTCGTGGTGCTGGCACCCGGTACGAACGTGGAATACTCGAGAGTTGAGCCGTCCGCACTCAGTCTGCCCAAGCTGCCGGCAACCCCTATCGGCGGCATGATTGACACGAACGCGTTGGGAGTCACCGGATAGTCCGAGGACCACGTCTTGCCGGCGAAGCATGCTCGCCCCTCGTCGTCTACGCCCATGCCAAGAATGGCGTCTTGCTTACTGCCGCCAATCATCGTTGAGAAGACAAGATCGGAGCCGTCGGCAGCAAGTCTGACTATGTATCCGTCAGTCAGGCCGCTAAGCACCGAATCAAAGGCGCCTTGGGTGGTCGGAAAGTTCGTCGAACCCGTCGAACCCGCGACCGTCACTTCACCGTCATTAACTACGGAAATCTGCGACGGCGCGTCCTGAGTATCGTTCCCCCCAATATAGGTCGCATAGACTATCGAATCCCCTGCCGCGGACATCTTCGCTACGAATCCATCCGGCTTGAACGATCCGATTGTCGTAGAGAAGGCTCCCGGAGTCACCGGGAAGTCGGTCCCGGACGAGGTGCCGCCGCCTAGGTAAATGTATCCGAAGGCGTCCACAGCCGTGCAGTTGACCTCGTCTGCGCTGCTCCCGCCGATGAATGTGCCGAAGATCAGTTCAGGGTCAATCACGAGCGGGAGCGATGGCTCGCGTCCTTCCACCTCGAAGCCGAATCGCTGGGGGTCGATCAGTCGGTAGCGACACGCCACCCGGCGCTCAGCGCCGCGATTGTCCAGTTCCCACGTCGGGGGCGGGGCCTGGTGTATCGGGCCGCCCGCCGTGTCGATGCACAACGTGCCGTCGGACTGCAGGGAAAGCCCCTCGGCGCCGTCGACACGGATGACGAACGACGCAAGATCAGCCCCCGGAGCCAGGCTCACGTCATACTCCAAATGGCCCGACTCGCCGCTAAGTTCGACGCTGACCCCCGGATACAAGTCGTCCCACCGAAGGCGACTGTGACCGACGACGCCTTTGACCCACCGCGCCGGATCATTGCCCAGGAAGTAGCTGAATCGCGTGGCCGTGGGTTCCAAGGCACGGACGAAGGCACACGACGCGGCGTTCTCGAAAGTCAGGGCCACGTTGGCGGCCAGAACCGGACTCATGGCACCGGATTCTCCGGTCTCCTCGCCGACACCGTACTCACTCCGCGGCGTGGCAAGCCGTGGCGCGGACTTCGCCGTGGTCAGCACCAAGCCCGCGTTGGTAATCCAACTCATGGCGTGCGGCGCGCCCACGACGAAGCGCGCCGGCTCGGGAAACTGTCCCCGATTCTCGACGAACTGCACGGGTAGCACTCCGAAGGACTTTGCATGCGGCTGCATGACGGGTTGGGTTGGTTCAACCCGAACCGTCCTCTGTTCTGCCGTGAGCGACGCTCGTTCGATACACTCGCGCTGCGTGCCGCCGTGGGCTGAAAGCAGTCGGAGCGTCAAGCACGCAGTGCCGACGACGACCGCGAACCACTTGATGTTCATCAACAACCCTCTTGGTGCCCTGGCCGCCTCGACGTGCCACCCGCTAGTCTACACCAGGCTGCGAACGCTCTTCGTCTGCGATGCGAAGGGGGCCAAACCGGCCCCAATCAAGGCGTTCCGGACAGCTGGAGCCGGTGTACCCCTCCATTGCCGTCTGCAACGTAGAATGCAGGTCCGGACGTGTCAGATGGCGCAGGCGCGAGGGCCTGAGGCTGAAATGGCGTCGGTATTGTAAGCAACAGCGACATCGGGCTTGCTGCGGTGTCTAGCACTTCGATGGAGCCATTTAGAAATGCCACATAAAGATTGCTGTCTCCTGATGGGCCATGCATGACGCCGAGCACCGACTGCCCGCTGTGTACATAGGTCTTGAGCAGCGATGGTGTCGCGCCGGGAGTGGCAGAGAACGTGGCGACTCCATTGCATCCGAATCCGGCAAACAAAGATCCCGAGCGGTAGTGAATACGCCCAACAAGCGAGTCAGTATCGGTACTTATCTGAGCCTTTCCGAGATAGCTGCAGACAACCTCTGTTCCGGTCCATTCTGCATCAATCGCGACGACACCAATGCCTGGATACGTCGAGTCATCACTACCGTACGTCGCCCATACTGTGAAGTTATTGCTGCCATCGGGCTCTACCCACAAACCAACCAAGCTGCCGCGCTGGCCGTCGAAGGACGAATCGCAGCGCAGCGGGACCCACGCACCGATTTCCACAGCCAGTGACGGCAAGAGGTGATTACCACCATTCTTTCCCAATCGGTAGATGCGGATCGCCCCGACGGCTTCCTTGCCTGGACACGCCCCCCTTGATGCCGCGCTGTCAGACCTGTTCAGCGCGAAGAGCCACGGGTATCCATCAGGTGTGGAGCCAGCAGGGATTGCTTGTGCTGAATAGACACGACCGTTCGTTGCTAGTGAGCCATAGCTAGTGAGCGATTGAATTATGCCGCTGCTGAACGTCGGTTCAACGAAGATGACACCATCAAAATTGGTATCAAATATCATCGCGCGATACGTGCCATCCGGACCGGTTCCCGAGTCCATGGTCGAGAGCCACACTCCACCTGTGTGCACATAATCGGTTGGCTCCTCCAGCAGTGACGAACTTGACGTAGAGATTGAGCCATCAAATGTAGCAACGCCGGACTCGGTGCAAACAACGATGTTGTCCCCGAACACTGCAACGTCATCGGCATTTGAGATAGGAAGGTTGCCATCGGATTGGTCAAAACTTCCGACTTCCGTTAGATGCCATGACGATCCGCTTCGCGCCGCCTCGACTACGCGCAGCCCGCTCTGACGCGCGGCGACATCAATTCGAATTGTGTTGTCGTCAACAGCTCTCGCGGATACCTTCACGGGGATACCACCCAGCGGCCCCTCGCCTGATGCTGAAATGGTTGCCAAACGCGTCGCGGTGCCCGTCGCAGTATAGAGCCTAACTGAGAGCTCAGCCGTCCCGCTGTCGTCTAATGACTGATCGTCGCAAGTGGATGGCATTGAGCATGCCCCCCACTCCTGGCGATCGGCAGGAAAGGAAGGGCCGAGCACAATCGCGAGCAAGTACTCCTGAGAAGTCGGCTCCGCCAATGCAAGGCCTTGGTAACGGCAAGCGGTGCCGCCACACAGAATCGGCCAGCCATAGCCAACAGTCTCGTTCAAGTTTCCAATATTCAAGCGATGCACTCCTCGGGTGTTCGCTGCCACATAAGCAACGCCTCCCCCCGGATCGATGACAATGTCATGGATAAATGTCGGCACTGGCTGTGAGCTGACCTCAACACTCCATGTAGCTGCTGGGGATGATGGAATCGTCAATGGCGCGCCACTCGAAATGTCGAAGTCATACTCCTGAAGTGCATCACCACTCGACGAACCGCCCGCACAAGCGGTGCCGACAAGGACGATGAGCTTGCCATTCTCCGTGTCCAGGGTGGATGCAAGCGAATAGACTGGTCTTCCAACGGACTTGCTTGCCATTAACTGAAGGCCGCTGTTGTTCGACAACAGCAACTCAATCGTACCCGCGGTATCAGAGGTATTTGTTCCGACGATCACGACCTCGGTGGGTCCAACAAGCTGGTGAGTAACAGCCCACGCTTCTGCGTTGCCTGTAAGGAATGCTTGCGCCCCCGGATTACCGTCCAGTGTGGGGCGGTCGAATCGCACCAGTCCGTTTCGCGACGCCGCTGCATAGACATACGATTCCGACACGTCTAGCCGGTGAACGAATCCTCCGGCGCGAAGTTGATTCTTCACTCCGCTTGGCGTCGTCGCAAGGACTGGCTCGTCGGAGGCTCCGTTGAGAACGTAGATGCCGCCGCCTGAGCTCATGAAGATCGTATCGCCGTCCGAAACGCTCGTTTGGCATCCCGCAAATGGATACGTGTGCGTTAGTGTCGTAGTCACTTGTGACTTGGCAACTGTGCCTGCGCACACCAGCATCGCCAGCATCGCCAGCACCGTCAGCCCCGTCAGCCCCGTCAGCCCCGTCAGCCCCGTCTGAATGGTCGTTCTCATTCACATTTCCCCTTCTAGTCGAGTGTTTGCGAAAGCAATCCCTAACAATCCGAGTTGGACGCGATGAAGCTGAACCCCGCCCGGTTCCCATCGAAGGGACTTGCCCGGCAACCGAGCCAGCGCGGTCGCACGTCGCTCGATCAACTCGTTCATGGCACGTTCCCCCAGCGACCAGAGGGTATCGCCGATCTGTCGTGATGTCTATGCACTCGGCCATACGTCGAGTAGATCGGCCATTCGGCTTCTCCCTCGCAGATCCGGACTTGCGGCATTCCCGCATCCGGCTCGTCCCGGCGGTGTCATGAATCCAGCTACGCAGGGTCGCTAAGGTGCGCGGAGACGGAGTCTCGGGAGGGGATAGCGCGCGAGCATGGCATAGAACCGGTCCCAGGACAGGCCGTGCTTCCTGCCCCGCCGGCGCTGGGCTTCGCAGCCAGATCCGGCGGACGTGAAGCGCGACGACTTCCCAGAGCCCGGTCGTTGCTGGGGAACCCCAACGCGCCCTGCCCGTTCCGTCGCCCCCTGTATCGTCGAGATCCCACTGTGGCGCCGGCGGACGAGCCGACCGCCACGCCTAACCACTGCCTGCGAGCGGAGTCGCGTGCGACCCATGCGCATCACCTCGTGTGCCTCGATTGGGTGCGCGGCGACTTCGATCCGGTGCGCTTCGTGTTGGCCATGGGTATATCGCGGATCGGCAGCCACACTTACTTCGTGACGCATTGGGTATAAGTCGATCAGCGCTTTTCTTGCCCACTTCGCGTTGATTTACAAGTTCTGTGTCCTTCTGTGTATTTTCCTAACTGTGCTCCCATTTCCTTCATGATCGGACGGCTTCCCCGCCGGGGTACCGATCTGGGGATCTTCGGGGAACTCGTCAGCGACCCAGGGCCGCCGGCCTGACTTTGAATTCCTGCGGCGTCAGCGCCACTCGTTCGCCGATCCGAGCCCCTTTTCGATGTTGAAAGCGGCGATGCGCCAGTCCCACCGGTTCATCGCCAGCTGCCATCCGGACCCTCGCCGTTCACCGGGTGGGCACCGATCTCGGGCTCTGTCGCGGACGATGGCTGACTTTGAAAGCTGCAATGCCTTTCTGGCACGTGAGTTAGCTAGCCCTGCACTCGCAGCGACACGGTGCACCGCGTTCCCTGCCGGGGAACTGGGAACCACCGGGGAACCGCTGGCTCGCCGGCTTGGCTCCGACCGATCCGCATTTTGAATGTCGGCCTGACCTGGCGGCACGGTGGAGATGCCCCGACTCCGCCGAACCGCACTTTGAATGTTGAGCCATCCGCCCCACCCCGACGCCGCGGCTGAGCCAACCCGTCGCAGCACGATCCAGCGATGGTCGTTCGAATGCTGCAGGCACCTCGGCATCACGTCGCCGTCCCGCCGCCTGCCACCCAGCTGTTCCGACAGCCGCGGGCGCGTCACTCATAGACCGAACGCCACAGCGCCCTTTCGGCGAACGAAGCTTGAACGCTCCCACTTGCTGCAGTAGCGTTTCCAGTGCTCCGAGCCATTCCAAGGGCGACCCCGTGGGTCGCCACCATTCCAAGCCACTCCGAGCGCCGTGCAGTCACTGCACGAGGAGGTGGCCATGGAAGTCTCCGAGCTCGAAGTTGCGTGGGTGCCCGTCGCGCGGGTCCATTGCAGTCCCACCAACCCGCGCCACAACGACCCCGCGGTTCCCCATGTGGCTGCGTCGCTGCGCCGCTTCGGTTGGCAGCAGCCCATCGTGGCCCGACCCTCCGGCGAGGTCATCGCCGGCAACACGCGCCTGAAGGCCGCGCAGAGCCTCGGGATGACGCAGGTACCCGTGGTCTGGTTCTCGGGGAGCGACCTCGAGGCCAAGGCCTTCGCCATCGCCGACAACCGCACGCACGAGTTCTCCGCGTGGATCGAGGCTGACCTGGCCACGATCCTGCAGGAGCTGCGTGCCGAGGACGCGCTGGAGGGCGTCGGCTACGCGACGTCCGATATCGACGCCTTGCTGGACGAGCTGCAAGCCGCGGCCGGCGGCGGCGACGCGGACCTGGACGCCATCCCCGACCCGCCAGAGGATCCGACCACGCGCCCCGGCGACCTGTGGATCCTCGGTGAGCACCGCCTGCTGTGCGGCGACTCAAGTTCCCCCGCCGACCTCGACCGGCTGCTGGCCGGTGCACCGGTCCATCTCGTGAACACCGACCCGCCCTACAACGTGAAGGTCGAGCCGCGCTCCAACAACGCCATCGCCGCCGGCAACAGCAGCTTCACCAAGGCGCCCGCCACGCATCACCAGAAGATGGACCTGGCCCGGCACCCCGAGAAGGCCAAGCCGACGAGCCGCATGCGTGCCAAGGACCGGCCGCTGGCGAACGACTTCGTGACGGCCGAGGCATTCGACGAGCTGCTCGCCGCGTGGTTCGGAAACATCGCGCGCGTGCTGCTCCCGGGTCGGTGCTTCTACATCTGGGGCGGCTACGCCAACTGCGCCAACTACCCGCCCGTTCTGAAAGCCCACGAGCTGTACTTCAGCCAGTCGATCATCTGGGACAAGCAGCACCCCGTGCTCACGCGCAAGGACTTCATGGGGGCGCACGAGTGGTGCTTCTATGGCTGGAGGCTCGGCGCAGGTCATGAGTTCTTCGGGCCCAGCAACGCCACGGACCTGTGGGCGATCAAGAAGGTCAACCCGCAGTCGATGGTGCACCTCACCGAGAAGCCGGTGGAGCTGGCCAGCAGGGCGCTGCTGTACAGCAGCCGTCGCGGCGAGCACATCCTGGACTTGTTCGGCGGCAGCGGCAGCACGCTCATCGCGGCGCACACCACCGAACGCCGTGCCTTCCTGATGGAGCTGGACGCCCCCTATTGCGACGTGATTCTCACGCGCTGGGAGGCCCTCACGGGGAAGTCCGCCGTGCTGCAAGCCACGGGGGAGACCTTCACCAACACCGCCATCGACCGTGCCGGTCCTGCGGCACCCATCGGGGAGAACTGACCATGCTGTACTGGATCTGCGCAGCAGCCGCCATGCTCGGCGTCTGGATCAACATCCGCAAGCACCCGGCCTGCTACTGGATCTGGCTGTGCACCAATGCGGTCTGGACCTACTCGTGTTTCGATCACGGGATGCATGCGCAGGCCTGCCTGCACATCGCCTACATGGGTCTGTCGGTCTACGGGATTCGACAGTGGGGCCGCGGGCTGTGGAGCTGGCGTGGAATCAAGCTCAGACCGGCGCGCCCCACCGCCCCGCCGCGCCTCGCTGAGCCCTGGGACAACTGAGCATGGCGAGGATCCCCACCGATGCCTTCGACTGCTACTTCGCCCTCGGCGCGGGGCGCAGCTACCAGGCGGTGGCGGACAAGTTCGGCGTCACGAAACGCGCGATCACCAAGTGCGCCGCGCGCGAGGGCTGGCAGCAACGTCTCGGCGATCTCGAGCGCAAAGCCCGCGAGCGCAGCGACGACAAAATCGTCGAGTCGCTCGACGCCATGAACCACCGCCACCTTCGCATGTGGCAGATCGTGCAGGGCCGTGCCTTGGAGACCCTGAAGTCCTTCCCCCTGAAGGACGCCATGTCGGCCGTGCGCGCACTCGACACGTCCGTGAAGGGCGAACGCATCGCCCGTGGAGAGCCGGGAGAGCGCGGCGAGGTAAGCATCGAGTCCATCGTCCGGCGCGAGTACGAGCAGTGGATGCGGCCCGCCTCCCCTGCCGGGGTGACGGGCAGCGGCACGGAGCGCGACGATGCCACGATCGCCGGGCGGTGAGCTCAGCTTCGACAAGGCGCGCTTCTTCCACTCGCTCGCCTACCGGCCCCATCCGGGCCAGCAGGAGGTGCACCGCAGCACGGCGCGGCGCCGCGTCGTGGCCTGCGGCGTGCGCTGGGGCAAGACGCACTGCGCTGCGATGGAGGCCCTTGCGGCCGCCATGGCTCCGGCCGAGCGCTGCATGGGCTGGATCTGCGCACCGACCTACGACCTGGCCGACAAGGTCTTTCGCGAAGTCGAGTTGATCGCCGCGACGCACCTGCGCCACCGCATCGTCGTGCTGCGGGAACACGATCGCCGCCTCGTGCTGCGCAACATGGCGGGTGGCCTGTCGGACGTGCGCGCCAAGTCAGCCGACAACCCGGTCTCGCTGCTCGGCGAGGGGCTGGACTTCGTCATCGTGGACGAGGCTGCGCGGCTCAAGCCGGCAATCTGGGAGAGCCATCTGTCCCAGCGGCTCCTCGATCGCCACGGCTGGGCGCTGCTCATCTCTACGCCGCGTGGCAAGGGTTGGCTCTACGAGCTGTACCAGCGCGGCCAGCGCGGCGAGCCCGATCATGCGAGTTGGAACGCCCCGTCGTGGGGCAACCCGCACCTCGACCGTGTCCTCATCGATGCCGAACGGCTGCGGCTACCCGAGCGTGTTTTCAAGCAGGAGTATGGCGGCGAGTTTCTGGAGGGCAGCGGTGCGGTCTTCCGCTACGTGCGCGAGTGCGCCACGGGCAGCTGGCAGCCCCCACGGGAACGGGAGGAGTACTTCGCCGGCCTCGATCTGGCCAAGGTCGAGGACTTCACGGTCCTGGTCATCATGGACCGGCAGCGGCGCGTCGTGTGCGTGGATCGGTTCCATCGCCTCGACTGGGCCATCCAGGTCCAACGCATCGTGGCGCTGACCAGCAAGTACAACAACGCCCGCACTCTGGTGGATTCCACGGGTGCCGGTGAGCCCGTCTACGAGTCGTTGTGCCGTGCCGGGTGCAACGCCAAGCCGTACCCGTTCACGCAGCGCTCCAAGGCCGCCTTGATCGACAACCTCGCGCTGCTGCTCGAGCAGCGGCTCATCACGTTGCCGCGTGCCGAAGTCTGGCCTGAGGGCATCGACGAGCTCGAGGGTTTTGAATACTCGGTCACCGAGGGCGGCACGGTGCGCAGCAGTGCACCGGGGGGCACCCACGATGATTGCGTCGCGGCGCTCGGGCTCGCAGCCTGGCAGCTCCAGCCCAGAGACGAAACGCCATCGATCCTGCGCCTTCGAGGATTCTGAAGGCTCACCCGCGTCGTCGGCTACGAGCCCCCCAGGAATCGCGAAGCATTGGCCCATCGGGGCGAGGCATCCGGGGACCCCGGCGACTTGCAGCGCTGACGAGAATGAGCCCTCATGGCCTCCCTTCTCGGGAGCCTGCCATGCGACTACTCGCCGCCCTCGACCGCTACCTCCTCCAGCTGCGCGCCGATGGCCGTTCGGTCCACACCATCGAGCAGTACACGCGCCACCTACGACTGCTCGACCGTTGGCTTGCCGCGGAGCGCGAGGGCCGAACGCTGGCGACGATCGACCACGAGGTCCTGGCGCGCTTCCTCGTCTCCGATCCGGCACGGGTCCGCGCCGACGGCCAGCCGAAGAAGGCGACCGCCACGAACACGCTGCGCAGCAGCCTGCGCGCCTTCTTCAGTTACGTGCACGCCGCCGGGCTCGCGCGCCACAACGCTGCCGCGCTGGTGCGACGGGCCAAGTGTGCCTGCCCCCCGCCGCGGTCACTCTCGGAACCCGATTGCAAGCGCCTCCTCACGACGCTCGCACGCGGGACGAGCGAGGTCGCGGTCCGGGACCACCTGCTCTTCCACTTGATGTTGAGGACCGGCATCCGCGTCGGATCGGCGGTCGCTATCGAAAAACGCGATATCGACCTCCCGCGCGGCGAGGTCTTCCTGCGGACCACCAAGGGCGACCGGCCGGCCATGGTGCTGCTCGACAAGGCGATCGTCGCGCACCTGCGTGCCTTCGTCCACCGGCGCGCAGAGGGTCCCTTGTTCACGGGGGCGAGCGGGAAGCCGCTGACGACACGGCAGGTCAGGCGGCGGCTCGCAGACTGGTTGGGCCGCGCCGGCGTGCGGCATGCCTCGCCGCACGCACTCCGGCACACCTTCGCCACCAACCTGTACAGTCGGACCGAGGACATCCTGCTCGTGCGGGACGCCCTGCGTCATCGGTCGCTGCAGTCCACGATGGTCTATGCACGTGGCGACGATGCCCGTCTCCGTGCCGCGCTCCAACGCCGACCGACGTTGTTCATGGCGTCCCGCTAGGCAGGGCAATGGCTCGACCGTGGCCAACTCGCCCGGGCCATCGAGCGGGTCAGGTCACTTCGGTCGCAGCGCCGCTTGGTTCGCCTTCGCGGCTGCCTCGACCGCGGTTTTCAATTGCAGGAAGGCCACGGGGCCACCCGACAGCTCTCGCAGCGCCTTGAGCATGATCGAATGCTGGCTTCGTTTCCGGTCATTGAGGGCGTTGCAGGGGAGCACATAGAACTCCCACTGGTCCAAGTTGAGCGGGTCGACGGTCGGCTTGTGCCGGTGGGCCAGAAGCGCAAAGACGTAGACCTCGGCGTGGCGGCCGCACAGCGGATCCTGACGATTCGAATCGGCGTCCCAACCACGGCGCGCCTTCACAACGAATGAAATGCTCGACAGCTCCCGTTGCGCCCAGCTCTGGATGTAGGCCGAGGACTTGACCTGGATCCGAACGCCGTCGCTGGTCAGCAGATCGAACGCATCCCACTCCTCACGGACGCCATCGGTGCTGATGCCGACGGCCTGCGCGACGATGAACTCTGCAAACCTCCCACGAGTCAGGTTGCTGACGAGGTCGGAGACCGACCAGCGCCAGAAAGCCAACAGGTCTGCTTCGGGCCGGGCACCTGCGCCGTGGAGGCACTCATTACCGACCTGGCGACGGAGTGTCAGCCGACCAAGATCCGCCGTGGCGGGATCGCTTTCCGGCCAGGAGGCGTTGCGCCCCCCGTTCGGTCGCCAATAGTTGCTTCGCGCGTCCACCATGTGACGCATAGTCCACACATGGCCGCGACAGGGCAAGGCGTTATGTGACTTCTAGTCCGTGGTACCATCGTCCGCGTCGCCCGAACCTAGCCCTTCGTGGCGAAGCACGACGACGGCGATGCACTCTTCAAGGCCTTTGGCGAGGCAGTCCGCCAAGTCCGAAAGCGCCACGAGATGTCGCAGGAGGACCTCTGCTTCAGGGCGGGCCTGGATCGGACCTACATTTCAGGGATCGAGCGCGGCGTCCGCAACCCGACCCTGAGGACGATGGCCATCCTTGCGCGGGCGCTGGAGACGCAGCCGTCAGCCCTACTCCGCGCCGCCGAGAAGCGGCTTCAGCGGGCATCGTAGGCAGCCCGCCGTTCCACACACGCGGCATGGGATCTGACGACGATGCCTGAATGGGTGCGGGCCAGGTGCGGAATTCGCGTGATCCGTGGCACCTCCGCTGACTCGACGCCGAGTCCGCGCCATGGCGGAGCCGTCGATTCGCGCGCGCGTGGCACGTCGGCCGGGCGGCCTGAGCGGCGCGGGTCGCTGGCACGCCAGGACGTCTCGGGCTTTACAAACTTCTCATCACCGAGCCTGAGACCGCGTATAGAGCGACGATGGAAAACGCCCGGACGGGGCGGCAAGAATGCCATTCGATCCCGGCTGGAACTGGGAGTCCCTAGTGCGCGTCGGCCTTGCCACGGCTGCGCGCGGAGTCGCTGATATGAGCAGCAACGTGGGTCACCGTAGCCCGGCGCCGGCCGCGCCTGCAAGGCCGGAGTGCCGCTGGACCGATCCACCGTGCGATCCCCCGTGGGCCATCATCGGCAGCTTCATCGACACGCTGACTCTGCGTCTGCCCCGGGCACGGGGCGACGACCTCACCGAGATCGACGACGACATACGCGCCGCCCTCGACGCCGAGTGCGGGCAGCCGTGCTTCATCGCGCCGTCACCTGGCGGTCCTGGAATGCCACCCAGGCACACCGCGGTCACGCTTTACCAACCCGGACCCCGTGCCCTGTTACTCGCCGACGACGTGCTCGCGCGCTACGTCGTCGGCGAGATCCAGTGGGACGACTTCTTCAGCTCGGAGTCCCGGACCGACGCCGCGTTCAAAGTGCGTGAGCGCGGTGAGATCCAAGCCGTCGAGTGCAGTCTGGAGGTTGCCGCGGCGTCCGCCGTAGACGCGCGGCGCATCGCCACCTACCTCAAGCAACGGCTTCGTCGGCCCTATGCTCGCGGGCCCTGTTACGTCTATACGAACAAAGACGGCAGCGACGGAGCCAGCGGCTCAAGCAGCAAGCGCTGGGCGGTGGACCGGCACTATGAATATGCAGGGGAGTCGAAGCTGCAGCCCGGACGACCGTGCGTGCGCGTGGAACGCCAGCTCCGCGGGACGGCCTTCGCGCGCCGAGGCCTCGCCGGTGTCTGTCGGCCATCGGACGTTCCCGACCTCCTGCCGACCATCTGGACGAACGGCTCGCGACGGCTCCGCTTCGAGGAGCCCGACCTGAGAGCGCTCGGCAGGCAGGCCGCGCTGAGATCCAAGGCGAAGAAGGCGAGGCCGCTGCGCGGGCGCTGGCGCCCCCCCTACGACGAGGACGAGGAAATGGGAGCGCTCGTTCAGCGGCAAGCCTCGATAGCGGCCAATGAACCGTGGCTTCACGGCTCCGCTCAGACTGTCCGCGCGCTCGTGGCTCAGTTGAATCACGACTACAAGGGAGTGCGCGGGGCCGTGAGGTTCTATCCCAAGACCTTCATGGTGGAGATTCCGCTGGCCGCACTCTTCGCCGGCCCCTGGTAGTTACCCATAGAAAGTGTTGGGTCCCCCCCCCCCAGCCCCAAGTCCAGCCAGATAAACCGGCTGAGTTAGGGGGACGGGGCTCGTTTGGATCAACCAGCAGCCAACCAGCCCTCAGTCCAGCCGGATCAGCTAGTTAGACCAGCTAGATCAGCCGGCACCTGGTCCAGCTAGAGCAACCAGCCGGATCAACCAGCAGCCAACCAGCTCAATGAACAGACCGCACGAAGTCCAGCCAGCTCAACCAGCAGCCGGCTAGTTAAACCAGCGAAGTAGAACGCCGTCCCAGGGCCGGGCTCTCCCGGCAGTGCCCTTCGTAGAGGTGGCCTGGCGATCCACCAAGCAAGTCCCCGAAACGCCGAGCGCGACCGCTGTTCAATTGCCAGTACTCCGCGTGCCGGACCGCGCTGGTGCGGCGCGGGAGTATGCCGAACGGCGTCTGCGCCGGAATCGCGCGTGGCCAGCTCCGGTCTCGCAATTGCTGATAACGCTCCCGGCGATCGGCTGCGCGTTCCGGTGTCCCCGTGGCCCCATTCCGTGCTTCTCATCAACTGGGTGACACTACAGGTCCTTGGGTGGTGCCACGGGATCATCTTCGGTGGCAGGACTGCTTCCGGCCTTGAATCAACAGCTAGTTCACCCGGCGGATAAACCTCCGGTTCCGTTTGCCTTGGGTCGGCACCTCCGGCTCCTGGGCCAGGAAGCCATTCAACACTCCCCGTCCCGGTGGGCTTCTCCACGGTGGCGCGGAAACGCGCCCAAATCGCACTCAACGCATCGCAGACCCTGCAGGGCATGCGATCCTTCACGCCCCTCTCGCCCGTTGAGTGGCAACAGGGACGCTTCTGCGAGTTGACGCCGTGCCAGTGGCTGATGTCGTCGTTGCACAAGATGTTCCCGGACTCGTATATGAAACGCGCGCGCACGTCATGGGTGGGGAGTTCAGCATGGTAGCAGCGATAACCAAGTGACCAACGTCTTGGCGAAGGTTCCCGATTCGAGACTAAAGTTCAGCAAGGCTGTCCAGACCACTGCCGACATT
>JBBQUR010000018.1:0-104986 GCA_038212275.1 Planctomycetota bacterium
CCCATGGGCACTCCTTCTCGGAGCATCTTCGGCTCCTATCGGGGTGTCCACCAAACCGGGGCAAGATCAGTCCGGCGCTGCGCCCCTGGGGCAACAGGACGCGTCATGGTTCCGGGAGCGGCGCCCTTCGCGCCGGACAAACCTCCCGTCCCGCGCACGCCGACGCACGTTTTTCCGTGCCGGGCGAGCGGTCAGCACTCCCGGTGCTTGCGCTTCTCGACGCCGCTCCGCGCTCGCTGGGGGTGAACGTCCGGGCTGCGAGCGCGCTCGAAGCTTCTGCGGACGATGCGGTTGCCGGGACGAATGACGACAGCGTTTTTCGGGTGCGTGGGCTGACCATGCCTTGGTGTGGATGCCGCCATACCTTGGTGCGGATGCCGCCGTGCCTTGCTGCGGATCAGGCGATGCTCAAGCGAGCGGCGAGTTCACCAGCAGCTCGATGCGGAGGATGCGTTCCACGCCGAGAACGCGCGTGAAGCGCCGTGGAGCGCAGGCCGGCAGCTGCCCCGCTTCGCATGGCACGGAACCGCGCGCATCGGAGTGCGCCGGGTCGGGAGGTTTGTCCGGCGCGAAGGGCGCCGCTCCCGGAATTGCTCCGTGTCCTGTTGCCCCAAGGGCGCAGCGCCGGACAACCCTCCCGACCCGGCGCACTCACACCGCCACGCGACTCCCGCCCTCCTCGACCCCAACGGGCAGCTCCCGGCCCAGCGGAGCAGCGCCCCCACACGCACCTCAAGTCCCCGCGAGATACTCGATCAGATCCCGCATCTGCTCGCGCGTGATCGTCGCCGCCAACCCTTCGGGCATCGCCGAAAGTCCCGGCTTGCGCAGCTCGACGTCGGCCTCCGGCACCCAGCGCTGCGTGGCGTCGTGGAGCTGCACGCTGAGCTGGCCGTCCTGCGCGGAGGTCACGCGGCCGGCCAGCGTCTCTCCGTTGCGCAGGAAGATCAGCTCGGCGTCGAAGCCCGGCGCGATGCGGCGGTCGGGCTGCACGATGGATTCGAGCAGCTGCTCCCGCGCGAGGCGCTTGCCGATGCCCTGCAGGTTGGGGCCCACGGCCTGCCGGCCCCACTCGTCGGTGGCGTGGCATTTCTGGCACGAGAGCGACGCGCTCTCGAAGACGCGCCGGCCTGCGTCGCGATCGCCGCCGAAGAGGCCGTCGAGGAAGGGCGCGAGTTCCGGGTCCACCGCGCGCGGTGCGGCGAGCTTCGCGAGTCGTGCATCGAGCACAGGGTCGTGGCGCGCTTCGGCCGCAAGCACGAGGTCGAGCTGCAGCTCGACCGGATGCAATCCGGCCAGTGCGCGATCGAGCTGCTCCGCAAGCAGCGCGTTGGGATCGATGACCGCGGCCGGGCCCGTGTCGCTGGCGGCAGCGCTGGTCGCGGCGATTGAGGTCGGGTTGTCGCCGGTCCCAGGGCGTCCTGCGCCGGCGGCGCCTGCCTGCGGCGACGTGCGGCCGAGGATCTGCAGCGCGGTGCGACGCTCCTGCCGCTCGCCCGTGGCCAGCAGCGCCGGGAGACGTGGCAGCGCCTGATCCGGAGCGAGCGCCTCAAGCGCGACGAGGGCCTCGGCACGCAACACGGAGTCGTGCGCCGACAGCGTGCGGTCCACGATGGCCGGCAGGTCGGGGGCGTTCATGGCCGCCAGAGCGTGCAGCGCTTCCACGCGCAGGTCGATGTCACGCGTCTCGTCGTCGAGCAGAGCCGCCAGCGGCTCGGCGAGATCCGGCGCGGCTCCCATGGCGCCGGCCGTGGCGCAGAGCGCGATCCAGCCGCTGGTGAGGGCCAGCGGCGCCTCCGCGGCGCCGAGGCCCGCGTCGTGCAGCTGCCGCGCGATGTCCGCGAGCGGCGCCGGCGCGCGGTCCGTGACGGCCTGGTGAAAGCCGTGGATGCGGTCGCGACTCTCCGTCTGCGGCCAGCCGGCCAGGATCTCGAGCGCGAAGGCGCGATGCGCGTCGCGCTGGTCGTCGCGCGCCGCGAAACGCGCCAGCTCGCGCGCCTGCTCCGGGCCGCCGAGCCGCGCGTTGGCATTGAGCGCGCGGCGCACGAGCACGTCCACGTCGTCGTGGCCGGCGGGGCCGCCGTCGCGCGCGGCGGGCAGGCCCGCGTCGTCGCCGGCGGCCGGCAGCGAGTGGATGAGGCCGGCGAGGGCGGGCAGCGCGTCGGGCACCGGCAGGTCGTGGATCGCGCGCGCCGCTTCCGCGGCCACCCTCGCGTCGTCCGAGACGAGGAAGGTCGCCAGCAGCTTCGAATGCTGCTGCCTCAGCGCCAGCACGCGCAGCAATTGCAGCGGCCGTGCCTCCCCGGGGACTTGCAGCGCGAGATCGCTCGGCAACTCAAGGCTGGCCAGAGCCATCGCGAGTGCATGGCGGAGCAGCGGGTCGGTCGGGTCCGCTCGGCGCGCGGCCTCCCACACATCGGCAGCGAGGTGGCGGTGCGGCGAGGACGTCCAGCGGCTCTCCGGATCGGTGCTGCTCTCAGCGAACGGATCGGACCTCCCGACGCGGCCGGCGGCGAGCGCCGCACGCGCGACGACTCGCGGTTCGGCGTCGGCGAGGCCGCGGGCGAGCGCATCATCGATCCAGCTCGGCCACGGAGGCGGCACACGCGAGTCCGTGAGCGCCGTTGGAAGGGGAGCTTCCAGCACCGTGAAGAATTGCGCGCGCACTTCGCTGTCAGCATCCTGGTCGAGGCCGGCGAGGCGCTGGACGATGGCGTTGGCGAGGCGCGGGTCGCGCTCCGGGGAATCGCCATGGAGGGCGAGGCGGAGTGCGTTGCGCTGAGACTCCCTGGCCTCGCGGCGCGCTGCGATGCCGAGGCCCCACACGCCGTGCAGGCGCGCCAGGCCTTTGCCGCGGCGCGCGGCGCGTTCCAGCGCGTCGAGGCCGGGCACGCCGCGCGTCACGAGTTCGAATTGTGCGGCCTGTCGCACGCGCTGATCGGCGTGGCCGAGAAGCGCTTCCAGCTCACCGACCTCACGCCCGCCCGGGCCGGCGGCAAGCAGTGCGGCCGTCTGCAGGCGCAGCGGATCGTCGCGCAGCGCGTCGTCGACCAGGCGCCAGACGCGGCCCTTGCTCGCGCCGCTCCAGCCCTCGACCCAGTCGCTCACGGAGAGCGCACCGTCGGGGCCGAAGTCCGCGTCGGTGGCGAGCACGCCGGCCAGCACGTCGCGCACCTCGCCCAGCTTGTAGAAGGCGCCGTCGGCGAGAACCGGAAAGCCCAGGATGCGCGAGCTGTCCGCACCGCCGGTGAAGTCGCAGAGCAGGAAGTGGTCGCGGAAGGCGGAGAGTGCCGTGCCGGGCTCGTGCGTGAGGCCGCTCGGGCCCGACGCGATGTTCGCGATCGGCGGGATGATCCATGCGGCCTGGCCGTCGAAGCGCGGCGCCCACAGCTTCTCGCGCCCCCACGGGCCGCGGTCCGAGAGCCACTGGCCCGGCTGGCGCCAGCCCGAGTCGCCGCCCTCCACGATGGGCACGAAGCGCGCGAGGTCGCCTGCGTCGCAGTTGTTGTCACCGGTGAAGAGGTCGCCCCGGTCGTCGAAGGCCAGCTCCTGCGGGTTGCGCAGGCCCAGGTGCACCACCGTGAGGTCCGAGCCATCGAGTTCGCAGCGCAGCACGGCGCCCGTGTTCGGGTGATGCAGCAGGCGCCCGTCGGCGGTCGTGACGTGGAAGCCGCGGTCGCCGATGCTCCAGTAGAGCCGGCCGTCGGGGCCGATGCGCAGGCCGTGCATGTCGTGCCCCATGAAGGCGACGCGCACGCCCCAGCCGTTGGACATCGATTCGCGCGACTCCGCGCGGCCGTCGCCGTCGGCGTCCGTGAGGCGCCAGAGATCGGGGATGTTGGTGTAGAAGACCTCGGTCGCGCCGTCCGCGGTGCGGTGCGCGAGCAACCCGGAGCCGATGCCGTCCTCGGCGTGCGAGAAGCCGTCGGCGAACACGGTGGCGACGTCCGCGCGACCGTCGCCATCCGTGTCGGTCAGCCGGCGCACGCGGTCGTGTTCGCGCGCGTAGCTCGGGAGGTCGGGCCCGAGCCATTTCGCGTACATCGCGAGGCGGTCGGCGACGGTCTCGGAGGCCAGGTCGTCGTCGAGCCAGTCCATGTGCTCGCGGATGTCGGTGACTCCGGCGTGCACGCGGAAGGATTCGGCCACGTAGACCGCGCCGTCATCGCCGAGCGCAAGGCAGACGGGATTCGCGAGCAGCGGTTCGGCGGCCCACAGCGAGATCGAAAGGCCGTCCGCCGCGCGAAGCTGCGCGAGATGCGCCGCCGCCTCGTCGCTCGCCGGAAAGATGTACGGCACATACTCCGCCGCCTCCTGAGCGGCGGGAGCAGCTTCCGCGTGCTGCGCGCCTGGTGCAGCGACCACGCGCGGCGCGGCGGGCGCAAGGGCGACGTGCTGCGCGACGGGCGCAGGTTCCGCGTGCTGCGCGACAGACGCAGGGGCGACGCGCGCTGCGGCGGCTGCGGCCGTGTCGTCCTGCCGGGCGATGACATGAACCGGGCTGCAGGCGAGCCACAGCGCGACGAGGGCGATGCGGGCCATGCAGGCGACGCCGAACGCACGACCAGCGCCCGTCACGCGAGTTCGACCTGCAGGCGCTTGAGCAGCGCGAGCGTGGCCGCGATACCGTCGCGCTCGCCGAGCTGCTCGCCCTCGTACTCGATGCCGAGGTGGCCGTGATAGCCGCCGGCGAGCACGAGCTTCAGCATGCGCGCATAGTCGATCGTGGTCTCGTTGCCCGCGGCGTCGAAGCCGTAGGACTTGGCGCTCACCGCCTTCGCGAAGGGCAGCATCTGCTCGACGCCGGTGTAGCGATCGTACTCGTGCTGCTCGTCGATGTGGAAGTTGCCGAAGTCCGGCAGCGTGCCCACGCGCGGATCGTTCGCGCGGCGCATGACGCCGGCCAGCCACTCGCCGTTGCTCGAGAGCCCGCCGTGATTCTCGACGATGACATTCAGGCCGCCGCCCAGATCGGCAAGACGATGCAGGCTGTCGGCGGCCTGCGCGGCGTGCTCCTCCGGCGTGCCGCTGCCGTAGGCGTTCACGCGGATCGAATGGCAGCCGAGCACGTGCGCCGCGTGCAACCACTTGACGTGATTCTCGATGGCGGCGGCGCGCGCCGCGGCGTCGGCGTCGCCCAGTGCACCCTCGCCGTCCACCATGATGAGCAGACTGGCCACGCCGAGGTCGTCGGCGCGGCGGCGCAGCGAGGCGAGGCGCCGCTCGTCGTGCACGTGATCCTTGAGGAAGACGCTCACGTGCTCGATCGCGTCGATGCCGAAGTCGTGCTTCGCGACGCGCGGGAAGTCGTCCGCACTCAGCGTGCCGGCGAACAGCGCCTTGTGCAGCGACCACTCCGCAAGCGAGATCGTGAAGGGCGGCTCGGCGGAAGCGCCCGACGCGTGCTGCCCGCCGGGCGTGAAGCCAGGCGCGAGCGCTCGACCCGTCGCCACGCGGCCCAGCGCGAGGAATGCCCCTGCAGCCGCCGCCGCCGTGAGGAAGCCGCGGCGCGAGGTGGCCTTGGGCGGCATCGGCTGCCAGGGGCCGGACGCATCGTGCGAGCTCGGCGACTCATCGCGCATGGTGTTCACAGCTCCCGGATGTAGAGATTGCCGAAGACGACAGGCTGGCCGAAGTCGAGCAGGACGAGCGGGCCGCTTGCCGGCAGGTCCTTCTGCAGCGCATCGCGCATGAGCTCGCGGCCGTTCAGCTCGAGCGTCATGAGCTGTCCGCGCAGCTGCAGGCGCACGCGCTGCCACGCGTCCGATGCCACCGGAGCCGGCAGCACGGGCGACACCACGCCGCGCAGCGCGATCGGCACGCGAGCGTCCGGCACCGTGCCCGGCCAGCGCCAGTCGGCGATGAGTTCAAAGTCGCCCCAGCTCGCATCGCCGAACAGCGACTCGCCCATGCCATCGGATGCCAGCGTCCAGTCCTGCGCGCTCCAGTGTGCGGCTGTGCCGCTGGTGTCGCGCCAGCCGGCCAGATCGGTGCCGTTGGAGAGCGGCACGAAGGGCAGCGCCTGCTCCGCAACGAGATCGGGCGCCAGCGTCGTGTCCGATGGCGGCAGCTCCGCGAGGCGCACGTTGCGGAAGTGCACCTCCGAACCCTCGGACTCCAGGCAGATGTAGCCCTTGCGGGGTGCGCAATCGTGTCCGCCGGAGACGACGACGCCATTGATCTCGAGCGTCAGCGCACCGTCGCGCGCGACGACGCGGTAGTGATTCCACTCGGGCGAGGGCTTCGTGACGCGCACGCTGGGCAGGCAGCGCTCCCAGCCCGCCGGGTGCGGGCGATCCGGCGTCATGTGCGCGCCCTGGATCGAGAAGACGTCGCCCTGACTGGTGTAGTTCTCGGTCTCGACGCCGTCCATGATCTGCAGCTCGATGGCGCGCGTGAAGGGTTGCCCGCACACCGGCAACGGGTCGGACCAGATGAAGAGGCCGGCGTTGCCGCCGGGCATGAGGTGGCGCCAGTCCAGCTCGAGCACGAAGTTCTCGAACTGCCGCGGGCTGCGCAGCACGCCGGTGGGATGACCGCTGCACACGATGAGGTCGTCCTGCACGCGCCACGTGTCCGGCCCGCCGTTCACCACCACCCAGCCGGAAAGGTCGCGACCGTTGAAGAGCGGCGCGGGCCGCACGGCCGCGACGTCCACGGCAGTCGGCGCGGAACAGCCGGCCGCGCCCAGCAGGCCAAGCGACATCATGGCGACGTACACGACACGCCACGTCCCGCGACGCAGCGAGGCGCCGCGAGGCGACTCGCTCCGACCGGTCGCGTCGAGCGGACGGCGAAGGGCCGAACGACGAAGGCCCGGCCGGAGGGGACTCACGTCTGCTGCCTGCGCGCTTCCCTGCGCGCCTTGATCAGCTCGTACACGATCGGAAGCACCGAGAGCACGATGATCGCGAGGATCACCAGCGTGAAGTTTTCCTTCACCGGCTGAAGATTGCCGAAGAAGTAGCCCGCCAGCAGGAAGAGGCCGCACCAGGCGACAGCGCCCACGATGTTGTAGAGGATGAAGGTCCCGTACTTCATCGAGCCGACGCCCGCGACGAATGGCGCAAAGGTGCGCACGATGGGCACGAAGCGCGCGAGCACGATCGTCTTGGCGCCGTACTTCTCGTAGAAGGCGTGCGTGCGTGCCAGGTGCGCGGGCTTGATGAAGCGCAGGCCGCCCTTCGCCACGCGGTCGGCCAGCAGCTTGCCGATCGCGTAGTTGACGGTGTCGCCGATGATCGCGGCCGCCGCGAGCAGCACGAAGAGCCAGCCGATGTGCAGCGCGTTGTCGGGAACCGCGGCGAAGGCGCCCGCCGCGAAGAGCAGCGAGTCACCCGGCAGGAAGGGCAGGATGACGAGGCCCGTCTCGCAGAAGACGATCGCGAACAGGATCAGGTGCGTCCACGTGCCGTAGTTCTGGATGACCTCGTTGAGGTGCTTGTCCAGATGCAGCAGGACGTCGACGGCTTCCTTCAGGAATTCCATGCGCACTCCGGGGCCCGTGACTGGCTGCATGCGATGCACGCCGGACGCCTGCGGCCGGCAGCGGTCCCGCGACGTCGTCGGCAACTGCAGAGGGGCCGCATGGTAGCCGCCGCTCCGCACCGCGATCCATCACGCGCGCCCGCCGGCGCATCGCGCGGGACGCACGTGGATCTCCTGCGCAGGGCTTCGGATTCAGCGGGCAGACTGCGCCAGCCGAGTCAGCGGGCGGACTCAGCGGGCGGCCGCAGCGAGGCGACTCGCCCCGCCCTCGTTCAGCCGCACTCCGTGAAACCGCAGGAATGGCACTTCACGCAGCCCTCTTCGTACGAGAGCTGGCTGCCGCAGTCCTGGCAGGCGCCCTGCACGCCCTCCTCGTCGAGGCCGCGGCGTGCGTGACCGTTGGGCGCGGACATGAGGTCCGCGACCCGCCGGCGGTCCTGGTCGTATCCGACGCCGTCCGCCGATTCGCCCGTCGCCTCGGGAAGCCCCGAGGTGCGCGGCGCGGTGCCGGCGAAGGCCACGCCGGTGCGGCCGCGCGCCTTCTGCGCGCTGCAGTACTTCTCGAGCGCCTTGCCGATCGCGTCAGAGCACGAGGAGATCTTGCCGTCCTCGCCCCAGGCGGGCCGATGGCACGAGATGCCCTTGAGCTGCTTGATGAGCGGCTCCATCGACGCACCGCAGCGCAGCGCGTAGCTGATGAGGCGGCCGATGGCCTCGTTCTGCGACGCCGCGCAACCGCCGGCCTTGCCCATGTGGTTGAACAGCTCGAAGGGCTGACCGTCCTTGTCCTCGTTGATCGTGACGTAGAGGTTGCCGCAGCCGGTGTTCATGCGCACGGTGTGGCCCGTCGTCACCGTGGGACGCGAACGCGGCACGAGCGTGCCCTCGTCCACGAAGCGCGCGTCGACCGGCGCGGCCGGCATCGCGCCGAGCCGCGAGAGCAGCGCCGGCTTGCGCAGTCGCGGCCCGACCTCCTTGGCGTAGAAACGCTCGAGGCCGGCGTCCAGTTCGATGCCGACGCCGCCCGCCTCGTCGATCAGGAATCGCCGCGCGGACTCGTGCATCTCGCACGCGTCGCGCAGCGACACCAGCGCAGCCGCCTCGCCGTTCTCGGCGGCGGCCCAATCGACCGCGCGCCACGCCTTGACCACCGCGACCGCGCGATCCTTGGCGTCGGCCTCGACACTGTCCGAGGTCACCTCCGGCACCACGCGATCCTGTCCCTTGGTCACGATGACGAGCCCTCCAGCAGCATGTCCACGATGGCGTCCTTCTCGGCCTGGACCTTCAGCCCCGCCTTGGCGGTCTTGGCGGTGGCCGCCGCCGCAGCATTCTTGGCCCCGCTGCCCTTGGTGTCCAGCGCCATGGGCTGATCCTGGCGGCTGCCGTCCCGGTAGACGGTGATGCCCTTGCAACCCGTGGCGTAGGCGAGCAGGTAGGCCTCCTCGACGTCGGCCGGCGTGGCCTCGGGCGAGAAGTTGATGGTCTTGCTCACCGCGGCATCGGTGTGCTTCTGCCACGCGGCCTGCATCTTCACGTGCCAGGAGGGCGAGATGTCGCGCGCCGAGCGGAAGACGTCCGAGATGTGCTCCGGCAGCTCGACGGGGCAACCCTCGATGGTGCCGCGCTCGCACGCGAACTCCACGACCTGCTCGATCTGCTCGGCGGTGAAGCCGGCGGCGTGCAAGGCGTCCCTGAACACCGGGTTGATCTCGTACATGATCTGCGCGCGGCCCTGGCTGTCCTTCATGACCTGACGCTTGAAGGCCAGGCTGAAGATCGGCTCGATGCCGCCCGAACAGCCCGCGATGATCGAGATGGTGCCCGTCGGCGCGATGGTCACGCAGTGCGCGTTGCGCATCTTGCGCTTCAGCACCGTGTCCCAGCGGCTGCCCTTCCAGTTGGCGAAGACGCCCTTCTCCTCCGCGAGCCGCGTGTCCTCGTCCCACGCCTCCTGCTGAATGAAGCTGGAGACCTTGTCCGCGAGGTCGAGCGCGGCCTGGCTGTCGTAGGGCACGTGGAGCTTGAAGAGCAGGTCCGCCCAGCCCATGACGCCGAGGCCGATCTTGCGGTTGGCGCGGCACATCGCGTCGATTTCCTTGGTGGGGTAGTTGTTCACCTCCACCACGTCGTCGAGGAAACGGACGGACGTGCGCACCGTCTCGCCCAGCACGTCCCAGTTCACGCTGCCGAAGCCCGACTCACCGGCCTCGGCCGGCTGGTGGAACATCGCCAGGTTGAGGCTGCCCAGATTGCAGGCCTCGTAGGGCAGCAGCGGCTGCTCGCCGCACGGGTTCGTGCTGGTCATCGTGCCGACGTTCGGGGTGGGGTTCACCTCGTTGATGCGGTCGATGAAGATCAGGCCCGGCTCGCCCGACTGCCAGGCCTTTTTCACGATGAGGTCGAAGACCTCGCCGATGGTCCAGTAGTCGTCCGAACTGGCGGCCGCGAGGGAGGCCGGCGTCGCCGTCGCGTCGTAGTCGGCGCGGTTGTCCGCCTTGCGCAGGAGCGCCGTGCGCGTGTCGTGCGGGTTGGCCACGACGTGCAGCGCGCCGCGGTCCGAGCGCACGCGGTCCATGAAGGCGTTGGTCACCGTCACCGAGAGGTTGTAGTTGGTGACCTTGCTCAGGTCTTCCTTGAGCCGGATGAAGTGCAGCACGTCGGGGTGGTCGATGCGCATGGTGCCCATGTTGGCGCCGCGGCGGAACGCACCCTGCTGGATGGCGTCGGTCACCGCGCTGAGCATCTTGAGGAAGGACAGCGGGCCCTCGGTGGTGCCGCCCGAGCTGCGCACGATGGAGCCGCTGGGTCGCAGGCGTGACAGGTCGATGCCGGTGCCGCCGCCCGCGCGCTGGACGAGCGCGATCTGGCGCGCGGTCTCCATGATGTCCGAGATGCTGTCCTCGAGCGGCAGGACGAAGCAGGCCGAGAGCATGCCGAGCGGGCGGCCCGCATTCATGAGCGTGGGCGAGTTCGGCATGAAGCGGCGATCCCACATCATCTCGAAGTAGCGCTGGCTCCAGCCGGCCTTGTCCTTCTCGACGCCCGAGACGTGGTCGGCGACCCGGTGGAAGAGCTGGACCGGGGTCTCGCAGATCTGCCCCTGATCGTCCTTCTTGAGATAGCGGTTCTGGAGCACGCGCAGGGCGTTCTCGGCGAAGTCGCCGCACGAAGCCGCCTGCACCTGGCTCTCCGTCAACTGGGCGATGCGATTGCCCGCCACCTGCCCCTTGGCCGCACCGGCCGCAATGCCCGCAGGCTGTCCGCTCTTGCCTCCCTGACCCGAATCACGCATGCGCTCACTCATCTCGACCACCTTGCCCTCCCACCGAAAAAACCGCCACAGACGGCCCTCGCCGCCGCGCGTTGCCTGCTGCCTCCCAGCCCTAGCCGTGGGGCTGCGTCATCAGCGAGGACACTAGATATGGTGGGCGCGGGGAGGTGATCAAGCGAAATAAGGAATTCCTTGATCAGCCCCTCATGAGCAGACTTTCTGCTCTTCTGCGAGCCCTCTTGAATCCGATCGGCGCACTCGTCCGGACCCTGCTCAGGGCTCCGCGATCGTTCCTGGCGAGAACTCGCGAAAGGTGCCGATTTGCTGCCGGTTCCGGCTCCACACCTCGACTTCGAGCTGCAATTCACGGCCGGTCTGCGATCGCACCGCGTCGCGCACGCGCTCCACGAGCGCAAGCACATCGGCCGCCGCGGCGCCACCGTTGTTCACGATGAAGTTCGCGTGTTGCTCCGACACCGTGGCGGCGCCGACCGAAAGGCCCTTGCAGCCGGCGCGCTCGATGAGCGCGCCGCTCGCCGCGTCCGGCGCGTTGCGGAACATGCAGCCCGCGCTGCGCGCCGTGAGCGGCTGACTGGTCCGCTTGGCATGCAGGATCTCGCTCATGCGCTTCCAGATGCGCTGCGGATCATCGGGCGACAGTTGCAGCACCGCGTCGAGCACGACCTGCCCGCGGAACGGCGAGCTGCGGTAGGCGAATTGCGCGGGCGTGCACGGCACCTCGCGCGCGGTGCCGTCGGGCTCCACCACCGTGACGGCGATCAGCCGGTCGCTGATCCAGCCGTGCGAGCTGCCCGCGTTGCCCGCGACCGCGCCACCGACGGTGCCGGGAATGCCGATCAGCATCTCCGCGCCGGCCAGCCCCTGACGCTGGCAGACGGAGACCAGTCGCGCGAGCGAGGCGCCTGCCTCCGCGCGCAGGCAATGCTCGCGCTCGCCGTCGTGCCAGAGGCCCTGCATCGCGCGGGTGTGCAGCACGACGTCGGGCACACCGTCATCGCAGACGAGCAGGTTGCTGCCGTGGCCGAGCAGCCGGAAAGCCAGACCCGCAGCGCGCAGCTCGCGCACGGCCAGCTGCAATTCCGGCCTCGTGCGCGGTTCGATGATCCACGGCGCGGGACCGCCCACGCCGAGCGTCGTGCGAGGACCGAGCTCAGCCTGCTCGTGGACGAGCAGTTGCTCCAGCAAGACGGCCGGCAAGTCCATCGATGTCGCCTGCTCCCATGATGAGGCACACGTCTCCGGGCCGCAGCATCGCCGCGACGGCGCGATCCGCCTCCTGGGCCGCGCCGAGGCGCAGGAGCCGGTCTCCGGTGCGCTTCGCCAGGTCACGGGCCAGGCCCTCGGCCTGCTCGGGATGGCGATCGCGCGAGATGAAGATATCGCAGAGGCCGACCGCATCGAAGGATTGCAGCGCCGAGGCGAAGCCGGGCAGGAAGTCCGCGGTGCGACTCACCTGGTGCGGCTGGAAGATGCCGACCACGCGCCGGTTCGGGAAGCGCGCGCGCACCGCGTCCGACGCCGCCAGGAGCGCGTCGGGATGATGCGCGAAGTCGTCGATGACGCGCACGCCGTCGTGCTCGCCGAGGTCCTGCAGCCGTCGCGCGACGCCGAGGAAACTCGCCACGTGCGGCAGCGCGAACCACAGCGGCACGCCGAGCGCCAGCACCGCCAGCAGGGCCGTGCGCAGGTTCTCCAGATTGTGCCGGCCGAGCAGCGGCAGCTCGAAAGGACCGCGCCCCCAGGCGCCGCCCTCGACGGTGCCGTGATAGCCGTGCGCATCTTCCGTCACGCGGTCGAGGTGCAGGTGATCCTCGACGTGCCAGCGCCGCGCGCCGACCGGACAGGACAGCTCGCAGTCGGCGCCGACGCCCGCGCCGAGCACGAGCGTGCCGCCCGGAGGCAGCCGCTGCGCGAACCGCGCGAAGGCCTGCACGACGCCGCGGGCATCGCCGAAGCAGTCGAGGTGATCGGGCGCGACGCCGTTGATGACCGCGATCTCGTACTCGAGCTGGAGGAACGAGTGGTCGTACTCGCAGGCCTCGACGACCATCGCGTCGCCCTGCCCCCAGCCGCTGCTGTCGGGCAGTGACAGCGGACGCGCGCCGACGATCCACGCCGGGTCGAGCCCCGCCGAGCGCAGCAGGTGCGCCACGAGCGCCGTCGTCGTGGACTTGCCGTGCGTGCCGGCCACCGCGATGCCCCGCCGACCGGTCATCACGCGCCCGAGCGCCTCGCTGTATTTGATGACGGGCACGTCGTGCGCGAGCGCGGCGGCCACCTCGGGATTGGAATCCGGCACCGCCGCCGAGCGAATGAGCAGCTGCGCATCGCCGACGTGGCGCGCATCATGGCCCGAGCGCACGGCGACACCGGCCGCGCGCAGTTCCTCGGCCTGGAAGGTCGCGGCGCTGTCGCTGCCGCTCACGACATGCCCTCGCGCCGCGAGCAGACGCGCCAGCGCCGAGAGCCCGCCTCCGCCGACGCCGACGCAGTGGAGCCGCTCGGGAAGCGCCCGCTGCGCGGGCGTCCGCGACGACGGCTGCGAGGGCGAGGACATCGAGATCACGTGCGGTGCTCGGCGGCGCCCAGCACGACGTCGGCCACATCGCTGGCTGCCTGCGGTCGCGCGACGCGCCGTGCCGCCGCGCTCATCTCCGGAAGCCGCGTCAGCGCATCGGACAGCAGGGACGCGGCCGTGCGCACGCCGGCCGGATCGTCGCGGCTCACCATGCAGGCGCCTCCGACGTCCACGAGCAGCTTGCCGTTGGCCTCCTGATGGTGGTCCGCATGATGCGGATACGGGACCAGCACCGACGGCGTACCGGTGCAGGCCAGCTCGGCGATGGTGCCGGCGCCTGAGCGGCACACGGCGACGTCGGCGAGTCCCCACACCGCAGACATGTCCGCCACGAACTGGCGGCGCACCACCAGCACGCGGCCCTGTCCGTCGGTGCGATCCGTCGGCGGCACGGGCTGGCCGCCCGAGATGTTCAGCACCTGCCACGAGTCGCCGGTGCGTGCCAGCACGTCCACGAGCTGCGGCAGCAGCGCGTTGAGATCGCCGGCGCCCTGGCTGCCGCCCATGAGCAGCAGCGTGCGGCGCGTGCTGTCGAGACCGAGCGTGGCCGCCGCCTCCGACCGCGTGCGTGGCGCCAGGTGCGGTGCCGGGTTGCCGGTGACTTGCGTGCTGTGCAGGCCGCGCGGCATGTCGTCGCCATCCACGGTGAGGCAGGTGTGCTGGACGCGCTGGCCGAGCAGGCGGCGCTGGCCGAGCATCCGCTGCACCTTTCCGGCGCGCGCATTCTGCTCGAGCAGCACCGAGGGCCGCCCGAAGAAGCCCAACAGCACGGCAGGCAGCGAGACCCAGCCGCCGAGCACCACGATGGCGTCCGGGTCGTAATCGCGCACCGCACGCTGCCAGCGCCGGCTCGCGTGGAACCACGAGCCGACATCCAGCGGTGACGGGCGCGTGCAGTCGCCGAAGAGGTCGCGGCTGCAGAGCTGCCTCGGTTCGAGCAGCGCGCGCTCCACCGGCCGTCCGGCGATGAGGAAGAGCGAGTCGTGTCCGCGACGGCGCAGTTCCTCGGCCACGGCGACACCCGGCGCGAGGTGGCCGCCCGTGCCACCTCCCAGAAACGCCACCTTTCTCGGGCGCTGATCTCGCGGGCCAGGCGGGCCGCGCTCATCCTGGGCCAGCTGCATGTCAGGGAATCCGCAGCACCTGGCCGAGCTTCAGCGCGTCCTTGCTCTTGAGGATGTCCTTGTTCGCGGCGAAGAGATCATCGGCGCGTGTTGCGCTGCCGAGGTACTTCTTCGCGATCGCCCCGAGCGTGTCACCCTTGACGACGGTGTGCGTCCGCCCCGGGACCGCCGCAGAGGCCGGCGCGGCCACAGGCTTGGCCGGCGTCGCCTTCACCGGCACGACCGGGGCCGGAACGGCGGCGCCCCCGGTGCCCGCAGCCTGCGCGGGAGCGGCAGCGACCACAGGCGCCTCGCCGCTGACCCGGATCGACATCCCGATCTTCAGCTTGTGCGGGTCGAGACCCGGGTTGAGCTTGACCAGTTCTTTCCAGCGCGACTCGCTGCCGAGGTAGCGCGCGGCAATCGTGGAGAGCGTCTCGCCCGAGGCCACCGTGTGCATGCCGCTCGGCGCGGTCACGACGACCGGCGCGCCGGCGGGCACGACCACGTTCAACGCAGCGGGTTCGTCCGACATCGCCGGGCGTGCGGAGGCGCGGTCACCCGGATAGGCGATCGGCTTCTCGTTCCAGTCGAAACTCGTGCCCGGCATGATGGGCACCACGCGCACGCGATTGCCCGCAGTGAGCGGAGCGCCATTCGTCGCCGACGCGCCCACCGCGGGCGCCTCGTCACCGATGACCACCGGCGCCATGTCGGGCGCGCTGCTGAAGCCGCCCTGCAAGCCGATGACGAGCAGAAGCCCGCCCACGAAAATCACTGCGGAAAGCCCGTATTTTTCGACATCACTCATGACAGGAACTCCCAACCACCAGTTGCTTTCACCCGGGTCACCACGCCCGGGAAACCACGCCCGCTCTCAGCCACCGGGTTCACCCCTGTGTGTGAGCGATGTCGCCCAGCGTGCTTCCAGTTGCGGATCTTCCTCCGGAGCACGCGCCAAACCAAGCAGCAAACCGATCGAGACGCACAGCATCAGCAGCGACGTGCCGCCTGCGCTGATGAACGGGAGCGGCAGGCCCTTGTTCGGCGCCACGGCCGTCACCACCGCGATGTTCAGCACGGCCTGCACCGCGACCTGCATGAGCAGGCCGGTGCCGACGATCAGCGAGAAGCGGCTGCGCATGCCGAGCAGCAGCCGCACGCCGTGCCAGAGGAACAGGGCGTACAGCACGACGATGCTTCCCGTGCCGACCAGTCCGAGTTCCTCGCCGATGACGGCGAACAGGAAGTCGTTCTGCGCCTCCGGCAGCAGTCCCCACTTGGCCATGCCGTTGCCGAGTCCCGCGCCGAAGACGCCGCCGCTGCCAAGCGCAGTGAGCCCCTGCGTCACCTGGTAGTCCGTCCCCTTGTTCTGCCAGCCTTCGATGCGCTGGCGGAAGTGCGGGAAGAAGTACCAGGCGAAAACGGTCGCGGCGAGCAACGTCGGCACGAAGGCGACGAAGAGGTGCTTGGTGCGCGCGCCGCCCACCCACATGACGAGCACGGCCATGAAGAGCAGGTAGATCGAGCTGCCGTAGTCCGGCTCGAGGAAGACGAGCAGCGCCGGCACGATCGCCAGGCCGAAGGGAACGGCCAGTCCGTACTTCAGCTCGGAGAGCCGGTCGCGCAACGCCACCATCCACGCGCCGATCATCAGGATCGTGGCCACGCGCGCCAGTTCGCTGGGCTGGAACGAGGCCCCGCCCACGCCGAACCAGCGCACCGCGCCGTTGCGTCGCGCCCCGACCGCCAGCAGCAGCACGAGCAGCGCGATGGCGATGATCCAGGCCGGCCGGGCCAGCGCGAAGAGCCGGCGCGGTCCGGTGCGCATCGCGAGGAGGAACGCGACCAGCGCGAGGCCCACCTTGGCCAGGTGACCGGCCAGCGGGTGCAGCACGCCACCGGGCCCCGGGTCGCGCAGCTCGTCCACCATCGCGGAGGAAAAGGCCATCGTGGCGCCGATCGCCAGCAGCGCCAGCATGCAGCCCGTCATGATGCGGGAGCTGGAGGCCATCTGCTCGGGCGTGGTGTAGGGGAGTTCGCGCATGGGGCTCAATTCAGGCGACCGCGAGGCTGGCCATGCCGGCGGCCGCGAACAGCACCGCGATGATCCAGAAGCGCGTCACGATGCGCGTCTCGGGCATGCCGCCGAATTGGAAATGATGGTGCAGGGGCGCGCAGCGCAGCAGCCGCTTGCCATGCGAATACTTGAAGTAGCCGACCTGCACGATGACCGAGAGCGCCTCGACCACGAAGACTCCGCCGACGAGCAGCAGCACGAGTTCGTGCTTGGTCACGACGGCGACGTAGCCGAGCAGGCTGCCCAGCGGGAGCGAGCCGGTGTCGCCCATGTAGACCAGCGCAGGCGCTGCGTTGAACCACAGAAAACCAAGGGTCGCGCCGACCATGGCCGTGCAGAACACGGTCATCTCCTGCGTGAGCGGCACGTAGAGCAGGTCCTTGCCGGGCAGCAGGCTCTCCGCGCGCCCGACCGCCACGCAGATCGCGGCCATGGCCAGGGCGGACACGACCATGCTTCCCGCGGCGAGGCCGTCCATGCCGTCCGTGAGATTCACCGCATTGCTGGTGCCCGTCACGACGAGCAGCACGAGCACGACGTGCGGGAGGCCGTGGAACCACGAAAGGTCGAGCACCGCACCTTGCGTGAACGGGATGTGCAGCGCCAGCAGCTCGCTCGCGTTGGAGCGGCTCTTGAAGATCAGCGTGATGACCATGCCGAGCGCCAGCGCCACGAAGAATTGCAGCGTGTACTTGGCTTTCGCGGACAGCCCGCGCCGCTCGCGCCGGGTCAGCTTGACCCAGTCGTCGATGAATCCGATCAGCCCGTAGCCGAGCGTGGACAGCAGGCCGAGCAGCACGTAGTCGTTCTGCAGGTTGCCGCAGACGAGGCCCGCCACCAGAATCGCGCCGATGATCATCACGCCGCCCATCGTGGGCGTCGCGCCCTTCTTCGCATTGATGCGGTTCAGCTCGGGCGCGTCGGTGTTGGTCTCCACCTCGTGGAACTGATGGCGGTGCAGCCAGCGCAGCAGCCGCGGGCCGACGATCAGCGCCACGGTGAAGGCGAGCACGGCGGACAGTGCGGCGCGCACGGCGAGTGAACCGAAGGGCCCGTGGGTCCCGGCTCCCAGCTCGTGCAGCAGCCAGAGGATCACGCCACGCTCGCCTGCGGTCGGGCCAGGTCGGCGACGACGGTGTCCAGGTGAATGCCGCGGCTGCCCTTGAGCAGCACGACGTCGCCCTCGCGCAGCAGGGCAGCGAGCTCCGCGCTGGCCTGCGCCGTGCCGCGGCAGTTCCGCGCGGCGTGCTCGGGCAGTCCGGCCGCCCGCGCGCCGGCCAGCAGGTCAGGGCCGTGCTCGCCCACGGTCACGACGAGCGCCGGAGCCAGCGCCGCAAGCCGGGCGCCGGCATCGCGGTGCAGCGAAGCCGCGGAGGTGCCCAGCTCGAGCATGTCCCCCGCCACCACGACGAGGCGGCCGCCCAGCTTGAGCTCGGCCAGGGTCGCCACCGCCGCGGCGAAGGAGCCGGGGTTGGCATTGTAGGTGTCGTCGATGAGCGTCAGGCCACGGACGCGGCGCACGGAGAGGCGGCCGGGCGGCGACGGAACGGCGGCGAGCGCGGCCACCGCGATCTCGAGATCGACTCCGGCGACGCAGGCGCAGGCAATCGCCGCCAGCGCGTTGAGCACCGCGTGGCGTCCGAGCAGCTGCAGCGACACGGGCGTGCGGCCGCCCACGGTGAAGCGCGTGCCGAATCCGTCGCAGCGCACCTCGGTCGCGCGCACGTCGGCCTCGGGCGAGAGGCCGAACGAGACCACGGGGCCCGGCGCGCGCGCCGCGAGGGCCGCGAAGGACGGATCGTCACGGTTGAGGATGGAGACCTTGCGACCGGTGAGCCCCTCGAGCAGCGAGCCCTTCTCGGTGCGCACGCCGTCGATCGAGTGCAACCCCGCGAGGTGGCCCTGACCGACGTTCGTGATGATCGCGACGTCGGGACGCGCAAGCGCCGCGAGCGCCGCGATTTCGCCCGGCGCGTTCGTGCCGATCTCCACCACGGCGGCGCGGGTTTCCGCGTCGATGTCGAGCAGCGTGAGCGGCACGCCGATGTCGTTGTTGAACGAGCGCCGGCTGGCGACGACGGGCCACTGGCTGCCGAGTGCCGCGGCAAGCAGGTCCTTCGTGGTGGTCTTGCCGTTGGTGCCCGTGATGCCGATGACGAGCGGCCGCCGGCCGCCCGTCTCGCGCTCGCGGACGTGGCGGCCAAGCATGCCGAGCGCCTGCAGTGTGTCGCTCACCATGACGGACGCGACGCCGTCGTCGCCGAGCGCGCGCGATGCGAGCACCGCGGCGGCGCCGGCGGCCAGCGCCGCGCGAGCGTAGTCGTGGCCGTCGAAGCGCGGGCCGACGAGGCACACGAAGAGGTCGCCCGCGCGCACGTCGCGGCTGTCCGTCGTCACGCGGAGGACGCGGTGGCGCGGGTCGCCATGCAGCGCACCGCCGGTGGCGAGCGCGATTTCCGAAAGACTCAGAGACTCCAAAGGACCTCCCGTGCCACCTGGCGATCGTCGAACGGCAGCACCTGGCTGCCGATCGTCTGCGTGGTTTCGTGTCCCTTGCCCGCGATGAGCACGATGTCGCCGCCGCGGGCCGCCGCGCAGGCGCGGGCGATCGCGGCGCGACGATCGACCTCGCGCGTGGTGGCCGTGCGCCGGGCTTCGGGAATGCCGGCAAGGATCTCGTCGAGGATCGACTCGGGATCCTCGCTGCGCGGATTGTCCGACGTGATCACGAGCAGGTCGGCGGCATCGGCCACGGCGCGCCCCATGGCCGGGCGCTTGGTGCGATCGCGATCGCCGCCGCAGCCGAAGACCACGATGAGCCGGCCGCGCGTGAGCGGGCGCAGAAGGTCGAGCACCTTTTCGAGCGCGTCCGGAGTGTGCGCGTAGTCCACGAGCACGCGGAAGTCCTGGCCGCACTCGATGCGTTCCACGCGACCCGGCACCTGCGGCAGGCCCTCGAGCGCGCTGGTGATGAGCGAGGGCGACAACCCGAGCGCCAGCGCCGCCGACGTGGCCGCGAGCGCGTTCATCACGTTGTGCCTGCCGACGAGGCGCGCATTCACCGACGCGTCGAGGTCGAACTCCGGCGCCGTGAGGCGGAAGCGCGTGCCCTCCGCATCGAGGCGCGAGATCTCGGCGCGCACGTCGGCGGGCACTCCGATGCCGTAGTGCAGCACGCGCGCCTGCGTCGAGAGCCGATAGAGGCGCGAGGCCGGGTCGCTCGCGTTGAGCACGGCCGTGGCGCCGCTGTCGAGCATCTCGAACAGGCGGCCCTTCGCGGCGCCGTACGACTCCATCGTGCCGTGATAGTCGAGATGATCGGGAGTGAGGTTGGTGAACACGCCGACGTCGAAAGCGGTGCCGTGCACGCGGCGCTGCATGAGGGCGTGACTGCTGACCTCCATGACGGCGGACGCGAGATTGCTGTCCACCATGCGCGCCAGCAGGAACTGCAGGTCGATCGCATCCGGAGTGGTGTGGCCGATCTCCTCGTGCTTCTCGCCCACCCACGCGCCGAGCGTGCCGACGAGTCCGCAGCCGCGGCCCTCCATCGTCAGCATCGAGTGCAGCATGCACGACGTGGTCGTCTTGCCGTTGGTGCCGGTGATGCCGACGACGTCGAGGCGCTGGCTCGGATGCCCGAAGAAACGATCCGCGAGCACGGCCTTCGCGAGCGGCACGTCGTCGACGCCGACGAACGCGACGTCCGCAGGCAGTTCCGGACGCCGGTCGGAGAGCACCGCCACCGCGCCGCGCGACAGGGCCTGCTGCACGTGCTGGAAACCGTCGGCGCGCGTGCCGCTGGCCGCGACGAAGAGATCGCCGCGCGAGACCTTCCGGCTGTCGGTGCAGAGCCCCTTCACGAGCACGTCGGGCCCGGAGATTTCAGTGGACGGAATCGCGTCGGGCAGCAGGTCGCAGAGTGTGGAGAGGGCCAACGTGTTCACGCTGGTCCTCATTAGGCGGCGAAAAACTGCGTTTTCAAGCGTGGTCACGGCAGAAGTCCTTCACGGCTCACGGTTGCGCGTCGCCGATCCCCAGATACGGCACCAGTCGGTTCAGCATGCGGCCCGTCGGCGGAGCGACCGTCGAAGCCGCGTAAGGGAAACCCTTGGGCTGCTCCAGCACCACCACCAGGGCGATCACCGGCGCGTCGGTCGGGACCAGTGCGATGAAGGAGTGGGTCTCCTTGCTCTTGTCGCGCTCGTCCACGGTGGTGCCGGTCTTGCCCGAGACCGGGACGCCCGGGACGGCCACGCACCTGGCCGCGCCCTCGTCCACCACGGCGCGCATCCAGGTGCGCACCATGTCGGCGTGGAGCTGGCTGAAGACACGGGTGGCGGGAGCGACGGGCATTTCCGTGCGGTGGCCCTCCTGATCGCGGTAGGCCAGGATCAGGCGCGGGGCGCGGTAGGTGCCGTCGGCAAGGCTCGCGGTGATGGCAGCCATCTGCAGCGGAGTGACCGCCACCTCGTGACCGAAGGCCACCGAGGCCAGGGTCTGGTTGCGCGACCAGCTCGCCAGTTTCGTGTACAGGCCGGCCGCCTCCGCGGCCACCGGGACGCCCGTCCTGCGGCCGACGCCGAGGGCGCGAATCACGTCGTACACCGGCCGCATGAGCTCGGTGTCCTTGTCATGGCCGGCGGGGAGCAGGCTGGTCAGGATGCGCGCCATGCCCACGTTGCTGGACTCGACCAGGATCTGCTGAAGACTCAGCATCCCGTTGGGCGGGTAGTGCTCCGGGTGCGTGTCGTGGATCCGACGCTTCCCGAAGAGCGCATCGCGGCCGCTGTCGGGCTTGCAGTTCACGGGGCGGTCGGGGTCGCAGAGACCGAGGTCGAGCGCTGCGGCCATCATGAACGGTTTGAATGTGGAGCCGGGCGAGTAGACGGTCTGCACGGGACGCAGCACCTGCCCGGCCGCCGTCCACGTACGGGTGTCCGTCGGGTCCAGGCCCGGCGTGCTGGCCATGGCCAGCACGTCGCCGGTCGCCACGTCGAGCAGCACCGCACTGCCGCCCGCGGCATGCAGCTCGGCGGCCGATCGGTTCAGCTCCTCCTCGAGGATCTGCTGGGCGACGATGTCCAGCGTGAGCAGCACGTCGAAGCCGTCGAGCGGCTCGAGCGGCTCGCGTTGCGCGTCTGCCATCGCGAAGTTGCCGGCGCCGTGACGGCTGGGCAGCGTGCCCGGAACGCTGCAGTCGAGAGTCTCCTCCAGCCCGTGCTCGAGGCCCGAGCCGCCGTAGCCGTCGTGGTTCACGAAACCGAGCAGCGGGCCGGCGCAGGCTCCGAAGGGATAGGCGCGCTGCCAGTCGTGTTCGAAGTCCACGCGGCGCAGGGCTCCCTTCGGGCGATCTCGTTCGGCGAGCAGCTTGTCGATGAGCGCGGGGTCGGTCACCGGCTTGCCGAGGCGGACGTTGCGCGGGCGGCCGTTGGCATCCGTGGCCAGCATCGCGGGAGCGAGCTGTCCGGCCGGCGTCCGGACGATGGGTTCAAGGAACTCGGAGATGGCGGTCAGGCTGGCGTAGACCTCGGCCTGCGAGCGTGGCCCCTTCGGCCCTTGCGTGATCTTCGGCGGCCACACGGTGACGGCAACTTCCTCGACCGACTGCGCAAGCGGCTGGCCGCGCCGGTCGCAGAGGCTTCCGCGGCGCGCCAGGCGCACTCCCGCCGTGGTGGACTGGCGCTCCTGCTTCGTCGAGGCTTCGGTCGCCGTCGCCACGTGCAGCCACACCAGGCGTCCGAAGAGGCCGAGCAGCGTGCCGAGCAGGGCTGCCGCGAAGATTCTCACCATGCGTCGGGCGCGGAGCATCACGAGCGGGAACCTCCCTTTTTCCGGGCGACCGGATCGTCGCGGCCGATCTCCTGCCACTCGCGCTGCAGGCGGATCTGCAGGTCGCGCTCGCGGCGATGCAGCGAACTGCGCTGGTGTTCCAGTCGCAGCAGCGCATTGCCCTCGGTCGCCACGTCGGCCCGGATCGAGACCGTCAGCAGTCCCAGCACCATCAGGGAGGCTCCCGTCAGGGCCGGCTTCCACGGAAAGCGGTCGGGCTCGTTCATGCGGACTCCCCTGCAGACTTGCGGATGACTCGAAGGCGTGCACTGCGACTGCGGCGATTGCTGCGGCTTTCCTCGCGCGACGGCTGCACCGCCTTGCGCGTGAGCAACTCGTGTCCCGCCGCGGCGGCCTGCAGCATGAAGGCCTTGACGATGCTGTCTTCGCCGGAATGGAAGCTGATCACCGCCAGCCGGCCACCGGGGACGAGCAGCGAGAGCGCCTGCGGCAGCGCCTCCTCGAGCAAAGGCAGCTCCCGGTTCACGGCCATGCGCAAGCCCTGGAAGGCGCGCGTCGCCGGGTGGATCTTGCCGCCGCGTCGGCCGAGCACCGTCTCGATGAAAGAGCGCAGGTCGCCGGTCGAGCGGAAGGGCCGCTGCGTGCGGCGCTCGACCAGGGCGCGTGCCAGGCGCTGGCCGGACGGCTCGCCGCCCAGGTCGCACAGCGCGGACTCGATGTCGGACGGGCGCGCGTGCTGCAGGAAGTGAGCGGCCGTGTCGCCGCGCGAGTTGTCCATGCGCATGTCGAGCGGACCATCGCTGCGCAGCGTGAAACCGCGGCCCGGATCATCCAGCTGCATCGACGACACGCCGAGGTCGATGAGCACCGCGTCGGGGCGCCGGGCCTCGACCGCAAGTCGAGCGAGGCATTCGGAGAAGGTGCCGTGCATCCACGTCGCACGACTGCCGAGACCTTCCGACTGCAGCCGGTCGCGAGCCAGGTCGAGCGCGAACTGGTCTCGGTCACAGCCGAAGACCATGCCGGTGGGCGCCGTCGCACGCAGGAAGGCTGCTGCGTGCCCTCCGGCGCCCACCGTCAGGTCGGCCAGGACGTGTCCCGGGGTGGCACCGAGCAGAGCCATCACCTCCCCCGCCATCACGGGGGTGTGGCTCCATGGTGCTTCAGTCATGATCGCACCACCACTCACCGGAACACATCCGTGGCCTGCTTGTCGTATTGCGGGCGGCTGGCCATCTGGCGAGCCTCCCAGGTCTCGGGTTGCCAGAGTTCGACGCGCTGCCCCACTCCCGCGAAGACGACGCGATCGGTGATGCCGACGAGCGCCTTGAGCGCTTCGGGGAGCACGATGCGTCCGCTGCGATCGATCGAGCACGGCTCCGCGCTCGCATAGAAGTTGCGCTGGAAGTCGCGCGTGCTGCTCTGGCCGAGCGGGCTGCTCTCCACGGCCTTTCCCATCTGCTCGAAACCCGCGGGGGTGTAGAGGAACAGGCAGCGGTCGAGTCCGGCCGTGAGCACCACCTCCTCCGGCGACCCGAGATCGCGGAGCGTGTCCACGATCTTTCGAGGCACGGAGACGCGGTTCTTCGCGTCGATGGCGTGCGTGTAGCAGCCCGTGAAAAGGTTCATCGCTCCCCGAGCCCAACCGGCGGCGGAATCGTCGAAATCCCACTATATCCCACTTCACGGGAAAGCTAGGGGCAATGTTCCCTTTTTCTGGAGTTTTCGACGCCCCGACACGGACCGTGGGCCCGATTGCCTTCCCGTTGACCGCGGCCCCACCCGGAGCGCCGCGCACCGCCGATCACGCACCGCGCCCCCGGACCGCCAACCGGCGCGTGATGCCGAGCCGCCCCGCTCCTGGCGCCCGCCCGAAGCGCGGGCGTGAAACGGCCTGATGGCGCCGTGGCGCCGTGTCGCCGTGTCGCCATGGCGCAACAGCGCCATGGCGCGACGGCTCCACGTTGCGAGGGCGCGAGGGCGCGAGGGCCCGGGGCCCCTGCTCGGTCGACGGCCCTCGAGGAGATTCCACCGAGGGCTCGGGCGGACAGGCGATGCGCGCGTGCGCGCGTCGGGAACGCTCAGCCGATCGGAGCCTCGAACCCGTCTCGCTGCGTTCGGACGGTCAAGCGGGGTCTCACGCCGGAGGCGAGTTTTGTCCTCGTGACCGCTTTCCCGCAGTTCTGCGAGTGCCCGCAACGGCGCGCACACCGGACACGGGCCGCGCCGCAGCTGTCGACACGGCGGCAGGATCCGGCCCTGCTTCCGGCGCCTGCGACGGGACCCTCGCGGGATCCTTCGTGGACTCGGGGGGCACGTGCGAGCTGGCGCTGATGCCGCCATCGGCAGCGGTCTCGGTATTGGCAGCGCCGGTGCCTGTCTCCCCACGCTCTGGATGCAGCGCCGCCAGCTCCGGCAGCTCGTGATCGGCCAGGTCGGTGTTCAGAAGCTGTGCGAGCTGGTCGCGGACCAATCCCAGGTCTTCGGGAGTCAGCAGCGGCGCAGGCACGTCGACACTTGGCTGACCGGCCCCACGCGTGACGACCATGACCTCGCGTCCCGCGCGGCGCTGAAAGCCCAGCAGCCGCAGGAAACGCTTGCGGATGAGGACCAGCGCCACAAGGTAGGACAGGCGGCGATACACGTCGTCGGGTCGCAGCAGCATGCGACCGAAAAGTTCACGCAGCATCGCGTAGTCCACGAGGGCGCGCTGCTGGCCCGATGCGGGACGCCGGTGTGTCCAGAAGCAGACCTCGGGGTCCGCCACCGCGCGCTCTCCACAGGCTGTGCACAAGTCTTCACGCAGCGGCGCCTCTGCCAGCAGGCGCACCACCGTCGTGAAGAGTTCGCCGGCGACCAGGGGCTGCTGGCACGTCGCGCAGCAATCACCGGGTCGCGGAAGTTTCCATGCGTCGTTCTGGGTCACGGCGCGACGCTAACACAGCTTCGTGAAGCCTCCAAGCGCTCACGCCGCGCTGCGTGCGAAGACGCGCCGTGTCCAGCTGGCGGCCGGGCCTTGCAGCGGCCCATGTGCGAGTTGAAGGCCGGGCGGGATGCCACTAGGGTGGCATCCCGCATGAGCTTGCAACCCTTCACGCACCTGCACGTGCACAGCCATTACTCGCTGCTTGACGGCGCGATCGGCATCGACACGCTCGTCGGCGAAGCGGCCCGGCTCGGGATGCCGGCGCTCGCGCTCACGGACCACGGCAATCTCTTCGGTGCGATCGAGTTCTACACCAAGGCGCGCAAGGCCGGCATCAATCCGATCCTCGGATGCGAGGCCTATCTTGTGCTCGGCGATGCGACGGCGGAAGCCTCGCCCGGCGAGAAGCAGCCGAGGCACCACATCACGCTGCTGGCCCGCAACCGCACGGGCTGGGAGAATCTCAGCAAGCTTTCCTCGATGTCGTGGCTGCGCGGCTTCAACCGCAAGCCGCGCATCGACAAGCGCATGCTCGCCACGCACGCGGACGGCCTCATCGCGCTGTCGGGCTGCATGTCGGGCGAGATCGCCACGCACCTGACCGCACAGCGCCCTGACGAAGCCGTGCGTGCGGCGCATGAATATGCCGAGATCCTCGGGCGCGAGAACTTCTATCTCGAGGTCATGACCACCGGCATCGGCGCGCAGACCGGCATCCGCGACGGCATGGTCGGCGTCGCGCAGCGCACCGGGCTGCCGATCGTCGCGACCAACGACATCCACTACCGCTGCCAGGGCGACGCGATCGCGCAGGACGCGCTCATCTGCATCGGCACCGGCCAGAAGATGCACGACGTCCAGCGCCGCTTCCGCATCGAAACCGACCAGCTCTACTTCCGGACGAGCGAGGAGATGGCGGCGCTGTTCGGCGCGGACAGCGAGGCGTATCGCATGACGGCGGAGATCGCGTCTCGCTGCGACATCCAGCTCGAGCTGCACAAGATGCACCTGCCGCGCTTCGACATCCCGAGCGGCGAGCCGCCCGAGAACTACATGCGTCGCCTCTGCGAGGCCGGCCTTCGCCGCCTCTACGGCGAGATCACGCCCCCGGTGCGCGAGCGCTTCGAGACCGAGTTCGCGGTCATCTCGAAGATGGGATTCATCAGCTACTTCCTCATCGTCTGGGATCTCATACGGCACGCGCGCGAACAGGGCATTGCCGTGGGCCCCGGCCGCGGCTCGGCGGCCGGCTCCATCGTCGCGTACTCGCTCGACATCACGCAGCTGGATCCGCTGCGCTACGACCTGCTGTTCGAGCGCTTCCTGAACGCGGATCGCATCTCGATGCCCGACATCGACATCGACTTCTGCCGCGATCGTCGCGAGGAGGTGATCGAGTACGCGCGCCGCAAGTATGGCAGCAACCAGGTCTGCCAGATCGTGACCTTCGGCACGATGGCCGCGAAGGCCGCCATCCGCGACGCCGGCCGCGTCCTCGACGTGCCGCTGCCCGAGGTGGACCGCATCGCCAAGCGGATCCCGGACCTCCCGAAGACCCGCCTGCAGGACGCGCTCGACTCCGACAAGGAATTGTCCGGGATGCTGTCGGGCAGCAAGCAGCTGTCCGAGCTGCGCGACGTGAGCCTGCGCATCGAGGGCATGGCGCGCAACACCTCCACGCACGCCGCCGGCGTCGTCATCACCGACCGGCCGCTCGTCGAGCTCGTGCCGCTCTGCGTGGTGCAGGGCCAGGTCAACACGCAGTTCCAGATGAACGACCTCGAGCAGATCGGCCTGCTCAAGATGGATTTCCTGGGGTTGAAGAACCTCACGATCCTGCAGAAGGCGACGCAGATCGTGCAGCGCACGCGCGGCGAGACCGTGAACTACGACACGCTCCCGCTCGAGGACCCCGCGACCTACGCGTTGCTCAAGCGCGGCGACGTGGGCGGCGTGTTCCAGCTGGAATCCTCGGGCATGCGCGAGCTCGTGATGCGCCTCGCGCCCGACTGCTTCCCCGACATCATCGCGCTCATCGCGCTGTACCGGCCAGGGCCGCTGCAGTCGGGCATGGTGGACAGCTTCGTGCGCCGCAAGCACGGGCAGGAACCGATCGCCTACGAGCATCCGCTCATGGAGCCGGTGCTGCGCGACACCTACGGCACGATGGTCTACCAGGAGCAGGTCATGCGCCTCGCCCAGGTGCTGGGCGGCATGTCGCTCAACGATGCCGACGGCCTGCGCAAGGCGATGGGCAAGAAGGACAAGGTCCGCATGGCCAGCTACGAGGCCAAGTTCCTCGCCGGCTGCGCAACCAACGGTCTCGCCACGCACACCGCCGCCAAGATCTGGTCCGACATGAGCCGCTTCGCCGAGTACGGCTTCAACAAGAGCCACTCGGCGGCCTACGGCCTGATCACCTTCCGCACCGCGTACATGAAGGCCCATTACCCCGCCGAGTACATGGCCGCGCTCATGTCCTGCGACGCGGGCAACACCGACAAGCTCGCGGAGTACGTGGAGGAATGCCGGCGCGTGCAGCGCAAGGTGACCGGGCCCGACATCAACGAGAGCTCGGACGACTTCCGGCCGCAGGGCGACACCGTGCGCTACGGGCTGGCGGCCATCAAGGGCGTCGGCCAGCGCTTCGTGTCGGCGCTGCTCGCCGCGCGCGCCGAGTGCGGCGGCCGGTTCACGTCCGTGGAGCAGGCGCTCGAGCGCGTGGACAGCCGAAGCATGAATCGCGCCAGCTTCGAGGCGCTGGTCAAGGCCGGGGCCTTTGACAGCCTCGGTCCGCATCGAGCCGCGCTCCTCGCCGGCGCCGAGCGTCTGCTGCGCGACGCCACGGCCGCGCAGGTCGACCGCCTCGCCGGGCAGTCCCTGCTCTTCGGCGGCGGCAGCGGCGGCCCGACCGCGGGAGGCGCGACCGTCGCGACGCACCTGCGTGCGGACACGGCCCCCCCGCCCACCGACCGCGAGTTGCTCATCATGGAGAAGGAGGCGCTCGGCCTGCACATCTCCGTGGACCCGATGGGTGAGTATCGCGGGCTGCTCTCGCTCGTGGCCACGCACGAGATGGCCGCCCTGTGCGACGTCGACGATCGCTCCGAGGTGCTGGTCGGCGGCCTGATCGCCTCGCTGCGCACCACGGTGAGCAGCAAGGGACGTTCGGCGGGACAGCCCATGGCGATGTGCCGCATCCAGGGTCTCGGCGGCACGGCACAGGCCGTGATCTTTCCGCGCACCTTCGCGCGCTGCCGCGACCTCGTTCGCGAAGACCAGGTCGCGCTGTTTCGAGCGACGGTGGACAAGAGCCGCGAAGACCCCTCACTGCTCGTGGAGGACGTGCTCGACCTCGCCGACCCCTCGAAGCTGGGCACGGACCGTCGCCTGGTGCTGGAAGTGATCGGCGCCGACGTCGATGCCGTGCAATGGAAGCTGCAGGCGCTGCAGGACGTGCTCGCACGGCATCCCGGTCCTGTGGACACCTACCTCGTCGTCGACCGCGAGTCCGGGCGGCGCGCCACGTACCGTCTCGGCGACGCGCACCGCACCGGGCTGTCGGTGGGCTTCGTGAAGGCGCTCGAGCAGACGCTTGGCGCATCGTGCGTGCACCTGCGCTGAGGGCCTGCCGCGTCGCGTGACGCCTCGCATGGCAGGCGCGTCACGCCCCCTCAGCGGCTGTCGGCCTGATCTCCGACGGACTCGGCCGCTGACTCGGGCGCTGACTCGGGTTGCACCGGCTCGGCAGGAGCGACTTCACCGGCGGGCTCCGGCACCAGCGGCACGGGCGCTGCGGGCTCGGGTGCCAGGGGCGCAGGGGCCGGCGGAGGGGCAGGCGGCTGCTTGGCGGCCGGCAGCGGCACGTCGCGCGGCTCGTTGAACGTGGTTTCCTCGATGTCGTCACCCGCCGGATCGAAGCCGACGATGCCTGCAAGGAAATCCCCGAACTCCAGCGGCCGTACGCCGATGCGCAAGCCCACGATGCCGAGGAAGAGGTCGGCCTCGAAGAGGTCCCAGGCGCGGGGCAAGTCGGGCCCGTCGCGCGTCGCTTCCCAGAGCGTGGCGACCTCGGGCGTGCCCAGCTTGTTGAGCGGCTCCTCGTCGCCCTGTTCGAGCCGCAGGTCACGCCAGTTGATGGCTCGCCTGTACTCAGGCACCACGAAGGCGCCTCCTGACTCGCGCGCCACGGGCGGGCTGCGGCCCCAGCGGCGCAGCACCGGCTCCCAGTGCGCGCTGGAGTAGCCCTCGCCTCCCGGGCCGTCCTTCATGACCTGCCAGCGGTACATGATCGGGACGCCGTCACCCGTCGGCCGATCGTCGTTGGCGCCATAGGGGCGCGGCGGCACAGATCCGAGATCGTCCAGCCACAGCGTCCACGGGAAGGCGGTCTGGTATTCGTGCCAGACGCCGTAGAAGGTGCGGTCCTCGTAGCCGAAGCGGCCGGATACGACGGGAGACAGGCCGAGTCCAAGATTGAAGAGCGGCGTGGCCTTCACCGACGCGCTGAGGCCGTAGCCCCAGGCCAGGCTGACGGGAAGCACGTCCGCTGCGTCGGCCGCACGCGAACGCCCATACGCCGGCCAGCTGGCGCACCCGGCGCTCAGCAGCATGAGGCCGGCGGCGAGCGCGGCCGGAAGGCGCATCAGTCGGCGTCCGACTCCGACGCCTTGCCCTTGGCCTTGGTCTTGCCGCCCTTGGCCGTCTTGTCGTCGGTCGAAACCGCCCTCGGCTTCGGAACGTGGTTCACGAGTTCGAGCATCGCACGGCTTCCCTTGTCACCGAGCCGCGGCACCGGCAGCTTCACGATGCGGGTGTAGCCGCCGTTGCGCTCCGCGAAGGACGGACCGATCTCGTTGAAGAGCCGGTGCACCGCGGCCTTGTCGCCGAGCACGGCGACCGCCTGGCGGATGTGCGCCAGCGTCTTGTGCTTGCCCAGCGTGATGAGCTTCTCGGCGATGGGCCGGTACTCCTTCGCCTTGGGCTCGGTCGTCACGACGCGACCGTGCGTGAAGAGCGCGGTGACGAGGTTCTTGGTGAGAGCACGACGATGGGCCGTGGTGCGGCCGAGGCGTCGTCCCTTGATGCGATGGTTCATGTCGTTCCTCTTCCCGTGCTCGGGACGTCGGGGTCAGCCGTCGGTGCCGGACAGCTCGGGGGACAGGCTCATGCCGAGCGACAGGTTCATGCTGGCAAGCTTCTTCTTGATCTCGGTCAGGGACGTCTTGCCGAAGTTCCGCACCTTGAGCAGCTCGGCCTCCGTGCGGACCACGAGGTCCCCCACGGTGCGCACGTTCTCGCTGTCCAGGCAGTGGCGACTGCGGACGGAGAGGTCGAGGTCGTCGATCGGCGTCGCGAGCACGCCCTTGATGCGGCTCACGTCGCTGGCGCTGCCGGAGAGCGCCACGGGCCGCGCCTCGTCGGCGGGCACCGACTTGTCCATGTCGTAATAGTGCACGAAGGCGTTGAGGTGCTTGCGGTAAATGCGCGAAGCCTCGACCAGCGCGTCCTCGGGCGACACGGTGCCGTCGCTCCAGATCTCGAGGATCAGGCGGTCGTAGTTCGTGATCTTGCCGACGCGAGTCTCCTCGATGCGGTAGCGCACGCGGGTGACCGGCGAAAAGTTGCTGTCGATGGCGATCACGCCGATGACCTTCTCGTCGGACTCGTGATCTTCGGCGGTCACGTAGCCGCGGCCGCGGCCGACAGTGATGGTCATGCTCACGTCGACGTCGTCGGTCAGCGTGCAGAGCACGTGATCCGGGTTGAGGATGCGCACGCCGCTCGAAGGCTCGATGTCGCCCGACTTGATCTGCCCCTTCTTGCCACGGCGGACGTGAAGCTCGGCGGAATCCGCCTGCTCGAGTTCGACCAGCACGCTCTTCAGGTTCAGGATGATGTCGGTGACGTCCTCGAGGACGCCCTTCACCGTGCTGAACTCGTGCTGCACGCCCTCGATCTTCACCGACGTGACGGCGGTGCCCTCGATGGACGAGAGCAGCACGCGGCGCAGGCCGTTGCCGATCGTGTGACCGAAACCCTTCTCGAAGGGCTCGATCGTGAAACGGGCATAGGTCTCCGACAGCGTCTCGTGATCGACCGAGACCGTGGACGGAAGTTCGAAGTTGCGCCAGCGAATTCGCATGTTGTCTCCTGCTCGTGCTGCGCCCCACGGGGGGCGCGCGTGCCTTGCGGCACTGTTGCGTTGTCGTCCGGGGACGGGCTTACTTGGACATGAGCTCGACGATGAGCTGCTCGCGCACGTCGAAGCTGACGTCGGAGCGGGTCGGCGTCGTGGTGACGCGCCCCTCCAGCGCCACGCCGTCGCGCTCGAGCCAGCCTGCCATCGGGAAGCTGCTGCGCTGCTCGAGGCTCTCCTTGGCCACCTTGCGCACGCCCTCCCGGGTCGTCGTCAGCGACACGCGGTCACCCGCGCGAAGCAGCGCCGACGGGATCGTGCAGCGGCGACCGTTCACCGACACGTTGCCGTGCGCGATGAGCTGGCGCCCGCCCTTGCGGCTGGACGCGAAGCCCAGCGAGAAGACCACGTTGTCGAGACGCCGCTCGAGCAGCACCAGCAGGTTCTCGCCGGTGTTGCCCTTCATGCGCGTCGCGGCTTCGTAGTAGTTGCTGAACTGCCGCTCGGGCACGCCGTAGTAGCGCTTCAGCTTCTGCTTCTCGCGCAGCTGAGACCGATACTCGGAGTGCCGCGCGCGCGCCCAGGGATGGGCGCCCGGCGGGAAGTTGCGCTTCGTGATCGCGCACTTGCTGGTTTCGCAACGCGTGGCCTTCAGGAAGAGCTTCACGCCTTCCCGGCGGCACAACTTGCAGACGTTTGTCTTTGGAGCTGTCATGTTTTCCTCGTGCGGTCAGACGCGACGCCGCTTGCGCGGGCGGCAGCCGTTGTGCGGAACCGGTGTGCGATCTTCGATGGCCTTCACCTTGAGACCCGTCTGGGCCAGGGCCCGGACGGCGGACTCGCGCCCGCTGCCAGGACCGCGGACGCGGACTTCCACGTCGCGCACGCCGAGCTTCATCGCCTTCTGGGCGGCGCGCTCCGCGGCCTTCTGGGCGGCGAAGGGCGTGCTCTTCCGGCTGCCCTTGTAGCCGCTGCTCCCCGCACTGTCCCACACCAGGACTTCCCCGTTGTGCGGGTCCGTGAAGGTGACGATGGTGTTGTTGAACGTCGCCTTGATGTTGACGACGGCGCGCGAAAGAACGCGTCGGATTTTCTTGGTGGCTGCCATGCTTTGCCTGCTGTTTTCCTGTGTGATCCGTTAGCCGAGCTGCTTGACCGACTTCTTGCCGGCCACCGTCTTGCGCGGACCCTTGCGGGTGCGTGCGTTGCTCTGCGTGTTCTGTCCGCGGACCGGCAGCCCCTTGCGGTGCCGCAGGCCGCGATAGCAGCCGATGTCCTTCAGGCGCTGAACATTCTGCGCGATCTGACGGCGCAGCGAGCCCTCGACGAGGAAGGTCTTCTCGAGCAGGGCGGCGATGTGCTGCACGTCCTCCTCGGTCAGGTCCTTCGCGCGGAGCGCCGGCTTGAAGTGAAGCTGCTCGCACACCTTCCTGGCCGTCGTGCTGCCGACGCCGTAGATGTACGTGAGCGCGATCTCGACGCGCTTGTTGTTCGGGATGTCGACGCCAACGATGCGGGGCATGTTCCGGGAACTCCTCAGCGACCTTGGCGCTGCTTGTGACGCGGATCCGTGCAGACGACGCGCACCACACCGAAGCGGCGCACGATCTTGCACTTCTCGCAAATCCGTCTGACTGACGCTCTGACCTTCATGTATTCCTTCCGTTCCGACGGCTCAGCCGCGGTAGACGATGCGGCCCTTGCTGAGGTCGTAGGGACTGACCTCGACCGTCACGGTGTCCCCTGGAAGGATGCGGATGTAGTGCATGCGCATCTTGCCCGAGACATGTGCCATGAGTTGATGACCATTTTCCAGTTTCACGCGAAAGACGGCGTTCGGCAACGCCTCGAGCACCTTTGCCGAAACCCTGAGCTGGGTCGCCCGTGCCATCTCAGTGATGCCTCGCGGCGCCGGCGATGCCAGCCCCGAGGGCATTGACGATGTCCGCCCCTACCTGCTCCACGCTGCGCGTGCCGTCCACCGTGGTGAGCAGCCCGCGCGACTTGTAGTAGGCCTTGAGCGGTTCCGTCTGCTGATGATAGACACTGAGGCGCTCTGCTACCACACCGGCGGTGTCATCCGGGCGCTGACTCAACTCGCCGTGGCAGCCGTCGCAGCGTCCGGACTCCCGGCTCGGCACGAACTCCACATGGAAGTTCCGGCCGCAGCCCTTGCAGATCCGGCGTCCCGTGATCCTACGGACCAGGTGGTCATCGGGGACATGAACGTCGATCACCTGTTCGAGGGGGTGCCCCGACGTCGCCAGGCGGCGGTCGAGTTCCTCGGCCTGAGCACGATTGCGGGGAAATCCGTCGAGAACGAAGCCTCCCATCGCGCCGTGCAGGCGCTCGAAAAGAACACCGAATACCACATCGTCCGGGACGAGCTTGCCGGCCTCCATCACCGCGGCCGCCGCACGTCCGGCCGGGGTGCCAGCCTTCACGGCGGCCCTCAACAGGTCACCGGTGGACAGGTGCTCCAGACCTTGAGTCTCGGCAAGCCGCTTGGCCTGCGTTCCCTTGCCGGCACCCGGGGCACCCAGCAGCACGAGGCGACGCTTCATGCCGCGCCCCTTCCCCCGCCGCGTCGCGCCCAGCCGGCGCCCGCATCACCAAGGCCCTCGTAGCGGCGCATCACGAGCATCGAGTTGACCTTGTCGACGAGATCGAGAATCACGCCGACGACGATCAGGATGCTGGTGCCGCCGAGGAACATGGCCAGGCCAGGCGGCATGTTGGGGACGTAGCTCGACAGCACCTGCGGCAGGACTGCGATGACCACGAGGAAAGTCGCGCCCGCGAGGGTGACCTTGAACATCACCGACTCGAGGAACTCCGCGGTGCGTGCGCCCGGGCGCAGGCCCGGCACGAAGCCGCCGTATTCCTTGAGGTTGTCCGCGATCTCCTTCGGCTGGAACATCAGCGATGTCCAGAAGAACGAGAAGACGAAGACGAGTGCGGAATAGAAGAGCACGTACCAGAAGCCGCCCCAGGAGAAGGCGTTCTGGAAGTAGTGTTCGCCCAGCAGCCCGCCGAAGACCTTGTCGAGCACCGTGGGCACGATGAACAGGAACGACGCGAAGATGATGGGCATCACGCCGGCCTGATTCACCTTGAGCGGCAGGTAATGCCGCTGGCCGCCGTAAACCCGGCGGCCGCGCATCTGCTTGCCCTGCTGGATCGGGATGCGACGCTGGCCCTTGGTGACGTAGACGATGCCGATCACGATCAGCACGTAAAGCACCAGCAACCAGACGACCGACTGGATCCACGTCCCAGGTTCGGTCGAGTTCTGCAGCTGGGCCAGCATGGTGGGCATGCGCGCCACGATGCCTGCCATGATGATCAGCGAGATGCCGTTGCCGACGCCGTATTCCGTGATCTGCTCGCCGATCCACATCACGATGAGCGTGCCGGTGGTCACCGTGAGCACCACGCCGATCTGGTAATACCAGGCGTCGTACAACGAGACGTCGATCACGCCGGCCGTCGCCGCATCACGCAGCGGGCCGAAGACCAGGAAGAGCGCCTGAATGATGCAGATCGGCACCGTCGCGTAACGCGTGTATCGATTGATGATCTTCTGGCCCGCCTGCCCTTCCTTGGACAGGGCCTCGAGCTGCGGAACGACCTTCACGAGCAGCGAGAAGATGATCGACGCACTGATGTAGGGCATCACGCCCAGCGTGAACAGGGTGCACGATCCGATCGCGCCGCCGGACAGTGCATTCATGATGCCGAACGCGAATCCGCCCGTGACCTGGCTCTGGTAACGCTCGAGCACCGCATAGTTCACGCCCGGCAGCGGCACGTGGAAGCCGATGCGGTACGCGAGCAGGAACGCGAGCGTCACGAAGATCTTCTTTCTGATCTCCGGAACACGGAAGAGGTTGGTGAACCCCGAACTCATGCGCTCGTCTCGACGCTCCCGCCGGCGGCTTCGATCTTGGTGCGCGCCGTGGCAGACACGCGATCGGCCTTGACCTGCAGCGCGACGCCGATGTCGCCCTTGCCGAGGATCTTCAGCAGGGTCGCGTTCTTCTTCACGAGGTGCGCGTCCTTGATGCGTGCGAGGTCGATGCCGCCGCCCTGCGGGAAAGCGGCTGCGAGGTCCTTCACGTTCACGATCGAGTAGGTGACCTTGAACACGGCGTTCGTGAAGCCGCGCTTGGGCGTGCGGCGATAGATGGGCATCTGGCCGCCCTCGTGTCCGAGGCCGCCACCCACGCCTGAGCGACTGCCCTGGCCGTTCATGCCGCGTCCGGAGGTCTTGCCGCGGCCGCTGCCGATGCCGCGTCCGACGCGGCGCGGCTTGCGCAGTGCGGATCCGGCTGAGTTGACGTCGTTCAGATTCATGCGAGCGGCACTCCGCGAAGTTCTTCCGTGAGCTTCCGGCTGCGCACGCTTTGCAGACCGCTGAGGGTCGCCTTGACGAGGTTCACCGGATTGCTGCTGCCCTGGCTCTTGGTGAGGATGTCGCGAACGCCTGCCAGTTCGAGCACCGAGCGGACGGTGGCGCCGGCAATGATGCCGGTGCCAGGCGCGGCCGGGAGGATGCGGACCTGCGCCGCACCGAACCGCCCCGTGACGGCGTGCTCGATCGTGCCGCGCTTCAGCGTGACGTTGACGAGGTTCTTGTGGGCGTCCTTGACGGCCTTGTCCACGGCGGACGGGACTTCCTTCGCCTTGCCGAAGCCGATGCCGACCTTGCCATGGCGGTCGCCCACCACGACGAGCGCGGAGAACGAGAAGCGCCGGCCGCCCTTGACGACCTTGGCGCAGCGGTTGACCTTGACCACGGCCTCCTCGAGGAGTCCGCCGGCCTGGCCCATGTTGTCATTGTCGTTTTCGGCCATGTTTCCTCAGAAGTCCAGCCCGCCGGAGCGGGCGCCATCGGCAAGGGCCTTGATGCGGCCGTGATAGGGATACCAGCCGCGATCGAAGACCGCGGCCTTCACGCCCTTTTCGAGCAGGCGGCGCGCGATGTCCTCGCCCACGGCCTTTGCGGCCTGGACCTTGGTGCCCTCGAGCTTTTCGCTCAGCGTCGGGTCCAGCGTGGAGGAGGCGGCGAGCGTGATCCCGTGCAGGTCGTCGATGGCCTGCACGTAGATCTGCTTGCTCGAACGGTGCACCGTGAGGCGCGGACGCTCGGCGGTACCGCGCACGCGGCGGCGAACGGAGCCAGCCTTGCGGGCGCGACGGAGAGTGCGAAGTCGGACAGCGCGTTCCATGATCAGGCTCCGAGGCTCTTGCCGACCTTGCGACGGACGAATTCGCCGTCGTAACGGATACCCTTGCCCTTGTAGGGCTCGGGCTTGCGCGTCTCGCGGATCTCGGCGGCGAACTGCCCGACGAGCTGCTTGCTGGCGCCCTTGATGATGAGGAAGGTCGGCTGCGAGGCTTCCACCGACAGGCCGACCGGAATCGGCAGCTTGACGGGCTTGTTGAAGCCGACGTTCAGGACGAGCGTCTTGCCCTCGACCTTCGCGTTGTAGCCAACGCCCTGGATCTCAAGCTTCTTCACGAAGCCCTTCTCGACGCCCTCGACCATGCCCGCAGCGAGCGAGCGGAACAGTCCGTGCAAGGCGCGCTCGCGGCGGCCCTCCGTCACGCGCTCGAAACGCATGACGCGGCCCTTCTCCTCGACCAGCACGCGAATGCACGGATCGATGACCTGCGTCAGCGAGGCCTTGCTCGTCTCGACCTTCAGCGTATGGCCAGAGACGGACACCTTCGTGCCGTCAGCCCACATCACCGGTTGTTTGCCTACTCTGGACATGTCGTTCCTGCTTCCCTCGTGAGCCGCTTACCAGATGGTCGCGAGACGCTCGCCACCCACGTTGCGGGCGCGGCATTCGCGGTCCGAAAGGACACCGGCCGGAGTGGTGTAGATGGAGATGCCGATGCCGTTCAGCACGCGCCGGGCCTCCTGTGCGCCCGTGTACAGGCGTCGGCCCGGCTTGCTGTCACGCCGGATCTCGTTGATGAGCATCTCGCCGTCCGGCCCGTACTTCAGATTCAGCGTGAGCCGGCCCTGCTGGCCGTCGGCCTCGACGCGGAAATCGTTGATGTAGCCCTCGCGCTTGAGGACCTCGGCGATGCCGCGCTTGATGCGCGAGGCAGGCATGGAGACCTCGGCGCGACGCACGCGCAGCGCGTTGCGCACGCGAGTCAGCATGTCGGCGATGGGATCGGTCATGGTCATGATTGCATCGTCCTCGTGTTCGGCTCGGCCCTGATCACCAGCTCGCCTTGCGCACGCCCGGGATCTCGCCGGCGAGCGCCAGCGTCCTGAAGCAGATGCGGCAGATGCCGAACTTGCGATAGAAACCGTGCGAGCGGCCGCAGAGCGAGCAGCGCGAATGGCCGCGCGTGCTGAACTTCGGCTTCATCTTGGTCTTGGCGATCCAGCTGGCTTTACCCACGGCTGTTCAGTCCTTGTGCGGTTGCGTTCGGGGAAATCGAGGCGGGCATCAGCCGCGCCGCGGATCGTTCTTGTCCGCGTCGACCTTGCGGAACGGCATGCCGAGGCGCTCGAGCAAGTCGAGGGCCGCTTCGTCGGTCCCGGCATTGGTCACGATGGTGATGTTCATGCCCTGGAAGTGCTTGATCTTGTCCAGGTCGATCTCGGGGAAGACCGTCTGATCCGGGAGGCCCATGCTGAAGTTGCCGCGACCGTCGAAACCGCCGCGCTTGAGGCCGCGGAAGTCCTTGATGCGCGGGATCACGATGGCCACGAGGCGGTCGAGGAATTCCCACATGCGGGCGCCGCGCAGGGTGACCATGCACCCGATGGGCATGTCCTCGCGGATCTTGAAGTTGGAGATGGCCTTCTTCGCCTTGCGGATCGAGGCTTTCTGGCCCGTGATCATCGTGAGATCGCCGGCAGCCGCATCGATGAGCGCCTTGTTCTCGCGGGCAGCTCCGACACCCATGTTGATGACGATCTTGCGGATGCGCGGCGCGGCGTTCACGTTGTCGATGCCGCGGGCCTGCATGATCTCCCGGGAGATCGTGCTGCCGTAGGTCTCCATGAGACGCGGCTTGCCGACCGGTGCGGCGGCTTCTGCGGACGTGCTGGCTTGCTTGGGACTCATGCTCTCTTTCAGGCCTCCACCGGCTTGCCAGTCGGACGCATGACACGCACGGTCTTGCCGTTGGCGACGGTGGCGCCGAGGCGCACACCCTTGCCGCTTGCCGCGTCCAGGAAGGCGATGTTGGAGATGTTCAGCGGGTACTCGCGCTGGATGCGTCCGCCCTGCGGGTGCTCCTGGCTCTTGCGGACGTGCTTCCACTTCATGTTCACGCCTTCGACCACGGCCATGCCGTGCTTCCGGTCGAGCTTGAGGAGACGCCCGGTCTTCCCGCGGTCGCTGCCCGTGAGCACGATGACCATGTCCTTCTGCTTCAAGCGGCTCATCACACCACCTCGCTGGCCAGGCTGATGATCTTCATGAAGTTCTTGTTGCGCAGCTCGCGGGCCACTGCGCCAAAGATTCGCGTGCCGACCGGGTTGCCTTCCTTGTCGATGATGACCAGCGCGTTGCGATCGAAGCGCACGCGGCTGCCGTCACGACGCCGGATGTCCTTGCGGGTGCGCACGATGACCGCGCGCACGACCGAGCCCTTCTTCACCGTGGCGGTCGGGATGGACTTCTTGACCGAGCCGATCACCACGTCGCCCACGGAGGCGTAGCGGCGCTTGGTGCCGCCCAGCACCTTGAAACACATCACGGTCTTGGCGCCCGTGTTGTCGGCCACGTCGAGAATGGTCTGTTGCTGGATCAAGCGTCACCTCGTGCTTCCGATGCATGCGCGGCCGTACCTGCCGACTTCACGGCGACGGTGACGATGCGCTCGAGACGCCAGCGCTTGGTCTTGGACAACGGGCGGCCGAAGACCACCTCCACGCTGTCCCCCACCCGGGCCTCGTTCTTCTCGTCGTGCGCCACGAGCGTGGTGTGGCGCTTGACGTACTTCTTGTAGACGGGATGCAGGACCTTGCGATCGACGCGGACCACGATGGACTTGTCCATCTTGTCGCTCTTGACCGTGCCGATGCGGCGCACCGCCTTGCGTGACTTCTCGGATGACATGCTGGCCTCGTTGGTCATGACCGCGACTTGGCTCCGCGAATGGCAAGCTCGCGTTCCCGCAGCAACGTGCGGATGCGCGCGACCTCGCGCCTGATGGCACGGATGCGGCTCGGCTGGGCGAGCCCCTCCGAACTGGACTTGAAACGGAGGTCGAACAGCTCGCGCTCGAGCGTGGCGATGTCGAAGCGAAGCTCGGTGTCTTCCTTCTCGCGCAGTTCTTTCAGATTGCCGACCTTCTTCATCGTGTCCTCCGGCGCAGCATGCGGACCCGCAGCGGCAGCTTGTGCGCCACGCGGTTGAGCGCAAGCTTGGCGACCTCGGCAGTGACGCCGCTCACCTCGAACAGGACGGTGCCCGGCTTGATCACCGCGACGTGGTATTCGGGCTCGCCCTTGCCCTTGCCCATGCGGGTCTCGGCGGGGATCGACGTGACCGGCTTGTGCGGGAACACGCGGCACGTGATACGGGCGCCGACCGCGGCGCGCGTGGCAGCCACGCGGCAGGCCTCGAGCACGCGCGCGGAAAGCCAGCCGGCCTCCATCGACTGCAGCCCGAACTCGCCGAACTCGACCGTGTGGCCGCGGGTCGCGAACCCGCGGATCGAGCCCTTGTGCACCTTGCGGTGCTTCTCGCGCTTTGGCATCGCCTTCATGACTGCTGCTCGCTCCGGCTGGGGACCTGCGGCGCGAAGTCGGCGTAACGGCCGCGATAGACCCAGGCCTTGATGCCGATGACGCCCTGCGGCGTGCGGGCCGTGGCGAATCCGTAGTCCACCCACGCGTCCAGAGTGGACAGCGGGACGCTGCCGACGGCGATCTTCTCGGTGCGCGCGATTTCCGCGCCACCGAGGCGCCCCGCCACGTTCATTTTCACGCCGAGCGCGCCCGCCTGCATGGTGAGCTGCGCGGACTTCTTCAGTGCACGACGGAAGCTGGCGCGACGCACGAGCTGCTCGGCCATGCTCTCGGCGACGAGCTGCGCGGAGAGCTCCGGCTTGCTGATCTCGACCGTGCGGATCGCCACCGGCTTGTTGCAGATCTCGAACAGCTCCTCGTTGAGCTTGTCCACCTGCGCGCCGCGACGACCGATGAGCAGGCCCGGCCGCGCCGTATGGATGATCACCGTGACGCGCTCACGCGTGCGCTCGATGTCGATGCGCGGCACCGCGGCACCCGCGTATGTCTTCTTGATGAACTGGCGAATCCGCTGATCCTCGAGCAGCAGCGCGGCAAAGTCCTTCTTGCCCGCGTACCAGCGGCTGCGCCACGGCTCGGTGATGCCGACTCGGAAGCCGATCGGGTTGACCTTCTGTCCCATCGCTCAGCCTTCCTTCTTCTTGGTCGATTTCCTGGCGGCGGCAGTCTTGCCCGCTGCCTTGCCGGCAGCGGCGCCACGCGCCTTGCCTGCGCCCTTGGCGCTCGAGGCAGTCGCGGCAGCGGACTCCGCCTTCGAGCCAGCCTTTGCCTTCGCATCGGGCTTCGCCATGAGGGCCGCACCCAACTCGATGTAGATGTGACTCGTGCGCTTCTTGATCGGCATGGCCCGTCCGCGTGAACCCGCACGCCAGCGGGCGGATCCACCGAGCAGCGGGCCCTCGTCCACGCGCGCCAGCGAGACGCGCAGGTGATTCGGGTCGATGTTCGTGTCCTGCTCGGCATTGGCAACGGCGGAACGCACCACCTTGCCCACCATCACGGCCGCACGCTGCGGCGAGTGATCGAGCACGACGAGCGCGCGGTTCACCGGCATTCCCCGGATCATGTCCACCACGAGGCGCGCCTTGCGCGGAGCGGTCCGCGCGAAGCGATGACTGGCCTTGTATTCGGTTGCCATTTACTTGCTCGGTGCCGCAGGAGACGACGTCTTCATCGCCTCCTTCTTGTTGGTGTGACCGCGGAAGGTGCGGGTCGGCGCGAACTCGCCGATCTTGTGGCCCACCATGTCCTCGACCACATACACCTTCACGTGCGTGCGGCCGTTATGGACCAGGAAGGTGTGCCCCACGAAGTCGGGCGTGATGGTGCAGGCGCGCGCCCAGGTCGTGATCGGCTCGCGCCGAGTCTCCTGCGACATGCGCATCACCTTCTTCTCGAGGTTGCCGTCCACGAACGGCCCTTTTTTCAGACTTCGACTCACGGGTTACCTCGCCTACTTCTTGCGCTTGCGCACGATCATGCGGCCGGACGTCTTGCGCGGATTGCGCGTCTTGCCGCCCTTGGACAATACGCCGCTGGGCGAGCACGGCTCGCGACCGGCCCCCTGCCGACCCTCGCCGCCGCCGAGCGGGTGAGCGTAGGGCGACATCGCCGAGCCGCGCACGTACGGGCGCCAGCCCTTGTGCCTGTTGCGACCGGCCTTGCCGATGGACACCAGCGCGTGATCGAGATTGCCGACCTGGCCAAGCGTTGCGCGGCACTCGACGTGCACCTTGCGCATCTCGCCGCTGGGCATGATCACCGTCGCGTAGCTGCCTTCGCGCGACGCGAGGCGGATGACGCATCCTGCGGAGCGGCCGAGCCTCGCGCCGCGGCCCGGCTCGAGCTCGACGCAGTGGATCTCGGCGCCGAGCGGCATCTTCGACAGCGGCAACGCGTTGCCGATCGTGGGCTCGGCCTGCGGACCGGACATCACCTTGGCGCCCTGGACCAGCCCGAGCGGAGCGATGATGTAGTCCTTGCGCCCGTCGGCGTAGTGCAGCAGCGCGATGCTCGCGGAGCGGCCCGGGTCGTACTGCAGCTCCGCGACCGTGGCCGGCACTCCGTCGTGGTTACGACGGAAGTCGATCATGCGGTACATGCGCTTGTGTCCACCGCCGCGGTGACGCGAGGTGATGCGGCCGTGAGCGTTGCGCCCGTAATGGCGGCGACGCGTTTCGATCAGCGACTTCTCCGGCCCGCCCTTCGAGAGCGCTGCATCACGCAGCACGCTTCCGGAACGGCGGCCTGCGGAGGTCGGCTTGTACTTGACGATGCCCATTTACAGGAACTCCACCGTGTCGCCTTCGGCCAGTGTCACGACCGCGCGCTTCCAGTCGGGGCGCCGGAACTTGCGCGGCCCACGACCCTTGAACTTCCCGTTGCGCACCATCGTGCGCACGTTCAGCACCTTGACCTTGAAAAGCGTCTCGATGGCGCCCTTGATCTGGATCTTGTTCGCGTCGGGCGACACCAGGAAGGTGTAACCGTTGTGGGCCGTGGTGATGTCCGTGCCCTTCTCGGTGATGAGCGGCCGCCGCACGATGTCATGCGCGTCGTTCTTCAAGCGGCACCACCCTTCGCGGACGCACCCTGCAGGGCGGCGCGCTTCGACACGGTGAACCGGGACATGACGGCCGTCCAGGCATCATCCACCATCACGAGCTTGCGGTGAGCAAGCACCTGATGGGCGTTGAGGTCGCTCGCGCGCACGACCGAAACCTTCGGGATGTTGCGGAAGGACTTCCAGAGGTTGGAGTTGTCCGTCGGAAGCACCAGACAGACGGAACCATCGCACTCGAGAGCCTTGAGTGCGGAGGCGGCCAGCTTGGTCGACGGCTTGGTGAAGGCCGTGGAGGAAAGCGCGAGCACCTCGCTGTCCCGGAGCTTGCCGGAAAGCGCCGTACGCAGCGCCTCGCGCAATGCTTTGCGCGGCACCGAAAAGCCGAAGTCGCGCGGACGCGGGCCGAAGATGACGCCGCCGCCGCGCAGCAGCGGCGAGTTGCGATCGCCGCGCCGGGCGTTGCCGGTGCCCTTCTGCTTGTAGGGCTTGTTCTCGGTGTAGTTGGTCTCGCCGCGCGTCTTGGTGCAGACGGTGCCCTGGCGCTTGTTGGCCTCGTACATGCGCACGACTTCGCGCAGCAGCCGGACCTTGACCTTGTCCCCGAGCGAGGCGCCATCCACGTTGGCCGTGGTGACCTTCCCGCCGTTCCAGTTCTTGACGGTGCTCACGAGTTGCCACCCTTCGGCTGACGCGTGCTGAGCCGGACGAGGACGACACTGCCGTTGTTTCCCGGCACCGCTCCCTTGACCAGCATCTGGTTGGTTTCCTTGTCCACCGCGACGACCGCGAGGTTCTTGATGGTCACCCGTTCGTTGCCCATCTTGTTGGCCATGCGCTTGCCCTTGAGCACGCGCCCGGGGTGCGTGTGCATGCCGATCGAGCCGGGCTTGCGGACGTTGTCGCTGCCGTGACCCGCCGGACCGCGGCTGAAGTGGTGCAGCTTGATGGTGCCCTGAAAGCCCTTGCCCTTGCTCGTGCCGATCACGTCGACGTAGCTGCCGACGGCGAACAGCGTGCAGTCGAGGACCGAGCCAACGGCCTGCTCACCCGCCGGGCCGCGCACCTCGCGGAGCGTGCGACGCGCCTCGACGCCGGCCTTCGCGAACTGGCCCGCGAGCGGCTTGGTGAGGAGCTTCGGGCGGATGGTGCCGAAGCCGAGCTGGACGGCTTCGTAACCGTCACGCTCCATGGTCTTCACGGCCATGACCGTGTTCGGACCGAGATCGATGACCGTGATCGGGACGCGATTGCCGTCCTCGACCCAAGTCTGCGTCATGCCGCGCTTCTTGCCGATCAGCGTGTTCATCGTCAGGCCTTCACCCGGATGTCCACGCCTGCGGGCAGCGTCAGCTTGCTGATCGCGTCCACGGTCTTGGACGTGGGTTCGAGAATGTGGATCAGCCGCTTGTGCGTCCGGATCTCGAACTGCTCGCGCGACTTCTTGTCGACGTGGGGCGAGCGGAGAACGGTGTAGCGCTCGATGCGCGTAGGCAGCGGGATCGGGCCCGCGACACGTGCGCCGGTGCGACGTGCACCGTCGGCGATGTCGGCAGCCGACTGATCCAGCGTCTCGTGGTCGTATGCCTCGAGCCGGATGATGATCTTTTTGGCTTGCATGCTCGCTCGAATCAACCCGTGGCACGCCGGGCGTGGCCACTTGCTGCGGGACGGATGTCGCTCTCCGCCGCGACAACCGCGCCGAAGAGTTGCCGGCCTTGCCCCCGTTCCAGGGCAGGTCCGGTCACCTCGAATGGGACCGGGAGGGCCCGACTTCCACTTTGACGTGGAGGTCTGGTCACCGGTCAGTCGGATCCCCGTGAGGGAATTCCCATTCAGGGTGAAAAGCGGGCGATTCTAAGAAGCGCCGTCTCCGAGTCAAAAAGAATCTTCGGGAAGTGCTGGATTCGAGACCCGGCAGCCGCCCGAAGGCCCCCCCGCTGCGGCGCCTCGGAGTTCGAGGACCGTGGGCGGCGGGCGACCGCCTTTCGCTCAGTTCAGCAGATCGCGGGCGATCCGGTCCGGCACGGGCTCGTAGGTGAGCGGTTCCACGGAAAACGTGGCCCGCCCCTGGCTGAGTGACCGCAGAGCGGTCGAGTAGCCGAAGATCTCCGACAGCGGGACGGAGCCCCGGACGATGGCCGGATCGGCGTCGGTGACCAGCAGGCGCACCCGCGCCCGTCGGCCGTTGAGGTCGGCGTTCACTCCGGGCAGGAACTCCAGCGGGCACCGGATCTCGAAGTCCATCACGGGCTCGAGCAGGACGGGCTGGGCGGCCGCGAGAGCCTGCTCGAAAGCCAGGTGTGCCGCATGCGCAAAGGCCGTGTCGTTGCTCCCTTGCTCGCGCATGACGCCGCCGAGCAGCGTGACCCGGACTCCGGTGAGCGGGTAGCCGATCGCTCCGCCGCCGGCAACGGCGCTCTTGACGCTCGATTCGATCGCCGCGTGGAACTGCAGCGGCACCTGCTCCTTGTTCATCTGGTTCACGACGACGAAGGGCACCGCAGACGGGTCGGGCTCGATGCGCAGGCGAACGCCGGCATACATGCTGCGCGTGGGCAGCACCTTGTCGAAAATCGCTTCGCCCTCCGCCGCCTGGCGGATCGTCTGGCGGTACGCGACGCGCGGCTCGCCCACGCGGATCTGCATCTTGAAGTCGCGCTCGATGCGGTGTCGCAGGATCTCCAGGTGCAGCTCGCCGACACCAGAGATGAGCATTTCACCCGTTTCCGCGTGGTGCGACCACGTGAACGTCGGATCGTCGCGCGACAACAGCCCGAGCACGTTCACGAGCGCGTCTTTGTCCTTCACGCTCCACGGCTCGATGGACATCGAGATCACCGGCTCCGGGAAGTGCATGCCCTCCAGCACCACGGGCCGGGACTTCTCGCACAGCGTGTCACCCGTCGCAGAGACCTTGAGGCCCACGACGCCGACAATGTCGCCGGCTTCCGCGCGCTCGACCGCTTCCTTGTCGTCGGCGTGCATCACGTAGAGCCGGTTGACGCGCTCGGTCTTGTCCGTGCGCGGGTTCCACACCTGATCCGACAGCTTGAGCGTCCCGGAATAGAGGCGCACGAAAGCCAGGTCGCCCTTGCTGTCCCACAGCGTCTTGAAGATGAGCGCGCAGAGCGGCCCCTTGGGATCGGGCGGCACCTCCACCGGCGCCTCGTCGTGCGGATGCAGGCCGCGCGCCGGCGCCGCCTCGGTCGGTGCGGGCAGGAAGGCCGCGACGGCATCGAGCAGCGGCTGGACGCCGATGTTGCGGAAGGCGGAGCCGCACAGGACGGGTGCGAAACTCGAAGCGAGCGTGCCCGCCTTGATCGCCGCCAGGACGGCCGGCAGCGGCGCCTGCTCCTCGTGCTGCAGGTAGACCTCGGTGAAGCTGTCCACCTCGTCGGCAAGCGTCTCGAGCAGCGTGTGCCGCGCGAGCTGCGCTTCTTCCAGCAGTTCTTCGGGAATGTCGCTCTCGATGATGTCCTTGCCGAGGCTCTCTTCGGTGAAGCGAAGCGCCTTCATCCGCAGCAGGTCGATGACGCCGCAGAAGGACTTCTCGGCGCCCCACGGGAGCTGCAGCGGCAGCATCCTCCGCTGCAGACGCTCGCCGGCATCCGCGACCACGCGATCGAAGTCGGCGCCGGTGCGGTCGAGCTTGTTCACGAACACGAGGCGCGGCACGGCGTACTTGTCGGCCTGATGCCAGACGGTTTCGCTCTGGGCCTGCACGCCTGCCACGCCGCAGAGCACCACCACGGCGCCGTCGAGCACGCGCAGGCTTCGCTCCACCTCCACGCCGAAGTCCACGTGCCCGGGCGTATCGATCACGTTGATGCGGTGACCCTTCCACGCGCAACTCGTCGCGGCCGACGTGATCGTGATGCCGCGCTCCCGTTCCTCGGGCAGGTAGTCCATCCGGGCTGTGCCCTCGTGAACCTCGCCGAGGCGATGACCGCGTTCCGTGTAGAACAGGATGCGCTCGGTCAGCGTGGTCTTGCCCGCATCGATGTGGGCGATGATGCCGATGTTCCGGATGAGCGAGCGCTTCATCGCGATGTCCTTCCGGGCGATGTCCTTCCGGGCGATGTCCTTCCGGCGAACGTCGGCGGTGCGCGACGCCGGGTGCAACGCATGGCAACCGGCGCCAGCCGTCGGCCCCACCGACACGATCGGGACGCCCGAGTGCCGCAGATGCGAGTCACCCAGGCACCGGTCTCGCAGGCACAGGCTTCGCGAGCGAGGGGGCTGCGCGCGGGGACGGCGTGCAGCGCGACGGCTGCTCTCAGCGCCCCGGCCGGCACCGGGCGCCGCGCGGAATGCCCGCAGCGCTGGATGTCGGCCATGAGTGAACGACTACCACGCGAAGTGGGCGTAGGCCTTGTTGGCCTCAGCCATCTTGTGCGTGTTCTCCTTCGTCGTGAAGGCAACGCCCTGCTGATTGAACGCGTCGTACAACTCCTCGGCCAGACGCCTGCCCATCGGCTTGCCCTTCTTCTTGCGGGCTGCCGAGATGATCCAGCGGATGGCCAGCGCCTGCTGGCGCTCGCGTTTGATCTCGTGCGGTACCTGCAGCGTGGCGCCGCCGACGCGCTTGCTGCGCACCTCGACGACCGGCTTCACGTTGTTGAGCGCCGTGCTGAACACCTCGAGCGGGTCCTGGTCCGGCACCTTGGTCGCGAGGCTGTCGATGGCGGTGTAGAACACGCCACGCGCAGCAGTCTTGCGGCCCTGGTGCATGAGGCAGTTGATGAACTTGCTCGCCAGCTTGCTCTGGTAGCGCGAGTCGGGCTCAAGGAAGCGTGCGGTGGATTTGAACTTGCGGGGCATGCGTGGGTTTCTCTGCAGCGCGGGAAGCGCGAGGGATCAGGTCTTCGGGCGCTTGGTGCCGTACTTGCTGCGGCTCTGCTTGCGATCCGCGGTCGACGCCGCGTCCATGGTGCCGCGAATGATGTGGTAGCGAACGCCGGGGAGATCGCGCACGCGACCGCCGCGGATCAGCACGATCGCGTGCTCCTGCAGCGTGTGCTTCTCGCCCGGAATGTAGGCGGTGATCTCCTTGCCGTTGCTCAGCTTGACGCGCGCGATTTTCCGCAGCGCGGAGTTCGGCTTCTTCGGCGTCTGGATCTTGACCTGCAGGCACACGCCGCGCTTGAACGGGCACTTGTCCAGCACGGGCGACTTGGACCGATTGGGAAGCTTGGAGCGACCCTTGCGGACGAGTTGGTTGATGGTGGGCATGAGAAGTCAGGCATCCCGGACGCGGAAAACGAGCCACACATTCGATCAATCGAGCCCTCGCCGGTCAAGGCTGAGGGCTGCATTTCGGCGCGGACAGGCCTGTGGTCGGGCCCTGACTGACGCCCGTGGATGGCGGCAGGGCTCACCCTGCCCGCCCCCACGCTTCATGTTCCTGTCTCTAGACTGCGCCCTCGGCAAGCTTCGCCAGATCGACGAGGTCGGGCATCGTCGCCGGCGGCGCCGGCGCTTCCACCTTGTGCTTGACGCGGGTGCGCTGCAGTGCGCGGAAGCCCGTGCCGGTCGGCACCAGGTTTCCGAGGATCACGTTCTCCTTCAGTCCCAGCAGCGGGTCGCGGCGGCCGGCGATGGCGGCCTCCGTGAGCACCTTGGTCGTCTCCTGGAAGGAGGCCGCCGAGATCATCGAGTCGCTCTGCAGGGCGGCCTTCGTGATGCCGAGCAGCACGGGCTCCGCCGTGGCGGGCCGCTTCTTGTGCTTGACCATGTCCTGGTTCACGCGGCGGAAGCGGAACTTGTCCACCACCGCGTCGGGCAGGAACTCGGTGTCGCCTGCATCAACGACCTGCACCTTGCGAAGCATCTGGCTGACGATGACCTCGATGTGCTTGTCGTCGATCGTGACGTTCTGGCTGCGGTAGACGCCCTGCACCTCGCGCAGCAGGTAGACCTGCAGCGCATCCTCGCCGTTGATGCGCAGGATGTCGTGCGGGATGAGCGCACCCTCGACGAGCGGCTGGCCCGAGCGCACGCGGTCGCCCGACTGCACCTTGAGGTGCTTGCCGTGCGGCACGAGGTGCTCCTGCACCACCCCCGACTCGTCGTTCTTGACCAGGATCGTACGCTTGCCGCGCTTCATTTCGCGGACGAGCTCCACGACGCCGTCGATCTCCGCCATGATCGCCGGTTCCTTCGGGCGCCGCGCCTCGAAGATCTCGGTGACTCGCGGCAGACCACCGGTGATGTCCTGGGTGCCTTCCGACTCGCGCGGCGTCTTGGCGAGCAGCGTGCCGGCCTTGACCTTCACCTTGTCGTCGACCTCGATGTAGGCCTTCTCGGGGATCGGGTAGTAGATGAGCGGCGTGCCGGCATCGTCCTCGATGACGATCTGCGGGTGCAGGTCGCCCTTGTGCTCGATGATGAACTTGCGCTCGCTGCCGGCAGCATCGCGCTCGCGCTTCATCGTCTTCCCTTCGACCACGTCCTCGAAGCGCACCCGACCGCTGCGGTCGGCGAAGATCGGAATGCTGTGCGGGTCCCAGCTCGCGAGCACCTCGCCGGCCTTGATCTTCGCGCCGTCGGCGAGCGGGAGCACGGCTCCCAGCGGCACCGAGAAGCGTTCGAGCTCGCGGCCCTTGTCGTCGGCGATGATGAGCACGCCGTTGCGATTCAGCGACACGGCGCCGCCGTCCGGGTTTTCGCCGAGCTTGATCGCCTGATACTTCAGCTCGCCCTTGCGGGCCGCCTTGATCTGGCTCGCCGACAGCGCGCGGCTTGCGGTGCCGCCAATGTGGAAGGTGCGCATCGTGAGCTGCGTACCCGGCTCACCGATGGACTGAGCACCGATGATGCCGACAGCCAGTCCCATCTCGGCCATGCGGCCGCGCGACAGGTCCATGCCGTAGCACATGCCGCAGACGCCCTCACCCGCCTCGCAGGTCAGCGGCGAGCGCACGCGGACCTTCTCGTAGCCGAGCGCTTCGATGCGACGCGCGAGCTCCAGCGTGATGAGCTGGTTCTCCTCGATCACCACTTCGTCCGTGACGACATCCACGATCGTGTCGCGTGCGACGCGGCCGCGGATCTGCTGGGCAAGCGACACGTCGACCTTGTCACCCTTCATCACGGCGCTCTTGCTGATGCCGTTGATGGTGCCGCAGTCGTGCCTTGCGATGACCAGGTTCTGCGCGACGTCCGCCAGCTTGCGCGTGAGGTAGCCGGAGTCGGCCGTCTTCAGCGCGGTGTCGGCCAGTCCCTTGCGGGCGCCGTGCGTCGACGAGAAGTACTCGAGGACCTGCAGGCCTTCGCGGAAGTTGCTCTTGATGGGCGTCTCGATGATCTTGCCCGACGGCTTGGCCATGAGTCCGCGCATGCCGGCCAGCTGCCGGATCTGCTCGATCGTGCCGCGCGCGCCGGAGCGCTCCATGATGTACACGGGGTTCAGGTAGGCCTGCCCGTCGCGCACGTCGGCGCGCCACTCCTTCATCATTTCCTCGCCGACCCGCTCGCGGGAGTGGGTCCAGAGGTCGATGACCTGGTTGTAGCGCTCGCCGTCGGTGATGACGCCCTTCTGGTACTGCTTGTTGACGTCCATCACCTTCTTGTCGGTCTCGGCGAGGATCGACTCCTTGCCTGCCGGCGTTCGCAGGTCGCTCGCCGCGAAGGAAAGTCCCGCGCGCGTCGCCGACTTGAAGCCGATCGACTTCAGGCTGTCGAGCAGCTCGACCGTGCGTTCCTTGCCGATCAGCTCGTAGGCCTCGCTGATCACCCGCTTGATCGAGCCCTTGTCGAGCTCGATGTTCCAAAAGGGGCACTCGGCCGGAAGGATGTCGTTGAAGATGACGCGCCCGACGGTGGTCTCCACCGGCTTGCCTGTCGTGCGGACCTCGCCTTCCTTGCTGATGATCCGGCGACCGGCCGGCATCCTGACCTTGATCAGGGCATGCACTCCGACCTTGTCATCGGCGTAGCAGCGGAAGACCTCTTCCTCGCTGGCGAACACCTTGCCTTCGCCCGGCTCACCTGCACGGTTGCAGGTGAGGTAGTAGCAGCCGAGGACGATGTCCTGACTGGGGCTGATGATCGGGCTGCCGTTGGCCGGCGTGAAGATGTTGTTGGTCGAGATCATCAGCGTGGTCGCCTCGATCTGCGCCTCGTATGAGAGCGGCAGGTGGACGGCCATCTGGTCGCCGTCGAAGTCGGCGTTGAAGCCGGCGCAGACGAGCGGGTGCAGCTTGATCGCGTTGCCCTCGACGAGCACCGGCTGGAATGCCTGGATACCCATGCGGTGAAGCGTCGGGGCGCGGTTGAGGAGCACGGGGTGCTCGAAGATGACCTCTTCGAGGATGTCCCACACCTCTTCATCCTTGCGCTCGAGCATCTTCTTGGCGGACTTGATCGTGTCCGCGAAGCCAAGTTCCTTGAGGCGCCGGATGATGAACGGCTGGTACAGCTCGAGCGCGATGATCTTCGGCAGGCCGCACTGGTGCAGCTTGAGCTCGGGACCGACGACGATGACCGAGCGAGCGCTGTAGTCCACGCGCTTGCCGAGCAGGTTCTCGCGGAAGCGCCCCTGCTTGCCCTTGATCATGTCGGTCAGCGACTTCAGTGGACGGTTGCTGCTGCCCAGCACCGGGCGGCGGCAGCGGCTGTTGTCGAACAGCGCGTCCACCGACTGCTGCAACATGCGCTTTTCGTTGCGGATGATGACCTCGGGCGCGTTGAGGTCGAGCAGCTTCTTGAGACGGTTGTTGCGGTTGATGAGGCGCCGGTAGAGGTCGTTCAGGTCCGAAGTCGCGAAGTTGCCGCTGTCGAGAAGGACCAGCGGACGCAGGTCCGGCGGGATCACCGGGATGACGTCCAGCACCATCCAGTGAGGCTTGTTCGGCGAGTCGCGCAGCATCTCGACCGTGCGCAGGCGCTTCACGATCTCGGCCTTGCGCTGCTTGCTGCGCGAGCTCTTCAGTTCCTCGCGCAGCTGCTCGGAGAGCGCCGGGAGGTCGAGCGCGAGGAGCAGCTTCTTGACCGCCTCCGCACCCATGTCCGCCTCGAAGCTGGCGCCGTACTTGGTGCGCGCCTCGCGCAGCCCTTCCTCGGAGAACAGCGTGCCCACTTCGAGCGACGTGTCGCCCGAATCGGTGACGATGTACTCCTGGAAGTAGATCACCTTGTCCAGGTCGGACAGCTTGATCGCGAGCAGGTTGCCGATGCGCGACGGCGTGGCCTTGAAGAACCAGATGTGCGCCACCGGCGCGGCCAGATTGATGTGGCCCATGCGCGAACGCCGCACCTTGCTGTGCGTCACCTGCACGCCGCAGCGGTCGCAGATGATGTTCTTGTGCTTGATGCCCTTGTACTTGCCGCAGAAGCACTCCCAGTCCTTGGTCGGACCGAAGATCTTCTCGCAGAACAGGCCGTCCTTCTCGGGGCGGTAGGTGCGGTAGTTGATCGTCTCCGGCTTGCGGACCTCGCCGAAGGACCAGCTCCGGATGTCTTCGTGAGAAGCAAGCCGAATGCTGACGAAGGCCGTCTCGGTTGCGGCTGCCCTGAGCATCATGGTCTGGGTCATGTGAGTGTTCCCCGTGGAAGTCGCGTGATCTGACCCGAGGTCAGATCTTGCGACCCCGGTGCAGTTCCATGTTGAGACAGAGGCCGCGGATCTCGTTGGTGAGCACGTCGAACGAGATGGGTGTCCCCGGCTCGAGCACGTTGGTGCCCTTCACCATCGATTCGTAGATGCGCGTGCGTCCCTCGACGTCGTCGCTCTTCACCGTGAGCAGCTCCTGCAGGATGGATGCGGCGCCGTAGGCCTCGAGCGCCCACACTTCCATCTCGCCGAAGCGCTGCCCGCCGAATCGCGCTTTGCCGCCAAGGGGCTGCTGCGTGATCAGCGAGTAAGGCCCGGTCGCGCGGGCATGGACCTTGTCCGCGACCAGGTGGTGAAGCTTGAGCATGTAGAGGTAGCCGACCGTGACCTTCTGGTCGAACGGCGAGCCGGTGCGGCCGTCGTAGAGCACCGTTTTGCCCTCCGGCGGCAGGCCGGCCTCCTTGAGCACCTCGTGGATTCGGTCCTCCGAGGCGCCGTCGAACACCGGCGTGATGGCCTGGAAGTCGAGCTTCTTGGCCGCCCAGCCGAGGTGCGTCTCGAGAATCTGTCCGACGTTCATGCGCGAAGGCACGCCGAGCGGGTTGAGCAGGATCTGCAGGGGCGTGCCGTCCGCGAGGAACGGCATGTCCTCCACCGGCAGGATCACGGAGATCACGCCCTTGTTGCCGTGGCGTCCGGCCATCTTGTCACCGACCGACAGCGTGCGCTTCGTGGCGACGAACACTTTCACGAGTTCGAGCACGCCCGTCTGCAGCTCGTCGCCGCGCGAGAGCCGGTTGACGACCTTGTTCTTCTCGTTCTCGTGCTCCTCGATGCGATCGGCGTACTCGCGGAAGGTGCGATAAAGCTTCTCGCCGGTGCCGCGCTTGTAGTTCTCCATGCAGCGCTTGCGCAGCATTTCGAAGATCCGGCGCAGCTCGTTGGCGTCCGCTTCCTCATCGATCGCGATGTTCTTGCCGGTCGTGTCGTCCTTGACGGCCGGAGCGGAGATCTCCTTGATCTCGCCGATCAGCTTCTCGACCTGTTCGCGCATCGTGTCGACGAACTCGCGCTCCGCCTTGCGGATCATGCGCAGGTTCTTGGCCGACTGCTCTTCGCTCGTGTCGACGTTGCGCGTGAAGCGCCGCGTGCCGATGACGATGCCGTGCACTCCCGGCGGCACCTCGAGACTGTCGTTCTTCACGTCTTCGCCGGCGCGGCCGAAGATGGCGTGGAGCAGCTTCTCCTCGGGGGTCAGCTCGGACTTGCTCTTGGGCGAGACCTTGCCGACGAGGATGTCGCCGGGGCCGACGGTCGTGCCGACCATGACCACGCCCGTCTCGTCGAGCCGCGAGAGCGCGGACTCGGAGACGTTCGGGATGTCCCGCGTGAACTCCTCGCGCCCGAGCTTCGTTTCGCGGATCTCGACGTCGAAGTGCTGGATGTGGATCGACGTGAACACGTCCTTCTGCAGCAACTCGGAGGAGACGATGATCGCGTCCTCGAAGTTGTAGCCATCCCAGATCATGAAGCCGACGAGGATGTTGCGGCCGAGCGCCAGCTCGCCGTCGCGCGTCGCCGCGCCGTCGGCGATCACGTCACCCTCCGCCACCTTCTGGCCGGCCGTGACGATCGGACGCTGGTTCAGGCAGGTCTTTTCGTTGAGGCCGACGTACTTGCGCAGCTTGTAGGTGTCGTCGCCCACGGTGATCGTGTCGGCGTCCACGTACTTGACCACGCCGCCCTTGCGTGCACGGACGACCATGCCGGAGTTGCGCGCCACGTCGCGCTCCATCCCGGTGGCCACCAGCGGCGGCTCGGTCGTCAGCAGCGGCACGGCCTGGCGCTGCATGTTGCTGCCCATGAGCGCGCGGTTCGCGTCGTCGTGCTCGAGGAACGGAATGAGCGCGGCCGACACGCCGACCAGCTGCATCGGCGAGATGTCGATGTACTCGACCTTCTTCAGTTCGACGGCGGAGAACTCGCCGTTCACTCGCGAGAGGATCATCTCGCCGACGATGCGGTCGTTCTTGTCGACGGACGTGTCCGCCGGCGCGAGCACCGCGTCGTACTCCTCGTCGGCACGGAGACTCCTGACCTCGTCGGTCACCTTGCCGTTGAGCACCTTGCGGTACGGCGTGACAAGGAAGCCGTACTCGTCAAGCCGCGCATACAGCGAGAGCGACGCGATGAGTCCGATGTTGCTGCCTTCCGGCGTCTCGATCGGGCAGATGCGGCCGTAGTGCGACAAGTGCACGTCGCGCACGTCGAAGCCGGCACGCTTGCGATTGAGACCGCCCGGGCCGAGGGCCGACAGGCGCCGCTCGTGCGTGAGCTGCGACAGCGGGTTGCTCTGGTCCACCACCTGCGACAGCTCGCCGCGACCGAAGAAGTACTCGATCGCCGAGGAGATGGTCTTGCTGTTGATCAACTGGCGCGGCGTGCTGGTCTGGATGGTCTCCTGGTTGTTCATGCGCTCGGCCGCGGTGCGACGAAGCTTCAGGAGGCCCTTGCGGAACTCGTCGCCGGCCAGCTCCGCGATCGTGCGCACGCGACGATTGCCGAGGTGATCGATGTCGTCAAGCTGCCCGCGGCCGCCGCGGAGGTCCATGATGTAGCGGATGGAGTCGATGATGTCCTGCGGCTGCAGGGTCATCTCGCCTTCCTTGTTCGTCTCGTGGCCGAACTTCCGGTTGATGCGGAAGCGGCCCACCGGCCCGAGGCGGTAGCGCGTCGGATCCTGGAAGCGCTCGCGGAAGAGCGTACGCGCCTTTTCGATGTTCGGCGGGTTGCCCGGGCGAAGCCGCGTGTAGATGCGCAACAGCGCCTCCTCATGGCTGCGCGCGTCGTCCTCGGCCAGGGTGTAGAGCAGCAACGGGTCTTCGTCGGCATTCTCGACGATTTCCACGTTCTTCAGCGAGCTCGCGAGCAGGGCCTCGAGACCCTCCGCGGTGACCGCGCTGCCGCTCTTGAGCAGCACCTCGCCGGTGCGCGTGTCCACGACGTCGCCGACGACGTGCTTGCCGAGCAATTCCTTGTCGCGGCTGCCCTTCAGCGTGACCTTCCGCGTCTTGTAGAAGAGCGGAATGATCTGCTCGTCGGTGCCGTGCTCCTCCGACATGGCGCGGAGGAAGGTCGTGGCCGGGAACTTGCCCGACTGGTCGATCTTGATGTCGAGCACGTCCTTCTTCGTGACCGACAGTTCGACCCAGCTTCCGCGCTGCGGAATGATCCAGCAGCTGTGGAGCTTCTTCTCGCTGGTGTGCAGCTCGACCGAGAAATCCACGCCCGGCGAGCGGTGCAGCTGGCTGACGATGACGCGCTCGCTGCCGTTGATGATGAACTCGCCGCCCCCGACCATGATCGGGATCTCGCCGAGATAGACCCACTCCTCCACCGGCTCCGGCTTCTCGAGGCGCACGAGAATCTTGAACGGCATTCCGTACGTGACGCCGAGGATGCGGCACTCGTCCGCGCTGTACCGCGGGCGGCCCAGTTCGTAGCCGAGGTACTCCAGCGACACGGTCTTGTCGAAGGAGTAGATCGGGAAGGTCTCGCGCAGGATGGCCTGCAGGCCGTCGTCAGCGCGCTGATTGAACGGGACCGCCTCCTGGAGGAATTCCGCGTAGGACGCGGTCTGGATGTCGGTCAGATTCGGAACAGCAAGCGGCGAGCGGAATTCACCGAAATGGCGAATGTTCATGGGCGGTCCCTGAGCGGAGGAAGGGGTCGCGGATCAGCGGAGACGCAACGGAACGCGGATCGCACCTGTGAGGAGCGTCCGCGAGTCCGTTGCGGTGAGAAGAGCCGGGGAGGTGATTACTTGACCTCGACGGTCCCGCCGTTCTCCTCGAGCTCCTTCTTGATCTTCTCGGCCTCGTCCTTGGTGACGCCTTCCTTGACCGCCTTCGGGGCGGCCTCGACGAGATCCTTGGCCTCCTTGAGACCGAGGCCCGTGATGGCGCGAACGGCCTTGATCACCTGAATCTTCTTGTCGCCCGAGCCCGTGAGCATGACCGTGAAGCTGGTCTTCTCCTCGGCCGCGGCAGCGCCGCCCGCCGCCGGAGCAGCGGCCATCATCATTCCACCACCCGCGGCCGGCTCGATGCCGTGCACGTTCTTGAGGTAGTCGGAAAGCTGCTGGGCATCGAGCAGCGTCAAGCCGACGATCGAGTCGCCGAGCGTCTTGATGCTGGCCTTGTATTCCATGGTGGCTGCGTCGGACATGTCTGATTCTCTCCTTGAAGAGGCCGTCTGGGCCTCGCGCGCTTGAAAAGGGTTGAAGTGTCGGATCAGGCCGAAGGGGCCTGAGTTTCCAGGTTCGTGACGTGTGTCTTGATCGCTCCGGCAATGCGGCTGCCGGCGGCGCGGATCTGGCTGTTCAGTCGGGCGCCCGGCGCCATGATCTGGGCAACGATGCGACCCTGGACCTCGCGCTTGCTCGGCATCTTGTCCAGGCGCTTGGCCTCGGCCGGCGACAGCACGACGCCGTCGAGCACGCCGCCCTTGATCACGGGCAGCTCGGCGCTCTTCTCCTTGCGCCATGCGGAGACGACCTTGCTGGCGGCAATCGCCACGCAGTCCACCGACTTGCCGGTCTCACCGACGATGATCGCGGCCGGACCGTCGAAAAAGCCTTCCGTGGCGGCATAGCCGCGCGCGGCCAAGACCCGCTTCGCCAGCGCGCCCTTCAGCACCTGCATGCGCAGGTTGCTCTCGGCGAGCTGCCGACGGAACTTGCCGTCGTCCTGCACGGACATGCCGAGCGGCTGGATGAAGAGAGCGTCGAGCTTGTCGCCGAGCAGCGACTCGTACTCGGCATTGATGGCGACATTCAGTGTGTTCGGCATGGGATCTCTCCGTGGCGGCCGGTCAGGCCGCCGGCTCCACCAGCACGCCCGGGCCCATGGTGTTGGCGAGCGATACCTTCTGGATGAACTGTCCACGAGCCGACGCCGGTCGCAGCGCGTTGACCGCGCCGAGGAAGGCCCGGATGTTTTCGACGAGGTTCACGTCGTCGAAGGATTTCTTGCCGACAGGCGCGTGCACGGTGCCGGCAGCGTCAGCGCGGAACTCGATCTTTCCGGCGCGAAACTCCCGGACGGCCTTCTCGACGTCCGCCGTGACCGTGCCGGACTTCGGCGTCGGCATCTTGCCCTGGGGACCGAGCACCTTTCCGAGCTTGCCCACGCCACCCATCATGTCGGGCGCCGCGATGGCCACGTCGAACTCGGTCCAGCCGTCGCTGACCTTCTTGACGAGTTCGTCGGCGCCGACTTCGACGGCGCCGGCCTTGCGCGCGGCCTCCTGCTTGGCTGGATCCTTCACGAAGGCGATGACCCGGAGCGTGCGGCCGGTGCCGTGCGGCAGCGAGACCGCGCCTCGCACAGTCTGCTCGGTCTTCTTGGAGTCAATGCCGAGATTGACCGCGATATTCACGGTCTCGTCGAACTTCGGACCCTTGGCCTGCTTGAGGAGCTTGATGCCGTCCTCAAGGCTGTAGACCTTGCCGATCGTGACCAGCTTGCCGTTCGCGAGCACGCGCTTGCCTGTGGTGACCATGCTTGACTTCTTCCTTCAATCCCGGCCCGTCGGACCGACTCGATCTGTTCGCCTTCGACTTAGCCTTCGACCCGAATGCCCATGGACCGTGCGGTGCCGGCCACCATGCGGGCCGCCGCATCCACGTCGCGCGCGTTCAAGTCGCGCATCTTGATCTGCGCGATCTCGCGCACCTGCGCACCCTTCACGGTGCCCACGTTCTCGCTCGCGGCAGCGCCCTTCACCACGCCGGCAGCCCGCTTCAGCAGGACAGACGCCGGGGGCGTCTTCATGATGAAGGTGTAGCTGCGGTCGGTGTAGATCGTGATCTCGACCGGGATGATGAGGCCCATCTGGTCGCGCGTGGCGTCGTTGTATTCCTTGACGAACTGCCCGATGTTCACGCCGTGCTGGCCGAGCGCAGGGCCCACCGGGGGCGCAGGCGTGGCCTGGCCTGCAGGCATCTGCAGCTTGACGAGTGCCTTGATTTCTTTCTTGGGTGCCATCTTTGTTGCTCCGCGGCTCTCGTCAGGTCGACTCGACCTGCCAGTATTCCAACTCCACCGGGGTCTCTCGGCCGAAGATCGTGACGATCACCCGCACGAGACCCTTGGCGTCGTTCACTTCGTCGACGACACCGTTGTATGACTCGAAGGGTCCTTCGTTGATCTTGACCCTGTCGCCGACCTTGAAGTTGATGCGCAGCGCGGGACGCTCGTCCGTCTTGCGCATGCCCACGAGGATGCGATCGACTTCGTGCGCGTCCATTGCGACCGGCGTGCGATCCGAACCGACAAAGTCGCCGATTCCCGCGGTCTCGCGGATCACGAACCAGACGGCTTCGGGGATCTTCCCCTCCTCGTCGAGGTGCATCTCCACCATCAGGTAGCCGGGGTACAGCTTGCGCTGGATGACCTTCTTCTTGCCGCCCTTGATCTCGGAGACGGACTCGGTCGGCACCAGGACGTTGGGAACGAGGCCTTCGAGGCCCTCGTTCTTGAGGCGCTGGACGAGCTTCTCGCGCATGCGGTTCTCGAGATTGCTCGGAACCCGCAGGACGAACCAGCGTGACGGCGTGACGGCGTGGCTTTCCATCAGAACACGTACTTCACCATGACCTCGTTCAGCAACCAGTCCATGCCGGCGAGAATGACGGTGAAGAACACCATCACGCCGAGGATCACAAGCGATGACTTCCACGTCTCATCGAAGGTCGGCCAAGTGCACTTGCGCATCTCGGTCTCGCACTCGATGAGCATGTCCGCGACCTTGGGCTTGTTGTGGAACCACAACAGCACCCAGAGGACGGCGCCGGCCACCAGCAGCGCGATGAGCAGCGCCGGCGTGATCGGCAGGCCCAGCACGGGCACCGGGCCGCCCGACAGATCGCTCACGAGCATGCCCGGGTTGCTCTCGTCCCCGCGGAACGAGATCAGGTAGTAGTACAGCGTGTGGCAACCAAACGCCCCGAGCGCCGCCAGCAGCAAGAAGCTGGACGTGCGGGCGTAGGTGCCTTGATCAGCCTTGTACTTCACCATCGCGGTCGATCTGGTTTCGGTGAACGGGACTTGTTGTTCGCGGCTCGTGACCTGCCGGATCGTCGCGCGCGCGAAACGTCCGGTTTCGGTTTGGCAGGCCAGGGGGGATTCGAACCCACAACCCTCGGTTTTGGAGACCGATGCTCTACCAGTTGGAGCTACTGGCCTTGCATGCGTGCGGAGTCGTTACTTCTTCTTTTCCTTGTGCATGGTGTGCTTGCGCAACCGGGGGCAGTACTTCATCAACTCCAGCTTCCACTGCGCCTTTGCAGGCTTGCGGAGCGTGTAGTTGCGGTCCCCGGTCTCCGTGCACTCGAGGAAGACAACGATGCTGCTTTTGCCCTTGGCCATGACTGATTACTCGAGGATCTTGACCACTTTGCCGGAACCCACCGTGCGCCCACCCTCGCGGATGGCGAACTTCAGTTCCTCGTCCATCGCGATCGGGGTGATGAGCTCGATCTCGACCTGCACGTTGTCGCCCGGCATCACCATCTCGGTGCCCGGCGGCAGCGTGACATTGCCAGTCACGTCCGTGGTGCGGAAGTAGAACTGCGGGCGGTAGCCCTTGAAAAACGGCGTATGACGGCCGCCCTCTTCCTTGCTCAGCACGTACACGATGCCCATGAACTTCTTGTGCGGAGTGATGGACTTGGGCTTGGCAAGCACCTGACCGCGCTCGATCTGGTTCTTTTCAACGCCGCGCAGGAGCAGGCCGACGTTGTCGCCAGCCATGCCGAACTCGAGCGTCTTCTGGAACATCTCGACACCGGTGCAGGTCGTGGCCTGGATCTTGTCGGACAAGCCGACGATCTCCAGCGCCTCGCCCACCTTGACCTGGCCGCGGTCGATACGACCCGTGGCCACCGTGCCGCGACCCTTGATCGAGAACACGTCCTCGACGCACATGAGGAAGGGCTTGTCGACCTCCCGCTTCGGCTCGGGGATGCTCTCGTCCATCACCTTGACGAGTTCGTCGATGCAGGCGTTCGCCTCGGCATCGGCCGGACCCTTTTCAAGGGCGAGCTTGGCCTGCCCGCGGACGATCGGCGTCTCGGCGGGATAGCCATACTTGCTCAGCAGCTCGCGGATCTCCATCTCGACGAGCTCGATCAACTCGGGATCGTCGACGAGGTCCACCTTGTTCAGAAAGACCACGAGGCTCGGCACGCCGACCTGGCGGGCCAGGAGCACGTGCTCGCGCGTCTGCGGCATCGGGCCGTCAGCGGCAGAGACCACCAGGATGGCGCCGTCCATCTGCGCCGCACCCGTGATCATGTTCTTGACGTAGTCGGCGTGGCCCGGGCAGTCCACGTGCGCATAGTGGCGCAGGTCCGACTCGTACTCGGTGTGGGAGGCCGCGATCGTGACCGTCTTGTCGGTCGAGCGGACGGTGCCGCCCTTGGTGATCTCGGCGTAGCTCTTCACCTTGGTGCCGTAACGCGTCGCGGAACGAGCCGCGAGCGCCGCGGTGAGCGTGCTCTTGCCGTGGTCGATGTGGCCGATCGTGCCCACGTTCACGTGCGGCTTGCTGCGGTCGAAATTGCCCTTCGCCATGTGGCCTACTTCTCCTTCAGCCCTGCGCGCACCGGCCGGTGCACGAGGTGTGGTCTGGACTGTCTGGGTTGAATCTTTCGTGTCCACGACGGCCGTCGGGCCGAAGGGCGCTCAGTAAGTTCGTGCTGATTGTTCGTCGGTACGTCGTGCGTGGCTGGCCGCTGGAGCTGCTGATGGGATTCGAACCCATGACCTCGTCCTTACCAAGGACGTGCTCTACCCCTGAGCCACAGCAGCCCGTGTGTATCTGTCCTGACTCGCGGCTGCCATCACCGCTGGAGCGGGTGATGGGAATCGAACCCACGTGACCAGCTTGGAAGGCTGGCGCTCTACCATTGAGCTACACCCGCGTGTCCGGGGCCGTCCGTCGCTCGCTCCGTAGTGTCCGACCTCCTCGTCCTGGCCTGCTGTGCTTTGATGCTGATGTTCGGTCTGCGCGGGTCGCGCGTCGCGCGCGTTGCCGGCCGTATGGTGGGTGGAGCAGGATTCGAACCTGCGTAGGCGAAGCCAACGGGTTTACAGCCCGTCCCCTTTAGCCACTCGGGCATCCACCCCGGTCTTGGGTGCTCTCAGGGTTGCTGCTGCTGATGATCCGTAGCGTTCGGCTCCTGCTGCACTGCCTGTCCCGGACAGCCTTCACCGCCCTGCGCCTCATCGGTTGCGAGTTCTGCGCACCCTCTTGCCAGACTGCAGCTCCGTGTGCCGCATCGCAGCTGCCTGGAGCTAGCGATGGGACTCGAACCCACAACCTCCGGTTTACAAAACCGGAGCTCTGCCAATTGAGCTACGCCAGCGCTCTCGCTATCCGCGCAGGGAAGGATTTTGACCTTCCGAGAAAAGGGGGGATCGTAGCGATGCCCGAGGGGTGCGTCAACCACCGCTTCATGGCACTTTCCGGCGATTCGCTGCACTCGTGCTGCGCCGCCGGACGGATCTCCCGAAGCGCCGCGCGATGAGGCGGCGCTGGCCTCCCAGGGCATGTCGCACTTCGGCCCAGGTGTCGCCACCCGTCTTCTCGAGCAGGGCGTCCAGGACGACCAGTGCAAGCATCGCCTCTCCCACCACGCTGGCGGCCGGCACCGAGGTGACGTCCGAACGCTCGAAGAAGGCCTGCGCCGGCTCGCCGCGCTGGTAGTCCCACGAGGCGAGCGGTCGCGCCAGCGTGGGGATCGGTTTCATCCACGCGCGCGCCACCAGCACCTCGCCATTGCTCATGCCCGCTTCCAGGCCACCGGCTCGATTCGAAAGTCGAGTCGGTCCCGAGGAGCCCGGCCGCCCGACGGCATCGTGAACCCGGCTGCCGCGCCCCGACGCGCCCGCCACTCCGTCGCCGAGTTCGACGGCCTTGATGGCCGGGATGGACAGCAGCGCCGCACCGAGCCGACTGTCCAGGCGCGAACCGAAGTCCTCCAGCGAGCCCAGCCCTGCCGGCACTCCGAAGGCCAGCACCTCGAAACGGCCACCCAGCGTGTCACCTGCGCGCCGCGCCGCCAGCACGGCGTGCTTGAAGCGCCCTTCCAGGGAAGCATCCAGTGTGAAGAAATCCGACGCATCCCGCCGACGCCGTAGCGCGGGCAGTGCCCTGGCAGCCACGGCGGAGGCACGAGGCTTGCCGACGACGCCTCCCAGCTCCAGCACGTGCGCGAGCGTCTCGATGCCGAGCCTTTGAAGAAAGGACGCCGCCAGCGCGCCGGCCGCCACGCGGGCGGCGGTCTCACGCGCCGAGGCGCGCTCCAGCACGGGCCGCATGTCCAGCAGGCCGTATTTCTGCGCCCCGGCCAGGTCGCCGTGCCCGGGGCGGGGGCGATGCAGGGCGGGCCTTGCGGCCAGCGAGTCGTCGCGATTCCAGACGGCGAGGAGCAGGGGCGCGCCGGTCGTCCGGCCGCGGTGCACGCCGGCCAGGACATCCACCCGATCGCGCTCGAGTTGCTGACGTGAGGAACGGCCGAATCCACCCTGACGGCGGGCCAGCCATCCGTCGATGAAGGGCGCATCGAAGGGCACGCCCGCGGGAAAACCACTCACCCGGGCAAAGATGCCGCGACCGTGCGACTCGCCCGCCGTCTGGACGGACAGCCGCCTCAGCACGGGGACAGCGGGGCGGCCGAGGTGTGCACGGCCCCCGCCACCGCAGCTGCCGTGTCGTGGCCTGGCCGTGCCGGGACCTGATGGCGCGCCGGGGCGCCGTGACCGGCCTTCGCTTCGCGCAGGATCGGCGTGCCGGGCCACCCCAGAAAGAGCCATTGCGGAGCAAGCGCAAGGGTGAGGCAGGGAGCCGCGCTGCATCCGGACGCGCTGCTGGCGTCATCGCTCCGGCTGACCTCGCTGCGAGTGATCGCCGCGAAGAGCGTCTGCACATCCGCCAGCAGTCGCTCGAGTTCGAAAGGCTTGCGGAGCACCCCGACGATGCCTGGCTCCGCGAGGATCGCGCGCTCCGTTGGCACATCGAGAAAGGCGGACATGAGCAGGAAGGGCGCGCTCAGGCCTCGCGACTCGGCTTCGCGCAGCAGCTCGAGTCCCGTCATGCCGGGCATCGTCATGTCGGTGAGCACCAGAGCGATGCCGCCGCGCTCCATGCGCTGCAATGCCGACGGGCCATCCAGGGCGATGTCCGTGGTCAAACCATCGCGCGTGAGGACGGCGCACACGAGCCGCGCCACGGAAGGATCATCATCGACCACGAGCACCGATCGATTCGCGCCCACTCGCCCTCCTCGCGCACCCGGCGAACTGTCCGGGGCGATCCTTGCATCTGAACATGCTGCCGCCCGCCAGTCCACCTGCACGGCGTGGCGTCGGCCCCCGCCGCGCTCACCCCCTTGAGGACGTGAAGCCCTCGCCCGGCCCGCCTGCAGCTGCGGGCTGCTACGATCGCAGGCTCCTTCCTGCACCGGAGTGATCCGTGAGATTCGGTACCAAGGCCATCCATGCCGGGCAGCACCCGGATCCGACCACCGGCGCGATCATGACGCCGATCTACTGCACTTCGACCTACGTGCAGGAGTACCCCGCCGTCGTGAAGGACGGCTACGACTACAGCCGCGGCAAGAACCCCACGCGAACTGCGCTGCAGGACAACCTCGCGGCGCTGGAGGGAGGCAGCCACGGCCTGTGCTTCAGCAGCGGCCTCTCCGCCATCCACGCCCTGCTCTCCACGCTGTCGCCCGGAGATCGCGTGGTCTGCGGCAACGACCTCTACGGCGGAACGTTCCGGCTCTTCCGCCGCGTGTTCGCGCCCTACGGCCTGAAGTTCGACATCGTCGACACGACCGATCTCGACGCGACCGCGGGCGCGCTGGAGCAGCCCTGCAAGTTGCTCTGGCTGGAAACGCCGACCAATCCGATGCTGCGCGTGACCGACCTCGCCGCGGTTGCCGCGCTGGGACATCGCGCCGGCGCGCTCGTCGCCTGCGACAACACCTTCGCGTCGCCTTTCCTGCAGCAGCCGCTCTCGCTCGGCTGCGACGTCGTCATGCACAGCGTGACCAAGTATCTCGGCGGCCACAGCGACGTCGTGCTCGGCGCACTCGTGCTCAACGACGCCGCACTGGCCGAGCGACTCGCCTTCGTGCAGATGGCGGTGGGCGCGGTTCCGGGCCCGATGGACTGCTTCCTCGTGCTGCGCGGAACGAAGACGCTGCACCTCCGCATGGAGCGGCACTGCAGCAATGCGCGGGCCGTGGCGCAGCACCTCGTGCGCCATCCGCGCGTGGCGCGCGTCTTCTACCCGGGGCTCCCCGAGCATCCCGGCCACGCCGTCGCCAGGCGGCAGATGCGCGACTTCGGCGGCATGCTGTCCTTCGTGCTCAAGGGCTCGGTCGAGGACGGCATGCGCTTCACCAGCAAGACGAAGGTCTTCTCACTGGCGGAGAGTCTGGGAGGCGTGGAGTCGCTCATCGAGCACCCGCCATCGATGACGCACGCGTCGATCCCGGCGGAGCAGCGTCGCGCGGCGGGGCTCGAGGACGGACTCATCCGACTCTCGGTCGGCGTGGAGGACGTGGAGGATCTGCTCGAGGACCTCGATCAGGCGTTCAAGTCCACCTGAACGCGGTGATCAGTCGTCGTCCCCCGCGGTCGAGGCAGGGCTCTGCGTCGTGACGCACTCGCGCATCACGCGGCCGACCTTGAACTTCACGACATTCTTGGGCGGCACCGAGACCTTCTCGAGTGTGCGCGGATTCTGAGCCCTTCTCGCGCGGCGCGGCTTGACCTCGAAGACACCGAAATCGCGGAACTCCAGCCGGTTGCCCGCGGCGAGCTCTCGAACGATCTCGTCCAGGAACAGCTGGATGATGTCCTTGGTCACGACCTTCGTCTGGCCGGTGCGTTCGGCGATCCGGTTGACGAGGTCCTTCTTGGTCACTGTGCCGGGGGCTGAAAGACCCGGCTCCCCCGCCGCCGACGGTTCGTGGCCACCCGCCCTGGGACTGCTCTGTGCACCTGCCTTGAAGTTGGCGCTCACTACCGGTGCTGCTCCATCCGGGGCTGGGCCGCAGATCCCTCGTCCGGCTGCGACAAACTCCTGCCGCTGCGTGACATGCGACCCACCCATCACTCCCGGGCGAGCATAGCTGCTGGCAAGTACTTGTCAAGCAAGCGGTTAGGACGTCGCTGCGGGATCTTCGGCGCGGCCGCCGGGGCGCTGACGGCTGTCCAGAACCACCGTGAAAGGCCCGGCATTCACGAGGTCCACGGCCATGTCGGCGCCAAAGCGCCCCTCGGCCACGGTGTGACCTGCCTCGCGCAGCCGACGACCCAGGATGTCGATCAGCACCCGTGCCTCCGCAGGTGGAGCCGCGCCGGAGAAGGACGGTCGTCGGCCCTGGCGCCAGTCGGCTGCCAGCGTGAACTGCGGCACGAGCAGCACCGCCCCTCCGATGTCCGCGAGGGCGAGATTCGTCTTGCCGGCCGCATCTTCGAAGACGCGCAGGGCGGAGATCTTGTCCGCGAGCCAGAGGGCGTCGTCCGCGAGGTCGCCTCTCAGCGCACCGGCCAGCAGGCACACGCCCACACCGATGGCGCCGACCGTCTCGCCTCGCACGTCCACCGAGGCGCGCGAAACGCGCTGCAGCACGACGATCACGCGACGCTCACGCGCACGTCATGCGTGGGCCGGGCGCCCGGCCAGGCCGACCGCCTCGCGGGCGCGGGCGACCACCGCCTGCGCCTCGGCGCGTGCGCGCCGGCCGCCGTCGCCGAGGATCTGCTCCAGCGCGTCGGGATCGGAGGCCAGTTGTCGCCGCCGTTCCCGCGCCGCACCGAAGCGCTCGTCGATGGCTGCGAGCAGCGCCTTCTTGGCGTCGCCGTAGCCGTAGCCGCCGCGGCGCAGCGCGTCGGCCATGTCCGCAGCCGCCTCGGGCTGCGCCACCAGCCTGTACAGCTGGTACACGCTGCACGTGTCGGGATCCTTCGGCTCGTCGACGCCGCGACTGTCCGTCTTCATGGACATGACCGCCTGCTTCAGCTGCTTTCCCTCGGCGAACAAGTCGATCGTGTTGCCGTAGGACTTGGACATTTTCTGGCCGTCGGTGCCGGGCACCACCTCCGCCCGCTCAGCCAGCCGCGCGACGGGCCGCCTGAACACCTCGCGACCGTACGCCGCGTGAAAGGCATCGGCGATGTCGCGCGCCATCTCGAGGTGCTGCACCTGGTCCTTTCCGACGGGCACCACGTCGCTGTCGCAGGCGAGAATGTCCGCGGCCATCAGGACCGGATAGAAGAAAAGCCCGCTTCGCGGCGCGATGCCGCGGGCCAGCTTGTCCTTGTACGACGTCGCGCGCTCGAGAAGCCCCATCGGCGTCACCGTGGAGAGAAGCCAGGTGAGTTCACACACCTCGGGCACATCGGACTGCCGGAAGAAAGTGGCCCTGGCCGGGTCGAGGCCCAGCGCAAGGTAGTCGAGGGCCACGTCGCGCACCCACTCCGCGAGCTTCGCGCGGTCCTGCACGGTGGTGAGCGCGTGGTAGTCAGCGATGAAGTAGAAGGCCGAGCCCTCGTCCTGCAGCGCGATGTGCTGCTGCATCGCACCGAAGTAGTTGCCGAGATGCAGCTTGCCGCTCGGTTGCACGCCCGACAGGATGCGGGGCTTGCGCGGGGTGCTCATCGGATCGGGCGGCACCGGCGCACGCTCAGGTCGAGCTCTGCACGAGACCGACGTAGCGCCGGAATCGCTGCAGCAGCAGGCTGGGTCGCCGCAACTCGCGCAGGATGCGCGACGGGCGCATGTAGAAGCTGCGATACGCCTTGCGGATGGCCGCAGAGACCTGGGCGTCGCTCATCGCCTGCGCCACACCCACGGGCGTCGTGCCGCTGAACTTGCTGAAGTCGAAGTCCTGCTCACGCGCAGCACGCGATTCCTTGTACAGCTTGGTATCGGGGTAGGGCGTGACGGCGGTGAACTGCACGGTGTCCGGGTTGAGGAACACGGCGAGATCCATCGTCTGCTGCGCCATGTCCGGCGTTTCCTCCGGGAAACCCAGCATGAAGAAGGCCCGCGTCGCGATGCCGTGGCGCCTGGCCGCGTCCACGACGATGCGCGCGTGCTCGTGCGTCTTGATCTTGCCGCGGCTGTATTTCTTCTGCAGTTCCTCGTTTCCGGACTCCACGCCGAAGGACACCGACACGCAGCCGGCGCGCGCCATCGCGGCCAGCAACTCCTCGTCCAGCGTCTTGATCGCCGTCTCGCACTGCCAGCGCAGGTCGAGGTCGGCGGCCGTGAGCAGCCCGCACAACTCGAGCAGGCGTTCGCGACTGCTGGCGAACAGAGGGTCGCGGAAAACCACGTTTCGCACGCCCAGTACCTGCCGGATGTGGCGCAGTTCCTCGAAGACGTTCTGCGCCGAGCGTCCGCGCCACGGAATGCCCTGCGCGACGACGTAGCCGCAGTAGGTGCAGTTGATCGGACAACCGCGCGAGCTGGCCACCGTCTGGATGGGGCCGTCCATGGTCGGGATGCGGTAGGTCTCGAGCGGCAGCAGGTGGCGGGCCGGGAGCGGCAGCGCATCGAGCGCGTCTCCCTTGAGCAGCGGGCGGTCCGCGTTGTGGACGACCTCCTCGCCGCGCCTGACCGAGAGGCCGGCCACCGCCAGCGGGTCGGCTCCTGCGGCCAGCGCCGCCACGAACTCGGCCACCGTGTGCTCGGGCTCGCCGCGCACCACGGCATCCACGCGCGAGTGGTGCATGGCCATGTCGGGCACCTTGCTGCCCTGGCTCCCGGTGATGAAGGTGAGCGTGCCGGGCGCGCGTTCCTTGATGCGATCGACGAGCTTGAGGTCGAGTTCGATCGTGGCGCTGCTCGTCGCGAGGCCCACCACCGGCGGGACGCTGGCGCCGATCCCTTCCAGCACCTGATCCACGCTCAGGCCCGTGCCCTCGGCGTCCACCACCGTCACGTGGTGGCCGTCGCGCTCCAGCATGGCGGCCACGTAGAGCAGGTCGAGCGGCGGGTAGCAGAGCCCCTCGCCCACCACCATGCCGAATCCGCCCATCAGGCCTCGCGAGACGCGCTGGCTGGGGGGCGGCGGCGGGTTGATCAGCAGGATGTCCATGGGTCTCCGCATGTTATCACCGACACGGCACTGCCGACGCCGCACGGGACGCCCCTGCGCATCCTGCGCCACGAACTTGAGCGTCGCAAGCTGCTGTTCAGGCGCGACTTGCCTGCAATCGGCTGATCGGGGAGCCGAACAGGGCGCTGCACCAGTGACGCACAGCGAGGACCTGAAGTGAACGACGCCAATAACGGCAGGCCCGTGCCCGGGCAGCCGCACACGCATGCGCCTGAAGGATCGGCACCCCGGCGCCGGCCGGGTATCCCGCACCTCGTGGCCGGGGCCATCCCCTGCGCGATCGGTCTCGTGCTGATCCTGGCGGGCGTCGATGCGCCGTCCCGCGATCGCGGCGCCGGCCCCTCAAACCTCCAGCGCTCGGAGGCTGCCGCCGCGGTGGCGACGCCGAGTCGTGACGAGCTGCCGCAGCCCGGCTTCACCATGCCGCGGCTGGAAGCCGAGTTCGCCGACCGGCATGGGCCGGTGGCGCTCGGCGGCGACATCGTCCTCGAGGGGCTCCGTGACCAGGAGCCCTCGGCAGAACTCGACGTCAAGCAGCAGAACAGCGTCGACAAGCTGTTGTCCAAGATCGCGAAGCAGGAAACCAAGATCAGCACCAAGCAGGAGCAGATCGCGACCTACGACGCGGAGCTCGCCCTCGCGCAGCAGGCGCTGCTCGATGCGGAGGCCCTGCCGCAAAGCACCCCCGCCGAGATCAAGGCCAGGGACAAGGCCATCAAGAAGGCCCATGCCGCGCTGCTCAAGTGGCAGAAGAAGATCGACAAGGCCAACGCCAAGATCGATGTCTCCGAAGGCAAGATCGTCAGCTACCAGGCGCAGATCGAGGAGCTCGATCCAGGGAATGATGCAGCGGGCGGGGACCCGGGCGATGAAACGCCGCCACCCGATCAGGACGGCAATGGCGACGACGGCCAGAGCACCCCCAGCGGCGGCGTGGTCTCCGTGCCGCTCATCGTGAAGGAAGCGCTGCCGTCGGGCATCACCGGCCTCACGCGCACGGGGGCGATCTCCACCTTCGGCATTCCGTTCGCGGAGTCCGACCAGGTCGGTACCGTGAACGGACGCCCCGCACTTTCGGTGCTCAACTCCGAGACCTGGCAATTCCGCGCACTGGCCACCTGGCCGAGCGGCTACGTCAAGTGGGCGCTGGTAGACGTCGCCGCGGACGTGCCCGCGGGCGGCGCCAACACCTCGCTCGAGATCCTCAACGGGGTGGGACGCTCGAGCCCCGACGACATCGCCTTCGACAACGGCAACCTGATCACCGTGAACACGGGCGATCTCGTGATGCAGATCAGCAAGACGGGCTTCGACGTCTTCCACCAGGTCTGGGTCGGCGGCACGCAGATCGTGGCCGCGGGTGCGAGCGGCGGCATCGTCGGGGTCGCGGTCGACGGCACGACGCTCATCGTGCCCAAGCCCGGCTCGGTGACGGTGGTCGTCGAGGAGAACGGCCCCGCACGCGCCGTGGTGCGCGCCGACGGCATGCTGCACACGCTCTCCGGCCAGGACCTTTTCGACTTCACCTGCCGCATCATCGCGCGCGCAGGCAGCAACGACGTGCAGGTGGATTTCACCGTGCGCAACGCGAACATCAACATGCCGCATCACGTGGTCATCGACAGCCTCGGCATCGTGACCCGGGTGACCACCGGCGCCGACGCCGTGGCGACACTGAGCAAGCACAACGGCCCCTTGACCTCGCCGATGGCGCCGTCGGACTCGATCTTCCTGCACCAGGCGCAGAGCTCCGCCTACGCGTACAACACGGTCTACACGATGCTGGGCCAGGACGGTTATCAGATCGTGAAGAACGGCACGCCGCTCTACGCGCTCGGTGACAAGACGAAATACCCCCTGCACGGCTACGCCGACCTGACCGGCGCCACGGGCGGCGTCACCGTCGCGTACAAGGACATGCCATACAAGTCGCCCGCATCACTGGAGATGTTCGGCAACGGCGATGTGCTGGCCGGTCTGTTCTCGTCGAAGCACGAGCCCGGACACTTCTGGACCTTCACCTGGCGCCAGCATGAGAGCCGCACCGTCAGCTTCTCATTCCATGCGGGCCAGGGCGGCAATCCCGCCGCGGTGGCGACGGCCCTCGACCTGCCCGTCGTCGGACGCGCCGCGGACTACCTGCAGTACGACCGCACGAAGGTGCTGCCTTACCGCCTGGTCACTCTTGCGCAGGAGAACCAGGCCTTCGCCGCGATGGGCCTGAACTATTCGGTCAGCGTGCACAACCTGTATCAGGTGGTGACCCGCTACCTCTACGCGCACGAGACCGGCGGCAACAACAACCACGACAGCGTCGAGCGCCAGCTCGGAGGCGAGTGGTTGCGGCAGGGTTATGGCGGGCAATACCTCACGGGCCTGGATCTCGCTCTCTACAAGAGCGAGTGGCAGATCCGGCGCAGCGACAACTTCCTCGACAAGAACGATCCCGGACCGGCCAACCCGGAACTTCCGCACGAGTCCGGCTTCGAAGGCGACTACGAACATCGCTACCTCGACGGCATCATCCTTGCGTACTGGCTCACCGGAGACCCCCGCTTTCGCGACGCGCTCTTCGACGACGGCGAGATCCTCAACCACCTCTACTTCTATGCGCAGGAGCGCGGCATGGTGCAGAGCCTGCGCGCGATCGCGCTGGTCGGAGAGTTCACGGGCGACCCGGGCGGCCTGCTCAAGGCCGAGCTGAAGGCCTGGCTGCAGACGTACTGCACCAAGATCGTCGACATCACCGTGCCGGACCCGTACCTGATCGGCTGGGGCTGGCAGGCAGCGCCCGGCCAGGGTACGCGTCGATTCTTCGCGACCAACGTGGGTGCGAACTCCGCACCGCCTCAGGGCGAGAACTACACGTCACGCGGTTTCTTCGCCGCCAGCCTCGCGCCGCTCGGGATGTATCACGCCGCGCGCTGGCTCGGCACCGCCGATCCGCAGGGAGCGCTCGCACGCGCACGCCTCTCGGACCTTGCCTACTTCACGCGCGAGGAGCTCTATCCCTACAAGGCAAATCCGGCTGCGCGCTACCTCACCTACAACTACGGCATGAACAGCAAGCAGTCCCTGATCAGCGAGACCACCGACTTCCATCCGCTGATGCTCGGTTTCGGAGAGGCCTTCAAGGACTCGGGCGACGTCAAGTACATGCAGCGGGCCGTGGAAGAGTTCGAGGGCTTCGCCGCGCACGACAACGGCGAGTACTCGAACAACCTCTACAACATCGAAACGCGCCTCGACGTGCAGCACTTCCTGCGCACCTACCTCGACTGGATCGGGGCGGGCCAGAACTGACGCGGGCGAGGGCAGGCCCCGCGCGTGCGGTTCAGCGCGCGGGCTTGCGCAGCACGGCGAAGAGCGACACGCCGAAGGGCAGGTTCACGCGCTTCTCGAGCGCGATCTCCGTGGCGGTGATGGCGCCCGCGAGCGCTTCGACGGGCGCAGGCATCGGCACCGCGAAGTCCGACGTGGCCGCGTGCGCGTCCCCGCCGGCGAGGCGTCGCCACCGGCGCAGAGCGAACACCGGCAGGAACAGGGTCATCGAGCTGTAGCTCACGCGCTCCGCGACGTAGCCCACGCCGGTGAGGCGCCCCCGGAACTGGCCGCGCCGGTAGCGGCGCCTGTGCTGGTAGGCGTCGTCGTGCGGGCTCCACAGGCTCATGAAGGCCGGCACCGTGGCGATGAGCACGCCGCCCGGACGCAGGACGCGGAAGGTCTCGGCCATCGCCGCGATGTCGTCGTCGAAGTGCTCGAAGGCGTCCAGCGCGAGCACGACATCGAAGCTGCCCTGCGCGAACGGCAGCGCCATCGCATCGCCCTTCACGAGGCGCGTGATGCCGCGCTGCCGGCACAGCCGGATCGTCTCGTCCGAGATGTCGATGCCGCGGATCCGCCCGAAGTCCGCCAGGAAGCGGAAGGACATGCCCGTCGCGGAGGCGAGGTCGAGAATCTCCAGCGGCCGCTGCGGCGGCGCGAAGCGCAGCAGTCCGGAGCGCACCAGCTCACGCCTCCCGCGATACCACCAGTGCGTTTCCTCGACCGCGAACATCCGGTCGAATTCGGCGGTATTCACTCCGGGCCGACGCGCGTGCGGGCCGCGTGCTCGAAGGCCATGATCACGCGCGTGACCATGACCATGCAGAGGAAGCTCCCGCCCAGCAGCAGGTAGCGGTAGCCGGGGGGCGCGAACGCCGCCAGGATGCCGACGCCGGCGAAGAAGATGCCCAGCCCCCACAGGATCACGACGGCCTCCACCGAGGTGAATCCGGCGCGCACGAGCCGGTGACTCAGGTGATGGTTGTCGCCGAGGTAGATCGGCCGCTTCTCGAACACGCGCATCAGCACCACGAAGGCCGCATCGAACAGCGGGACGCTCATGATGAGGACGCCCGGGATGAGGTTGCTGATGCCGATGTCGAAGACGTTCTTGTCGGGGAAGCCGCGCACCATGTCGAACTGGATCCAGCCCATCAGGAAACCGACGAACATGCTTCCGGCATCGCCGAGGAAGACGCGCGATCGCGGGAAGTTCCAGGGCATGAAGCCCAGCAGCCCGCCGACCAGAAGCACCGCGATGAGCAGCGTGCGCACGCTGTTGCCGCTGCCCAGGTACACCAGCGAGGCGAGGAAGGCGACGATCGACAGCCCCGACATCAACCCGTTCATGTTGTCCGAGAAGTTGAACGAGTTGACGATGGTCAGGAACCAGCACAGGAAAAAGAGCTGGTAGAGCCACTCGCCGGCCGTGCCGCCCTCCAGCAGCAGCCGCCACAGGTGCGGCCACGCCAGCACGAGCACGCCCGTGATCTGGCCCGCGAGCTTGAGCTGGAAGGCCATGCGGTCCTTGAAGACGTCATCGATCAGGCCGATGAGGAAGATGATCCCGGCGGCCACGAGCACCGACAGGATCTCGTGCAGCTTGAGGTCCACGGTCAGCGAGTCCTGCACGAGGCGATCGACCGACAGCAGGCCGATGGCCACCGCCAGGAAGACGCCGACGCCGCCGAGCAGCGGCGTCACCTTGCCGTGCTGCTTGCGCCCGCCCGGGTGGTCCACGATGTTGCAGCGCCGCGCTACCCAGATGCACACCGGCACCACGACGAGCGCCACAAGAAAGGCCACGCTGAGGCCCTGCGCCGCCATCGTCATCACCGGACTCAAAGCAAGCACGCTCCACCGCATCGAACGAACAGCGACGAATCTACCTTGCGCGAGGTAGCCGGGCTACTCCGGCGACGACAGACCTCCCGTTCTCCGCCGCGCACGGCCGACCGGTCAGGTGGCAAGGCTCAGTCCGCGGCGGGCGAACCAGTCGAACACGCCGTCCACCTCGCACAGCACCTCAGCCAGCGAGCTCTCCTCGTTCACGGCGAAACGCTTCAGCTCCAGCCGCGGCGTCCTGCTGTCGTTGAAGCCGGGCATCGCCGTGATCGCGCTCGTGAACCCGAGTTCTCCGAGGATCTGCAGCGTGGCGGGGTTGTAGTCCCACGTGCGCCCGTAGGGATAGGCGAACGTCGGCACCGCGTGCCCCAGCCAGGCCTGCAGGTCCCGCAACGAGCCTTCGATTTCGCGCCGCTGTTCCGCGGCGTCCAGCGACGAAAGCACGAGGTGATTGACGGTGTGGGCGCCGACCTCCACACCGGCCCGATCGAGCGCGCGGCACTCCTCGGGCCCCAGGTAGACGGAGCGCGCCAGGCTCGCGTCGTCGCCGCCGATGGCGCGGAAAGCGATGTCGAGGATCCGGTCGCGATCCGCGGCCGCCAGTTCATACTTGAGCACGCGCTTGAGCTGGTACTCGGCCGCGACCGGGTCGGTCGGCAGGGCCGACAGGTCCGTCTTCAGGCCGGCACCCTGCAAGTGGCCGGCAATCAGCTCCGCGAGCTTGTGCGGCCCTTCCTTGTGCAGCACCCAGAAGTAGTGGTGCAACCAATTGAGCGTGCCGTGCATCGGGCCGGTCTGGACGTAGATCGTCGCCGTCGCCTCGTGGCGCTGGAGGATCGGCAGCAGCCGGTCGAGGTTGTCGCGATAGCCGTCGTCGAAGGTCAGCACGAGCTTGTCCGCCGGCCGCTCGCCGCGCTGCAGTGCCCCGACCATGCCGCTGACGGTCAGCGTGCCGTAGCCGGCTCGCCCGAGCGCGTCGAGCAGCTCCTCGAGCTTGCCTTCGCTGACCTTCATGTGGCCGGGCAGGTAGTCCGTCTCGGGCGGATTCCCGACGTTGTGGAACATGAGCACCGGCACGCCGGAGCGGCTGGCCCGGAATCGCCGTCTCAGGCCCGTGACGTGGAAGAGCGTGGCAAGCGTGCTGCGCAGTGCGCGCTTGATGCGATGCTTGATCATCCGTGTTCGCGTTCGGGTTTCGGTGTGTGGCTCACGAGGACATGTGCTCCGCATCGCGATCGCCGTCGGCCAGGTGCCAGCAATGCATGGCAAAGGCGTCGGGCGGGACATCGGTGCGACAGCCGCGCACGATGAAGGGGAAGATATCCCGGAAGGGCCGCTCGCGCGAAGGCCGCTCCCAGCCCAGTTCCCGCAGGGCCGTCGAGGCGGGATCGTGGTCGAAGAGCAGCGCGCTGGCCTCCTCCATCCCCCGCGCGCCGGCCATGACGGTGAACGCGAGCAGCAGGGTCGCGCGGGCCGACGCGTCCGCGGCAAGATGGTCCACCAGGAAGGCATGCCCCGCCTGGAATTCCGCGACGACGTAGCCGCGCAGCGCGCCGTCCGCCGCGACGAGCCCCAGGCATTCCTGTCGCCGGCTCGGCGTGTCCACGTAGCGCCAGTTGAGCCAGTCGGCGGAACGCACGCCGACAAGCCCGCTCGCCGGAGCGCATGCCTCGAAGAGCCGGTCCACGCGCTCGTCGAAGCGCGCCAGCCGCACCAGCTCGGCGGCGCCGCCCCCGGCCTTCGAGCGCGCCAGCAGTGCGCGATGGCGCCAGCCGAGTCCCACGTCGAGCAGCGGTGCGAACACCGCCGCGAGCGGCCCCAGACGCCCCGCCCGCAGCAGCGAGCGCCGGCTGCGGAAGCGCCGGCGCAGCAGCGGCGCATCGCCGATGTGCTGCCAGCCGTTGCGCAGGAAACCCTTGAGCGACAAGCGGCCCGAGTAGGCCCATACGGTGGGAAACCCGGCCACGCCGGCTGCGGTGCACACCTCATTGTCCAGCCCCGTGAAGATGCCCTGCCCCTGCCACTCGGGAAGCGTCATCGCATCGCTGGCCTGCATCAACAGCAGCGGACGCCCGTCATGCAGAAAGCGCCGCGGCACGTAGCTGTAGCTGCCCACCACGGCCCCGGACTCGTCGCAGGCGACGCGCGAGATCGCTGGGCCGTCCGGATTGCGCAGATACTTCCAGTCGAAGGTCGCGTCGTCCTTCGACTTCCGGAAGCAGACGTTGAACAGGTGCGCCTGGGCGGACAGGTCCTCCGGCCGTGCGGCGCGCACGGAGAACGCCCGCTTCATGCGCCGGCGACGCCCGCGGCCAGCCGCGTCTTGTCGCTCACCTCGCGCACGGCGCGCTCGGCGTCGCGCGGCTGCAGCTCGTTCTGCCAGCAGCCTGCGCGCGCGTGGCTCTCGATCAACGTCGGCCGTCCCTCTCCGTCGTCGCCGGCGTGCAGCACGCGGACATGCGCGTGCACCAGCATGCGCCGGTCGGCGAACCAGCGCTGCCAGGCCGCCAGGATGTCGCGCGTGTGGCCGGGGCGCCCGATGACGTGCTGCACGACAGCGGTCATGCCGGTGACGCGGATGACATCCACGGCGCTCTCGAGGCGGGCGCGCATCGGGTCGTCCATCGGCGCCGGTCCCGGCGCGGACGGATCCACCGGCGGGCAGACGAGCACCTCGCGGCAGCCGCCGTTCGCGAGCGTGACGGCGGCCATCGGGTCGAGGTGATCGGCGCGCACGCGGCAGCTCCACGGCACGCCGGGCGCGACGCCGAACATGCCGCGCGACAGTCCGCGCACGAGCTGGATGTCCTGGCAGAGGTCGCGATCCGTGAAGACGATCCAGCGCGCTCCGCTGCGATGCACCGCGTGACGGACCTGCGCGAGGCCGCTCGCCAGTCCCTCACGGCCGCACACCACGTCCGCCCTGCGCACACCGTCGGGGGCGTGCGCGTCGAGCGCGTCGAGCGGCAGGACGTGCCAGGCAGGCAGCACGCCGGGAAAATCCTCGGGACGGTCGGCGGGGAGCGGCGGCGTCGCGACGATCTGCCCGTCGAGGCGGTGGAGCAGCCCCGGCACGTGGTCCGGCCGCCACGTCCCGACGAGCGAGGCGTGGCCGAGCCCCATGAGCGCGCCGGACAGGCGCGGAAACGTCGCCAGCAGTTCGCGCCCGTAGCGGGCGGCCAGCGGCCCCGCGGCAAGCACGGGCCCGGTGCCCGGCCAGCCCGACAGCACGGAGCGCAGCGGGGCCGCGTTCGGGACCGGATTGTCGGCGATGAAACTCCCGCCCGCCCACAGCAGCACGAGGTCCGCCCGCCACAGCCGCACTTCGCGGCGCACGACACGGCTTCCGAGCTTTTCGCTGTCCTGGTCGAGGAGCCGCACTTCGGCGCCGAGGTGCAGCAGCTGCGCGGCCAGCAGCACCGCATCGCGCGGCGGCAGGCCGCGCGCCTCGGAGCTCGCGAAGCGCAGCCCGCGCGTCGGCGTGCGCGTGACGACGATGGCAATGCGCCAGCGCTGGTTCATCCTCGGGTCGCTCCCGCCTCGGTCGTGTGCGTGTCGTCCTGCGTCGCGCCCGTCCCGGGGACAGGGCTGCCTCCAGTGTGTGTCGCGGAGGCCCCGCTCGCCAGCACCTGCCGATACACGGAGAGCGAGCTGTCGATGGCGGCCTCCATGCCGAAGACTTCCTGCGCGCGCCGCCGTCCCGCCTCGCCGAAGCGCCGGCTCAGTTCGGGGTCCTGCAGCAGCTGGAGCAGCCGGTTCGCGAGAGAATCCACCTGCACAGGATTCACGAGGAAGCCGGTGACTCCATCGACGACCACATCCGCGGGGCCGCCCCACATCGAGGCTACGACGGGTCGGCCCGCCGCCATCGCCTCCAGATTGATGAGCCCGAAGGACTCGAAGCAGAGGGAGGGCGTCGCGACCACGTCGGCCACGCGGTAGGCGGCGCGCAACTCGTCGCCGGCGAGCCAGCCCGTTGCGAGCAGGCCATCGGCGATGCCGAGCCGCGCAGCCAGGCCGGTCATCTCCTCGTGGAAGCCGGGCAGCGATTCACCGACCGTCAGCAGCACGGCGGAGGGCAGGTGCCGGCGCACGAGAGCCAGCGCGCGCAGCAGCTCGAGACCACCCTTGAGCCGGTCGAGGCGTCCCCCGTAGAGGATGACCGGACGGTTCTCGAGGTGCAGGCGCTGTCTCAGCGCCGCCACGACGGACTCGTCCACGTCACCGGCGCCCGCCGGCAGGCCGTTCCAGATCGTGGTGCAGGGGCCGATGCCGTTCTGTGCGAGCGCGGCGCCCATCTCGTCCGAGACGGCCACGAGCCGGTCCACGTCGCGGGCAAGCACCTTCCGGATCGTGCGATTGCGGAAGGGGTTGTATCGGCCGCGCACGCAGAGTGCGCACTTCACCGGGCCGTTGCGATAGACGACCGGATCGCCCGGACGCAGCCGCTCGTCGAGGTGGCAGAACATCTTCTGGTGACACACCGGCATGATGTCGTGGATGTGCAGCACCACCCTGGCGCCGCCACGACGCGCCGCGGCCAGCGCCGCGTACGACAGGTGGATGTGCAGGTTGTGCACGTGCACGACATCGGGCCTGAAGGCGGCGACGGCCCGCTCCATCGCGGCGACGCCGGGCGCATTGTCGAGGCTTCGCCACGCGCGGAAGCGCAGCGGATACGCCGGCGACGGCTCGACGCGCACCTCCACACCGCCTTCGCGAAAGATCCTGGCGGGCGCCCCCTGCGCAGCCTTGTCCTGCGTGGTCGAGAGAAATCCGACCTCGTGCCCGCGCGCGGCGAGGCCTTCCGCGATGCGCACGGCGACGCCCGCAGCGGAGCTGCGTCCGTAGAGGTCATTCGCCAGCAGGATGCGCATGCCGGGATCCGTTGTCGCCTGTCGTGCGGGTGGATCTCAACCGCAATCCGTCGCGGTCACCCGAGCGGCGCCGGAGCACGTCCCGGCTGCGGACGCTCCGGGGCCCGGACCGTGAGGCCCGATCAAAGCTCGCGAGGGCGCCGCAGGGAGCCGGAGGAGTCCTCAGATCTCCACGCCGGCATCGCTGATGGCGGCCGGCGCCTTCACCTTGCCGAAGCTGAACGCGCGCGCAAGGCGGGCCTTGCCCTCGTCCTTGTTCTCCCAGTAGTAGCGCATGCGCGCCAGGAAGCGTCGCGTGCGGGCGGGCCGCATCTCGTACCAGGCCTCGTAGTCCTCGACCAGCGTGCGCTTGATGCGGTTGAGCGCGTCGTTATCGAAGTTCTCGTGGATGTAGGGGCTGCGGTCGCTGTCCACGTATTCGGTCTTCACCAGCGTCGGATCGATGCGATCCTTGAACTGGTTGAACGAGGCCGTGGCCGTCAGCGGGTTGAAGAGCGAGGTGCGCACGCGGTCGGGCATGCCCTCGCGCAGCACGGCCGCCGTGTTGTCGATGTCCTCCATGGTCTCGCCGGGCGTGCCGACGATGAGGAAGACCTTGGTCCAGATGCCGGCGCGACGCGTGATCTTCAACGCCTCGACGACCTTCTCGACCTTGTAGTCCTTCACGAGAGTGTCGAGGCTGCGCTGGCTGCCCGACTCCACGCCGAAGTACATGCGGTTGAAGCCGGCGCGCTTCATGGTGTGCGCCATGTCGTAGTCGAGCATGTCCACGCGCGTTTCGCAGGACATGTTCAGCTTGAGCCCGCGGGCGATGATGCCCTCGCAGATCTCGTAGACGCGCTTCTTCTGGCACGTGAACAGCTCGTCGATGAAGAGCACGTTTCCGGGCTGGAAGGTGTCGTGGATGAGCTGCAGCTCGTCGAGGATGTTCTTGACGGAGCGCGTGCGGAAGCCGCGGCCGGTGAGCTCCTTCTGGCAGAACACGCAGCGGAAGGGGCATCCGCGGCTCGTGAAGATGTAGAAGAGCTTTTCCTTGTTCATCGCGGCGTAGCGATCGAAAGGCAGCTTGTCCCACGCCGGGAACGGAATGCGATCGAGGTCCTTGATGAGCGGCGGCTGCGGCATGGTGTGCCGGGTGCCGTCCGCGCGGTCGAAGGCGATGCCGGGCACCGCACCGAGGGCGTCGCGGCCCTGCTCCACCCCGCGCATGAAGTCCACGATGCTGTCCTCGGCCTCGCCGCCGATGACGTAGTCGATCGCCTTGCTGTCGAGGAAGGTGTCCACGTCCACGGTGGCGTGCGGGCCGCCCATGACGGTGATGAGCCTGGGGTTGTAGCCCTTGGCCTTCTGGGCGTAGCGGATGGCGCGGTTCACGTGCGGCGTCAGCGCGGAGAGGCCGAGGATCTCGGCCTTGCGCAGGAAGTTGTCCACCTCGGCCTCGGTGCAGACGCGCTCGTCGCAGCACTCGACGTCGCAGCCGGCCTGCTTGAGGATGGCCGCGAGGTAGATGATCCCGAGCGGCATCGCGATGAAGAAGTCGTCCTGCCCAGGGGGCGTGACATACATCAAGACGATCTTCTTCTTGGTGACGGTGGCGGAAGTCGCTTGGGTCATGTGGGACACCGGGGTGTGAGACGGAGAGGAACTCAGGTCGCGGCGGGCCTGCGGAATCACGAGCGCTGCAGTCTAGCCCGTCGGAAATACGCAGCCATATATACCAGATGGAACAGCCCGACGGCCCGGCCGAGCCCGGCGGCCGCAGCCACCCCTATCGGCCCGAACCAGTGTCCGCCAAAGAAGATCCCGAGCACCACGAGCGCCGCCAGCAGGAAGTTGAACGGCACGGCCTGCCTGAGCTTGCCACTGTAGATGTAGAAGGCCTCGACCACGCAGGTGAATCCGATGAACAGGTTGCCTGATGTCAGGCACAGGTAGTACCTGAAGCTGTCCTCGGCTCCCTCGCCGTAGAAGTAGCGGATCACGACCCACATCACCGGGATGGACAGCAGCGTCGCGACCACCATCACACTGCCCGCGATGAGCGACACGCGCTTCAGGAGCCCGCCCATCTGGTCGAAGGGCGTGTCCGCATTGGCAACCTTCAGGCCCAGCGCCGGAAGCAGGGCCTGGGTGACGCCGCCCATCGCCAGCCCGAGCCCCCACGAGAGCACGTAGGCGATGCTGTAGGCGGCATTGGCGTGAAAGGCCTCGCCCGAAGCCTGCAGCGTCGCCAGCGCCGGGATGAGCAGCATGCCGAAGCGGGGCACGAGCGTATTCATGCTCTTGTTGAGCGCCAGCAGGTACGAGAGCCCGAACACCTGCCTGATCCTGGCCCCCGGGATCGCCCTGACGACTTCGCCGAGCGGCGGAGGCGCCAGTCGCGGGTCGCCCAGTTGCGAACGCCGGTAGAAGTGCAGCGCGATCGCCCCCGCCAGTGCCATGTGCACGAGGAACGCCCAGACCACGCCGCCCACGCCGTAGCCCGACTGCAGCGCGAAGTAGACGAGCCCGAGCCGCAGCATGTTCGTGCTGATGTCGAACCACGCGAAGGAGCGCATCTGTCGCGTGCCCTGAAGCGCGACGACCGTCAGTCCGCGAACCACCTCGAACAGGCCCGCCACGCACAGCAGCGCCGCCCAGTGGCCGACCTGCGGATCATCGTAGAAATGGTCGGCGACCGCCGGCCCGAACGCGAAGCCCAGCGCGATGACCAGCACCGACGACACGAGGCCGATCTTCAGCATGGAGGCCAGCGCGTTGACGCATGCCGCGCGATCCCGGCGACCGATCGCCTCGCTGTAGCGCGACACCGCGGCGTTGACGACGCCCATGCTCACGAGGAAGTACGCGAACATGAAGATCTCGCGCGCCGTGTTCCAGCGCCCCATCTCGGTCATGCCGAGGAAGCGCTTGGTCAGCACCGACGTGATCAGGTAGCCGCCGCCCGTGACGAAGGTGGCCAGTTGGAGCACGAGCGCATCGCGCACGAACTTCTTCTGGTGCAGTGCCTTGAGCTGCCGCCTCACGTCGGGCGCCCGGTGGCGAGCAGCTCGTCGTAAATGGCGCGCACGCGGCGCGCCGCCCCGTCCCAGGTCTGTCCCTCGGCGCGCGCGCGACCCGCGCGCCCCATGCGCGCCGCCAGGGCTGGATCCCGCGCCAGCGCAACCAGCGCGCCGGCCAGGCCGTCGCTGTCCTCGCGCTGCCGCAGGAAGCCGTTGCTTCCGTCCGTGATCGCGTCCTCCGCCCCGCTGTCCGCCACGCCCACGACGGGGCGCTCCGCCGCGCCGGCCTCGAGGAAGACCAGGCCGAAGGCCTCGAAGCCGCCCTCGTCGCTGGTCATCGGCGTCAGCATGAATGCCGTGCAGGCGCGCATGAGCGCGACCTTGCGCGCCTCGCTGACGTTGCCGAGAAAGTGCACATGCTCTCCGGCCCCGGCTTCCGTGATCTGTGCACGGAGCGCAGTGTAGTAGGGATCGCCCTCGGTGTAGCGCCCCACGATCGCGTAGTGCAGCGACGGCTCCTGCTTCCATGCGCGCAGAAACGCCGGCAGCGACGTGGTGTATCCCTTGCGCTGCTTGACCTCTCCCACGCACAGCACGTACGGCGACGGCACGCCCGGAAGCTCGGAACCCGCGGCTTGCACGGCGTAGTCATCCGGTGCACAGCCGTAGGGGACGACCTCGGCGCCGTGCGGATCGGCCACGCGCCGCACCTGCTCCAGCGCGAAGCGACTTCCCGTCAGGAATCGGTCCGTGCGCCGGAACATCCAGCCGATGAGCCTGCGGTGCACGGGCATCGCACACGGCGTGACGGAGTAGGTGCCGTGCCCCGACACCACGACGGGCCGCCGCGTCATCCGTGCGACGAGCACGGCCAGCCAGCCCATCGGGTAATCCGAGAAGCTGTGCACGACGTCGGCGCGCCCCGCGGCGCGCACGAGCGCCGGCAGCGACAGGAGCAGCACGCGCGCCAGCTTCGGCACGCTGAGAAAAGGAAAGTGATCCATCGGCAGCACGGCTTGCACCGTGACGCCCTGCGTCGGCAGGTCGGCCGAGAGTCCGCGATGACCGCGGCCGGTGAAGACCTCGATGCCGTCGCAGAGCGGCGCGAGGCTGCGCAGCGTGCCGACGCCGTAGCGGCCCACGCCATCCACCTCCGAAAGCGAGTGCGTGAGCACGAGCACGCGCGGCCGGCGCGCCACCGGCCCGGGCACGGTGCTCATGAGCCACCCGGGGCGTAGCGCCAGCAGCGGATCCACGGGCCCGGCCGTTCGTAGCGCCAGAGCTGCACGAGGGCGAAGGACATGTCCGTGGGCAGCGCCGCCTCGGAGGGCGGGCTGTGCCCGGTGGGCGACAGCTCGTACACGAGCTGTCCATGCGCGGCATTCCACTCCGTGACGGGAGCGCGCCGCAGCTCATCGGGCTTGCGGTCCACCTGCACGTAGAAGCCGACCTTCCAGGCGCGCAGGAAGTCGCCGAAGGCCATCGGCACCGCACCGGCGAGGTAGTCGGTCGGGTAGTAGCTGTCGAACTTCCAGAAGCGCGAGATCGGGACGAGGGCGCGCGCCTCGGGCGGCGTCGGCCGGCCCATGCCTTCGTGCTCGAGCACCCGCTCCTCCTGCCGGTTGATCCACACGAGCGGCGCCAGGGCGCGCACCGACGCGGGAGTCGGCAGCAGCGGCGGCCCGTAACCATCGAGGCACACGACCTCGTCGGGCCCGATGAGCGCGGGCAGTTCGCGCGCCGCCCGCGTGCGGGTGTCTTCGCGCCCCAGCACGAGGTCGAGTCGCGCGGCCTGGCACAGCGGCAACGCAAGCGCCATCGCGGCCAGGGTGGCCCGTGTGCGCGGCCACTCCATCCGCGCCGAGGCCAGTTCGCCCAGAGCCCAGGCGGCGCCGAGCGCGAGAAAGGGTGCGGCGGGAAGCAGGTAGCGCACGTGCGCGCCATCGTAGGCCAGGAAAAGCAGCGTGATGCCCAGCGCCGGCAGGCACAGCACGAGGCGCGCGGCATCGCGCCGCGTGCGCCACAGTCCGGCGAGCCCGAGCAAGCCGACGGCGACGAGCACCGGGTCGTAGCCGAACCAGGCGCGCGCCGTGGGCCATGCGAAAGTGCCGCGCAGCGCGCCGACATCGAAGGCCTGGCCGCCGATGTCCATGGCCGCATCCGCATCGAGCTGTCCGGCGATCTGTCCCTTGCCGGTGTCCGCGCCGTACACCAGCAGGTACGGATATCCGACGCAGAGCAGCACGACCACGCCGGCCAGCAGCCCGACGAGCACCGGCCAGACGCCAGGCCGCCAGCAGAGCAGCGCCAGTGCGACCACGCCGAAGAACAGCGCGCCGACCGGATGCGTAGACGCCGAGAGCGCCGCGCAGACGAACGCGAAGGCCACGTCGCGCACGCGTCGCTGCGTGCGCAGCCGCAGGCTGGCCCAGAGGGCGCATGCGCCGAACGCGGTCATCGGCGCCCAGGGGCGTTCGGTGTGCGCGTACTGCACGACCAGCAGCGACGTGCCCGCCAGGAGCGCGGCCACCGCGGCCCTGCCCCGTGTCCAGTCCAGGCAGCGCGCGGCACGATAGGTCGCGAGGGGCAGAAGCAGTGTCAGCAGCGCCGAGACGAGGCGCGCGCCGAACCACGCAAGACCGGGGTCATCGAACACGGCCTCCGCGAATTCGCCCGCACCGTGCCAGCGCCCCGTGACGCGCCCGAACACGAAGGTGGCCGACACCGCAGCCAGATCCGCATACGGCAGCAGGTACGGATACGTGGTGTACTCGCCCGACGGCGGCACGAGCGCCTGCAGCGTGCCGACCTTGCCGGCGCCGAGGTCGCGCGCCATGCCGAGCGCGCACTTCACGGCGTGATCGTCGGGCACGTAGCGCTGCGGCAGTCCGTGGCCCAGCGAGAGGAAGAGCAGCGCGGCCACCACCAGCATCACCGCGCGCAGCGGGTGCGTCATCGGCTGCCCCTGACGGTCAGTGTCCGGCGCAGGAAGGCCGCCACCGCCTGACCGCGCGCGCTCCAGTCGAAGGCGGAGACTTCCTCGAGCGCGGCGGTGGCGAGCCGGCGCCCGCGTGCGCCGTCCGCGAGCAGGGCGGCCACTCCCGCGGCGAGCGCGACGGGATCGTCCGGCGCCACGAGCACCGCGTCGCGGTCGTGCGTCAGCACCTCGCGCAACGACGGGATGTCGCTGGCCACGATCGGCCGGCGGCTCGCCATCGCCTCGAAAAGCTTGAGCGGTGAGGTGAAGCGCGCGGAGATTTCCTCCTTGCCGCTGTTCGGCAGCACGACGACATCGCCGCCGGAAAGGTGAAAGGGCACCGTCGCGTGCGGCACCGTCCCCGCGAAGTGCACGCGTCCCGGTGCCACGTGCTGCGCGAGCCCGACGACGCGCGGCAGGTTCTGTGCGTCGCCGCCGACGACGAGCAGTTGCGCGTCGGGCAGGTGCGCCATCGCCTCGATGAGCGTGTCCACGCCCTTCCACGGATAGAACTGGCCCGCGTAGACGAGTGTCGGCTTCTCGGGCAGGTGCAGATGCCGGCGCGCCGTCACCGCATCGGGCATGCCGGCAAAGCGCGCCAGGTGCACGCCGTCGCGCGCGACGAGAATCCGCTCGCGCTCGATGCCCGAGGCGACGAGGTCGTCACGCAGGGCATCGCTGATCGTGATGAGCGCCGGAACGCGGGCCAGCAGGCTGAGGGTCTGCTCGCGCCGCGGTCCCGGGGCCGGCAGGCTGTGCACCTCCGCGGCGAGGCGGGCGACGTCGGGCTGGCGCAGCCCCTTCAGCAGGACGGCCAGCGTGTAGTGGTCGCGGACGAGGATGCCGGCATCGCGCTCGACGGCGGCGCGCGCCAGGGCGCGCCACGCGAACGTCACCGACTGCAGCAGGAAGGGCACGCGCTGGAAGCGCTGCGGAAACATGTCGATGGTGTCGAAGCTCGCGAGGCGCTGCACCCCGAAGGTATGGCGCACGCCGTAGTGCGCGTAGGTGTCCGTGTCGCGATAGGGAAAGCGGCGCGGCACGACCACGTCCACGTTGAGCCCCGTCGCTGCGAGGGCCTCGGCCATGGCGGCCACCTGGATGCCGTGAGCGCGCGGTCCCGGGAAGCGGATGTTCACGACGAGGTTCACGCGCGACAGGTGGGAGCGATTCACGCGGGCATCAACCGGTCAGGCCGGACCTTCACGCTCGGAAGCTCAGTCGGTACGGCGAGGAACGCTGCGGGCACGTCGGGGCGACTCCGCCCCCGGCAGGCCGGCACGGTGCCACGACGCGCGGCACGGGGGGCCGCCGCTGCGTCGCCGCCACGGTGTGTGGCAGCCGGTGCATACAGTCCTTAATCTCCGCACCGATGTCGAGCTTTGCCACTGTCCTCCGATCCTCGTGGCGATGCGGCGGGCCGGCGGCGCTGGCGGCGCTCGCGTGGTGGATCGCAGCCTGCGCGTCGCCCGATGCCGGCCAGCTGCCGACGTCAGCGGACCGTGCCGGGCACGCCATCGTGCTCGCAGCCCTGCTGGTCTGCCCCGGCTGGGGCCTGCTGCGCCTGCTGTCCTCCATCGATCGGCGCTTCGGCATCGCAGCTGGTTCGCTCTGCCTCTCCCTGCTGCTGCTCGGCCTCGCGGGGCCTGCGGGAGCGGCGCTCGCGCCCCGCTCGGTGCATGCGCTCACGCTGGTGCTCGCGCTGGCCGGCGGCGTGCGACAGCTGCTCTTCAAGCGCTGGCAGCAGCGGCAGCCCGCCCACCCCGAGCCGATGCCGTTGTGGCCGACGCGGCTGCCGCTGTGCGTCGCCATCCTGCTGCTCGCACTGGCGGCCGTGTGCCTGGCCGCGCCCGGCGCCGGCACGTCCGGCCATGCCGAGTTCCCGGCTTCGTCGGAAACGGCACCGGCGATGGCACCGGCGATGGCAGTCGCGACGGATGACGCTGCCGCCGGCCACTTCCACGCCGAGACCCTCCGCGTGCTCGTGGCGGTCGGCGCTCTGCAGCCCGACGAAGCCAGGCGGCTCGTCGCTGTGGCCTGCCTGGCCGCGGTGCTGCTCTTCGCGGCGGAAGCCATCTCGCGCCTGCGCGGCAATCGCGGCGCACCTCTGGCCATGCTCGCGCTGCTGCTCGCCTGCCAACCGCTCGGCGTCCCGCTCGCGCTGCTCGGCAGCGGCCCTCCGTGGTCCGTCGCGCACGCGACGGACGCGCTGGCCGCCGCGGCCGCCGACGGCAGACTCGGCGGCGCACTGCGGCCCTTCCTCGACGGCAGCCCGCTCGTGCTGTCGCTCGCCTTCACGGGGATGCTGCTCTCGACCACGCTGTCCGTGCTGCGGCGCGCGAGCCACCACGTGCCGCGGCTCGCTGCGGCCGCCGCGTTCGGGCTCGTGGTGTCGCTGCCGGAAGCCGCCTTCGTGCTTCTGCCGGGCTGGATTCTCGGCGTGTGGTGGGCGCACCGCATGTGCCGCGCCGCCGCCAGCGCCGACCCGACCTCCGTGGCCACGACACGCCGACCGGGCGAGCCGGTGCTGCTGCGTGCGCCGTTCTGGGCGCTCGCCCTGCCGATCGGCGGCGCCGGCGTGCTGGCCTTCTGGTGGACGGGCGCCACGCTGCCGCAACCTCTCGGCTCGACGTCCGCCGGCGCCGTGACGCTGCAGCTGCTCGTCGGCGTGATGCCGTGCGCCGTGCTCTTCGTGCCCGGCGTGCGCCAGCTCAACGCGAGCCCGGGCCGCGAGGCATACCTCTTCATGGGCGTCATGCTCGGCGCGCTGCTCGGCGGACTTCTCTGCGTGCTTCCCGGGTTCTCGCCGGGCGCGGGCGACACGCTCGCCCGGCTGCTGTGCCTGCTGCTGGCGGTGCCGGTGGGCAATGGTGCGCTGGCGCTCATGGATCGCCACGGCAGGCGCGCGCGCCTCGCGCTGCTGCTCGGCGTGCTCGCCGTGCTGCCCGGCGCGCTGCTCCTGCTCAGGTCGGCCAGTGACCCGAGATGGTCAGGGTGACGGCGCCCCCGCGCGCTGCCAGGGTCACGACGCCCCCACGGAGTCGGGCGCTGCCGCCGTCGCAGGCGAGCGTCACCTCCGTCAGCGCGGCGGGCACGCGATAGCGCACGGCGCCGTGCACGTCCTTCAGCTGCAGCGTGTCCGACAGCGCGACCCGGTCCTCGAGAAAGCGCACCTGGCGCACGGTGGTCGCTCCGGGCCAGCGGCGACCGTCGCGGTCCGCGAGGGCGCCGTCGAAACGCACCTCGTCGCCGTCGACGTGCTGGTCCGTCGCGAGGTCGAGGTGGCTCGCGAGCCACGGCGAGGCCTCGGCCCAGCTGCGCAGCACGACGTGCCTCCACGGATAGAGGAGCGCATGCAGCGGCCGGCGCGCGCGCCATTCGACCGACGTGACGAACAGCCGGAAACGGAGGTCGCTCCGATCCGTCGACAGCACCGAGCGCAGGCGCGAGAGCCGACCCGGCGCGCCCGCGGGCCGCAGCAGGAAGCTGCCCTCGCGCTGTCGCCGGAAGCGCACGCGCGGAACGAGTTCGCGGCCGCGCGCGACGCGCTTGTCGGGCATCACCACCAGCGACTGGAGCTGCCCCCCGCCCGCGTCGCAGCCGAAGAGATTGCCCGGACGGCGGTGCCGTCCGCGCAGCACCGCGACGCAGCGCGGGCGCTCGACGTGCACGAGACCCGACTGCGGCAGATCCAGCGTGAACGGCGGCCGCGGCATGCCCTGCAGCGGCACGTCCGCCAGCACGCGCGCGACCCAGGCCGCGTGCGCGCTCCAGAACACGCGGCACTGGAAGTTGACGCCCCTGCCGTGGTGGCTGAGGACGCCTCCGTCGGTGTCGAGGTGCGCGATCCACTCCTCCATGACGCGCCCCGCCTCGTTGAGGTAGAGCGCGCTGCGCTCCGGGAACGCGCGCGCGCCGCGATGCAACGCCCACGCATCGAAGGGATGGCTCGCGACCTCGTAGTCGCTCTCCCAGTACCAGGGCTTGGCTTCGTTGGCGAGCACCTTGCGGTAGTTGCCGTCGCGCATGGCCACCAGCGCATCGAGCGCGGCTCGCAGCCGCTCGCGCGAGTGCTCATCGAGGCTCACGCCCAGCACCTCGTGGATGTAGAGCACGAAGCCCGGCGTGCGCGAGTGATAGAAACCGGACGTGTCCGAGAGCCCCGGATGCGTGCAGTCCCTGCTGCCCAGCGGGATGTAGGGCGCCACGCCGTCCGGAGCGAGTTCCGACAGCGCGAGCGCGCAACCGGCGAGCGCGTCCGCGGCCCAGTCCTGCCGGCCGAGCAACCGCGCGGCGCGCGCCACGCCGGTGCCGGCCCACAACCGCTGCGCGGGAATCGGCTTGTCGCGCGCACTCTGGCGGAGGTATCCGTCGACGTGCTGCTCCAGCGCGTCGCAGCAGCGGTCGCGCTCCGCGGAGCTGAAGGCCTCGGGCGCCTCCTGCAGCAGCGTCGCGATCGTGTCCGCGCACGCGCCGCCGTCGATGCTGTTCGTGCTCGCGTTGGCCGGGTCCGCGCGTCCGGGCAGAAAGACGGGCACCTTGCTCTCAGGGTCCGGGCCGAGCATGTCCACGGCGCGCAGCACCTGTCGCCTGGCCCGCGCGAGATAGAAGTCCTCGCGCGTGTAGCGCCAGTTCTCCAGGTTGATGATCGCGCCGTAGACGTTCTTGCCCGTGTGCTCGACCCGGTGCCGCGGACAGAAAAGCACGCCATCGGGGCGCGTCTGCCGCTCGAGAAACTCCGAGAGCCCGCGCAGGATGCCGAGCCGCAGCGCGACCTGGTCGACGAGCCGCGTGCGGCCTTCCCCGGCCGCGACCTCGTGATGCGGGACGACGTCGCTCACTCGCGCGGCTCCATGTCGGAGACCATGCGCGGGATGAGGCGCGACAGGTCGTGATCGCGCCGGACCAGATCGCGCAGCCGCTCGCCGAGCGCGGCGGCGTCGGTGTCGTTCATCGCCATCAGACGCAGCAGGCCGGCGGCCAGGTCGGCCGGATCGTTCTGGCGGAACATGAGCAGCGGCGCGAGTTCGGGGCCCAGCAGCGGCGTGAAGGACTCGTTGCACGTGAGCGGCAACGTGCCGCAGGCCATGGCCTCGAGCACGACCTTGTCCACGCTGCCGGTGCGGCTCGCATTCACCATGACGCGCGCGCGTCGCATGACCTCCGCCACGGCCGGCCACGGAACCGCGCCGAGGAAGTTCACCCGCCCGGGAAAGAGGCGCGCAGCCGTCTCGTGCAGCGCCGCGCGGAAGGGCGCATCACCCGGCAGGAGAATCTCGCCAGCGATTTCGGTCCGCGGACACTCCGGCAGCAGCGCGAGCGCCGCGAGCAGTTCGTCCTGGCCCTTGCTCGGCGCGAGCCGCCCGACGGTGAGGACGTCCACCGGCCGGGGCCGCGGCCCCGCGACGAAGTGCCTGCAGTCGATGCCGTGCCCGGTGACGACGCGCACGCCGTGCCTGGCCTTCAGGCGGAAGGATTCCTCGCTCGCCGTGAAGACCTTGCGCACCAGCGGCACCGCGAGGCGCAGGTTGCGGTCGACGCCCTTGTGCGTGTACCAGAGGTAGATGGGGATGCCGCGCGGCACGACGACCGGCGCCGCATAGAGCACGAACTTCGGGACCATGTGCGCCCACACCGCGTCGGGCCGCCGGCCGCCGCGCAGCCCGGTGAGTCCGCCAACAAGCCGGCGCAGCATCGTGAGATGCCCGCCGCCCTCGTCCTTGCCCAGCGACCGCACGTCCACGTGGCCGGGCAGCGACACGGTGCCGACGCGCTGCGCGAAGACGGTGAGCCGGTCGACGTGGCGCGCGAACTCCTCGCACCAGCCGTGGAAGAAGCCGAGCACCGCGTCCTGGCTGTCGAGAACCTGAGTCAGGATGACGAGATGCATGCCGCACGAGTCTGCGTTTCCCCGGCGGGATTCTCCAGTCGCACCGGGCGCAGTTCCGCATAAAGCGCGGCGAGCGCGGCGGCCACGGCCTCCGCATCGTGCCTCGACAGGTCGGTGGCGCGCGCGCCCGCGGACAGTTGCGCGCGCAGCGCGTCGTCGGCGCAGACCGCGCCGAGCGCCGCGGCCAGCGCCCGTGCGTCTCCGGACGGCACGAGCAGGCCCGACGCGCCGTGCACGAGCAGCGACGGGACGCCGCCCACCGCCGTCGCGACGACGGGAAGGCCCGACTGCAAGGCCTCGACGATGACCTGCGGCAGACCCTCGTGCGCGGAGCTGAGCGCCACGACATCCAGCGCGCCGTACACCGCGCCGAGCTCAGCACGCGGCGGCAGCCAGGCTGCGCCCGGCAGCGCGGCCACGCGCGCGCGCACCGCCTCGCCGCAGGGCCCGTCGCCGACGACCAGCAGCCGCGCGGCTGGCGCCCGCGCGACGACCTCCGGCCACGCCGCCAACAGCAGCTCCACGCGCTTGACGGGCGCGAGGCGCCCCACGCAACCGACGACGACATGACCGGACGACCAGCCCAGGCCGGCGCGCAACGCGGCTCCGGCGGTCGCATCCGGTGCCGTGCGCAACCGGTCGATGCCGGGCGGCACGACGACATACTGTTCCGCACGCCCCACGCGATGCTCGGTCAGCAATTCGTCGCGGATCTCTCCGGCCACCGCGATGAGCCTGTCGGTGCGCGCCGCCAGGCGGCGCTCGCTCAGACGGAAGGCCGCCGCCACCGGCGCGGCGAAATAACCGGAAAGCACATGACCGTGATAGGTGTGCACCAGCGCGGGGCGGCGCGCCCCGGACGCGTCGGGACCGCCGGTCGGCCCGCCCGCAGCGAGCCGTCCGAGCAACCCGGCCTTTGCCGTGTGCGTGTGCACGATGGACGGCCTGTGCTCGGCCACGAGGCGGCGCAGTTGTCGCAGCACGCGCAGGTCGCGGAGCGGATGGATCGCGCGACCGAGGTCGGGCAGCACGTGCACGTCGACACCCAGCGCGCGCGCCTCGTCCAGCAGTTCGCCTTCGCACGATTCCGCGCGACCGGTGACAAGCAGCGTGCGCCAGCCGCGGCGGCGCAGAGGTGCGTCGATACGCAGCACGTGCCGAGCGGGCCCGCCGACGTTGAGGCGCGCGATGATGCGCAGCACGTCGATCATCGCGCCGCCTCCGCAGGCGGCGGGCTGCGCCGCAAAAGAGCAGCGCGGCGGAGGGCACCGCGTGTGCCTCGTATCCGCCGCGCTCGTTGCACGTCGATCATGTCGCGTTGGACGTCGCCGTGAAGCAGCGACGTCCCGCGCTCTCCTCGGTTCGCCCCGGCCGGATCGCGTGCGATCCGACCGGGGCGATGCCGGAGAGCCGCGAGGCTCAGACCATCGACTTCAGGGCCTTGACCGGCTGGGTCTTGACGACCTTCCGCGCGGGCTTCGCCTTGAACATCATCTCCTGGCCCGTGAAGGGGTTGATGCCCTTGCGCGCCTTGGTGGCGGGCTTCTTCACGACCTTGATCTTGACCAGGCCCGGAAGCGTGAACACGCCGGGGCCCTTGCCGCCGAGATCCTTCTTGATCAGGTTGCCGACGTTGTCGAACACCGACGCGACCTGCTTGCGCGAAAGACCGGTCTTCTCGGCGACCGTCTTGAAGATGTCGGACTTGGTGCGCGGCTTGGTGCCGCCGTTGCTCGAAGCTGTGTTGTTGGCCATGGGTTCCTTTTTTTGACTCCTGGAAACAGATCTCGATTCGAGATCGCGGCCTGACAGTACAGGCGGAAACGGCCGACTCAAAAGAAATTGCCTGCAATTCCAGCAGTTTCTGAGCCGCTCGAATCGGGCCTGAAAGCAGCCGTTATCCGGTCGCGGGAGACCGCCCGGCGAAGCGTCGGCACGCGCCCGTCGCCGGTCGTCGCCCCGGCGCTCCGCAGGTGGCTCGCGTCAGCGCGCGCGAGGATCCGGCGACTCCCGGAGCGACGCGGGGAGCGTGATGGAGGCGCCGGGAATCGAACCCGGACGGCCCGTGAGGGCCAGGGGATTTTAAGTCCCCTGCGTCTGCCTGTTCCGCCACGCCTCCCTGCCCGATCGGCCTGTTTTCACCGTGCTTTTCATGCCCGACGCTGCTCGCCGGCCAGCTCCGCGCGGCGCTCGAGCTCCTGACGCAAGAGCTCACGCCGCAACACTTTGAGCACGCTGCTGCGCGGCAGCGTCGTGCGGAATTCCAGCTCGCGCGGCAGCTTGTAGGCGGCGAGATGCTGGCGGCCGAACGCGAGCAGGTCGGCCTCCGTGACCGAGGCGCCGGGGCGCTTCACGATGAAGGTTTTCACGATCTCCCCCCGCTCCGGATCGGGCACGCCGATGGTGGCCGCCTCGAGCACGGCGGGGTGGCCGGCGAAGGCGTGGTCCACCTCGTCCGGGTAGACCTTGTAGCCACCCACCACGATCATTTCCTTCTTCCGGCCGACGATGCGGAAGTACCCGTCGGCGTCTCGCGAGGCGAGATCGCCGGTCGCGAACCAGCCGTTTTTCAGGGCGGCGGCCGTCTCCTCGGGACGGTTCCAGTAGCCGGCCATGACCTGCGGGCCGGCCAGCAGCAGCTCGCCCTCGCCACCCACCGGAAGCACGACCGACGCGTCGTCCGTGGACACGATGCGTGCATCCGTGTCCGGAAGCGGCAGGCCCACGGTGCCGATGCGGCGCTCGCCGGACACCGGGTTCACGTGCGTGGCGGCGGTGGTCTCGGTGAGGCCGTAGCCCTCGAAGATGCGTCCGCCGGTGAGCTGCTCGAAGCGCTGCAGAGTATCGAGCGTGAGCGGCGCGCTGCCGGAGAAGCAGCCCTTCACGCTGCGCAGGTCGTAGCGCTCGACGTCCGGCAGACGCGTGATGGCGCTGAACATCGCCGGCACGAGCGCGAGCACTGTCACGCGCTGCCTGTCGATGAGCGACAGCAGGCCGCGCGTGTCGCGCGGGTCCGGCACGAGCACGATCGCGCCGCCGATCCACAAGGGGAGATCGAGGCACACCGTGAGGCCGAAGACATGGAAGTACGGAAGCGCTGCGAGGAAGACGTCGTGCCCGTGCTCGAGCGTGGTGAGCCACGCGACGAGCTGCTGGGATCCGCACGAAAGATTGCGATGCGTGAGCATCGCGCCCTTCGCGCGGCCGGTCGTCCCTCCGGTGTACTGCAGCATCGCGATGTCGTCGAGCTGCGCGACGTCGGTGCGCGGCGCGTCGCTGCCGCGCGCGAGCAGCGAGCGGAAGTGCAGCACGCCGGACCGCTCGGGGATGTCCGCGACGAGCGGCGGCGTGCGCCGTGCGAGCACGCGCCGCGCGATCAGGCGCTTCCACCACGGAAAGAGGTCGGGCATCGAGCACACGATCCAGTGCTTGACGGGAACGCGGGCGGCCAGCGTGACGAGCCGGTCCTTCCAGCCCGCATCGAGCACGAAGGCGTGACTGATCCCCGCGTCCTGCCACTGGTGCTCGATCTCGTCGTCGGTGTAGATCGGGTTGGTGAGCACGGCCTGCGCGCCCAGCGAGAGCGTCGCGCAGAAGGCGATCACGGTCTGCGGCGAATTGGGCAGCTGGATGGCGACGCGCGTGCCGGGACCGACGCCAAGCGAAGCCAGTCCGGAGGCCGCCCGATCCACCAGGCGCTGCAGGGCCGCATAGCGGATCACGGTGCCTTCGAAGATCAGCGCCGGCCGCTCGGGAAAGCGCCGCGCCGAGCGACGCAGCGCCGCCGGCATCGTGAGTTCCTCGTAGGTGAGCGACGCCGGCACTCCCGCGTCGTAGCGGCGATGCCAGTCGCGCGCTTCCACGTTCAGGAACCCGCGGCGGCCTGCGGCGTGCCGGCCGGCGGGACCGGCGGCGTCCAGCCGGGCAGCGCCTCGAACACGGCGGCGGCGCCCATGCCCCCGCCGACGCACATCGTCACGACGCCGAAGCGCTGCTTTCGGCGATGCAACTCGTGCAGCAGGGTCGTCGTGAGGCGGCTGCCGGTGGCGCCCAGCGGATGCCCCAGCGCGATCGCGCCACCGTTCACGTTGACGCGATCCTCGCGCAGGCCGAGCGTGCGCACGCAATGCAGCGCCTGCGACGCGAAGGCCTCGTTGAGCTCGAAGAGGTCGATCTGGTCCATGGTCAGCCCCGCACGCGCGACGGCGGCCGGCACGGCGTGCACCGGCCCGATGCCCATGAGTCCGGGCGGCACGCCGACGACCGCGTAAGAACGCATGACGGCCATGGGTTTCAGTCCCAGCGCTGCGGCACGCTCTTCGGCGAGCAGCAGGAGCACGGCGGCGCCGTCGCTCGTCTGGCTGCTGTTGCCGGCCGTCACGGTGCCGCCGGTGCGGAACACGGCCGGCAGCTTCGCGAGGCCCTCGGCGCTCGTGTCGCGGCGCGGCCCGTCGTCGGCCGTGACGACGGACTCGTCGATCACGACACCGCCGCCCTGCGGTGCGGGGCGGGCGACGCGCACCGCAACCGGCACGATCTCGTCGCGGAATCGGCCGGCGGCCGCTGCGGCCAGCGCCTTGCGATGGCTGCCCAGCGCGAAGGCATCCTGGTCGGCTCGCGAGACCTTGTATTGCTCCGCGACACGCTCCGCCGTGAGCCCCATGCCGATGTAGGCATCCGGCTCGAGGTTGGCGAGTGCTGCATTGGGCCGGAAGACGTGCCCGGTCATCGGCACGAGCGTCATGGACTCCAGCCCGCCAGCCAGGATGGCTGTCGCCGCGCCGCTGGCGATGCGCTCGCTGGCCTGCGCGATGCTCTGCAGGCCGCTGGCGCAGAAGCGGTTGACCGTCATCGCCGGCACGCTCTCCGGCAGGCCGGCTGCCAGCACGACGAGGCGCGCGACGTTGAGTCCCTGCTCCGCCTCGGGAAAAGCGCAGCCGAGAATCAGGTCCTCGACCTCCGCCGGGTCGAAGCCCGGGGCGCGTGCGAGCGCCGCACGCAGCGCGACGACGGCGAGGTCGTCGGGCCGCACGCGGGAAAAGCCGCCGCGACCGGCGCGCGTCACGGGCGTGCGCGCCGCCGACACGATGACCGCGCGGGTGGCCGTCATGGCTGCCTCCGCAAGGCGTGCATCACGGCGGACCCGCGCGCGCCCGAGGTCGCGGGGGCCGCGCGCGCCGCGTCGAGCGGGCTGCGGGCGCGGGTGGAACTGTTCGTCGCACGTCGTAGGGTCATGGCGGTCGGTCTCATCTCAGTTGCGCAGCGGCTTGCCGGTGGTCAGCAGGGCTTTCATGCGCGCGTGCGTGAGCGGCTCGCCCGCGAGCGAGACGAAGGCCTCGCGCTCCAGGTCGAGCAGGTGCTGCTCGGACACGCGCGTCGCGTGGGCGACCTCGCCGCCGCAGAGCACGTGCGCCAGCCTGCCCGCGACGGCCGCGTCGTGATCGCTGATCATGCGTGCTTCGAGCATGTTCCACAGCGCGACGTGCAGCGCGGCGATGCCGGCGCCGCCGAGTACGCGCAGGTCCTGCCGCGGCGGGCGCGGGCGGTAGCCGTCGCGTGCGGCATCCAGCACGGCCTGCCGGGCCGCGGAGAGCAGGCGCTCGCGGCTGGGCACGATGCGGTCCGCGGCGCTCAGGAAGGAGAGCTCGCGCGCCTCGAGCGCGCTGCCGCTCACGCGCCCCATGGCCACGTTGCGGAACAGGCGCTGCACGAAGGGCAGCAGATCCACGTGCTCGAGATCCTCGGGCAGCGAGGCATCGAGCCGTCGCACCAGTTCCTTGCAGCCGCCGGCCGCCGGGATGAGCCCCGCGCCTGCCTCGACCAGTCCGATGTAACTCTCCGCCGCGGCGCACACCCGCGTGGCGTGCAGCAGCATCTCGCAGCCGCCGCCGAGCGTCATGCCCTGGCAGGCGAGCACGACGGGCCGCGGACCGTGCTGGATGGCCTGATTGAGCTGCTGGAATCCCGACACGAGCTGGTTCAGCGCCTGGAAGTTCTTCGCTTCGGCCAGTGCGAGCACGAGGTGCAGGTTCGCGCCCGCGGAAAAGTGTTCGCCCTCGTTGCCGATGACCAGGCCGCGCCACGCGCTGCCCCGGTCTGCCAGCAGGCGCAGCGCCTTGCCGAGCAGCTCGCCCGTGTGCTGCCCGATGACGTTCATCCGCGTGCGGAATTGCAGGCAGAGCACGTCCTCGCCGAGATCGATCAGCGCCGCCTCGGCATTCTTCTCGACGACACCGCCGGCACGCACGCGGTCCTCGAGCAGCAGCACGCCGTCGCGCGGCGGCACGCGCACGGCGCGAGCGGCGGCCGGATCGTAGGCGAGCAGCCCCGCCGGATCGCGCTGGTAGAAGCTGGTCGCGCCACTCTGCAGCAGCGCCGTCACGAGCGGCGGCACGCGTTGGCCCGCACTCGAGAGGCGCTGCGCCGTGGCCGCGACACCTGACTGATCCCACAGCTCGAAGGGCCCGGCCGTCCAGCCGAAACCCCAGCGCAGTGCGCGGTCCACCGAGACGATGTCGTCGCTGATCTCCGGCACGCACTGCGCGGCGTAGGCGAGCGACGCGCCGAGGTGGTTGCTCAGCAGCGCGGCCGCGCGCGGGGCAACCTCGGCGAGCGCCGCCATGCCGGCAGCCGGGTCCGCTGCGCGCGCGACCTTCTCGAGCCCGGGCCACGCCGGCTCCGGGAGGGCGACGTAGTCCAGCGTGGCGGGGTCCAGCATCTGCAGCACCGAGCGACCCCCGCTCTCGAGCTTGCGGTAGAAACCCGCGCCCGTCTTCACGCCGAGCTGCTTGCGCTCCACGAGCTTCACGAGCAGTTCGGGCGGCGCGAAGGGCGCGCGCGCCGGCTCGGGCAGCGCGGCGTGGAGGTGCTTCGTCACCGCGAGCAGCGTGTCGAGGCCCACGAGGTCCGCCGTGCGGAAGGTGGCGCTGCGCGGACGGCCGATGAGCTCGCCGGTCAGCGCATCGATCTCCGCGACGCTCGCCTCGCCGCGCTGCAGCGTGCGCAGCAGGTGCAGGAACGAGAAGGTGCCGAGCCGGTTCGCGATGAAGTTGGGCGTGTCCTTGCAGGTCACGCAGCCCTTGCCGAGCACCTGTTCGGCAAACTCCGCGAAGGCGGGCAGCAGGCCGGCGTCGGTGTCCGGGCCCGACACCAGCTCGAGCAGGTGCAGGTAGCGCGGCGGGTTGAAGAAGTGCGTGATGAAGAAGCGCCGCGCGCGTTCGGGCGGCAGCGTCGCGGACAGCTCCTTGCACGGCAGTCCCGAGGTGTTGCTCGTGAGCAGCGCGTGCGGCGCCAGGTGCGGCACGATGCGCTCGAAGAGCGAGCGCTTGATGCCGAGATCCTCCACCACGGCCTCGATGACCCAGTCCGCGCCGGCGAGCTTCGGAAGGTCGTCCTCGAGGTTGCCCGCCGTCACGAGCGCCACCGCACGCGGCGACTGGAAGGAGGCGGGGTTGGAGCGCAGTGCGCGCTGCACGCCGTCGCGCGCGAGCCGGCTGCGCACCACCGCGTCCTTCAGCGTCAGGCCAGCAGCCTGCTCCCTGGGCAGCAGGCTGCCCGGCACGACATCCAGCAGCAGCACCGGGATGCCGCAGCTGGCCAGATGGGCCGCGAGTCCGGCACCCATGACTCCGGCGCCCAGCACCGCTGCGCGCTCGATCTGCAGACGCTCGACCACGTGCTCGGTCACCTCATGTTGCTGGCGATGATGCGGCGGCTGGTCCGGCGCGCGCTCCGGGCGCACGAACCGATGAGGTCCGCGCGCGGCGGGCGATCATGCCATCCCGCACGGCGACATGCAGCCGTGGTGCGTCGACCGGAGTGACTTCAGTGGCCGGGGCCCTCTCCCGTGCTGCCTGGTGACACGTAGAACGAGAGCCCGCGGATGTTCTCGTCCACGCTCAGGCCGTGCTGCAGCGGCGGAAAGGCGCGCTGGCGGCAGTCCATGCGCTCGCAGAGACGGCAGGTCACGCCGATGGGCACGGCGGCATCCAGGTTGGCCAGCTGCAGGCCGTCGGCGTAGACGAGCTCGCGCGCGTACCGGACGTCGCAGCCGAGGCCGATGGCCAGGCGGCTCTGAGGCACCCGGAAACCGCCGCCTTCCTTGCGCACCGTGCGGGCCATGCAGAAGTAGGCCGTGCCATCGGGCATCTGGGAGAGCTGCGTGCGGATGAAGCCGGGAGAGAGGAAGGCCGTGTGCACGTTCCAGCGCGGGCAGCTGCCGCTGTAGCGGGCGAAGCGGATGCCGCTGGCGGAGAAGCGCTTGCTGATGTTGCCGGCGATGTCCACGCGGATCATGTGAAAGGGGACGCCGGAGGCGCCGGGACGCTGCAGCGTGGTGAGCCGGTGGCAGATCTGCTCGAAGCTGGTGCGGAAGCGGTGGCCCAGGAGCTCGATGTCGTAGCGCACGGAGCGCGCGGCCGAGAGGAAGGCGTCGTAGGGCATGAGCACCGCGCCGGCGAAGTAGTTGGCCAGCGCCACGCGCGCGAGGACCTCGCTGTCCTTGCCACCCAGCCGGCCCTGCGACAGGTAGCGATCGAGCACGGGGCGGAAGCCGAGCAGCGCGATCTGGTGCGCCAGCTGGAAACTGCGGCTGCGCGGCGGCAGCACTTCGGACAGCAGCAGGCGCCGTTCGGCCGGATCGAAACGGCGGACCATCGTCCGCGCGAGATCGCTCGGCACCACGTCGACGCGCACGCGGTGGACGCGTGCGAGGTACTCGACGAGGTGGCGGTCGATGTCGCCCGCGCCGAGGTCGGCGTCCCGCGCGAGTTGCTCGGCCGCCGCCTCGAGATCGGGGAAGTGGTTCAGGTTGTCCTGAATGAAGTCCGAGACGTCATCCTCGGGCGGCGGCGAGGCCGTGGAGCCTGCCGCCCCGTTCATGCCGGGCACCGGCATTCCTCCCGCCTGGCGGTCGTCGCGCACCGCACGCCAGGCCCGGTACAGGCCGAGGATCGCGCGCCCCATCGCGTTCGAGGCCGACGCCACTTCGGTGATGTCCGCGGGGCGCAATTCGTAGGACGCGAAGAGCGGGTCGCCGAACATCTCCGCAAGTTCGGAGCGCAGGCGCGCCTCGTCTTCGGGCGCGAAGGCGGTGAGGTCGCTGCCGAAAATCTGCGCCAGCTGCAGGAGCAGTCGTGCTGTCACCGAGCGCTGGTTGTGCTCGATGTAGTTGAGGTAGCTGGCCGAGATGCCCAGCCTCCGGGCCAGTTCCACCTGAGTCATGTCCCGGTCGCGCCGCAGGCTGCGCAGCTTGCTCCCGAGCAGCAGCTTGCGGCCGGCGCCGGAGACGGCTGCGCGACGCTTGCGCGGGGCGCCCGAGACCTTGGTGCGCGCACCGCGCGCGCCGCCTGCGGGTTGCTTGCGAGCGGCCATGTCGACTCTCCGCAGGATGGGGCCAGCGGCTGGAGCCGACGGCGCGGGACGCGTGCCCCGCGCCTCGTATCGGCGCCAGACTTGACAGGCTTGACATGTTGACACGAACTGCAGGCGCATTGTTGACGATATTATTGCCTGCACCAAAAGGACTTATGGCCAAAAGCACGATAGGATTGCACACGTCGCAGGAGCCGCGGCGGGCAGCCTGAACGGATCCGCGACACGCACCTCGGTCAGCACCACGACGATGACAGACGTGAATCTCTCCGCTGTTCGCGCCAGCGCTGTCGCCGGCGTTCCGGGCGTGGCCGTGCTCGGCGCCCGCAGCGCCGCCACCGCCGCCGTGCTCGATCCCGCAGCACTCGCGTTCGTGGCGGACCTGCAGCGGCGCTTCGGCGCACGGCGCCAGGCACTGCTCGCGGCGCGTGCCGCGCGCGCCGTGCGACTCGACGCCGGCGAACGCCCCGACTTCCTGGCCGAGACGGCTTCGCTGCGCGCGGCCGACTGGAAGGTCGCCCCGCTCCCCGACGACCTGACCGACCGGCGCGTCGAGATCACCGGTCCAGTGGACCGCAAGATGATCATCAACGCGCTGAACTCCGGCGCCTCGGTCTTCATGGCAGATTTCGAGGACAGCACCTCGCCCACATGGGCCAACGTGACCGAGGGGCAGCTCAATCTGCGCGACGCCGTGCGCGGCGACATCGAATTCCTCGCGGACAACGGCAAGCACTACCGGCTCGCTCCGCGGACGGCCACGCTCATGGTGCGCCCTCGCGGCTGGCACCTGCCCGAGAAGCACGTGCTCGTGGACGGTCAGCCAGTCTCCGCCTCGTTGTTCGACTTCGGCCTGTTCTTCTTCCACAACGCGCGCGCCCTGCTCGCACGCGGCACGGGCCCGTACTTCTACCTGCCCAAGCTGGAGAGCCACCTCGAGGCCCGACTCTGGAACGACGTCTTCGTCGCGGCGCAGTCCGCCCTCGGCATCTCGCGCGGGACGATCAAGGCCACCGTGCTCATCGAGACGACGCTCGCGGCCTTCGAGATGGACGAAATCCTCTTCGAGCTGCGCGAGCACAGTGCCGGCCTGAACTGCGGCCGCTGGGATTACATCTTCAGCTTCATCAAGAAGTTCCGCGCGCGCCCCGAGTGCGTGCTGCCCGACCGCGCCAGCGTGGGCATGACGCAGCACTTCCTGCGCAGCTACAGCCAGCTGCTCATCCGCACGTGCCATCGCCGCGGCGTGCACGCGATGGGCGGCATGGCCGCGCAGATCCCCATCAAGGGCGACGTGGCGCGCCACGAAGCCGCGATCGCGGCGGTCCGCGCGGACAAGAAGCGCGAGGTCGCCGACGGTCACGACGGCACGTGGGTCGCACACCCGGCCCTCGTGCCCGTGGCGCGCGAGATCTTCGACGCGTCGATGCCCGGCAGAAATCAGATCGCTACGCGCACGCGCGACGACGTCGTCGTCAGCGCGCAGGACCTCCTGACCGTTCCGCGCGGCGCGATCACGGAGGCAGGGCTGCGCCAGAACGTCAACGTGGGCGTGCAGTACCTGGCCGCGTGGCTCGACGGCTCGGGTTGCGTGCCGCTGTTCGACCTCATGGAGGATGCGGCCACCGCCGAGATTTCGCGCGCACAGGTCTGGCAGTGGATCGCGCATCGCGCGGCGCTCGCCGACGGCCGCATCGTGGACGCGACGTTGTTCCGCGCCGTGCTGCGCGAGGAGCTCGACCGCATCCGCACCTCGATCGGCGCGGCGGCCTTCGACGCCGGCCGCCAGGTCGAGGCCGCCGAACTCTTCGACCGACTCGTCACCGCACCGACGCTGCCCGACTTCCTCACGCTCACCGCCTACGACAGGATCGTGTCCGTCCCGGCCTGAAGGCAGCGCGGCGCGTCACACATCCGGCTCTTCCACCACCACCACCCACCACGACTCTCTTCTCAGGACGAACTTCCATGTCGACCACGCATCGCAACGATCACGCCAACGGTCACGGGGGCGCGCCGCGCTGGACGGGCATCCGCCGCGACTTCTCGCCCGCCGACGTCCAGCGGCTGCGTGGCTCGATCACCATCGAGCACACGCTGGCGCGCCTCGGCGCCGAGCGCCTCTGGAAGCTGCTGCACAGCGAGCCGTGGGTCGCCTCGCTGGGCGCACTGACCGGCAACCAGGCCATGCAGCAGGTGCGCGCGGGACTCAAGGCCATCTACCTCTCCGGATGGCAGGTGGCGGCCGATGCGAACAATGCCGGCCAGATGTATCCCGACCAGAGCCTGTACCCGGCCAGCTCCGTGCCGGACGTCGTGCGCCGGATCAACCGGACGCTGCAGCGTGCGGACGAGATCCAGCACATGGAGGGCAAGGGCGACATCCACTGGTTCGCCCCCATCGTCGCCGACGCGGAGGCCGGCTTCGGCGGCCCGCTCAACGCCTTCGAGCTCATGAAGGCCATGATCGAAGCCGGCGCCGCGGGCGTGCACTTCGAGGACCAGCTCGCGTCCGAGAAGAAGTGCGGCCATCTCGGCGGCAAGGTGCTCGTGCCGACGCAGACCTTCGTGCGCACGCTCAACGCCGCGCGCCTCGCCGCCGACGTGATGGACGTGCCGACGGTGCTCGTCGCGCGCACCGATGCCGACAGCGCGCAGCTGCTCACGAGCGACGTCGACCCGCGCGACCACGCCTTCCTCACGGGCGAGCGCACACCAGAGGGATTTTTCCGCATCACGGGCGGACTCGACTGCGCCATCGCGCGTGCGAAGGCCTACGCCCCGTATGCGGACCTGCTGTGGTGCGAGACCAGTCACCCCGACATCGACGAGGCGCGCCGCTTCGCCGAGGGCGTTCACGAGGACTTCCCGGGCAAGCTGCTCGCCTACAACTGCTCGCCGTCCTTCAACTGGAAGGCCAAGCTCGACGGCGCGACGATCGCTTCGTTCCAGCGCGAACTCGCGGCCATGGGCTACAAGTACCAGTTCGTGACACTGGCCGGCTTCCACAGCCTGAATCACGGCATGTACGAGCTGGCGCGGGGCTACAAGGACCGCGGCATGGCGGCCTACTCCGAGCTGCAGCAGGCCGAGTTCGCCAGCGAGGCCAATGGTTATTCCGCGACGCGGCACCAGCGCGAGGTCGGCACCGGCTACTTCGACGAGGTCGCGAAGGCGATTTCGGGCGGACTGGCCTCGACCACCGCGCTGTCCGGCTCCACCGAGGAGGCGCAATTCCGGCGCTGAGCCACCCTGAATGATTCTTCGGCGCTTCCGGCTGCTTCGGAGGCGTCGAACGGTTCTCGCAGCCGGCTGCTTCGGCTGCGCCTTCCGTCTCGCGTCGCCCGGCTGCTTCGGGCGACGACTCTCCCGCCGGCTCCGTCACGCCTCGCGCGTGCCGGAGCCGGCACTCTTTCCGGCCGGACACCTGACCGGACGCCAGACCGGACTCGCAACGCAGGCAGCCCTCGTGGCCGGCCGCCGCCGACACCGGGCGCGGACGAGCGAGGGATGGCGTCGCCCCGCCACCATGCGCTAGCGTGACGCCTCCCTTCCCTCTGCAGAGGATGCCCCGATGCGCAGCGCCGCCATGATCACCAGCCTTGTCCTTGCCCTCGTGCTGCCCGCCACCACGCTGCACGCACAGGATGCGTCCGCCGCCGGTGCCGCCCCCGCCGCCAAGGCGATGCCGGAGCTCGACCCGCTTCCGTCCCCCATGCCGGGAAAGCCGCTGCCCGAGAAGGCCGAGGTGAAGACGACCGAGTCCGGCCTGCGTTACGTGGAACTCGCCGCGGGCGCCGCGGCCACGGCCGACAAGCATCCCGCGAAGCAGGACAAGGTGCGCGTGCGCTACGCCGGCTATCTCGAGAACGGCACGCTGTTCGACAAGACCGCTGAAGACCGCGATGCGACCTTCGGCGTGTCCCAGGTGATCAAGGGCTGGACCGAAGGCCTGCAGCTCATGTCGCCGGGAAGCAGCTTCAAGTTCATCATCCCGTGGAAGCTCGCCTACGGCGCCGGCGGCCGCCCGCCGAAAATCCCGGCCAAGGCCAACCTCATCTTCGACGTGGAACTGCTCGACATAGAAGCCCTCCCGGCGCCGCCCGAGATGCCCGCCTTCGTGCTCCCGCCCGACAGCGAGCTCACCACGACGCCCAGCGGCCTCAAGTACAAGGTGCTGCGCGCCGCAGAAGGCCCCAAGCCCCTCATCACCGACGCCGTCACCGTGCACTACGCCGGCTGGCTCACTGACGGCAAGCCCTTCGACAACAGCTACGAGCGCGGCGAGCCCGCGAGTTTCCCGCTGAACGGCGTCATCAAGGGCTGGGGCGAAGGCCTGCAGCTCATGCCCGTCGGCAGCAGCTTCCTCTTCGTGATTCCCTCGGACCTCGCCTACGGCGATGCCGGTTATTCCGGCGTCATTCCCCCGAAGGCGCCGCTGGTGTTCGTGGTGGAGTTGCTCAAGATCGGGGGCGCGGGGCGCTGAGCCGGGGACGGCTTTGTTTCGCTTCCGCGCCGGGGGTGCTGACCGCGCTGAGGCGAGGGAGAAGGTGAGTCGCTTGGGGCGGGGGGTGCGCGGGGCGGGAGGATTGTCCGGCGCTGCGCCCGTGGGGCGGACGGACGCGTAGAGGTTCCGGGAGCGGCGCCCTTCGCGCCGGACAAACCTCCCGTCCCGCGCTCGCCGAGGCAGGCTTTTCCGTGCCAGGCTAGGCGGTCAGCACTCCCGGCGCTTGGGCTTCACGACGCCGTCGCACGCCCGCTGAGGTTGAACGTCCGGACGGCGAGCGCGCCCGGCCCGTGTCTCGGGCGGAGCGGTGGCTCAGACGAATGACGGCGGTCCGCCGGAGCGTGAGCGCTGCGAGGTCGTGTGTCGCCGAACTGCGAAGTCGTGTGCTGCCCAAGTGCGAGTCGCTTCAGCGGACGCGTTCCGTCTCCGCCACTGCGTGACGCATTCGCTGTGCCTGCCGCCTGTCATGGTCATCCCGCGCTGAGCAGCACTTGCTGGGAACTACGCGTTGAGAGGCACGCGCCCAGCATCTCGTGCTGAGCGTCACGCGCGAGGCGTTCCGCGCTGCGCCGTGCACGCCGAACATTGCCCGCTTGAGGATTCCGTTCTGATCATTGAGTGCTGAGCATTCCGCACCTGAGCATCACGCGCCGAGCACCGCAATCTCCCCATCCCC
>JBBQUR010000019.1:0-98626 GCA_038212275.1 Planctomycetota bacterium
GGTCCGCAGTACGGCGAGGTCTTGGGCATCCACCGGACCACTGTGCGGCACAGCGCGTACCCAATTGGCTCTGCACGGTCATGTTAGGTAAAAAAGCTTGACACAGTGCACATTTCGGCTCATACAGTGCGGCACGCCCAACAGCGGGCCCGTCAGGGGAGGACTCTCATGCATCGAATTGTGTCGGCGGTAGCGACCACGGCGCTGGCCGCCGGGATAGCCGTTTTAGTGCCGGGAACGGCCTTCGCGGCCGGCACCGCGCAGCAGGTCGCGGTCCATGGCGGTGACGCGGGGCTGAGCCTGGACCGGACATCGGTACCGGCCGGGAAAGTCACCTTCTCCGTCGACACGACATCGGGGGTGGGCAGCCAGGTGTCGATGTTCACGCTGGCCAACGGCGCCACCTTGCGCAAGGTGTTCGCGGACTTCAAGGAGGAATTCTCCGGTGGCCCGAAGATCGCGGCGCAGGGTACCCGCGATCTGAACAATGACGCCACGTTCTACGGCCTGGCCGACGTCTCGCCCCGTACCCCGGCCAAGGTCACCGAGGTGCTCCTGCCGGGCACCTACTACCTCGTCGATCTTGGAGCGATGGGCTCGCCGTCGTCCCTGACGGCGACCTTGCAGGTGACGCCACCGGTCCCCGGTAGCGCCAGCAGTCTTGCCGCGCTGGGGCAGGCGCAGGTCATGATGACCGCCGCAGACCGTTTCGAGACCTCATCGTCGGTGCTACCGGCGACCGGCACCGTGCAGGTGACCAACAACGGCGACACGATCCACTTCATGGACTTCTCGCCGGTGGCGCCGGGCACGACCGACGGCGACATCCAGGCGTTCTTCCTCGGCGCCGGCCCGAACCCGTTCATCAACGGTCCGTCGGTGGGCCTCGATGTCATCGACCCGGGGCGCACGGCCCTGCTGAGCTACAGCCTGCCCGCCGGCACGTATGTCATGGTGTGCTTCGTCGCCGATGCGGAAAACGGGATTCCGCACGCTCTGATGGGGATGCACCTGGTAGTCACGCTCGGGTAGCCGGCGGAGGTTGAGTAGTTGGCACTCTCGGGGCTAGAGTGCTAACTGCACGGCCGCCTCGACCTGGGTCCCGCGACGACGGGTCGGAGTAGCACATCCACATGTCATCCACGAAAGGGCAGGACGTGACGACCGCTACCAAGGTCAACATCAAGCCGCTCGAGGACCGTGTTGTGGTCCAGGCCAACGAGGCGGAAACCACCACGGCATCGGGTCTGGTGATTCCCGACACGGCGAAGGAGAAGCCCCAGGAGGGCACCGTCGTCGCTGTTGGACCAGGGCGAATCGACGACAACGGCAACCGCGTTCCGCTGGATGTCAGCGTCGGCGACACCGTGATCTACTCCAAGTACGGCGGCACCGAGATCAAGTACTCCGGTGAGGAGTACCTCGTGCTCTCAGCACGGGACCTGCTCGCCGTCGTTGAGAAGTAGCGCAACGCAGTAGTTGCTGAACGCAACGCCCAACGCCCCGGCACCCCCCTCGGGGGCCGGGGCGTTCGGCGTACCGCTGACCTCCTGAGGAGAAACCACCAGTTATGTCGAAGCAGATCAATTTCAACGAGGACACCCGTCGTGCCCTCGAGCGGGGCGTGGACAAGCTCGCCGACGCCGTCAAGGTCACGCTCGGCCCGCGTGGCCGCAATGTGGTGATCGACAAGTCCTTCGGTGCGCCGACCATCACTAACGACGGTGTCACCATCGCGCGGGAGATCGACCTGACGGACCCGTTTGAGAATCTCGGCGCGCAGTTGGCCAAGTCGGTGGCGACCAAGACCAACGACGTGGCCGGTGACGGCACGACCACCGCGACCGTGCTCGCCGAGGCCATTTTCGAGCAGGGCCTCAAGGTGGTGACTGCGGGCGCCAACCCGCTGCAGCTCAAGCGCGGCGTCGAGAAGGCCGTCTCGGCCGTCGTCGCCGAGATCGCCAGGATGTCCACGCCGGTCAAGGGCCGCGAGGAGATCCGTCAGGTCGCGTCCATCGCGGCCAACAGCGACGCCGAGATCGGCGAGCGCATCGCGGACGCCATGGAGCGCGTCGGCAAGGACGGCGTCATCACGGTGGAAGAGGGCAAGAGCCTCGCCACGGAGATCAAGTGGGTCGAGGGCATGCAGTTCGACAAGGGTTACCTGTCGCCGCATTTCGTGACCAACGCCGAGAAGATGGAGGCGGTCATCGAGGACCCCTACATCCTGATCCACGAGAAGAAGATCTCGTCCATCAAGGAGCTGCTGCCGCTGCTGGAGCTGGTGGCCAAGAGCGGCCGCCCGCTGCTGGTCATCGCGGAAGACGTCGAGGGCGAGGCCCTGGCCACGCTCGTCGTCAACAAGCTGCGTGGCGTGTTCCATGCCTGCGCCGTCAAGGCGCCGGGCTTCGGTGACCGCCGCAAGGCCATGCTGCAGGACATCGCGGTCCTCACGGGCGGCACGGCGATCGTCGACGATCTCGGCATCAACCTCGAGACCTCGGACCTCAAGGTGCTCGGCCAGGCCAAGCACGTGATCATCACCAAGGACGAGACCACGATCATCGAGGGCGCGGGCAAGAAGTCCGACATCCAGGGCCGCGTCGCGCAGGTGCGCGCGGAGCTGGAGCGCACCACGAGCGACTACGACAAGGAGAAGCTCCAGGAGCGTCTGGCCAAGCTGGCCGGCGGCGTGGCGCAGATCCAGGTCGGTGCCGCGACCGAGGTGGAGATGAAGGAGAAGAAGGCGCGCGTCGAGGACGCGCTCCACGCGACCCGCGCGGCCGTCGAGGAGGGCATCCTCCCGGGCGGCGGCACGGCGCTCATCAAGTGCATCCGCGTGCTCGACAAGATCGAGTGCGTCGGCGACGAGAAGCTCGGCGTGGACATCATCCGTCAGGCGCTGAAGGTGCCCTGCCGGCAGATCGCGGCCAACGCGGGCTACGACGCGTCGATCATCGTGAACCAGGTGGTCGAGTCGAAGGGCGTCAACATGGGCTTCGACGCCGCCAAGGGCGAAATGGTGGACATGCTCAAGGCGGGCATCCTGGACCCGGCGAAGGTCACGCGCTCGGCGCTGCAGAACGCGGCGTCGATCGCCTCGCTGCTGCTGACGACGGACGCGCTCATCGCCGAGATCCCGGAGAAGAAGAAGGCCGGCGCGATGCCGGCCGGCGGCGGCATGGACGACATGTACTGAGCGGCCTGATCCGCGGGAGCACGTCCACGGACGTCGCCTCACGGACCAAGCAGCTTCACCGGCACGGCAATCCTGCCGTTCCGTTCCCGGAAGCGCGTCGACGCGGCATGCCGCGCGGCGCGCTTCCGGCGTCTTCCGGGCCTGTTCTCACGCCCGTTCTCACGCCTGGCCCGCGGCGGGTCGGCCGCTTCCGACGGAGTTGCGCCACATCGCGCGGGGCGGAAGCACTTTCGCAACTTCGAGCAAAGAGCTAAGTTCTTGGTGTGACTGTTCCGGACTCGCCGGAACACGTCGCGGCGGAGCGCACCATGAGGACGGTCCGCACCCGATCCACTTCTCCCGTTCGAGGATGAGAACTCCATGATGCTTGCCGAGACCCTGACCGCCGTGCTCCTGCTCACTGTCGCGTGCGCCGACGAAAGCCCCGCGATCTCCGACAACGCTCCCGCCGCGCAGCAGGCGGTGGCCGCCGCCGCGACGAACGTCGTCGCGACGACTCCTGCGGTCGTGCACGAGGCCAAGATCAGCGGCGCCGCCAAGGGCGTGATCCGCGGCACCGTCAAGTTCGAGGGCGATGCCCCCGAGCGCGGCAAGGTGGACCTCTCGCCCGACAAGGTCTGCGCCGACGATCACAAGGACGGCATGGCGACCCCGGGTGGCGTGCAGGTCGGCACGGGTGGCGGGCTGATGGACGTGTTCATTCAGCTCACCAGCGGAGTGCCCGAGTCCAAGGCCGAGGCTCCGGCCGAGGCAGCGGTCATCGACCAGATCGGCTGCACCTACGTGCCGCACGTCCTCGGCGTGATCAAGAAGCAGAAGATCGAGATCCTCAACAGCGACGCGACGCTGCACAACATCCACGCGCAGCCGAAGACCAACAAGGAGTTCAACCTCGCGATGCCCAACAAGGGCGACAAGCGCGAGGTCGAGTTCAAGAAGGACGAGCAGGCGATCCACATCAAGTGCGACGTGCATCCGTGGATGTCGGCCTACGTCTTCTCGATGGAGCACCCGTACTTCGCCGTGAGCGGCGCGGACGGCAGCTTCAGCATCAATCTCGGCGAGCTGCCGGACGGCGAGTACGGCGTCAAGCTCTGGCACGAGGTGCTCGGCACGCAGGAAGGCAAGGTGACCGTCAAGGACGGCGCCGGCAGCTTCGACTTCACCTACAAGAAGTGAGCTGAGTTCCGGGTGCCGGCGGCAGGTTGCGCATGAACAGCCGACCGGACCGCGGCACGACGGCCATCGCCCCGGGCGCCCACGCGCCCGGGGCGATGGCGTTTCCGGAGGGCGCCGCGAGCCCCGGGGGCGCCGGCGCGGCAACGGCCGCTGGCGCGCCGCCTCGCGACGGCATCGCACGCGGCGCGGCCGCGCAGCACGGCAGCGCGATGCCCTCGGCGGCGCGGCGCCGCTACGGCGCCTTCCTCGTGCTGGCCACGCTCTTCCTCATTTTCTCGGGCGCCGAAGTGAAGAGCCGGCAAGCCGGGCTCTCGGTGCCCGACTGGCCGCTGTCCTACGGGATGTGGTGGCCGCCGATGGTCGGCAACGTGTTCTTCGAGCACGGGCACCGCGTGATCGCCGCCACGCTCGGTCTGCTCATCGTCATCATGGCGGCGTGGACCGCGCGCACCGAGCCGCGGCGCTGGGTTCGCACGCTGGCGTGGTCGGCGCTCGGCGCCGTCATCGCGCAGGGCCTGCTCGGCGGCCTCACGGTGATTCACCTGCTGCCGCCCGCGCTGTCGATGAGCCACGGCATCCTCGCGCAGACGCTGCTCTGCGCGTTGACGTGGCTGGCCTACGCGACATCCGTGGAGTGGTTCGCACGGCGCGACGGCGCGCTGCAGGCCGACGCGGATCGGCGCCGCCGCGCGCTGCGCACGGCTGGCTGGGCCGCGGGCGCGGTCTACGTGCAACTCATCCTCGGTGCGCTCATGCGCCACAACGAGGCGGGCCTCGCCGTGCCCTTCTTCCCGACCTCGCCGACGGGCGCGCTGCTGCCGGACCTCATCGACCTGCCGGTCGTGCTGCACATGCTGCATCGCGGCTTCGCGGTCATCGTGCTGCTGCTCGTGCTGCTGGCGGCGTGGCGCGTCGCGCAGGCCTGGCGGCATCTCGCACGCCATGCCTCGCTGCTGGCCGGCCTCGTCTGCGCGCAGGTGCTGCTGGGCGCCACGATCATCTGGACCGCGCAGCGCGACCCGGACTCGGAGACGGCCTGGATCAAGATGCCGGTGCCCGCCTCGCTGCACGTGCTTCTCGGCGCGGGCCTGCTGGCCACCGCGTGGCTGCTGTGCCTGCGTTGCTGGCGCGCGTCGCCCACCTCGCGAGCAGCGCTCTCGTCGGCTGCGTCGCCCGCTGTTCCCGCCGGCGCTGACCGATGAGCGCGCGACTCGATGCTACCGGCCTGTCGGGCTTGCTGCGTCCGCGCATCGCGGTGCTCGTGCTCGCCGAGACGGCCGCTGCCTTCCTGCTCGAGCGGCCTGCATCACTGGCGGCGCTGCCATGGTTGCTGCTCGGCACGCTGCTCGTGTCGGGCGCGGGCTGCGCGCTCAATCACTGGCTCGAGCGCGACACCGACGCGCTCATGCCGCGCACTGCCGTCCGCCCGCTGGTGACCGGCGCGCTCTCGCCGCGCACGGTGCTCGTCGGCAGCGGCCTCGCGCTGCTGGCCGGCCTCGCGCTGCTGTGGTGGCGCTGCAACCCGCTCACGTCGGGACTGCAACTGCTCGCGGCGGTCATCTACCTCGGCATCTACACGCCGCTCAAGCGGCGCACGTCCACCAACACGTGGATCGGCGCGATCCCCGGCGCGATGCCCGTGCTGGCCGGCTCGGCCGCCGCCAGCGGCGCGATCTCGCGCCTGTCGCTCATCGTGTTCGCGCTCGTCTTCCTCTGGCAGCTGCCGCACTTCTTCGCCATCGCGTCGATGTACCGCGAGCAGTACAGGCAGGGCGGACTGCGCATGCTCTCCGGCGACGACCCGCACGACGAGCTGCTGCGCTGGCAGCTCCCCATGATGGTCATGTCGGTGATGCTCGTCTCCGCGCTGCCGGTCATCGCGGGGCCCGCGCGCGCGATCTACGGGCTGACGGCGCTCGTCTTTGGCGGCATCTTCCTGTGGGCTGCGTTCCGCTTCCGCACGCAGCCCGACCGGCCCGGCGCGCGCCGCGTCGTGCTTGCCTCCGTGGCCTACCTGCCGCTCGTGCTCGGCGCGCTGGTCATGGACGTGGCCTGCGTCGGCCGCACCGATCAGTCCGGGGGCGCAGCCGGCTCCGCGCCGCACGCCGCATCGCCCTCCGCATCTGCATCCGCGGCAGGGCGGCCGACGGCAGCCTCCGCGTCCGACGGCACCGGCCTGCCGGACCACGGCCCGGTGCCGGACTTCCAGCTCATCTCGCAGGAGGGCGTCCCCTTCACCCGCGTCGACATGGCGGGCGAGGTGTGGATCGTGGACTTCATCTTCACCAGCTGCTCGGGCATCTGCGTGCCGATGACGCGCACCTTCGTGGATCTCCAGCTCGAACAGCTCCCGGCGCACTACCTCTCGGTGAGCGTGGACCCGAAGCGCGACAGCCCGGCCGTGCTCGCGGAGTTCCGCCGCAAGTGGGAGGGCGACGACCAGCGCTGGATGCTGGCCACCGGCACGGCGCAGGCCGTCGAGGCCCTCGGCAACGACGGCTTCCACCTGCCCGTGGGAACCGGCGCCACGCCGGTGGAGGGCATGCCCTCGCTCTTCCACAGCGAGCGCTTCGCTCTGGTGGACCGCCGCGGCCGCGTGCGCGGCTACTACGACAGCAGCGACAAGCTCGAACTCGCGGCGCTGCGGCGCGACGTGGCGCTGCTGGCGGCGTTGCCGGCGCCGTCGGGCGAGGAGTCCGTCCCCGCGACGTCGATCGACGCGCCTTCGCCGTCGGCCGAGTCGCCCGTGCTGCCCGGCCATTGAGCCGGCGGACGGCCGCCACCCGCTCATGAGCCAGCCGGCCTTCCACGCGACACTCAATGCCCTTGCCGCGGTGCTGCTCTGCCTGGGCTGGATGGCGATCCGCGGCGTCGGGCCGTGGGCGGCAGGCGGGCGGCGCCCGACCACGCATCGCAACCTCATGCTCGCGGCCTTCGGCGTCTCGACCGTCTTCCTCGCCAGCTATCTGGAGTACCACGCCCGCGTCGGCTCGGTGCCGTTCTGGGGCACGGGCGCGCTGCGGACGCTGTACCTCGTGGTGCTGGTGCCGCACATCGTGCTCGCGGCGGTCATGGTGCCGCTCATTCTCGTCACGCTGGTCCACGCGCTGCGCGGTCGACTGGACCGCCACCGGGTCTGGGCGCGCTGGACGCTCCCGATCTGGCTCTACGTCTCAGTGACGGGCGTCCTCGTCTACGTGATGAACTACGCCATGGCCCCCGGCGGTTGACCGCGCCCCGCGCGGCCCGCGCGACCCGCGCGACTCGCCTGTCCGTGCGATCCGCCGCGAACCCGCGCGACCCGCCTGTCCGCCTGCCCGCGCGATCCGCCGCGAACCCGTGCCGTGTCGAGGCGGCGGCGGCTCCCGGGCCGGTATCGCGCGCGCACGGCGTGCCCTACAATCCGTAGCCCTTCCCTGCGTCGCGCGACGACCTGCGGACCGCGCGACGGCCGTTCGGGGTGCCCCGGCCTGCCGACACCCGCGCCGTCTTCACGAGGCTGTCGCAGGCTTTGCTTGTGCCGGACCGACGGCTGCCGTTACCATCGGCATAACTTCCCTCTTATGCGCATATGCAGCGCGGCGGCTGCCGCGCGCCCGACTCGCCACCGCTTCTCGCGGACCACACGATGAAGACCATCGTCCTTGCCTTCTCCGGCGGACTCGACACCTCCTTCTGCGCGGTCTACCTGCGCGAGCAGACTCGTGCCGACATCGTGACGGTCTGCGTGGACACCGGCGGCTTCACGGCCGAGGGCCTCGCCGCCGTCGAGGCGCGTGCGCGCGCGCTCGGCGTGAAGGATCACCGCACCGTGGACGCGCGCGCCGACGTGTGGACTCGCTTCGTCAGCTACCTCATCAAGGGCAACGTGCTGCGCGGCGGCGTCTACCCCGTGTCGGTCGGTTGCGAGCGCACGGCGCAGGCGGAGGCCGTCGTGGCCGTGGCGCGCGAGCTGGGCGCCGACGCCGTGGCGCACGGCTCGACGGGCGCCGGCAACGACCAGGTGCGCTTCGACGTGGCCATCGGGGCGAAGGCGCCGGGCCTCGCCATCCTCACGCCGATCCGCGACCTCAACTGGTCGCGTGTGCAGGAGGCCGAGTGGCTCGCCGAGCGCGGCATCTCCGTGCCGGCGGGCACCGTGAGCTACTCGCTCAACGAGGGCCTGTTCGGCACGACGATCGGCGGCAAGGAAACGCACGACCCGTGGAAGCTGCCGCCGGACGCGGCCTACACGATGACCGTGCCCGCCACGCAGGCCGCTGCGGAGCCCGAAGAGCTGGTCATCGGCTTCGAACACGGCGTGCCCGTCACGCTGGACGGCCGGGCGCTCGACGGCGTGTCGCTCGTCACGGAGCTGAACCGCCGCGCGCGCCCCCACGGCGTGGGACGCGGCGTGCACGTCGGTGACACGATCCTGGGGCTCAAGGGGCGCATCGCTTTCGAGGCTCCCGCGCCGCTCATCATGATCCGCGCGCATCGCGAGCTGGCCAAACTGGTGCAGACCAGGTGGCAGGCTTACTGGGCCGAGCAGGCCGGCACCTTCTACGGCATGCTGCTGCACGAGGGCCTGTTCTACGACCCGGCGATGCGCGACCTGGAAGCGCTGCTCGACAGCGCGAACGAGCGCGTTGGCGGCGAGGTGCGCGTGCGCCTGTACCGCGGCAATCACGACGTGGTCGGCGTGCGCTCGCCGCACTCGCTGCTGAACCCCGCCATCGCGGTGTACGGCGAGGGCGCCTCGGCCTGGACCGGCGAGCAGGCGGCCGGCTTCGCGCGCATCCACGGCCTCCCGTCGATGCTCGCCGCACGCCGCGACGAACTCGCGCCCGCAACGAACGCGCCCGCAACGAACGCTCCCGCAACGAGCGCTCCCGCAACGAGCGCTCCCGCAACGAACGCGGCCGCAACGAACGCGGCCGCAATCGGTTCGCCCGGTGCGGACGCGCAGGACGGCACCGAGAGCAAGGACAGCAAGTCGCCGGCCGGCCCGCGGGCCGCCCGGAAGGAGAGTTCAGGAACATGAAGATCCGCCCGCACAAGGTCGGCAGCGTCGTGCATCGCCTCAAGCTCGGCCCCGAGCTGGACATCAGCCGCATGGTCGATGCGCGCTCGGGCCAGGTGCTCGTCGTGAGGGCGCTCGAGGAGAAGCGCGTGTACGACGTGATGGAGCTCACGACGGGGCGCATGGCGCACGTCGGCAAGGGCGACGTGATCGTCGGCGCCCTCGGCCGGCGCGACGCGCTGCGCGGCTTCGTCGGCCGCGTGCCGACGTCCGTGAAGGCGGGCGACACGCTGCACCTGCTCAACCTGGGCGGCGTCATCGGCCAGGTCATCTCGGAGAACAAGGACCTCGGGCATCCGCTGCGCGTCGAGGTGCTCGGCATGGCGCTGCGGGAGGACGGCAAGGGCATGAACATCGCGGACGCGGCGCTCGGCGAGCCGCCGGCCGCCGCGCGCACGCCGCCGGTGATCCTCGTCTCCGGAACCTGCATGAATGCGGGCAAGACGCTTGCGGCGTGCGAGATCATCGCGCGGCTTACGGAGCGCGGCTACGTCTGCGGCGGCGCCAAGCTCACCGGCGTCGCGGCGCAGCGCGACACGCTCAACATGGCCGACCACGGCGCGGTGCACACGCTGTCCTTCGTGGACCTCGGCCTGCCCAGCACCGCGGGCATGACCGAGATGGCGCCCATCGCCAAGCGCCTGCTGCGCTGGGTGGAGACCGAGGCCGGCCAGGAGCTGGACGTCGTCGTGGCCGAGGCCGGCGACGGCATCATCGGTGCGTACGGCGTCGAGTCCATCCTCAACGACCCGGAGTTCATGGAGCTCGTGCAGGCGCACGTGCTCTGCGCGAACGACCTCGTCGCGGCGTGGGGCGGCATGAACTGGCTGCGCGAGCGCGGCATCGAAGTGGACTGCATCGCCGGCCCGGCCACGGACAACGACGTGGGCATGGACTACATCCGCAACAGCCTCGGCCTGCCCGCGTCCAATGCGCGCACCGAGCCCGACAAGCTGGCGGACATCGTGGAGAAGGCCGCCTTCGAGGGCGTGCTCACGTGATCGGCGTGCACGGCGCGATCCGGCCGAGCGCCGCGACGGCGAGACCGCGCGCATGCGGAACTCGTCGATGCGGAGCACGTCGCTGCGGAGTTCGTCGATGAGCAAGGGCGAGTTCTACGGCGCAGGCACCGCGCCGCGCACGGAGGCCGCCAGCGACACGGCGAAGCGCACGCTGCGCGCCGCCATCGTCGGCGGCACGGGCTACGGCGGCATGGAGCTGCTGCGGCTGCTGCTCGATCACCCGCGGGTCAAGGTGACGGCCATCACGTCGCGCACCGAGACCGGCGCGCTGGGCGACGTGCACCCGCACCTGCGCGGCTTCACGGAGCTGTCCTTCACGTCCGGCCGGGCGACGGAGCTGGCGCGCAGCAACGACGTGCTCTTCTTCGCAACGCCGCACGGCGTGTCCGCCAAGGAAGCGCCCGGCGTGCTGGACGAGGTGCCGGACGTGAAGATCGTCGACCTCTCCGGCGACTTCCGGCTGGACAGCGCCGCGGCCTATCACGAGCACTACGGCAAGGTGCACCCGCATCCCGAGCGCCTCGGGGACGCGGTGTATGGTGCGCCGGAGTGTGGCGCTCGCGAAGAGATTGGCCGCGCGCGCCTCGTCGCCAATCCGGGCTGCCACGCGCTGGCGACGATTCTCGCGCTGTGGCCGCTGGCGCAGGCAGGGCTCATCGACGGCCCGGTGGCAGTGAGTTCCGTGACCGGCAGCTCGGGCTCCGGCGCGACGCCGGGCCAGGGCACGCATCATCCCGAGCGCTTCTCCAACTTCCGGGCCTACAAGCCGCTGCAGCACCAGCACCTGCCGGAGATCGCGCGCGCCCTGCCCGGCGGCGTGACGCTGCACTTCGTGCCGCACAGCGCGCCGTTCGCGCGCGGCATCCACGTCACGGCCTTCGTGCCGCTGGGCAAGGACAACGAGGCCGCGGCGCACCACGCGCTGCAGAGCGCCTATGCGCACGAGCCCTTCGTGCGCCTCGTGCCCGGCACGCCGGAGGTGCGCGCGGTGGTGGGCACCAACTTCGCGGACATCGCCCTCGTGGCGCGCGACGGCATCGCGGTGGTCATGGTCGCGATCGACAACCTGGGCAAGGGCATGGCGGGCACCGCCGTGCAGAACATGAACCTGATGTTCGGGCTGCCGGAGACCACGGGTCTGCGGCGGCCGGGGCTCGGGCTGTGACGGATTCCGCAGACGGGAGCGAGGCCGCTCCGGCGGACTCCGCAAGGAAGGGGAAGGCCATGACGGCAGGTCCGGAAAGTTCGAGGACGGGAGGCAAGACGGCAGCATCCACAGCGAGCACGTCGAGCACGGCGAGTGCGGCGAGCACCGCCGGCGCAGTCGCCGGGAGCATCGCGTCGCACTGCGCCGGGAGCAGTGCGGAGGTCGCGGCCATCGAGGACCGCTGGCAGCTCCCGACCTACGCCAAGATGCCGATCGCACTCGTGCGCGGCGAAGGCAGTTACGTGTGGGATGCCGAGGGGCGCCGCTACCTCGACCTTTATGGCGGTCATTGCGTGGCGCTTGCGGGGCACTGCCACCCACGGCTCGTGTCCGCGATCCGCGAGCAGGCCGGCCGCCTGCTCTTCTACAGCAATGTCGTGTACAGCGACGTGCGTGCGCTGGCCGCCGAGCGTGTCGCCGGGCTGGCGCCCGCCGGGCTGCAGAAGGTCTTCTTCTGCAACAGCGGCACGGAGGCCAACGAGACCGCGCTGAAGCTTGCGCGCAAGCACACGGGCCGCAAGCACGTGATCTCCATGGCCGACGGCTTCCACGGCCGCACGCTCGGTTCGCTCGGCGCGACGGGCCTGTCCAAGTATCGCGACCCGCTCTATCCCGTCCCCGTGGAGCACACCTACGTGCCCTACGGCGATCTCGACGCGCTCGCTGCCACGATGGACAAGGACATCGCCGCCGTGATGCTCGAGGCGATCCCGTCCATGGGCGGTATCCGCGTCGCGTCCGACAACTACTACCAGGGCATGCGCCGCCTCTGCGACCGGCACGGCGCGCTGCTCATCTTCGACGAGGTGCAGAGCGGTTTCGGCCGGACCGGCACGCTGTTCTTCGGCGAGCAGGTGGGCGTGCGGCCCGACCTCATCACCGGCGCGAAGGGCGTCGCGGGCGGCGTGCCGGCGGGCGTCGTCTTCGTGCGCGAGGACATCGCGGCGCGCGTGCAGCACGGCGACCAGGGCACGACCTTCGGCGGCGGACCGCTGGCCTCCGTCGCGATGGCGACCGTCGCCGACATCATCCGCGACGAGCGCCTGCCGCAGAACGCGGCGGCCACCGGCGCCTTCCTCGCGGAGCACGCCGGCGCGATCCGCGGCGTGCGCTCCGTGACGGGCCGCGGCCTGCTGCTCGGCATCAATCTCGACTGCCCCGCGAAGGACGTCGTCACCGGGTTGCGCGGCCACGGCATCCTGGCCGGCACCTGCGAGGGCGACAAGAACCAGATCCGCCTGCTGCCGCCGCTGACGCTCGCTCCCGGGGAACTGGGCCCGTTCTTCACCGCGCTGGCGACCCTGCTGGCATGACGGCCGCCCCGGCAAGCGATCGCGCCGCTGCGCCGCGACACCTGCTGTCGCTGCGCGACCTGCCGCAAGCCGACTGGGACGAACTGCTCGCCAGCGCCGAGCGGCTCGCCGGCCCGGCCGGGCGCCGGCCCCTGATCGCAGGGCGCCGCCTCGGCATGCTCTTCTTCAATGCATCGCTGCGCACGCGCACTTCCTTCGAGGTGGCGTGCTTCGACCTCGGTGCGCATGCCGTGTCGCTGCAGGTCGGCGGCAACGTGTGGAAGCTCGAGTCGCGCGACGGCGTGCGCATGGACGGCGAGGCCGCCGAGCACGTCAAGGAAGGCATCCCCGTGCTCGGACGCCTGCTCGACGGACTGGGCGTGCGCTGCTTCGCGGGGCTGACCGACGCTGCGGACGACGCGCGCGACCCGCTGCTCTCCGCGATCGCCGCCGTGTCCACTGTGCCCGTGCTCAACCTCGAATCCGCGATGGATCATCCGCACCAGGGCCTGGCCGATGCGCTGGCGCTGCGCCGGCACCTGCGGGGCGAGTCGCCCGTGAGCGTCGCGCCCCGCAGCGCGGCGTCGAGCGGCGGGCCGCGCGGCTCCGACGCCGGGCGGCCCGCGCCGCGCGCGCGCGTCGTCCTGTCGTGGGCGCCGCATATCAAGCCGCTGCCGCTCGCCGTGCCGCACGCGGCGCTGATGGCCTTCGCGCGCGAGGGCCACGACATCGCGCTCTGCCATCCGCCGGGCTTCGACCTCGATGCGGGCGTGCTGACCGCGGCGCGCGCAGCCGCCGCCGCCACGGGCGGTTCGCTCTCCGTCGGCAACGACCGCCACGGGGCGCTCGACGGCGCGCAGGTCGTGTACGTCAAGTCGTGGGGGGCGCGCGCGCACTACGGCGATGCCGCCGCGGCGGCGTCCGCCTTCGCCACGCACCGCGACTGGATGCTGACCGGCGCCGATCTCGGACTGGCGGCGTTCATGCACTGCCTGCCCGTGCGGCGCGGGGTCGTGGTCGCCGACGAGGTGCTCGACGGCGGCCGCTCGCTGGTGCTCGAACAGGCCGGCGCGCGCCTGGACGTTCAGAAAGCGACACTGTGTCGCGCCTTCGGAGTCCCCGCGTGACCGCGCACTGGTCCTCGATACAGGAAGCATGCCGATGAAGGATGCGCTGCTGCTCAAGATCCTCAAGCAGGCGCTGCCCTATCTGCGCCAGCACAAGCACCAGGTCATGGTGGTGAAGCTCGGCGGCGAGATCGCCGCCAACCCCGACGCGCTGCGCTCGCTGGCCGAGGACATCTCGCTGCTCGTGCACGTCGGCATCAAGATCGTCGTCGTGCACGGCGGCGGGCCGCAGGCCACGGAGATGTCCAAGCGCCTGGGCATCGAGCCGCTCATGGTGGAGGGCCGCCGCGTCACCGACGAGCAGACGCTGGACGTGGCGAAGATGGTCTTCGCCGGCAAGATCAACACCGACATCCTCTCCGCGCTGCGGACGCAGGGCGTGCGCGCCGTCGGCCTCTCCGGCGTGGACGCCTTCCTCGTGAACGCCGTGCGCCGCAAGCCCACGCAGATGCTCGACGAGACCACGGGGCAGTCGCGCCTCGTGGACTTCGGCTACGTCGGCGACGTGGAGTCCGTGGACAGCTCGCTGCTCTCGCTGCTCATGGAGAACGGCTACGTGCCGGTGCTCGCGTCGCTTGGCGCCGACGAGAGCGGCGCGATCCTCAACATCAACGCGGACACCGTGAGCTCGGTGCTGGCGCAGGACCTGCACGCCGGCAAGCTCATTTCGCTCACGGCGGTGCCGGGCGTGCTGCGCGACCGCAGCGACCCCGCGACGCTCATCCCGATGCTCACGACGGCCCAGGCGCGCGCGCTGCTGACCAGCGGCGTCATCGCGGGCGGCATGAAGCCCAAGATCGCCGCCATCGTGGACGCGGTGGAGCACGGCGTGAAGCGCGGGCACATTCTGTCGGGCGTGCAGCACGGCAGCATCCTGCTGGAGCTTTTCACGCGCGAGGGTTGCGGCACGCTCATCGCCGGCGAGAGCGAGGCGGCCGAGGCTGCCGCTGACGCGACCTCCGCGGCCATGTCCGACGCCATCGGCAACCAGGCCGGTCGCCTGCCCGGCGCGTCGCGCACCGTGGGGCGCGGCGCATGAGCGAGGTCATCGATCTGCTGCGCGAGCTGGTGGCGCTGCCCTCCGTGTCGGGCGACGAGGCCGCCTGCCGCGACCTGCTCATCCGCTGGTTCGAGGCGCGAGGCGTGGAGGTGCGCGCGCACGGCCGCAACGTCATCGCGGTGGTGGAGGGCACGGCGGCTGCGAATCGCGCGGCGGGCGCGACCTCCGCGGCCGACGCGCGCGGCGGCGAGACGCGCGGCGGCGAGACGCGCGGCGGCGACGCGCATGGCGGCGAGGCGCCCGCTGACGCGCCGAACACCGGCGACCGCGGTCTGCTGCTCTGCTCGCACACGGACGTCGTGCCGGTCGGTCCCGGCTGGACGCGCGACCCGTGGGATGCGGCGCTGCACGCCGGCCGCATCTGGGGCCGCGGCAGCAACGATGCGAAGTCGAGCGTGGCGGCGATGGCCGTCGTCGCGGCCTCCGTCGATCCTGCGCGCCTGCACGGCCGCCTCGTGCTGGCGCTGGTCTGCGACGAGGAGACCGGCGGCGAGGGCATCGAGTCCTGCGGTAAGGACCTGCCCGCGTGCACGGCCGCAGTGGTGGGCGAGCCCACGGGGCTCGACGCATGCCCCGGCCAGCGCGGCCTGCTGCGCGCCGCCGTCGTCGTGCGCGGGCGGAGCTGCCACGCCAGCCGCCCGCACGAAGGCATCAACGCGCTGGAGCTGGCCGCGCACGACGTGCTCGCCATTCAGGGCCTGAAGTTCCCCGAGGAGCACCCGCTGCTCGGCCGCGCGACGCTGCAGGCCACGGTCATCAACGGCGGCACGCGCCCCAACGTGATCCCCGGCGAGTGCACCATTCTCACCGACGGCCGCCCGACGCCCGCCTACGACAACGGCCGCATGCTGGCGATGCTGCGCGAGGCGGTGCGCGGTGAGGTCACGGTGAAGAGCGAGCGTTTCCGCCCCGTGGTCACGTCGCCCGAAGAGGAAATCGTCGCGCTCGCGCGCGCCGCGAGTCCGACGGGCTTGGTGCGCGGCTTCGGCGGCGTGTCGGACCTCTATCACCTGCGCCACCTGCCCGGTGTCGTCATGGGCCCCGGCACGAGCGCCGCGAGCCATGCGCCGGACGAGTGGGTGGCGATCGAGCAAGTGGAAGCGGCGGTCATTGCCTACGCCAGCATCGTCGAAGGCTATCTCGGCGCGGGTCGCAGCTCCGTCGTCCCGCTGCCTCGCGCGCAGCCCACGCCCCGATGAGCAGCGCGGGGCGGCTCGGCATGCTGTGCCTCATGACGCTGCTGTCCGCGTGTCACGCGGCGGAGGTCGATGGCGATGGCGGGGCCGTCTTGCAGCCGGTCGACGTGTCGCTCGATGGCGACGCGTCTGCCGAATCGGTGAACGCCCGCGTGCTCGCTCTCGCCGGCAGCGGCTGGCAGCCGGAGCTGGACGTGCAGCAGGCGATGAACGTGCTGGTGTCCGCTCCCTACTTCGCCACGGCGCGGACGGGACGTTTGGCGCATCCCGACCCGCAGGCCGTGGCCTTCGTGCGCGTGCTCGTCGATGCGACGGCGGCGACACGCTTCGCGACGCTTGCCGCCGACGACAACGACTGTGCGCGCCTGTACGGCCTGTGCGGTCTCTACTTGCTCGACCGCGCGACGTTCGGCGCCGCGATGGAGCGCGAGACGGCAGCGCACGGCTCGGGCGACGTGATGTTCTGGTACGGCTGCTTCGGAACCACGGTCGACGTCGCACAGATCCTCGAGGCGCCCTTCGCCGCGAATGCCGACGTGTCGCGAGGCGGATTGCCGCTCGGACTTCTCACGCTGGCCGAAGACTTGAGCCACGAACCCTCCCTGCCCGCACGGACGAGGCCCACTCGATGACCAGACCGAAGTCACGGCAGAAGGCCGCGTCGACAAGCGTGCGTGCCGGCGCAAAGCGACGTCGCGCCGCACGCACCGGCGCTGCACGCTCGCAGGCGGCAGGCACGGAGACTGCAGGCGCCGCCGACGGCCTTCTGCGCGGCCGCTTCAGCGGCGGCGTGCACCCGGCGCTCGATGCGATCAATCGCTCGCTCGACGTGGACCGGCGCCTGTGGGCCGAGGACATCGTGGGCTCACTGGCGCATGCGCAGATGCTGGGCAAGGCGGGCATCCTGCCGGCGACCGCGGTGAAGCGCATCGTGGCCGGCCTGCGGAAGGTGGCCGCGGAGTTCGACGCGGGCACGTTCGCGGTGAAGCCGTCGGACGAGGACATCCACATGGCGGTGGAGCGCCGGCTCACGGAGCTCGTCGGCGAGGACGGCAAGCGCCTGCACACGGCGCGCAGCCGCAACGACCAGGTGGCGACGGACCTGCGCCTGCACCTCATGGAATCGGGCGAGACGCTGGCCGCCGCCGTGCGCGAGGTGCAGGCCGCGCTGGTCGTGCTCGCGCGTCGCGACGGCCGCGCCATCCTGCCCTTCTACACCCACCTGCAGCGCGCGCAGCCGATGCTGTTGGGCCACGTGCTGCTCGCCTACGTGGAGCTGCTCGAGCAGGACCGGCGCGGCCTGCACTACGAGGCGCGCGAATGCCCGCTCGGCGCCGGCGCGGGCGCCGGCACCACCTTTCCAATCGATCGCGAGTTCACCGCGCAGGGCCTGGGGTTCGCCGGCCCCTCGCGCAACAGCCTGGAGTCCGTGAGCTCGCGCCGCGACGCGACGATGTTCGTTGCGGGCCTCGCGGCCTGCGCCGTGACGCTCTCGCGCCTGGGCGCGGACCTCGTGCTGTGGACCTCGCGCGAGTTTGGCTTCGCGCGGCTTGGCGACGCCGTCTCCACGGGCAGCTCGATCATGCCGCAGAAGCGCAACCCCGACGGCGCGGAACTGCTGCGCGCCAAGGCCACGCGCGTCTCCGGGGACCTGTCACGCCTGCTGGAGCTGCAGCGCGGCCTGCCGCTCGGTTATCACAAGGATCTGCAGGAGGACAAGCCGGCGCTCTTCGACGCGGAGGACACGCTTGCTCAGATGCTTGCGGTCGCTGCTGCGATGCTGGCCGACGTGAGCTTCGACCACGCGCGCATGCGCGCCGCCGTGGACGAGCCCTCCGGCTACATGTACGCCACCGAGGCTGCCGACTGGCTGGTGCGGCACGGCGTCTCGTTCCGTGCGGCGCACGAGGCGGTGGGGGCGCTCGTGCGCGAGGCCGAGCAGCGCGGCGTGGCGCTCGAGGCGCTGCCGCTGGAGACCTTCCGCGCGGCGCACCCGGCCTTCGCGCCCGACGTCTATGCGGCGCTCACCGCCGAGGCCTCCGTCGCGGCGCGCCGCTCGACCGGCGGCACGGCGCCCGCCAACGTGGAGCGCGAACTGCTCCGCTGGGAGCACGAACTCGGGCTGGCCTCGGACAAGCCCGCCCGCGCCACGCGCCGCAAGCGCTGACTCCCGCGTCGCGCGCGCCTCCGGCGCGGAGCGCTCAGGCCTGCGACACCCGCCTCTCAGGCCTTCGTGTAGATGATCTCGAGCGCCTTGAAGTGCTTGTCACCGCGCGCTTCCATCATCGTGTACTCGTACTGCGTGTCGCTGATCTTCTTCATGATGCTCTTGGCCGCCGTCGTGCCGCCCTGCATCGGGTTGCTGAAGGTGCCGCTCCACTTGAAGGCCTGCATCTCTTCGTCCCACGTGCCCGAGAAGTTGGCCATGCCGGTGCTCATGTTGTCGACCCACACCTCCTCGTACTCCTTCGACATGTTGTTGTAGCCCTGCAGGCCCATGCCGATGAAGTCGCCCGCGGGCGTCTTGCTCGTGAAGTTCTCGACGAGGAAGCGGCCGTCCATGATCATCGCGAAGCTGGCCGTTCCCGTGGACTCGACCGGCGTCGCGCCGGCGCGCTCCATGGACTTGATCCTGGTGGTCCAGTTGCCCACCAGCGCCGCGAGACGCTTGTGCGCGTCGCCGGGCATCATTGCCTTCATCATGAGGGCGGCGCCCGGCTGATCCTGACCTGCGGCGGGCTCCCCGGCGGCCTGTCCCGCGGGAGGATTCGCGGCTCCCGGTGCGTGCTCCTTCGCCGTCGCGTCCTGGGGCCAGGCTGCCGTCAGCACCAGGGTCAGGGCAGAGCAGGCGACACCGGCGATCACGTATCCGAACTTCATCCCGATTCTCCTCGAGTGGTGCTGGGGGGCCGAGGCGCTTCCTCGTGCCCGGTGAGAAGCGCGGGAGTGTAGCAGCAATCTCCGGAGCCCCCGGTGCGCGTGCGGCCCCCGGTGCGCGTGCGGCCGTTGCCGCCTTCCCGCCGCGGGGCGATTCGCAGGGGCGACTTGCCGGCGCAATCCCATGGCTACAATCGCCGGACCATGCCCACTCCCGAAAAGGAAGCACCCGACCTGTCGCGACTGCGCATCGAGCGCGGCGCAGGACCCGGACGCGGCGGTGGCGGCAGCGGCTCGCGCAGCACGCTGCTCGTCGTCGTCATCCTGCTGCTGCTGGCGGTCATCGGGTGGTTGGCCTGGCCGCGGCTCGTGGCGCTGCGCGACAGCCGGCCCGTGGTGTCGGTCGGCCGCGTGCAGAAGACGGGAGGCGCCAGGGCCGTGTCGGGCACGGCGGCCAACGGCTACGTCGTCGCGCGGCGCAAGGCCGAACTGTCCACGGACATCCAGGGCCGGCTGGTGGAACTGCGCGTGGAGGAGGGCAGTCGCGTGAAGGCCGGCGACCTCGTCGCGCGCCTCGACACGCGCGAGCTGGAGGCGGCGCTGGCGCGCAGCCGCGCTGACCTCGCCACGACGCGCGCGACGCTCGAGCTGGCCCGGCTGGATCTCGGGCGCAAGGACCCGCTCCTCGAGGCCGGCGACGTGAGCCAGGCCGACGTGGACGCTGCGCGCACGCGGCGCGACGAGGCCGAGGCCAGCATGGCTGCGCTGGAGGCCGCCGTGGCCGAGATCGAGGTGCGCCTCAGCAAGTCGTCGGTGTTCGCGCCGTTCGACGGCGTGGTCACGGACAAGAACGCCGAGGTGGGAGAGATCGTGTCGTCCCTCGGCGCGGGCGCCAACAGCCGCGGCTCCGTCGCGACGCTGGTGGACTTCGACACGCTCGAGGTGCAGGTGGAGCTGGCGCAGACCTCGCTGAAGGCGGCGAAGCAGGGCGCGCCAGTGGTCATCTACCTGGACGCGTATCCGGACCGCGCCTACAAAGGTCGCGTGCGCCAGATCTGGCCCACGGCCGACAGGCAGAAGGCCACCGTCGAGCTGCGCGCGGAATTCCTCGAACGCGACGAGCGCATCCTGCCCGAGATGGGCGTGCGCGTGATCTTCACCGCGGAGGACGTGGGCGCGCCGGACGAGGTGCAGGTGCGCATGCCTGGCGCTGCGCTGACGCCGAGCCCCACCGGAGAGCTGGCGGTCTTCGTCGTGACGGGCGGCAAGGTCGTGCGCCGTGCGATCACGGTGGAGGGGCCGCTCGGAGGCGAGACCGTCGTCGTCACTTCGGGACTGCAGGGCGGCGAGACCGTCGTGCTCGACCCGCCGGCGGCGCTGCGCGACGGTACCGAAGTGCGGCTCGCGGAACCCGAAAAGTCATGACGCAAGGAGCTTCAGGCATGTCGATCATCCAGATGCAGGGCGTGACCAAGCGCTACACGCGCGGCGGGGAGACGCTGACCGTGCTGGACAACCTCAGCCTCGACGTGCCTGCGGGCGACTTCGTCGCGCTCATGGGGCCGTCGGGTTCGGGCAAGTCCACCATCCTCAACCTGGTCGGCGGGCTCGACTCCGTGGACAGCGGGAGCATCGTGGTCGCGAAGCAGGAGATCACGTCCATGGCGTCGTCGGAGCTGCCCGATTTCCGCGCGCGGCACATCGGCTTCATCTTTCAATCGTTCAATCTCGTGCCCGTGCTCACGGCCTGGGAGAACGTCATGCTGCCGCTGCTGCTCACGCCGCTCGACCGCGCCGCGCGGAAGAAGCAGGCTGAATTCGCGCTGGAGGTCGTAGGGCTTGCGGACCGCATGCACCACCGGCCGAAGCAGCTTTCCGGCGGGCAGGAGCAGCGCGTGGCCATCGCGCGCGCACTCGCGACGGATCCGGACATCATTCTCGCGGACGAGCCCACGGGCGACCTCGACCGCGACAGCGCCAACGCCATCATGGACCTGCTGCGCCGCCTCAACGTGGAGCTGAAGAAGACCCTGGTCGTGGTGACGCACGACCACGTGGCGGCCGAGCGCGCGCGGCGCGTGCTGCACCTGGACAAGGGCGTGCTGGCGCGCGAGGTGCTCAACGACACCTCGCCCCTCGCCGGTGCGCGACGCTGATGGCCACGCCCTGGCTGCTCGTCGCCCGGCACCTGCGCGCGCACTGGCTGCGCAGCGGGCTCACCATGCTCGCGCTCACGGTCGCGATGTTCCTGTTCTGCTTCCTCATCTCGCTCGTCACCTCGCTCAGCTCGGCGGTGACGGCGGCGGCGACGGATCGCGTCATCGTGCAGTCCGCGGTCTCGCTCTTCGTGGCGCTGCCCAAGGACTACCAGCCCAAGATCGAGGCCATTCCCGGCGTGGAGCAGGTCACCAAATTCCAGTGGTTCGGCGGCTACTACCAGAAGCCCGAGAACTTCATGGGCCAGTTCGGCGTGGACCACGAGGTCTTCCTCGACATGTACCGCAACGAGATCGGGATCACCGAGGCGCTGGCACTCGACGGCGCCACCGCGAGCGGCGACGACGTGAACCTGACCCCGGTGGTGCGCGGAGCGGGTGCCGGCGCGGCCGCCGTGGCCGCGATGGCGGCCGACCGGCGCGCGGCGATCGTCGGCGAGGGACTTGCGCGGGACTTCAAGTGGAAGGTCGGCGACACGCTGCCGATCACCGGCACGATCTTCGCCAAGCGCGACGGCAGCGCGTGGGACTTCAACGTGGTGGGCATCTACCGCCCGCTCAAGTCGAGCATGGACGACCGGACCATGTTCTTCCGCTACGACTATCTCGACGAGACGCTGGCTGCCGACGGCGCCACGGGGCCCAAGGGCGTGGGCGTCTACTGCGTGAACGTCGCGCCGGGGCACGACCCGGAGGCCGTCATCGCCGGCATCGACGCCCTGTTCAGCAACGGCCCGCAGGCCACGCTCACGACGACCGAGGCCGCCTTCCAGGCGGGCTTCGTCTCGATGATGGGCAACCTGCCCTTCTTCGTCGGCACGATCGGCGGCGCGGTGGTGTTCGCGGTCGTGTTCAGCGTGATCAACACGATGCTCATGTCCGGCCGCCAGCGCATGCACGAGACGGGCATCCTCAAGGCGCTGGGCTTCCGCAACGGCGCGCTCGCGCGGCTCATGCTCGGGGAGTCGCTGCTGCTCTCGCTGCTGGGCGGGGGGCTGGGCGTGCTGCTCGCGGTCGTGCTGGCCACGCCGCTGCGCTACCTGCTCGGCGCCTTCCTGCCCAACTACTTCGTCGCGGCGAGCACGGTGTGGCTCGCGCTGGGCGTGACGCTCTTCATCGGCCTCGTCGCGGGCATCACGCCGGCCATCGTCGCCGCGCGCCTGCGCCCCACGGCCGCGCTGCGGAGCGAGGGCTGATGGCGCTTCCGCTCGCGTACACCGTGCGCAACATCGCGGTGCGGCGCGCGTCGGCGCTGTTCACGGCGCTCGGCATCGCGATGACCGTCGCCGTCTTCGCCGGCGTGCTCTCGCTGCGCGCCGGCTTCGAAAACGTCTACATGCCGCGGGGCAATCAGGACGTGGCCATCTACCTGCGCCCGGGCGCCACGTCGGAAGGGGAGTCGGGCATCCAGCGCGAGCAGGCGGACATCCTCGTCAAGGAGCGGCCCGAGATCCTGCGCGACGACGAGGGCCGCCCGCTCGCCGCCGCCGAGACCTTTCTTGCGGTCTTCCTCGACAAGCTCGACGGTGGCAAGACCAACGTGCCCCTGCGCGGCGTGCAGCCGATGTCCATCCCGCTGCGCGGTGATCAGCTCCACATCACGAGCGGACGCTGGATGGAGTTCGGCAGCGACGAGGTCGTCGTGGGCCAGCGCCTTGCGGCCCGCATGCAGCACTGCCAGGTGGGCGAGACGCTGGTGCTCAATCTCACGCCCTTCCTCGTGGTGGGCCTGATGGACAGCCCGACCGCCGAGAGCGGCGAGATCTGGGGCGACGTCGAGCGCATGATGGAGGCGCTGGAGCGGCCCGTCTTCCAGCGCGTCATCGCGAGGGTCCGTCCCGACACGGACTTCGCGGCGCTGGCCGAGGAGATGAAGCACGATGCGCGCGTGCCGGTGGCGGTGTCCTCCGAGCGCGCATACCTCGGCAAGCAGACCACCGCCACGGGCGGGATGCTGCAGTTCCTCGCACTTTTCCTGACCGCGGTCATGGGCGTGGCCGCCGTGCTCGGCTCCATGAACACGATGCTCGCGTCCGTCGCGGCGCGCACGCACGAGGTCGGCGTGCTGCTGGCCATCGGCTACAGCCGCGCGTCGGTCTTCACGGCCTTCCTCATCGAGTCCGCGCTCATCGGCTTGCTCGGCGGCGCGCTGGGGTTGCTCATCGCGCTGCCCTTCGACGGCCTGCAGACGGGTCTCACCAACTTCAACACCTTCACGGACGTGTCCTTCGCGTTCACGCTCACGCCGGCGCTCGCGCTGCAGTCCTTCGTGCTGGCCTTCGGACTCGGCCTCCTCGGCGGCGCGCTGCCCGCCTTCCGAGCCTCGCGACTGCGGCCCGTCGAAGCTCTCCGCGAGCTGTGAGCTGGGGAGCGCCCATGCGGTTGCGACCCGGGCCGCCTCAGTGGATGCGCGCCGTGCTCGCGCCGCTCGTCCTGCTGGCCGCGGCGGACGGACTCCGCGCGCAGGTGCATGTGCAGGCGTCGGTGCAACTGCCTGCGGAGATCGTGCCGCGCGAGTGGCTCGTCATCGCGCCGCTGGACGTGGAGGGTCGGCGCCCGTTCCGCGCGGACGCCGTCTTCGCCGCGCACCTGCTCGACCGGGCCAGTCCGCCACCTGTGGCTGGCGATGCGCTTTCGGGTGAGCTCGGCGTCGAGCAGCGCTGGGTGGCCGGCAGCGCGGCGGAGGACGGCACGCTGCCCGGTCTCGACGGCGGGCGCGTCGCCTGGGCCTTCACGACGATCGACACGCCCGCGGACGGCGTGATGCTCGCGCAGCTCTCCGGCGCCAGCATGCTCTGGGTGAATGGCGAGCCCTTTCCCGGCGACGGCTACGGCCTGGGCTTCTCGCCCGTGCCCGTCGCCCTGCACGCCGGCCGCAACGCGCTCTTCGTGAGCGGCGTGCGCGGCGAGGCGCGCCTGCGCCTCACGCGGCCGGAGCACGCGCTCCTGCTCGGCACGGGCGACATGACGAGGCCCGACATCCTCGTCGGCCTGCTGCCGCAGGAGCCGGTGGAGATGGGAGTGCTCGTGCTCAATGCCTCGCTGCAGGCCGTGCCGGCCCTGCAACTCGATGCGGGCCACGGCACGGATGCGCGCGGCGCGTTCGGCCTGCCGCCGCTCGGCGTGCTCAAGCTGCCTGTCACTGTGCTTGAAGCCGGCCAGCGCCTGCCTGACTCGGCGTTGCCTCACATGCGGGACCCGAGCCCCCCGGGAAGCCGGATGCCGACGGGGCCGCTGCCGTTGCAACTCGGCGGCCACCCGGACGAGCCCGCACGAAGCGAGAGCTTCGCGCTGGACGTCTGCGTGCCGGGCGAGGTCACGCGCCACACCTATCGCTCGGCGGTGGACGACTCCGTGCAGGAATACGCCGTGCGCTGGCCGGCGCTGCCGGCGTGGTCCTTCGACGGGCAGGGCGGCCTCGTCGTGCCGGAGCCGAAGTCGCTGCTGCTCACGCTGCACGGCGCCGGCGTCATGCCCGCGGGCCAGGCAGGCAGCTATTCGGCCAGGCCGGACTTCTGGATCGTCGCGCCCAGCAACCGGCGAGCCTTCGGCTTCGACTGGCAGGACTGGGGCCGGCGCGATGCCTGCGACGTGCTGCAGCGCGCGCTGTCGCTGCCCGGCGTCGACGAGGTGCGCGTCTTTCTCGCGGGACATTCGATGGGCGGCCACGGCACCTGGCACCTGGCGGCGAACGACCCGGACCGCTTTCTCGCCATCGCGCCGAGCGCGGGCTGGGCCAGCTTCGACACCTACGGCGGCAGGCCCGCCGGCGCGCTCGCGGAGCTCTGGCACGGCGCGGACGGCGCGTCGCTGACGCCGTCGCTCATCGAGAACCTCGTGCAGCTTCCCGCGTACATCGTGCACGGCACGGCCGATGACAACGTGCCGGCGAGCGAGGCCCGCGCGATGGAAGCCGCGCTCATCGAGGCCGGCCGGGCCCCGCTCACGCACTACGAGGAAGGCGCCGGCCACTGGTGGGATGGCCCGGCCGCGCCCGGCGCCGACTGCGTGGACTGGCCCGGCATCTTCGAGCTCTTTCGCGCGACGCCGACGCCCGAGGATGCCGCGGCCGCAGCGGCTGTCGTCACCGGCTCTGCCGGCGCGGCGGGCGTCACCGAGACCACGGGTTCCACGGGCGCGACGGGTTCAGGCGGCGATGTCGACTGGCACTGGATCTCCGTGGACCCGGGCGTGGATGCCGTGCATCACGGGCTGGTCGCGCTGCAGCCGCTGCAGTACGGCGTGCCGATGCGCCTAGCGCTGCGCTGGAGCCGCGCCCTCGACACCTGCGAGGTGCGCACGAGCAACGTGCGGCGCTTCGGCGTGCGCCGCTGGCCCGGCGCGACGCCGCCCGCCACGCTGCTGCTCGACGGCCTCGTCGTACCGGATGGCGGCTGGTCGGAGCCCGGCGCGACGCAGGCCAGCTTCGTGCGCGCGGACGAGGCCCTTGCCGATCGCGGCGCCGGACGCGGCGGCGTGCACGACGTCGCACTCGTGGACGCCGGCGCGTGGAGCGAAACGACGTGCCCCGCCGGCGCGCTCGATGGCCCGCGCCTCTCGTGGCCTGAAGCCGAGAAGAGTCCGGCATCATGCGGCCCGTTCAAGCGCGCCTTCGACCGCGGCTTCGTGCTCGTTTACGGCACGTCCGGTGATGCGGCGGAGAATGCCGAGCTTCTGGCACGCGCGCGCAGCGACGCGACGGCCTGGTGGTATCGCGGCAACGGCTGCGCGCCGCTGCTGTCGGACCGGCAATTCCTTTCGCCGGCTGGGCGGGCCGCGTGCGCGGGCCGCAACCTGATCGTCTACGGCAACGCCGACAGCAACGCGGCGTGGCCCGTGGTCGTGCCGGCGAACTGCCCGCTGCAGGCACGCCGCGGCGCGCTCGCGCTCGGCGAGCGTCGCTGGGAGGGCGCGGACCTCGGCGCCGTGTGCGTCTTTCCACGTGCCGATCGGGCCGAGTCGGGCGACGGAGCGGCGCTGGCCGGACCGCCGCTCGTCGGTCTGTTCGCGGACAGCGGCGCGCGCGGCACGCGTCTCGGCATCATGCTCGCGCCGTTCGTCTCGGGCGTCGGCTACCCGGATTACGCGGTCTTCGGACCCGACGTGCTGCGCGCAGGCGATGCCGGCGTGATGGCGGCAGGCTGGTTCGATGCGCTCTGGCGGTCCGCGGCTTCCGTCGCGGAGCGCTGAGATCCCGCGGCGCGCGCCAGCCTCAGACCCGGAATCCCGAGCATCAGGGCCACGACGAGCAGCGCGGCCAGCATGCTGGCCGCGAGCCTGTACTGCAGTGACCGCTGCGCCTCGATGCCCGCTTCGTGCTCCTGCAGCAGCTGACTCACCAGCGCATCCATCCCGCGGAGCAAGGCCATGGCGCGCGCCTGCACCGTGCCGGCGAGCGCAAGTTCGGATGCCACCTCGGTGGTCTGCTGCGAGGCGAGCTGCCGCGCTCCCGCCGCCAGCTCGGTAAGGTGGTACTTCAGGAGCATCGGCGGCTCGTTGTAGAGCGCCATCACGGCCGCGCTCAGCGGCCGGTCGGACAATGGCGATTCCTCCACGCGCTGTGCGCCGGGGCGCGTGGACTTCCAGGCACGGCCGGGCTGCATGTGCTGCTCGAGGATGTCGATCAGCTGGTCCGCGCTCGCGCGCAATTCCCAGCGCAGGTCGAGGCGCACGAACTCGTCATCGGCCGCCGCGTACTGGTGGGCGAGGAGCGCCAGGCGCTGGCTGAGCATCTGTTGCCTGGTCACCGCCACCAGCAGGGCCGAGTCGTTGCTGTCGTTCAGACTCCGGAGGGACAGCCAGCACGACGCGCCCGCCATCGCTGCCAGCACCACGAGTGCGCCGATCCAGGACACGGCGAGGTTGTGCACGTCGCGAGCAATCACGGTGGGACCTCGGAGCGAAGCATGCCAGCATAGCGGTGTCCCAAACTGGCCGCTATGCGATGCGTCCCATACGACAAGCTTCACGCGGCGGCCCGACGTGCTGCGCACCGCGAGCATGGGGCGAGCCTCGCGCGCGGCCGCTCGTTTGGAACTCAGCTGTTGCGGCGCGCGCCGAGCAGGCGACCCAGAGCATTCGCGACCTCATCATCGCGCGCGAAGACGCGTGTCTGGATGGGTGAGTCGTCGTCGGCTCGACCGATCCACAGGATCGCGTCGAGATCGCTGCCCTGTTCCCTGAGGAAGGCGGAGAGGCGCTGGACGGCTTCGGGATCGGAAGGATCGGCCAGGCCGACCGCCGCGCGGGCTCCGGCCAGCAGCTCGACCTCGGCAGTGGCGCTTGCCAGCAGCTCCGGCTCGACGGCCGAGGCCCCGTCGCGGGCACAGCCGAGCAGCGCATAGCGCGCCATGCGCAGCCGCGCGCGCAACTGGCTGACGGCCTCGATGCGCTCGGGCGGCGCACTGGCGGGGAGGTCGTCGAGCACCAGCACGAGCCCGGCGGGAGGCAGCAAGGGCATGGGCGCAGCTTCCGTGTCCGTGTCGTGCCGCTGCAGGCTCACGGTCTCCAGCATGTCGATCGCGCCTTGCTGCAGCACCGCGGGGACGACCCCGTTGTCGGCGACCTTGTCCGGGCCGGTTCCCGTGTGGGCCTGATCCGCGGGGGAGACGGTTTCCACGCTTCCGACGAGCGGCTCGTCGGCCTGGCGCGGCGCAGCGCGTTCGGCGCCACGGGAGTTCTCGCGGCGATCCGCCTGGGCGAAGTGAACGACGGCGAAGATCAGCGCGGTGGCGGCGAGGGCCTTGCGGCCCCACCGTTGTTCGCCATACGGCGGGTGCAGCGGACGCAGGCGTGGCTCCCGCCTGCCGGCGTCGCGCGACGCGGAGGAGGGCTCGTCGTCATGCCGGGGCCTTGCGTGCTGCGGGTGCTTGTCGGCGTTGGCGGGCGCGTCGGTCTCTCCGGAGGTGCCGGAGGTATCGGAAGGCTCCGGTGCGAGGGGTTGCGCCAGGGCTTGCGCCACGCGCGGCCTGCCCGTGAGCGACGGCAGATCCGCGGGGCGTACGCGGAAGGGGTCGTCCGCGCCGCTCACCGAGCGCAGGTCGTCCAGCATCTCGGTCGCGCTGGCGTAGCGGTGCTGCATGTCGGCCATCGCGCGGCGGATGATCCAGCGCAGCGCTTCGGGGCAGCGGCGCGTGATCCGCGACAGGCTGCCGTGCGCCGGAAAGCCGCCCTCGACCAGCGAGAAGAGCACGGCGCCCGCGCCGTAGAGGTCGAACTTGATGCCGTCCACCTCGTTCACCTTCACGCCCTTGAGCGCGAGGCGGACCATTTCCGGATCGCGGAAGTACTCCGTGCCGTGCGTGGTGAGCGTCATGGCCGACGCCAGCGGCGTGATGAGCCCGAAGTCCACGAGGTGCGCGCGGCCCTCCGACACGATGACATTGCCTGGCTTCACGTCCTTGTGCCACAGCCCGCCCTTGTGAAAGCGCTGGAGCGTGGAGAGCAGGTCGTCGGTGAGCGACAGCGCGCGGCGCAGGCCGGTGTCGTCGAGGCCGGCGCTGCCGGCCGCCGCGTGCAGGCGCGCGGTCTCGGCGCTCAGGTCTTCGCCCGGCACGTAGGGCATGACGTAATGGAAGCGCGTCGCCGTGAGTTCGTGCTCGAGCACGAGTCCGAGGTCGCGCGCCGCCGACAGGGCGCGATTCTCGCGCACGATCTGCGGCAGCGTCGAGCCGTCCGAAAGCGAGAAGGACTTGATCACCAGTCTGCCCGGCACGTCCACGCCGCGGGGCGCGCTGCGCTGCAACTGGCGGAATTTGTCGGAGTCGGGCTCCGCGAGATACAGCCGCGCCCCCGAGCCGCCACCCGGCAGCGAGCCTGTGATGCGATAGCCGGGGAAGCTGGCCGGACCGGACGATGGGCGATCGGGCCCGGGCGCGCGCGCGATGATCTCCGGCACGCGCTTCTCGAGGCCCTCGGTCATCGCGTCGAGGCACAGCAGGCGCATGAGGTGGCCGATGATCAGCCGGTAGAAGCAGCCGCCGGCACGCGTGGCCTCGTCCCGCAGCGCGCGGCCGTAGTGCAGCGCGGCCGAGCGCCGCACGAAGAGCATGGAAAAGCCCAGCGCCGCGACGCAGGCGAGCGCCGCCAGCAGGCTGCCGACGAGGCGCAGCGCGTCGCGCAGCATGCCCGCGACGAACTCGAAGAGATGCCGGAAGCACCGGCCGATGCCGTGCCCGACACGGCCGATCAGCCAGAACACGCCGCCCAGCAGCTTGATGACGACGTAGCCGCCCACGACCACGAGGAGCATGACGAGCAGCACCTCGACCGGCGATCCCCAGGCGGTGTGTATGTCCGGCATGGATTCCTCTCACTCGTCGCCGGCCGGCTCCGCCTTGCGGCTGCCGGCCCGGTCACTGGCTGGCCGAGCGCCCGTCCTTCGCCCAGCCTGAGTGCGCACGCAGGTCCTGCTGGCGGTGATAGATCTCGGCGACGGCTTCATCGAAGAGCGCGTCGTCGGGCTTGTTGGGATTGGACTGCAGCCCGTTTCGCGCCGCCTCCTGCGCTTCGTCGTCGGTGAAGCTGTAGCGCGTGACGACCTCGGTCAGGCGCACTCGCAGCCGTTCGCGCACGCGCTGCAGCCGGCGCGTCACGGTGGGTTCGCTGAGGCCGAGCGCGTCGCCGACGTCGCGGCCGGGCCGGCCCTCGAGCACCCGCATGCGGAACACGCTGAACTCGACGAAGTCGCTCTCACGCTCGACGAGGCGCAGCGCGGCCTCCACTTTGGCGTGAAACACGGCCTGTTCATACTGAGCGGGAGGCGAGCTGCCCGCGTCGTCCGCCGCGGAATCATCGAAGAGCTCGCCGGGCTTGACGCCTGAGCCGCGCTTCTGCGCCATGCGCCTGTCGAGCTCGCCGCAGAAGGTGTGCTTGGCGATCGCGAGCAGCCAGGTGGAGAAGCGCGCGCCCTTGTCGGGGTCGTGGCGGTCGATCGCGTCCGAAAGCGCGGTCAGCGTTTCCTGCGACAGGTCCTGGATCGTTTCCGCGCCGAGGCGTCCGCCGCCCCACTTGCCGAGCTGGCCGCGCAGGATGGGCCCGAAGGTCTCCCACAGTTCGAACCACGCTGCCGGATCGCGGCCGCGCAGTCGCCCGATGAAGCCCGTGGTCAGGTCGCTCAGCATCGAGGCGATTGTATGCCGGGCCCGCCGGTCGCTGCGCGTGGCGTCCCGGTGGCCGCTCCGGCGGCGCACGGCGCGTCCTGCGTGTCGCGCCCGCCGTGAAACCGCGCGAGCGCGGCGCCCAACAACGCCTCGACGACGTGCTGCCGCCGGGTCGAGCCCCCGGCGGCGGCGGAACACCTCGCTCGCTTCGGGAATCGACATCCATGGGACTTCTCAAGACGACCCTTCGCATCGGCCTGGTCACGATCGGCATCGTGGGGGTGGGCGTGCTCGTCGCGGGCCCGCACCGCGCCGCGGCGCTCTTCAACCGCCTGCGCGGCGCCGTGGACACGGCCATCGACAAGAACATCGACGACCCGACCGCGCTGCGCACGCAGCTGCGCACGCTCGAGTCGCAGTATCCGCAGCGCATTTCGGAGCTGCGTGGCGACCTCGCGCAGCTCGTCGAACAACGTCGGCAGATGGACCGCGACCGCGCCGTGGCCGAGCGCGTCGTGACGCTGGCCGACCAGGACCTGGGCGCGCTCAAGACCCTGCTCGCCCAGGCGGAGGTCCTGCGGGTCGCCGCCGCCCCCGGCCAGGTGGTGACCGTGCGCTTCGACAACGACTCGATGCCGCTCGACCAGGCCTCCAAGCGGGCAGCGCAGATCGCGCAGACGCGCACGGCCTACGCCTCCCGTGCGCGCGACGCGGTGCGCGACCTGACGTACCTCGGTCAGCAGCAGTCGCGCCTCGAGTCGCTGCTCACGCAGCTCGAGACGGAGCGCGCGGACTTCCAGTCGCAGATCTGGCAGATGGACCGCCAGGTGGATTCCATCGCGCGGAACGACCGGCTCATCGCGCTCATGTCCAAGCGCCAGCAGACGATGGACGAGTGCAGCCGCTATGAGGCCGGCAGCCTGGAGCAGATTCACGCGCACATGACCGAGGTGCGCAGCAAGCAGGAAGCCGAGCTGGACCTGCTCGCCGACACTCAGCAGCGGCTGGACTACGAGGACATCGCGCGCGGCCAGATCGACGAGCAGGAACTCCCCGCCGAGCTGGCCGGACTGCCGGCCTCCGGCGCGCTGCGGTCGTCGGAGGCGGACGCGGTCGTGCCGGAGGGCGGTGCGGCGCCCGGCCAGGGCGACGGCGGCGCGGTGCCGGCGCCGATCACGACGGCTCGCGGCGAGGTGCGCCTCGAGACGGCAGCACCCCGGCTGCGCTGAGCGGAGTTCGGCACCCCGCCCGGCGCGCCGGGTGCGTCGGTCAGTCGCGCATCTCGGGACCGTCGTGCGTGTCGTGCCCATCCGGGCCGGGGTTGCCGTGCATGAAGGGCTGGCCGTGATTGAGCTGCCGCTCGAGCTGGTTCACGCGCTGCTCGAGCTCGTCGAGGCGCCGCCTGGAAGACTTGCCATCGTCGCCGTTGCCGATCGCGAGCACGCAGCCCGGGAGGAGGGTGCCGCACAACAACAGCGCTGGAAGGAGCTTTCGCATCTGGGGAACTCCGTGGTGGGTGGGGAAGGTGGTGTCGGTGCGAATCATCGAAGGCGCCCATGAGAGCGGGCTCGAGGCGTCGGAGCCTCGAGGCCGTGAACTAAGGCGCCGGGTTTTCGGTGAGTGCGGCAGGCGCGGGCGGCACCGTCCGATGCATGAGCTCGAGTTGATTCTCGAGGCTTGTCAGCCTTGCCTGCAGTTCGTCGGTGCGACGGCGCATGTCGTCCGTGAGCTCGGGGTCGCCGTTGCCCCAACCCACGAAGGCCATGCGGTGGGATTCTTGGTCCGGCGCTTCCCAGCGGTCCCGGCCGATGACGATGAAGCAGCCCGGAAGCAACAGCAGGGCCAGGCCGAGAACGGGCAAAGTGGGAAGTCGCGTGGCATTCACGTGCATGGTCGCGGGCTCCCGGAGTTCCTGCTGAACGGGCAGGGCAGGCCGGGATGTTATCCGCGGCTTGCCATTGCTGTCGTGACAGCCTGATGGCAGTCGGTGAAGTGCGCGCCGCGCCGGATCATTCACATCGAGGAGTGTGAACCACCTCGTGATGAACACGGCGCTGAGCCGCGTGCTGTCGTGGATTGGCACATGTAATGTCAGTGCGACAGCGACGGCGTGATGGCGCAGGTGAATGAGCTTGAATCGTGCCTGTGGCGGGATCCTGCGAAGTCCTCTAATCTCTGCGCTGGTGTGACGTGGGGACGCGAGGGTGAATCGTGATGAAGACCTGGCCTGAAAGCCTTTCCTGTCGCTTGTTGTCGCAACGGCGCTCCTGTGAATTCCGTGCACCGGCATGGCGGCGCTCGTCACGGGCATGCGAGCCGTGGCTCCTGCGCAGCGCGCTGCTCTCTGCGTGCTTGATCGGTTCAGCGCACGCGCAGCACGAAGCCGCGTACGCGCCGCTCACCGACTTCAGCGCGCCCGGTGCGGCAAGTCTGTACGGCCTGTGCGTCGCGGGTGGCGGCGACGTGGACGGCGACGGTGTGTCGGACTTCGCCGTCGGCGCCCCGGGCGTCAACGCGGAGGACGGCAGGGTCTACGTCTATTCCGCAGCAGACGGCGCGTTGCTGTACGGTGGACCGCTCACCCCGGTGCCGCCTGTCGGCATCACGGGTGGACACTACCAGTTCGGGTGCGGGCTCGACCTGTCGCACGATTTCAACGGCGACGGCAAGGACGACCTCATCGTCGGCGCGCAGCAGAATTCCGGCTTCACGAATCGCAAGGGATTCGTGAGCCTGTTCGATGGAGCCACGGGCACGCTCATCACGAGCTGGTCCGGCGTGGCGCAGGATCTCCTCGGCGGCTCGGTGGCTTCGGGCGACGTGGACGGCGACGGGCATCCCGACGTCATCGCCGGCGCGCGTCAGGGCTCCGGCTTCATGGGACATGTCGTGGTCTACTCGGGCGTGGCTCCGTACGCGCAGATCTTCCTGCACGTCAGTCCGTCGCCGACGAGCCACTCGATGGACGGGCGCTCGGTCGCGTCGGCCAACGTGAACGGCGATGCGTACGCCGACATCCTCGTCGGCGCGGATGAGGCGGGAAGCGGCGCGCCCGTCGGCCCCGGCTTCGTGCAGGTGCTGCTGGGGCCCGCCGGCACGCCGGCCGCGTGGGGCACGCGGAGCGGCACGCTGGTCGGCGACCGCTTCGGCTTCGCCCTCGCCAATGCCGGCAACGTGGCCGGTGATGGCGACGACTTCGATGACATCCTCGTCGGCGCCCCGCAGAACGACTCGGCCGAGTCGATCGGCTACGCGATGCTCGTCGACGGCCTCACCGGCACGCCGCTGCGCACCTTTCAGGGCGAGCAGCCGAAGGACTACTTCGGCGTGAGCGTCGCGGGCGGTCTCGACTTCAACGCGGATGGTTTCGTGGACTTCGTGATCGGCGCCAACCAGGAGCAGGCCACCGGCAAGCGGGGCTACGTCCGCGTGCACTCCGGGAAGCCCGGACTCGATCCGCCCTTCCTGTACCGGCGCGAAGGCGACAAGGCTTCGGTTCCCAACGCCGGCTCGGGTGTCGGCATCGGTCGCTCGGTCGCAGCCACAGGCAATGCGGGGCCGCTGCCCGGGGCATCCTTCGTGACCGGCTCCTCCGTGTACGCGGGGGTTGGTCACGTCGAGGTGATCGTCGGCCGCGACCTCCTGCTGACGGTGCTGCCGGACAGCGTGTCGCTGGGAGAGATCGTGACGCTCGTCACAGCGCAGATGCCCGCGACGACTCCGGTCGTGCTGCTGGCCGGCCTGCCGCCTGCGCCCACGACCATCCATCCCGTGCTCGGCGTGGCGCTGCTGCCCACGCCGCTGGTCATCGCGTGGATGGACATGAACGAGTCGCTCCTGCTGGCCGGCACGGCGCCCGTGAGCCTGCTCGGACTTCAGGTCCTCGTGCAGTGTGCGGCCAAGAAGTCCGGCGAGAGTGTTCGCGTCTCCGACATCCAGACGATCAACTTCTGAGTCACGCGGAGCGCCCCGAAGCGCGTGTGCGATGCTCACTCCGATGAGCAACGCACACGATCGCCGCTCCTTCCTCAAACTGTCGGGCCTGACGCTGGCCGGGGCCGCCCTGGCCGGGGCGGGTCTCGGGGGCTGCCAGCTCGGGCCGCGGCATCGCACCGACAGGCCGCGCAAGGACGGGCCGCTCGCGCTCGGGATGATCGGTGTCGGCGGTCGCGGCGCGGACAACCTCGCCGCGGTGTCGGGCGAGCACATCGCGGCGCTCTGCGACGTGGACGCCGACCAGCTCGCAGTGGCGGCGGCGCAGTTCCCGGCGGCACGCCTGTTCCGCGACTACCGCGAGATGCTGGCGGCCGTGCCGCTGGACGCCGTGGTGATCAGCACGCCGGATCACACGCACGCGCCGGCCACGCTCGCCGCGCTGGCCGCAGGCCTCGACGTCTACTGCGAGAAGCCGCTCGCGCATTCGGTGGCCGAGGTGCGGGCCGTCGCTGCCGCGGCCGCGTGGCATGGCGCCGTCACGCAGATGGGCACGCAGATCCATGCGGGGGACAACTACCGTCGGGTCGTGGAGCTGGTGCGTGCCGGCGCCATCGGCCCGGTGCACGAGGCGCACTGCTGGGTGGGCAAGTCCTGGGGCGGCGGCGAGCGGCCGACGGAGACGCCGCCGGTGCCCGCCTCGCTCGATTGGAATCTGTGGCTCGGCACCGCGCCGCGCAGGCCGTACAGCCCCGACTATCACCCCGCGGGCTGGCGCCGCTTCTGGGACTTCGGCTCCGGCACGCTGGGCGACATGGGTTGCCACCACCTCGACCTGCCGTTCTGGGCGCTGGACCTGCAGCAGCCCCGCGACGTGGTTGCCGAGGGCCCGCCGCCGAACGCCGACACCGCGCCGGCCGAGCTGACCGTGCGCTGGTCCTTCCCGGGCGTGCAGCTCTGGTGGCACGACGGCGGCCGCCGCCCGCCGCAGTTCGCGCAGGGCCTGCTGCCGGAGTGGGGCGACGGCACGCTCTTCGTCGGCGAGCGCGGCCTGCTGCTCGCGGACTACGGCCGGCTGGTGCTCCTTCCCGAGCAGCGCTTCGCCGACGTCATGCGCCCCGCGCCCACGATCCCGGCGTCGGTCGGCCACCACAAAGAGTGGCTGGACGCCTGCCGCACGCGCGGCGAGACCAGTTGCGATTTCCGCCGTGCCGCGCCGCTCACCGAGACCGTGCTGCTGGGCGTCGAGGCCTACCGGCGCACGGCCGCGCCGGGCTGAGCACGCCCCGATCCGGGCGCGTATCCGCGCGGCGCTCTCAGCGTCCGATGCGCTCGCGCAGCGCGAACTCCAGGCGCGCGCGCCAGCGCGGCAGGCCCACGAGCAGCGTATGAGCCTGGACGTCCTGCGCGCCCCAGTCGCGCTTGTGCGGGGCATCGCCCTCCTGGAAATCGCAGGTGCGCACGCCGCGTTCGATGAGCTGCGACAGCGCCCAGGCGCGCAGCGCGGTGCCCGGTCGCCAGGCGATGTCGGGCGTGAAGCCTTCCTGGATCTGCGTGTAGACCGAGCCGCTCTGCAGGCCGAACTGCGCGGCGATGGGCTTGCCGCCCAGCTCGAGCAGCGCGAGGCGCAGGCGGCCCTGCGCCAGGTATCCGGTTGCCATCTCGGCGTAGAACGCGCGCCTCCGTGCGTCGGCGAAACTTCCGCTTCTCCCCTCCGACTGCCAGCGCACCTGGTGCAGCTCGAACAGCGAGGCCAGGCCCGCGTCGAGTTGTGCGGGGTCCTCGACGAAGCGCGCCCGCGCGCCGGCGCTCTCGATGGAGCGCAGCGCCGCACGCACCTTGCTGCGCATGCGCGGCTTCAGCATCGCCAGCGTGTCGGCGAAGGTCTCGCCCAGAGGCGCCTGCAGATACACCAGCGGGACGAGCCGGGAGGGCCAGCCGCGCTGCCGCATCGTGGCCTCCAGCGCCTGCGTGCCTGCCGACAGGCCGGGCGTGCAGAAGAGCAGCAGCGCCGCTGCGTTCCGCTCGTGCGACAGCCCTTCGGCAAGCACCTGCGCTCCGGCTGACTCGAAGCCCGGAGCGATGAGCGGCTCCAGCGCTTCGGAGTCGAAGCTGCCGTCGGCGGCGTGCAGCAGGCGGCGCAGCGCATACCAGCCGCGCGACGGCTCGCGCTTCAGCGGGAGGAAGGCCTGCGCGCAGCCCGCGCCGTCGCGCGCCACGAGGGCGAACGGCTCGCTGCGTCCGGGGAAGGCGCGGAGGTAGGGCAGCACCCAGGCCGGTTCGTTGCAGGGCTGGGCCGGACGAACGCGCTCGCACAAGGCCTGCCACTCGGGCGCGAAGGCCGTCAGCGCATCGAGGCCGTCGAGCCGCTGCAGGGCCAGCGCGCCGCTCATGTCCATCGAGCCGTTACGAAACATGGGGGCAGCGTGACTGCCTCCGCGGCCACTCGCATCAGAAATATCCCAGGGCCTCGAGGCCCGCGCGGATGTCGTCCGAGAGCATGAGCGTCGGCACGTCGCGGAAGCCGGTCTCCTGCAGGACCTGGCTGTGCGCGCGCAGCAGCTCGAGCAGGGCCTTCACGCGTTCGTGCTGCGCCGGGTCGTGCATCAGGTCGTGCTGCTCGTGCGGATCGGCGCGCAGGTCGAACAGCTGCTGGCGTCCCGTCGGGCCCGGCGGATTGTTGGTGTCGCGCTCCGTGAGCACCAGCTTGTACATGCCGTCGCGCAGGCCGCTGAAGACGAAGCTGCGCGTGTCGTCTTCGTTCTCGCCGAACTCGCTCTCGATGTAGTGCACGGACGGTGCCAGCGGTGCGGGCTCCGGCTTCACGAGTTGCGCGAAGGTCCTGCCGTCGCCCAGCTGCTGCTGGCCCGTGCCGGCGAGGTCCAGCAGCGTCGCCGCGATGTCGTGCGTCGCCACCGGATCGGTGACCACGCGGCCGACGGCCACGCCTGGGCCGCGCAGGATGAGCGGTACGTGCACCACTTCCTGGAAGAGCGAGAAGCCGTGGCCGAGCACGCCGTGCTCGAAGAACTCCTCGCCGTGGTCGCTGGTGATGAGCAGCAGCGTGTTGTCGACGAGACCGAGCTTCTCCAGCCGGGCCTCCAGCTCGGCGATGCCGTCGTCCATGTAGCGGATCTCGGCGTCGTACAGGTCGCGGCCCACGAGGCGCTTGCGCTCGTTGAACAGCGGGAAACCGTGGTCCTGCGCGAAGTCCGTCGCGTAGGGCTCGGGCGGCGAATACGGCTCGTGCGGATCGATGTAGTGCAGGTAGAGGAAGAAGGGCTTGTCGTGGTGGGCGTCGAGCCACGGCAGGATGTGCGCGTTCATGGCCGTGCAGTCGTTGGCGTACTTCCAGTTGAACTGGTAGCGGGTCAGGTCGGCCAGCACCGCGCCGAAGAGCGAGTCTCGCAGCGACGAGAGCGTGAGCGTGTCCTGCGCGGGTGCGTCGAACCACAGGTCGAAGCCGCGGTCGAAGTTGAAGACGGCCTTGATGTTGGGGTTGCTCACGAAGCCGGCCGTCTCGAAACCGGCGGCGCGGAAGGTCTCCGCCAGAGTCTTCGTGCCCGCTGGCGTGTGGAGCTGGCTGCCGTGATAGAGCGCACCGTGGCGCGACGGGAAGAGGCCCGTGAGCAGCGTGCCCGTCGACGGCTTGGTCCACGAGGCCGCCGCCACGAGATCCTCGAAACGGGTGCCCTGTGCGGCGATGTGATCGATGGTGGGCGAGGTCTTGCGCGGATAGCCGTACGAGGAGAGCGCATCGGCGCGCAGCGTGTCGATGGTCACGAAGACCACGTTGGGTCCGGTGGGGCGGCCGGCGGCCGGCGTGCTCTGCGGTTCCGGCGCGGCGCCGTCGTCGGGAGCGGTCGCACCGCTCACGCCGGCCTCGGTCGCACCGCTCACGCCGGCCACGGGCACGGTCGCCTGCGGATCCACGTCGAAGGTGGCCACCCAGACGACGGTGCACGTCAGCAGCAGGGCGCGCAGGCCGAAGAGCAGCGGGCGCGGCGCGATCGTTGCGCGACTGGCCGTCCACGCCAGGGCCGGCATGACGGGGCACAGCAGTCCCATGCCCAGCCGTGCGAGCACGAGGGACGCCGGCGCGCACAGGCCCGCCGCCAGCCAGGGCCAGAGGCCGGCGTGGTCGTGGAGCAGGATCGTCCACGCGCCGGTCAGGCCGAGACCGAGGCTGGCCGCACCGGCCAGCGCGCGCCCGAGCGGCTCGTCCGCCCTGCTGCCGGGCAGCGCCGCGGCGACGCACTCGAACACGATGAAGAGCGCCGCGCACGCCCCGATGCCGACGACGTCGAGCAGCAGCACGCCGCCCGTGGCGAGAAAGGGCAGCGCCTCGCCCGCGAGCCACGCACCGAGGGCGATCCACAGCGTGAAGCCGGCGCTGACGCGCACCACGTTGGCCGCCAGGCGCGTGTCGACGGGCCACGCGCCAGACGGTCGCCAGCGGCGGTCGAGCAGCGGCAGCAGGAGGCATCCCAGCAGGCACAGCAGCAGCGCCAGCAGGCCGAAGCCCAGGGACTCCACCGCGGCACGCTGCAGGATGATGAGCGTGCGCTCGCTCCACGGCGACGTGGCGCCCGCCTGGAATTCGAGCACGTGCTCGCGCTGGCTGTACTCCAGCAAGCCGCGCACGCCGCCGAGCACCAGCGCCCACAGCGCCACCGACGTGGACCAGCGCAGCATGGAGCGCAGGCGGTTCATGCGCGGGCCGCTCCTTCCGCGAGATCCGACAGGGCTCCGCTCCGCGCGACCCGCTCCGGAAAGGCGCGCTTGAGCGCGGACGACGCCACGCAGACGTGGCCGAGCGGCGACCTGAACAGGCGGAAGCGGCCGCGCGTCACGAAACCCAGGGCCGAGAGACCCTTGCGCGACACCGCTTTGCCGACATGCGCGTAGCCGACCAGCTCGGCCTTGCCGCTGCACGAGAGGTCATGCAGCACGTAGCGCATGCCGGCCTCGTAGAGCTTGCGGCCCCGGTGCTCGGGACTGGTGTAGGCCTTGTAGATGAAGACCTGGTCGTCGCGAAGCCTGCGCTTGAGGTGGCCGGGCACGTTGAGATGGCGCGGATTGACCCACATGCTGAAGACCGCGAGCTCGCGGCCGTTGCTCTCGCGGTGGAAGGCGATCACCACGCGATGACCGAGTTCCAGCCGGCGGCAACCCGACTCGCGCTGAAACTCGTCCAGTTCCGTGTGCTGTTCCTCGCAGGCGGCCAGCTCCTTCTGCGTGCCCCAGCCGAAGCGATAGCCCTCGGGGGCGGTGAAGCTGCGGTGCTCCGCTTCCACGCTGCGCACGAAGACGTCGAAGGTGTCCACGCCCGTTGAGCGGCGCAGGCGGCCCAGCGCGTGTCGCACGCCCAACCACCAGGCACCGGAGGCATGCTGCGTGGCGGTTTCCGTCGGCACTCGTCCGCTGCCCATCAGAGGCCGAGGTACAGCTGGGCCGTGGAACCGACGGTTCCGACACCGTTCGGCATGGAGGGGTCCATGACGACGTACGCGAAGTCGACGAAGAACTCGAGACCCAGGAAGCTCGGGCCGGGCGGAAGGTTGAGCGCGGTGATCGGCGCGCTCTGGCCGTTGAGGTCGAGCTTGCCGATGAAGCCCGGCATGATCGCCGTGTTCAGCATGAGCGGGAAGAGCGAGTCGATGTTGCAGGGCAGCACGCGCGTGTCGGGATCACCGAGGTTCGAGAGCGGCAGGCCCGGCACCTTGCCGGAGACCGTGGGCACGATCGCATACTTTCGGTTCGGATCGCCCGGGCTTACGAGGCTGAGCGCGATGCTGGCGCCGGCCTGCGCCGAGCCGTGCACGAGCAGCGGTGCGCGGGCGCCGCCCGTTCCGGGGACCAGCGGCGCGGGCGTTCCCGCGATGCCGTGCTCGTAGACGGCCCAGCCGTCGAGCACGTAGGCGCTGCAGCCCTGCGCACCGGCGAGGCCCGGAGTGCCCGGCGCGAGGGTCACGCCCTTGGGCGCGTCGTAACTGCCCGCCAGCAGCGTCGGCGCGCCGCCGTTGCGCGTCATGCGCAGCAGGCGCCCGGTCCGGCCCTCGGTCACGTAGAGTTCGCCGGCCGCATCGAAGGCCAGCCCGCCTTCGAGGTCGCCCTGCGACCAGCCGGTGAAGCTCTGGAAGGCGACGTGACCCGCCGCCACCGTCGCCGGTGCGACGTCCACGCGCAGGATCTCGCCGACCTTGTCGCCGGGCGCGCCCTGCTCGGTGAGCCACACCTCGGAGGTCAGCGGATCCATGGCGGGACGCAGGCCGCGGCTGGAGTGCGTGAGCAGTTGCAGCACGCCGGCGTCGAGTCGCAGCAGGCGGCCGTCGATCTTGCCTGCGGGGCGCTCGATGAGCAGCACGCGGCCGGCGCCGTCGAGGCACATGCCGCGCACGTCGGTCAGGGCGTTGGGCGCGTCGGCGTAGAGCAGCGTGACGGGATCTCCGGCGAGCGGGCCGACTTCCCAGAGGCGGCCGTCGCGCGCGGCCACCACGAGCCGGCCGCCGGGGCGCGCCGCGATGGCGATCAGGTCGCCCGCGAGGCCCTGCCCGGGGCCGGCGATTTCCGTCACGGCGCGCGTCGTCGGCTCGATGCGCAGCACGCGCGAGCCCGCGGTGGCCAGCAGCAGTCCCGTCCCGCCGGGCTCGGCGCACAAGGCGCGAGGCTCTCCCTGCGCGGGGCTGGCGAATCCGGCGCAGCGGCCGATGGGCGGCGCCAGCGGATCGAGCAGGCCTGGCGCGGGCGCCGGCATGCCGCCGAGTTCCCAGAGGAAGTTGCGCTCGGCCACGTACAGGCTCCAGCCGGTGCTGCTGGGAGTCTGGCCCGTGCTCGCTGCGAGCGCGAGACCCGAGGGATGATTCACGTAGCTCGACCCGATGAGCACCTTCGTGCCGGTCACGCGGTCGTAGCGCAGCAGGCTCCAGTCATCTTCGCTGGCGGTGTAGAGGTTGCCGTAGGCGTCCGCGACGACATCGCCGTCGCCCCAGCTGCTGGCATTGGAGTAGTTGAGGCCGTTGAAGCCGGCGATCGGCTGCAGGCCCGCGGGAGTGGCGACATCGAGGCTGTCCACGGTGCCGACGAAGCCCGCCGCCTGCCACTGCGTGACGAGTGCGCGCGCGGTGAAGGGGTCGACGGCGAGGCCGCGCGTCTCCTTGGTCGTCGCAAGCGACGACACCGAGTTGCCTCCGGGGTCCAGCGCCCAGACCTTGCCGGCAGCAAAGCCCGTGATGTCGGCGAGCAGCGCGCGTCCCTGGCGCGTGAGCAGCAGGTCCTTGCCGGCGATCACCTGGTTGCCCGCGTCGGCGTACAGCGTCGTCGCCGCGAAGGGACTCTCGGTGAACGACTGCACCTCGCCGCCGTGCGTGAGCGTGACGACGGCGCCCTTGGCGTCGAGCGCGATGCCCTCGACGCTGCCGAGCAGCCCGCTTGCGGCGTTGAAGATCGTGGTGCTCGCCAGTCCGGGCAGCGTGATGCGTCGCACCGCGGGATTCAGGCCGAAATTGTCGCCGCCCACGAGCAGGTTGCCGCTGGCGTCGCGGGCCAGGTCGAAGACGTTCAGGCCGCTGAAGAACATGAGTTGCTTGCCGCGGTCGGGCACGGTGCCGAGATCGCTGCACACCGCGCCGGCCGGCGCGGGCACGTTGCCCCATTCGCGGATCTGCGTGGGGGCCTCGCCTTCCGCGAGGTAGGCGCTCCAGCCGCTTGCGCTGGCGACGCCGCCGCTCGAGGTGGCGATGCACACGCCGCGCAACGTCGTGGTCGCGCTGGCGAGCATGCTGGACAGCCCGGTCGCGCGCGTGTGCAGCCAGAGCTTGCTGCCCGCGACATACAGCGCGTCGCCGTTCGTCAGCGCGGCGAGGTCGCCATCGAGCTTGGCCGCCGTGAAGCCCGGGTTGGCGCCGCTGCCGAGCAGGCTCGACGGGTGCGAGGCGTTGCTGGTGTCGACGCGCCGCAGCGCACCGCCGCCCGCTTCGTCGCTGAACAGCACGCCGGGGCCCAGAGGATCGGCGGCCAGGCCCAGCGGCTGGTGCGCCACGAGGTAGTACGCCCAGCGCTGCCCGTTCGCGCTGATGAAGTCGAGCGCGCGCACGCCGGTGGACGGCGTCTTGCTGGCGATCAGCAGCGTGCCGGCGGTGTCGACGATCAGGTCGGTCGGGTCGTCGACGAGGAAGCCGTCGGCGTAGATCTTCGTGGCGGCGCCTCCTGCGGCCGGGAGGCTGTACAGGTCACCCGAGTCGTCGAGCAGCACCAGCGCACCGGTGGGCGTCTGCACGAGCGCGCGCAGCGGCTTGGGAAATGGCGCCCCGAGGGCGGTGGCGAGCACCGTGCGCGTCCCGGTGATCGCGAGGCGACCGACCTCGCCCTCCGCGGTGCAGTAGAGGAAGGACGCGCTCGTCGCGGCGTCCGGGGCCAGGTCCACCACGCGGCCGGGGATCGTGGTCAGTGTGCCCAGCGTCTGGGCGGCGCAAGGCTGCGTGAAGGCCGCAACGGACACCGTGACCAGCATCGCGGCGGCACATCGAACGACGAGTGCGGACGGATTGCGAAACACGTTGGGTCGGGGCTCTTCTGGGCGCGGGCGGAAGCGGATCGAGTCTACAGTCCGCTGGTATTCTCGGCTATTTCGCCTGTCCGACTGCTGCACACTTGGCGCGGCCGCGTCACCGCCCCGACGTGCAGGCAGCCACGGGGCGGCTCACGGAGCGCCTGCGGATCCGGCGCCGGTCAGGGCAGGACAGCCTTCAGGCCGTTGGATCCCGCAGGACCGTTCGGCCCGCCGGCGTTCGGGAACCACGCCTGGAACCACACATTGAGCCCCGAGGGCAGGCCTGCAGGCCACGGCACGACGAAGCCGAGCTTGCCGGTCGGGTCGGTGACGATGTCGAGCAGGAAAGACGGCGTCGGGACGAGCGTGCCACCCTTGAACGGGGAGTTGATGGCGCTGAGGCCGAGGATGAGCGTCCCGGGTGCGCTCAGCGGGGCGCCGTCCAGCGTGATCGACGTCGGAGCGGCGGGGAGCAGCGTGCCTTCGCCGTTGAGCGTGATCGGGCCGAGGGTGCCATCGACACCGCCGCCGACCATCGTCCAGCGCGTGGAGATGGTGAGGTTCTGATCCACGGCCACGTTCTTCAGCGTCGTCGTGGTTCCGTCGTTCCACTCGACGGTGAGGCTGTCGATCAGCGTCTCGGCGCCGAGGCCGAAGTGGACCTTCAGCTCGCTGGAGCTCTGGTCGTTGTCGCCGCCGAAGAGGAAGCCTGTCTGGGTGATGCCTCCGGCGGTCAGGCGCACGGTCGAGCCGTAGCCGTGCTGCGCGAGGCCTGCGTCCGCGTCCGTGTCCAGCGCGACGCGGAGCCAGTGCTTGTTGGGGCCGGAGAGATCATTGCGCCAGAGTTGCGCCTTCTCGTTGTTGGCGAACACGATGAGGTCCTGGTCGCCGTCGTTGTCGTAGTCGAAGTTCACCAGGCCGCGGCCCTGGCCGAGGTGATTGAAGCCGGCGGCCACGGAGCTCTCCGTGAAGCTTCCGTTGCCCTGGTTCAGCCAGAGCCTGGAGCGCTCGTTCACCCACTCGTTGTCCCACTGAGCGCCGTTCGTTTCCGCGATGTCCAGCCAGCGGTCGTGGTTGAAATCCACAGCCACCGAGCCCCAGCCGTATCCACCGTCGTTCACGCCGGCCGCGGCGGCGATCTGGCTGTAGGTGTGCGTTCCGTTGTTCTGGTAGAGCTTGTTGCCCGTCCACGTGGGCTGAACGATGACGGAGTGGATCGAGTCCACGTACCAGTCGGGCAGGCCGTCGCGGTTCCAGTCGCCGACGCTGCCACCCATGCCGTTCTCGTCCTTGCCCGTGCCGGACTGCAGCGTGTAGTTGGTGAAGGTCCCGTTGCCGTTGTTGCGCAAGTACTTGCTCGTCCCGAAGTCGCCTGAGATGAGCAGCTCCGGATATTTGTCGCCGTTCATGTCGGCGAAGCGCGTCGCGAAGCCGAAGACGCCTGCCACGAAGCCGACGAGGTTGGAGGACGAGGTGGCGTCCGTGAACGTGCCGTCATTGTTGTTTCGGTACAGCCGGTTCTTGTGGGAGTTGAAGCCCGTGACGAACAGGTCGAGGTCGCCGTCGAGGTCGTAGTCGCCGAAGCAGCAACCGAAGGAGTCCACCGCCGTGCCCGGGACGCCGGCTGCAGCCGCCATGTCCACGAAGCCCGTGCCGGCAAGATTTCGATAGAGCTTGTTCTGGCCGGCCTGTCCGGCGCCACTCGCGCCCGCGCTGCCGACGTAGACGTCCAGCCAGCCGTCGCCGTCGTAGTCGCCCACCGCGATGGACGTCCCGCGATGCACCGTCGTGAGGCCCCAGGCGGCGCCGCTCTCGGCAAAGGTGCCGTCACCATTGTTGATGTACAGGCGGTCCGCGCCATTGGCCCCGCCGCCGCTGAGGATGAAGAGGTCCTCGAAGCCGTCGCGATTGAAGTCGCCGCTCGCGCCCGCAGCCATGTACTCGGACGAGATGAAGGTCCCGGGGAGATACTTCACGTCGATGCCGGCGGCGAGCGTCTGGTTCGAGAAGCTGAGCGTCGGGGACTGTGCAGATGCCGATCCGGCCAGGCCCGCAGACAGAAGGGCGACAACAACGGAGGTACGCATGAAACAGCTCCATCTGGGCTGAGATACAGGGGCAACAGGACCACGGGGGAGGCGCGACAGCTTAGCACCGATTGCAAAGCGCAGCCGCGTGTCCGTGGTTTGAATCAAACCGACCGTTCTTTCATTCGCGATCGATGCCGCGGTCCACGACGGTTCGCGACGATTCATGAATCAGCGCGAATCAGCGCGCGCGACAGGTTTCGACTTCGACGTGGCCGTGCTTCACGCCGCAGCCGGTTCGCCGGCGGCGGCGCGGAAGTCCGCGGGAATCGGTGTCGACCCTCTCTCGTCGTGGAAGACCATGACGGTGAGAGCCTCGGCACAGAGCGCATCGCCCCGCTGCATCCGCTGTCGGAAGCGCACGCTGCTGCGCCCGAAGCCGACCACGGCCGTTTGCACGGTGACCGTGTCGCCAAGCTGAACCGAGAGTCGGAAGTCCACCTCCGTGCGGGCCACCACGAACCACTGCCTGCGATCCGCGAAACCGTCGTAGGAGAAACCCAGCGAAATCAGCCACTCGAGGCGCGCCTGCTCGAACCAGCCCAGGTACACGCCGTTGTTCAGGTGGCGGTAGCTGTCCAGCTCGTAGCTGCGCGAGGTGAAGTTCGAATCATGGACGTGTGACATGTGCGGCGGATTGTAGCGGCCGGCTGGACTCGCGTATCGTCTCCGGCCCGTCGCACCGGAGGACAGACCCGCCGTGAAATTTCTGCAGACAGCTCTGCCAGGCGTCCTGCTCGTCGAGCCCGACGTGTGGCGCGACGAGCGCGGCTTCTTTCTCGAGAGCTACCACGCGGGCAAGTATCGCGACGGCGGGATCCCGCTGCCGTTCGTTCAGGACAACCACAGCCGCAGCGCGCGCGGCACTCTGCGGGGCCTGCATGCGCAGTGGCGCAAGCCGCAGGGCAAGCTCGTGCGCGTGCTGCAGGGCGAGATCTTCGACGTGGCCGTAGACGTGAAGCCGGGCTCTCCGACTTTCGGCCAGTGGGTAGGTGCGACGCTCAACTCCGAAAACCACCTGCAGATCTGGGTTCCGGCCGGACACCTTCACGGCTTCTGCGTGCTGAGCGAGACCGCCGAGGTCGAGTACAAGTGCACGGACGTCTACGATCCGGGCGGCGAGGTCGGCGTCGCGTGGAGCGACCCCGACATCGGCATCGAGTGGCCCGTGCGCACGCCGGTCCTCTCCGGCAAGGACGCCGCTGCTCCACTGTTGAAGGACGTTGCTTCGCTGCTCGAGAATTTCCGCTGCTGAGCCGCTGAACGCCGAGCCGCTGAAGCGTCGGCTGCGCAGGGCGCGGCACGACCGCCGCTGCGGGTCACGCTGACATCCGCAAGGAGTCTCGCCATGGAAGGCATCCATCGCTTCGACGATCGCGTCGAGGACTACGAGCGCTACCGGCCGGGATATCCGGACGCTGTGGCGGGCGTGCTGGCTGCCCGCGGCGTGGGAAATCCTGCCGACGTGGCCGACATCGGCGCGGGGACCGGCAAGCTGGCCGAGGTCTTCGTGCGCGCCGGCCACCGCGTCACGCTCATCGAACCCAACGACGCCATGCGCGCCGTCGCCGAGCGGCACTTCGCCGCGCCTCGGGGCGAAGTGCCCGGCAACGCGCACGATGAGTTGCACGATGAGTTGCACGATGAGTTGCGCAGTGAGTTGCGCGGTGAGTTGCGCGGTGAGTTGCGCGGTGAGTTGCGCAGTGAGGCGCGCGGCGAAGTGCGCCGTGAGGTGCGCGGCGAGGTGCGCGGCGGTGATCGCGCCGTATCGCGCACGGTGAAGCGCGCCGTGGTGCGGGCCGGCACGGCCGAGGCCACCGGCCTGCCGGACCGCAGCGTGGACGCGATCACCGCAGGACAGGCCTTCCACTGGTTCGATCGGCCGGCGAGCCGCCGCGAGTGGCTCCGCATCCTGCGCCCTGGCGGCGCGGTGCTGCTCATCTGGAACGAGCGGCGCACGGAGGGCAGCGGCGTGCTGGTGGACTACGAAGAGCTGCTCTGCAAGCACTGCCCCGAGTACGCGGAGGTGCAGCGCAACGGGCCGGGCGAGTCCGGCGTGCGCGCCTTCCTCGGCCCGTCCGCCGCGCTGACAGGCTTTCCCAACGAGCAGGTGCTCGACTGGCAGAGCCTGCTCGGCCGCGCGATGTCCGCGTCGTACGTGCCGAAGAGGGGGCCGGCGCACGACGACTTCGTCGCGGGACTGAGGCGGTCCTTCGAACGCCATGCGGTCGCGGACCGCGTGCACCTGCTCTACGACACGCGCGTCTTCCACGGCACGCTCGACTGAGCGCCCTCAGCTCCTGCGCGGCCGCGGCTTGACCGCGAGGTACTGGTCCGGCCACGGCTGGCTGTCCACGCCGTACTGCGCGGCGGCATCGAGCGTGAGATACGGATGCGAGAGGTGCGCGCGGGCAATCGCGCAAAGGTCCGCGCGGCCGGCGGCGAGCACAGTGTTCGCATGGTCCGCGCCCTGGATCGCGCCGACGGCCATCACCGCGAGGCCCGGCACTTCGTGGCGGATCCGGTCCGCGAACGGCACCTGGTACATGCGGCCGTACTCGATGACGCTTTCGGGCGAGTTGCCGCCCGACGAGACGTCGATGAGGTCGCAGCCGTGCTCGTGCAGCGCGCGCGCGATCACGACCGCGTCGTCGGCGGTGAGGCCCACGTCGTGGCCGGCCTTGTCCTTCCAGTCCGAGGCCGAGATGCGCACGGCCAGCGGCTTGTCGGCGGGCCACGCGGCGCGCACCGCGTCGAAGACCTCGAGCGGGAAGCGCAGGCGCTTGTCGAGGCTGCCGCCGTAGTCGTCGGTGCGCCTGTTGCTCGCGGGCGAGAGGAAGCTCGAGAGCAGGTAGCCGTGCGCCATGTGCAGCTCGATGAGATCGAAGCCCGCGGCCAGCGAGAGGCGCGTGCTGGCGACGAAGCCGTCGCGCACGCGGTCCATGTCGGCGCGATTCATTTCCTGCGGCGGCGGATCGCCCGGCTCGAACGGCAGCGCCGACGGGCCGATGGTCTGCCACGCGCGGCTGTCGCGCAGGGGCGCACCGCCCTCCCAGCTGAGGTGGCAGCTGCCCTTGCGGCCCGCGTGCGCGAGTTGCACGCCGATGCGACTGGCCGAGTGCTCGTGCACGAAGGCCGTGATGCGAGCCCAGGCTGCGCGCTGCTCCTCGTTCCACAGGCCCGCGCAGCCGGGCGAGATGCGCCCGTCGGCGGAGATGTTGGTCATCTCCGAGATGACGAGGCCTGCGCCGCCCACGGCGCGACTGCCGAGGTGCACCAGGTGCCAGTCGGTCGGCACGCCCTGCACGGCCGAATACTGGCACATCGGCGAGACGACGATGCGATTGCCGAGCGCCAGGCCGCGCAGCCGGAAGGGCGCGAACATCGGCGGCGGCACCGGGCCGTCGGCAGCCGGCGCCGTCGGCACCCGCAACGCCGCAGCGGCGCGCACCGTGGCGTGGCCGGAGTCCGAGCCGCCCGCGGTGGCAGCGGGCGCCGGTGCGAAGCGCTGCGCGTCCTTCCAGAACCAGTTCGCGACCGCGGCGACGAGCGCCGGGTCCCGCAGCGCAAGATTGTCGAAGGTGATGCGCTTGCTGCGCGTCATGAGGTTGAAGGTGAATTGCAGTGGGTTCTGATCGATGTAGCGCGCGGAGTTCTCGAACCACTCGAGCGAGGTCTGCGCGGCCTTCTGCACCTTCAGCACGTCGAGCCGGCGCGCGCTCTCGTACGCGGCGAGGATCTCCGGCACGTCGGCCGCCGCGGGCGCCGCGAACTGCGCGGACGCAGCCGCCGTGCCCGGCGCACCCGGCGCACACGCGGCAAGCGGCGCGCCGCCCGCGCCAGCAGCACCAGCTGCGCCAGCTGCGCCAGTTGCGCCAGTTGCACCAGCAGCACCAGCAGCGCCAGCAGCGCCAGCAGGACTGCCCCCACCGACGGCGCCACCCGCGCCGGCATGCCCGCGGAAGGCGTCGAGCAGCGCGATCGCGTCTTCCATCGCGAGCTTGGTGCCCGAGCCGATGGAGAAGTGGGCGGTGTGCGCCGCGTCGCCCACGAGCACCATGTTGCGGTGGTGCCAGGTGGCGTTGGTGACCGTGGGGAAGGCGCGCCAGATCGAGCGGTTGGCGAGCAGCTTGTGGCCGCCGAGGTCCTGCGCGAAGAGCCGTTCGCAATAGGCGATCGTCTCGGCTTCGCTGGCGGCATCGAGGCCTGCGCGCCGCCAGGTGTCCTCATGGCATTCGACGATGAAGGTGCTGAGGTCCTTCTGGAAAGGATAGGCGTGCACCTGGAAGAGCCCGTGCTCGCTCTCCCGGAAGATGAAGGTGAAAGCCGAGAGCGGCTTGTCCGTGCCCAGCCAGCAGAAGCGCGCGCTGCGCCAGTCGATCGTCGGGCGGAAATGCTCGACGAACTCGGTGCGCAGCAGACTGTTGAGGCCGTCGGCTGCGAGCACGAGGTCGGCGCCCGCCACGTCGGACGCGCTGCGGATCTCGCGCTGGAAGTGCAGTCGGACGCCCAGGTCCGTGCAGCGCTTCTGGAAGATCTGCAGCAGCTTCTTGCGCGACAGGCCGCAGAAGCCGTGGCCGGTGGAGCGCACGCAGGTGCCGCCGTACCAGGTCTCGATGTCGCCCCACGTGGCGAGGTGACGGCGGATCTCGGCGAAGCTCTCCGGATCGGCGCGCTCGAAGTTCCCCAGCGTCTCGTCGCTGAACACGACGCCCCAGCCGAAGGTGTCGTCCGGCGCGTTGCGCTCGAAGACGTCGATCTCGACGCCGGGAAAGGCCTGCTTCATGAGCAGACTGAAGTAGAGGCCGGAGGGGCCGCCGCCGGCGGACACGATGGAAAAGGGCTTGGTCACGGCGGCAGATGTTACCCAAGGCACGCGCGGATCCCGTCGCGACTCCGCCGCCGCGCCGCCCTGCTGTCCCGCTGCCGCCGTGCCGATGTCCGCGCGGCGGCATTCCCCCCGGCGGAAAGTCAGGTGCGCCCGGGCGCGGCCGGGGGAATAATGTGGCTCCATGGAATTCCAGCAGTTCTATCTCGGGTGTCTTGCGCAGGGCAGCTACCTCGTGGGCGACAAGCCCGACACTGTGGCGAGCCCCGCGAGCCCCGCGAGCCCCGCGAGCCCTGCGAGTGCCACGAGTGCCACGAGTGCCGCGAGTGCCGCCGGCGCTCACGGCGCCGCGATGGGTGAGTGTGCGATCGTCGATCCGCGCCGCGACGTGGACCTCTACATCGAGGCCGCGGCGGCCCGCGGGCTGGTCATCACGCACATCATCGAGACGCACCTGCACGCGGACTTCGTCTCGGGCCACGTGGAATTGGCGCGGCGCACCGGCGCGACGATCCACATCGGCCACCGCGCCGGCGCGTCGTTCCCGCACGTGCCGGCGCATGACGGCGACGAAATCGTGCTCGGCCGCGTCGTGCTTCGCTTCCTGATGACGCCGGGGCACACGCCCGAAAGCCTCTGCGTGCTCGTGCTCGAGGGCGGCGCGCCCGTCGCGGTGCTCACGGGGGACACGCTCTTCATCGGCGACGTCGGCAGGCCCGACCTGGTGTCGAGCAAGGGCTTCTCGGCGCAGCAGATGGCCGGGATGCTCTACGACTCGCTGCGCGACAAGCTGGCGCCGCTGCCGGACGACGTCCTCGTGTACCCGGCGCACGGCGCGGGTTCCGCGTGCGGCAAGAACATCAGCAAGGCGCTCTCGTCCACGCTGGGCGAGCAGAAGGCGCTGAACTGGGCGCTGCAGCCGATGACGCGCGAGGCCTTCATCGAGCGCTCGACGGCCGGCCTCCCGCCCTCGCCGCCGTACTTCGCGCATGACGCGGAGCAGAATCGTGCCGGCGCGACGCCGCTGTCGGACCTGGTTGCACCGCCGCCGCTGTCGCCGGAGGCCGTGCAGCGCGCGCAGGCAGCCGGCGCCTTCGTGCTGGACGTGCGCGAGAAGGAGGCCTACGGCGCGGGCCACGTGCCGGGCTCGCTGAACATCGGACTCACCGGCTCCTTCGCGCCGTGGGCCGGAACGCTGCTGCCGCTCGATGCGCCGCTCATCCTGGTGGCGGACGGTGCCGGGGCCGTCGCCGAGGCGCGGATGCGGCTTGCGCGGGTCGGCCTGTCGGACGTGGCCGGCTTCCTCGACGGCGGCGTGACGGCGTGGTCCTCGGCGCAGCGGCCGCTCACGGCACTGCCGCAGCTCCCGGTGGAAGCGCTGCGCGCTCGCCTCGCGGGAGACCGCGCATTGCTCGTGCTGGACGTGCGCGGCCCGGGCGAACACGAGGCGGGCCATGTGCCCGGCGCACTCAACATCCCGCTCCCGCAACTCCGGGAGCGACTCGCGGAGCTGGACCGATCGCGCCCGACGGCCGTCGTCTGCCAGAGCGCCTACCGCAGCAGCGCCGCGTGCGGCTTGCTGGAACGCGCCGGCTTCCGCAAGCTGTACAACGTGGCCGGCGGGACGCAGGCCTGGATCGCCGCGGGCTTTGAAACGGGCCGGGTGGAAACCGCATCAAGCTGAGTCGAGGCCGAGTTGCGTTCGCCGCGTCGTGCTCGACGGAGCGCGGGCCACGGACCGCAGACCCCAGGGAGAGCACACCGCGTGACACGGTCGTCGGACGGGCTCGCGGACATCCGCCACGAGACGGGGCGCTACAGCGTGCGGATCGCGCGGAACGATCGCGATGTGCGCCGAGCGCAGGAGCTCCGCTTCGAGGTCTTCAACCGCGAGCTGAACGAGGGCCTCGCCGTGTCCTGGGAGAAGGGCTACGACGAGGATGTCTTCGACGCCCCCTGCGACCACCTGCTCGTGGAGCACATGGATACCGGCGCGTGCGTCGGGACTTATCGCGTGCAGGCCACGCGCCGCGTCGTCGACCCGCCGGGCCTGTACACGGCCGGTGAGTTCGACCTGTCCAGCCTTGCCCCGCTGGTTCCGCAAGCCGTCGAGACGGGCCGCGCGTGCATCCACAAGGACCACCGCAACACGCGCGTGCTGCAGCTCCTGTGGATGGGCCTCGGCAGCTACATGCTCGCCAACGAGGCGCGCTACCTGTTCGGCTGCTGCTCGCTGACCTCGCAGGATCCCGAGGAGGGCAAGGCCGCGTGGCGCTACCTGCGCGACGAAGGCCACCTGCACCCGACGCTGGTCGCGCCGCCGCGCGCGGAGTATCTGTGCTTTCCGGCGGGCGCGGCGGCCGCTCCGGGGCCCGTCGCGCGCGGCGTGCCGCCGCTCTTCGCGTCGTATCTGCGCATCGGCACCAGGGTCGTGGGCGAGCCGGCGCTCGACCGGCACTTCAAGACCATCGACTTCCTCGCGCTGCTCGACCTCGCGGATCTCACCGAGGTGAATCGCAAGCGCTTTCTGCGTTGAGCGGCCGGACGGGCGGATCGAGCGCGCCGCTGCGCGCCGGCACGCGCCTCGTGCTCGTGGTGCTGGCGTCGGTGGCGTTGGGTCTGCCCCTCGCGCCGCTGCGGCTCCTGGGGCTGCCGTTCGGGCGCCGTGGCCACGCGTTTTCACTGCGCAGCTGCCTGCGCGTGCAGCAAGCGTGGGGCCGGACCGTGCTGGCGATCATGGGCGTGACCGTGACGCGCCCGGCAGGCGCGCCGCCGCCGGGGTGCGTGATCGTCAGCAACCACCTCAGCTATCTCGACATCCCGCTCATCGCGAGCATCGTGCCCTGCCGCTTCGTGTCCAAGGCGGAGGTCGCCCACTGGCCGCTGATGGGGCTGCTGGCCCGGCTCGCGTACGTGCTCTTCCTGGACCGAGGCCACAAGGGTGCCGTACCCGCCATAGGGCGCGACATTGCCGCGACGCTGGACCAAGGCGTCACCGTGACCTTTTTCCCGGAGGGCACCTCGACGCGCGGCGCGCAGGTGGAGCACTTTCACGCGGGCCTGCTCGAGCCGGCCGCTGCGCTGGACATTCCCTGCGTGGCCGTCGCGCTGCACTACGACACGCCGGGTGACATCGAGCCGCCGTCGTGCACAATCTGCTGGTGGGGCGACACGACCTTCGGCCCGCACGCCTGGAACCTGATGAAGATCCACCGCATCGAAGCCACCGTCCGCTGGTCCGATGTGCCGCTGCGCGGGGCCGACCGCAAGCTGCTGGCCAACGGCCTGCACGCGCAGGTGGCGGCGATGTTCGTGCCGGTGCGCCAGGCGGCCGATGTCTCCCGGGAGCTGGCTGCCGCGCCATGAACACGAGCTCGAACGTCGACCCGATCGGCCCCAATATCGAGGTCCTGCAGCAGACGCTGTGGCTCCTCGAGGAGCTCGACGACAACCAGTACATCCACGTGGAAGCGCGGCTCTCGTCCGCGTCCATCGGTGCGCATGTGCGTCACAACCTCGATCATTACAGGCTCTTCCTCGCAGGCCTGCCGTCGCGGCTCATCGACTACGACGCGCGCGACCGTGACACGCCGGTGGAGACCAACCGCAGCGCGGCGGCGGCCGCCGTGCGCAGCGCCATCGCGGGACTGTCCGCGCTGTCGCGCGAGTCGCTCGCCCAGGCCGTGCGCATCCGCCAGCAGGGCAGTTACGAGCCCGGGCGCTTCGACGGCTGCGAGAGTCGCGTGGATCGCGAGCTGCTCTTCCTGCAGAGCCATGCCGTGCACCATCACGCGCTCATCGCGGTGCTCGCCCGCGCGCAGGGCCTGCCGATTCCCGAGAGCTTCGGCATGGCGCCTTCCACCCTCGAGTGGTTGCAGCGGCACGCGACGCTGCCCGCCGCGCGGAGCTGAGCACCGCGTGTGCACGCTGACGTTCGTGCCGGGCCTGCCGCTCGGCGGTTTCCTGCTGGCGCACAATCGCGATGAGTCGCTCCGGCGCGGGCCCGGCCTGCCTCCGGTGATCGGGCAGCTCGGCGCCGCACGGATCATGGCGCCGCGCGACACCGATGCGGGCGGCACCTGGCTCGGCGTGGACAGCCGCGGCCGCTGCCTCGCCATCCTCAACGGCGACCGTCCGTCCGTGACGCCGACGCCCGCCGACGCCCGCAGTCGCGGACTGCTCGTCATGGACCTGCTCGCCGACGCGCGGCCCGCCGCGGTGCGCGCGCGCCTGGAACGCCAGGTCGCCGAAGGCTCGCTGCGCAGCAGGTCCTTCAAGCTCGTGGTCGTGGAGAGCGGCGATGGCCCGGGTGCCGAGGCGCCGCAGGCTCGGCTCCTGCGCATCGACTGGGACGGACTGCAACTTGCCTTCACGGAGCTTTCCGGTCCGCAGTGCATCGTGTCGAGCACCTACGCGTCGGACGCCGTGGAGAGCGCACGACGCGCCGCCTTCGCGCGGCTCCTCGACACGCTGCCGCTCGAGGCGGGCGCGCCTCGCGGGTCGGAGTCTCGAAGTCGCGTGGACGACCCGGCAGTCGTCGCGGCCGCGCTGCGGGCCTTTCACGCGGGACACGCGCCGTCCGCGCCGCAGGGTGATGCCTTCTCGGTGTGCATGCACCGCCCCGATGCGCGCACGGTGAGCCGCACGCTGCTGATCGTCGGCCCGCGCGAGATCCGCATGGAGTACACGGCCGGCTGGCCTTGCGCCGGCGCCGAGGCCGTCGTCACGAGCATGGAGCGTCGACCCGGATAGCCGCCTGTCGGACGCGGCACGTGCCCGGCGCGACGCGACAGGTGCGAGGCAGCACAGATGGCGCGGTGCTCGGCCGGCACCGTGATGCGGGGCCGGGGCGATGTCGCACGCGCTCTGCGCTACCATCGCGTCGTGACGGACGATGTCGTGACACTCACCGAGCAGCTCGTGGCGCGGGACAGCGCACCGGGCCGCAGCACGGAGCCCGCGGTTGCGCTGCTCGCGGAGCGGCTTGCGGCCGCCGGTGCGCGCGTCACGCTGCAGGACGGTACGCACGGTGGCGTGACGCAGCGCAATCTCGTGGCGCGCTTCGGCGGCGCCGGCCCCGCGGGCCTGGTGCTCGCCGGACACATCGACACCGTGCCATGGCAGGTCGGCAATCGCGCGACCTCGACGCCCGAGCGCGACGGCCGCACGCTCTTCGGCCGCGGCGCCTGCGACATGAAGGGCCCCATCGCCGCGCAGGTGCTCGCCGCGGAGCGCGCGCTGCGTGGCGCGGTGTTGCGGCGGCCGCTTGTCCTGCTCTACAGCTATGCGGAGGAAATCGGCTGCCACGGGGCGCTCGCGCTCGTCAGCCGACCGGAACTTCTGGGCGATGTCGCCGGCGCGGCGTGCCTCGTCGGCGAGCCGACCGGGCTCGTGCCGATCGTTGCGCACAAGGGCTACGCGGTGGCCACGCTGACGCTGCGCGGTCGGCCCGCGCACAGCAGCAACCCCTGGGCGGGCGCGGACGCGTCCGTCGCGCTGGGCGTGCTGCTGCCGGGTCTGCACGCGCTGCGCGAGGAACTGCGGCGTGAAGGCGACCCGCGTTGCGGCCTCACGCCGCCGTGCACCACGCTCAACACGGGCATGATCTCCGCCGGCACCGCGGCCAATGTCGTACCCGACCGCGCCGAGGTGCGCCTCGAGTGGCGCCCGCTGCCCGGCTTCGACGGCGACGCGCTGCGCGCTCGCGTGGCGGCACTGCTCGAACGCGCGTGCCAGGCTGCGCCCGGCGTGCACGGCGAACTGCACTGGCCCGCGCCGCTGCCGCCTTTTCGCCAGCCCCGGGAGCATCCGCTGGTGAGCTGGCTCGCGGGACGCGCCGGCCACGCGCCTGGCAGCGTGGCTTTCTACACGGAGGCCGAGCTCTATCGCGCGGCGTTCTCGCTGCCGACGGTCGTGTGCGGCCCGGGCTCCATCGACCAGGCGCACCGCGTGGACGAGTCCATCCTGTTCGATGAGCTGGAAGCCGGGCTGGCGCTCTACGGAGATGCCGTCGCGGAGTTCTGCGGCTGAGTCCGGCCGGGTCGGATCCGTGCGCTCATGCTTCCGGTCGGCCCACGATCACCGTCGGCCGCATGCCGAGGAAGAGGCCCGTCTCCACGATGCCCGGATGGAGCTTGAGGCGTCGCGCCACCTCGTCCGGCGCGGCAATGCCGCCGTCGAAGCGGACGTCGATGATCCAGTGGCCTTCGTCCGTGACGAGCGGGGCCCCGCTCGTCGTGACGCGCAGCAGCGGGCGCCCGCCGAGTTCCGCAAAGAGCGCGTCGTGACTGCGGTGCCCGAAAGGCACGACCTCGACCGGCAGCGGTGCGCGCGTGCCGAGCCGCTCCACGAGCTTCGACGCGTCGACGACGATGGCCAGGTGCCGCGACGCCGTGGCGACGATCTTCTCGCGCAACAGCGCTGCGCCGAGTCCCTTGATCAGGTTGCCCTCGGGGTCGACCTCGTCGGCGCCGTCGATGCTGAGGTCGAGGACGGGGCGCGAGTCCAGGTCGGTGACCGGCACTCCGGCGCGCACGGCCCGTTCGTGCGTGGCTCGCGAGGTGGGCACGCCGACGATGTCGGAGAGCCGCCCGTCGCGCAGGCGCCGGCCGAGTTCATCGACGACGAGCACCGCCGTCGACCCGCTGCCCAGCCCGAGCACCATGCCGGAGACGACGAGGTCCACGGCCTGCAACGCAGCTCGCTGCTTGGCATCGTTCTGGCGATCGGCGTTCATGCGGGGTTCTCCGGCGCGGCTCGATCGTCGCGGAGCTCGCGCAACGCCGCGCCGAGCCGCCTCAGCGGTTGTTGCGGACCCAATCACACGCGTTGGCGAAGAGCGGGGCGCCGGGGCCGAGGTCGTCGGGCGCGCCGCCGTGGCGCGTGGCGCGCGTCCAGTCGGGGTGGTGGTAGCCGAAGAGCGCGCGCTCGGGGTGCGGCATGAGGCCGAGCACGCGGCCGGTCGCGTCGGTGAGGCCCGCGATCGCGTCCTCGCTGCCGTTCGGATTGGCCGGGTAGTCCTGTGTCGGGCGGCCGTCGGCGCCGCAGTAGCGGAACACGACGCGGTCCTCGGCGACGAGGCGACGCGCGACCTCCGCGTCGCGCGGGACGATGCGGCCTTCGCCGTGCGCGACGGGCAGTTCCGGCGCGGGCATGTCGCCGACGAACACGCAGCGACGGCTCGTGATCGCGAGGCGCACCCAGCGGTCCTCGTACTTGAGGCTGTCGTTGTCGGCGAGGCTCACGTCCTGCACGCCGAGCGGCGCGTCCAGGCCGGGGAGCAGGCCGAGGCGCACGAGCGCCTGGAAGCCGTTGCAGATGCCGATCACGAGGCCGCCGCCCGCGACGAAATCTTTCAGCGGCTGCGCGAGCGCGGAACCCAGCTCGCAGGCGAGCACGGCGCCCGCGCCGGCGTCGTCGCCGTAGGCGAAACCGCCGGGCAGGGCGAGCACATGGTGGCGCGCGAGCAGCGCGGGTTCGGCCAGCAGGCGGTTGACGTGCAGCGCGGTGGCGCGCGCGCCGAAGCGCTCGAAGGCGTGGGCCGTGTCCGCGTCGCAGTTGGTGCCGGCGGCGCGCAGCACGAGGACGGAAGGCGTGACGCTCATCGGCCGCGCTCCGCGGCGTGCTCGCGGTCGAGGTCCAGCGTGCGCTGGTGCGCCTCGCGCAGCGCGGCCAGTTCGCAGCGCAGCACGGGCGTGCTGCCGTCGCGGAGGTCGAGCACGCTCTCGGCGGTCGTCCGGCCGATGAGCGTGTGCGGCACGTCGGCGAGGAGCTTGTGCAGTTCCTCGCGGCGTTCCGGCGCCACCTCGACGAGGAAGCGCGAGGCGCTCTCGGCGAAGAGCCGGCGCGGCAGGTCCGGCGCGCCGCGCACCGGCATGGCGGCGACGTCGAGCGACAGGCCGACGCCGCCCGCGAAGGCCATTTCGGCCGCGGCGACGGCGAGGCCGCCTTCGGAAAGATCGTGGCACGAGAGCAGCAGGCCGCGCGCGATGGCTGCATGCACGGCGCGCAGGAGCTTCGGCGCCAGCACGAGATCCACCGGCGGGACCTCTGCGCCGGATGCGCCGAGGGCGTGCGCCAGGTGGCTGCCGCCGAGTTCCGGGCCCGTGATGCCGAGGATGAGCACGTCGTGGCCCGGGCCCTTGAGGTCCATCGTGCAGGCTCGACCGATGTCGGGCACGATCGCGAGCGCGGTGATGAGCAGCGTCGGCGGGATGGAGAGGCTGACGCCGCCCTCGCGGTAGTCGTTGTTGAGGCTGTCCTTGCCGGAGATGAATGGCGTGCGGAAGGCCATCGCGCCGTCGTAGCAGGCGTCGCAGGCCTGCACGAGGTCGCCGAGATTCTCGGGCCTCTCGCAGTTGCCCCACGAGAAGTTGTCGAGGATGGAGGTCTGCTCCGGGTCGCCGCCCACGGCGACGACGTTGCGCAGCGCCTCGTCGATCGCATGCAGCGCCATGCGGTACGGATCCACGTCGCCGAGACAGGGATTGATGCCGCACGCCACCGCGAAGCCGCGCCGGCTGCCCGGCACTGGCGCGATGACCGCACCGTCCGACGGCCCGTCGCGCCGCGGCCCGGTGAGCGGCTTCACGACCGAGCCCGCGAGCACCTCGTGGTCGTACTGGCGGATGATCCATTCCTTGCTGGCGATGTTGGGCGCCGCCAGCAGCGACAACAGCAATTCGCCGGCGCGCGTGCCGCCGTGCGCGGCCGCCGCTTGCGTGCCCGCCGACTGCGTGCCCGACGACTGCGCAGCTGCGTGCGGCGGCCCCGTGAGCGCGAGCTGCGCCGGCGTGGGGTCGGCCAGCGTGCGCTTGCGCTTCACGGCGGTGCGCGTGCGGCGCGGCAGGCCCTTGTGCAGGAAGTCCATGGAGAGGTCCATGACGGGCGTGCCGGCGAACTCCGCGGTGAGGCGACCGCTGCCGTTGAAGGTGCCGATGACAGTGGCCTCGACGTCCTCGGCGGCGAAGACCGCGAGCAGCGCGCGCTCGTGCTCCGGCGGCACGGCGAAGACCATGCGTTCCTGCGCTTCGCTGATCCAGATCTCGCGGTAGGTGAGGCCGTGGTACTTGAGCGGCACGCGGTCGAGCAGCACGTGCGCGCCGTGGCTGCCCTCGCCCATCTCGCCGACGGCGGAGGACAACCCGCCCGCGCCGCAGTCCGTCACGCCGCGGTAGAGGCCGAGGTCGCGTGCAATGAGCAGCGCGTCCATGAGCTTCTTCTCCTCGATCGCGTTGCCGATCTGCACCGCGCCGGAAGAGACCGTCTCGCTTTCCTCGTGCAGTTCCTGGCTGGAGAAGGTCGCGCCGTGGATGCCGTCGCGGCCCGTGCGTCCGCCGGCGACGACGATGAGATCGCCGGGACGGACTTCCTTGTGCAGGCGGTTGGCCGGCAGCAGGCCGATGCTGCCGCAGTAGACCAGCGGGTTGCCCACGTAGCGCGGATCGAAACACACCGCGCCGTTCACGGTGGGGATGCCCATGCGATTGCCGTAGTCGCGCACGCCGGAGACGACGCCCTTCATGACGCGCAGCGGGTGCAGGCTGCCCTTGGGCACCTTGCTCGCCGGCAGGTCCGGCGGGCCGAAGCAGAAGACGTCCGTGCTGGCGATGGGGCGCGCGCCGAGGCCCGTGCCCAGCGTGTCGCGGAGCACGCCGCCGAGCCCGGTGCCTGCGCCGCCGTAGGGCTCGATCGCCGACGGGTGATTGTGCGTCTCGACCTTGAAGGTGAGGTGATGCGTGTCGTCGAAGGCGACGACGCCCGCGTTGTCCACGAAGACCGACTTGCAGAAGGGCCGGTTCAGCTCGTGCGTGGCGCGGGCGATCGTGGACTTCAGCAGGTTGTCGCGCAGCGTGCCTTCGTATTGCACGAGGCCCGTGAGCGTCTTGTGCTTGCAGTGCTCGGACCAGGTCTGCGCGAGCGTTTCCAGTTCGATGTCGGTGGGTTCGCGCGCCTCGCTGCGGAAGTGGCCCTGGACGGCGGCCATCTCGGTGGCGTCCAGCGCGAGGCAGCCCTCGGTGGAGAGCCGCGAGAGCTCGGCGGCGCTGGCCTCGCGCAGCGGCACGTGCTGCAGGCGGAAGGGCGCGTCGGGCAGGTCGGCCACCGGTGCGATGCCCGTGGCCGGATCGAGTCGCACCTCCTCGATGGCGAGATTGGCCAGCAGGCCGCTGCCCAGCCGCGCGAGCAGCGCCTTGTCGGTGCCGGCCGGGAAGACGAAGGCCTGCCAGCTGCGCACGTCGGAGACCTGCAGCGAGAGGCGCTTCGCCGCGCGCAGCACGCTCTGCGCGGAGGGGTCCATGACGCCCGGGAGGCGCACCACCTCGAGGCGCGTGGTGTCGGGCTCCGCCGGGCTGCTGCCCGAGGGAAACAGGCGCACCGTGTTCATCACCGGGTCGCAGAGGAAGCGCTCCGCCAGCGTGCGGGCCGCGGCTGCGCCGCCGACCACGTGAAGCGACCAGCCGCGCCGGGACTGCACGCCGTCCGGGAGAGCCATGCCGAGCTCGGCCGCCTGGCGCAGGAGCCGCGCCGCGACGACGTCCTTGCGCTCGGGGCGGATGCCGATCTCGATGCAGACGGAGGTCGTGTCGCTGTCCACGGGTGCCGGGCGGTGTCCTGCGGGGAGTCGGCCACGATAGCCAAACGGCCCCCGGGCGAGACACCCGCTACCTCAGGCGGGGTGCCGGCGGCTACGATTCCGCGCCATGCCCCGATCCAAGCTGCAGCATCCCGCGCTCAAGAACGCGCTCGCCTTCGAGAAGCCGGTCCGCGAGCTGGACGTGCAGATCGAAGAACTCACCACGGCCGCCGCGCTCGAAGCCTCCGGTGGCAAGCCTCAGCCGCCCAGCCCAGCTCTCACGCAACTCATCGCCAAACGCGACAAGCTGCTCGAGGAGTTGCAGCGAGACCTGAGCATCTGGAAGCGCATCCAGCTGTCGCGCCACACGGAGCGGCCCGTGTCGTCCGACTACTTCGAGCTCATGCTGACCGATGTCATCGAGCTGCACGGCGACCGACTCTACGGCGACGATCGCGCTATCTTCACGGGATTTGCCACCCTTCAGGGGCGCAAGATCATGGTCGTGGCGCACCGCAAGGGGCGCACGACGCAGGAGCGCATCGAGTGCAACTGGGGCTGCGCGCACCCTGAAGGCTACCGCAAGGCGCTGCGCTGCATGCAGCTCGCGGAGCGCCAGAACCTGCCCATCCTCACGCTGATCAACACGCCCGGCGCCTATCCGGGCATCGGTGCCGAGGAGCGCGGCCAGGCCAGCGCCATCGCCTGGAGCATCCTGGAGATGTTCCGGCTCAAGGTGCCGGTGGTGTCCGTCGTCATCGGCGAGGGCGGCTCCGGCGGGGCGCTCGGTATCGGTGTCTGCGACCGGCTGCTGGTCCTCGAGAACGCCTACTACTCCGTGATCTCCCCCGAAGGCTGCGCCTCCATCCTCTGGAAGGACGGCGCGCGCTCGGAGGAGGCCGCGATCTCGCTCAAGCTGGCCAGCTCCACGCTGCTGGAGTTGGGCGTCGCGGACGAGATCGTGCCCGAGCCGATGGGCGGGGCGCACCGGGACAAGGCGGGCATGGCGGCCGTGCTCAAGGAGGCGCTCATCCGGCACTTCGATGAGCTTTCGGCCCTCTCGCCGGCTGAACGGGGCACGCTCCGGGCCGCCAAGTACCGCAACCTCGGCACCTACGTGGGCAGTTCCGTCCCGAGCTGAGGCAGAGGCTGCGGCCCGCCTCCATTCTGGGTGGGTCTGAGGCCGGGCCTGATTCCGGATGGAGGATGGCGAGGGACGCCCGGGCGAGCGAGTATTGAGGTCGGGTCGTGCTGTGCGATCCATCACGCGCCGGAGCGGTCCCGTAGTCGGGTCCGTGAACTCTCCGGCGCAAAAGCTCCGCAACTGGACCGGCCCCGTGACCGAGCCGACCCGCGACGACCACGAGTTGATCCGCGCGTGCCTCGAGGGCAGCCAGGAGTCGTTCGCCGCGCTGGTGAAGCGCCACGAGCAGCGAGCCTTCTGGGCGGCCTACAAGATTCTGGGCGACGCCGACGGCGCCCGCGACGTGGCCCAGGAAGCCTTCATGCGCGTCTGGCGCGCGCTGGACCGCTTCGATTTCTCAATGGCCTTCACCACCTGGCTCTACCGCATCACGGTGAACCTCGCCATCGACCACCTGCGGCGCAACAAGCGCCACAAGGGCGTCGACATCGACGTGTTCCGCGAAGCGCTGCCGGACAAGAGCCCGGGCCAGTCGCCCGACAGCGGACAGGACAGCCGCGAGCTGGCGCGCAACGTGCGCCTCGTGCTCGACACGCTGGACGAGAAGTACCGCACGGTCATCGCGCTGCGCGATCTCGAGGGCCTGTCGTCCAAGCAGATCGCCGACATCACGGGCATCGCGCACGCCACGGTGCGCTGGCGCCTGCACGTCGCGCGCAAGCAGTTCCGCGAGGTGTGGAATCGCCTCGAGACCCGCAACGAGAGCCGCGCGCATCGCGAGGCGCTTGCCGAGGACGATGATGCGACCCTGCCCGGCCTGGAAGCCGCCGGCAGCCGCGAGGGCTCGGCCCGCGAGACCGGAGCGCGAAAGCCCGGCACACCACACGACACCAGCACCAGGAAGCGCACGCCGTGATGTTCAGCCGCACCAATTGCCGTACCGTGAGAAACCTGCTGCCGCTGCACGTCGGCGGCGATCTTCCGCCGCGCCAGGCGGGCACCGTCGAGGAGCACCTGCACACCTGCCTGCCGTGCTTCCGCGATTACCGCGAACTCACGGCGATGCGCGAGCGCCTCGGCGTGCTCACGGAGCAGCCGCTGCCCGAAGGAGTCCTGGATGGTTTCGCCGACGAGATCATGGCCCGCATCGCGGTGGGCGAGCCGGGCCCGCGCGCCGAACTTCCCGCGTCGATGGAACGCGCGCGCCTGTGGCCGCGCTACGCCGCGGCCGCCGCGCTGCTCGTCGGCCTGGGCCTCGGCATGCACGCCGCCGGTGCGTGGAGCGCAGCGCCCGTCCTGCAGACGGAGACTTCGCCCGTGGCCTCCGATGTGACCTCCGATGTGACCTCCGATGTGACCTCCGATGTGACCTCCGATGTGACCTCCGATGTGGCCTCCGATGTCGGCGCGGATCCCGGCCCCGTGGCCGCGGCCGATGACCTGGGAATCTTCCCCACGCCCTTCGATGACTCGAGTCCGCATCCGCTGGCCGTCCCGCCCGTCTACGACGTGCAGGGCCATCCGACCGAGGTTGCCTCCAGCGGCCGTGGCATGCTGCCAGCCGGTGCGCGCGGCGGGATGCCGTCCTTCACCGAGGGCGCTCGCGTGCTGGTCGATGCAGCCGGTTCGCGCATCGTGCTCATGCTGCCGCAAGGCGGTGGCCTGCAGCCCGAAGACGGCCGCGAGCTGCGCCCGCGCGATCCCTGACGCGCCGGCCACGGCGCACACAGGCTGACTCGCTGTCTCCGCACAGCCCCGGAGGTGGGCGGGCATCACCTTGAGTCCTGCGGAGGCTTAACACCTCGAACGCGCACTCAGGGTTACTGCCCTCCTTCGGTGTCGTCGCAGCGCCCAGCTTCAATGTGGGAAGAGCATTGAAGGGGTTGGCAGGACCGCTGCCGGTGATAGGCTGGGTGAAAGGCACGCAGGATCTCGGGGTAGGGCTTCGGCCGCTCCCGATGCTCCTCGTCTGAAGGAGCCACTCGATGCGCTGGCAGTTGATTCCAAAAATGTTGTGGTTCGGGACGCTTCTGACTGCCACGGCAACTCCGCAGCAGCCGCTCCTGCAACTTCAAGGCCAGCCGTACTTCGGGGGCAGCATGACACTGCATGTCACGGCTCCCGGGGCAGTCGGGCAACCCGTGCTCCTGGGTTTCGGCCTCAATCCGCTGCCGCTCAGTGGACCCATCAACACGGGCAAGGGGCCGTTCTACATCGGGAACCTGACGTCGGTCATCGTGCTTGGCGCGATTCCGGCCAACGGGCGCTTCGACTTTCCGTTCACGATGCCTGCGCCGATCGCCGGTGCTGAGGGAATCGCGATCAGCCTTCAGGCGTATGTCGCGTCACGGCTCAGCAACCCTGCGACAATCGTGCTGGATCAGCCTTATTACGTTCCGGCAGATGCACAGATTCTCGTGTCACCGAACCCGACGACGGCAGGACTTTTCGGCGACCGGCTTGAAACGGGCGATCTCAATGGCGACGGCGCCATGGATATTGTCGTCGGTGCGTGGTTCGAAGATGCAGGGGGGCTTGACCATTCGGGTCGCGCACACGTTTTTTGGGGGCCGAACCTGCTTGCCACGACGACGCTCGACCCTCCTTCGCCAATCCCATTCGGCCTGTTTGGTCAGGGTCTTTCGGTCGCCGATTTCAATGGGGACGGCATCGATGATCTGGTTGTCAGTGAGGGGAATGGAGATCCGCCGCCCGCAGGCGCTGCAGGTCACTTTTACGTGTATCGCGGAGGTGCTGTGTTCTCCAGCGCTCCGACGCTCGTGAAGGCAAGCGTCGGCACGGGAGATCCGTATCAGGAGTTCGGTCATCGTTCCGTTGTTCAGGATCTCACCAATGACGGAGTACCTGATATCGCGGTTGGACTTCCGATCTCGATCGTACAAGGGATCCAGAAGGCGGGTCGGGTCGAGATTTACCAGGGTCCGGACTTCACCGGAGGCCCTGTCGTGGTTGCTCCGGATCTCGGCACGAATGGCTTCTTCGGCGATCATCTTGCTACGGGAGATGTGAACGGCGATTCTATCATGGACCTCATCGTGGGAGCGCCGCGCAAGCCAGTCGGCAGCCTCGCCTCGATGGGACGTGTCTACCTGTTCGCAGGACCTGATTTCGTGCCGCTCAAGACCATCGAGCACCCCGATCCGTCAGGCATCAACTCGCGCTTTGGAAACGATGTCGTCGCTCGCGATCTGAACGGGGACAGTATCGACGACGTGATCGCAACCGATCAGAGAAACCACGCCTATGTGTTCTGGTCTCCGACGTTCGAGGCGTATACGCGAATCACCCGGCCACCTGATCCGGTGACAGGTACTGCGATCAGTACCTCATTCGGCTACTTCGCAGCATGTGGCGATGTGAATGGCGATGGCCTTGCAGACATCGTTGTGGCTGATCCGTATGCCTCAGGAAAGGGGCGCGCCTACGCAGCATTGGCGCCCTACTATTCTTCGTTGCTGTTGCTGTTCGATCAGGCGCCCGAGAGCGGCGCCGAGTTCGGCTGGGGCGTGCGGCTTCGCGACCTCAATGGCGATGGTCGTCTCGAACTGCTTGTCGGGAGCGATCTGGCCGACCCAGGAGGCGTGTCCGGGGCAGGACATGTGACAATTTTTTCAAGCAACAAATAATATACATTATTCCAGAAGGGGGCTAGCTAGTGAATAGCTCATAAAAGGTCGGGCTGAGAAGTATTGTAGTCTTCATTGCATTCTTATCACCAGCAAGCGCGATGCAGACGACAGTATGGGTTGATAGCGTGTTGGGTGACGATGGTAACTCCGGATCGTCGCTGCTGCCATACAGCACAATCAGCAAGGCTGCTGAAGTGGCGAAGGCAATGGGTGGCGACTACCTTATAAAGGTCATCGAAGGTGACTACACGCAGGCACATGAAATCGGCGGTGGCGCCACAACGCCCGGCTATCCCATTGTCATCGACAAGTCGGACATTCGCATCGAAGGTACAAGCACGGACTCAGCTCACTACCCCCGCTTGGGTGGCGATGTTGCTGATTCAGGAGTTGACGCAATCATTCGGATCGATGTGCCATCGGGAAGCAACCTCGTGGGGATTTCACTGAATCGACTGCATTTTGTCGGCGAAGACACTGCCGGTGAGGATGCCCCGAGTGCAATTCATGTCTACTCCGATGAGCAACGCACCCTCGCAAGTTCAGGGGCAAGCAACTGCACTATCGAGAGATCGGAGATGAACGCCTCCTTCGAGGATGGACGTCCCTCAGTGTTGTTGGAGACGGCCGGTGGAGGCAGCTTGATGCAATTCACTTTGTCGAATTGCGAGATTTGGTGCTCCAACCGGGGAGGCGCCGAGGTTCGGATCGCCACGCCGACAGGAGATCCTGGCCAGGATAATCCTCTACTCATCGTTGATGAGTGTCAGGTGTTGATCGCCGGCAACGATGATGCGATGTTCGGCTTGGGATTCACTACCGAGGAAGACAGTAACTGTACAGGTGACGCTGGCCTGAAGGCGCACTTGGTCATCATTCATTCAACTGGCGCAAGCGAAGGCCATGGGATCGAAACGGGCCTCGGCTACTGGCTGGCAGCTTCCGATGGCACGCTGGTTCACCCCTTGGCAAATCGGATATCGCGCTGCGAGATCAAGGGGTGTCTCTCGGATGCCGTCTTGGTCCATTCTCGGGAAGAGGGATCTGGAACCGTGAATATCGTGTTGCCGGAGGACGACTTTTCGTTCAACAAACTACACCACAACGGTGGCGCAGGCATCCATCTGGATTGGGGTGAGAGCGGAGGCTACGTCAACGTGAAAACAGAGAACAACTTGATCTACAGGAATGAGTGGGGGATCTGGTATCAGGGCGTGAACGAGGACATCGACGGTCAGCTATGCGGGCATCAGTTCGAGACGATCTGCATGAACCAGAGCTACGCGTTCCGAATGGACGGCAGCGGCACTCCTTCCACCGAAATTCCTGGGCCGTTCCTGAACAGCGTGATCGTGTGGCAGAACAATGCTGGCGGCAGCTACATCCAGAATGGTGGCACGCTGACGTGGGATCCCCAAGTGGAGGGACAGATGAAGCGGTCCTGCTGGCAGAACCTCAGTTCGCCCGTGAACCGGAATACGAACGCCAATCCGAACCTCGCCAACACCGCCAGCGACGACTACCACCTGACCTCGTCCTCGACAACGTGCATCGACCTCGGCGACAACTACCCGGCCGGTGGACTTCCGCCATTTGACCTGGATAGGGAAGATCGGACGGTGAACGGCAACGCCGCAGACGGTGACGAGGTCGACAAGGGGTGTGACGAGTACGACCCATAAGTTACGTGAGCATGTTCGACCTGAACTGAGGACTTCACCCATGCAGGTCGGGCGATGGTGGGAATGAAATTGTGTGCTTCCGGCTTTCGTGCGGGCGCGTGATACGAGACCGCCCGCGACCCGCCCTACGTCTTCGCCCGCCGTCGCAACTGCCCGCAGGCCACGCCCACATCCTGACCGCGCGCGCGGCGCACCGTCGTGGTGATGCCGGCGTCCTGCAGGATGGCGGCGAGCGACTCGACGCGCACCTGCGCCGGCGCGCGCAGCGGCATGCCGGCGATCGGGTTCCACGGAATGAGATTCACCGCGGCCGGGTAGCCTTCGAGCAGCTTCGCGAAGGCGTGCGCGTCCTCGTCGCGGTCGTTCACGCCGGCGAGCACGACGACCTCGATGGTGAGGCGGCGGCCGGTCGCGTCGAAGCGCGCGCGGGCTGCCTCCAGCGTCGCGGCGATGTCGGACATGCCGAGGCCGGGCATGAGCTGCTCGCGGCCGTCATCCGTCGGCATGTGCATGGACAGCGCGACGTTGAAGGGGATGGGCACCTCGGCCAGTTTGGACAGAGCCTGCGGATGACCGACGGTGGACACGGTAATGCGCCGCGCGCCGATGCCCAATCCGTCGGGTGAGTTCATGATCTCGATGGCGGCGAGCACGGCGCGCATGTTGTGAGTCGGCTCGCCGGAGCCCATGAAGACGTAGTTGGTGAGCGGCTGGTCGGGGCGCAGCTCGCGTGCGAGCAGCACCTGCTCCACGATTTCACCGCTGGAAAGATTGCGAAGGAGGCCGTTCTCGCCGCTGGCGCAGAAGGCGCAGCGCACGGCGCAGCCCACCTGGCTGGAGATGCACAGCGTGTGGCGCTCGCCCTCGGGGATGGAGACCGACTCCAGGATCTGGCCGTCGTCGAGTCGCGTGAGGATGCCGAGCGTGCCGTCGGAGCTGGCGTGCGTGCGCTCCAGCGCGCCGCGGCGCACGCGGAAGCGCGTGGCGAGCTCGGCGCGCAACGCGAGCGAAAGATCCGTCATCGCGTCGAAGGAGGACACGCCGCGCTGCAGCACCCAGCGCCGCACGAGCCCCGGCGTGAAGCGCCGCGCGCCGGGGATCTCCGCGATGACGTCCCAGCCGGAGAGCGGCAGGTCAGTGAGAGCTGGCAGCGCGGACGCGGGAGCGGCCGGCTCCCCGTCCTGCGGCGGTGGGGCCGCGTCGGCCACGTCGCGGCTCAGGCCGACTTCTGGCGCACGTCCGGCGCGCGCGGGACGACGCCGATCGGGCCGGTGCCGGCCACGAATTCAGCCGTCACCACGTAGCGCAGGCCATCGCCGCGCTCGGGCAGGTGGAAGACGACGTCGAGCATCAGCGACTCGATGATGGAGCGCGCGGCGCGCACGCCGGTCTTCATCGACAGCGCCTTCTCGGCGACGGCGCGCAGCGCGTCGGGCGTGAACTCGAGTTCGCACTTCTCCAGCGCGAAGAGCGACTGGTATTGCCGCACGAGCGCGTTGCGCGGCTCGGTGAGCGTGCGCACCAGCTCGTCGGGGCCCAGTGAGCGCAGCGGCGCGAGGATGGGCAGGCGGCCGACGAACTCGGGGATCATCCCGAACTCGACGAGGTCCTCGCTGCTGGCCTGCGCGATGAGTTCGTTGGCTTCCTTCGCGACGGAGTGCTTGTCGCGCGCGCCAGCGTTGCCGGGCTCGCGGAAGCCGATGGAGCCGCGACCGATGCGCTTGGCGACGAGCTCCTCGATGCCGGTGAAGGTGCCGCCCGCGATGAACAGGATGTCGCGCGTGTCCACCTGCAGGTATTGCTGCTCGGGGTGCTTGCGGCCTCCCTGCGGCGGCACGTTGGCGACGGTGCCCTCCAGCAGCTTGAGCAGCGCCTGCTGCACGCCCTCGCCCGAGACGTCGCGCGTGATCGAGACGTTGCTCGTCGTGCGGCGGATCTTGTCGATCTCGTCGATGAAGATGATGCCCTGCTGCGCGCGCTCGATGTTGTAGCCGGCCGACTGCACCAGCTTGAGGATGATGTTCTCGACGTCCTCGCCGACGTAGCCGGCCTCGGTGAGCGTGGTGGCGTCGGCGATCGCGAAGGGCACGTCGAGGATGCGCGCCAGCGTGCGCGCCAGCAGCGTCTTGCCCGAGCCCGTCGGCCCGACGAGGAGGATGTTGCTCTTGTCGATCTCGACGCCGCGCTCGCCACCCTCGGCCTTGCCGGCAGCCGTGCGCGCGAACATGCGCCGGTAGTGGCTGAACACCGCCACCGAGAGCACCTTCTTGGCGTGCTCCTGGCCGATCACGAAGTCGTCGAGCTGGCGCAGGATGGCCGAGGGCTTGGGCAGCCGGTCGAAGGCGAGGTGCGGCGTGCTGGGCGCCGCCGTCGCGCCGGCCGGCTTGCGCTCCACCAGAATGGTGTTGCAGAGCTCGACGCACTCGTTGCAGATGTAGACGCCGGGCGGCCCGGCAATCAGGTTCTGCACGGCCCGCCGCGACTTGTCGCAGAAGGTGCAGCGTTCGTCGGCGGGGCGGCCTTCACCGGATTTCATGCGGGACCTGTCTGCGTGGGGCGGGAACCGGCCGCCTGTGCTCAGGCATTCTGGACCGGATGGATGATCTCGTCCACGATGCCGTATTCCTTGGCCTGCTCGGCGTCCATGTAACGGTCGCGATCGGTGTCCTTCTCGATCTTCTTGAGCGGCTGGCCGGTGTGCTTGGCGATGATCTCGTTGAGCGAGTGCTTCAGCTTGAGGATCTCGTCGGCCTGGATACGGATGTCCGCCGCCGTGCCGCCCGCGCCGCCCCAGGGCTGGTGGATCATGACCCGGCTGTGCGGAAGGATGTGCCGCTTGCCCTTGGTGCCGGCCATGAGCAGCAAAGCGCCCATGCTGGCCGCCTGGCCGATGCAGAAGGTCGCCACCTTGCACTGCACGTGCTGCATGGCGTCGTAGATCGCGAGGCCCGCCGTGACGGAGCCGCCCGGCGAGTTGACGTAGATGTTCACGTCCTGGCTGCGATTCTCCGTCTCCAGAAAGAGCAGCTGCGCGACCACCGCGTTGGCGACGTGGTCGTCGATCGCCGTGCCGATGAAGACGATGCGGTCCTCGAGCAGGCGGCTGTAGATGTCGTAGGCCCGCTCGCCGCGCCCCGTCTTCTCGATGACATACGGGATCGGGTAATAGGCGCTGGCCATGCTCGACGACTCCTGGAATCGGGGGGTGTGCGGCGGATGCGTTGGGTGCGGCCTGTGCCGCCTGCCTTGCATGATCGGCCCCGACCGGGGCGCGACCAAGGGCATTCCTCTCATAGCTCTTCGGTCAGGAGCCGGCTGCGGCTCCGGCTCCCGCGGCGGGCGGGGGCGGCGGGACTTCGGTGACCTTCGCCTTGGCGCGCAACCATTCGCGCGTCTTGGCCTCGGTCACCTGCGCGGCCACGTCGTTGAGCCAGCCCTCCTTGCGCGCCTCGGCCAGGAGCGCGGCCGGGTCCTGCTGCTGGGTGCGGGCCAGCTCCACGACCTGCGACTCGGCCTCTTCCAGCGTGGCGGCCAGCTCCTGCTCGCGGGCGATGCGCGCCAGCAGGAAGGAGGCGTGCAGTGCCCGCACCGTCCCGGTGGTGATGCGCTCGCGCTCGGCCTCGGCGCGGGCGTGGCCGGCCTCGGCGTCCAGGCCCTGCTCCTCCATGAGCTTGTGGGCCACCTCGTGGATGCGGCGATCGATGGCGCGCGCCAGCATGGCGGACGGCAGCTCCACCGGGTGCTGCTCCACCAGCCAGGTCTCCAGCGCCCGGTCGATGGACTCGTCGCGGAAGCGCACGCGCTGGATCTGCAGCTGCTCGCGGATGCGGTCGCGCAGCTCCAGCTCCGTGGTCACGCCGGCGCGCGAGAGCAGCTCCTCGGTCAGCGGGGGGACCACCATGAGGCGGTGCTGGTCGATGGTGATGGCGAGCGAGGCGCTCTTGCCGCCCAGTTCGGCCGGCTGGAAGTGCGCCGGCAGCTCCGCCTGCAGCGTGACGCTGTCGCCCAGCTTCGCGCCGTGGAAGACCGCGCCGGAGTCCGGGACCTGCATGCCGTCCACGATGTGGTGCTTGGGGAACACCGGGCGTTCGGTGCGGGGCTCCAGCGCGGTGCCGTCCACCGTGTAGACGATGGTGCAGCCCAGGACCGAGTCGTCGGAGATGGGCGCGTCGTCGGCGGCGGGCTCCAGCGTGGCGCCCTGCTGCTGGAAGCGGCGCACCTCGGCCTCGACCATGGCCTCATCCACGTCGGCCAGCGTGATGGTGACCGGGATGTCCTCCAGGGCTTTCAGCTCGATGTCGGGCGCGACCTCCACGGAGAGCGTGAAGGTGAACGGGCCGGAGTCCTCGTCGTTGAGCAGGTCGAGCTTCAGCTCGGGCTGGCCGACCGGCACGAGCTTGTGCTCCTGCACGGCTTCCTGGAAGGCGCGCGACATGACGGCCTGGCGGGCTTCGTTGGCGGCGGCCTTGCCGTGGGTCTTGCGCACGAGCGCCAGCGGCGTGTGGCCGGGGCGGAAGCCCTTGAAGTTGGCCCGCTGGGCCAGGGCGGCGAGGCGACGTTCGACCTCGGCGTCGAGCGCCGCGCGGTCCACGGTGAAGGCGAGGGTGCGCTGGCAGGGGCCGTCAACGCTCAGGGTGCAGGACATGGCTGCCATCCGACGGGGTGAAAAGGAGGCCCATCGTCCCCCGTAGCGTGCAGTCGTATCAAGAGGCGATCGAAGACGGTGCGCGCGGGCTCGAGTCCGGAGGCGGGACCCGCATGCTCCGGCCGGCGGCCCGCTGTGATTCAGTGGCGGCGAGCCGAGGGGCCTTTCTAGAATCGCCGGGATGGACGCGCCCGCAGAAGGAACTGGTGAGCGAGCCGATGAGCGCATGCTCAAGCTGGAGCGACTCCGGGCTGCCGGCGCGTCGCCCTACCCCGCGGGCATGACGCTCCCGGACCCGCCGCGCGCCACCGTTTCCGCGGTGCTGGCCGGGAACGACCCCGATGCGCCGACGCGGGCCACCGTCACCGTGGCCGGGCGGGTCACCGCCCGCCGCGACCACGGCAAGAGCCTCTTCCTGGACCTGCGCGACGACAGCGGCCGCATCCAGGTCTACATGCAGGCCAAGGTGCTGGGCGAGGCCGCCTGGGACCTGCTGCTCGGTGCGCTGGACCTCGGCGACTTCCTCGCGGTGCGCGGTGAGCTGGGCCGCACGAGAATGGGCGAGGTCACGATCTTCGCTGGAGCCTGCGAGCTGCTGACCAAGAGCCTCGCCACGCCGCCGGCCGAGTGGTACGGCCTGGCCGACGTCGAGACGCGCTACCGCCAGCGCTACGTGGACCTCATCGCCAATCCGCCCAGCATGGCGCGCTTCCGTGCGCGCTCGGCCATCGTCGCGGACGTGCGCAGCTTCCTGCAGGCGCGCGGCTTCCTCGAGGTGGAGACGCCGCTGCTGCACTCCATCGCGGGCGGGGCGGCGGCGCGGCCGTTCATCACGCACCACAACACGCTCGACATGGACCTCTTCCTGCGCATCGCGCCGGAGCTGTATCTCAAGCGGCTGCTCGTGGGCGGCTTCGAGCGCGTCTTCGAGATCGGCCGGAACTTCCGCAACGAGGGCCTCTCGCCGCGCCACAACCCGGAGTTCACCATGTGCGAGGCCTACCTCGCCTACGGTCGCGCGGCGGACTGGATCCGGTTGGTGGAGGAACTGCTGCCGGCTCTCGTCGTCGCGCACGCGACCGTGCCGGAGGGCAAGGAGGCGCCGGGCGGCACGCGCGTCTGGCGCGGCGAGGAGCTGCTGGACTTCAGCGCGCCGTTCGCGCAGCTCACCTACGCCGGATCCATCGCGCAGCACACGGGTTGCGACATCTTCGACGCCGCGTCGCGGGCGGCCGTGCGCCGCACGCACGACGTGCCGGCCAACGTGTCGGACGCAAACCTCGCAGACTTCCTGTTCAGTGCGTACGTCGAGCCCAAGCTGCGCAACCCGACCTTCGTCACGGACTTCCCCATCGAGATGAGCCCGCTTGCCAAGGTCTCGCCCGACGACCCGCGTGTCGCCGAGCGCTTCGAGCTCTACGTCGCCGGCATGGAGCTGGCCAACGCCTTCTCCGAGCTCAACGATCCGAACGAGCAGCTCCAGCGCTTCGAAGCGCAGGTGGCCAGCAAGGACCCGGAGCTGCCCGGCGAGGTGGACCACGACTACGTCACGGCGCTGCGCTACGGCATGCCGCCCGCGGCGGGCATCGGCATCGGCGTGGACCGCCTCGCGATGCTGCTCACGGGCGCGGAGTCCATCCGCGACGTGATCCTGTTCCCGCTGCTCCGCCCGGCCGGCGGGCGCTGAGGTGTTCCGGCTCTTCCTCGCCAGTCGCTACATGCTGGCGCGACCCGTGAGCTACCTGGCGATGTGCGCGATCGCGGTCGCGGTCATGGCGCTCATCACGGTGATCTCGGTGATGAACGGCTTCCTCATGGAGACGCGCCACATCGTGCGCGGCACGACCGCCGACATCATCGTGCTGCCGCGGCAGGACCCGGCGGTGAACGTCACGGCCTCGCGCGAGGCCTTCGAGGCCATCGTCGCGGCGCACCCGGAGGTGGCCGGCGTGTGCGCGCGGCTCGTGCGGCCCGCGGTGGTCAAGGTGCACGGCACGACGAACACGAGCCTCGGCGACTCGATCTTCTCGTCGCTGAACCAGGTGCTGGTGCTGGGCATCGACCCCGTGGCGGAAGGCCCGGTGACGGATCTCACGCACTACCTCGAGCCCGTCGGCGGCAAGGACAACCGCGACATCGAGGTCACCGACAGGAGCCAGCCTTTCCTGCTGGACCGGCGCGAGATCGCCGACGGGTCGCTGCGCAACGCGGGGCTGCCGCACGTGCTCGTCGGCGAGCCGCGCATGCGGACGCTCAATCTCTCGCGCGGCGATGCGCTCGAGATGGTGACCGTGCCCGAGGGCTCGGCCCTCGAGAACCAGAGCATCCGCGCGACGACGCAGACCTTCGTGATCTCCGGCACCTTCGAGACCGGCAAGCACGACTTCGACATGGGCACCGTCTTCGTGCCGCGCGACGACTTCCGCGCGTGGACCGGCACGAAGCAGCAGTTCTCGGAGCTCTACGTGCGCTGCAAGGACGGCGCCGATCTGGCGCGCGTGCGCGACGAGCTGAAGTCGGCCTTCAACCGCGCGCGCCTCGCTGCCACCGTCGAGACCTGGATGGACCGGCACTCCGTCTACCTCGGCGCGGTGGAGAACGAACGCAACATCCTGGGCTTCGTGCTCGCGCTCTTCGTGCTGCTCACCTGCACGATCACCTTCTCCATGCTCACGATGATGGTGCAGGAGAAGGTGCGCGACATCGGCATCCTCTCGGCGATGGGGGCCGGAGCGGGAGGCATCGGCGCGGTCTTCGCGCTGTGCGGCCTCTACGTCGCGGGGCTGGGCGGCGTGCTCGGCCTGCTGCTGGGCGAGCTGCTTTCCAGCAAGATCAATGTCGTGAAGGACTGGATCGAGAGCACCTTCGACATCCAGATCTTCAATCGCGACGTGTACGCCTTCACCGAGATCCCGACCTCGATCCACCACGAGCTCAACGTGGCGATCGTGGTCGGCACGGCGTGCTTCTCGGTGTTCATCTGCCTGCTTCCGGCGCTGCGGGCGGCGCGCATGGACCCGGTGGAGGCGCTGCGCCATGAGTGACACGGATGCGCTGCCCGCCGAGGCGTTCGCGCCGCTGGTCGAGGCGCCACCCCGCAAGCCGCGCGGCCCGGTGGTTCTCGCGGCACGCGACCTGACGCGCCGCTACCGCATGGGGCAGGAGACCATCGAGGTCCTGCGCGGCGCGAGCCTCGACCTGCACGCCGGAGAGTCCGTCGCCATCATGGGGCGGTCGGGCGCAGGCAAGAGCACGCTGCTGCATCTGCTCGGCCTCCTCGACCGGCCCGACAGCGGCAGCCTGCGCATCGACGGCGTCGAGAGCGCCGGACTCTCGCGGGCCGCGCGCGCGCGGCTCCGCAATGCGTCGGTGGGCTTCGTCTTCCAGTTCTACCACCTGCTGCCGGAGCTGTCGGCGCTCGAGAACGCGATGCTGCCGCGCATGATCTCGCACGGCCCGCTGGAGTGGTTCTCGGAGCGCCGCGAGGCGCGCGAGCATGCACTGGCGCTGCTCGATGAACTCGGCCTCGCGTCGCGCGCACGTCACCGCCCGGCCAAGCTCTCCGGCGGCGAGCGCCAGCGCGTGGCCATCGCGCGCGCCCTCGTCGGGCGCCCGCGGCTGCTCCTCTGCGACGAGCCCACCGGCAACCTCGACGAGCGCACGAGCGCCGTCATCGCCGATCAGCTCTTCGCTCTGTCCGCGCGGCACGGGCACACCCTGGTGCTCGTCACCCACGATGCGGAGCTTGCCGGCCGGGCCGACCGGACGCTGCTGCTGCACGAGGGGCGGCTGGACCTGCCCCAAGGGCAGTCGTAGCGGCCCGCTCAACTCATCCCGGGCTGCGGTCGAAGTCGCGTCCATGGCCGCCCGGAGTCCGTTCCAGAATCAGCCTCGCTGGCGCCAGGCGCTGCCGCTCACGGCGGTGATGGGGCTCGGCGTCGTCGTGTCGCTCATGGGTGTCGTGGGCCCCACACCGTCCGCATCCGGCGGCGACGACCTGTGCATGTCCGTGCTGGCGGATCACTCCCGGCTGCGTTTCGCGGTCAAGGCCTTCATGCACGACACGCACGTGTCTCCGTCGGCGAGCTTCGACCTCAGCGCGGGTGTGCCGAGCGCGCTCTCCGATGCGCGGCTCGTGCCGTTCGCGCGGCAGGAGACCTGGCGCGGGCCGTATCTCGAGCCCGGCCTCTCGCATCCGACGCCCGCCAGCTTCTGGAGTCTTGCCGACCCGGGCGTGACCGATGGTCTGGACGCAGACCCGGGCCCCGCCGTGTGGGCCCGCCTCCACCGCGGCTACGGCGAGATCGACGATGCGACGGCGCTCTCCGTCGACCAGGCGCTGGACGACGGCGATCCGGGCCGAGGCACCGTGCAGATCACCGGCACGTGGATCTGGTTCCGACTCGCGGATCTCGCCGCGCCGCCCGCCGCCCGCTGAGCAGACGCTTCACTCGCGCCGGCGCACGCGGCAGACTGGTCCGCCGTGCCGAACCCACCGGAGAGCTGCCGTCGTCCGCGCGCCGCCTCGCGGCACCGCGCGTGGGAAGGCGCGTGGCACGGCACGTGGGGCCGCGCATGGCGGGCGCTGCTTTGCGGCGCCGGGCCGCTGCTGCTCGTCGCGAGCGCCGCGTTCGCGCTGCCCGCGTGCAGCGCGACGGGTTCGGAGCGCGAGCCTGCGCATCGCGTCGTGCCGCCCGACTACACGGGCCACCTGCAGGTGTGGTGGGCCGACGACCGCTTGCGCGAGGAGGGCGACTATCGCGATGGCCGCCGCCATGGCCACGTGCGCGGCTACCATCCCGACGGCAACCTCGCCTTCGATGGCAACTTCTCCGACGGCGTGCCGACCGGCCAGCTCGACCAGCACGACCCGGACGGCGCGCTTGCCATCCGCGAGACGCTGAGCGACGGCACGCTGCAGGGCCCGCGCACCGAGTTCTTTCCCGACGGCAGCGTGTCGAGCACGGTGCAGATCGTCGACGGCCTCGCGCAGGGTGAACTGCTGCGCTACCACCCCGATGGCACGCTCGCCCTGCGCGGCAGCTACGACCGCGGCACGCCCAGCGGCCGCTGGGAGCAGTTCGGCGAGCAGGGCGCTCGTCTCGTCGAAACGTGGTACTGGCAGGCGGACGGCGCGAGCGCCGGCTACCTCGAGACCGACTTCGATACCGAGGGCCGCGTGTCGGTACAGACGCGTATGCTGCTGCAGGGCGACACGTGGTTGGGGAGAGTCACCGTCTGGTATCCCAACGGCACGCAGGCGGGGCTCATCGAGACCGTGAACGGCCTGCGCCACGGGCGCGACGTCGCGTGGGACGGCGCGGGGCGCAAGCGCGCGGAGGGCCGTCGCGCCGACGACCTGCGCGAGGGCCGCTGGACCTTCTGGGACGAGCGCGGCTTCGTCGAACGCAGCGTGGATTACGTCGCCGACAAGCCGCTGGGAGTCGAGCCGGCCGTCACGCCTGCCGGGTGACCGCTTGCCCGGCACGCGGCCGGGCCTATTCTCTCTGGCTCGACCGTCGCCTCCGGAGTGAGTTGCCTTGGCCAAGCCGCGTGAAGTCCTGGATGTGGACGTGCTCTTCGTCGGCGGCGGGCCGGCCGGCCTCGCCGGCGCGCTGCACCTGCAGCGCCGCATCGCCGAGCACAACGCCCTCGCGAAGGAGCAGGGGCGGCCCACGCTGGACGAGCCGATGGTCGCGGTCATCGAGAAGGCCGATGCGATCGGCGCGCACACGATCTCGGGCGCGGTCATGGACCCGCGCGCGATGGACGAGCTGCTGCCCGACTGGCGCGAGCAGGCGCCGCCGCTCGTGCCCGTCTCCGCCGACGACCTCTGGTTCCTGACCGAGAAGGACAGGTTCCCGCTGCCGCATCCACCCTGGATGAAGAACACCGGCTTCTGGACCGGCTCGCTCAACACGCTGGTGCGCTGGCTGGGAGAGAAGGTCGAGGCCGCCGGCGTGAACGTCTTCCCCGGCTTTCCGGCAGCGGACCTGCTCATCGAGGACGGCGCGGTGAAGGGTGTCGTCACCAACGACAAGGGCATCTCGGCCAAGGGCGAGGAGCGCAGCAACTTCGAGCCGGGCGTCGAAGTGCGCGCCAAGGTCACCGTGCTCTGCGACGGCAGCCGCGGCCATCTCACGAAGCGGCTCGTGAAGCACTTCGGCACGCAGGGCCGGAACCCGCAGGTCTACGAGACGGGCGTGAAGGAGACGTGGGAGGTGCCCGGCGCCGATGCGCACAAGGGCCGCGTGCTGCACACCGCGGGCTGGCCGCTGCCGCGCACGCTCTTCGGCGGCTCCTTCCTCTACTGGACCGGCGAGTCCCGCGTGACGCTCGGCCTGGTCGTCGGCCTGGACTGCGAGAACCCGGAGCTGGACATCCACGAGGAGTTCCAGCGCTTCAAGACGCACCCCGAGATCCGCAAGCTGCTGGAGGGCGGCACGCGCGTTCACTACGGCGCCAAGAGCCTGCCGTGCGGCGGCTACTGGTCCATGCCGCGCGCCTATGTCAGCGGCTGCCTGCTCGCCGGCGACAGCCTCGGCACGCTGAACGCCGCGCGCCTCAAGGGGATCCACGGCGCGATCAAGTCCGGCATGCTCGCCGCGGAGACGGCGCTGGCCGCGCTGGTCAAGGGCGACAGCAGCGAGGCCACACTCGCCCCGTACGAGGTCGCGTTGCGCGAAAGCTGGCTGGGCAAGGAGCTGTGGAAGTTCCGCAATTTCCATCAGGCGATGGCGCACGGCATCGGGCCGCTCGCCATCGCGCACGTCGGGCTGCAGATGATCACGGGCGGGCGCGGCGTGCGCGATTGCTACCCGCACGTCGAGGGGCACTCGCTCATGCGCAAACGCGGCGCCGTGAAGCCGTTGCACAAGGAGCCCTTCAAGCCGGACGGCGTGCTCACCTTCGACAAGCTCACCAACGTCTATTTCTCGGGCACCACGCACGAGGAGGACCAGCCGGCGCACCTGCTCGTGCACGCGTCGGCGGACCATTGTTCCGTGAAGTGCCGCGAGGAATACGGCAATCCCTGCCAGCACTTCTGTCCGGCGGCGGTGTACGAGATGGTGCCCGACGAAGCGCGCGGCGCGGACGGCAGGAAGCTGCAGATCAACTTCAGCAACTGCGTGCACTGCAAGACCTGCGACATCATGGACCCGTACCAGGTCATCGAGTGGGTCACGCCGCAGGGCGGCGGGCCCGCGTACATGAACCTGTAGACGGCTGCCGCTCGGCCGTCGGCGCGCCGACCGCCGCTCAGCGAGGTGCGCCGGGATCTGCACGGGGCGGCAGCGGCCCGTCGGGTGCGAGAGCCTGGCTCGCACGCAGGCCGGAGCTCGAATCCGTGCTTTCGCCGGAACCCGGAGTCCGAGGCGGCGCCTGCCTTGCCTCCGGCGCGGCCGGCGCGATGGGCGTGACTGGCGTGACTGGCGTGACTGGCGCGACTGGCGCGATGGGCGTGATGGGCGTGACCCGGGCGGTCGAGGCGGCTGCTGGCGGATTCGCCGTCGAGCCCGGAACGCCGGCGACGAACAGCAGCAGCGTGACGACGACGAACAGGCGCAGGCAGGCACGTCGCAGCGCGCGGCCCTGGAGTCGCTCGGCATCGGCGGCCGCCTGACTCACGTGCGCGACGCCGTGGGGATCAACGCGCCGCATCCCGGGCGCTGCTGGCGTGTCGGCAGAGAACGCGACATGAGTGTTCGGGATCCGTGCTCGGAGTCATTGGTTGAAGGGCGGGCAGGCTTCGGATGATGTGCCCGTGGCGTTGCCGCGGATCTGGCCCGTCTTCGGGCAGTACATCCAGGCCTTCTCGCCGGACGGCAGCGCCGGCATGCGGTCCACGATCAGCAGGCTGCTGCTGTTCGTGTAGGGGTTCGTCGGCAGCGCGCCGTCGCTCAGGTACGGCCCGAAGGAAAAGTCGTCCGTCGCTCCGACCTTGCCCTCCTTGTTGGTCCGCCGCAGGAGCTGGTTGGCGGCCGTCATCGCGTCGGGGCCCGGGAAGCTGCCGTGCTCGGACGCATAGGAGTCGATGGCGGTGCGCAGCACGGCGAGCCGGGCGAGCATCAGCTGGGCACGCCCATCCTCCCTGTTGCACGTGAATTGCGGGATGGCCACGGCGGCGAGGAGGCCGACGATGGCCACGACGATCGTGACTTCGAGCGCGGTGAAACCCCGCGACCTGCGACTGCGCGCCTGCATCGATCCGACTCCGCCAGCCCAGGCAACACCGGCGTGATGAACCGTCGCGGAAAGCTGTGCGATCGGCCGCGCCCGGTGTCGGGGCTGTAGCGCGCGTATCGACCGGCTCCGCGACCCGGCTTGAGGTCGCATGGCGGATCGAGTCAAGCGGGAAGCTCTACAGCGAGAAGAAGTCCGCGCCGCTGGGCGCCACGCCGACATTGTTGGCGCGGATCTCGCCGCTGTTGTTGCAGTAGATCCACGCCGTGGCGCCGGTCGCGGCGGAAGGCATCGTGGCCACGTTCGTGCCGGTGGTGGTGTTCGTCATCGGGTTGGCGGGGAAGGTCGTGCGCAGGTACGGCCCGTACTTGGTCCCCGCGGCGCCGGTCGCATCGGTGCCCGTCGTGAGCTGAGTCACCAGTTCCGACCAGTTGGCCTGGCCCGGATAGGTTTCGTTGTGCTGGACGCGGTAGAGGCTGATCGCCTGGCGGACCGTGTTGAGGTTGGCGACGAGCGAGGATTCCTTAGCATCCGAGGAAACCGCATTGAACTGCGGGATCACGACGGCGGCGAGGATGCCGAGGATGATCACGACGATCAGCAGTTCGACGAGCGTGAATCCGCGCTGGTCGCGGCGATGGCAAGCCATGTTCGGATTCTCCAGAAGGCCCTCGCCTGGACGGGCGGGTGGTCGGGCCTTGCAATCACGCACATCGGCGCCTTGCACGGCACGACTTGAGACAGTTGCCTGATTCACGGTGCCACCTCGCCCGGGACGACGCCCAGCCACGGGTCATCCGAGACGCCCTGACTGAGGACGACCGCCGAGCGCTGCTGAAGCGGCCGGTTGTTCGGGAAGATCGTGATCGAGACGCGGTTGATGACCGGCGTGATGGTCGTGGTGGATGCCGACCACGGACCCTTCACGTCGAGCGGGATCGTGGACATCTGCGCAACCCACGACGCCGAGCCGCCGACGCCCTTCTTGAGGATCTGGTCCGCGGGGAAGGACGCCTGCACCATCTGCTTGAGCACCACGGTGTTGGTGTTGCCCAGCGGCGTGATCAGGAGCGTGTATCCGACGCCGGGGGTGAGCGCCGCCGAGAGAGACACCGGCACCAGGCTCGAGGGAACGTTCCACACGCTGCCCGTCTGGGTCGCCGCGGGCATCGATGAGCTGTTGACGGTCGCGGTGGCGAGCGCGGTGCCGGTGGGCCGTCCGCGGCCCGGGGCCCAGCCCTCGTAGACCGTGAGCGTCACCTTCTTCTCGCCACTGCCCTCGAAGAAGGCCATCGGCACGTCGAAGATCGAGGACTGCACGGAGATGACCTGCTCGGAGGACGTGGCCTGGCCGGGAACCTGGGTCGGGAGAGCGGGCGCCACGAACGCGATGGCAAGCGACTCGCCCGAATCGACGGTCAACGCGGACGGCGTGCCTGTCGCGGCCAGCGTGCTGTACCAGACCCCGTCATGACTCGCAGGCGAACCTTCGCGATAGCGGTCGATGTAGGTCGGCTCCATCTGGATCGACTTGAAGGACGTGTACATCACGCCCGTGTCGCCGTTCGGCCGCTTGACCATCAGGTTGGCGCCCGAGGTGTAGTACTCGGTGAACGCGCCTTCCGTGTCGGCGAGCTTGATGTGGGTGTTGCTCACCTGCTCCACCCACCACGCCTGGCGGATGTCATTGGTGATGCGGCGCAGCGCCGGATCGGCGTCCGTGCCGGAGATGCCGGCAATCTCTTCCATGTGGTCGAGGTTGCGCGTGTAGCCGTAGGTCGTGAAGGCCAGCGAACTCAGCAACATCGCCCCGAGGACGGAGGCGATCAGCAGCTCCGGCACGGTGAAACCCGCATGGCGGGCGGAGAGAGGAAAGCGCGGCTTGAAGGCTGTCATCGTTGTCGACCCTGAGGTGTGGCAGCGCTTGTCGACACCGCGCAGGGGCGACTTGAGTGCCCTGACTCAGCCCTGAGCGATCTTGCCCGTGGCGGGGTCCAGCGTGAGCGTGCGCACGACTCCCTTGCAGGTGAAGATGACCGTGCCGCCTGCGATCGGGAGGCCCTGGCCGTCGAAGATCGCGGCGGCGCCGTTGGCGCCGAAGCTCGCGCGCGTGAAGTCGATGCCCTTGGGCTGGTCGGGACGATCGAAGGACACGATGTAGCTGCCGCGCGTGAGCGGGTCGGTGACGGCGGTGCCGTCCTTGTCCACGACGGCGAATCGGTTCGTGGCGACGTCGAAGACCACGCCGTGAGTCTCGCGCGAACTGCGTGAGAGGCTGCTCGCGCGGGCAAAGGCATCGCGCACCTGCAGCTCGACGTTGTCGAGACGGTCGCTGTAGCCGCTGCCGGCGGCCGGCAGCGCCACGAGCGCCATGACGCCCATGATCGAAACGACGACCAGCAGTTCGATGAGCGTGAATCCCCGGCGGCTGTTCATGGTCTCTCGCGCTCCTCAGCGTGTGGCCGGGAAGGCGAAGTCCGCGATGGCCTGCTTCTCGGCGCGCGAGGCCGAGGAGGACGGGAAGGCCACGCGGCGAACGCCTTCGGCGCCCGTGTCCAGCGAGTCGGGCCAGGTGCGCGGCCCGCGACCCGAACCCGGCTGGTCGATGGAGGTGCCGAGAGCCAGCGGCTCGGTCACGACCACCTGCGCGTGCAGGGCACCGCGACCGGGCAGCGTGAGATTGCGCGCGATGACCACGCCCTTGATCTGCACGCGGTCGTTGCCCGTGCCCGTGATGGCTGCGTCCGGCGCCACGATGGAGCAGCCCGGAAGCGTGCCACCCGATTCGATGAGCAGGCCGCCGTCGATGATGATCGACGTGCGCTGACCATTCGTCCACGGGATGTCCGTGCAGGCCGGCTCGCTCACGATGGCGCCCGTCAGGATCACGTTGCGCAGCGTGAGCGTGGCCCCGTCGTGCAGGTAGATGATGCCGGTCAGCTCGGTGTCGGCGATGGTCCTCGTTCCGGTCACCTCGGTCGTGCCGGAAGCCGTCGTGACGGCGCGCCGCGCGGGGTTGGTCAGGCTGGGAAGTCCGCCGGACAGCGTGCGATAGGTCTCGACCACGCCGGAGATTTCCTGCGTGACGCCCTGGCCGCTTGCGGTCACCGTCACGGAGTGCAGGTCGGTGCCGCTGTCCACCATCGCGATGGAAATGTCGTCGCTGCCGAGGGAGAGCGTCGTGCTGCTCGCGCCGGACGAGAGCAGCGACTGCTTGGCCCAGGCGAAGCCGGAATCGGCCGCGTGTTCCGCGGCCTGCGCGCGCAGCGTGGCGTGCGTGTTGTCGGCGGCAGTGAGCACATGCCGCGCCTGGCCCATGGTGAGGCTGACGATGAGCACCGCCAGCAGCAGCACGGAGAGCAGAACGAAGCCCCGCTGTCCGGCGCGTTCCGGCGTGCTCCTGAGTGTTGCGGAGTGTGTCACGGGTTGAGCCACCAGATGTAGGTGCCGATGACCTCTTCGCCTTCCCGCACGGTGACGGTCAGGCGCAGCAGCGCGGCGTTGCTGGTCGGGTCCGAGGCCAGAATGCCGGGTGTCGTCAGGTTCACGTGCTCGACGTGCACTTCCTGGCTCCAGGCGCTGACGCTGGTCATGGCGGCCAGTCGGGCCGAGATGGGGGGCGAGAAGCTGGCCCCGTCGAGGTCATCCAGCGTGATCACCTCGGCGCCGGTCGTCGCGGGCACACCGTCGCCCACGGTGCGCGGCAGCACCTGGGCCGCGCTGTGGATTTCGCGGGCCAGACCGAAGGCCGTCGTCGGCACATCGGCCATGACCTGCGCGGCCGTCACCGATTCGGTGAGGGCCGATGTCGCAGCCACCAGCATGGTGCCCGCGATCAGCGTCGCGAGCATCACCTCGACAAACGTGAGGCCGGTCGTGGCCCGGCGAGAGGAAGACCTCTCGCCGGGCACGAGTCCGGAGCCAGCTTCGGGTTGTGGCGTGCTCGGAATCACGAGTCGCTTACAGGGTGAAGTACGCGACGCCGCTCGGGCCGACAGTCGCCGTGTTGCATCGGAACTCGCCGTTGCCGGTGGAGTACACCCAGCCCTCGTTGCCGGTTGCGGTCGCAGGCATCGTGGCAGCCGTCTTCACGTCCGCCGCATTGGCGGGAGTATCAGCCACCGGGTTCGACGGGAAGGAGTTGCGGATGTACGGGCCGTACTTGCCGCCCGCGACCACCGTGCCGGAGACATCCGTCTCCGAGGTCAGCTCCGCGACGATCGAGGCCGACGGGAACGCGTCATTGTGCTGCACCTTGTACAGCTCGATCGCCTGACGAATGGTGGCCAGGTTGCTCGCAACCGCGGCTTCCTTGGACTCGGCCGCCGCCGTGTTGAACTGCGGGATCACGACCGCGGCAAGAATGCCGAGGATGATGACCACGATGAGCAACTCGACGAGGGTGAAGCCCTTCTCGCTACGACGGATATTCAGCATGGAACTTTGACTCCGGAAGGAACAGCAGGTCCCGCCGACGCGGCGGATACATTGGGTACTGCGCGCACTCTTTCGGCAACCCACCGGGGGCACTTGAGGCCGCATCCGGAAAAGTCTCAAAGTCTCAAGGCAGGCTTGGAGACTCGTTGGGGACGACGCCCAGCCACGGGTCCTCGGCCAGCACCTGGCTCGAGGGGCAGGCGGAGGCGATGTGCTCGACGCCTTCGCTGCTCACCAGTGACATCGAGATCTGCGTCGTGACATCGGTCGCCACTGTCGTCGTGATCGTCGCGTCGCCGTAGATGCCCATGGGAATGATCTTTGCCTGATCGGCCCAGGCGGCGGCCGCATTCTGGCGGAACGCGACGCTGCGCTGCGCGCCGGTGGGTGACACCCACGCGCCCACGATGCCGATGGAGCCCGTACCGGTGACCGAGAGCACCACGCAGTAGCCGGTCCCCGGCGGCAACAGCGCGTTGATCGCGGGAATCGCGATCGACGTGGTGGTGGCGGGCGCCGCGTAGATGGCGGTGGTCAGGTCGAGCGGGTTGGTGGCCGGAATGGCCACCGTGCCCAGCGACAGCAGGCGCAAGCCGATGTCGAAGGAGACGAGTGCCGAGGCGCCGGGCCGTGGGCGGGCATCGCCCGGCGCCCGCGACCTGTAGATCTCGACATGGAGCTGCCCGCCAGCGGACATGCGAGCGAGCCGCAGGTCGAGACGATCCGGCACGAAGCGCAGGATGCGGTCATCCACGCCGGAGGCGGTGCGCGGGCCTGCGTTGCTGTTCACGTCGAAGGCGAGGGACAGCGAGTTGCCCGGGACGAGCAGCATCGATCCCGGAACGGAGACCGGCGTTGCCACGCTGTCCAGTCGACCGTTGACCGTGGCGACGGGGCCCTCGCGCAGGCGGCGTGTGGCGGTGCCCTCGAAGGAGACGTCCGACAATCCGGAGATCACGGCACCTTGGCTGCCGTCGGGGCGGGTCACGAGCAAGCTGTCGCCGACGACGGAGTATTCGGTGATCGCGTTGTCGGTGTCCGCGACGAGCAGCTTGCCGGCGCTGGGCACGTCCGCCCACCACGCGTAGCGCACGTCACGGGTCAGTCGGGCAAGCGTCGCCTCGTAGGAGTCCACGGAGTCGAGATTGAGGTGTGCAACCGTGTTGCCGAAGCTGCCGGTCATCGTGGCCGTGGCGGTCACGAGGATGGCGCCGAGCGCCGTGGCCAGCATGACTTCCATGAGCGTGAAGCCGGCCTGGCGATTGCAGGTTCGTGTCGTGTGCAGCACGGAAGTCTCGCATGCCGGATCGGGGATGAAGGTGAGCGCTGCGAGCGGAGGACGTCGCAGCGGGAGTCCACATCGGCGTCGAGGGCGCAGCAGTTGAGGGTGAACTGGTTCGCCCGCCCCTCGGCCGCAGACGGTGGCCCTACTTGGCCGGGAACTGGAAGGTCTTGATGGCCGCGAGGTCACCGCTGGCGGGCGCGGCCGTCTGGAATGCCAACGACTTGAGCCCGAGCGCACTCACGCTGACCGCTGCGGGCCAGTCCAGCGGCGCACGCCCCAGTCCCGGACGGTCGATGGTGCCGGGGAGCGTGAACGGCTGCGAGGCGACGACTTGCGCATCCATGCTGCCCGAACCGGAGACGGAGATCGACTTGCCGAGCACGATGCCGTGGATCTCCACGTGGCTCGTGGCGTCCGCGATGATCGCGCCGTCGGGCAGCAGGATCGCGCAGCCGGGGAGCATCGAGGTGGGTTCGATGCGCACGCCTTCCTGCAGCGTCAGCGTGGTGGCCATCGCCGGGTTGTAGGGCGGTCCGAGCAGTGCCGCTTCCGACACGATGCTGCCGTGCAGCACGACGTCCTTCAGCGTCAGCTTGCAGCTGCGTCCGAGGCGCAGCGTGCCGGTGATCACGGTGTTCTGCAGTGTCACCGTGCCCGTGTACTTCACGGCCGTGGCGTCGGCCGTCACGGCCGCCACGGCCGCGGAGGTGACCGAGGGGACCAGCTCGCCCGTGAGGCCGAAGACGCGCGCGTCGGCCTCGATCGTCGCGCCGAGGCCGTCCGACGTGGCATTCACGCGGATGGAGCGCTTGTCGCCGCCTTCGTCGGTGACGACCACAGAGATGCTCTTGTTGCCCGAGTTCACGCTGGCGGTCCCGAGGCTCTGCCCCGAGGACAGCACCTGGCGCGCGAAGGCCACGCCCGACTGGGCCGCCTCCCGGGTCTCGTGCACCCACAGCGAGGCCGTGGACTGTCGCCAGTCCACCGTCGTGTGGCGCGCGTGGCTGGCCGTGGTGGCCACGATGAGGGCCGCCAGCAGGAGCACGGTGATGAGCACGTAGCCGCGCGATCCGCGGCGAGAGTCGGACAGGCGCGCGTCGCTCATGGATTGATCCACCACCACCACGTGCCCATGTCGATGTGTCCGTTCAGGACCCTCACGCTCAGCCGGTACAGTGCGCTGGAGGATTTGGTTTCGCTGGTGAAGGAATCGGAGACGGGGTTTTCCAGGTCTCCCAGCGCATAGACGGAGACCGTCACCTCCTGGCTCCAATGGGCCGCCGAGGCGATGGAGCTCTTGGCCGAGTCGATCGGCGGAGAGAACGTGGCCCCGTCCAGGCTGTCCAGCGCCACGATGCCTGCGCCGTTGGCCGCCACGCCCGCACCGCTGGCCGCCGTCGGAAGCGTGAGCGCGAGCTCGTGGATCTCCTTGGCGAGCAGCGCCGCGTTGATCGGCGACTCTTCGTGGATGTGTCTGCTGGTACTGGATTGCGACACCGCCCAGCTGGCCGAGACGAGCACGAGCCCCACGATGAGCGTGCCCATGAGCACCTCGATGAGCGTGAGGCCGGCGTGCCTGGCCTGCGTGCGCGCCGGGCCGTTCATGACTCGGTCTCGCCGGGGACGACGCCCAGCCAGTGATCGGTCGCCATGCCCTGGCCGGTGAGCGTCACCGAGCCCGTCACCTCGGTTCCATCGCCTCCCACGAGCGTGATCGCGACGCGCTGCACGACCGTGTTCGAGAGCGTCTCGGTGACCGACATGTTGCCGCTCAGCGAGCAGGCCACGGCCAGAGCCGCTTCGTTCATGCCTGCGCCGGCCGCATCGAAGGCCACGCCCGAGTTGTTGGCCGCGCCGGTGACGGCGGTGGCGATGGCCATGCCGCCCGTTCCGCTCATGGAGATCTGCAGCGTGTAGGCGCGACCGGGCAGAAGCGCGGCGGCGAGGTTGAAGCTCCCCAGATCCACCGACACGTTGCTCGCGGGCGCCGTGGTCACCAGCGAATACGTGCCGTGCTTCTTCCACCAGCCCCAGGCGTTGCCGTTCGGAACGTTGACCTTTTTCTTCTTCTTGCTGTCCCAGACGTAGGACGACGTGACGGGAAGCGCGACCGGGTCCAGCGTGAAGCTTCCCAGCGCTGCGCCTTCGGGGCGGGCATCGCCCGGGGCGCGCGCCCGGTACAGCGTGAGGGTGACGGTGCCACTCACCGGCGAGATCGCGGCGAGCGGCAGCGAGAAGGACGTCGGGCTCGCATTCACGAGCTGCTCCGTGATGCCGGGCACGAGCGATGCGCCGACGGGAGACGGCGAGGCCAGCGTGAAGCCGATCGCGATCTTGTCAGTGGCCTCGAGGATCGTGGCCGTGGGCGTCGAGCCTCCGGGCAGGGCCGCGCTCCAGACCGTGCCGCCGCGCACGGCCGGCGTGCCCTCGCGATAGCGAGCCAGCGTCTCGGCGGCGAAACTGCCGCTGGTCAGCCCCTCGAGCAGGTAGCCCTGCGACCCGTTGGGCCGGACCACGATGAGCTTGTCCTTGCGGAAGGCATACGTGGTGGTATTGCCCTGCGGGTCGGAGAGCGTGAGCGATGTGCTGTTGGGCACCTCGGCCCACCACGCGTAGCGGATCTCGTCCGCGATGGAGCTGAGCGACTCCTCGAGCGAAGAATCCTGCTCCGAATCGAGCTCCTTCAGCTGCGTGCCGAACATGCCGGCCGTCGTGGCCGTGGCGATGAGCAGCAACGCGCCGAGTGTCGCGGCCAGCATGATTTCGATGAGCGTGAAGCCGCGCTCCGCAGCCCGCCTCGCCTGACGGCCCTGCGCGTCAGCAGGCATGGACGTCTCGCTCCGGCGCGGCGCAGCGCAGAACGAAGCGCGGCCTGCCGGATCCGACTGATCCGTCGTATTCAAGTGCAGCGTCCAGGTGGGTGTGAGCGGCCGGCCCGCGGCGGGGTGAGCGCCGGGTGATCTGGAACGGTCCGCAGCCGGGCTATCGTCGGGCGCGCGGCGCGGACTTGAGCATCCGTCGGGCGCGTCCCGGAACGGACACGCCTTGAGAGCTGCGGCCGCCCGGTGCACGATGCCCACCCGTGACGAGCGCTCGCGCCACCTTGCTCTGGTCCCTGCTCGCAGGGTTGCTGTCGTTCGGGGCGAGCCTGCACTGGGACGCCTCGCCCGACCTGTCGGGCGTCATGGCCGAAGTGGACGGCGTGCATCCCGTGCGTGCGGCGCAAGCTCTGCGCGAGGCCTACGTCCCCGGCGGTGGCTTCCTCGACAAGTATCCGCCGCTCGGCTCCTTCCTGATGGGTGTGGTCGTCGCAGCGACCGACGCCTCGTACGGCGCCGAGAGCGCGACCATCCCGGACTTGTCGGCGGAGCTGCGGCGGCCGGCGCTCTGGTCCCTGCGCGAACGAACCCAGCGCCTGCTCGGCGCGGAGCGGCTTTTGTCGCGTCTCGCGCTGGCCGGCAGCGTGGCTCTGCTGTGCGCGCTGGCGCTCCGCTTGCTTCGGCGGCCGGAACGGGCCGCGCGGACAGCAGCGGCGTCGGCCGTGCCGGCGGTTGCCGCCCTGCTCGCCGCGCTGGTCTTCGGCTGCAGCGCGCCGGCCCTGTACTACGCCGACACCACCAATGTGGACGCCCTCGCCTTGCTCGGCAGCCTCGCGAGCGTGCTGCTGTGCGTGCAGCGCCGCTGGATCTGCGCGGCCGTCGCCCTGGCGCTGGCCACGGCCGTCAAGGATCCGGCCGCAGCGCTCGCGCCGGTGATCCTCGCCGGCGCCTGGTTCGACCGAGTGGCCGGCGCGACCGGCGTGACCGGCGCGACCGGCGCAACCGGCGCAACCGGCGCAACCGGCGCAACCGGCGCGGCTGGCGCGATCGGCGTGACCGGCGTGACCGGCAGGCAGGCGTTTGCGGCGCGCGCGCGCCGACTGGCGGCGGTGATGGCCGCGGGACTGCTGACCTACGCCCTGGCGTCGGGCGCCGTCACGGGGCCCGGCGTGTGGTGGCAGCACGTGCGCTACCTCTTCGCCGGCGGCATCGGTGGAGTGGATCGCATCGACCATGCCGTGCCGGCGCAATGGATCGCGTTGACCGGCTACATCGCCTCCCTCGTGCGCGGCGCCCTCGGCTTGGGCGCCGCACTCTTCGGCCTGCTCGGCCTGGCGCTGCTCGTGCGCGAGCGCGGACGCACGGGATGGTTGCTGCTGGCGGCGTGTCTCGCCACGCCGGTGCTCTTCGTGCTGCCGATCGGTTTCGTGTATGCGCGCTTCCTGCTGGTGCCGATGGCGCTGCTGTGCGCGGGCCTGGCCGTCCTGCTCGTGCGTCTCGCGGAAGGGCCGGCGGGGCGCCCCACGCGACTCGGGCTGCTGGGAGCAGGGGCTTGCGCACTGCTCGTCGTGGCGGGCGATCGCCAGATGTTCGACTTTCACCGCCACGTCGCGCCGGCGCTCGACGCCCGCCGCGCCTTCGCGCAGGACCTGCCGAGCCGCGCCCCGGACGGCTCGCGCATCGTGATGTTCGCCGACGAGCGCGAGCATGGCCCGCCGCTGGATCCCGGCCGCTGGACACTGGACGTGGCGGGTCTCGACACCGCCGATGCCCGGCTGCGTGACTGGGCCGCCGCGCTGCCGGAGGAGCGTCCCGACTTCGTGCTGTGGATGAGCTTTCCGACGGATCGGCCGTCGGGCCTCCCGACCACGCCCTGGCCGCTGCCTGAGCCCGGCACGCGTGTCGGCGGCGTCTTCGAGGTGGTCGAGGTGCTGCCGGCGCCCGCCCCGGAGAGCTGGCCGGCGCGCAGCCTCGCGGTCCGCCCGCAGATCATGCTGCTGGCCCGACTGCCTCCCTGATCCACGCCCGGCGCCCGGAAATCCGCGCTCAGCGGGCAGGCGACGCTCGCGCCGCCGAGTGCCGCGCCTGCTCTCGATGGCGTGTGGGGCCTCGATGGCGCGCGGGCCATCGAGGGCGTGCGGTCGCTCGATGGCGTGAGGGCTCGCAGCGGTCCGCCACATCCTGCTGCGTCGCCACATCACCGCATCACCGCATCGCCGCTTTGCCGCATCGCTGGCTTGCCGCGCGGGACGCTGCAACGCGTGGTGGACGGTAGGGGGGTCGAACCCCTGACCTCCTGGATGCCATCCAGGCGCTCTACCAACTGAGCTAACCGCCCTGCGACACGAAGCGCGGTGAAGCTAGGTTGCGACCGCGCGCCACGCAAGGGGGTTGTTGCGACGGAACCGTGCGGCGGCCGGCCGGCCTCAGCCTGATTGGCCCGGGGCCGACTCCACGAGACCGGGCCAAGCAGGCTGGGGCCAGGCGGCTGACGACGGTATCCTGCGCCGCCTTCACGGCTGTTCATCGGCCTCCCGCACACTCTCTCAGCAACTGGTCAGGGCGACGTGTCGACGACTCAGGACACTCACGGACTCAACGAGCGCCAGGTGTACGACCACCGGGCGATCGAGGCCCGTTGGCAGGCTCGCTGGCTGGAAACGGGGGTGTTCGCCGCGCGAGCCGACCTCTCGCTGCCCAAGTACTACGTGCTGGACTTCTTCCCGTATCCGTCCGGCACGGGGCTGCACGTGGGGCACCCGCTGGGCTACGTCGCGACCGACATCGTGGCCCGCTACAAGCGGCATCGCGGCTTCAACGTCCTGCATCCCATGGGCTGGGACGCCTTCGGCCTGCCCGCCGAGCAGCATGCGCTGAAGACCGGCGTGCACCCGGCGCTGACCACCCGGCGCAACATCGACACGTTCCGGCGGCAGTTGCGCTCGTTCGGCTTCTCGTACGACTGGTCGCGCGAGGTGGACACCACCGACCCGACGTACTACCGCTGGACCCAGTGGATCTTCCTCAAGCTGTACGAGCGCGGCCTCGCCTACGAGGCCGAGGTGGCCGTGAACTGGTGCCCCGCGCTGGGCACGGTGCTGGCCAATGAAGAGGTGATCGACGGCCGGAGCGAGGTCGGCGGTCATCCGGTCATCCGCCGGCCGATGAAGCAGTGGTTGCTGCGCATCACCGCGTACGCCGAGCGCCTCGTGAAGGACCTGGACCTTCTGGACTGGCCCGAGCACATCAAGGCGCTGCAGCGCAATTGGATCGGTCGCAGCGCCGGCGCCGAAGTGGACTTCCGCGTCGAGCAGCGCGCCGTGCCCGGCGACGTGCCACCCGGCATCGAAGTGCCCGCCGGCGACGGGACCGGCAGCTACGACCAGGGCAACGGCCCCGTGCTGCGCATCTTCACGACGCGGCCGGACACGCTGTTCGGCGCCACGTACATGGTCATCGCGCCGGAGCATCCGCTGGCCGAGACGCTGGCCACGTCGGACAACGCGCGGGCCTGCGCCGAATATCGCGCGGCCGCCGCCAGCAAGACCGACTTCGAGCGTTCTGCTCTCAATCGCGAAAAGACCGGTGTCTTCACCGGCAGCTACGCGATCAACCCGGTCAACGACGAGCGGCTGCCGATCTGGATCGCCGACTACGTGATGCTGGGCTACGGCACCGGCGCAATCATGGCCGTCCCCGGCCACGACGAGCGCGATCACGAGTTCGCGCGCGCGATGAAGCTGCCCATCCTCGAGGTGGTCCGCGCGACGGACATCGCGGCCGCGGCCGGCTCGGGCGCTGCGGCTCACCCGGCGGCGGCAGCCGCGGCTGGAGCGGTGCCCACGAGCGTTGGCGGCGATGCGAAGCATGCGCGGGTGCAGGAAGCGGCGTACACCGGCGACGGCGTGCTGGTGAACAGCGGCCTGCTCGATGGCCTCGATGTGCCGGCTGCCAAGGCGCGCATCACGGAGTGGCTGTTGCAGCACAAGGCCGGCCGCCCCGCCGTGCACACGCGGCTGCGCGACTGGTTGTTCTCGCGCCAGCGCTACTGGGGCGAGCCCTTCCCGGTGCTGCATCACGCCGACGGCTCGGTCTCCACCGTGCCTGAAACCGACCTGCCCGTGCGCCTGCCCGAGGTCGAGAAGTACCAGCCGTCAGGCACCGGCGAGTCACCGCTCGCCACCGTCACCGAGTGGGTCGTCACGACCGACCCGGTCAGCGGCGAGGGCGTGCGCCGCGAGACGCACACGATGCCGCAGTGGGCCGGCTCCTGCTGGTACTACCTCCGCTTCATCGATCCGCGCAACGAGCAGGCACCCGTCGATCCGAAGCTCGAGAAGTACTGGATGCCCGTGGACCTGTACGTCGGCGGCGCGGAGCACGCGACGCTGCACCTGCTCTACGCGCGCTTCTGGCACAAGGTGCTGTTCGACGCGGGCGTCGTGAGCACGCCCGAGCCGTTCCACAAGCTGTATTGCCAGGGCATGATCCTCGGCGAAGACCACGAGAAGATGTCCAAGAGCCGCGGCAACACCGTGAGCCCCGACGACGTGCTGCCCGAATACGGCGCGGACGCCTTCCGGCTCTACGAGATGTTCATGGGCCCGCTCACCGCCGTGAAGCCGTGGCAGACCGCAGGCCTGTCGGGCACGCACCGCTTCCTCAAGCGCGCGTGGCGGCTCTACGTGACCGACGACGGCGGGCTCGCCGTCAGCGACGCGGCGCCGTCGGCGGAGGCGATGCGCGCCTTCCATCGCACGCTGGCCAAGGTCACCGACGACATCGAGGCGCTGGCGCTGAACACGGCCGTCTCCACGATGATGGAGTTCGTGAATGTGCTGGTGCGCGAGGGCGTCGGCATGCCGCGCGCGCTGGCCGACGGATTCCTGCGCATGCTGTCGCCGTTCGCGCCGCACATCACCGAGGAACTCAATGCGCGCCTGCACGGCGCTGACGCGCCGAGTCTCGCCTGGCAGAAGTGGCCGGAGCTCGACCGCAGCCAGCTCGTCGAGGACGACGTGGAGATCGCCGTGCAGGTGAATGGAAAGGTGCGCGCCTCCATCCGCGTGCCGAAGGATGCGGACGCGGCCGCGCTGACGGCCGCCGCGCGGGCCGAGCCCGCGGTGGAGAAGCTGCTGGCCGGCGCCGTGGTGAAGAAGGTCGTCGCCGTGCCGGGCCGCATCGTCAACTTCGTGCTGGGCGGGGCATGAGGGACGACCAGCTCGAGACGCGCGATGGGGTCGGGAGGAGCAGCGATGCCTCCGCCGCCCGCCGCGGATCCGCCTCGCGCCAGCCCGCCGCGCCCGCGCCTGCGGTGCGCGCCATCGTCTTCGTCTGCCACGGGCCATCGTGCTCGGAGCGCGGCAGCCCGGCCCTCTGCAAGCGGCTGCGCGAACGACTCAACGAGAGTTCCGCGCGCCGCGCCGTGCGCGTCTGCGAAACCAGCTGCCTGGATCACTGCGCCACCGGCCCCAACGCCCTGCTCTCTCACGAAGGCGCGATCCAGGCCGGACTGGCAGTCGAAGGCCTTGACGACCTCATCACGTTGCTCATGGCCGGCGGCACGCCGCCCGCGCCGCCCACGCCGACCGCACCATCCTGATGAAACCGGCTCTCGACGCCCCGCGATGCCTCGCGACGAATCGCGACGCCGCTCCATCGGCCGTGTCCCGCAGCCCTTGACCCTGCGGTGCCAGCCCGAGGATCATCGTCTCCGGTTCCTTCATTCCTTCATTCCTTCACGTGCACCCGTAGCTCAGCTGGATAGAGCGCTTGCCTCCGAAGCAAGAGGTCACAGGTTCGACTCCTGTCGGGTGTACCAGCCGTTTGGGGCGGAAAACTGAGGGGTCGGAGAGCGGGTTTTGAGGATCGGGCGAACGGGCGCGATTTTGCGCGACGTGGGGCGGTCTGGGGCGCGTCGGTGGGGTGGTTTGGCGGCCCGGACGAGGACACTTGAGAACGCCCGAGTGGCGAAAGCGCTCTCGGTGCTCTCGCTTCCTACGCCACCCGGCGTCCGGATGCCGGGCCATCCATGTTCCCGAACAGAGCGCCGTCGCATACCCGCTGCTCCAGCTGGCCGGCTCGCGCTCGTGCCATGGCTGAACCACGTGGCCGGCAGCTGAGCGACCAGGTCGTTAGCTGGGCCGGCGCGGCCTTCGCGCACTGGCGATAGGCCTCAACGTAGTGACCTAGATGCCAATGCGCATGCAGCTAGCCCGGCAGTCTCTGCCTCACGAGGGAGTCGAGTCGCGACAATGCGTCTTTGTGCATTTTGCGCGCAGCATCTGCGCTAGGCCGTCCGGACTCCGAAGCAACTTCCTCCCACGATCCGCCGAGGAACTCGCGCAGGATGATCACTTCCTGATCGTCTTTGGAGAGTTGTCCGAGGCATTCATCGACGATCGCAGCCGACTCTCCCCGCGAAATGTTTTCGGTAGGGGTCGGGCCGCTTCCGGGGAGTGTCGTGTCTGCTTGTACTCGCCTCGGTGCCGCTCGCTTCTTGGCTGCGTGAAAACGGGCAGCATGGAGGATCTGCCGCTCGGCGATCTTGGAAAGCCAGTTCAATAGGGTGGCTTCGCTCTTGACACTGAACTTGTCGAAGCTCTGGATGGCCGCAAGGAGCGTCTCTTGCAGGATGTCATCGTCCTCGACGAGCCCGCGCAGTTGAGCTCCTAGCCGAAGTCGAATGACCCGGTGAAGTCTGGGCTGATAGCGGCGGCAGACCTCATTCAGCGCAGCGACGTCTCCGCGCTGGGCCTTCGAGACCAACGCCAGTGTAGTTGATAGATCGACCGGTTCATCCGCCACGTCTGACGATCCTCGCTTCTGAGCCAAGTGTAACTACCAATCAGACCCTAGCAGTACTGTCCCCGTCGTCAACTAGTGTGGCCCCGAGAGTGGCCGCCAAGCGCCAGCGCGCGCAGTCATGTGCTGCACGCGCTGGACTGGCATTTGTGATGCGGCTTGGTGACTTACCGAGCGTAGATGCCGTCGTACAGGTGGGTGTACGGGCTCGGTTTCGGCGTGGCAGGCAACGTCATCGTATGAAAGTGCATGTCGCCAAAGTGCAGTGTGTCCCCGCTCAAGCCGTTGTTGAAGTGATACTGCGTCAGGCCGCCGAAGTTGGCGCTGGCCCCACGAGAGGGCGTGTCGAATCTGGGCAGCTCGGGCCAGCTGACGTCAGTGGCCGTTCCTTGGAGGCCATTGGAGAAGGCATAGGTGGTGACGTTTCCGAGCTGCGATGAGGTCCCGGTGACGCCGTTGTTGAGCCAGTACGCCTCCGTGGGGCCGATCGGGAACGACGAGACCGTCAGGCCGTTGTTGAACGAGCTGAAGGTGGAGTCGCCGATCCTCATGGTGCTTCCGGAGAGGCCATCGCTGAACTGGTGGAACGAGAAGTCGCCGATGTCCAAGCTGCTGCCCGTGATGGTATGGGAGTACCTCTGGCCCGTGGTCCAGGGCGCCATGAACAAGAGGCTGGCCAGAATCGTTGCAAGGGTCATGAAGCGAAACATGCTTTTCTCCGGTGAGGTTTTGCGCCCGAGTGGTGCGCTCAACCGGCTTAGGCCCAACGGATCGCAAACCGGAGCGGGATTCCGTGCCCGGTGGGAGCTGTACTCGTAAGTGTCTGTTCAACAGTATGTTGCGGAAGGTAGGCAGCCGACATCACACCCGGAGGGCGAACGGGCAAGCGGTATCGCGCATGGTTCTCCTCGCGATGCCGAGGGGTACGCTCACCGCTGCCTGAAGATGAAGGAGTTCAGCTAATGGCGAGCCACCAGGGCGCCCCAACGGATCAGTCGGATGATCCGACGGTGGCCACCGTCCTTCGTGACTACCTAGGACAACTGCGAGCGAAGGCGGACCTCGCTCCGGTAGATGAGCCAAGGTGCGGCGACTCGATCAACGAGTTCGAGTTGCGTCGCCTCGTCGGACGAGGCGGGATGGGGACGGTCTGGGAGGCCCGACAGCATTCGCTTGATCGCGTGGTGGCGCTGAAACTCCTTCGAGGCGATGTCGCACATGCTTCGCGCGAAAGGTTCCTGCGAGAGGCCCAATCGCTCGCGCGGGTCAAGCACGACAATGTCGTACAGATCTACGCCGTCGGCGATTCAGAGGGTGTGCTGTACATCGCCCAAGAACTCGTCGTGGGCGGCCTAACCGTGCGCGATCTGGTGGACGTGATGCGGTTGCAATCGCTGCCTTCCCTTCAGCTCTACGACGAGGTTGCATCCTTGGCTGCGAGAGTGTGCGATGCCCTTCAATGCGTGCATGACGCAGGCATGATTCACCGCGACATCAAGCCTGCCAACATTCTCGTGTCGGCGAGCGGCGTGCCAAAGGTCGCGGACTTCGGTATTGCCAGACTGCTAACCGATGCGACCCTCTCTGCGACCGGGGACATGGCTGGCACGGTGTACTACATGAGTCCCGAGCAGGCGTCAGCTAGTGCGGGCGAGGTCGATCACCGCTCAGATGTGTTCTCTATGGGTGCGACGCTCTACGAACTGCTGACCACCCAGAGGCCGTTCGAGGGAGGCAGCCGGGAGGAGGTCCTCCGCAAACTCATGGATGGATCGGTGACGTCTCCCGACTTGGTGCGCCCTGGCGTTCCACGCGACCTGTCGGCCATCTGCATGAAGGCGCTTCGACGGTGGCCATCTGATCGTTACCAGTCATCGGGCGACTTCGCGGCTGACCTCCGCCGATTCATTGAGCGGAAGCCAATCACCGCGCGCCAAGTGTCGGCCATGGATCGACTCACCAAGTGGACCAGACGCTACCCAATGGCGGCCGCGCTCATCTGCGTCTCCCTGCTAGGTTCCGTCGCTGTGACCGGCTTGTACCTTCAGGCGAGGACCGCTCGCGAACGCGAGGGAAGGAAGGCCAGTGAACTCTCGACTGCCCTCCAGGATGTCGAAGCGGCCCTGCATCGCGAGCAGGCCGCCGTTGCGGATCTCGCCAAGGCGAATGCTCGGTACATCGAAGAAAAAGAGGCAGCTGACGACACGACTAAGTTCATTTCTAGTTACCTTACATCATCCGGAATAGGCGTAACGTCGGGACTCACGATTCCCGCGGTGACGTACTATCAGGCAGCAGCGAGCGGCTTGCTTAACGGCTCCTTTTCCAGCAAGCCTCTGGCGCGCGCGAGTATCGCGGGGATCGTGGGGAAGGGGCTCGTTGACGTAGGGATGGCAGCCGACGGAATCGCGATCCTTGAGGAAGCGAGGAACATCTACCGGGACAGATCCGACAGCGCCTCGAGTCTGGTCCTTGTGCTCCTCAACTTAGCGGAGGCGTATCAGCATGCTGGCAACGAGAAACTTGGAAATGATGCCCTGGACGAGGCGGAGCAGGCGGTCAGCCGAATCGTTGAGGATGAGGCTGATGGACAGGGAAGGCGCCGCGTCGTCAGGCTTGTGAAGTTGGCTCGTGCCTCCAGTTTGTGCGCGCAAGGTAGGTTTTCGGACGCCATCGCGATTGCGAAAGCTCAACTTGCAGAGTCGGTCGCCGAGGATGGAAATACCGCTGCTGATACGGTCGCCTGTGCATCTGTGCTTGCGCGTGCAATGCACTCCGATGGAAGGGATGCTGAAGCAGTTGGAGTGCTTCATGACTACTTGCTGGCCCCAATGGCTGCCATCGACACTGCCGAGCTGCCAGAACTCGTTAGGCTGAGCAAGGCCGGCCGCATGCTTGTTGAATGCGGGGCCGTAGGTCAGGGTATCGACATTCTTCGCCCCGCCTTGGCACGCCAAGTCGCTCTTGCAGGCGAAGACAGCCCGGGAACTCTCTATACAGCCGAAGCCTTGGCTGCCGCCTATTTGGAGAACAGCCTATTTGACGAAGCTGAGGCTCAGTTGCTCTGGCTTGAGCGGTTGGTCAGCAAGACTGCCGGCCCTTCATCGCCTGACATGACGTCGCTATTGTGGAATCGTGTCCTGTGCCAGGTTGGGCGGATTGAGCAGCTGCGCGGCAACACCAACTGGCGAGCTTCGGCCGCAGGAATGATGGACCTTTCCCTGACCGGTATCCCAACCGCAAGTTTGGATGAGGCGCTCGTGAGCCTCAAGAGCATGCGGGCCGATCTCAGTCGTATGCTGGAGATCGTCAAGAACCTACAGGGGGGCGGAGTTGCGGGACTAGAGGGACAGGTCGCCGCATACGAGGGCGCGGTGATAACGCTCGACGAGACGATTGGAACTCGCTGAGGTGCGTGAGGCTACTCCACCCGCTCGTACTGCCCCCGCCCGATCCGCTTGAACCG
>JBBQUR010000020.1:0-89287 GCA_038212275.1 Planctomycetota bacterium
GGGGGGGGGGGCCCGCGCCCCCGCCCCGCCCCCCCCCCCCCGCGGGGGGCCGCGCCGCCCCCCCCCCCCCCCCCCCCCGCCACCGGCATTTCAGCCCGGCATGCCGCGGCGCTGCATGGCGATGCGCGGCACGGCGCGGCGTGACCTGGCCCGGCGCGCCACTTGCCTTGGCACGTGGACCGCGGTCACCATGCCTGCATGAGCCACGCACACCGTCACGCTTCCCCAGCACGCCTCAACACCTCCTCGGACTGCGGCACATCCGTCGCCGCGCCCCCCTGCGGACACCGCTCGGCCCGTCGGAGCGCCCCGAACGCCGCGCTGCTTGCCGTGCTGCTCGGCCTGCTCGCCCTCGGCAGCGCCTGTTCGTCGATCTACTACGACACGCTCGAGAAGTTCGGCATCGAGAAGCGCGACGTGCTGGCCGACCGCGTCGAAGAGGGCCGCGACGCGCAGCAGGAGGCCGGCGAGCAGTTCAAGACGACGCTCGAGGCCTTCAAGAGCGCCACCGGATTCCAAGGCGGCAAGCTCGAGGACACCTACAGCAGGCTCAACGATGACTACGAGCGCTGCGAGAGCAGCGCGACCGAGGTCTCCGACCGCATCGAGTCGATCGAGAACGTGGCCACGGACCTCTTCGCCGAATGGAAGACGGAGATCGGCGAGATCTCGAGCCCCGAGCTGCGCAGCAACAGCCAGAGCCTGCTGACGCAGACCAAGGCCAGCTACCAGAACCTGATCGGCGCGATGAAGAAGGCCGAGAGCCGCATGCCGCCGGTGCTCACGGCCTTCAAGGACCAGGTCCTCTTCCTCAAGCACAACCTCAACGCGCAGGCGATCGCGTCGCTGCAGAGCAACGTGGCCGGCATCGAGAAGGACGTCGCCCGGCTGGTCTCGGACATGGAGGCCTCCATCGCCGAAGCGGACGCATTCATCAAGACGCTGGGTTGAGCGTGGTGCCCCGCCGGCGGCACGCGCCGATCGGGACGGCTGCGACGACCGCGCGCCGTCCGCACAGGATCGCCCGATGAGCGCGCCCGGACCGACTGTCACCCCCAAGGCCCCGGCCGAGGAGCCGTTCATCATCACGGCGATGCTGTCGCTGCTGGGCGGCGCGCTGTGGATCGCGCTGCGGCCGGAGCTGCTGCTGCAGTTCTACTATTCGCCGGAGATGCTGGCGCTGACGCACCTGCTCACGCTCGGCTTCGCCACCTCGCTGGTCATGGGCGTGCTGCTGCGCCTTGCACCGACGGCGCTCCACTGCCCTGTGCGGTCGCGCGGCGCGGCCATCACGCAGTGCGTGCTCTACCTCGTCGGCGCCAGCGGCATGGTGATCCACTTCGCCCTGGGCACGTGGGTCGGACTCGCCTGGGCCACGGTGCTCGTGCTTGCGGCGGCCATCATCCAGGCCTTCAACCTGTCCTTCGTCTTCCGGCAGGCGCTGCGCGGTGACCCCGTCGCAATGCACGTCGCCGCGGCGCTCGTGAATCTCGTGCTGGCAGCCACGCTTGGAATGTCCTTCGGCATGCTGCGCGCACACGGCCTCGGGACGAGCTGGCTCACGGCCCCGCTGCTCGACCGCATCGCGGCGCATCTGCACCTCGCGCTCGTCGGCTGGATCACCATGATGATCCTCGGACTGCAGCTTCAGCTCCTGCCGCAGACGATCGGCAGCCGCCGCTGGCTTCCGCTCCGCTTTCTCGCGCTGCAACTGGGACTCCTCGTCAGCGTGACCTGCCTGCTGACCGGCTGGCCCGGCCGTGCCGTCGGCGCCGCGCTGGTGCTCGCCGCGCTCGTCAGCCATGCGGCAGGAGCGCTGGCCGCGTTCTCGATCCGCCGCGCCGACGTCTGGGAAATGATCGCGCTCGTGCTGCTCCTGCTGCTCGGCTTCACCGGCCTCGCGCTCGCGCTCGACCTCCCGGATCCGGCGTCGCCCCTGCGCCTGCGCGTCGAGTTCGCCTACGGCGTCGTGGCGCTCTTCGGCTGGGTGTGCCTGACCGTCGCGTCCACGGCCTTCAAGCTTTTCCCCACCTGGGTCTGGGAGGAGCGCTTCCTCCCGGAGCATCGGAGCACCGGCGTCGCAGTCCCCGCTCCGGTCACGCTGTTCAGCCAGAGGCTCCGGCATGCCAGCGGCGCATTGCTCACGCTCGGCTCGCTGGCCACGGCCGCCGGCATGCTGGCCGAGGAGCCGGGCCTCGTGGCCGTCGCCGCGTGGGTGCTCGTCGCGGGCGTGCTGGCCTTCGTGGCCAACTTCATCCGCACGGCACGCTGGGCCCTGCTGCGCAAAGAGTGGTCGCCGCCGCAGCCCCCCCCGCCCTGAGGGGAGCCGCGAGGCACGCGCCGGCTCGAATCTTCATGGATTCTTTACGCGGCAGGCTGTTTCAATGCGCCCCCATGATCTGGTTCATGCCCAAGGAAGAAGACTTCTTCGAGCTCTTCGAGCGCGCGGCGAACAACGCGCACGAAGGCGCGATCCAATTGCTCGAGTTCCTGGAGAAGTTCGACGACATCGTCGAACGCGCCAAGCGCATCAAGGACATCGAGCATGCCGGCGACCAGATCACCCACGAGGTGATCGACCGCCTTAATCGGACCTTCATCACCCCGTTGGACCGCGAGGACATCCACGAGCTGGCCTGCCGTCTCGACGACATCATCGACCTCATCGACACCGGCGTGAACCGCATGGTGGCCTACCGGATCACGACGGCCACCCCCGAAGTGCGCGAGATGGCGCGCTGCCTCAAGCACGCGACGCAGCTGATCACCGAGGCCGTCCCCCTGCTGCGGGACATGAAGAACGCCAAACTGATCAGCCAGAAGTGCATTGCCATCCAGACGCAGGAGAACGAGGCCGATCGCGTGATGCACGCCGCCCTGGCCTCGCTCTTCGACAATCAGCACGACGCGATCGAGATCATCAAGTGGAAGGACATCTACGAGGAGATCGAGTCCGCGACCGACCGCTGTGAAGACGTGGCCAACGTCCTCGATTCCATCGTGCTGAAGAATGCCTGACCTGCCGATTGCGGTCTGGGCGATCATCGCGCTGGCCCTCGCGTTCGACTTCGTCAACGGCTTCCACGACGCCGCGAACTCCATCGCCACGATCGTCAGCACGCGCGTGCTCAAGCCGCAGTGGGCCGTGCTCTGGGCCGCCTTCTTCAACTTCGTGGCCTTCCTGTTCTTCGGGCTGCATGTCGCGGGCACCATCGGCACGGGCATCGTCGAACCGTCGGCGATCACGCTTCCGGTGGTCACGGCGGGCCTCGTCGCGGCCGTCGCCTGGAATCTGATCACCTGGTATGGCGGCATCCCGTCCAGCAGCAGCCATGCCCTCGTCGGCGGCTTCGCGGGCGCGGCCTATCTGCACGGTGGCGCGGATGCGCTCCTCTCCGCCGGCCTGATCAAGATCGTGATCTTCATCTTCATCGCGCCGCTCATGGGCTTCGTGATCGGCTTCGCGTTCATGCTGCTCACGTACTGGACTTGCCGGAAGAGCACGCCGCGACGCGTGTCCGGCGTGTTCAAGAAACTGCAGCTCGTGTCGGCCGCGGCCTACAGCCTCGGACACGGCGGCAACGATGCGCAGAAGACCATGGGCATCATTCTCGCGGTGCTCATCGCCTCGGGCAGTGCGACTCCCACGGCCGCGGTCCCGTTCTGGGTGGTCATCTCGTGCCACACGGCGATGGCACTCGGGACGATGGCGGGCGGCTGGCGCATCGTGAAGACGATGGGCCAGAAGATCGCCGAGCTGCAGCCGGTGCACGGATTCGCGGCCGAGTCGGCCGGCGCCCTGTGTCTCTACGGTGCGACGTACTTCGGCATCCCGGTCAGCACCACGCACACGATCACGGGCGCGATCCTCGGCGTCGGCGCCACCAACGGCGTCAAGGCCGTGCGCTGGGGCGTGGCGGGCCGCGTCGTGTGGGCCTGGATCCTGACGATTCCCGCTGCCGCCGTCATTGCCGCCGGCAGCCTGTGGATCTTCAAGCTGGCGGGCTGGCACTAGCCACGGAATCGAGGCATCGAGCCTGCGCCCGCGCCGCCGTGCCGCCTACAATCGTCACCCGATTCCGGAGGCCGAGAGCGCGTGGGCTGGACCGAGTGGCTGATCATCCTCGTCGTCGCGGCGCTGCTGTTCCGGCCGCGCGGGCTGGGCAAGTCCCTCGGCAACGTCGCCGGATCATTCCGCGAGGGTGCACGGTCAGGCCCCGCGGACGGCGCTGAGGCGGGCGGCGGTCACTCCGCGAACACGCAGCAGGGTCAGGCGGTCCAGCCCGGAGGCACGTCGCCAGCGGACGAACGCACGCGCCTGCTGGCCGTGCTCGAGTTGCCGCCGGACGCCGATGACGAACAGATCCGCCGCGCGTGGCGCGAGCTGGCCAAGGTCTGGCACCCCGACCGCTTCGGCCAGGACGCCGCGCTCAAGGCGCGCGCCACGCGACGCCTCGCGGAGATCAACGCCGCATACGAGCAGCTCCAGCGCCGCGCGGCCCCATGAAGTGAAAAACCGTCCGGGATCCCGAAGAACCCCGGACGGCGATCACTTATTCACACCCCCGCCCCGTGGTCCTGGCTCTCGCCAGGCTCTGGTGCAGGTCCAACTCGAATCGTGTTGCATCACCCATGGCAACGGCGCTTGGGACGCCGGAGCAGCGGCGCGCCGTGGAATGCCGCCCCTGGCACTCCAGCAACACGCCATCCACCAGACAAAGCGAGTGAAGTCGGACCTCCGGGACAACAATTCCGGATTCTCCCCGTGAAGGCCCCGCCGGCGCCCGCGCCGGGACGACAGCCCGCAGCCGCCCTCACGCCATCCGGCAAGTTTCGCGAGGCCGCGACAAATTGCCTGTCCCGCGCCGGCACGTTCTCTCGCTTTGCTTGTGGAGCATCCGACGGCACGACTTCCCGACCGCGGCGGGTGCACCCCACGACCTTCAGCAGCGGGTGTAATCTTTGCCCAACTTCAGCACCACCTCGTCGGAGCCGACGCGCGCGCGCCGGGCTTGTCCATGCCGGAAGCAGCCACCACGCCCCCGGACGCCGAGTCGCCCGAGCGGCGCGTGCTCGAGTTCGCGCACACGCAGCTGGGCCCTGCGAGCGAGCGGCTGCTGCGCCAACCGGAGCTGCTCGACGCCGTCGTCGGTGAGGTCCGCGGGGGCCGCCTCCTGGCCGACGCGACGCTCGGCTGCGTGTATCGCCACCTCCAGGGCCAGCGGCAGCTCGCGGACGAGTTTGCCGGCTACTTCCTTTTCGACCTCATGCGGATCGGAAAGACGTCCATGAGCAACTCGGCACAATTGCGCCGGTTTCTCGACACCGGCGACCTCGTGCTCTCCGTCTTCGGCGATCTGTGGACGGACTTCTCCGACCTCGAATTCCAGTCCAGCGTCCAGTTCAAGTCGCTGTTCGCCAAGCGCATCAACTGGAAGGCCATCGACCAGTCGCGCAAGTTCAACGGCATGACCCGCCGCGAGGATCGGCGCCTGGCCCAGCAACCCGATGAGCTTGACCTCCCGGCCGTGGACGGAGCCGGCTCGCCGCTGCCGCAGGCGATCCGCGCCGAGGAGCGCGACCTCTTCATCCTGATTCTGCTGCGCCTGGAACCGCGCGATCGGCAACTGCTCACGCTGCGCCTGCGCGGGCTGCCGCTCGAAGACGTCGCCCAGTCGCTCGGCCTCTCGGTGGACGCGGCGCGCAAGGCCACGGACCGGGCCATCTTCAAGGCACGTCAGCTCGCCTCCGTCGACAACAGCCAGGCAGGCTCCGCCCTGCATTGAGCCGGCGAGCTGCGCCTGCGACCCAGGTCCCCGACACACCACACGATTCACAACATGAAAGGAGGACCTGCGCCGCAGAGGCTGCCGGTACGCCCCACGCACGCTGCGATCCCGAACGATCGGTCCGCGCGTAAGGCGATTCACCTCACCGGCTGGAGCCTCCGCCGGAGCGTACAGGAAGACAAGCTCGCTGCGCGTTGCCACGGCCGGCTGGCCGCGGACGTGCGCGACATCGACAGGGTGCGACGCGTCGGAGGGGATCCGCAGCGCGTGGCGCGTCCACTTTGCGGCGGACGTCGTGTCCGCCGCACGAGTGTCCCGAGTCACGTCGCACTGGCCGGGATGCTCGCATCAACCGTGTCCTGAATCCTCACCACCACGAGGAGAAAGGCTCTCGCATGCTGCGTCGTCTGGAGTCCGTCCGTACCCTGTCGCCCCTCGGCAAGCTGCTGCTGCCGACCTTGCTTGCGGCTTTCGTCGGCTCGCAGCACGCGCTCGCGCAGACCGTCGTCAACACGAAGTACGGCGCGGATGCCAATTCCGGATTCGGTGTCGTCGCACCGGCGGGCGACCTCGACCATGACGGCGTGCCCGACCTGCTCGTCGGCGCGCCGCTTCACGACGAGCCGGGCGTCGGACAGGATGCGGGCCTGGCGCAGGTGCTCGCCGGCTCGGACGGCCACGTGCTGCTCACGCTGCACGGCACGCTCGCCGGGGAGTTGTTCGGCACGGCCGTCGCGGGACTCGGCGATGTCGACGGCGACGGCACCACCGACCTGCTCGTCGGTGCGCCGGGCCCGCTCGACGCGCTCGGCCATGCGCGCGTGCACTCCGGCGCGACGGGCGCGCTGCTCTACACGCTCGGCGGCACGCAGCCGGGCGATCGATTTGGCGCCTCCGTCGCCGTCACCGGCGACGTCGATGGCGACGGCGTCCCTGACCTGCTCATCGGTGCGCCCGCCACCGATGCCGCCGGCAGCCCTGCGGTGAAGGACGCCGGCGCCGCGTTCGCGTATTCAGGCAAGACCGGACTGCAGCTCCACGCCTTCGTCGGGACCACGGAGGGTGGTCAACTCGGCGCCTGCGTGGCCGGCCAGCCGGTGGGCACGCTCTTCGCGGACGATGAGCCCACTGTCATCATCGGCTGCACGGCAGAGGGCGGCGGCAGCCCCGGCCCGGGATCGGTCCAGGTGCACTCCGGCCTGGATTGGCACCTGAAGCTGGCCGTCGCGGGCAGCCAGCCGGGCGATCGATTCGGCCGCTCGATCTCGCCGATGGGCGACCTCAACGGGGACGGCGTCGGCGACCTGCTCATCGGCAGCCTCGCAGGCTACGCCCGCCTGCTGGACGGCGCGACGGGCGCCACGCTCGCCGAGTTCACCGGCCCGGCGAACACTCTCTATGGTGCGGCCGTCGGCGGCATCGGCGACGTGAACGGTGACGGCACGCCGGACCTCGCGATCGGCGAACCGGGCGCGGATGCCGCCGGCCTCGATGCCGGCGCCGTCCACGTGTACTCCGGCAGTGACCACTCCGAACTGCACGTCGTTCACGGCCCGCAGCCGCACGCGGCCGCAGGCACGTCGGTGGCTTTCGCCGGCGACGTGAACGGCGACCTGCTCGCCGACGTGGCGGTGGGCACGCCCGGCGCGGGCGCCGACGGCCAGCAGCCCGGCGGCGTCTTCACGCTTTCGCTCACGCGCTGGCAGGATCACGGCGGTGGCCTGCCGGGCATCTACGACATCCCGCGGCTCACCGGCCAGGGCGGACTCGTCGCCAACACCGAGGTGGACCTCGTGCTCTCGGGCGCACGCTCGCTGGCCAGCGTGACGATGGTGCTGGGCACCGCCGTGTGCATCAACGCCTCCAAGGGCACGCTGACTCCGCTGCCGCAGATCGTGACGACGGGCCTGCTCACGGATTCGGTGGGCGGCCTGCACTACGCGTTCACGTGGCCGACCGGCATGCCGTCCGGCCAGACGGTCTACTACCAGTTCAGCGTGAGCGACCCTGTGGCCGTGGGCGGCGATGCGCTCTCGAACACCCTGGCCGCCGTCGTGCCGTGATCTCGAGGGGGCCGTGATCTCGAGGGGCCGGACGGCGGACTCGCGCGGGAGCCGGGCGACTCAGGTTGCTCCGGCGTCGGCTGACGCGTCGCCTTCGGAGCCGAGGCCGTCGAGCAGCAGCCGTGACTCGCGCACCCAGGGATGACCGGAGCCGAGCGCGGCGAGCAGCGCTGCATGAGCCTCGCGCAGCGTCGCGCGCGCCGCCGACAGGCGACCCTGGAGCAGGTAGCAGCGGCCGAGATTGAAACGGAAGCGCGCCGTCGTGCGATGCCCCGGCGGAAACAGCCGGCTGCGGCGCGCGACGCAATCCGTGAGCATCTCTTCGGCCTCCGCGACGCGTCCCTGGTCCAGGCGCAGGAGCGCGAAGTTGTGTGCGAAGGCCAGCGCATGCTCGTCGTTTGGCCCGAAGCGTTTGCGCTGGATGTCCAGCACCTCGCCGAGCAGCACGCCGGCCTCGCCCAGTTCGCCGCGCCGATGCAGGAGGTGGCCGAGGTTGTTCATGGCGGTCAGCGCGTGGCTGTGCTCCGGGCCCAGCACGCGGCGCTGCGCGGGAATCAGCAGGCGGTACAGCGGCTCGGCCTCGTCGGCCTGCCCGTTCTGGGAGAGGGCATTGGCCAGGTCATTGAGCGCGATGAGCGTCATCGGGTGACTGTCGCCGTACACCGCGCGCAGTTCTGCGAAGGCGCGGCGGTTCAGCGGAATGGCCTCGGCGCTCTGGCCGGCGTCGCGAAGCAGGTTGCCGAGGTTGTTCATCGCCGCCAGCGTGTCCGGGTGGGCCTTGCCGAGAGTCGCCTCGCGGCGCTCCCAGACGTGGCGCCACAGTCGCTCGGCCTCGTCCGGCGCCGCGTGGCTGCGCTGCAGGATGATCGCGAGGATGCTCGCGCTCCGCAGCGTGTCGGGGTGGTCGGCCCCGAGGTGCCGCTCCTGCAGGTCGAGCGTGGCGCGCATGAGAATCTCGGCTTCCTCGGGCCGACCGGCGCGGTGCAGCAGAAGGCCCCGCTCCGTCGCCGCCACGAGCGTTTCGGCGTGTTCGTCGCCGAGCAGCTCGCGATGAAGCTCGTGAGCGCGCTGCAGGTGAGCACCGGCGCGGTCGTAGATGCCGAGCTGCAGGTAGAGCTTGCCGATCGTCAGCCGCAGCGCCGCCTCGTCCGCCGCCAGCCCCGGGAGGCCGGTCTCGATGCCCGCCGCTGCGCGATCGAGCACCTCGCGCACGGTGACCTCCCGCCCCTGCGCCTCGGCCGGATCGCCGGAGACCAGCATGTCCGTGAGGAACTCGTTGATGCGCTGGGCCCGCCGCGCCTGGCGCCGCGCCTCTTCGCGCGCCTCGCTGATGTCTTCGAGGTAGTCCTGCAGCGCGAGCGCCATCTCCGAGGCGGAGGCGTAGCGGTCTTCGATGGCGCGGGCCATCGCCCGATCGCAGATGGCGACAAGCGTCGGCGGCGCGTCGGGGGCCAGTTCGAGCAGCGGCGTGGGAGCTTCGCGGCGCAGGCGCCACAGCACCTCGATGGGCATGGGCGTCGAACCTGGCTCCACGTAGGGCATGCGCCCGGTGAGCAGGTGATAGAGCAGCGCGCCCAGCGAGTAGATGTCCGAACGTTCGTCCACATGCGCGATGTCGCCGCAGGCCTGCTCGGGCGACATGTAGATGGGCGTGCCCTGGAGGGTCGGCTCGGTCTCGAAGAGCCAGTTGTCCGGCCTTTCTTCGGCCACGCCCTCCGCGGCCGACGCCGCGGGCTGGGTGAGCATGCGCGCCAGTCCCCAGTCCATGAGGTAGGTCTCGCCGTAACGCCCCACCATGATGTTCGGCGGCTTGATGTCGCGATGGATCACGCGCTTGCTGTGCGCGTAGGCGACGGCCTCGCAGACGCGCTGGATGACGCCCACCACGCGGTTGAGCGTCCAGCCGCCCGTTCCCGTGTGCAGCTGATCGAGGATGGTGCGCAGGGTGGTGCCCTTCACCAGCTTCATCGTGAAGTAGGCGCACCCGCTCTCGTCCACGCCGAGTTCGTGCACCGGCACGATGCCGGGGTGATCGAGCTGCGACGTGACCAGGGCCTCGTCGAGGAAGCGCCGCAGGGCATCCGTCTCCCGCGCGGGGTCCTCCGGCCGGGTGACCGAGGCGCCCATGACCTTCATGGCCAGGTCTCGGCGCAGGCTGGTGTCCAGGACGCGGCGCACGACGCCCATGCCGCCCCGGCCCAGTTCTCCGCGCTGCTCGTAACGACCCGACGCGGCCGAGCCAAGCCGCAACTGTTCCAGCAGCGCCGTGAGTTCCTCCGGGCCGGCCGGTCGGCCGCCGCCCACCTGCAGCGACATCGTGGGCTGCGACAGGTCGTCGTACGGATTGGCGAGAAATTCGTCGAGGGTCAGCTGCCGGCCTGTCGCGAGCACCGTGCGCAGCAGTTGCTCCACGTCGGCAAGGCTGCGTTCGAACTGCCGCAACTCGGCTTCGTGCTCGGGGTGCTGCGAACAGAACTCGTCGAAGCTGAGCGACGATCCAGACTTCTTAAGCGCCAGATGACGTAAAAATAGAGCCTCGGCTTCAGAGCGTCCGCCTGGCTGTTCGCTGGCTGTCATCACCGCCGTTCCGAGGGGGCATCGCAGGTCCCGCCGCAGCCCGCCGGCGGACCCTTCCGGCAGCGCCGAAGTCTACTCGCGCCGTGTGCCGCCACATCGCCGGGCCGGATTTTCTGTCCCAAGACGCCGGCCACACTCGCTTTGTCTGTGAATGACCGACCAGACCCGGGCCTCTCCCAGACGGACCGCGCTGCGCCTTGCCGCGACTTATGTCGCGGCCGGCACGCTTTCGATCGTGGGCCTGGAGCTGGCGCGGCCCGATGGCAGGCCTTCCGCAGCAGCTCATCCCGCGCCCTCGACCTGGCTGGACCGGCTTGCGGAGCCGGCCTTCCTTGGCACGGCGCTCCTCGTCGGCGCCTCGGGACTGCTGCTGCATGCCGTCACGAAGCGGGGCCTGGCGCGAGCGCAGCTCGCCGAGTCTCTCCTGCGACAGGCGCGTGCAGAGGCCGCCGCGCGCGAGCAGGAACTGACCCGTCAGGCCGCGGCCGAGGCCGCCGAGGCCGAACGCGCGCGACAGTCCCTGCAGCGCCTCGAGGAGCAGTTGCAACGCTCACGGAAGCTGGGGGCCATCGGACTTCTCGCCGGTGGCGTGGCGCACGACGTCAACAACCTGCTGGGCGCCGTGTCCGGCTTCGCCGAGCTGGCACGCCAGCACGTGCCGACCGGGAGCCCCGCTCATGAGGAGCTCGACGCGATTCGCGACGTGGTCGAGCGCGGCACCGGATTCACGCGGCAGCTGCTCTCGCTGAGCCGGCGCCAGACGCTCGCCCCCTCGCCGCTCGACCTGCACGCGGTGCTGGTCGATCTGGGTCGCATGCTGCCGCGCGTGCTGGGCAACCACATCGAGCTCTCCATCCGCACCGAGGCGCGCGAGTCCACGATCCTGGCCGACCTGTCGCAGATCGAGCAGCTCGTGCTCAACCTCTGCATCAATGCGCGCGATGCGATGCCGCAGGGCGGGCGCCTCGTGCTGCAGACGGAGAGCCCGCGGCCGTCGGGCGCGGACGCCGGTGCGCCAACGGACAGCGAGCGAAGCGTGACGCTCATCGTGAGCGACACCGGCTCCGGCATGGACGCCGCGACGCGCCAGCGGATCTTCGAGCCCTTCTTCACCACCAAGCCGGAAGGGCAGGGCACCGGCCTCGGCCTCGCCACCGTGCACGCGATCGTTCAACAGAACGGCGGCAGCATCGCGTGCCGCAGCGCGCCCGGCCACGGCACCAGCTTCCTCATCGAGTTCCCGCTCTCGGACGCCGAGGTGCCGGTCCCGAAGCGCGCTCCCGCCGGGCCGCTGCCGCCCGTGCCGCACTCCGGCGCACGGCTCTCCAGCTCACCCGAGCCCACGCCATCCGAGGCACGGACGGCGACGACGACGATCCTCATCATCGATGACGACTCGCAGTTCTGCCGCGCCGTGGCCGGCATGCTGCATGCCGCAGGACATGCCACGCTCGTCGCCGGAAATGGCGTCACGGGACTCGCCCTGCTGCGCACCCACCACGTGGACGTCGTGCTGTGCGACATGCTCATGCCCGAAAAGGAAGGCATCGAGACCTGCACGGAGATGCGCCGCTGGCATCCCGGCCTGCCCTTCCTCGCGATGTCCGGCGCACCCGGCGGCAGCAACTACGTACGCATCGCCATGAAGCTCGGCGCAGCCGGCAGCCTCGCCAAGCCCTTCACCGCGCAGGAACTCAGCGACGCCCTGGACCACGCGCTGGCCGTCGGTCAGGGCTGATACGACTCCAGCGTGACGCCGTTCTCGTCGGCAGCCACTGCCGAGATCGATCCGCCGCGGATGTATTTCTCCACGACCGCTGCGGGAGGCATCCGCATGTCGGCCAGCGCCTGCAGGAAGCTCACCATCTCTGCGAAGCCCGGGTCTTGCTGCAGTGCCGAGATGACAGGGGTGACGGCGCCCGCCACGGTCTGCATGCCGGTGATCGCGCTCTTGGCGGCGTCCGCGTAGCTCATCACGCCCGGCCGCATGCCGAGGCTCGCCAGCGCAGCCTTGTAGGAGTCGCTGTTCGCGAGGCTCGGCAGATCCGTGGAGGCGCGATGCCGCAGCACGTCCTGCAACATCGTGGACGACAGCGACAGCACCAGCGCATCGGGCAGCACGCAGTACTGGATGGTCACCGGCGGCAACGGCAGGCTGTAGATCTCCTGTCCCTGGAACTCGAGACGCTGACGCCCGGCGTGCAGCCCGCGGCGGCGGATCAGGTCCTCCAGGATGCCGTTGAAGGCCTTGCCGTCGTTGAGCCCGATGACGGCCACGACGTTCATCGGCGCCGCTTCCGACCCCGGGAAGGCCTCGGAGGCCTCGACGTCGTCCGAAACCACCGTGACCTGGCCGTCGAGCAGCGTGAGCAGATCCTCGCGCACGCTGAAGCCGAGGTCCTGTTCCATCTCCGCCAGCGTGCTCGCGATTTGATCAGGCGGCAGCATGCCGCTCTCGACCGCGATGCTGAGGGCCTCGTCGAACAGTCCGGGGAAGTCCACGTGCCACGCCGTCATGCTCCGGCTGTCGGCAGCGACCGAGGCGGCATGGCCCGTGGCGACCGGGCTGAGCAGGGTGCGCAGCAGACCCGGCACCCAGCCCTTGCCAGGCATGACCACGTGCGCCTGCATGCGCATGCCGCGCGCATCGGCCGTGGAATGCAGCGCGAACGAGCCGAGCGACAGCAATCCCAGCTTGTCGAAGAAGCCGGTCATCGTGACCCCGTCGATCGGAGAGTCGGCATCCTCGACGAGCTCGCCATCGTCGGCCCACCGCCGCGCATTGGCGAGCGACGATGCGAGGCTGAACGTCACCACCTGCGACAGGTCCACCCACACCGACGAGCCGCCGTGCTGGCTTGCCACCGAGTTGCGGAAGGCGGGGACGTCCGCGAGCACGTCGTCGTCGTCGCCATCGAGCGCGCCCAGCACGGACTCCATCACGTCGTCCTTGGACTCCAGCGCTCCGAGGACGCAGACCAGCGTGCTGCCGTGGAAGGCCACGCGCACCGAGAAGCTCTCGGGCTCGTCCTGGCCTTCGGTGTGGAGCAACGTGACTTCCGTGTCGCCGACGGTTTCCGTCGTGCGCGCGACGCGCTCTTTCTCGCCCGCACGATCGATGATCTGCTCCACGATCAGCCGGGCCTCATCGACGTCGTCGCCGAAGTCCGCCAGCAGCGCCGCGCCGAGGCCGTACTCGTCATGCTCCGTATCCAGCGACGGATCCGGAAAGCTGGTGACCGCGACGGCGAACGAACCGTGCACCATGTCCACGAGTTCGGTCGGATCGACTCCGAGCTGCTCCTTCAGCATCGCGCCCAGCGCCTTCCACTGCTGCTCCATGCCGGTGCGCATCGAGTCGCTCGCGGGGTCCTTCCAGAGCCTGCCCCACGAGGACTCCGAGGCGTCGTGCCACATGCCATCGACATCCGCGATGCCCATGAACGCGCAGGTCCGGGCCGGCAGCACGTGCTCGAAGCCCTGGTGCGAGGACGCCGCGAGCGCAGCCGCAGCACGCGCCCCGCCGACCGGAGCCTCCTGCGCAGGGACTTGCGCCGCAAGCAGCAGCACCAGCAGAGTCGGGACGATGCGGATGCTCATGGCTTGCTCTCCTGCGGATAGACGATGAGTCGGTCGTGAACGAGGATCGCGACGTCCGTGAGGCCGTCGCCGGTGAGCTCCGCGAGCACGATCTCGCGCGGCTCCTGTCCGCCGCGCCCGGACTCGAAGAGGCGTTCCTCATAGACGGGGAAGCGCAGGGCGAACGCGAGCGCGTCGGGCTGCACGGCTGCGATCACGAGCTGATGCCGCGAGGTCTCGGTCATCACGACGTCGGCCATGCCGTCGTCGTTCACGTCGCCGATGGCGAGGGCCGTGACCCTTGCGTTCTTGACCGGCACCTCGAAGTCGTGCACCGCGACCAGCGTGGAGGCCGAGCCGCCGCTCTCGATGAGTCCGTAGCGATCCGCCCCGACGAGCACGAGCCGCTCGGCGCTTCCAGGCGATGCGGTGCCCGACGATGCGCCGTCCACGAGGATCGCGCGCGGCACGTTGCCGCCGAGATCCACGCGCGCCACCACGCGGTTCTCGCCGCCTGGCTCGCGACGCAGCACGTACAGCAGCTGCTGGCTGCGATCGGCGAGGACGATCTCGCGCCGGCCGTCGCCATCAAGGTCTGCCGCGGCGACGCACGCGATCTGCGAACCGGGATCGGGCAGGTTGAATTGCTCCACGACGACCGCCTGGCCGGCGGCGTCGAGGCTCAGGGCGCGCGTGAAGTTGGGGCCCGGCACGAGCAGCTCGGACGTGCCGTCACCATCGATGTCGCCGAAGTAGAGCGACTCGCGCGACACGCCCTTGAGCAAGCCGAGACCCGGCCGCTGCTCGACGTTCAGCTCGGTGAACACCGAGCCGGACGTCGGATCGGCGTTGGCCAGCAGGATGCGCGGGAGGTCGCCGGAGAGGAAGACGATCGCATCGCTGTCGCCGTCGCGATCGAGGTCGGCGAGCAGCAGGTCCTGCGGGTCGGCTTTCAGTCCGGCGAGCGGCGTGCGCGACTGCACGTTCCCGTCCGCGTCCAGCCTGCACAGGGCAAAGCTGCGCTTGCTGCCCTTGCCGGCGCCGGTGATCGCCCAGAGCGCGTCGGGCCCGCCCTGCACGGCCGGAGCGACGTCCAGCGCGAGCAGTTCCGGCTTCGTCGCGTCGCCATCGGTCACCGGCGGCAGCGGCAGCGCCGTCGGAAACGACAGGTCGCCGCCCGCGCCGATCCGCGCGAGTCCGATGGCGCCCTCGTCGGGCGCCGCGACAACGAGCGCGCGGCCCGTCGGCGAACCGGAGGCGTCGGCCAGCCGCAGAAGATGTGGCGTGCGCGAACCGAGCAGCGAGCTGTGCACGACCGCCGTGCCGTCGATCGACGCATCGACGAGCACACGCGCCGCGCTCGGCTCGGTCACGATCAGGTCGTTGCGACCGTCGCCATCCACGTCCGCCAGCACGAGGTCGCGCCCACCGCCGTCTTTCAGCGGCACGAAGGCCACGCTGCTGATGGACGACAACGGCAGCGCGCCGCTCTCCTGGCTGTCCGCCTCTCCGTAGCGGAGCAGCGTCACGCGGCCGCTCTGCTGGCGCACGACGGCGATCTCCGGCCGGCCGTCGCCGTCGGCATCGCCGAAACCCCAGGCGCGCAAGGCCGCGAGCCGCGCGCTTTCCTCGCGCCCGAAGCTGCCGTCGCCGGACCCGAGCCGCCAGCGCAGCGGCCATTCGGATGGCAGCTTCACGTAGAGCAGATCGAGCTTGCCGTCGCCGTTGAGGTCGAGCAGCTCGAAGTCGTCGGCCGCCGGCGTGGCCGCCGGAAGTTCCTCCGCCTCGAGGAGTTCGCCGTGGCTGTCCTGGCGCACCAGCCAGGTGGAGCGCGCGCCGCACACCAGCACGTCGACCCGGCCGTCGCCATCCACGTCGCCGGCGCGCAGGGCGGTGATGTCGCCGACGTCGGGCAGGCGCACGCGCCGCGGTGGCGGCATCGCTTCCGTCGAGCGCGCATCGTGCCACGCCACCGTGAGCTGGCCGCTGCTGCCCGTGAAGAGCAGCTCCGCGCGGCCGTCGCCGTCCATGTCGGCCAGCGCGAGCGCGAACAGCTTCTCCTCGGTCGGATACGACACGCGGTGGAAGAAGGCCTCCTCGGCGAGTTCGTTGATGCGGTCGGCCTCGGTGGTGGTGCCCTCGCCGGGCGCTTCGCCCTCGCGGCGACGCAGCAGCAGCTCGATGCGCGAGCGCGCGTTGTTGATCACCGCGAGGTCCGTCGCGCCATCACCGTCGAGGTCACCCTTGATCAGGCCGCGCAGGCCGTCATTGAAGCGGCTGACCTCCAGCCCCGAGAAGCCGTAGTTGCGGCCGAGTTCCGTGGGCAGTCCCGCCGGATCGTCGTCCTGCATCGCGGCGGCGCACGGCGTGGCGAGCGGTGTTCCGAGACCGGCAGCGAGAACGATCGCGGTGAACACGGCAGATGCAGGACGCGACATGCGGCAGGCCCCCGGAAGCTGAGATCCGTGGGCGCCCGCAGCACCCGAGCACGCGGGCGGCTTGGGTCGGGCGACACGATCGGCGCGCAGGTTAGCCGACGATGCGCCGGCCGGGAAAGGGGGACGGCGCGACGCGGACGGCAGCGCCGCACATGAGCCACGAGTATGATCCGCCCCGAGCGCGGCAAGCTCGCGCAGCCCGGGGACTCTCACATGCTCACGCGTCCGACCCGCTCACTGCTCACGACCTGCGCGTCGCTGCTCGCCGCGGCCACCCTGCTGGCGCCGGCCTCCGCCGCGCAGGTCGCAACACCCGGCGAAGCCGCGGCGCCCGACGCCCCCGTGGCGCCCGGGTTGCGGCCGCTGCCCTCGGCCGACCTCCCCGGCAGCGTGCTCTCCTCCGGCGCCACCAGCGAGGAGGACGTGCGCCTCTCCGACGGCGCGTCCATCCGCGGCCGCATCATCAAGGAGACCGAGGAGAACCTCTTCGTGGACGTGGGCTTCACCGTGCTGCAGGTGCCGCGCGCCAATGTGCTCGCGCGCACGCCCGTCAGCCTGGACGTCGCCGAGCCCGGCGCGGAAATCCGGCGCGGCCTCTACAGCCAGTCCTCGCTGCCGGAGGTCACGGTGAAGGAAGCGGTGGCCAGGTTCGGCGCGGGCGTCGTGCAGGTCAAGGTGCCTGGCGCGCTCGGCAGCGGCTTCATCGTCAGCGACGACGGCTACATCATCACCAACGCGCACGTCGTGCAGGGCGAGGCCGAGGTGTCGGTGGTCATCTACCCGAACAACGGCGACGAGTCGCAGAAGGAGACGCTCAAAAAGGTGCGCCTCGTGGCGGTCAACCAGTTCGCGGACCTCGCGCTGCTCAAGGTCGACGACTCCGAGCTGGCCGGCCGCAAGCTCACCAAGGTCTTCCTCGGCGACAGCTCCGACGTGCGCGTGGGCGAGTCCATCTTCGCGATCGGTTCGCCGCTCGGCCTCGAGCGCACCGTGAGCGAGGGCGTCATCTCGACGACCACGCGCGCCATCGAGGGCCGCATCTACCTGCAGACCACCGCCCCCATCAATCCGGGCAACAGCGGCGGGCCGATGTTCAACCGCAAGGGCCAGGTCATCGGCGTGAACTCGCTGAAGATCATGTACACCGACGGCCTCGGCTTCGCGATTCCCGTGGACGCGGTGCGCCAGTTCATCGAGAACCGCGAGGCCTTCGCCTACGACCGCGAGAGCCCGAACAGCGGCTACAACTACGTGACCCCGCCGCGGCGTCAGCGCTGAGCGGAGCGCGCGCGGGACAGCAGCCGCGCCGCGTCCGCGTCGAGCATCACGCGGACATCCGCGTGGCCGCGCAGCAGGCTGGCCGGCACGTCGCGGGTGACGGGGCCCTGCAGCGCGCGGGCCACGATGGCGGCCTTCCCCGCGCCGGTGACCAGCAGCCGGATGCGGCGCGCGCGGCGGATCGTGTGCAGGCCGATGCTCAGTGCGTGGCCGGGCAGGCCGCGCCCCGCATCACGGCGCGAGCCGGGCGAGAGCAGCACCAGTCGCGTGCGGCTGTCGGGCGCGCTGCCCGGCTCGTTGAAGGCGACGTGACCGTTGCGGCCGAGTCCCAGCAGCACCAGGTCGGGGCCACCGCCGGCCGTGACGGCATCTTCGCAGGCCCCGGCCGTCGCCACGACTTCCTCGCGGCTGACGCTGCCGTCGGGCAGATGCGCGGCGCCGGGCGTCAGATCCACGGCGCCGAGAAGCTGCGACTGCATGAAGGAGGCGAAGCTGCGCGCATCGTCGCGCGACATCGGCCAGTACTCGTCGAGGTTGAAGCTGCGCACACCGCGGAACGAGAGTTCACCGGCGCGATGGCGCGCAACGAGTTCCGCATAGACGGGCTTCGGCGTGGAGCCCGTCGGCAGACCGAGCAGCAGACCCGCCCCGCGGGCCGCGTGGCAGCGGATGAGTTGCGAGATCTCGTCGGCAACGGCGCGGCACGCCGCCGCCGCCGTGGGACGGATCTCGATGCGCAGCGGCCGGTTCATGCTGCGGAACGCTAGCACGCCGGCTCGCGCGCCATGCACCCGCACGCCCCGCACTCACGAGTCGAGTGCTCACGCCTCGCGCACTGGTGCCGTCGTGCAGCGTCCACGGTCACGCGCTGCAGGCCGTCACCTCGTTACCGTTCGCGCCGAGCTGCCGCAGCAGAAAGTCGCCACCGTGGGCGGCCAGCAGCGCCTTGCACTCCTCCAGCCGCGCGTAGTCCTCCGTGCCGCGGAATTTCAGGGTCACGACGAAGCGGTGGCAGGCCCGGCCCGGTAGCCAGCGCGCCAGCAGCTCCAGCGTGCGCTCCGGGAAGGCGATGACGTCGCAGAGCAGCCAGTCCACCGGCGCGGCGGGGTCGGGCGCGTGCTTGAAGGCGTCGCCCTGCACGAAGGAGAGCAGCGGGTGCGCCATGAGGTCCTCGCGCAGCGGCGCGCGATCCACGGCCAGCACGGACGCACCGCGCGCCAGGGCCACCGCGCTCCAGCCGCCCGGCGACGCGCCGAGATCCAGCACGTGCTGGCCCGCTTCGATGCGCTGCCCGAGGTGCAACTCCGCTTCGAGCAGCTTGCGATAGGCGCGCGACGGCGGGCTGCGGTCCACGGGCACCTCGACCACGCCCGCAGGATGACGCGACAGGACGTGGCGCCACGTGTGCCGCAGCGCGGGCGGCGCCACCGAGATCCAGCCCTGCTCGAGGTCGGTGAGGAGCACCTGCACGAGCGCCTCCTGCGAGGACGAGGCGCTGCGCACGTCGTCGGAGACGAGGGCGCGATGCAGCACACGGCGACGCTCCTTGAGCCGCGCGAGCAACTGCTCGCGCACGAGCTGCGCACGGCCACCTCCCAGCTTGCTGCCGGGCACCGGCGCGGCCAGGACGTGCAGGCGCCACGGGCCGACGTGCGCGGCCAGCGCGTCCGCGACGAGCGTGACGCAAAGGTCGGCCCAGCGCGCGACGGACGGCGCCGTCACCGGCCGGGCGTCCGGCAGCACCTGCGTGGCGAAGGCCAGCGACGGGTCGGCCGAGGCCTGCGCGCCCGCCACGCGCAGCAGGCCGGGCGCGAGCACGTCGACGCCACAGCCGGGCAGCGCGCGACGGAGCTCGTCCCTCAGATGCTCGTCGCGACCGGGTGCGGCCAGCAGCAGCGAGGCCCCGGTCGATGCGTCGCCGCGTGCATCGGCCCGCGTGTCGGCCCGCGTGTCGGGCGGCGAGACGTCGGGCGGCAGGACGTCGGGCGGCGGATCGCGAGGTGGCATGGGGACATCTTCACGATGCGCGTCGTCCGCGCATAGAATGCGCGTGCCGAGCAGGACATGGCTCGACGTGGACGCGATCGCACGATCCGTCCGGCGTGGTCCGCTGCCACGCGCCGACTCCCGGAACCGCTGCCGATGAATGCCGTGCTGGCCTATCTGAAGACGCACAAGCTGGCCTGGATGCTGCCCATCCTGCTGTTCCTCGTGCTGCTGCTGGTCATCGCGTGGAAGATCGCGCAGACGCCTGACGATCCCTTCGCGTATCGGAGCTACTGACGGCGTGACCGCGCCAGCCGGCGAGCGCAAGCCTTCGCGCGGGCGCCTGGCCGGCCTGCTGCTGGGGCTGCTGCCGCTGCTCGCGCTGCTGCTCGTGTCGGAGGCTGCGCTGTGGCTGGCAGGCGCGGGCGATCCGGGCGAGCGTCGCGCGTTGCGCGCAGGCTTCGACGATCAGGCCAGCTACTTCGTGCCGGACCCCGACGTCCCCGGCGGCTGGCGCACGCAGATGTACGTCGGCGACAACGAGCAGCACCCCGAGGTGATCATCCCGCCGAAGAGCGCTCGGCTGCGCGTGCTGCTGTTCGGCGGGAGCAACACCGAGGGATTTCCCACGGAATTCATCCGGCAGCAGCTTCAGGCGGCGCTCGCCACCGGCGACGTGGAGGGTTCGGCCGACGTCTCGCGAACCCCGGGGGCACCGCTGGCCTCCGTCGAGGTCATCAACCTCGGGCGGCACGGCTATGGCAGCGAGCGCATCGCCATCCTGTTCCGGCAGGCTTTCGTGCTGCAACCCGACGTCGTCTTCCTCTACATGGGCCACAACGAGTTCGTCGAGCGCGGCTTCGCGATGGAACTCGCGCAGCAGTGGAGCGCGCCATGGCAGTCGCGCCTCGCGGACGGACTGGCGCACCTGCGCACGCTCAACGTCGCCGTCGAGGCGCTGCGGCAGATGTCCGCGCCGGGGACAGGCGCCGGCCGGACGCCCGAGGCTCGCGCCGATCGCGGCCCCGAGTTCGACGCCTTGCAGCACGATCAGACGGAGATTTTCTTCGACGTGTACCGCCAGCGCTACGAGGGCATGCTCGCCCTTGCGGCCGAGGCCGGCGTGCCCGTGCTGATCTCCACGGTCATCGGCAACGACTTCGACCCGCCCTGCCGCATGAATTTCGCGCCGAAGTACACGCAGGCACAGATCGACGCCTGCCTCGCCGCGCGCGGCCTTGCGCTGGAGTGCATTCCTCCGCGCTACCTCCCCGGCCTGATCCAGACGCGCGCCGACGATCCGGTGATTCACCTGCGCCCCACGAACTGGGGCGAGTCGCTGTCCGCGCAGAAGCAGGCCGCGCGCCGCAAGCTCAACGCGGGCACCGTCCCTCCCACGCTGCGCACGCTGCTGCCGCCGCTGGATCACGGGCCGTTCTGGACCGACCCGGCACTGTGGGACGCGGAGACGTCGACGCTGCTCGGCACCTTCGCCGCCGTCGTCGCCCGCGCACCGACGGAGCTGGAACGCCTCGCTCTGGTCACGGCCGCAGAGCGCTTCGAGGAGGCCAGGAAGCTCGCGCCGGAGCACGCCTTCACGCTCTTCGAGCAGGGCCTGTGCGTCTACCTCCTCGGCGGGACGTCACCTCGCGCCGAGAAGCTGCTGCGCGAGGCCGCGCGCGCCGACTGCTCACCCACGCGCGGCAACGACCTCAGCAACGACATCGTGCGGCAGCTTGCCGACGCGCACCCCGAGTGCGCCTTCGTCGACGCCGAAGCATGGATGCGGAGCTGCTTCCCGGACCGGCTCATCGGCTACGAGGTCATGATGGACAACTGCCACATGCACGCGCGCGTGCTGCCCTTCGTCATGGACCGCTTCGTGCCGCCGCTCGCGGCGCTTGCGCGCGGCGTGCTCGCGGAGCGCCAGCGCTGATGTGCGCGAAGCGCACGGCGCTGATGTGCGCGAAGCATGGAGGCGCTGAACGGTGCGCCGCGCGGCGGCCGCTTCAGGGCACCGAGCAGACCACGCACTTGAGTCCATTGCTGAAGCGCACCGGCCAGGGCGCCGGCTGATTCTGCGCGAAGGCCTGAAAGTGGAGGCTCACGCCCAGAAGTGCGGGCTCTTCGGGCAGCATGCCGCTGAGCACCGAATCCCCCGCCGCGCCGAACGGGATGGGGAGTTGCACGAGATTGGCTCCGCCCACCAGGAACTTGCCGCCGAGCAGCGGCACATTGCCGGGAAGAAAGGCCAGCATGAGCATGCCGGGACTCGGCCCCTGCGCGCCGGAGACGCGCAGCGTGAAGGGCAGACCCACGAAGGCCGGGTCCGGCGCCTCGAGCACCAGCGTGTGCGGACCACCGAGATCCGTGCCGTACGCCTCGGGCTCGCAGCCTGCCGGCGCCGCCGGCGCCAGCACGCGCAGCTCGCCCGCACTCGTGTAGTGGCGCGAGCCGGCCGGCACGCCCGAGATGCGCACCGCATCGGCGAGCGTCGGCGTAATCGACAGCAGGTGCGACTCGTAGGACACGCCGTCGAGCCCGCCGTACTCCGGTGAGCTGACGAGCCCGGGCGCCTCCACCCAGGGCCCCTGCTCTCCGTTCCGCACCTCGACCTTCAGCGTGCCGGCGACGAAGGCGCCGCCGAGGACGGAATCCCGCCCCTCCTTGTAGAACAGTCCCGTGATCAGGCGCTTCAAGGGAAAGGCGTAGCCAAGCCAGTCCTCGGCGCCCTGGTCGCCGCCGTGCGCCGTGTCGAACTGTCCGATCAGGCTGCTGCTGCCTTCGGGCGGATAACTGCCGTCGCGCATCACCTCGGGATCGTGATTGCCGGCGCCGGTCGGATGCGGCGGCGACAGCGTGAAGACCTTGGCGAGGATCGTCGTCGCCTGGTCGGTGATGTCGCGCACGGCGAGGACGGGCTTGATGCGCACGAGCTGCGCGCGCAGTTCCGCGCAGGTGACGTAGTGCGCGCTGCCGCCGGGCGCGCCGCGCAGACGGATCGCGTCTCCGAAGATCGGATCGAAGTGCAGCGTGTAGGTGTCGAAGCCGTGCCCGTCGAAGCCCGGTTGTCCGGCGAGCTCGAACGGATACGCGGGCTGGCTGGAGACATTCCCGACCGCCGTCCACACGCCTTCGTCGCGGACCTCCACGTGGAAGGAGCTGAACCAGCCGCCGCCCTGCGTGTGCAGGCCCTCCTGGAAGACGAGGCCGATGAAGCGCTGCTCCGGGGCGGGTGGCGCGTCCAGTTCGTAGCCCAGCCAGACGTCATTCGGGTCGCCGGCGGGATTCAGCGTGTCGAACTGCTGCAGCGGATCGGTGGTGCCGGGAGGAGGAAAGTTTCCGTCGCGCAAGATCTCGAGATCGTGCTGGCCGGGACCCTGCGAGCCCGGCGGAGTCAGCAGATCCGTCGACGCCATCGGCAGCATGGAGCCGGTGAGATCCTGGACATCAGACTCTGCGTAGACGAAGACGTGCGTGCGGCCGACCGCTCCCAGCGGATCGGAGGCGGCCAGTTCGATGCGGTGATAGATGAGCGAACCCTCGCTCCCGTGCAGGTCCAGCACGATCTCGGCGGTTGGCTCCGTGGCGTGGAAGCTGCCCGGATGCACGTGCGTGTTGTGATAGAGATCCGCGGTCCACTCCCACGCGGAGATCGGCTCGTCGTCGGGATCGGTGGCGTCGCCGACGAGCGGCAGCGTCGCGGGCGCCACGAAGGTGGTGCCCGGCACAGGCGCCAGGATGCGCGGGATGGGCGGCGCATCGCCCGCCGTGACGAGCACCGGAGAGGCGGTGGCCGAGAGGCCCAGCGAATCCGTCACCGTCAGGCGCACCTCGAAGACTCCGACACGGTCCCAGCTGTGAGAGGGCTGAAGTTCCGTCGAGGGCGGGCTGCCGTCGCCCCAGTCCCAGGACACGGTGATCGCATCGCCGTCAGGGTCGGCGCTGCCCGCAGCGCTCCACGAGACGTCGAGCGGCAGCGGCCCCGCCGTCGGCGTCAGCGCAACGGGCACGGGCACCGGCGTGAGATTGTCGACGCCGTAGCGCAGGCGATGGATGCGCTGCCCGAAAATGTCGGTGTAGTACAGCTCGCCGGTGACCGGGTGCATCGCGAGGTGCGTGGGCGAGTGGATCCCCTCGGCGAAATCGCGCACGCCCAGCAGGCTGCCGTCGGGCGCGAGGTCCACCTGGCGGATCCACTCCTGGCCGTAGTCGTAGATGAAGAGCCGGCCCTGGTACTCGGCCGGATAGGCCGTGCCGGTGTACACCGGGCCTGCCAGCGCGCAGCTTCCCGTGAAGCCGCCGAGCGGAACTCCCGCCGCGTCGACGTGCAGGCCGACCGGCACGAGCAACTCCTTGTTGTAGTGATGCCACGAGAGCGCGGGCGCGGTGAGCACGCCGGGACCCGCCGTCCCGCAGCCCGGAACTCCGGGCTGGGTGGGCGTCACCCCTTGATACATCGTGTTGACATCCGTGCCTTCGAAGCACGGCCAGCCGAAGTTCTCGCCGCCACGGCAGATGTTGAGGTCTTCGCGGGTGTTCCAGCCGACATCGCCCACGTAGAGCAGACCGGGTCGCCCCTGCGCAGGGTCCGCGAAGCCCGTGCCCGGCTTGAGCGTCATGCGGTACGGGTTGCGGAGGCCCAGCGCCCACACGCGGCTGCGGAGGCTGCCGACATTGCCGTCGTAGAAGGGATTGCTGGGCAGGCCGCGGCCCGTTTCCGGATCCAGGCGCAGCACCTTGCCCGCGAGGCTGTTCAGCTGCTGGGAGCGGAAGGCGCCGACATCCTGCGCCTTGGGGATCGGGCCGTGCAGGCCCGTGACGGGATGCACGAAGTCGTCGAAGCCGGCATCGTCCGCGCCGCCCGCATCCACGAAATCATAATGCGCGCCGTCCCCCGCGGAGACGAGCAGCGTGCCGTCGGCGCCGAAGACGAGCGTGCCGTTGGAGTGGCTGTGGTGCAGCGACGCGATGCCGTCTGGCACCGTGCCGTCGGGGAGCTGATGTCCCAGCAGCACCTGGCGGCTGCTCTCGACGGCGACGATGTCGCCCTCCTCGTCCACCTGCGTCCGGTAGCGGGTCAGGCGCGAGAAGCTGTACTGGTCGTTCTCGTTGTAGGTGAAGTCCTTGCCGGACTCGGGCGAGACCAGGTAGAGCAGGTAGACCCAGCTCGTGCTGCCGGAGTCGGGCTTCCAGCCGGGGTGCAGCGCGAAGCCGAGCAGGCCGCGATCGAGGTCGTTGTTCACCTCGTCCGCGAGGTAAATCAGCGGCTTGACGCGCAGGGTTCCGGACGCGTCGTACACCCGCACGACGCCCTGCTTCTGCACCACGAAAAGCGTGCCGTCGGGCGCGAAGGTGAGATTCACGAGGATGATGAAATCGTCGGGCAGCTCGAGGTCTTCGAAGTGAGGAGGCAGCACCTCGTCATGGGCGCGAACAGCCGGCGCCGCGAGGGACAGCGCGACCGCGCAGAGGACAAGCAGGCCCGCGGTGCGCGCCGCCAACGCCATGAGCCGCTCAGGAAGGGAGACCGCGGCGCCCCATCGAGCGGGACGGGGGAATGGGCGGCGGGCGGCCATGTTTCTGCATCTCGGGTGGGAATTGCGTCGGAGCGGGTATCGGCACTTTCGCGGCGGCATGCGCAGCTCTTGCGGCGGTTCACGAGCCTGACCGTGAGCTCGGCAGGACATGCTCGCGGACACGTGGCGCGTGTCCGATCGCGTGCTGCCGAAGGGCTTCGGTGTCGTCGAGTTCCGTGAACATCGTGGTGGTGGGCGACGGCGGCGCGGCATTCTACGGGCGGTCGCCGAAACGCGCAGCCGGCGGATTCCGGCGCCGGCGACGGTGCGTCGCGCCACCTCGGCCGCTACCGTAGCGCCCATGGCGACACCGGCCCCCATCCCCGCGCGCATGCCGCGGCAGATCCCGTTCATCATCGCGAACGAGGGCTGCGAGCGCTTCAGCTTCTACGGGATGCGCAACATCCTGACCACGTTCCTGGCCGGCGCCTTCTTCGCCGGCCTGACGACGGCGGAGGCCGAGAGCGAAGCCAAGGACATCTTTCACGTCTTCGTGCTGGGCGTGTACTTCTTCCCGTTGCTGGGCGGCTGGCTGTCGGACCGCTTCTTCGGCAAGTACCGCACCATCCTGTGGGTCTCGCTCATCTACTGCCTGGGGCATGCATGCCTCGCGGCGTACGAGGACGTGCCCGGCGGCTTCTACTTCGGGCTGTTCCTCATCGCGCTGGGGTCGGGCGGCATCAAGCCGCTGGTGTCCACGTTCATGGGCGACCAGTTCGACCAGCGCAACAAGCACCTGGCCAAGGTCGCCTTCGACGGCTTCTACTGGATCATCAATTTCGGGTCCTTCTTCGCGTCGCTCGTGATGCCCAAGCTGCTGCAGGGCTGGGGCCCCGCCGCGTGGTGGGGACTCTCGCCGGCGTCGGTGGCCTTCGGGATCCCCGGCATCCTCATGGCCATCGCCACGCTGTTCTTCTGGATCGGGCGCAGGCGCTACGTGATGGTGCCGCAGACGCCGCCGGATCCGCACTCGTTCGCGTGCGTGGTGCGCACCGCGCTCACGGCCCGCGGCGGCAGCCCGGGCGTCGCGGGCAGTCGAGGCGGCGTCGCGGGCGGCGACGGGGGCAGCCGCCCGGGCCTCGTGGTCGCCTGCCTCGGCGGGTTGTTCGCGCTCGGCTCGATCGCGCTCATTCCCCTGCTGCACTGGACCAGCGGCAAGGACATCGTCATCGCGCTCTGCCTCGCCCTGGTGTTCGTGCTCATCGGCGTGGGCACCGGCGCGTGGATGCAGCTCGAGCGCGCGCGCGGCAGCCATCCCGACGAGGCCGTGGACGGCGTGCGCTCCGTGCTCCGCGTGCTGGTGATCTTCGCGCTGGTCACGCCCTTCTGGTCACTCTTCGACCAGAAGGCCTCCACCTGGGTCTTCCAGGCCGGCGAGATGACCAAGCCCGACTGGTTCAGTCCGGCGCAGATGCAGGCCGTCAACCCGGCGCTGGTGCTGCTGCTCATCCCCTTCAACAATCTCGTCGTCTATCCCTTCATGCGGCGCCGCGGCCGCGAGCCGAGCCAGCTGGGTCGCATGGGACTGGGCATCGCGCTCTCCGGCGCGTCGTGGATTGCCGCCGGCTCGCTGCAGCTCGTGCTCGACGCCGGGCAGCCCGTTTCCATCGCGTGGCAGCTCCTGCCGTATCTGCTGCTCACGGCGGGCGAGGTGCTGGTGTCGGCGACGGGCCTCGAGTTCGCCTACAGCCAGGCGCCGCCCGCGATGAAGGGCGTCATCATGAGCTTCTGGAGCCTGGCGGTGACCGTCGGCAATCTGTGGGTGCTCATTGTGAATGCCGCCGTGAAGAACGATGCCGTCAACGAGGCCATCCTCGGCACGGGCCTGTCCCTCATCGCCTTCCAGATGTTCTTCTTCGCGGCCTTCGCCTTCGCCGCGGCGCTGGCCTTCCACGCCGTCGCGCGCCGCTACCGCATGGTGGACAACTACCGGCGAGCCTGAGCGCCCGATTCGACAGCGACACGCACGCGCGTCCCGAGCTGCGCGCTTCAGCCGCTGATCGCACAACGGATCCGGCAGCAGATCGCAGGGCCGTCGGGTGCCGCCCATCCATCTCATGCTCGGCCACGGGAAGGATGCCGCGCCGGCTCACTGCCAGTGCACGTCCTGCCCTACCGGACACTCCACCTGGAAGACGTAGGCGATCGTGGTGGGGCTGCCGGCGGCCGCGTCGAGCGTCCAGCGCAGCATGCCGGACTTGGGATCGAGCGTGTGCGGGCGGCTGGACTCGAGGAACGTGACCTGAATCTCCGCGGTGGTCGAGACGGGAATCTGGTCCGTCACCTCGACCTCGACGGCGCGCTGGTTGAAACTCTCGACCACGATCTCGTAGCGATACGTGATGACCTGCGACAGGCGGAAGGCCTCGGGCCCCTTGACGGTGCGCGAGACGAGATGCCTGTCCACGATGAGGCCGTCGTCCGGGCCGAAGCCGAAGGCGAGGCCCTCGTTCTGTGCGGCGCCGGACTGCTGCGATGTGCCGATGTAGGACTCGTCGCCGAAGATGGCCACGCTGCCCTCGAGGATCGGGTGGCCCGTCGTGTTCACGATCTCGCCCTGCAGCAGCACCGAGTTGCCCAGCGCGGGTGTCGCCACGTACTTCAGCTTCGCGGGCACGGTTGCGCTGAAGGCCACGACCTTGTGTGGCGCCGAGTTGAACGGGATCGACTCGCGCTGCGCAACTTCGTAGCGCACCGCGGCGAAGCGGTCCACGAGCCTGGACATCGCGTTGCGGATCACGTCCGCGTTGAGGCCGTACTGGACCAGCGCCTGCTCGCTGTAGCGCGACAGCAGCTCAAGGTTCCGGCGGAAGGTCTCGCGATCCTGGCGCCGCTGGAAGCGCCCCGTCATCCACTTCTGCAGCGAGCCCTGCGCCACGGCGTTGAGCACTCCCACCTCCTGCGCGATCTTGATCATCTGCGTCGCATCGAGGCTGGCCTGCATCGGCGTGAGTTCGGGCAGCGCGAGTTCCAGGTCCGGCCGGGTCATCGCCAGCGACAGCTCCACGTCGTCCCAGGCCTCGCCCGTCCACTGCATGACCTGGCCGTAGCCGGTGATTTCGATCTGCTCCGTCGCGCGGTCGAGGTGCACGTCGTAGCTGGGCTTCCACACGGCCCCCTCGACCATGTAGTGGATCTCGACGCGCGTCGGACCGCCGGTCTCGGAGTGGAACGAGACAAGCGCCTCCTTGACCTCCAACGGCTGGCGGCCGGCGAATTCCTTGCGCTCGTCGCTGCGCGCGGAGAGCTCCTTGCCCAGGCTGCGCTCGTGCGCCTCGATGGCGCGACGCTGATCGTCGCAGCGCTGGAGGCCGGCATCCACGAAGGCGAGCACGTTCTCCCACTCCGCGACGGTGGGCCGGCTGTCGGTCAGCTCGCGCGTCATGTCGCCGCCCAGCCGGCCCTTTACCGACGCGTAGAACGCGGCCTGCTCCGCCAGCCGCGCCTTGCCATCCGACTCCGCCGACAGCTCATCCGTCAGCTCCTGGATGCGCGCATCCAGCACGTTGATTTCCTCCGAGACCGACTCGTTGAGGAACACCTTCTGGATCTCGGTGCCGGCGATCCGCGCCCCCGCGGAGACGCTGGCTCGCAGCGTGTTCGGATTGAGAAGCGGAATGAGATTGAGAAAGCGCACGGCATTGAGGCCAGGCACCGCTTCCACGCTGATCTCCCGCGTGACCTCCGCGTGCTCCGGGTACACGACGACATGCGTGATGCGCGAGGCGCCGGGGGCCGGCGGCTGCGGGGTGGCGGGCGGCTGCTGCACGAAGCTTGCGGCCAGCATCAGCGGCACGACGAAGAGGTCATTCCCGAACATCGCTGCGTCTCTCCAGCCTCGGTGCGCACGGCGCCCGTCCGGAGGCGGAGCCGCAGCCGCGTCTTGAAGAGACACAGCGGACGGCACGCGCTCCGGATCTGCCGACGATGAAGTAGCGGCACGCGACGCGTGGTTACACGTCGCGTCGCTCAGCCGGCCGTCGCGCTCAGCTGGCACGCGCGCTCAGTCGGTTGTCGCACTCAGCCGGCCCGCGCGCAGTTCCTGATCGAGGCGCATCAGCGCGCAGAGCGTCTTGCCGTCGGTGATCTCCCCGCGTGCGACGAGCTCCAGCGCCTCGGCGAACGGAAGGCGCACCAGCTCGATGAGTTCATCCTGCTCCAGCGCCTGCGGCACCGCTGAGAGCGCCGTCGCGGCGTAGAGCCAGATGCGCTCGTCGGTGAAGCCCGGCGTCGTGTGGATCACGCCCAACGGGGTCAGCACGCCGGGCAGCAGCCCCGCCTCTTCCTGCACCTCGCGCAGCGCGCACTGCTCGGGCGACTCGCCCGGATCGAGCTTTCCCGCCGGCGCCTCGAGGATGGTGCCACCCGCCGCGTAGCGATACTGCCGGATGAGCGTGAGGCTTCCATCTTCGTGCAGCGGCAGCACCGCGGCCGCGCCTGGATGCTCGATGAATTCCAGATCCACCTCCTGGCCGTCGGGAAGCCGCACGCGATCCACGTTCACCGTGAGGATGCGTCCCCGGTACGCAACGCGGCGCGAGATGCGTTCGCTCATGCTCATCGTCGCCTCATCGCCGCCTCGTGGTCGCCTCGTGGTCGCCTCGTGGTCGCCTTGTGGTTGCCTTGTGGCCGCGCGCATGTCGCGGCTGTGTCAGCGGCCGGCCGGCGCCGGCGCTTCCGCAGAGACCGCCGGATCGGGCTCATGCGCCTTGGCGGCCCGCGCGAGTTCGGCCTCCGCGGCGATGCGACCGAAGGCGGCCCACATCTCCGCGCCGGCCACCTGCTTCAGGAGTTCCGTGCCGCGCTCGAGGTGGCCCTGCGCGAGCTGCCACTGCGCGATGCCGTAGCCCAGCGTCGCAAAGTCGACCGACGTTTCGCCCGTGGGTGCGAGGCCAGCGAGCACCTCGTCCGGGTCCTTCAGGCCGCGATAGACGAGCACCGCGTCGTGGTAGGCGTGGTAGTCCACGATGTCCATCTCGGGCGTGATGGACGCGATGGCCGCGGCTGCCTCGTCGGGGCGCCCGAGCTTCTGCAGCGTCAGCCAGGTCCAGTGCGCGACCATCGCGCGGCCGTCGCCGTTCTTCACGCAACGGCCCGTGGCCTCCCATTCGGCCAGCGCGGCTTCCCACTCGCCGCGCATGTAGTGCGCCAGGCCGAGGTGGTAATGGATGTTCTCGTGGAAGGTGTCGAGCACCACGCCCAGGCTGTTCGGGTTCGTCGGCGGCTCGTCCTCGTCCGGCTGGCCCTGCACGAGTTCGGCGGCGCGCGCGAGGTCCTCGACGGCCTTGTCGAACTGCCGCAGCGTGATGTAGCGGTGGCCGCGGAAGCGCAGCAGGTGCGCGTCCTCGGGATGCAGCTGCAGGCCCACGCTGAAGAGCGCGACGGCCTCCTTGTACTTGCCCATGGCGGCGAAGCGGCGCCCGAGCCAGGTGATGGACTCGGGGTCGTTCGGGCGCTCGCCGTAACGCTGCTGCGCCTTCTCGAGCGCCTGCTTGGCGCGCGCGAGCTCCGCGGCCGGCAGGGGCGGAATGTCCAGCGGCTCCCCGAGGAGCGACGTGGTCTGCGGCGTGGCGGCCGGTGCGGCCACCCTGGCGCCGGCCTGCGGATGCACCTTGGCGGCGGCGTCCTGGGGTGCGGCCGGAGGCGCCATCAGGGCAAGACCCAGGCACACGCTCGCGCACCGAACTGCCGCCATCGCCGATCGTGCTGACATGGGACCTCTCCGACACCCGGTTCGCGGCCGTCGCCGCAGCACGCGCTGCGGGACCGGCGGATCGCCCGTGATGGTACAGCGCGAGCGCCGGGCACCGATGGCAAAGTCACTCGCATCTGGACGAGCCCGCTGCGGTTCGGAGAATGAGCCGGGCATTCTGCGTGCCATGCGCGAGTCTGCCCCGCCGCCCGCCGGCCTGCCCGGCGGGCCACGCATCCACGCATCCACGCATCCACGCATCCACGCATCAAGGCTCCGCTTCCCATCCCGATCCGAGGTCGACATGAAGACGAGTTCACTGTCCTGGTGCTGTCTGCTCCTGCTCGCGGCGTGCGCGTCGCACGATGACGGCTCGAAGGCGAAGGACGCGCAGTCCAAGGCCGCGATGAAAGCGCCCGTCGCGGCGACGACGACCGGCAGCACGGCCACTGCCCCGGACGGCACGATGCCGGCCAGTGCCCCGCGACGCGCGGTCGCCAAGCTCGTGGCGGCGTCCGACTCGAACGTCACCGGGACGGTCACCTTCACGCAACAGGCCGGCGGCGTCGAGGTGCGCGCGCACGTCGAGCACCTCACGGCCGGCAAGCACGGCTTCCACGTCCACGAGATGGGCGATTGCAGCGCGCACGACGGCGCCTCGGCGGGCGGCCACTTCAACCCTGACACCAAGCCGCACGGCGACCGCCTCGCCGCCGAGCGCCACGTCGGCGATCTCGGCAATCTCGTCGCCGACGGCTCCGGCGTCGCGGACGTCGTGTTCGTCGACACGGAGCTCGCGCTCTCCGGCCCGCATTCGATCGTGAACCGCTCGATCATGGTGCACGCCGACCCCGACGATGGCACCACGCAGCCCACCGGCAACTCCGGCAAGCGCATCGCCTGCGGCGTCATCAATGCCGAGCCGTAGACGCAGGGGCTGAGGCGCCTTGCGCCGAGCCAGCCTCAGCCCAGCCCCTCGCCGGGTTTCCAGCCGCGCGTCCGTAGCGACTCCAGCAGCGCGAGGCACTCGTCGCGCTGGCTGTGCAGGAAGAGGCCGAGCAGGTCGCCGGGGCGGGCCCAGGCCAGCGCGTCGCGCACGGCGTCCAGTTCCGACGGCGCGCGACTCACGCTCTCGGCGGGCGCGCCGAGGCGCGCGAGTTCCGCCTCGATGACGGCGGGTACTTCGCCCAGGGCGCGGCCGCGCAGATCCTGCACCTGCTCCTTGACGATGACGCGGTCGGGACGCGCGCGCCACGCGATGCCGACCAGCGCGCGGATCGCGTCGTCGCTGCGGTCGCCGGCCTGACCGAGGATGAGCAGGCGGCGCTGCGCCGGCAACGCGCCGAAGGTCTGCACGAGCGCGGTCATCGCGTGCACGTTGTGCGCGAAGTCCGCCAGCACCGTGACGCCGTTCAGTTCGAAGCGATTGCCTCGTCCGGGGTTTGCCTCGCTGTCCGGCACGAAGCCGCGCAGGCCGCGCGCCATCGCGTCGACCGGCAGGTCGAGCGCGTCGGCCGCGAGGATCGCGGCCAGCGCATTGGCGAGGTTGTGCCGCGCCGCCCCGCCGAAGGCGACGGGCAGCTCCGCCGCGGCGACGATCTCGTCGCGCCGCGCGCCCCGTCGCAGGACGAGCATCCCGCCCTCCAGCAACGCGGCGCTGCCGCCGCGCGCGATGTGCGCCGCGACCTCCGGCTGATCGGCGCGCAGCGTGAACCACGCCAGCGCACCGTCGTGCTGCGCGGCGCGGGCGACGAGGCCCGCGTCGTCGGCATTGAGAATGAGCGGCGCGTGTCCCGTGCGGCCGCCGCGCTCCACGAGCCGGCCGACCACGGCCTTCGTGTCGATCATGCCGGCCAGGTCCAGCACGCCCCACTGCCCGAGGTGATCCTCCGCGACATTGGTGATGATGGCGGCGTCGGCGCGCGTGAGCGGCAGGCCGCGACGCAGGATGCCGCCGCGCGCGGTCTCGCAGATCGCGAGCTGCACGCGCGTGTCGCGCAGCAGCGTGCGCGCGCCGTCGGGGCCGGCACAGTCGCCGCGCTCCACGATGTCGGAGCCCACGCGGATCCAGTCGGTGGACGTGAGGCCGGTGACCTTGCCGGCAGCGAGACCGATCGCGTGCAGCAGGCGCACCGTCGTAGACTTGCCGTTCGTGCCGGTGACGAAGACCACGGGGATGTCGTGCAGTGCGTCCCACGTCACGTCGGCGGGCGCGGGCAGCTCGGTCGTGTCGAAGACGCGGCTGCCGGTGCCGGTGCCGATCGATGTGCGCCGGTCGTCGCAGAGCAGCGCAATGCCGCGGCGGTGCGCCTCGCGCTGCAGCTCATCGAGGTGTGCGCGGCGACGCAACTCCTTGCGGTGCGAGGCGCGCAGCGCGTCGATCGAGGCGCCCATGTCGAAGGGCGCTCCGCGAACATCGGCCATCGCGGCGCGCACGGCGTGCTCGCACACCTCGGTCGCGGTCCACAGGCCGCTCTGCGGCGCTGAGACGGCCAGCGTCGCGCCGCGCAGCGGCCCCCCGCTCTGGTTGCGGCCGGCGAAGCGGCGCACGAAGACGCCCTCGCCCTCCCACGACAGCGCGTCGAGCAAGGTTCGGGCACAGGCCCTCCACGACGCGATGACCTGCCCGAGCATCATGTCGAGCGCTGCAAGCGAGGCGGCGTCGGGCACGCTGATCGAGGGTGGTGCCACCGGGTCGCGCCAGCCGGGCGGCGCGGGGAGGACGTGGTCGCCGCCGGGCTGCGCGGAACGGTCTTCGCCCCAGACCAGTTCGAGCGCGCCGCCGGGGCCGTCGTGCAGCAGATTGGGGCCGATCTGTCGACGGCTGTCGAAGACGTGCAGCGTGATCGTGCGCGTGTCGCCGTCCATCGGGGAGTCTTCGGTCATGGCGTGCGCGTCATCACGGTCTTGGGGCGTCGGGCTTCGGGCTTCGGGCTTCGGGCTGCTGGCTCCGGGGCCGCGCGCCGCTCAGTCGTCGGCTTCGCGGGCGAGGCGCACGCCGCGTTCGTCGCGCACCAGCGTCTCGGTGCCCAGCGAGTGCGCGAGCGACGGCTGGTCTTCCAGCACGACGTGCGGCGGCGCGGCGCGTTCCTCGGCGGCTTCCGCGGCAGGCACGCTGTCAGCCTGGAAGCCGCTGATCTGGCGCCAGCAGCGCGCGGGCTTGTCGCCGAAAATCAGCAGCAGGTCGTCCTTGCGGCCCATGGCCAGCGCGGCGGTGATGGCCTCCTGCTCGTCGGGAATCACGGCGATGCGCGCGGCCGGCACGCCCTGCGCGAGCAGCGTGTCGCGCAACATCTTCGGCACCTCTTCGGCGCCTCGCCCGCGCAGGTTGTCGTCGCGGCGCAGGATGTAGTGGTCGAACTTTCCCGCGCAGAGCGAGGCGATGGCGCGGATGTCCTCGTCACGCCGGTCGCCGGGCGCCGCGAGCACCAGCAGCTTGCGGCCCTTGGGCTCCATGCGCTGCACGAGGCTCACCATCGCCTGCACCGCCGCGGCGTTGTGGCCGTAGTCGAGGATCACCTTGAAGGGGTGGCCGTCGAAGATGTTCATGCGGCCCGGCGCCTGGAAGTACGTCGTGTCGAAGGTGCGCAGGCCGTGGCGGATGTCCTCCAGCTTGCGGTTCATGGAGAAGGCCATCGCCGCCGCAAACATCGCGTTCTGCACGTTGTGCAGCGCCTTGCCCTCCACCGTCGCCGGGATGAGGTGCGTCCACAGCAGCGGGATGTGCGCGCCCTTGTCGTAGAGCGTGATCATGTGGCCGTTCATGCCGGCCTCCAGCACCACCGCGCGGCCACCGCTGCGGATGTGCTCCTTCACCAGCGCGTGGGCCGGGTTCATCGTGACGTAGCAGACGTGCTTCGCCTCGGTGTAGTCGGCCATCTTGAGGCACAGGTCGTCGTCGGCGTTGAGCACCGCGGTGTCCGTCGCGACCTCGACGATGATGCGCTTGACCTCGGCAAGGTCCTCCAGCGTGTGGATGCCCTTGAGCCCAAGGTGATCGGACTGCACGTTGAGCACGGCGCCGACGTCGTGCCTGGTGTAGCCGAGGCCCGAGCGCAGCAGCCCGCCGCGCGCCGCCTCCAGCACGGCCGCATCCACCGACGGATCGCGCAGCACCATCCGCGCGGCCATCGGGCCCGTCATGTCGCCCTCCACCGTGAGGTGGCCGTCGATGTAGACGCCATCCGTGGTGGCGAGGCCGACGTGAAAGCCGGCCAGCTTGAAGATGTGCGCCAGCATGCGCGACGTGGTGGTCTTGCCGTTGGTGCCCGTGATGGCGGCGATGGGAATGCGGCTCGGGCTGCCGGGCGGAAAGAGCATGTCCATCACCGGGCCTGCCGCGTCGCGCGGCGTGCCTTCGGACGGCGCCACGTGCATGCGGAAGCCCGGCGCGGCATTCACTTCGCAGATCCCGCCGCGCGTCACCTTGTAGGACTGCGCGATGTCGGAGCAGAGGAAGTCGATGCCCGCGACGTCGAGGCCGATGGCCTTCGCGGCGCGCACGGCCATCTCGCGGTTGTCGGGGTGCACCTGGTCCGTGACATCCACCGCCGTGCCGCCCGTGCTCAGGTTCCCGGTGCTGCGCAGGTACACGACCTCGCCGGCCGGCGGCACGGTGTCGTGGCCGAAGCCTTTCTTGGCCAGCAGGCGCTCGGCCTGGTGGTCGAACTCCAGGCGCGTGAGCACCTTCTCGTGGCCGATGCCGCGGCGCGGATCCGCGTTGGTGATGTCCACGAGCTGCGCGATCGTGTGCTCGCCGTCACCCACGACGTGCCCGGGCACGCGCTTGGCCACCGCGATGAGCTCGCCGTTCACGACGAGCATGCGGTGATCGAAGCCGGTGATGAAGCTCTCCACGATGACGGTGCGGCTGTGTTCCTGCGCCTGTGCGAAGGCCGTGGCGATCGCGTCGTCCTCGGAGAGGTGGATGGAAACGCCGCGGCCGTGGTTCGCATCGAGCGGCTTGACCACCACCGGGTGCCCGATGCGCCGCGCCGCGCGCACCGCCTCGCCCGCACTGCGCACCGGAATCTGCCGCGGCACGGGCAGCCCGAGGTCCGAGAGAATGCGGTTGGTCTCCTCCTTGTCGGAAGCGATCGCGACGGCGATGTGCCGCGTCTCGCTGGTGACCGTCGCCTGGATGCGCTTCTGCAGCTTGCCGTGCCCGAACTGCACGAGGCTGTAGTTGTTGAGGCGCAGGTACGGGATGCCGCGATCCCCGGCCGCCTTCACGAGCGACGCCGTGCTGGGCCCCAGCGCGCGCTTCTGCGCGAAACGGATGAAACCGTCGCGCGCCTCCGCGAAGTCGAAGGGCTCGCGTTCGGCGGCGACCTCCTTCGGCTGCAGTGCTGCCGGCAGCAGGTGATGCAGCACGGACAATGCCAGCTCGCCCGCAGCGACGCCGATGTCCTCCTGCTCGTACTCGTAGACGACGTCGTAGACACCGTGGTCGCCGGAGCCGCGCGTCTTGCCGAAGGTCACGTGCGCGCCGGCCTCGTTCTGCAGCTCGATGGCGACGTGCTCGAGCACATGTCCCAGCCACGTGCCCTCGTTCTCGTGCAGCCGGCGCACGAAGCCGCCGGCCTCGCCGAAGCTGCAGCCGTGCTCGGCAAGTCCGGGCAGCAACGCGAGCAGCGACTCGGTGAACGGCCGCCCGAGCCGCGACGTGGGCCACGCTTCCAGCTCGCCGAGATCGACGCGCAGGCGCATCACCGGGAAGTGCGCATAGAGACTCGGGCCGATGTACACCGACGATTCGACGATCTTCACGGGAGCGCGCACCTCGCACGGGGGCCGCGGGCCATGCCGGCCCGCCCGAAGGGGAGGCACAGAATCCGGCCGGCGGGCCGCGCCGTCAAATCCGCTGCCGCCCCGCGCTCACCCGCCGAGCCAGGTTTCGATGGCGCCGCGTTCGGCGGGCAGCAGGTAGGTGGCGGACTGCGTGTCGGCGAGGAGCTGCCTGCCCCAGCGCTTGCTGAACTCGTCGGGCGGCCCGGCCTCCATGCAGGCCTTGACCGCGACCGCCAGGCCGCGCGCGCCGAGCGATTCGCGCAGGTGCGCGACGACGGCGCCGGTCGCGCTGCTGTCGCGACCGAGCAGCGCCACGCGCACGCAGCACCGGCCGACCTCCTCGCGCACGTCCGCCGTCGCGCCGACCTCCGCAAGCGACTCCAGCCGATCTTTCAGATAGGCCGGGAGTTTCGGGCCGATGAGCAGGCGCGCCGCGCCGAAATTTCCGTCGCCGCAGAGCAGGTCGAAACCGCCGTCGCGCGCGAGCGCGAAGGCCAACCTGCCGGCCGGGTCGAATTCCATGTGGCGTCGCACCTGCAGCGCGAAGGTGCCGGGCTGCCCCAACAACGCGCACAGCAACTGGATGTCCTTGAAGATGAACATGTCCTTGGAGTGCTGGTCGCCGTCGGAAATGGAGCGCTCCAACTCGGCCTGCAGAGCGGCGCGCGTGCCGTCGGGATCGACGGCAAGCAGGTCCGACCACATGTGCCCGAGATAGACGCTCCGTACACCGAGGAACACGTGCGAACCGCGCGTGGCGTCCCAGACCTGGCGCGCACCGACCAATGCACGCTCGTGCTCGCGCAACGACGAGAACAGCGAGACCACGGCAAGGCATCGGGCGATGGCCTCGGCATCGTGTTTCCCCTGGGCGGAGAACGAGTCGAGGTTTCCGTCGCCCAGTTCCGCCATGGCCACGAACCCCGCCGCCTTGCCCAGCATCCCACCCACGCTGCCGCGCGGCAGCTCCGCCGGATCAAACAGCTCCACGCCATCCAGCTCGCCGCTCACGACGCCAGCCACCCAGAGGAAGACGCTGCCGTCCCATGCCTCGTTCCAGTAGAGCGCGAGCGGCTTGCGGCCTCTCCACGCGATGAGCGCCGGCGTGAAGGCGTCCGGCGCAAGGCCCGCGGGCGACGGTATCGCCACGCAGAGCGCGTTGCCGTCGATGAGCCGGCGCACGTCGGGCGCACACAGCGCCGCTTCCAGCTCCGCGTGGCGCGAGAGAATCGCGATGACCAGCGGCCCCTCCTCCGACGGTGCGCCCGGACCGAAGGCCGGGGCGACGGCGTGGTCCGCAGGCAGGTCGAGGACAAGATCACAGGCGTGCTGGGCGCGGGCAGCGGGGACCGCGCCGACGATCGCCCCCACGAGCAGGATCGCGAGACAACGTGCACGCATGGGCAGCCCCCCGGTGAGTGCGGGCATCCTATCCTGCTACCCGAGGGGGTGCCGCAGCACTTCGCCGGTGAGCGTGTCGTCACCTATGGTGAGGTAGAGGTGGCCGCCGGTGACGGAAAGCGTGAAGGCCATGCGGCGCTTGAGGCGCGCCACGACGCCCGCGATGAGCGTGCGGTCGAGGCTGAGCAGCTCCACGGCCTCCGCGCGGTGGATCTTCTCGCCCTGCCACTGACGCACGAGCACGGCCGGGTCCTTGTGCGTGTAGATGACGACGCGCGGCGCGGCCTTGCTGGCCTTGTGCACGCGGCGCGCGTCCGGCGCGCCCACTTCGATCCACGCACGCAGCTGCCCGGTCAGGTCGCGCACGGTCAGCGCGGGGTCGTCGGGCTCGGAGAGTCCCTTGCCGAAGGCCAGTCCTTCCGTGAATTCCAGGCAATACGCCAGCACACGCGCGACGAGGAACTCCTCGGACTCCGACGGATGGCACGCGACGCGCAGCGCCAGCGCCTCGTAGACGCCGCGATCGGCATCCGCGAGCTCGATGTCGAAGTTGAAGATGGTGGACGGATTGGCCACGTACAGGACCGGAGAGTGCGGAGCGCGCCGCGATGCGCCGCGTCGCGGCGCCGACGGTTGTAACACCGCACCGGCCGGTTCGCGGCTGGTTCGCGGCCGTCGCGCGGGCCGCGCGTCAGCGCGGGCCGGCTTCGCGGTTGTCCTGCTCCAGCCGCTCGACATCCGCCAGATCCTGGAGTCGGCCCGCGGCGCGCTTGTTCGTGATGAGGTGCCGGCGGGAGAGCACGGCGACCGGCACGCTCCCGAAGCTGGTCATGACTCTTTCCGGCCATGCTGTCGCGAAGTCGATGCCATCGATGTCGGTGATGACATCGATGCGCAGAGGCGGCACGCCGATCTGGAAGATCAGACCGGGACGCGAGAGATCGCTCTGCGAGAGTCCCTGGATCGGGGCGCCGAAGTCGGCGAGTGCCCGCAACACGCGACCGGCATTCTCCTGATCCGGTCGAACCCAGACATCGAGGTCCTTCGTCGCACGGACATGGCCGTGCGCTGCGAGCGCATGTGCGCCGACAATCAGGTAGTCAACGCGCTGCGCGTTGAACGCTGACAACAGATCGCTGAAGTCGCGGTTCATCGCAGGATTCGAGCCCCCAGGAATTGCACAGCTGCGTCAGCATCCAGACAGCCTCGATCCGTTCTTCCATGGAAGCGTCCGCCCAGCTGTCGTCGGCCGGCCGGAGATCTCCGCGGCGCAGGACGCGGACGGTCACCGTGCGGCGTGAATCGCGATCCGTCATGGCGCAAGTCTAACATGGCCAGGTCTGCATGCGCGCAGCGCCACCGGCGCACCGGCGCCTCTCCCGGCCTCCGCGCTTCCCGCGGAAGCGTCTCCGTCAGCGCCGGGCCTTCGCGATGCGCTCCACCTGCTCGAGGTAGCGTGCGACGTCCTCGTTGGGCTTCAGTTCCTGCGCGCGGCGCAGCAGCGGGACCGCGTCGGCATAACGGCCGAGACCGACGAGCACCCGCGCGTGGTAGATCCGCGCCTTGACCTCGAATTTCTCCAGGCTCTCGGCGCGCTCGTAGTAGAACATCGAGCGGTCGGGCTCGTTCGCGCTCGAGTAGTGCTGGCCGAGCAGCATGAGCACCTCGCCATCGAGCGGATCGAGCGCCAGGATCTCCTCGAGCACGTGGGCGGTCTCCGCGCTGCCGGGGCCGTCGGCCATGCTGATGCGCGCCTCGAGCTTGAGCAGCCGGCTCTTTTCGGCGTCGTCCAGACGCGCCTGCCAGGACGAGCGCATGCGGGCGGCCACGAGCCAGGCCTGGGACAGCGCGCCGCGGGTCGCCAGCGCCTCCGCCGAGCTCATCGAGCGCGCGACCGGCTGTTCGGGATCCAGGTCGATGGCCCGCAGGTAGGCATTCACCGCGAGGTCCATGAGGTTCTCGCTGATGTAGATGTCGCCGAGCATGTAGAGGCTGTCCACCGTCGACTTGCCGAGGATGTCCATCGACTCGAGATTCTCGGCGGCGCGGATCGGCTGCTTCATGCCCAGGAAGGTGTTCGCCTGCAGCAGCCAGAACTTGGCGTTGTCCGGGTAGCGCACAATGAGCACGTCGAGCAGCGTGGCCGCGTCCTCGTACTTCTTCTGCTTGAAGGCGCAGGTCGTGAGGCCCAGGCGCCAGTCGGTGCTCTCCGGCTGCAGCAGCAGCGCGTTGCGGAAGGCCGCTTCGGCCGCCTGGTAATCCTGCTTGGCGGAGTAGACGGACCCGAGCAGGCCGTAGGAATAACCGTCGCCGCCGCCCAGCTCGATCATGCGCGTGAAGGCGGTGATCGCCTCGTCGTTGCGCCCGTCACGGGCATGGATGAGGCCGAGGTTGCGCCACGCGCGCCGGAAGCTCGGGAACTTCTCCACGGCCCGCGTGTAGTTGGCCAGCGCGTCGGCCATGCGGTCCTGCTGGAACTGGATGCTGCCCAGCGTGAAGTCCAGCATCGCGGAGCCGTCGGGCTTCATCTTCTTGATGAGCAGGGCCTCGGCGCCGGGCAGGTCGTCCGCCATGAGCGGCCGCACCGCCTCGAGGAGCTTGACCTCGTCGGGCGTGACGCGCGGCTCGATCTCCGCGTTGATACCGTACGTGCCGATGAACTGCTTCTGGAAGGTCGGGTCCTTCCAGATCGCCGCGATGTCGTCCTTGTCGTCCGCGCGGCAGGTGCCGGCCAGGGAGGCCAGGGCGAGCAGGGTTGCGGAGGCCGCGAGCGAAGCGCGGGTCGCGAAGCTGGAACGGTGCATGAGCGTCGGCATGTGCATGGGTTTCAACTCGGTGGAAAGCGGACCGACACGCGCATCTTGCAGGGGACGCGCTGGCCGGCCTTGATGGCTGGTTCGAACTTCCAATTCTTCACGGCGTCGAGCGCCGGTTTCTCGAAGGCAACGCCGTTGGACTTGTCGATGCGCGGGTTCTCGACCTTGCCGTTGCTGTCGACGACGAAGAGCACGGACACGACGCCCTCGATCTTCTTGCCGCGCATCGACGAGGGAAACGTGGCCGCGGCCTGGTAGACGACGCGCGGCTGCTGATCGATTTCCGTGAGGCTGAAGGCGCTCTCCACGGCCTCGCCGACGACGCCGGCCTTGCCGGTGCCGCCGATGCGCCCGCCCGACGCGAAGTCGAGCGAGTCGGCGCCGAAGCCGGCATTGCCGCCGGCCGACTGGCCGGAGAGCGCCGCCTCGATCGCGCTGAGGCTCGCCGCTTCCAGCTCCGGCATGCTGGCGGCCGCGGAGACCTCCATGTTGCGGATCATCTCGGCCGAGTCGGGAGCCTCCTCGGCGTCGGCCTTCAGTTCGTCTTCGTCCAGGGCCCGGTCCGCGGTCTGCTCGTCGGGCTTCTTCTCGTCGGTCGCCGCGTCGTCATCGCTCATCAGCTCCACCACGGTGTGCGTGGCGGGTCCCTTGTCGTCGTGCATGAAGAAGATCCCGCCGAAGAGCAGGACCGCGACGTGCAGCACGACGGCGCAGAGAATGCCGAGCGCGAGTCCGAACTTCATTTCTTGTCCGTGTTGATGCCGACCTTGGCGATGCCGCTCTTGCGCGCCTCATCGAGGACGGCGACCACGTGCTTGAAGTCGGCGCCGGCATCGCCGTTGATCAGCACCTTTGGGTCCTTGTTCGTGGACTTCAGCGTCGCCAGCTTGATGGGAAGCTGCGCGAGCGTGATCTTCTCCTTGTTGTAGAAGACCTCGCCCTTCGCGTTGATGCTGAGCGTGACGGCCTTGTCCATCTCGGCCTGGGTTCCCAGGGACGCCGCCGTGCTCGCACCCGGAAGCGGCACCTGGATGCCCTGATTCTTCGTCATCGACAGCGACACCATCACGAAGGTCGCGAGCAGGAAGAAGATGATGTCGATGAGCGGGATGATCTCGAGCCGCGCCTTCTTGACGCCTCCCGCGCTGCCGCCTCCTCCGCCGTGCATCTCAGTGACTCCCAGCCAGCTGCGGGCGTGGCGCGGGAGGCGCCGGCGGCGTGGCCCGGGGAAGCGCCTCGCTCCCGGGCTGCAGCAGCAGTTCGAGCTGGGTGGCGGCCGACTCGATCTCGGCGCGCGCCTCCTCGAGCTTGGTGTTGAGGATGTTGAACGGGATGAGCGACGTGATCGCGATGCCGAGACCGAAGGCCGTCGCGATGAGCGCTTCCGCGATGCCGCCCGTGATCGCGCCCGGCGCGCTGAGGTCGCCGCCGATGAGCGCGAAGGACGCCATCATGCCGGTCACCGTGCCGAGCAGGCCGAGCAGCGGCGCGAGCGTGATGACGGTGTCGAGGATCGGGATGCCGCGCCGGAAGCGCTTGAGCTCCGCGGCCTGGGCGTAGAGCACGGCGTTGGCCAGCGAGCCCTCCTTGTGGGACAGCGCGTAGGCCAGCGTGCGCACCACGTAGAACTTCGACTCGTTGCCGATGCGGATCGCCGCGTCCATGTCACCCCGTCCGGCGGCGGCGAAGAAGCTCTCCATCGCCTTCGGGTCGCGCTTGCGGCGCGTGCCGAGCAGGAAGATGACGCGCTCGATGACCACGCCCAGCGCGATGATCGAGCAGATGAGCAGCGGCCACATGATGGGACCGCCCTTCTCGAAGATGTGGATGAGGTTGGTCTTCTGGACCAGCTCCTTCAGCGCGCCGCCGCGCGACGGGTCGAGCGGCAGCGAGCCCGTGCCGCTCTCCACGAGGCCGGCAAGTCCCGCCTGCATCTGTCCCTCGAGCGGCCGGATGAGCGGCTTGGTCGACCCGGACTGCGGGATGACGAGGCCGGCCATGCCCGTCGTCGCACGGAAGAGCGCGACCGGGCCGATGAGCGCGAACTGTCCGTCCACCACCGCGCCGGTCAGGTCCACGCCGACGCCCGGAAAGCGCATGCCGCCGATGGCGTCGAAGAGCCGCTTCAGCGAGACGTCCACGAAGCTCGCCTGACGCGAGAAGCGCTCCGGCGGGGTGAGCGTCGTGTTCTCGGTGGCCTGCTTCGCGGTCTCGATCGCCTCGCCGCAGTACTGCAGTTCGCTGATGTTCACCTTGGACTCGAAGGTCCGCGCGTACTCGTCGAGCAGGTTGGCGATGTAGGACTGCTCGTCCTCGCGCGCCTTCATCTCGGCCTTGATCGTGGGAAGCTCGAGATTGCTCGAGTCGATGAGGCGCGAAACCTTGTCGTAGTCCTTGCGCAGCTGGCCGAGCTGCTCCTCGAGCCGGGTCAGCTCCTGCGCGAGCGGGAGCTTCTCGTTGGCGATGGTGTCACGCAGCGCGTTGAGCGCCGCCGTGCTCGTCGCAAGCTCCTGCGTCGCGGAACGCGAGACCTGCCCGAGCGTGTCGGAGGAAGCCGCGTCCTGGGCGCGGCTACCCGCCGCAAGGACGAGGATGACGAAGAGGCTGCTGAGAGTCTTCATTGGATGGTCACCGGAAGCGGCACGAAGGCCGGGGAGTGCTTGCCCTGGAGGATGTCGAATGCCATGAGGACGTCGCCGGCAATGGAGTTGGAGGATTCCCAGACCCAGCCGTCGGGCGTCGGCTTTCCGATGCCGGCCTCGCCGCCCGCGCTCACGTAGTAGGCCTGCGCGAGTCCGACGTACATGACCTGCACCTCGGCCGGCCTGCCGTCGGAGAGGTTGCGCACCTCGAAGGCCACGGTGATTTCACTGTTGGCCTTGTTGACCTCGTTGAGGATGCCGAGCACGTTCTGGAAGCGCTCGGCGGCGGAGACGTTCGTCTTCGTCGGGTCCTCGGGGACGCGCTGGTACAGCGGCTGCAGCCGCGTGGCGATCGGCTCGGGCAGCGTCTTGAACAGCTTGCGCACCTCGGCTTCCATGCCGGCCACGGCTTCGTTGAGCTGTGCATTCGCCGCCTTGAGCCTGTCGTTCTCCGCGACGAGCTCGCCGCGCTTGCGGTCGGCCTCGACGACGCCGGCCTGCGCCTCGCCGATCTTCGACTGCAGGCTGGCGATCTCGTTCTTCACGAGCTCGAGGCGGCCGAGCAGGATCTCCTTGCCCTGCTGCCAGTCCTTGCTCTCGCGCGAGATGATCTGCTGCGTCTCGATCCACTTGTCCATCGTGAGGCGCGTCTCGTCGAGCGTCTGCGAACCGCCGGCATCCTGCGCGACGGTCTCGTCGGGGCCGGGGCGCGCACCGGCCGACAGCAGGCCGATGGCGCCTGCCAGCACGAGCGAGCCGACCGTCCGCCGGCGGCGCACGAGCCCTGACGAACGCTCGCCGCATCGCGCTCGCTGCGCTGCGGGGCTCTGCTGTCTGGGTGCTTTCACTGGATTCATCTCCCGTTTGCCTTTCTGGATCTCATGGCCGCGCGCTCCTAGAACCTCACGCTCAGGCCGATCGAAAACTCCCGGCCGAGCGTGTAACTGGACCTCAGGGTCTCGCCGTCGGTGCCCTGTCCGCCGTAGACCGTCTCGATCGCCTCGTTGGTGAGATTCTTCGCCTGGAAGGTCACCTTCGTCTGCTCGGTGACTTCCTGCGACACGCTCAGGTTGAGCGTCCCGTACTCCTTGGCGTACACGCTCGGCACGAAGTTGCCGTTCGACTGCCCCGCGCCGGCGATGAGCGTGTCGCCCTTGATCGTGTAGAAGAGCGCGAACTGCGTGCCCGTGCTCTCCACGTCGTAGGTGACATAGAGGTTGTAGAGGTGATCGGGGGCGTTGGTCGCGTCGCGCGACGTGATCGGCACGTCGATCGCCGGCGCAGCGAAGGCCGCAGCCTCGGAGGCCGGCAGCGTCACCTCGGAGTTGATGAACGTCGCGTTCGCGCCGACCGAGAGGCCGTCGAGGTCCTCCGTGTAGTTTCCCAGCGCCTGCCGCACCTCGAACTCGAAGCCGTTCAGGTTGCCATCCGGGTAGTTCTCGGGCGTCGTGTAGTCGAAGCCGACGATCTTCTGCACGTTCTCGATCGGGCCCTTGATGTCCTTGTTGAACCAGGACGCGGAGTAGAGCTCGCCGTTGCGGGGCACATAGTCGAGACGCAGGTCGTCGTTCGTGAGCTCGGCCGTCTGCAGGTCCGGGTTGCCGATGAACACCGGTCCGCCGAGGAACTCCTGCTGCACGATCGGCGTGAGCTCCTTGAAGGTCTGGCGCGCGATGGTCTGGCTGTACGAGGCGCGCAGCGTCCACTCCTCGGTGAACCTGTAGACCAGGCCGAGCGACGGCAGCAGGTCGTCCTGGCTGAAGTCCACGTCGGCGTCGCCGGGGTTCAGCTTCACCGGTGCGGTGGCGCCCGGCGGGAACCAGACCGCATCCGCCTCGGGCTGGTTGATGATGCTGATCTGCGTCGACTCGTAGCGCGCGCCGCCGATGATGTTCAGCTTCGACGTGACCGGCAGGTCGACCATGCCGTACTCGGCCGTGATGTCCTGCTTGCCCTTGTAGTCCACGTCGGTATTCGACGCGTTGATGGGGTGATCCTCGCTCGGGAACACCACGCTCCACGGGTCGTCCCACCCGCCGAGATAGAAGGACCCCGAGTCGCCGAAGTTGCTGAAGGTCTCCTGGTCGAACGTGCGCTTCACGCGGTCGGCGAAGTAGCCGAACTTGAAGTAGCCCTCGTGGCCGTCCCATTGCTGGAAGGGCAGCTTGAGGTTCAGCGCGCCCTGCTTGCTGTGCTCGTCGATGGTCTTGTAGATGCGCTGGAGGTTGCCGAGGTTGAAGTTGGCGCCGGGCTTGTAGGGCAGCCACGTCTCCGGCGTGGTGAAGGGCGGCACGAAGGGCGGGAAGCCCGGGTTCTGGGATTCGGGCAGCCAGATCGCGCCGAACTGCCGCTTGTCGGGCTCGTCCAGGCTGGAGTCGCTGTCCGACAGGGTCCAGTCCACTTCGGGCGCGCTGAAGTCGAACAGCGTGCCGAGCGAGAAGTCCTCCATCGGCAGCACGTGCGTGCCGTTGAGCTGCAGCGTGCCGGTCTCGCGTTCGGCGTAGTCGAGCGTGTCGGTGCGGATGTAGGGCGCCGCGTTCAGGTTGCCGGGCTGGTTGCCCTCGCTGCTCGGATCGTCCGGGTTGTAGCCCGGGAAGAAGTATTTCTTGCCGTTCGTGTCCTCGGCGAGCGTGGCCGTGGAGACCGTCTCGCGCGTGTAGAGGTACGTCAGGCCGAGCGAGTTGTTCTCGTTCTCGATGCCCAGCGTGCCGAGCCCGCCCCAGTTGATGGACTCCGTGCTCTCGGTCACGTCGAAGAGCGCCGTCTTGAAGTCGCCGTCCGACGGCGTGCCCTGGTTGGTCTTGGGTGTCAGCGGATTGCCGGGCGCGGTGCGCCAGTAGGAGTTGTCCTTACCGTCGTCGAAGAAGGAGCTGTCCTGCTCGTAGAAGCCGGTCACGAGTCCGCCGACGGTCCAGCCGTTCTCGAGGTCGTGCTTGCCGCCCGCGGTCGCGGACCACTTGTAGTCGATGGGCGCATTGCCCTTCGTCACGCCGGTGGCGCCCGTCCAGCTCTTGCCGATGTTGTCGTACTGGATGCCCTTGCCGTCGGTGTCGCCGGGAAAGTGGACGCCGCCGCCGTCGTAGGAAATGAAGTCGTCGTTGCCGGTCACCTGCGAGTTGCCGCTGACCTGCGTGTTGATCTGGAAGATGGTCTCGTCGGGGATCGACTTCAGGCGCACGTCCACGGCCCCGCCCGAGGCGTCTCCCTGCTGGTCCGGCGTGAAGGTCTTGGTGACCTGGATGCTCTCGATCACCGCCGCGGGGAAGAGGTCCAGCTCGACGGCGCGCGTGTTCTCGTCCGCCGACGGCAGCCGCACGCCGTTCACCTGCGAGCTCACGTAGCGATCGGGCAGGCCGCGGATCACCGCGAACTTGCCGTCCTGGATGGAGGCGCCCGAGACGAGCTTCAGCGCGCTGGCCGCATCACCCGCGCCGGCGCGGCTGATGAAGTCCGAGCTGATCGAATCCAGCACGGAAGAGCTCTCGAAGCGCAGGCCGAGCAGTGCCGCTTCCGTCCCCGTGCCTCCCTGCAGGATGTCCTGCACCACGAACTCGTCCATGTCCGTGAACTCGCCGGGCAGTTCCGCCTCCACGTCGGTGAGCTGGCCGGCCAGCACGATCACGTCGGGTCGCACGACCCTCACGTAGCCTTCCTTGAAGAAGACGACCGTGTACTTGCCCGCCGGCACTCCGCTCAGGACGAAGCTGCCCTCGGCCGTGGTGTTGGTCCGCTGGCTGGTCTCCACGATGAGCACCTGCGCGGCGGCGAGTGGCGTGCCGAAGTCCTTGTCGCGCACGGCTCCGCGGATCGAACCCGCAGGCTGCTGCTGCGCTATCGCTCCCATGCCGATGATCAGCATGGCGGCGGCCACCAACATGAAGCGCAGACCGAAGGCGACCACGAGCGGACCGTTTTCTCCTTGGGGTGTCGAATCCGCGGGAGCGTAGGAATCGCTTTGCAGGACGAAGTGAACGCTGCGTGGGGATCGCGTGAAGGCGATTCTCGCGCGATCACACAGGAGACCGGGGCCTGTGAAGATTCAGGGAAGATCCGACAGGCACGCGCGATGCCCGGCGGTCTTCACCACGGAGCGCGCAAGGCTTCCCGGAGTTGCGCGAGCCTGGCGAGCAGCTCCGGCCCGGGCTCCACCGCATGCACGGCCATCGAGCAGCACGTGGCCGAGAGGTCCTCCGCGCGTGGCCGTGCATTGGGATTCACGGCGCCCGCTTCGACCGCCCGGACGTAGATGGCTCGCGCGGTGTCCGTGTCCCCCATCGACTGGTACGCCTCGGCGATCGGGCGAAGCGCACCGGCGCGCGAGATGTCCGGGATGCGCACGAGCTCCGCATCGAAGAGCGCCAGCGCGGCGGCAAGGCTGGCGCGGGCCGGTTCGGCCTCGCCGGCGCGGGCGCGCGACTCGGCGACCGTTGCCACCAGCCGGATGCGGTCCTCGGGCAGCCAGGTCTGGCCGTCGACGATCTGCTGCACCTCGTCCAGAAGGGCGCGCGCGCCGTCGGTGTCACCGTGCTCCACCGCGACATCCGCCAGGTCCAGCATGAGCTGCAGGCCGATGGCGACCGGCAGCTTCTTCGCCGAGGCGACGATGCGCTGCTTGAGCTGCGCACGCCGGCCTTCCTGCGCGTAGTCGCGGTCGAAGAGCCGCGAGCAGGTGACGAGTGCGTTGCGCACGCCGTCGAAGCCGCCCGTGGCCAGCTCGGCGTCCAGCTCGGCGAGCTGCTCGTCGAAGCGGTCGCCGTCCACGAGCAAGGCCTGCGCCGCCTCCCATTCGCAGGACTCGGCAGCGGCGATGTCCGTCGCGAACGACGCGGCGCGATCCGACTGGCCAAGGACGAGGCACGTCCGGGCGATCTTCGCCCTGATGCGGTCACGCCGCCAGGCCTGTCCGGTGCCGCCGTCCTCGCTGCCGCTCTCCTCGCTCTCCGAGCATTCGCGGGCGCGGCTCAGCGCCTGCTCGGCCCCCGCGGCGTCACCCTGCTGCGCGAGATGCAGCGCGAGGTCGGCCCAGCAGGTGCCGCGCCTCCAGTTGTCGATCTTCTCGATGCAGGCGATGGCGAGCTGCGGCCGGTCCAGCTGCAGGCATGCGGCCACGACGGCTTCCTGGGCCCGCGAGCGATCCTTGAGGTGCGGCTCGACGGGGATGGCGGACGACGCGCCGATCGCCATGTCGAGCAGCGAAGCGGTCAGGTCCGGCTGCGCTGCACTCGATGACGAGAGGGACGCGGAGTCCGCAGCCGGCACGGTCTCGCCGTCGGCGGGGCTCGGGCCGGCGGCGCGCGAGTCCGAGCATGCGCTGCCCGTCGCGAGAATCACGCAGGCCGTCGCGAACAGTGCGGCCGTGCGGAGGAAGTTGCCGGTTGCCGGAATCATCTGTCAGCCCCGTGGGGAGGAATCATCGCGTGGAGGTTCGAAGTGGTCAGTCTTGTCGAGGGCCGGCCCGTGCAGGCGCCGGCGCGATGCATCGCATCGGAGCACCCCGGGCGGCCTCCGCCCGGCCGAAGCCGGACGAAGACCGCCTGGAGCGAACGCGTGGCACTGCTTACGGCTGGCCCGTGGCCTTCATGCAGTTGGACAGCGAGACGCCCTTCACGGCGGCCGCGTCCTGGATGCCGTACTGGAAGTAGAGCGAGACACCCGTCAGGTTCGGAACCGTGGGCCACACGATCGGCAGCGCGAGCGCGCCCACCGAGTTGGTGCCCAGGTCCAGCTGGAGGATGATCGGAATCGTCTTCAGCGTGCCGCCCTTGAACGGAACCGGCGTGGAGGAGACCGACACCAGCAGCACCGCGAGGGCGTTGGCCTTGGCGTTGGTCAGCTCGAGCGAGTTCACGCTGTTCGGCGTGAGCGGGCCCGTGCCGGTGAGCGTCGGATACGCCCGGTCGGCCGGAAGCGCGCAACCTTCATCGGTCCACGGATTGTCCGTCGTGGTGAAGCCGAACGCCGCGGAGGCCGTCCAGTCGGAGAGCCAGCTCTGGCCGGGAGCGAACGCGCCACGGTACTTGGCTGCCGAGAAGAAGCCGTCGGCCGGAGCCGTCGCCACGCTCGTGAGCGCCGAGGCCGCCGGACGCGGATCGAGCGAGATCACGGGAAGCATGTTCTTGCCGCCCTTGACGACGAGCGGGCCGCGGGTGATCGCCGCGATCGGCTGATCAACCAGGGCAGAGCCGGCGTTCACGTTGTTGTTGGCCGGGTTGAAGACGCCGACAGTGGTCGCCTCCGTGTAGGCCGACGCGAACAGGTTGCGGAAGAAGACGCTGTCCTTGATCTCCGCGAGGTTGCCGTTGACCTGGGACTGGTTGAGGGCGGAGAACACCGCCGGGGTGGTCCACGTGTTCAGCCACGAGAGCGTGCCGTTGAAGCCGTAGCCGGCGCCGCCGTCGCCATCGACGTTGTCGAGCTGGACGAGACGCTCGCCCAGGTCCATCCAGATGCAGTTCCGGTACTGCACGCGGGCGTTGTCGCGCCACGCCGTGCCATGGTCACCGTCGATCGGCTGGCCGATGCAGGTGAAGTTGTAGATCGAGGCCGTGGTGACGGGGAGCCAGTCGGAGTTCTCCGCGCCGTCGGTCTCGAAGAGGTTGTCGCCGACACCCGAGCCCTGCGACGCGTTGGCCGCATAGCCCTGCACGAGCAGGCCGAACTGCGCCTTGCCGCGCCAGCCCTGGTCGATGTCGAAGCTGTCGTCACCGATGTTCCAGATGTTGACGTACTTCAGGTTGACGGTGCCGCCCCAGATCTCGATGCCGTCATCGACGTTGTTCATGATGTCGATGTGGTGGATGTCCGTCTCGCGACCGACGCCGCCCAGCGAAAGGCCGTTGAGCTCGTTGTTCAGCGCGACGACCTTGCCGCCGTAGCGCAGCGACAGGTACTCGATCGTGCCGCTGTTGTCGTCGTCGTCACCGCCGCCGTAGAGCACGTTCGGGTCGCCGGGGAAGGCAGCCACGAGCCCCTCCATCGCGCCGATGTTGTTCGCATTGGGCGTCGGCACGTTGCCGAGGATGGCGTCCTCCGAGATGTAGCCCTTGCCCATGATGGTGAGGTTGCCCCACTCGTTGACCGCCTCGCGCCATGTGCCGGTCTTCGGGTTGCCGCCGACCCACGTCGCGACGTCGGCCTTGGAGGTCATGATCACCGGATTGTCCTGCGTGCCGAGCACGAAGATCTTCGCGCCGCGCGCCACGGCCAGGCTGCCGCCGATGTTGGTCGTGCTGGCGACGATCGTGCCGGCCTCGATCGTCAGGGTCGCACCCGGGAGCACGTAGATCTGGGTCTGCAGGTTGTAGGTGTTGTTCGCTGTCCACGTGGTGGACACGGCGATGTTGCTCGACACGAGAATATCAGCGGCCTGCGCCGAGCCGGTCAGGCCGACTCCCAGCGCGACGGCTGCTGCTGCTGCTTTGATGGAACTGCTCACGGGGTTGGACTCCTCAACAGGTTCGCTCCACGGATCGCGGAGGAGACACTCTCCTTCGCCTGATGGCTCCGTGTTCCGGCAAGCTAGAGACGCGATGTGGGCCGGACGTGAAGAGCCGGTGCGATTTCGCCCAATTCCGGCGGGCTGATCGCGAACAGGTCGGCCACGCACGACGCGACATCTGCAGCCTGGAGTGAATGCCGTCAGCCTGCGGCGAAGACGGCGTGAAGATCGCCACAAGACTGCAGAGGCCGCGTCACGCTTCGCCGCGAGAGCCGCCGCCGCCCTGCGTCACCGCCGGCGAGTCACGGAAGGCGCCCGGACGACCTCAGCGGCCTGTCGCCGTGCGGATCCTTCGGCAGGTGGCGTGCCGCGAGGGGCGCGCGGGGTTCAGTGCGCCTCGCTCGTCGTCGCGCCGGCTGCCGTCGCCTTGCGTGCGTGCAGGTCGTAGCGGTCGCCGCGCGTGAGGATGTGGAGGCGGATGTTGATCAGCGAGATGGGCTCATTGGCCTTCAGCGCATCCACCGACGAGAACTCGAGGTCGTGGGCATCCACGATCGTGACGCCGCCGCTGCCCACCACTTCCAGGCTGTCGTCCGGGCCGATGAACACCGAGGTGTCCTCGTCGAGGCCGACGCCGATGGCGAAGGGGTTGTAAGCCAGCGCCGTGAGCAGGCGCCCGAGGCGGTCGCGCTGCCGGAAGTGCTGGTCCACGATGATGCGATTGGTGAGGCCGAGCCCCGGCGACAGGGCGACCATGCGGCGGTGCGGCGTGGCGCCCTCGTCGCCGTACGCGATCATGTGCTCGCAGACGAAGGCCGCGCCGGCCGACGTGCCGGCGATGTGCATGCCGTCGGCGTTGCGCTCGCGCAGCAGCGTGGAGGCGCGCGTGCCGCCGAGCGTCGTCGCCAGCCGCAGCTGGTTGCCGCCGGTGATGAACACGCCGTCGGCTTCCTCGATGAGTTCCAGCCAGTCTTCGCGATGACAGTCCACGCGCGTGTCGAAGGGCACCACGACGGCGCGCCGCACGCCCAATTCCAGCAGCGTCTCCTCGTAACCCGGGCCGGTGCTCTTGTCCCCCGACGCCGTCGGGATGACCACGATGCGCGCGCGGCGCCCGCCGCACAGCTGCACGAACTGTTTGAGGATGGTCGGGTCCTTGACCTTGTCGATGCCGCCGCCGATGGGAACGATGAAGCCGCGCGTCAAGGTGGGCACTCCGGGGAGAGACGGGCCGGGGGCCGGCGGACCGGGAGCGCCCGGCCAGCCGTCGCAGGCCTGCCGGTCTCGGGGCGCCGGCAGCTCGTGATGGCGGCCAAACATCGCCCACGAATGGCCTTCGGTCAACCGCGGAATGCGCGGCCAGCGGCGCGTTGCCGATGCGCGCCGAGTCGTCGCGTCGGCAGCGCGCCGTGACGGAGCACGCTGCGAGCCGTCAGCGCCCGTGCAGTGGCTCGGGATCCGAAGCGGGAGGCACCTCGGGAAGTGCGGGAAAACGAGCACGCTCCTGCCAGCGCTGGCTGCCCTTGTTCTCCCCACGATCCAGGAGGACGAGCGGCCCGAGCGTACGGGGCACGACGAAGAACGCGAAGGGCGTGACGCGGTCGCCACCGTCATCAGCATCGGCCGACCAGAAGAAGGCCCCCGCTGACGGCGGCTCTCCGCCACTGCCGGGCGGCCCGTTGTTCAACGTCTGATAGCCGAGTTCCTTGATGATCAGCCGGGCCGCACCATCGCCGGAAGGAATGCCGGCACCGCCCGCAGGCACAGTCCCCGCCGCGTAACCCGCCGAATTGACCGAGGCGCCGCCGAAGATCGCGACGACCATGCAGCGCTCGAAGTCCACCACCGGCAGGCCGGCCTTGTTGTGGTAGAGGCTGTCGTCGGCCTTCGACGCCTCGCCCAGATGTTCGAGCCACAGCGCCGCCCACTCGGCCTGCGTGGTGATGCGCAGGCAGCGCGCGTCGGCGATGTGACTGTGCGCGCCCGTCAGCGTCACGAGCGCGGGCAGCGTCGAAGGCGGCGCCTCCTGACGCTCACGAGGCTGCATCTCCGCGGCGCAGCCCAGCACGAGAAACAGTCCGCCGACAGCGACAAGCTTGTTCTTCCGCACACCCTGCATGCTGCGCATGACGAGCTCCTCCTGCGTCCGGGCCCCGCGGTTTTCGCGCACGGGCCCATGAGTGCGCCGGTCCAGCGAGGCAACGGAACACGCCCTTTGAAGACGGGCAGCGTCGCACACCCCCCACGACACGTCCAACCGAGCGCCGCGCTCGGGTGCCGCAGCGATGCCGCGCGAAAGGCGCGCCCCGTCGCGTCGTCGGGCGCGACGCGACGGGGCCTGACGCGACGGGGCGCGTCCACTCACGGCATGAAGTGCGCCGACACCACGTTGGAGATGCCGACGCCCTTGGGCTGCGCCGGATCCTGCACAATGACCTGCAGCAGCACATCGAAGGCGCCGAGACCTCCCGGCACGCCGGGGATCAGGACCTTTCCCTGCGCGTTGGTCGTGAGCGTGAACGCCGCGCCGAGGCCGAGATCCGGCACCAGCGTGCCGCCCTTGAAAGGGAGACTCGCTGCCTGCAGCGAGACGGCCAGCAACGCGGGCCGGTTCGCCGGCGCGTTCTTCAGCAGCAGGTCGGCCTTGCCGCCCGGACCCAGCGTCGTGCCGCACAGGCTCAGCTTGCTGACGCCCGGGCCGCCGAAGCCGAGGTCCGCCTGGCAGACCAGCGGCGAGATCACCGACACGGTGCCTTGCTTGCCGTTCGCTTGGGTGGCGTAAGGCGCGCCGATGAGCATCTCCGGCCAGCCGTCACCGGTCACGTCGCCGAGGTGCGAGAGCGCGGTGCCGAAGGAATCGCCGAGTTGCCCGGTCATGTCCGGCAGCAGCGCAGCGCCGGTCGCGAGCGACAGCACCCGCGCAAAGCTCGGCTTGCCGGGCGTGAGCGGCGCGCTGCCGACGAGGAGGTCCGGCGTGCCGTCCTTGTCCACGTCGCCCGCCACATCGAGGACCACGCCGAACTGGTCGCTCATCGCGTCGCCGGTGAAGACCCACGAGGCCGCGCCCGCCGGGCCACGGAAGACGCGCACCGACCCGCGTCCGCCGTTCTCGCTGTAGGCCCCGACGGCGATGTCGGCAAAGCCGTCGTGGTCGAAGTCGCCGAGGCCCGCGATCGCCGTGCCGAAGAGCGTGAGTTCCCCGGCGCCGTAGCGCGAGTAGAGCACCGAGCCGTCGACGCCCGAGCGCACTTCGACGCGCCCCGTCAGGTCACCCAGGCTCTGGTCCCCCGGTACGCCGACGACGAAGTCCGGCTTGCCGTCGCCGTTCACGTCGCCCGCGGCTGCGACGCACCAGCCCATGCGCTGGTTGGCCGAGCCGTAGAAGGTGTTGAGCACGACACCGGTGGCGCCGTCGATCAGCCGCGCGCGGCCCGCGAGCGGCACGAGCGCGCTGCTCTCGTAGTCGGGCGCACCGACGACGAAGTCCGGCCGGCCGTCGCCGGTCACGTCGCCCACACCGGCGATGGAGAAGCCGAAGCTCTCCTTCGACTTGGTGCCGTTCACCGTGTAGAGCTTGCTGCCGGTCAGTCCGGAGAAGACCTGCACCGAGCCCGTGTCCGTGCCGTTGACGTCCGTGCCGAGTGCGCTGATGGCGACGTCGCCGTGACCGTCGCCGTTCACGTCGCCAAGGCCGGCCACCGCGTAGCCGAACTGTTCGTTGACCGCCGCACCGTGCAGCGAGAGCAGCAGCGACCAGTCCTTGCCGGAGTAGACGTAGGCGCTGCCGCTGTTGGCGCCGAAGTCCGTGTCGCCGGCCTCGCCGACGAGGATGTCCGGCACGCCGTCGTGGTCGACGTCGCCAGCCGACGCGACGGCGCGTCCGAAGTGGCCCTGCGGCGCGGTGCCGCTGAAGACGTGCTGACTGAGCTGTGCGCGAGTCTCGGCGCAGAGCAGGGCGCTGCCGGCGAGCGCGAGGAGACCGGCGATGCGAAGCTGAATCATGGAAGTGTTCCGTGTGAAGTGGAGGGTCCTGTCGCCGCGCCGCGCGCGGCCTGCAGCACGCGCCTGCGCACTGAGGTCCTTCAGATCCGGATCGCGCGCGAAAAGGTCTCAGCCGAGCGCGCGCTGTGCCCATGAAAGCGCCCGCCCGGGAATCGATCCCGGGCGGGCGTCACGTCGGCTGCCCTCAGTTCAGGAAGTGCGCGAGCACCACGTTGGAGAGCGCGAAGCCCTTGGCCTGCGCCGGATCCTGGATCACCACCTGCAGGAAGACGTCGAAGAGTCCGAGCCCGCCGGGAATGCCGACCAGGTGCATCGCACCGTGCGTGTCGGTCGCGAGCACGAACGTCACGCCGCTGGCAAGGTTCGGCACGATCACTCCGCCCTTGAAGGCCTTGGCGGACGCCTGCAGCGACGCCGCCAGCAGCGCGGGCCTGCTCACCGCCGCGCCCTGCAGCACGATGTCCGCCTGGCCCGCCGCGCCGAGCGGCGCGCCGCACATCGAGAGGTGCGCGAGACCCGGGCCGCCGGAGCCGAGGTCGGCCTGGCACCAGAGCGGCGAGTAAACCGTGACCTGGCCCTGCGTGGCGCCGACGATGGCGTACGGCGCGCCGACGAGCACGTCCGGCCAGCCGTCGCCGGTGACGTCGCCCGCGGCGGCGAGGGCGCTGCCGAAGCCGGAGATGTTCGGGCCTGTCGGACTGCCGTATAGCGGCAGGCCCGTCGCGCCGGAGAGCACGCGCACGTAAGGGAGCTTGCCGCCGTTCGGCGGGAAGGTGCCGACGAGCAGGTCGGCGTGACCGTCCTTGTCCACGTCACCGGCTGCGGAGACGGCCGTGCCGAAGCGGTCGTCAGGCGCGTCGCCGACAAAGATCCACGAGGCCGCGCCGCTCGGGCCGCGGTACACGTGCGCCGCGCCGGCAGCGCCGGACTCGCCCGAGGCGCCGACCAGCAGGTCCGCGAAGCCGTCGCCATCCACGTCGCCGACACCGTCCAGCGCCGTGCCGAAGAAGGACGCGGCGTGCGGGCCGAAGCGCTGGTAGAGCAGCGCGCCGCCGTTGCCGGAGCGCACGTCGATGCGGCCGGTTGCGGCGCCGAGAATGGCCTCGCCGGGCGCCCCCATCGCGACGTCGTCGCGGCCGTCGCCGTCCACGTCGCCGGCGCCTGCCACCACGCTGCCCAGCCGGTCGCCTTTCTTGCCGACGAAGGTGAGCAGCGTCGCGCCCGTGTTGCCCGAGACGACGATCACGCGCCCCGCATCCGGCGTGAGCCCGAGCACGCCGTCGTAACCGGGCGCGCCGATGACCATGTCCGGGATGCCGTCGAGGTTCACGTCGCCGGCCGCGGCGATGGAGAGGCCGAAGTTCAAGCCGGCTGCGCTGCCGGTCAGCGCATAGATCAACACGCCGGTCTTGCCGGAGTAGACGCGCACCGCGCCGGCCTGGGCGGCGACGCTGCTGTCGTAGGGCGCGGCCACGGCGAGGTCCGCGAAGCCGTCGCCGTTCACGTCACCCGGGCCTGCCACGGAGCGGCCGAACTGCTCGAGCGTCGTGCCGCCGTGCAGCACGCGCAGCAGCGACCAGTCCTTGCCGGAGTAGACGAAGGCGCTGCCGGAGGCGTAGCCGTTGACGCTGTCCGCGGGCGCGCCGAGCAGGATGTCGTCGATGCCGTCGGCATTCACGTCGTGCGCGGCCGCCACGGCCTGGCCGATCTGCGCCGATTGCGTGATCGACGTGAAGACGTGCTGGGAGATCTGCGCGTGAACCGGCGCGCAGACCAGCGCGCTGCCGGCGAGCGCGAGGAAACCGGCCGTGATGTGAGATTGATGCATGACGATGTTCCTTGCGTGGAGGGACCGACGGAAGCCGCACGATGTGCGACGGGGAGCACGCTGCTGCGCGCCGTGGCCCTACAGATCCGGATCGCGCGCGAAAAGGTCTCAGCCGGGCGCGCAGGCCGCCAGAAGCTCCTCGAATTCCGGCAGCTCCCGCAGCGAGGCCAGGTCGTCCGAGGTGGCGAGGTTCGTCCGGTCGTCGTAGCCCGCGGCGATCGCCTGGCGCAGAAGGTCGAGCGCTCGCGCACGGATGACATCGGCCAGCCCCGCGGCCTGTTCCGGCCCCACGGCACCCGCGGCGGAAGCATCGCCCGCGGCGGATGCGCCGGGTGAGGGGCCCGCAGCGGTGGCCGTCAGCGCGGCGGCCGTCAGCGCGGCGGCCGTCAGCGCGGCGGCCAGCTCGGCGTAGAGGCCCGCCCCCAGGCGCACCTGCAGCGCGGTGCCCGGCGGGTCGGCGAGATAGTCGTCGGCGGCGGCGCGCGCGGCGTCCCAGTCCTGCAGTTCGCGGCACATCGCGGAGAGCCGGCGATGCTGCCCGCGCAGCGTGGTCCTCCAGGTCGTGTTCGTCGGCGCGCGCTCCGCCGCGAGGCGCTGTTCCTGCGCGGCGCGCTCGAGAATCGGCCGCGCCTCGGCCAGCGCCCCCTGCTGCGAAAGCAGCTCCGAACGGTTGGTGAGCATGAGCGCGAAACGCGCGCGCATGTCGGGCGAATCGGGCGCCGCGTCCAGCACGCGCTCCTGCGCGGAGATTGCTTCGGCCAGCAGCGCACCGGCTTCCTCGAAGCGTTGCTGCTGCAGGCACGCCACGCCCAGCCCGTTGGCGGACATCGCGAGGAGCGTCAGGTTGTCCATCGAGTCGGGGAATTGCTCGACCAGCTCGCGCTGACCCTGCAGCGCCTGCCGGTAGCGGACCTCCGCCTCGTCGACGCGTCCGAGTTCGCGCAGCAGCAGCCCGAGGTTCTGACGCAGGCTGGCCAGTTCCTGGCGGCAGACCCGGTCGGTCGGGAGGATCTCCAGCGCCGCCAGATAGTGCTGCTCGGACGCGTTGTAGAAGGCCTCGGCCTCGGGCGTGCGATCGAGCGAGCGCATCAGCCCGCCCAGATTGTTCTGCAGGTAGGCCACGCGGCGCTCGTTTTCCGGATCGCCGGGCTGCTCGTCCGCAATCCGCAGGAGCAGCTCCAGCGCTTCGCGCAGCGGCACCTCGGCTTCCTGCAGCTGGCCCGCGCGCAGCAGTCTCACGCCCACGGAGTTGGTCAGGCTCGCGATGCTGCTGGCCGTGTGGAGGTCTCCGGGTGCGATCTCCTCGCGGCGCCGGAACAGCTCGCGCGCGCGCGCGTCGGCCTCGTCGGAGGCCGGATAGTCGCCCGCGGTCTGCTCCGCCAGCCCGATGTCCATCCACACGTCCCCGAGGTCCGTGAGAAGCTCGGGCGTGTCCGGATGCGAGGCGTTCAGCTCCTCGAACAGCGCGCGCGCCTCCTCGAAGGCCGAGCGCGCGATCTCCACGTCCTGCGACACCATCGCCAGCTCGCCGATGCGTCGCGCGGTCCGTCCCGCCGCCTGGCGCAGCTCGGGCACGTCCCGGTGGCTGCTCAGCAGCTCGCGGTAGAAGCCGAGCGCGTCCTGCAGCAGTTGCCGGCGCACGGGTCCGACCTGCGGCACGTTGGCCAGCGACTTGTCGCCGACACGCGCGAGCATCGTGTCGACGGCCCCCATCGCGCGCTGCAGGTCCATGCGCGCCGCATCGCGCTGTGCAGCCGCCTCCTCGCCTTGCAGGCGCGCCTGCTCTCCCTGAAAGGTCGCCTCGTCCAGCGCGGCCCGGATCGCGATGTTGGCGCGCCGCTCCCACAGGCCCCAGGCCAGCGGTCCGCCCACCACGAGCAGGACGCTCATGACCAGCGCGGTGCTGGCCGCCGGATGGCGCTGCACGAAGCGGCGCGCGCGCAGCAGCATGCCGGGGCGCCGCGCCTCGACGGGCCGGCGCTGGAGCACGTTGTCCAGGTCGCGCGCGAATTCGCCGGGGCCTGCGTAGCGGCGCGCGCAGTCGGCCTCCATCGCCACGAGGCACACCGTTTCGGCGTCCCGCGGCACGGCGGGATTGCGCACGCGCAGCGGCGCCGCCGCACCCGCAAGGATCGCTGCGCGCAGGCGCTGCTCGTCCTCCGCCGCAAAAGGCGTGGACAGAGCGAGCAGCTCGTACAGCGTCACGCCCAGCGAGTAGACGTCGCTGCGCGCATCGAGGCTCGTCACCTCGCCACGCACCTGCTCCGGCGACATGTAGGCCAGCGAGCCGAGCTGGCTGCCGCTGCGCGTGATGCGGCTGCTGCCCTCGGCGGCGGCCAGGCCGAAATCGAAGAGCAGCACGCGGCCGTCGGGCGTGAGCATCAGATTGCTGGGCTTCACGTCGCGGTGCAGCACGCCGCGATCGTGCGCATGCTGCAGCGCCTGGGCCGCCTGCCCCACCAGTCGCAGGCAGGCCTCGACCCAGCTGCCCGCAAAGCTGCGCGCGCCAGTATCGCTGCCGCTGCCGCGGCTGCCGCGCGAGTCACGCCCATCGCGCGCACCTTGCGCCGCCGGCTCCGGAGCCGGCGCCCCCTCGCGCCGCGCGACGACGGCCACGACCGCGCGCTGCAGGTCGCGTCCCGTCAACGCGGCGGGATCGCGGCTGTGCAACTCCGCAAGCACCTCGGCAAGCGTCGCGCCGCGCACCCATTCCATCGCGAAATAGGGCACGCCGGACTCTTCACCGACGGTGTAGATCGGCACGATGCCCGGATGCGCGAGGCGCGCGACGGACTCGGCCTCGCGGCGGAAGCGCTCGCGCGCTCCGGGGAAAAACAAGTGCTCGGGTCGCACGAGCTTGAGCGCCACGCGACGCTGCAGCGAGGTCTGCTCGGCGAGGTAGACCACGCCCATGCCGCCGCCGCCGAGCCGCTGCAGCAGGCGGAACTCGCCGAGGCGTTCGGGGATGGCTTCGGGCGCGGCGCCGTTGGCGTCGCCACCGAGTTCGAGCAGGCCCGCGGCGTGAAGCATCTGCAGGCGTTCGCGGATCGCAGGCGCGAGGTCCGGTCGCCGCGCGCAGACGTCCTCGAAAACCGCCGAGCCCTCCTCCTCGACGCGCTGCAGGCATTCCTCGACGAGTGCCCGGATCTCGAGCGCGCGCTGGCTCTGTCCGTCGCCCTGGGTCATCGCGCTCCGGTCTGCCTCAGAGGCCCCTGCGCAACCCGCCTGGCCGCCACGGCCGCGCAGTCTATCCGGCCGCCGACCGGCCCGTGCACGCGGCGCTCCGTCGCGTGGCGTACGGCGGCCCTCACGGCTTCCGGAAGCATCGAGTCCCGACACGTCGACGGCGGGTTAGGATTCCGCCGTGAGCGATGACAGCCGCATCCTCGTCGAGCAGGCGGCGCGCGGTGATGGCGCGGCGATCGAGCAGTTGCTGCAGCGGCACATGCCCGGACTGCGCGCCTATGTGCGCCTGCGCTCCGGCGCCATGCTGCGCGCGAAGGAATCCTCCAGCGATCTCGTGCAGTCCGTCTGCCGCGACGTCCTGCAGAACATCGACACCTTCCGCTTCCCCGGCGAGGCGGCGTTCCGCGGCTGGCTGTACACGACGGCCATGCGCAAGATCGCCGATCGCGCGGAGTACTGGAGCGCCGGCAAGCGCGACGCGGCGCGCGAGGCGCTGCCCGTCAGCCAGCGGCTGGGAGCCGGCAGCCTGTCGGCACCGAGCGCCGCGGACGACGAGCTGCTTTTCGACTGCTATCGCAGCGTCTGCAGCCCGAGCGGCGAGGCCGCCGGGCGCGAGGCGCTGGAGCACATGGAGCGCGCCTTCGAGAAGCTGCCCGACGACCATCGCGAGGTCATCGTGCTCTCGCGACTCGTGGGCCTGACGCGCGTGGAGATCGCCGAGCGCATGGGCCGCACCGAGGCGTCCATCCGCAACCTGCTGCCGCGCGCGCTGGCCGAGCTGGCCGACCACCTCGCAGGAAGCTGAGCCGCGTCAGCGCGCGGCGCGACGCGTCCCCAGCTCGAGCAGGCCCGGCACGAACAGGTCCATGAGCAGCACGCGCACGGGCTTGTAGAAATGGCAGTTGTCCATCAGCAGCTCGTAGGTCATCAGGCCGCCGGGACACGACGCGCGCACGAGGTTCTCGGCGTCCACGAACATCGCGTCCGGGTGCTGCTCGGCGAGATCGCGCACGATCCCGTTGGTGACGTCGTTGCCGCGCGTGGGTGCATGGTCGTAGCGCGCCGCGTCCCGCAGCAACTGGCACGCGCGCGCATCGTCGCCGCCCAGCAGCCAGGTGCACAGGCCCAGGTCGAAGAGCGTCACCGCGTCCGCTGGCGAGATCGCGAGCGCTTTTTCGAACGTCGCCATGGCGGCCGTCACGTCGGCGCGCTCTGACTCCGACAGCGTGCGCGCCAGCACCGCGGCGACGGTGGGCAGCAGCTCGCGCACCTCGCCGTCCCAGAGCGCGGGTTCGGGCCAGTACGGGCCCTGCGCGAAGGGCGCAGGCAGCGCGCGCAGCTCCGGAGGCACGAAGCCCGTGTCTGGCAGCGAGCGGCGGCGCTCGCGTTCCTCGGCAGTGACCGTATCGCCCCAGTCGCGCGGGTCGACGCGGAGGGGCGTGCTGGTCTTGCCCACCTGCGCGAGGCCCGATCGCAGGCGCAGCGGGATGCTGTTCACGCCCTCGGCCTGCAGTTTGCGCAGGCGCGCGACCGTCGCCGCCGAAAGCTCCGGCGGATCGGTCACCACCATCGGCGGGACGAGCATGTTGCCGACGACCGTGGACATCATCACCTGCGCCCCGTGCCGCTGGGCCGTGGAGATCATGCGCTCCAGGTTGTGACGGTATTCCTCGTAGAACTGCAGCGTCTTGTCGTAGCTGAGTCCGCGGAAGTCGGCGCCGCGCTCCACGCGGCGTTCGGGCGGCGGACCGGTGGTCGCCGCCGCGTCGGGCCGGTGTTCCAGCGCCGACACGAGGACATTGAGCGTGCGCAGCCGCGAGAGCCTGTCCACGAGGCGCACGATCCATGGCTGCTGCCACTCCGCGACCAGCTCCATCGCGAAGCCGCGCTCCACGAATTCGTTGTGCCCCGAGTAGAGGAACACGATGTCGGGCTGCAGCACCATGGCCTGATCGAGCAGGATGGCCACGCGTTCGCTGCCATAACCCTGCCGTCCCAGGTTGATGACCTCGAAGCCCGGGTCGGGCGCGCGGCTGCACAGCGCAGCCTGCAGGTCGTCGGCGGGAAAGCCCTGCGTGTTCGAGCCGCCGAAGAGCAGCACGCGCAGCCGGCCGTCCTTGGGCGGGATGTGAACCTCGGGCACCACGCCCTCGTACATCTGCGTGACCCAGCCACCCGGCACGGCGGGGTCCGCGACGAGATAGCGCGCGCGCTCGTCGAAGCCGCGGGTGAGCGAGAGGCGCTCGCGCGGATCGCCGAGCCCCAGCGCCCGGAGGAGCAACTCGGACAGCAGCAGCAGCAGCGCCAGCGGGATCAACCCGAACAGCACGCCCTTCAGCGCACGGCTGCCGCGGCCGGCGCCCGCCTCGCGATCGCCCGACCGCGGGCTTCCTGTCGAGGTGTCACCCATCGCCGCAGGATGAAGGCGGCAGCGCGCTCTGGCAAGTCCGGCCTCTGCGGAGGAGTTCGTGCCTTCCTCCGCGCGGGTGGGAGAACTTCCGGGCAGCCCCCCGGAAAGCATGACGCGACGTTCACGGCCCCGCGGCAGGGCGACTTCTATCCTCCGGGCGTCCTCCAAGACTCCTCTCCGGATCAATCCCATGAACACGATGGTCATGTCCCTGGACACGTTCAACCGAGGCCGCTTGCGCACCGCCGCGTGCGCGTTGCTGCTGCTCGCCGCCTTCGGGCCGCGCGTCCACGCCCAGGTGGTCTTCGCCAAGGCGCCGAGCCCGGCCGGCGGCGTGAATGCCTCCTCGTGGGTGCCTCCGGACGGCAGCGACTCCGACATGTACTCGTGGGACGACTTCACGCTGGCCACGACGCAGACCATCACGGAGGTGCGCTGGCGCGGCGGCTACGCGCTCGGCGCGACCTACGGCAAGGCCACGGACTTCCGCGTGTCCTTCTTCGCGTCCAACGTGACCGGCTTCGAGCCGAAGATCGTCGCCATCCCCGAGAACGAATCCCAGGAGCAGGCGCTGATCAACGTCCACACGAACAACAATGCGGGCGAGAGCTTCGCGGGCGTCTTCGGCGGCGTGGCGATGTACGACTACCACTTCACGCTGCCCGTCCCGTTCGTCGCGCAGGCCGGCGTGAAGTACTGGTTCCGCGTCGTGTGCGGGCAGCCCGTCTACCCGGACTGGGGCATGGCCACGAGCGATCCCGCGGGCAGCCACTTCCGCTACAGCACCGGCAGCACCATGTTCCACAACTACTCGCACGACCTGGCGTTCTCGCTGCATGCGCGCTGGGCCGACCTCGGGGGCGCCATCGCCGGCACGTCCGGCGTGCCGGCACTTGGCGGCGCCGGAAGCCTGACGAGCGGCTCGGCCGACACGCTCACGTTGACCTCGGCGAGGCCCTCGTCCGCCGTGACGCTGCTCTTCGGCGTGTCGAAACTCGGCGCGCCCTTCAAGGGCGGCACGCTGGTGCCTGATCCGTTCCTGCTGCTCGCCTTGACCAGCGACGCGCAAGGCCACGTGTCGCTGCCCTTCACGCTGCCGGCGGGCCTGCCCCCCGGAACGTCGCTCTACTTCCAGGCCTGGCTGCCCGACCCGGCCGCGGTGAAGGGGCTTGCCGCGAGCAATGGCCTCGCCGGCACGACGCCCGGATGACAGCCGTCGCGGCCATCCGTCGCGGCCATCCGTCGCGGCCATCCGTCGCGGTCACCGTCGCGGCCATCCGTCGCGGTAGCTGACTTCGACGGACCCGGTGCGGCAGCCTCGCGCTCCGCGCCGGGTCTGCTGCTACCTGGCGAGGCGCGGCGCGCGCAGGCCCGTGACGATGTCCGCCTCGAGCGGCGCGTAGTGCTCGATGAGGTCGGCGGCGTGCACGCGCAGCTGCCAGTCGTCGTCGAAGGCGACGGGCGGCTGCATCGCCGCGGCCACCGCGGCTGCCGACGGCGGCGCGATACCCGCACGACGCGCGGCGGCCAGCTCGCGCGCAATGATCGCGGCATCCACCTGCTCGGGCAGTTCCGCGCTGCCGAAGAAGATCGGCGACGCGGCGAGGTCGAGCGACACGCCACCCTTTGCATCGAGGTCCGCGGGCACGAGGACCACGAGCATGCCCGACGTGTCGCCCACGTTGACGCGCTCGGCCGTCTGCGCGCCGACGTAGAGCACGGGCTCGGCCGTCTGCCGCGAGGCGAGCACGTCCACCGGCGCGCGCAGCACGAGCAGCATCCCAGCGCGGTAGGACGGCTGCTCCTTGCGCCACGCGTGCGTCGTGGGCGTCGCCAGCACGAACGGACGTGCGAAGACCAGCTCGACCCCGCCCGCGGGGAGCACCGCGGGCAGCGCGGGCGGGCTGTCATCGACGTGGCCGATGAAGAGGGCGAGGCCGCCGCCGGCGAGCAGCAGCACGAGCGCGATCGGAAGCACGATGCGTGGAGTGCTCATGATTCAGTCCTTCACCAGTTCGATGTCGTCGATGCCGAGTCGCCCGGCCGGCGAGCCGAAGCCCGGGCCGAAACGGAAAGTGACGCGCGCGAGCCGCGCGAGGTCCAGCGCGCTGCCATCCTGCGCGCCCACCCGGCGGAAGTCGGCGAGCGCGAGGCGGATGGTCTCGAAGTCATTGCCCCAGCCGGCGCCGACGCCGCAGCCCGTGCGCTGGTAGGGCTCCTCGATGCCGCCGCCGTACGCGCCGATGTTCATCGAGCTGGAGTGCCCGTCGAGGTCGGACAGCTCGACCGTGAAGGTGGCGTCGCCCAGCTCGGCGATGGTGAAGGGGTGGCGTGTCACCTGCGCGGCGCGGAACGAAAGGTAGCGGAAGCCGCGCACATCCTGGGACCACGGCGCGACGTCGAAGGAAAGCGAGCGCGGGCCGCTGCCGTCGTACTCGAGCACCAGCCCGCGGGTCGTGTCGGCGGCGCTGCCGTTGGTGAAGCCGTTGAGCATCGCGCCGTCCCAGGTGAAGTTGGCGTTCGGGTCGTCGAGACGCCCCTCGGTCACGATCTGCACGTCGCCGCTGATGCCGGCGCCCGAGCTGGACGTGCCGTTGTCCTCGTGCGTCTGGAAGTCGTCGATGACGAACTTGCCGGACGCCGCCGATCCGCGGTACTGCATGTCCACCGTGACGCACGGATTGAGATCCGGTGCGCCGATCGGCCGGAAGTCTTCCCATTGCCGGCACAGGAAGTCCTGCGCGGGCACGTTGCCCTCGATCTCGTGCTTCACCAGCGCCAGCAGGTAGCCGCGCATGATCGTGTGCGTGTCCGCCTTGCCGACGAGGCACGGGCCGCTGGCGACCGAACCCGTGCTGTTGTGGAAGTCGCCGTGTCCCACGCCGTGGAGCGAGATGGACAGCCGCCGGTCCTGTGCGCGATCGAGCAGATGGAAGGACTGCGCCACGTTGTTGTTCGCGCAGCCGGTCACGTCACCGTCCGCCCCGCCGACCCAGAGGTGGTAGTCCACGTCGTGCGGATCGGCCTGCGTCGGTCCGAGAAAGTCCGTGGGCGCCATGCTCGAGATGAGCTTGATGTCGCCGGCCGTGAAATTCACCGGCACGTAGTCGCCCTCGACGACGCGGTCGTAGGCGCGCACCACGCCCTCGCCGCCGCGGCTGTGCCCCATCCACGTGATGCGGTGGGAATCCACGTGCCCCAGCAGCTTGCCGCCCTCGATCGTGGCCAGGTTGGAGAGCAGGTAATCCGTGTTGGTGAGCGTGGTGGTCGAGGCCGCCTCGATGCCCGGCCCCGTGTTGTTCTGATGGCTCATGACGATGTAGCCGTAGGAAGCAAGGTGCAGGCCGATGTGGTCATACCACTGGTAGTTGTGGCCATTGCCGTGGCTGACGACGACGAGCGGGAGCGCGCCCATGTTCGCGATGTCGGTCGGATAGAAGAGGTTCTGCCCGAGGAAGGAGCCGCCCGAATAGAGCGCCTCGGTCACCGCGAGCGGCCCGGGCAGCGTGATGTCGTGCACGACGTAGAGGCCGGCCTCATCGGAGAAGCCGTCGATCAGGTCGTCATTGTCGAAGCGGCCGTCGCGGTCCAGGTCGACCACGACGTCGTAGCCGACGCCCAGCCCGATGCCTGCGTCCGCCGGGAGCGTGCCGGTGTCCAGCGTGAAGAGGTTGTCGGTGATGGGCCCGCCCGGAAAGGTGAAGGTCCGGGCGCCGCCGCCGACATCGATGAGCGAGTCGTCCGCGAGCCACTCGGCGCGCGTGCGCTTGGCGGTGATGTACACGTCGCCGGTGACGCCCGCCGTCCACGGGTAGCGCACCGGATCCACGGCCAGCAGGATGGGCCTGCCCGCGTTGAAGGCGCGCACGAACTCCACGTGAGGAAAGCCGGGCAGCGCGTTGCCGGCAAGCTGCACGTTGCGGTCGTCCACGTGCAGCGCCACGCCGTTGCTCACCTGCAGCGGGCCACCGGAAAGCACCACCGCCGCCATGTAGGCGTCGACGCCGATGAGCCCGTCGTTGAACGGAATGGCCGACGCGAGCTCCAGCGTGCCGCCGGCTGGCATGGCTCCGAAGTCGAGCACAGCCAGGTTCGGGCTGAGCCCCACGGGCAGCATCTGTCCATTGATCGTCGTCGGTCCGGGCGACGAATCCACGAGCACGAAGACCTGCGCGCCCGGCGGACCCTCGATGGTCATCGTGATGGGCTGGCCGAGCAGGCGGATGACATCCACCTGGCCGTTGATGGTCAGGTCGGCGGCGCGGGCCTGGGTCACGACGGACAGCAGCAGCGCCAGTGCGGCGACCGGCGCGGCCAGACGCGCGGCCAGACGGGCGGCCAGACGGGCGGCGAGGAGCGCGGCCGGGAGCGCGGCCAGACGCGCGACAAGGGACATGGAAAGGGCGGACTTCATGCGGCCGGGGTCCAGCGGGGGAGCGGGCTTCGGGGGACCGGGAGTCGGGACAGACTACACGCGACTCGGCGGGCCGTCATCCGCTCGTCCGCTGGAATGCGGCCTTCCTCGCCCCGCGCGCCCCGCGCTCACGCCGGAGACGCTGCGGGCTCCGGCTCCGGCGGCGTGTGCGGCTCGCCGCGACTCACCACCACCGCCGCCGCGAGGTCGCCGCTCACGTTGAGCGTGGTGCGGCACATGTCCAGGAAGCGGTCCACGCCGAGGATGAGTCCGATGCCCTCGGTCGGCACATTCACCATGCCCAGAATCATCGCGATGACCGGGATGGAACCCGCCGGCACGCCCGCCGTCCCGATGCCTCCCAGGATGCACACGAGGCACACCAGCACCTGCTGCCCGAACTCCAGGTGCACGCCGTAGAACTGCGCCAGAAACAGCACCGTGACGCCTTCGAAGAGCGCCGTGCCGTTCTGGTTGGCGGTGGAGCCGATCGTCAGCACGAAGCGGCTGATCTGAGGCGGAAGCCTCAGCTTCTCCTCGGCCACGCGGATGGCGGTGGGCAGCGTGGCATTGCTGCTCGCCGTCGAGAAGGCCGTGATCATGGCCTCGGAGATGCCGCGGAAGAAGAACACCGGGCTCATGCCGCCGACGTACTTCACCGCCAGCGAAAACACCACGAACTGGTGGAGCGCCAGCGCGAGCACCACCACGCCGACGTAGCGCCCGAGCTGCACGAGGATCTCCACGCCCAGCTCGGCCGTCAGCGTGAAGAGCAGCGCGGCCACGCCCCAGGGCGCGATGCGGATCACCAGCCCGATGAGGTTCATCGTGACGTCGTAGAGGCCCTGCGTCATCTCCTCGAAACGGCGCGCGGCCTCGGTGCGCGTGAGGCGCAGGCCGATGCCGAACAACAGCGAGAAGAACATGAAACCCAGCATGTCGCCGCTGGCCGCCGCATCGAGCGGATTGCGCGGCACGATGTTCACCAGCAGCTCGATGCCCGTCTTCGGCGCGACGCCTCCCGAGACGGCCGACGCGCGCGTCCCGGCGCCGGCCAGCATGCGTGCGCGCACCTCCTCGCTCATGCCGCCGCCGGGCTGCAGCAGGTTGACGAGCCCGACGCCGATCAGCACGGCGATGCTCGACACCACGACCGTGTACAGGAGCGTCTTGAGGCCCACCCTGCCGAGGCTCTTCAGATCGCCAAGACCGGCCACGCCGAGCACCAGCGCCGAAAAGATGAGCGGCACCACGAGCATGAGCAGCAGGCGCAGATAGACCTGCCCGATGGCGCGCGTGACGGGCAGGATGTCGTCCAGCGGCGAGGCGGGCGTGCCGCCCCACAGCGAATGCGCCGCGATGCCCGCGACGATCCCGGCCAGCACGCCGAGCAACATTCTGGTGTGCAGCTTCACCGGCGCACTATCACCGGGCCGTCGCGGGTGATCAATCATGCCGGGCCGCGTGCGCAGGTCGGGCCGCGTGCGCAGGCCGGGCCGCGTGCGCAGGCGCCGGGCCGCGTGTGCGGGATGCGGGCCGCGCGCGCACGGCTCTGCGGCTACGGCAGGAAGCTGAGCTTCACCGCATTGGTGATGGCGACGCTCTGCGGCAACGAAGGATCGAAGACGCGTGCCTGCAGGTACACGTCCGCCGGCCCCATGCCGCCGGGAATCAGGATCTGGATCAGGCCCGACGGCGGCGCCACCAGACCGATGTCCAGGAACGAGGGCACGGTGACCAGCGTGCCGCCCTTGAAGGGCTGCGGGTTGAGCGAGAAGGAGGCCGAGAGCAGCATCGGCTTGCCGGGAGGCAGGTGGGCCAGCGTCATCGTCGCGTACTGGCAGCTTGCCAGCGGCTGACCGCACACCGCGAGCGTCGATGCACCGGGGCCCTGGAAGCCGAGGTCCGTCTGGCACGTGACGCAGGCGTCTCCGAAGCCGTCGCCGTCGAGATCGGCCTGATCCGGATTGGGAAAGTCGGGACAGTTGTCCCAGTCGTCGGGCCAGCCGTCGCCGTCGGCATCCAGCTGACTGCGGCGCACGTCGGAGAGTCGCACGTCGTCGAAGGTCCAGCCCCTCGCGCGGTGCTGGTTGCTGACGTCGCTGCCGAGGCGGAAGACCGGGCTCACGGAGCTCACGCGGAAGGCGGGCCCGCGCAGCGTGAAGGCATTGGCGGACTTGCCGGCATTGCCCGTGCGCAGCTCGAGCAGACCCTGGTTCGGCGCCCACTCCGCCTGCACGTGACGGAAGCCGTTCACGTTGTCCTCGGCGTTCGCGTCGGGAAACGGGGCGACGACCTCGTGACGCCCGTTGAGGCGATCGACCACCACGAAGTGGAGCTGTCCGCCTTCCACGTACAGATCCATGCTGTTGCTGGTGTCGTGCACCGTGCCGTAGGTGGTCGTGCCACCCACCACCGCCGCGAACACGCCTGCACCTTCGCCGAAGGGACTGTTCATCGTGGGCTGCGTGGTCACGAGCTGGCTGGGAAGCTGCTCGCCCCCGGGACCTGTGCCCGCCAGCGAGCGCCCGTCCGCGTCCAGGTAGAAGATCGCGGACTGCGTCGAGGTGCACGAGCGATAGAAGATGTCCGAGAGGCCGTCGCCGTTCAGGTCGCCCAGCGTCATGCTCACGGCGCTTTCCACCTTGTAGGTCAGCGTCTCGGGCGTCAGCAGGTCGCTGAAGCCCATCGGATTGAGCGGGCCCAGCAGCACGGTGGAGGCAGGCGCGTTCACCAGTCCCTGGCGCCAGTTGGCCACGGCCACGTCCACGAAGCCGTCGTTGTTGACGTCCTTCACGGCGGAGACGGTGAACGGGCGCGGCGTCTTGATGATGCCGTCGGGCTCCGGATTGAAGGTCCCGTCGCCGTTGTTGAGGTGGATCGCGACGCGGCCGAACAGCGAGCCGCTGCCGTCGTCGTACAGCGGTTGAGTGAGCACGGAATCGAGGAACCCGTCGCAATTCACGTCGCCGAAGGAGGCGCCCAGCACCTGATTGCTGCGATCCGAGGACAGGAGCGACAGGTTCTCGAAGGTGTAGCCGGTGGGCCCGATCCTGCCGATGAGTACGCGGCTCGCGGGCTCGCCGAAGCTGCCGTAGAGCACGTCCAGCACGTCATCGCCGTTCACGTCGCCGGCGGCGATGGCCTCCGCGCCCGCGATGATGTTCGCGTACGGGAAGTCCATGATCGTGAAGTTGCCGGAGCCGTCGTTGGCGAAGCCCACCACGGCCGGCGTGTTCTGCGCGTACGAGGCGACCACGATGTCGAGGTCGCCGTCCTTGTCGAAGTCCGCGAGCACGAGTCCCTGCGGAAGGTCCATCTCGAGGGCCATCTGCGGCTGGTAGATGCTGCCCTTCTTGAAGGGGCCGCGGAAAATCTGCACCTCGCCGGGAGTGGGCGTGAGCGGGTTGGCCAGCGTGCTGCCCTGGTGCATCGACACGACGAGGTCGAGGTAGCCGTCGCCGTCCACGTCACCGATCTCGAGGCCGCGCGGCACCTGCGACTTGAAGCGCGCCGGCGCCGAAAAATCGAGGCCGTTGCCGCTGTTGAAGTAGATGCGTGAGAGCGAGCCGGGCGTGACGCCAAAGGGCTCGCCCACGATGAGGTCGTTGAAGGCGTCGCCATCCAGCGACTTGGTGCCCTGCAGGCTGAAGAGATGCTGGCGCGCCGAGGTCTCCGGCCCCGGCTTGACCCACATCTCGAGCGTGCCGTGGTTCAGGTCCAGAGCGCCGGTGCTGTACATGCCCACCGCGGCAGCCGCCGGCATGACGACGCAGCCAGTGTTGAAGACGCCGCCGCCGACGGGCAGCAGGCCGCTCTTCACCACGTTGGTGGTGCCCACCGCAGTGAGCATGGCGGGTGTTCCCTCGAACTGGCCGAGGACCACCGTGTGGCTGTCGAGTCCACCGATCGGCGCGTGTGACAGAGGCAGCCCGCTCGGCGGGCACTGGGCGCTGGCGGCGCAGGCCACCAGCGACAGGGTCGTCGTGCACGCGATCAGCGTGCCGCGGATCGGAGTGCCTGGGCGCGCGCCGGCGTCGGGCGTCGGGGTCTGCTGCAACGGCATCGGGGCGTCGGCTCGGGGCTTCATATCGTCGGACGGGTGGCCCTGAAGTCTACCCGCAAGGCACGATCGGCGTGGGGCTTTCGCGGGTCGGAGGGCACCCCCGGAACTCCTTGTTCCCTCATCGGTGCACGCTCCCATCAGCCTTGAATGCCTGAGGGTCGACGGCAGGAGACCGCCCCCCCTTGGACCGGGATGGTCCCGCTCCTGTCACGCCGCGCACGGCCCGACCACGCACGGGCGGGCCGCGCACGGGCGGGCCGCACACCGGCGGGCCGCACACCGGCGGGCCGCGCTCGGGCAGGCCGCGGGGTGGCATAGAATCCGCGCCATGGACGACGACGCGAGCTACCGGTGCGCCTTCTGCGGCGAGGAGATCGTGGTGTCGATCGACCTCAGCGCGGGCAACGAGCAGGAGTACGTCGAGGACTGTCCCGTCTGCTGCCGGCCGCACGTGATCCGCGTGACCATCGAGCGCGACGGCTCCGTCAGCGTGCACGCCGAGGCAGAGACCGAGTGAGCGCGGTGCCTTCCGGCGCGCCCTTCGACCTGCGCACGCTGGCCATCGACCCGGACATCCGCCGCGCCCGCACCCTGCCGGCGGCCTTCTACATCGACCCCGCGGCCTTCGCGTCCAGCCGGCAGTCCGTCTTCGCGCGGAGCTGGCAGCTCGTCGGCGACGCGGCCTCGCTCGCCCGGCCCGGCGCCTGCGTCCCCGCCACGCTCCTCCCCGGCCTGCTCGATGAGCCGCTGCTGCTCACCCGGCCGGCGGACGGCGCCGACGCGGGGCGCGCGGGCGGCGACTCGCGCATGGCCACCGACGTCCGCTTCACCAACGACGCCCGCTTCGCCGGTGACCAGCGCTTCGCCGCCCATGGCATCGCCTGCCTCTCCAACGTGTGCACGCATCGCGGCATGCTGCTCTGCGACGCGCCGCGCACCGGGACGCAGCTCCAGTGCCGCTACCACGGGCGGCGCTTCGCGCTCGACGGCCGCCTGCTTTCCGCGCCGGAGTTCGACGGCGCGGAAGACTTCCCGTCGCCGCGCGACGATCTGCCGCGCGTGGCGCTCGCGCGCTGGGGCCCGCTGCTCTTCGCCAGTCTTGACCCCGCCGTGCCCTTCGCGGAGTGGATCGCGCCGCTGCAGGCGCGCCTCGGCTGGCTGCCGCTCGACAGTGCGCGCCTGCACCCCGAGCGTTCGCGCGACTACCCCGTGGCCGCGCACTGGGCGCTCTACTGCGACAACTTCCTCGAGGGCTTCCACATCCCGTACGTGCACCCGGCCCTGGCCGGCGCGCTGGACTGCGGCAGCTACCGCACGGAGCTATTCGCGCACGCCAATCTGCAGGTGGGCATCGCGCAAGCGAGGGCAGCGAACGCGCTCGCTGCCGTCGTGTCACGGGACGCGCGCCTCGGAGACGGCGACGTCCCCGTCTTCGACCTGCCGCGCGAGTCGCCGGACGCCGGCCAGGCCGTCGCCGGCTACTACTTCTGGCTGTTCCCGAACACGATGGTGAACGCCTACCCGTGGGGGCTGTCGCTCAACATCGTGAAGCCCGTCGCGCCGGACCGCTGCGTGGTGAGCTTCCTCAGCTACGTGTGGGACGAGAGCAAGCTGGACCGCGGCGCCGGCGCCGGTCTCGACCGCGTGGAAGCCGAGGACGAGAGCGTGGTGGAAGCCGTGCAGCGCGGCCTGCGCAGCCGGCTGTATCGCGGCGGGCGCTACTCGCCGTCGCGCGAGGCCTGCGTGCACCACTTCCACCGGATGCTCGTGGAGAGCCTGCGCGGCGGGTGATGACGCCTGCGTGCGCCGCCGGGGCGCGGTCCGCGTTACGCTCAGCGCGTGCGATCCGACCTGCCCGCAAGCGACCTCCGGCGCCCGACCGCTGTCGCGGCGCTGCTCGCCCTCATGGTGGTCAGCCTGCGACTCGGGCTGCCCGACCTCCGGCACGGCCTGCCCTTCGTCTTCCACTCGGACTTCGTGCAGATCGAGCAGGCGGCGCAGCTGCTGCGACAGGGCTGGTTCACGAACGACAGCATCTATCCGCTGCCGCTCGTGTGGCTGTACGCGGGCGCGGCCTGGCTGGCGCACGTGCTCGGTGCACTCGGCGGCGCCGCGGGCGAGGGCATGGACGCCTTCGCGCAGCGCTTCACCGACCCGGCCGTGCACCACCCGCTCGGGCGCTTCGTCGACGTGGCCTGCGCTGCGCTGCTCGTGCCGGCCACGTACCGGCTCGCCCGCGTGCGCTTTCCGCGCGGCGTCGCGCTGCTCGCGGCCGCGGTCATCGCCGTGGACCCGGTGCTCCTGCTCACGGCGCGGCAGGTGCGGCCGCATGCGCCGGCGGTGCTGTGCCTGGCGCTGGCGGCGCCCTCGGTGCTGGCCCTTGCGCGCCGCGGCGCCGGCCCGCGGCAGGGCCTGCTCGCCGGAGCGCTCGTCGGCATGAGCGCCGCCGTGTTCCAGGTGGCGTCGCTGCAGGGCGTGGCGCTGCTGCTCATCGTGGCGGCGTGCGTGCGTCCCGCGCGGCGCGCGCTGGCGACGGCGTGCACGGCGCTGGCCGGCATGGCGGGCAGCGCGTGGCTGGTGAGCGTGCTCGCGGGCGCACCGGCTTCCGTGCGCGCGCCCTCGGGCGCAAGCCTCGACGACGCGGCGCACTCGGCCGGCTTCCTCATGCGCATGCTGGACTGGGGAATGACCGGGCCCTTCCAGCAGGCCGGAAAAGCCTGGTTGCTGGCAGAGCCAGCTCTGTGTCTCGGCGTCGCGGGCGCCGTGCTGCTGGCGTTGCGCACCGCGCGCCGCCGGCGGGACGCGCTCGCAGCACCCGCACCGCCGGGCGCGTCGGCCCCCGGCCTGGTGGATCTGCTGCTCTACGGAGCGTGTCCGGCCATCGTGCTCGCCTGCACGGCCACGATGCTCGGGGCGCACGTGCGCTACGTCGTCGCGGCCCTGCCGTTTCTTGCGACGCTCGCTGCGGCGGCGTGTCTCTCGGCGCGACCCGCCCTTCCGCGCATCGCCGCGGTGGCGCTGCTGCTCGCGGTGCCGCTGGCCACGACGCTGCGGACGCGCGCGCTGCTGCACACGGCGGACTCGCGCTTCGTGCTGGATGCAGCTCTGCAGTCGATCGGGGCGGGCGAGGCGCCGCTCGTCATCGCGTTGCAGGACACGCTGGTCCTGGACCGCAGCGCGCTGCCGCGCGGCGTGCTCGAGTTTCCGCCGCACGGCGACCTGTCGCGCTGGGACGAGGCGAAGTTCGTGCCGCGCGCCGAGCTCCGGGCCTGCGGCGCCGCGGTCTACGCACGCGTGCCCGGTGCGCGCTGGGCCACCGGGCCGCTCGACGCGGCCTCGATGCAGCGGCTCGGCTTCCAGCTGTGGGGCACGCTGGGCGACGCGCCGACGAGCCGCCTGTACCTGCCCGACGTCCCCGATGCGCTGGTCATCGACGCGTGGTCCGCGAGCCGCACGGGCCCGCCCATCGAGCTTTGGATCGCGAACGGTCCCGCCGGAGACCTGGCGCGCTCGCGACTCGCGACGGCGGACCTCGCCGCGGCGGCCGCATCCGATGCCGACGCCGCCGTGGCCGCCACGCTCGCGCGGATCGCGAGCCAGCGCGCGGCACGCTCGGGTGCAGGTGCGGGTGCAGGTGCGGGTGCAGGTGCGGGTGCAGGTGCAGGTGCAAGTGCGGGTGCAGGTGCAGGTGCAAGTGCGGGAGCGGGTGCGGGCCGGGGCGCAGCGAGCGGCGCGCAAGGCTCCGGCATCGTCGATCCGGCGCTGCTCGCGAAGCTGCTGGCGCTGCCGACGGACCGCTGGCAGGCGACGGGAGGCGCTCTGCCGGGTGCGGCGCACGCGCCCACGCTCTCGGCGCGCGGCACGATGCGCCACGACGAGCCCGTGCTGCTGCTGGTGGACGGCGCGCCGCCCGGCAGCACGTGCCGGCTCGTGCTCGGCGCGCGCGAACTGCGCGCCCCGTTTCGCGGCGGCACGCTCGTCCCCGCGCCGGACCTGCTCCTGGACGGCCTGATCGTGGGCGACGACGGTCGACTCGCCCTCGGCGCCCTGTGGCCGCACAGTTCGCCGGCAGGCCTCACCCTCTGCGCCCAGGTCTGGGTGCAGGATCCCAGCGGGCCGCACGGCTACTCGGCCACGAACGCCGTCGTCGGCACGAGCCCCGACTGACGCGCGCGATTCAGCGCGGAGGCGCGGCCCTTACTTCTTGAAGCCCGCCGAGGACGTCGGGCCCGTCGCGAGCAGCTCCTTCAAGCTGCCGATCGAGCCCAGCACGGCCGCGCTCTCGTAGGGCAGGAAGACGGTCTTCTGGCCGCCGCTGCCGGCGGCGATTTCGCGCATCATCTTGAGATACTCCAGCGCAATCAGGTACTGCGCGGGGTTGGTGCCGCTGGCGGACAGCGCCGCCGACACCTTCTCGATGGCGCCGGCCTCGCCGGTGGCCTTGAGGATGAGGCGCTGGCGCTCGCCTTCCGCTTCCGCAATGGCCGCGTCGCGCAGGCCCTCGGCGCGCAGCACGCGCGCGGCCTTCTCGCCCTCGGCCTCCAGCACGACGGCGCGACGGTCGCGCTCGGCCTTCATCTGCTTCTCCATCGCCACCTGGATTTCCGGCGGCGGCGAGATGTCCTGCAGCTCGACGCGATTGATCTTCACGCCCCACTTGTCGGAGGCGTCGTCGAGCACGGCGCGCATCTTGGTGTTGATCTCGTCGCGGTTGGAGAGCGCCTTGTCGAGGTCGAGCTCGCCGATGATGTTGCGCAGCGTGGTCTGCGCCAGTTTCTCGATGGCCATCGGCAGGTTGCTGACCTCGTAGGCGGCGCGCGTCGGGTCCGTGATCTGGCTGAAGAGCAGCCCGTTGATCTGGATGACCACGTTGTCGCGCGTGATGACGCGCTGCTCGGGGAAGTCCATCACGGACTCGCGCAGGTCGATGCGCTCGGTGAAGCGCGCGACATTGACGGCGCGGCCGCTGGCGGTGATCGGCGTCATCCACGCCACCGTGCGCGCCTGCTCGATGAGCGGCAGCAGCACGTTGATGCCCGGAGTCAGCGTGCGGTTGTACTTGCCGAGACGCTCGATGATCATCACCTCGGCCTGGCGGATGACCTTGATGCTCCTGGCGACGAGCACGATCGCGAAGACGACCAGCGCGATGACGATGAAGGTGTAGGTATTCTCAGGCATCTGTCCGTCCTCCTCGGGGCGGCAGGGCCGACCCGGACTCCGGCGACGCCCCTCGGGCCGTCGCCGCGTTCTTATGGTTGCGCTCTTCAGCTCCTGCCCACGGTGAGCGTGTTTCCGGTGACCTGCAGCACGCGCACGGGCTCGCCCACCGCGAGCGGCGTCGCCGCGGTGGCGCGCCATTCCTCGTTGCTCAGCCGCACGCGGCCGATGCCGCCCGCCCCGATCTGGTCGATCACGGTACCCGACTGACCCACGAGCGAGGCCGCATTGGTCTCGTGCCTGTTGGTGGCCAGCAGCTTGAGGAACACGGGCCGCACCCAGATCAGCGAGGCGATGGACACGAGCGAGAACAGCACGAGCTGGCCGTTGCGCTCGAGCCCCAAGTACGCCCCCGCCGCGGTGATCAGCGTGCTCACGGCGAAGGCACCGATGAAGAAGCCCGCCGTGAAGATCTCGATGATCAGCACGACGAGCGTCATCCACAGCCAGAACTCGGTGTGTCCGACGAGACCGCCCAGCGTGATGACCGAGTCCAGCAGCGAGCTGGCAACCTGATCGCCACCTGTCTGGGCGAGCGCGAAGAGAGTCGGCATGAAGGCCCCCCGGGCAGCGTGTGGTGGCGTGCGGCTTCGCGATCGGCGAGAGGCGATCCACCTGCCGCCGCGCGCAGTGTAGGCAATCCGGACCGCGAGGGACTTGACGCGACTGCGGCATCCCTCGCGCGCCGCGGGGCAGTTGCCGCGGGCCGATGCTGCTGGCCGATGCCGCGGGCCGATGCCGTGGGCAGTTGCCGCGGGCCGGGGGTCAGGGCCTTGCGTAGCGGCCGGCCGCGAGAGCTGCTGCCTGGTCGCGCTCGGCGGGCGAGAGGGCGCCCGGCTCCCAGCGCAGCGCGAGGCGCCGCGCGAAGGTGGCGACGACGACGTCAGCCAGCTCGTCCCAGCTTACGGGGCGGCCGGCCGCGAGCGAGACGCTGCCGGAGCCCGGCGTGAGCGCGGGCACCTCCAGCGGCAGCGAGCCGTGATGCAGCACGCGGCCGCCTGTGCGGCGCTGTGCGGAGCCCACCACTTTGCGGCCGGCCCGGTCCAGCAGGTCCAGCGCGGTGTGGTCCATGAAACAGAGGGTGGCGTCGCGCGGCCTCGTGGAGAGCGGCGCGCTGCCGCCATGCGGCGCCACCTCGGCCCCCAGCGCGGACAGCGCCTCGCGCAGGATGTCGTGCACGAGGACATAGGCCTCCACCACGTCGGCCGGGTAGCCGTCATGGCCGGGGCGCGCGGCGATGCAGAAGGTCAGCTCGCGATCGTGGTGAATGGCGCCACCGCCGGTGGGCCGACGCACCACCACGGCCCCGGCGGCTGCGGCCGCCGCAAGGTCGAAGCCCTCCAGCGGCTGGAAGTGCCCGAGGGAGAGCGCGGCAGGCGACCACGCGTAAAGGCGGAGCACCGCGCGCGGATCCGCGCTCTGCAGCAGGGCTTCATCCGTCGCGAGATTGAGGGCCGGCGTCGCGGCGCCATCGCGCAGCAGGCGCCAGATCAGTGTGCCGCCGGAAGCCGGGTCACCCGCGGGCCGACTGCCGGACTGGGTCGGCGTGTCGGGGACGCGCTCCACCGTTGGGCCGCCGAAGCGGCTACTTCCCGGCGCCTGCCCCGGTCAGCTTCATCGTGGGCAGCACGGCCTTGAGGCTCTCCTGCGCCCAGTTCAGGTAGTTGAGGTCGAGGTAGTCCTCGTAGGCGAGGTCCTTGTTGCGACCCTCGAAGGCGCCCACCGGACCGGCGCGCGTGAAGTCCTTGACCGAGACGGCCCACGAACCGGCGTTCGTCTCGGCGCCCCACGCATGCTGGCGGCAGCTCTGCGGCCACGGGCCGTACACCTCGCCACGCTGGCCGTGGTAGTAGATGTCGTCGGAGAAGCCGTAGCCGGTGAGGAAGATGGACAGCTCATCCTCGGCCATGCGCATGCGGAGCTGGCTGCGCTGGAAGTTGTGGCCGTCGCCGCCCTGCGGGCTGGGCGGGGACGGATGCTGGCGCGCGACGCGCGCGAACCACGCGGCATTGTTCGGACCATTGCTGCGCTCGTCAGCCTGGACGGCCGCGGCCTCGGCGGCGTCTGCTGCCGCGTCGGCGACCGCTCCTTCGCCACCCGCTTCGAGCATGGCCGCAGCTCGCGCCGTGGCGATCGCCCCCTGCTGGTCCGCGGCCCATTCGGCGCGTGCGCGATCCATGAACTCCTGCAGTTCGGCCTTCGAGGCCTCCAGCGTGCCGTCGTTGAACGGCCGCTTGCCGACCTCGTTGTAGGCGATGTCGACCGAGATGTTGCCGCGCTCGAAGAACAGGCGGCCGCCACCCTGGTAGTGCTCGAGCACCTCCTCGTCGGAGAGCGTCTCCCGGCGCCAGCGGTTGTAGGCCTGGCGGTAGCGATAGTGCTCGCGGTAGCGGTCCAGCGAGGTGTAGCCGCGGAACAGGATGATGGTCTGCAGCGGGAAGATCGTGTTCGCGTACGTCGCCTTGTGCTCCTGCCAGAGCTTGTCGAACTCCTCGGGGCCGAGCCACTTGCCGGCGGCGGTCAGGCCCTCCTTCATGGCGGCCAGCGTGAGCAGCTCGCGGATGATGAGCTCGTTGTCGGTGTCGGCAAGCTTGTTCTCGACCAGGTACCACATCTCGCTGACCGGCACGAACTGGCCACCGACCTCCATGAAGATGTCGTCGGGCAGGTCCTTGTCGAAGAAGAAGGAGACGCCGGCCTCCGCGATGAGGCCCTCCCGGATCTTGGCCAGGATGCTCGGCTTGAACATGCCTGGAATGCCCGAGCCATCGATCGCCCACGACTTCACGAAAGAGCGCAGGTTGCGCCCCTGATCGTCGTGGCCGAGAGCATCCCAAGTGACCTGGGGCAACCACTCGGGACGCGGGTCATCCAGCGGCGGCGGGCCGGCACTCATGTCGTAGGCCTCACCCCCGACCGGCTCGGAAGGGAAGGGCAGGAACACCTTTTCGAAAAGCGCGTCGGCTGCGAGCAGCTGGCGATACGCCTCCATGCCGATGCTCGAGTGGATGGACGCCTCGTACTCGGCAATGGCCGCGTCGGACGGGTCCGGTGCGCCGGGCTCGAGACCCTGACGCGTCTGCTGGCGGATCTGCTCCTTGAGCTCCTCGAACTTGCGGTCGATGGCCGCTTCGTCCAGCTGGAAGCGCGCACGGAAGTCGGCGATGCCGGCATCCCGGTCGGGGGCGTCGGCCGCCAGCGTGCCCATGAAGTCGGCCAGCTCGCGGTCGATCTCCTGCTGGGTGAGCAGGTGCGTGATGTGCTTGTCGACCTCGTTGCCGCCCGAGTACATGAGCGCCCGCTTGCGATACGCGTTGCGCGACACCGGATGGCCTCCGACGGTCATGATCGGTTCTGCCGTCAGGTCGAGCCCGGCGAGATCGGGCACCACGCGATCCGCGAGCCGTCGCACATAGGAGAGCTCCTGGCCGCGGTGAGCCCGGATGTCCGGGATGCTGTAGATCGGCGCATCCACCTGATTGACCGGCACCAGCCCGCCCTGCTGAGGCGGCGGGGCTCCATCCTGAGCGCTCTCCGGCTGGACCTGGGTCTGGGCAGGCGCCTCCTGAGCGGCGGACGCGCGAGGCGTCGCATGCGGCCACAGGACGAGGGCGCAGGCCAGGGCGAACGAGGCGGTGGACTTCATGAACAGGCTCCGGGGCCGGGAGGCGGGCGCGAGGGCCGCCACTACGCGAGGACGATGGGCCAACGTTGGCAAAGCGTGCCACGAGGCCAATCGATCATCAAAGAATAGAGCTTTGCACACTGTCAAGCTGGCGAGCGGCGCGCTGTTGATCGCCGTCGCCCGCACCGTTACGGTCGCCTTCACTTGTCACTCGCGCAGGACATCGATGACACGCTGCGCCGGCCGGGGGGCGACCCCGCCGTGCGCTGCCTGGCGTTGCTTCACGGCGCCGCCTGCGCCGGGCGCTTCGACGCCGTGCCGGCATTGCTGGCCCGGGCTCGCGCGCACGGCCTCCCCCCCACGGACCCGCGCGTGCTCGAGACTGCGCTGCAGGTCGTGGCCTACGGCGGCTTCCCGCGCGCCATCGAGCTGCTGTCGCTGCTGCGCGACGCGCGGGCGGGAGCGCCGGCCGGCGCCCTGACCGAGACCCTCGCCTGCCCGCAACCCGAGGCGCAGCCCGAGGCGCTGGCCCGTCGCGGCCGCGTGATCTGGGATGCCATCTACAAGCACAACGCCGACGAGGTGCGGACCACGCTCGACGAGCTGCTGCCGGGCTTCTCGCGGCTGGTGCTCGAGGACGCCTACGGTCGCTTGCTGGCTCGCTCCGGCCTCACGCTGGCCGAGCGCGAGTTGCTGGCCGTCGCCGCGCTGGGCCTGATGGCGCTGCCCGCGCCGCTGGGCTCGCACATCCGCGGAGCGCTCCGCAACGGTTCCAACCTGCAGGCCGTAATGGATATTCTCGACAGCTGTCGAGTTCTGGCTGACCCGGCAGCGCTGGCTGTCCTCTCCCAGGCTCAGGACCGACTTTCACGGAGCGTGTACCGACCATGACCGACCAGTCCCCGGCACGCGCCCGCCTCGGCTGGCTGGCCCCGCTGTTCCTGGCGCTGCTGTCCGTCGCGATCTACGCGCCCACCCTGAAGCACAAGCTGGTCTACGACGACTCGCTGCTCATCCTGAACAACTCCTCGATGGCGCCCGTGCACACCAGCCTCGGCAGCGCCTTCGCCCTGTTCGCCAGGGAGTACTGGGATGGGGCCAACGAGACCGGCCTGCAGGGCGCCACGCCGCACCCGGCCGGCCAGGCGCTTTACCGCCCGCTGACGCTCTTCGCCTGGGCCCTCATCGTCAACCTGTCGGGCACGGAAAGAACCTGGCCTTTCCACCTGCTGTCCATTCTCTGCAATGCCTTCGTGGTGGTGCTGCTGCAGCAGGCGGTGTGCCGGCTCTGGCGCCAGCCGACGCTGGCCTTCGTGACGGCGCTGCTCTTCGCGCTGCACCCGCTCCACTCGGAGGCCGTGGCCTACGTGGCCGGCCTGTCGGACGTCCTGTCCGCCGGCGCGGTGCTGCTGGGCCTCATCTTCTGGGAACGCGCCACGTCGCAGCCCGGCGTGCTGCGTCGAGGCGCCTATGCGGGCCTGCTGATCACGCTTTTCGTGGGGCTGCTGGCCAAGGAACAGACGGTGATCCTGATCGCCGCGGTGGCGCTGACCGACCTGATGTTCGCGTGGCGCGGCGAGAACCGCGGGGGCATCCCGCGCGCGGCGGTCTACGCGGGCATGGCCATGGTGACGACGGCGCACCTGCTGCTTCGTTACGCGGTGATCGGCTACCTGCGCCCCGACGTGGGCTCGATCTCGCCGACGGACAACCCGCTCGTCGTCGAGCCCTTCGTCGTGCGGCTGCTGACCGGCGTGAAGATCATGGCCATGGAGACGTGGCTCTTCCTCTGGCCGAAGACGCTCTCCATCGACTACTCGTTCAACGCGATCCCCGTGTCGCGCACGTTGAGCCAGCCCGAGACGGCCATCGGCTGCATCCTGCTGCTGATCCTGCTGCTGTACGGGATCGTGATGCTGCGCAAGCGGCCGGCCATCGGCTGGGGCGTGCTGCTCTTTTTGGGCTGCGCCCTGTTCATGTCGAGCATCCTCGTGCCGATCGGCACGATCTTCGGCGAGCGGCTCATGTACCTCTCCAGCGCCGGCGCATGCCTCGTCGTGGCGGCGCTCCTGCTGCCGTGGCTGCCCGGCCAGCGCGGCGCGACGGGTGGCGCAGGCGCCGCCCTCGGACTCGTCGTGGTGCTGGCGGCGGCCGGCCTCCTCGGCATCCGCACCTGGGAGCGCAACAAGGACTTCGAGAGCAGCGAGACGCTCTTCGAATCGGCCCTGAAGGTCGTGCCCGAGAGTGCGCGCGTGCACTTTCAGCTGGGCGCGCTCTATGCCGGCCAGGCGCTCTACAACAAGGCCGAGGAGCGCTACACCCGCGCGCTCCAGATCGACGACCGCTTCATGCAGGCGGCCATCGGCCTCGGCGACGTGCACTACGCCTCCCGCAACTGGGACAAGGCCATCGAGGTCTACACCCAGATCCTGAACGCGATGATCTACCCGCCCAAGGGACAGGCGTCCTTCATGACGGAGCTCTCGGGCGTCATCCGCGCGAAGCTCGCCGGAGCCAAGGCCGCCAAGGGAGATCTCGACGGCGCCGCCGCCGACCTGCGCCTCGCGATGCAGACCGACGGAGCGGACAACAAGCAGCGCGTGATCGCCCACATCCAGCTCGCGCAGCTCCAGCTCGATCGCGGCAAGCCGGCGGAGGCCATCCAGGTGCTGCGCGAGGCGCTGAAGCTCGAGCCCGCGAACCTGAAGGCGCTGTACATGCTGGCGCGCACGTCCTTCGACTCGGGCGACACCGAGGTCTACGCCGAGTCGCTGGCCGGCCTCGAGAAGACGCAGGCGGGACGCCCCCTCGCGCTCGCGCTGAAGGGCGAGCAGCTCTACAACGAAGCGGACGAGGAGAACGACGTCGCCAAGCGCCAGCAGGCGATCAACCTCTTCGAGGAGGTGCGCGAGAGCAACCCGGAGCTCGGCACGCCCTACATCTATCGCGCGCGGTTCATGTTCGAGAACGGCCGCTACGCCGACGCGATCCTCGAGTGCGACCTCGCGCTCCAGCGTGCGCCCCGACATCCCGGCGCACTGCTGCAGAAGGCCATGGCGCAGATCTACGCCAACCGTCCGGAGGATGCCCTCGTGACGGCCCAGGAGCTGGCGCTCATCGCGCCGGACGTCTCCTGCTACGAGGCCATGTTCTATGCGCACTCGGCGCTGGGCGACCTGACGGCCATGGAAGCCGACGCGAAGAAGCTGGAAGAACTCGGCGGCGAGCCGGCCGAGCTCTTCATCAACCGCGCGATCACGCTGCAGGACAACGGCCAGCTCGACGAGGCCATCACGGCCATCGAGCAGGGCCGACTCATCGCGGCCTATCGCGACAACGCGCGCCTGCTCCGCAGCCTCGGTGCGCTGCTGCTCGACGCCCGGCGCTACGACGAGGCGCTCGTCGCCTTCCAGCAGCAGGATGTCGCCGAACGCAGCTCGCCCGAGGTCGTGCCGGATCTCTTCCTGCCCGTCAATCGGGCCCGCGCGCTCATGGGCCTCGGCCGCGACATGGAGGCCGCCACCGAACTGGAGCTCTTCGAATCGCGGATCACGCCCGACAGTCCGGGCTGGCCGAGCCTCCTGCACCGTCGCGCGCAACTCTTCCTGCACGCCAGCGGCCCGTTCTACAACCCGGCCAAGGCCGCGGACATGTGCGACGAGGGCCTGACAATCACGAAGAACCGCTTCCCGGCGCTGCTCGACACGTCGATCGAGGCGCTCGTGGCGAAGGGCGATCTTCCCGCGGCGATCGCGCGCGCAAGGCTCGCGTCCAGGGAGTTCCCGACGGACAAGCGCTACACCGTGGCCATCGAGGCGCTGGACAGGGCGCAGTCGGGCGACACGGCGGCCGCGCTGCCCATGCTGCGGCAGCCGAAGGCCGAACTGCTCGACCGCCTCGCGAGCATCCTGGAAGGCTGACGCGGAAGCCTGACGCGGAAGGCGCCCCGGCGGCGCGAGGCCGGGCGACCGGCGCCGCTCAGCGCGTGTAGAGGTCGCGCACCACGAGGGTCCCGCTCGCTGCAGGCGGCTTCCAGCCGGCGAGTCCCAGTTCGTGATCCTCGAAACGCTCGTAACCCGCGGCGCGCAACTCGTCGGCAGTGACCATGAGCGGCGGCAGCGGCTCGACGAACAGGCCGATCTCGTGCTTCGCCACGGCATCGAGCAGCAGCGGCCTATCGTGGGCCAGGCCGCAGGCGAGCAGCCGCCCGACATACGGCCCGAAGGCTTCCAACCGCGCGTCATCCGGCGCGATGCCGCCGGCCAGCGGCGGACCGGCGCGGCCCAGCAGCAGCGACCCGCGACGCGCGGCCCACGTGGCGCGCAGGCCGTCCTCGTGCACGGCGGCCTGCAGGGCCAGCGCCAGCGACTGCAGATCCAGGTAGCGCAGGAACTCGACGCGCCCCGCCTGCACCGAGGCCGCCGGCTGCAGCGTGCACACCACCTCGTCGGCCGTCGTGTGGCGCTGCAGAAAGGCGGCCGTGTGCGCGATGCCGACACGTGACCAGCCCTCGACGTAAGGCGCCAGCGCGCGCGGCGAGGCCGTCATGTCGGGCATGTAGGTGTCGGGCAGCGCCAGCACGGCGGCCAGCACGAGCGCCAGGGCGGCGGTCATGCGCCACGCCAGCGCGGCCGACCACGCTGCAGCCACGCCTCCCAGCAGCAGCGCGCCCGGCACGGCGAGGCCGATGAGGTTGTGACTCCACACCGTCGGGCTGATGACCGTGAGGAAGAGCAGCTCCGCCAGCAGCATGAGCGCCGGTGCGCCCGCGGGGCGACGCAGCGCCGGCAGCCCGAAGGCGAGGAGTGCCGCGAACATCAGCGCGAGCAGAGGATCCGTGAAGCCGGCCACGTGCCCCAACGCCTCCACCGTCCCGCTGACGTTCGGATTGCGGAAGAAGCCGAAAAGGTAGACCTGCTGCAGGAAGGGCGTGCCCCACGCCCACCAGCACGCCAGCGTGGCCGCGCCGATCAGCGCACCGAAGACCGCCGCCGTGCGCGCGGCCTCGCGCAACCGCCCGGTCAACGCCAGGTACACGAGCAAGGCGCCCGCCGGCATGAGAGCGGTGATCTTGATGCAGAAGGCGAGCGCCATCGACGCGCCGATCGCCGTCGCGCGCCGCCAGCCCGGCCGGCCCTCTGGCTCCGACGGCAGCGCCGGCGCGAACAACGCCAGCAGCGCGAGTGCGGTGCCCGAGGCGGCCCAGGTCTCGCGCTCGAAGAGGTTGAAGTGCACGACCCACGCGCACCAGCTCCACGCCAGCGCCGCGACAATGCCCGCCCGCCGCGCAGCCGCCTCGGTCGCAACTGCGTTGGTGGCGGCCGCCTCGTTCGCAGCCGCGTTGGTCGCAGCCGCGTTGGTCGCAGCTGCGTTGGTCGCGGCCGCCTCGGTCGCAGCGGCGTTGGTCGCGGCCGCGTTGGTCGCAGCTGTCTCGGTCGCGGCTGTCCGCGCGCGGCGCACCATGCGTTGCGCGGCCGCCGCCAGTGTCGCCGCGACGCCGAGCACGACGAGCAGGTTGCAGAGCTCGACCACGCGCAGGTCGTGCCCGCAGAGCGCGAAGGCCGCGGCCAGCACGCCCTCGGCGAGCGGGAACGCCACCTGCGTGAACTGGATGTACGGCGTGAAGCCCTGCTGCAGCATCCACGCGGCGTGGGGATAGAAGCTGTCCGCCACCGTCGTGACGGGCAAGGCCATGCGCAGCAGATGCGGCCCCGCGCAGGCGAGCAGCAGCAGCACCAGGCTGAGCCGCGCACGCGGTGCATGCGGTGCACGCGGCCCATGCGATGCCTGCGGCGCGCTGCGCGGCGCGCCGGTCATCAGCCGAGCTCGACCACCACGTCGCCCAGCGTGACCGTCTGGCCCGCGACGACGGTGACGCGCTGCACGGTGCCGTCGGTGCCGGCCTTGACCTCGTTCTCCATCTTCATCGCCTCGAGGATGAAGAGCGTCTGGCCGCGGACCACCGCGTCACCCGCAGCGACGAGCACGTCGCGCACGATGCCGGTCATGACGGCGCGCACGATGCGCTCGCCGTCTTCGCGATCCGGAGAGATGCTGCGCGCGAGCCACTCGCGCTCGCCCAGCACCTCGGTGGAATAGCGGCGGCCCGAGACCAGCAGATCGAGCGCGTCGCCGGGGCGCTCCTCCACGGCGGCGTCCACCGAGCGGTTGTCCACGAGCAGCGAGTAGGCGTGGCCGTCCGACAGCGTGCCGACATCCACGTGAAAGCTCTTTCCGTGCAGCGCGACGCGGTAGCCCGCGCCTTCGCGCTCGAGCACCACCTCGTGGTGCTGCCCGTCGATGAGCACGTGATACTTCATGGCGCACCTCCGCCCCACGAACCGCCGCCGGGGCGGAAGGCATCCACCCACGACGACGAAGCAGCGTGCGGTGTGTCCGCGCTCCGTGAGCCACCCGCACCGGCCGCCGCGCCGTGTCCTGCCCCGCCCGGGTTGCCGGGCGATGCGCGGTCGGGGAAGCCGCGGCGGCGACGCAACACGTGCGCAAGCGTCGCGGCGACGAGCGCCACGTTCTGCAGGCGCTGCTCGGAGTGGCCCACCGCGAACTGCTCGGGGTGCGCCTCGATGGTGCCCGTGTCGTAGCGGCCGCTGCGGAAGGCGGCGCAGCCGATGACGCGGCGCAGGAAGGGCACGTTGGTGGTCACGCCGGTGATCGTGACCTCTGACAGCGCGCGCGCCATGCGCTCGATGGCGAGCTCGCGCGTCGCAGCGTGCACGGAGAGTTTGGCCAGCATCGGGTCGTAGTGCGGCGAGACCTCCATGCCGTCGAACAGGCCCGAGTCCACGCGCACGCCGGGGCCGCCCGGGAGTTCGAGGCGCTGCACGCTGCCGACCGCGGGCAGGAAGCCGTGATCGGCGTCCTCCGCGTAGAGGCGCACCTCGATGGCGTGGCCGCTGTGCCGGATCTGCTCCTGCGTGAGCGGCAGCGGATGGCCCATCGCGACGAGGAGCTGCCAGCGCACGAGGTCGAGGCCGCAGGTCAGCTCCGTGACCGGGTGCTCCACCTGCAGCCGCGTGTTCATCTCGAGCATGTAGAAGTGCTTGTGCTTGTCGACGAGGAACTCGATGGTGCCGGCGTTCTCGTAGCGGATGGCGGCGGCAGCCTTCACGGCGGCCGCGCCCATGGCATCGCGCAACGCGTCGTCGAGCAGCACGGAGGGCCGCTCCTCCACGACTTTCTGGTGGCGGCGCTGCACGGAGCACTCGCGCTCGCCGAGATGCACGACGTGGCCGTGGCTGTCGCCGAAGACCTGCACCTCGATGTGGCGCGGCTCCTCGAGGTATTTCTCGATGTAGACGCGGCTGTCGGCGAAGGCGTTCTGCGATTCGCTGCGCGCGCGGCGCGCCGCGGCGAGCAGCTCGCCTTCACTGCGCACGATGCGGATGCCCTTGCCGCCGCCGCCCGCGCTGGCCTTGATCATCACCGGGTAGCCGATGGCCGCCGCCTCGCGCAGCGCGCTTTCGTCGTCGCCGACGGGCTCGGTCGTGCCGGGCACCACGGGCACGCCGGCCGCGATCATGTTCTTCCGGGCGCCCAGCTTGTCGCCCATGGACTCCATGGACTCCGCCGACGGGCCCACGAAGAGGAGTCCCGCCGCGCGCACCTGCCGCACGAAGTCGGCCTTCTCGGAAAGAAAGCCGTAGCCGGGATGCACCGCATCGCAGCCCGTGGCCAGCGCGGCGGCCACGATGAGGTCGCCGCGCAGGTAGCTCTCGCGCGAGGGCGCGGGCCCGAGGCGCACCGCCTCGTACGCGGCGCGGACGTGCAGCGCGTTGCGGTCGCCGTCGCTGTACACGGCCACCGTCTTGATGCCCATTTCGCGGCAGGTGCGGATGACGCGCAGCGCGATCTCGCCACGGTTCGCGACGAGCACCTTGTGGATCTCACGCATCGGCCCGACGCTACATCGCCGCGCGCCGCCGGTCGACCGACGGTGCCGGGAACCGTGGTATCGATGGGGCCGTGACGGCGAACGCGCTCGAAGCGGGGTTGGCGCGGCTGGGCGTGAAGCGCCTGCTGCTGGCGATCCACGACGCGAGCTTTCCGTCGGATGCCGACGAGGACACCGGGCGCGGCTCGCCGGCGACGCGCGCCGCGACGCGGCTGTTTGGCTACCTGCGGGGGCTCGGGTTCACCGGGATCCAGCTCGGGCCGCAGGGCCAGACGTCGCGCAGCAATCCGTCGCCGTACGACGGCACGATCTTCTCGCGGCACCTCGGCAACATCGCGCCAGGATCGCTGCGCCCCGGCGGCGCGTTCGCCGGGCTGGTCGACGAGGCGACGATCGGCCAGGCGCTGCTGCGCGAGCCGGGCGGGCCAGCGCAGCACCAGCACGCGTACGACGCGCACCACGCGCTGATCGACGCCGCGTACGCCGGGCTCGCGGCCAGACCGGAGCTGCGCGCACGGCTGGCGCAGTTTCGCGCCGCGTCGCCCTGGCTCGCGCGCGACGCGCTGTATGCCGCGATGTGCGTCGAGCGCGACGGCGCCGGGTTTCGCAGCTGGCCCGAAGCCGAGCGCAACCTGTGGCGCGACGCTCACGCGGGTGAGCTCGACGCGATGCTGGCGCGCCACGCGGGCGCGATCGATCGCTACGCGTTCGGCCAGCTGCTGGTCCACGAGGAGCATGCGCGCGTGCGCGTCGAGGCCGCGCGCCACCGGCTCGCGCTGTACGGCGATCTCCAGGTCGGCTACGCGGACGGCGATGCCTGGGCGTACGCGGCCGCGTTCCTGCGTGGCTACCGGATGGGCGCGCCGCCGAGCCGGACCAATGCCGACGGCCAGCCGTGGGGCTACCCGGTGCTCGACCCCGAGCAGTACGACGGTCGCGCCGGCGCGCTGGTCCGCGCGCGCACGGACAAGGCGTTCGCCGAGTACGACAGCCTGCGCATCGACCATCCGCACGGCCTGGTCTGCCCGTGGGTCTATGACGGCGACGCCGCCGACCACGATCTCGCGGTCAAGGGCGGCGCGCGCCTGTTCGAGTCGCCCGACCTCGCCGATCACCCGATGCTCGCGCGCTACGCGATCGCGCGGCCCGAGCAGCTCGATCGGGCGCAGCCGCGCCACGGCGATGACTGGGTCCGCGCGCTCGAGGCCGCGCAGGTCGATCGCTACGCGGTGTTGTTCGACGCGGTCGTCGAGAGCGCCCGCCGGCACGGTCGCAACGCGAGCGACCTCAGCTGCGAGGTGCTCAGCACGATGCCGCGGCCGCTGGGCGCCATGCTCGCGCGCTACGGGCTCGGCCGCTGGCGGGTCACGCAGAAGGCCAAGCTCGACGATCCGCGGGATGTCTACCGGACGGAGAACGCGGCGCCCGCCGACTGGGTGATGCTCGGCAACCACGACACCGCGCCGATCTTCGCGCTGGTCCGCATGTGGTCGCCGGCGCAGCGCGAGGCGTGGGCACGCCACCTGAGCGCGCGCCTCGCCCTCGCCCACCCCGCG
>JBBQUR010000021.1:0-88164 GCA_038212275.1 Planctomycetota bacterium
CGGGACCCGCCCCACCCCCGCATGGCGCGGAACCCCGTGCCTCGGCGTGCGTGCGCGGGACGGGAGGTTTGTCCGGCGCGAAGGGCGCCGCTCCCGGAATTGCTCCGCGTCCTGTTGCCCCACGGGCGCAGCGCCGGACAATCCTCCCGCCCCGCGCACTCCCCGTGCCACGCGACTCCTGCACATCTCGCCCCCAGGGGCAGCCCCCGGCCAAGCGAAGCCGCGCCCCCTCAGCGCCCCGTCGCGTCCCCTTCCTCATCCGTCGGCTTCGGCACCGGCACCGGAATCGGCTGCCGCGCCAGCTGAAAGGTCGCGTCGATGCGGTCCTGCGCGGTGAGGTGATAGAGCCAGATCGTGTTGCCGAGTTTCACCTCGGGCTCGCGGCCTTCCAGCCAGAAGTAGTTGTCGGGGAGGCGCTGCTTGAGGCCGATGTGCACCGCGACCCAGCCCTCGATCGGCGTGAAGGTCTTCGGCGCGGCGAAGGTCGGCGTGTAGCGCACGCCCCAGGCTTCGGGGTCCACTTCGCCGTAGTAGTCGTAGTAGATGTGGTCGAGCTTGTTGTCGGCCATCCACTCGGCGAGCAGACGCGTGTCCTGGCCCCAGTCGTCGCCGATGACGGACCAGCGCCAGCCGTTCTCGGGGCCGCCGACCAGCTCGTTGAAGTACATGAGGTTGTCGGGCTGCCGCGCGAGCGAGGCGCCGCCGGACCACGCGAGCAGCAGGCAGGCCGGCGCGACGAGGCTCGCACGGCCGGCGCCATCGACGCGGCGCGTGAAGGCGAGCAGCGCGTAGACCGCGGGCAGCGCGAGCGGCAGCCAGTGCGTCCAGCGCGACGCTCCTTTATCCGAGAAGAAGAGCCAGAGCGCGAGCGCGGCCGCCGGGACGGCCAGCGCTCCTGCGAGGCGCTCGGCGCGGCTCGCAAGTGACGGCAGCTCGGCGCCGGCTGCGTGATACGCCCACCCGGCGGGCGCACGCGCTGTCGCCGCAGCCGCCAGCGTGCCACCCGAGGCGAAGACGCGCGATGCGGCCACGCACACGAAGGGCACCAGCGGCAGGATGTACTTGAAGCCGAGCTGCACGTTGCTGCCGCTGAAGATCGCGAAGAGCAGCAGCGGGAAGGACCACAGCGCAGCCTCATGCACGGGACCGCGCCACGTCCGGCGCAGCGCGAGCAGCCCCAGCAGGACCAGCAGCGTGAAGCCTTCGGGATTCTTGATTGCCCAGCTCACCGCGTAGAACTCGGGCGAACTCTCGCGCGAGATGCGGCCGTGGAAGTAGTTGTAGTGGCCCTCGCGCGCGTGGTCGAGCTGCAGGTCGATGCCCTTGATGAACGAGAGCAGCGGGATGGGAGTCTCCGTGCCGAAGACCGACTCCAGCGCATTCTCGAGCGCCGCGAGCTTGAAGACCTGGTCGTCCGACTTCGCCACGAGGTAGCGCGCGTGCTGCCGCACCTGGGACAGCGAGCGCGCCTCGCCGCCGTAGAGCAACCACAGCACGCCGACCGCCGCGCACAGCGCGAGCAGGGCGTGCAGCAGCAGCGCCGGCCGGCGTCGCGCGATGGCAACGCCGAGCACGAGCAGCCCCATGACCGGCAGCAGCATGAGCGCCGTGAGCTTGCTGCCCAGGGCGAGCCCGAGCGTCACGCCGCCCAGCGCAAGGCTGCCGCGCGCGCCCGTGTCGAGCCAGCGCCAGAGGTGGTAGAGCGTCGCGAAACAGAACAGCGTCACGGCGAAGTCCGCCGACGCGATGACGCTGTGCGCGAGGATGTTGGGATTCGTCGCGTAGAGCGCCAGCGCGGCGAGGCCCGCGCGCGGTCCGAAGGCCACGCTGGCCCAACGCAGCACGTAGAGCCCGAGCAGCAGACCCAGCAGCACGCCCGGCAGGCGCGCGAGGAAGAGCATCTCGTGGACGCCGACGCGTGGCTGATGCGCGTAGAACGAGAACTCGATGCCCGGCTGCTGCTGGTAGTCCTTCGGCAGGTCCAGGTCGAGGAAGAGCAGCGGCAGGCCGATCAGATACTTCGCGAAGGGCGGGTGCTCGCGGTTGAAGGACAGGTCGCCGGTGACGACGTAGCTGTAGCCCGTGAGGATGTACATGGGCTCGTCGTAGGTCTCGGACTTGACCCAGGCCTGCCACGTCGCGAGCCCCGCGAAGAGCGCCAGCAGTGCGATGATCGCCGCGAGATGCAGCCCCCGCCGCGCCGGGCGGGCTGCGGCGCCCGCCGCCACGGTACCGCCTGCGCCTCCGGCGAATGCGCCGACACCCGGGGCAGGCGCCGCACCCGCGCCATCACTGGCGGCATCACTGGCGGCATCACTGGCGGCTGTGCTGGCGGTGTGTTCCGTCACGCCGCGGAGGATCGCACACCGCACGCACCGCCGCGACGGTGCAGCGGAAAGGGAGCCGGGCGCCGGCCTTGCAGCCGACGCCCGGTGTCCTTCATGTCCAGCGGCCGCCGACGGGCCGGTGGATCAGCTGCGCGACTCTGCCAACTCCGCCGCGCGCTTGCCGCTCGGCGTGTCGGGGTACTTCTTGGCGATGCCGACATAGGCCTTCACCGCCTTCTCCAGTTCGCCCTTGCGCCACTGCACGAAGGCCTCCTGGAGCTTGCCGAACGCCGCAAGTTCCTCCGCAGCGGTCTTGTCCTTCTTCAGCTCATCGGCGCCGAGCTTTCCGGCCTCGGCTCCCGGGATGCCGTCGAACGACGTGGTCACCTCGGTGTAGAGCTTCATCGCCTGGCCGAACTCACGCGCCTCGACGGCCGACTTGGCCGCCGCGAGCTTGTCGTCCATCGACTTGGTGATGAAGTCCGCCGCCGCCTTCAGTTCGACGTTGTCCGGCGCCTTCACGAGTGCCTTGTTCAGCGCGGCCTGAACCTTGCCGTACTTGCGCTTGGCGAAGAGCGCATTGATGTCCTTCCACTCGTCCGGAAGGACGGGCGGAGCTGCGTGCGAATCGATCTGCTCCTTGAGCCAATCCTGGTCAAGGTTTCCCGGGTGACCTTCCCACACGATGTACCCATCGGGATCGATGAGGTAGCCCGAGGGATACCCCTGGATGCCGTAGATGCGATCGGTGTCCTCACCCTTGATCATCAGGATCGGGTGCTTCATCTTGGACTTGGTCACGTCCTTGCTGACGAGGCTGTCTGGTTCGTTGGTCACGCCAACGACCACCAATCCCTTGGGACCAAGCTCCTTCTGGAGCTTGTTCATGGTCGGGATCAGTGAATGGCAGGGGCGTCACCAGGTACGCCAGAACTCCACGAGCACATAGTTGCCCTGCAGGTCCGACAGCTTGGCGTCGGCCTGGGCGTAGTCGATCCACGTGCCCTGCATTTCGGGCGCGGGATCTCCTACCTTCACCTTCACGGCGTCACCGGCGGCAGGCAGCAGGCCCACGGCGAGGATGGCCGCGACGAGTACCGACTTCATGTCGTCACTCCTCGTTGAGACATCGGGCCGGAGACCCGCGGCGAACTGCCGTTTCCCCGGTGTTACGGAACGTTGCCATCGTCGCACGGACTCCGGTGCTTTGGAATCTCCCGTGTCGGCCGCGTCGCCCGCGTCGGCCGCGCCGGCCGCGGGCGGCGCCGGGCCGGGCAACGCGATGAAGGACGTGATCAGGCTGGCCGGGCCGGACCGGGCCGGGCCGGGGCGCGGCGTGAGCGGCGGGAGCGGCGTAACGGGCGTGCGGGACGGGAGACGCTGGCGAGGCGCGGGGGCGGGGGCTATCGTCGCCGGCCCTTCAGTCCACGCTCACGTCCTCGAACACTCTGGGAGCCCCCATGCCATCGGTCGCAGTCGTCGGAGCTTCGGCGGATCGCAGCAAGTTCGGAAACAAGGCCGTGCGGGCCTACGTGCGCCAGGGCTGGACGGTCTACCCGGTGCACCCGAAGCTGGCTGAAATCGAGGGCCTGAAGGCCTACGCCTCGGTGAAGGACCTGCCCGACACGGTGCAGCGGATCGCGCTTTACCTGCCGCCGGAGATCGGGCTCGCGGTGCTGCCCGACCTCGTCCGACTCAAGCAGGCCGAGCTCTTCGTCAATCCGGGCGCCGACAGCGACGCGCTCATCGATCGCGCCCACGACCTCGGCCTGGAGCCCATCCAGGCCTGCGCCATCGTGGATGTCGGCGAGAGTCCGTCCTCGCTCTGAGCTCCGCCCCGCCACTCAGTAGCCGGCGGCATCCAGCGGCGGCGAGGCCTGCAGCGCGAGCCAGAATGCGGCGCCTGCCAGCCCCGCGCAGACGATGAGCTGCGCGCAGAGCGTGCCCGCCCCATCGGCAGAGGCCCTGCGGCCTTCGCCCGATGACGCCGCACGACGGTGCAGCACCTCGGCCCCGAGCCGCACGACGAGCGCGCCGAGCGGCACGGCGGCGAGCAGCAGCGCCGATGCCGGCGGCACGTCCGCGAGGAGCAGGCCGGCGAGCAGCAGCACGCCGAGCACGAGCGCCGCGGGACTGGCCACGCCGAGCAGCACGTCGGCGCTGCGCTGCCGGGCGCAGAGCACGAGCGTCGCGCCCAGCGTGGAGGTCAGCACGCCCGCGAGTTGCGCCAGCACGATGCTGCCCGAGATGCCGAGCACGGCCGCACAGCCCAGTGACGTGACGAAAAGCACGGCGACGGGCCCGCCGCGCGCGTGCGGCAGCGCCAGCGTTTCCAGCGCGGACCATGCGACGGCGATGCCCGCGCCGAGCACGAGCAGCTCGCGCAGCAGGCCGAGGCCCTCGTGCTCACGCCCGAGCACCTTGCCGACGACGAGCCACGCAGCGAGGCCCGCGAGCAGCAGCCGCGAGAGCGAGCGCAGCCCCGTCGGCCCGCGACGCGTGAGCCCCGTGACGCCGACGCAGAGGCCGAGCAGCGCGACGACGGCGACCCAGTCCGTGCTCTCGCGCGGCACCCAGCCGCGCCAGCCGCGCAGCCCCACATGCCCCGCGACGTAGCCGAGCCCCACGGCGATCGCACCGGCCACCGCCCCCGGCAGCGCGCGCCGCAGCACGAGCAGCAGAAGCCCCGCGAGCACGGCAGGCAGCAGGATGCCGAAGCCCAGGTCGGAGACGGTCGGTTCCATCGTGCGCTCGCGCGATCGGTCGTGGCTTCAGTCGACCTTGCCGGCCTCGACGGACAGCGTGACGAAGACCTCGTCGCCCAGCGGCCCGATCATGTTGTTCATGCCGAAGTCGCTGCGCTTGAGCGTGAAGGTCGTCTCGAAGCCGGCGAGCGCGGGCCCGCGGCCGGTGGACGGCGCCGTGCCCGCCGGCGTGACCTGCACCGTGAGGGGCTTCGTCTCGCCGTGCATCGTCACCTTGCCGGACACTTCGAGCACACCGTCCTTGAGCGCCTTGACCTTCTCGCTCTGGAAGGTGATCTCCGGAAATTCCTTGGCGCTGAAGAAGTCCGGGCTCATCAGGTGCTGGTCGCGCTTCTCGTTGTTCGTGTCGACGCTGTCCACGGCGATGCTCAGCTCGACGACGCTGTTCTCGGGGTGCGCGCTGTCCAGCACGAGCGAACCGGCCAGCTGATTGAAGCGGCCATAAGACCAGCTCACGTCCATGTGCTTCACGCGGAAGATCACCGCGGAGTGCACCGAGTCGATCGTGTAGTTGCCACTGGCGTCGTCGCCGCGGGCGGCGGGCGCTGCGGCGGACTTGGCCGCCGGCTTCGTCTGCGGCAGCGGGATGAAGGCGAGGGACAGCGCCCCGAGGACGGCGGACACTCCGAGCACGGACAGCAGGCGGCACTTCGACATCGGACATCTCGCAGAGGGGGACGGGGACAGGCATGGCGGCGCGCACGTCGAGCCGACCATCGTCTCGCGCGCGACCGGCGCATTATGAGCAGCGCTCCCGCCCGGGAACCAGCGCGGCGCCGTGATAGCCTTGCCCGCCATGCGCGCCGTCTGGGTCGCCGAGGGATGCGTGACGTGGCGCGACGACGTGCCCGTGTCGGCCGCCGGGGAATGCCGTGTCGCCGTGCTGCGCGCGGGCATCTGCGCCACCGACCTCGCCCTCGTCCGCGGCTACATGGGTTTCCGCGGAGTTCCGGGTCACGAGTTCGTCGGCCGCGCGCTGGACGGGCCGCTGGCCGGGCAACGCGTCGTGGGCGAGATCAACGCCGGCTGCGGCCGCTGCGCCGACTGCCGGGCCGGCGACAGCAGGCATTGCCCCGCGCGCACCGTGCTCGGGATCCTCGGCCGCAACGGCGCCTTCGCGGAACAGCTCACGCTGCCGGCGCGCAACCTGATCGCCGTACCCGACGACATCTCCACCGACGAGGCGGTCTTCGCCGAGCCTCTTGCCGCGGCGCTGGCCATCCTCGAGCAAGTCGAGGTGGACTCGTCCACCTCCGTGCTCGTCGCCGGCGACGGGCGCCTCGGCCTGCTCATCGCGCACGTGCTGCATCGCGCCGGCGCGGACGTCACCGTCGCCGGCCGCCACGCCGAGCGCGCCGCGCTGCTGCCGGACGGCGTGCGGCACGCCCTCGGTCGGCTCGAGCAGCCGCCCTCGCAGCGCTACGACCTCGCCGTGGAAGCCACCGGGCAGAGCGACGCGCTGCCGCTGCTGCTCCGCCACGTCCGCCCGCGCGGCACCGTGGTGCTGAAGACCACGACCGAGCTGCCCACGCCGCTCGACCTCGCGCCACTGGTCGTGGACGAGCAGCGACTCATCGGCAGTCGGTGTGGACGTCTCGGGCCGGCGCTCGAGCTGCTGGCCAGTCACGCCGTTCCCGTGCAGCGCCTCATCACGGCGCGCTATCCGCTGGAACACGCCCCCGCCGCGCTGGAACACGCCGGCCGTCGCGGCGTGCTCAAAGTGCTCCTCGACGTCGCAAGCTAGACCGCCTCGCCCGCCGCCGCGCCGCTGGCCCAGGCCCACTGGAAGTTGAAGCCGCCCAGCCAGCCGGTCACGTCCACGACCTCGCCGATGAAGTGCAGGCCGGGCACGGCGCGCGCCTCCAGCGTGCGCGACGACAGGCCGGCCGTCGCCACGCCGCCCAGCGTCACCTCCGCCTTCTCCCAGCCGGCGTCGGCTGCGGGCAGCACGCGCCAGGCGTGCATCGCGGCGGCGGCCGCGGCCAGCTCGCGGTCCGCGCACTGGGCAAGCGGCCTCGCCGCGACGGCCTGCCCCACCGAGCCCTCGAGCAAGCGCTCGACGAGGCGCCTGGGGAGTCGCTCCGCGAAGGCATTGCGCAGAAGTTCGCGGGCGCCGGCCGCCTTGCGCGAGGCAAGCTCGGCGGCAAGGTCGGCCGACGGCGCGAGGTCGATCGTCAGCGCGACACCCGCGCGCCAGTAGTTGCTGGCCTGCAGGATGGCCGGCCCCGACAAGCCACCGTGCGTGAAGAGCACGTTTTCCTCGAACGACGCGCCGCCGCACGACACGCGCGAGAAGACCGCGATGCCGGCCAGCTCCGCGAAGCGCTCGCGATCAGGGCGCGAGAAGAGCAGCGGCACGAGGCCGGGGCGCGGCGGCACGATCTCCAGGCCGAAGGCGCGCGCGATGCGATAACCGATGTCGTTGGCGCCCAGTCGCGGCCACGACAAGCCGCCCGTGGCCACCACGCAGGCGCGGCAGGCCAGCGACTCGCCGGCGGTGCGCACGACAAAGCCCGGTGCTTCCGATGTCCCGCCGTGCGCGCCGTCGGGCGCCTCGGTGCGAGCCACGTCGCGCGCCCCGTCGCGCACCCCGTCGCGCACGACGTCGCGCACGACGTCGCGCACGCGGGCATTCACGCGGAGCTCGACGCCCGCTTCGGCGCATTCGGCGGCGAGCATTTCGCTGATGCGACGCGCGGAGTCGTCGCAGAAGAGCTGGCCCCATTTGCGCTCGTGAAAGGGAATGGCGTGCCGCTCCACGAGCGCGAGAAAGTCCCCGGGCGTGAAACGTGCGAGCGCCGATCGCGCGAAGTCCGGGTTGGCGGAGACGTAGTGGCCGGCCTCGACGCGCCGGTTGGTGAAGTTGCAGCGTCCTCCGCCCGATACGAGGATCTTCTTGCCGATGCGCTCGTTGGCCTCGAGCACCAGCACGGAGCGTCCGCGGCGTCCCGCGACGGCGGCGCACATGAGCCCGGCGCCGCCGGCTCCGATCACGATGACGTCGTGGACCTCCATCGGCGGGAGGATGCCATCGACCCGAGGGCCGTGGCGACTGCCAGCCGGGCCGGCGCGGCGCCGGACGCCGCGTTGTTCGCGCCCGGACGATCACCTACGCTGGTCGATCGGGTGCCATCCAACAGTTCCAGCGGCCCTGCCGGTTCCATGGGCTCCGTCAGGAGAACGCTCAGCGTGTCGATCCGAATCCCGCGCTCACTGTCCGGCGCCGTGCCGGCCGCGATCTCGCTCGGTGTGTCGCTCGGTGTGTCGCTCGCGCTGCTGCTGGCGGGGCCAGCCGTCGCCGCGCAATCGCAGACCACCGTCTTCGCCGGCGCCCGCATCCTGCCCATCTCCGGGCCTCCCATCGACGAGGGCGTGCTGATCGTCGAGCGCGGCGTCATCGTCGCCGTCGGACCGGCCAACGAGGTCGCGATCCCGGAGAACGCCAGCATCCGCGAGCTGAGCGGCCGCACCATCATGCCCGGCCTCGTGGACACGCACAGCCACATCGGCGGCGGCTGGGGCGCGGACGGCAGCACGCCGATCCAGCCCGACGTGCGCATGCTCGACGCGGTGAACTGCCGCGACGAAGGCTTTCAGCGCGCGCAGGCCGGCGGCATCACCACCGCCAACGTGATGTCCGGCTCCGGGCACCTGATGAGCGGCCAGACCATCTACCTGAAGCTGAAGGACGCCAACACCATCGAGGCCATGGCCTACCACGACGCGGACGGCGGCATCGCCGGCGGCATGAGGATGGCCAACGGCACCAACAGCCAGGGCGAGGCGCCTTTCCCCGGCACGCGCGGAAAGTCCGCGGCGCTGGTGCGCGAGCGCTTCGTCGCAGCGCTTGCCTATCGCGACAAGCTCGCGCGCGCCGGCGACGACGTCAGCAAGCGGCCCGAGCGCGACCTCGACATGGAGGCGCTGCTCGAAGTGCTCGACGGCAAGCGCATCGTGCAGCATCACACGCACCGTCACGACGACATCATGACCGTGCTGCGCCTCAAGGAGGAGTTCGGCTTCCGCGTCGTGCTGCACCACGTGAGCGAGGCCTGGAAGGTCGCCGACGAGATCGCGGCCGCGCACGTGCCGTGCTCGGTCATCGTGGTGGATGCTCCCGGCGGCAAGCTGGAGGCCATGGATGCGGATTGGAAGACCGGCGGCGTGCTCGAACGCGCGGGCGTGCTGGTCGCCTTCCACACCGACGACTGGATCACGGACAGCCGGCTCTTCCTGCGTTCGGCCGCGCTGGCCGTGCGCGCAGGCATGACGCGCGAGGGCGCCCTGGCGGCGCTCACGCTCAACGGCGCGAAGATGCTCGACCTCGACGGCCACATCGGCTCGCTGGAGCCCGGCAAGGATGCCGACTTCGTCGTGCTCTCGGGCGACCCGCTCTCCGTCTACACGCAGGTGCTGGAGACCTGGGTGTCGGGCGAGAAGGTCTTCGATCGCACGCTGGCCCCGGATCGCCTCTGGGCCGAGGGCGGCTGGGGCGCGGGCCGTCCGCGCGCGGGCATGATCTGCTGCATGGGCAACGGCTTCGGGGAGGAACGCTGATGCGCGCGATGCTCGCCGTGGCGTGCCTGCTCGCCGTCACCTCCGTCGCCCCGCCGGTGCACGGTCAGGACCTCGCCGTGCGCGCCGAGCTGCTGCACACGCAGGCTGGCCCACCCATCAAGGACGGCGTCGTCATCGTGCGGCGCGGGCGCATCGTCGCCGTGGGGCCGGCGTCGCAGGTGCCGGTGCCCGAAGGCATGACGCTGCTGCGCGCGGCCGTCGCGACGCCGGGCCTCATCGACGCGCATTCCTGCGTCGGGCTCTCCGGCTATCTCAATCAGCCCACCGACCAGGACCAGCTGGACAAGACCGGGCCGATGCAGCCCGAACTGCGCGCCATCGACGCCTACAACGCGCGCGAGAAACTCGTGGAGTGGTTGCGCAGCTTCGGCATCACCACCCTCCACACGGGGCACGGCCCGGGCGCGCTCATCTCCGGGCAGACGATGATCTGCAAGACGCGAGGAGCCACCGCCGAAGAGGCCGTCCTCGTGCCGGAGGCCATGATCGCGGTGACGCTCGGCGCATCGGCCCTGGAAGCCGCGAAGAAGTCGCCCGGCTCGGCGGCCAAGCAGATCGCGATGCTGCGCGAGGAGTTCCTCAAGGCGCAGGCCTACCGGAACAAGCTCGCGGACGCGGACGCGGAGAAGCACCCCGACCGGGACCTGCGCCTCGAAGCCCTCGTCGCGGTGCTCGACGGCAGCGTGCCGCTGCTCGTCACGGCGCAGCGGCACGTGGAACTGGAATCGGCCCTGCGCCTGCGCCAGGAATTCGGCATCCGGATCGTGCTGGACGGCGCCGCGGAGAGCTACCTCCTGCTGGACGAGATCCGCGCCGCGGGCGTGCCGGTCATCGTGCATCCCTCGATGGCGCGGCCCGAAGGCGAGAACGAGAACCTGTCCTTCGAGACGGCCGCCCGCCTGCACGAAGCCGGCATCCCGATCGCGCTGCAGAGCGGCTACGAGGACTACGTGCCCAAGACGCGCGTCGTGCTGCTCGAGGCGGCGGTCGCCGCGGCGCACGGGCTGGGGCCCGACGCGGCGCTGGACGCGATCACGATCGACGCGGCGAAGATCCTCGGCATCGACGACCGCGTCGGGTCGCTGGCCGTCGGCAAGCACGGCGACATCGCGCTCTACGACGGCGACCCCTTCGAATACGTCACGCACTGCATCGGCACCGTCATCGAGGGCGACGTCGTGAGCACCACCGTCCGTTGAGGCAACATCCCGCGGGGCTTCCCGCACGAGGAAGAGAGCGCCATGGCAGCTGACGTCACGCGACTGGCCGAAGACCGCAAGATCGCGCTCTTCATCGACATGGACAACGTGGTCATCGGCGTGCGCGACGCCAAGTACGACGCGTTCAACATCCAGATCGTGCTGGACCGCCTCGTCGAGAAGGGCGACATCGTCGTCAAGCGCGCCTATGCGGACTGGAGCAACCACCAGGGCGGCAAGCGCGCGCTGCACGAGGCGGCCATCGACCTCATCGACATCCCCGAGAGCCGGCGCACGGGCAAGAACAGCGCGGACATCAAGATGGTCGTCGAGGCGATGGAACTCTCGTACACCAAGCCGCACATCGACACCTTCGCCATCGTCTCCGGCGACAGCGACTTCTCGCCGCTGGTCTCCAAGCTGCGCGAGAACAACAAGCACATCATCGGTCTGGGCGTGAAGAACAGCTCCGCGCACCTGCTCATCGACAACTGCGACGAGTTCATCTTCTACGACGATCTCGTGCGCCTCGCGCCGCGCCGCCGCCGCGCGCCGCCGGTGGCCAAGGGCGTCGCCAAGGAAAAGCAGGAGGCCTTCAGCCTGCTCATGGAGACGCTCACCGCGCTGCAGCGCGAGAACAAGGACGTGCTCTGGGGCTCCATGGTCAAGGACACCATGAAGCGCAAGCAGCCGCAGTTCAACGAGGAGTACCACGGCTACAGCAGCTTCCAGCGCCTGCTCGAGGACGCCCAGAAGCACAAGCTCATCAAGCTGCGCAAGGACCCCAGGAGCGGCACCTACGTGATCGACGAGGTGCTCGAAGGCGAGATCCACGGCGCCTGACCCGGGAATTCCAGCGCTGGACGCACACCTCCGGATCGCGGGCTAGACTGCGGCGGCCGCCTGCCGGCCACGTCATCCGCATTTCCTGCCGGAGTCCTGCCGTGTTCGTTTCCGCCGCCCTGTTGTCCGCCCTGCTCGCCTCCCCCGTCGCCGCCGCACCGGCCGGGGACACCCTTTCCCCCGCCATCACCGACACGGATCTGGCGCAGTGGGTCGCCGAGAGCCTGCTCGACGACGTGCGCGGACGTCCGCACTCCGAGGATCATTTCCTGAAGAGCAGGGGCTTCGTGGACGATCTCGCCATCGCGGCCGAAGTGAGCGGCCGCCTCGCCAGTGTCGGCCTGTCCAGCCTCGTGGTGAGCAGCTCCGACGGCCGGGTGAACCTGCGCGGACGCTGCGACAACGAGGCGCTGCGCCAGAAGGCCACGCAGCTGGCCGCGGCGGTGGCCGACGTGCGCGCGGTGGACAACCTGCTGCGCCTCCCGGGCGAGTCCGTGGCCCCGCCCGCTGCGGCGCCCGCTCCCGCACCGGCGGCGCGCCACGCGCGCAGCGAACCGGTGGTCACGGAGGCCTTCGACTTCCTGACGCGGGACGGCCTCGCCGGACATGACCTCACCGTGCAGGTCGGCGACGGCGAGGTGAGGCTCACCGGACTGGTGAACAACGAGGCCGCGCGCCTGTATGCGACCGCCGCGGCGAGCCGCGTGCCGGGCGTGCGCGCGGTGGTCAATCATCTCGCGGTGCGTCCGCGCAACAGGATCGAGGACACCGGCATCGCGCTGCTCGTCCAGCGCCGCATCGAGAACAGCGTGACGCTCAAGCCCGTCGCGTCGGCCATCCGGCTCATCGCGCTCGACGGCGTCCTGCAGCTGGAGGGCACCGTGCACACCGAGGCGCAGCGGCTCGAGGCCGAGGCGCTCGCGCTCGACACCGAGGTGGTTTTCGCGGTCAGCAGCTTCCTGGCCGTGGACGAATCGCACGTCATCCCGCCGGACCCCCGCCTGCGCGACTTCCGCCTCTGGCGCGGCTACTGAGCGGAAGGCCTCGCCTCGGGGCTCGGACTGGCCGACGAGATTTCCGCTACAGCGGCACGGGACATCGCGCCGAAAGCCTGACTTCGATGTCCGCCGTCCATTCGTCCCCTCCGAGAACCATCTTGGGGCAGCCGGTCCGCAACCCATCGAGCCGTGTCACCGGCTTCACGCTGGTGGAGCTGCTGATCGTGGTCGTGATGCTCGGCATCCTGGCGACCATCGCGCTGCCGAGCGCAACGCATGATCGCGCGGAAGCCGTGAAGTCCGCGCTCAAGGCCAACGTGCAGGGCGTCGGCATGCTGCTGGAGTACAAGCGGCAGCAGACCACGGACGGGAGCTTTCCGGCCACGCTGGAAGGAGCCTGGTTCGCGAGCGGGAGCCTTCCCGGTCATCCGGATCAGATGGCCGGCGTGCCGCAGACCGAAACCGTGAACACGTCGGGCGCAACGCACCCTGCAAACAAGATCATCACGAGCGGCAGCACCGGCGCCTACTGGTACAACACTTCGAACGGCGCGTTCCGCGCGCGCGTCAAGGCGCTCGATTCGAACGCCGAGACCCTGGACTACTACAACCAGGTCAACGGCAGCCACGCCATCGCGCTCGGTTCCATCGTGGACAGCCGCCCCGCCGCCGCGTCCTCCGCGCCCGCCGACGACACGGGAGGCGGATCCACGGAGCCTCCGCCGGCCGACACGACGGCAGGCGGAGGTACAGGCGGCACGACCACGAGGCCGCCGGCGGTCACCCGACCGCACTGAGCAGCCGGCTCGCGATCGCCACGCGCGAGGGTCTTGCGCTCAAGTTCGCTGCGAAATCCGGTCGATCTGCACGCTGCTCCCGCGCCCCCCGAGCACCACGGTCAGGCCACCACTGCATGGACTCCGCGTCATCACGCCTGCTTGTCGCCCTCGATCGGGTGCTGCCCGACCTCGCGGAGAGCGAAGAACGCCGGCGGGCCCGCCTTGCCGTCGCCTCATGCCTGATCACGTCCGCATTCGGGCCGCTCTACGCCGGCATCCACATGGCCTGCGGCGATGCGCCTCCGGCGTACGCGATCCTGACAGCGTCATTGCTCGGCACGCTCATCCCGGCCTGGTTGCGACGCACGCGTTCGATCGCGGGAGCCGGGCACCTGGCCTCGGGGCTGCTCTTCGTGCTGCTCGCCTTCCTGTCCATCTATGCCGGCGGCCTCGACGCGCCGGGCCTCGCGTGGTTCATCGCCGTGCCGATGCTCGCGATGGGCATCACGGGCAGCGATGCGGGCGTGCTCTGGGCCCTCGTCGTCGTCGGCTTCCTCTCGTCGCTGGGAATCGCGACGGACCAGAACCTGCTGCACGCGAGTCACGTGGAGCCACTGGAGTTCCGGCTCGTCCAGTACGCGGCGCTGCTCGGCATCACCGCGATCGTCGTGCTGTTCATGCGCATGGTGGATGCCACGCGCCAGCAGGCCCTCGACGAGGCGGAGCTCTCCAACCACCAGCTGGCCAACGCGCGCGACGTGCTGCAGAAGGCGCTCACCGCTGCCCAGGCGGCCACGCGCACCAAGGGACAGTTCCTCGCCACGATGAGCCACGAGATCCGCACGCCGATGAACGGCGTCATCGGCATGACGGGCCTCCTGCTCGACACGCCGCTCACCTCCGATCAGCGCGACTACGCGGAATCCGTGCGCAGCTGCGGCGAGTCGCTGCTGACGATCATCAACGACATCCTCGACTTCTCGAAGATCGAGGCGGGCAAGGTGGATCTCGAGGAACTCGACTTCGACCTGACGCCGCTGGTCGAGGAAGTCATGGACCTGCTCGCGGGTCAGGCCCAGGGCAAGGGCCTGGAACTGGTCTCCCAGATCGCGCCCGACGTGCCGCGCTGCGTGCGCGGCGATCCGTCGCGCGTGCGCCAGGTGCTCACCAACCTGATCGGCAACGCGATCAAATTCACCGAGGTCGGCGAGGTGGTCGTGCGCGTCCACTGCGAAAGCCGCGAGGATGACCATGTCGTGATCCGCATGGAGGTCCAGGACACCGGCATCGGCATGGTGCCGGAGCTGCGCGACCGGCTCTTCCGCCCGTTCACGCAGGCCGACAGCTCGACCACGCGCAAGTACGGCGGCACGGGCCTCGGGCTCGCCATCTCGCGCCAGCTCGTGGAGCTCATGGGCGGCTCGCTCGACATGACCAGCGAGCCTGGCCAGGGCAGCATCTTCGCCTTCACGGTGCTCCTCGGCAGCGTGGCCGAAGGCGTTGAAGCCGTCCCGCACCGGCCCGACGTGCTGTCCGGCCTGCACGTGCTCATCGTGGATGACAACCGCACCAATCGCGTCATCCTCCAGAGCCAGACCTCGGCCTGGGGCATGCGCGCCGAGATCGCCGAGGATGCGCTGGCGGGCCTTGACCAGCTGCGCGATGCCTTCGCGGCCGGCGACCCCTTCGACCTCGCGCTCATCGACATGCAGATGCCCCACATGGACGGCATCGAGCTCACGCAGGCCGTGCGCGGCGATCCCGCGCTGCACGGGACTGCGCTGCTGATGCTCACCTCGCTGGGCGTGGCCGGCGGTCGAGAGGCGGCGCTGGAGGCGGGCGTCAACGGCTACGTCACCAAGCCCGTGCGCCAGAACCACCTCTTCGGCATGGTGGCCAAGCTCATGAACGAGCTCGGCGTGCTGGCCCGGCCCGCGCCGCACCCCGGACAGGAAGCCGCGTCGCCGGAAGCCGCCGCGGCGGCCGATGCCGACGGCGCGATGAGCGCGCGGCGCCCGCTCGTGCTGGTCGCGGAAGACAACATCATCAACCAGAAGGTCGCCACGCGGCTGCTGCAGAAGCTCGGCTACCGCGCCGACGTCGTGGCCAACGGACTCGAGGCGATCGAGGCGCTGGCCCGCATCCCCTACGCGGCCGTGCTGATGGATTGCCAGATGCCCGAGATGGACGGCTACACCGCGACCGCGGAGATCCGGCGCCTGGAGGGCGACAAGCGGCACACGCCGATCATCGCGATGACCGCCAACGCGATGCTGGGCGACCGCGAGCGCACGCTCGACGCCGGCATGGACGACTACGTGAGCAAGCCGGTCAAGGTCGCCGCGCTGGGCGCCGCCCTCGACCGCTGGATCCTGCGGCCCGCCGAGTCCGGCCAGTCCGCCGCCACCCTTCCGTAGGGCCTGCGCGCGCGACTACGATGTCCGGCCCGCGCGCCGGACGCGGGCTCGTCGTTCGAGGAGTCCATGGTGCTCGCCGTCCTCGACCTGTGCTTCAACGTCGTGTGTGAGCGCATGCTGCTCGGCACCGGCGCGCGCGTGCTCTGGCTGGCGCGCTTCGGCGCCGTGCCGCTCGAGGAGCAGATGCAGTCCGCAGGCCCCGCACTCATTGCCGGCACGCTGACCTGGACTTTCCTCGCGGCGGCGCTCTTCGCGACACTTTCCTGACCCATCCGAGCTCACGCTCACGGAGTTCCCGCATGTCCACCGATCCCCGGATGCTCATCCACCGCGGGCTGCACGCCGCCCTGATGTTCGCCCTCGCCGGCCCGGCCCTGGCCCAGCAGGACTTCTCCAAGGTGGAGATCGCCACGCGGCCCGTGGCCGGCGCGGTCTCGGAGCTGGAGGGCGCAGGCGGCAACATCGGCGTGAGCGCCGGCCCCGACGGACTGCTCATCGTGGATGACCAGTTCCTCCCGCTCGCGGACAGGATTCACGTCGCGCTGGACGCGATGGACGGCGCGGGCCCGGGCAAGCCGCGCTTCGTGCTCAACACGCACTGGCACGGCGACCACGTCGGCGGCAACGCGGCCTTCGGCAAGGACGGCACGATCATCGCGCAGGTGAACGTGCGCAAGCGCATGATCGCAGGGCAGGAGGTCCTCGGCCGCCAGGTGGAACCCGCGCCGCCCGAGGCGCTGCCCGTGATCACCTACGTGGAGGGGATCTCGCTCTTCTTCAACGGCGAGGAAATCCGCGTGCGCCACCTGCCCGCCGGCCACACCGACGGCGACAGCATGGTGTGGTTCACCGGCAGCAACGTGGTGCATCTCGGCGACCAGTTCTTCTCGGGCATGTTCCCGTTCGTCGACGTCGGCTCCGGCGGCTCCGTGCGCGGCCTGGCGGCCAGCATCGCCGCGCTGCTGTCGGAACTGCCCGCGGATGTGAAGCTCATCCCCGGGCACGGTCCCGTCTCCGGCATCGTCGAGTTGCGCGAGTTCCACCGCATGCTCGTCGCCTCGCTCGACGCCGTGGAGGGGCAGCTCGCGGACGGGGCAAGCGTGGAGGAGATCGTGGCGGCCGGCCTCCCCGCGGAGTGGGATGCGTGGGGCACCGGCTTCATCTCCACCAAGGCCTGGCTGGAGATCGTCGCTGCCAGTCTCGCCAGCGATCAGGCCGGCGCCGCGGCACGCTGAGCGGCACGCAGTCATGGATCTCGCGCTTGCCGACAAGGTCGTCTTCATCACCGGAGCCTCGGGCGGCATCGGCCGCGCGCTGGCGCAGGAGTTCGCCGCCGAGGGCTGCCGACTCGCGCTGCACGGCCACGCCCGCAGCGCGGAGCTGACCGCGTGGCTCGCGCGGCAGCCCTTCGCCGACCGCGCACTCGGCCTGAGCGCCGACGTGTCCGACCCGCTGCAGGTGGACGAGGCGATGGCCGCCACCGTCGCACGCTTCGGCCGCGTCGACATCTGCGTGCCGAACGCCGGCGTCTGGATTCCGCCGCCGCTGCCGCTGCACGAGGTGCCGGTGGACCGCATCCGGCAGTCGCTGGACGTCAACCTGCTCGGCGCCCTGTGGACGGCGCGCGCCTTCTTCGCGGCGCTCGCCCGGACCGGCCCGCGTCCCGACGGCCACGGTGCAAGCCTCACGTTTCTGGGCTCGACGGCGGGCCGCTTCGGCGAGGCTGGCCACGCGGACTACGCCGCCGCGAAGGCCGGCCTGCACGGCCTGATGCTCTCGCTCAAGAACGAGATCGTGCGCCTCGATCCCTTCGGCCGCGTGAACATGGTGCAGCCCGGCTGGACGGTCACGCACATGGCGCGCCCCGCGCTCTCGGAGCCGGGCGTCATCGCCAAGGTCGTGTCGACGATGCCGATGCAACAGCTCGGCCGCGCGCGCGACGTGGCCCGCGCCATCGTGATGCTCTCCTCGCCGGCCGCGTCACGGCACGTGAGCGGCGAAGCGCTCACGATCGCCGGCGGCATGGAAGGCCGCCTGCAATGGACCGCCGCCGACGTGGACGAGGAGGCCGTGCGGCGCCGCGCGCAGGAGCGCTGAGGCCGGACGCCCCCGGTGGATGAGTCCGCTGCCATCGCCGCGCGCGACACGCTGGCCGCGCTGCTGCGCGGGTCCGGTGCGCGCGATGCCCGCGATGCCCATGGAGCGCGCGAGCCGCTGCCCGCCGTGGCGCTCGCGCCGGGCCGCATCAACCTCATCGGCGAGCACGTCGACACGAGCGAGGGCTGGGTGCTGCCGCTTGCCATCGCCCGGCACGTGGCCGTCGCGCTTGCACCGCGCGACGACCGGCAACTCGTGGTGCACTCGGCCGCGTTGCGCGAGTCGGCGCAGCTGGCCCTCGACGAGCTGCGACCGACGGGCCAGCCGCGCTGGAGCGCGCTCGTCGCCGGCGTCGTGCAGGTTCTGCGCGAGACCGGCATCGAGGTCGGAGGAGCGGAGCTGCTCATCGACGCGGACCTGCCGCACGGCGCCGGCCTGTCCTCGTCCGCGGCGCTGGAGCTCGCGCTCGCGCGCGCCTTCGTGAACGCCGCGGGCGCAGTCTGGCATCCGCTGCGCATGGCGCTGGCCTGCGTGGACGCCGAGCGGCGCTTCTCCGGCGTGCCCTGCGGCGTCATGGACCAGGTGGCTTCCGCGTGCGGCATGCCCGGGCACGCCCTGCTGCTCGACTGCCGCACGCTCTCGATGACACCCGTGCCGCTTCCTCGCGAAGCGGCCTTCGTCGTGATGGACAGCGGCGTGCAGCGCGCGCTCGCCGACGGCGCCTACGCCGAGCGCCGCGCGAGCTGCGAACGCGCACTGACGGCGCTGCGCACGCTGCGACCGGGCCTCGCCTCGCTGCGCGATGCGGACGCCGCACTGCTGGAGCGGGCGCGCCCTGCCCTCGATGACGACAGCTACCGCCGCGCCAGCCACGTGCTGGGCGAACTGCCTCGCCCCGCACGGCTCGTCGCGGCCTTCGCTGCAGGAGACCTCCCCGCCGCCGGCCGCCTGCTGAACGACAGCCAGCGCTCGCTCGCCGGACTCTACGACGTGAGCTGCCCGGCCCTCGACGCGCTCACCGCGCTGGCGCGCACGCTGCCCGGTTGCCACGGCGCGCGACTCACCGGCGCGGGCTTCGGCGGCTGCGCGATCGCGCTCGTGCAACGCAGCCGGCTGCCGGACTTCCTGCGCGAGCTGTCCGCGCGGCGCGGCGGCAGCGGCCCCGGCGCGTTCGAGGCCTTCGAGGCGAGCGCCTGCGGCGGAGCGTCCCTGCTCAGCGCGGCCGGCTGACCGACGAGAGCGGCACGGGAAGCATGGCCTCGTTCACGGCCACCATGGTGACGAGCGCCTCGGTGACCTCCACGCTCTCGAAGGGAGGCATGCGCCGCTCCGCCCACACGCTCACGCACACCGTGACCGACGTGCGGCCCTTCCGCGCGATCTTCGTGTAGAGCGAGATCAGGTCCCCCACGAAGACGGGGCGGTGGAACTCGATCTTGTCCATCGCGACGGTCACGACGTTGCCGGGGTGGACCTTGTGCGCCTCGATCGCGGCCGCGAGGTCGATCTCCGACAGGATCGCGCCGCCGAAGACGGTGCCCATGAGGTTGCTGTCCTGCGGCGTCGTCACGCGCCGGGTCGTCGGCATGCGCCGTTGCTGCTTGCTCGCGGCCAGGGAGGTGCCGCGCGCGCTGCGAGCCACGGAATCCGCGCGGGCCCTCGAGGCGGCTCGTGCCGCGGGCAGGGCGCGCGTGGCGGGAACGGACACCGGACGCTTCGAACCAGGCTTGCTGCTCATGGCGCCAGAGAATAGCGCGGAGGCCCGTGCGCCGGGCCGATTCGTCGCGCCGGCGGCCGCTCGCGGGCCGGACGCGCGCGGCGTCACTGGCCGACGACGGCCATGTCGGCGAGCAACCAGCCCGCGGTCATGTCGTTGTTGAGCGTGTCGCCCTCGAACGCGTTGCCCGGCACTTCGACGCGCACCTGGATGCCGAGGCCCGTCACCAGGATCTGAGCGATGAGATCCGTGAGCGGGACGGCCAGGGCGACGTCGTGCGCCGCAACCGTGAAGCCGCTGCTGCCGGCGAGAGCGGGCACGTTGGTCGTGGAGAGCAGCACTTCCGGCGGCACGCCCGGCACCGCCACCAGGCTTCCGTCGGGTGCGAAGACCGACGCGTAGAGCCGCACCGTGGCGGACGGGCTGCCGTCCGAGCCCGCGTTGACGATGTGCGCGCGCACGCGCAGCGACGGCGCCATGCCCGGCCCCTTCACGATCTCCACGCGCGGCGGAGCCACCGCGAGATCCCAGCGCTGCGGCAACAGGTCCGCCGCGCCCAGGCGCGTCGCGCTCACGAGCGAGAGGCCCGGACCCAGCGTGACGTCCACGCTCGCCCCCGCACCCCGCTTCTGCACGTCGACCGCGGTGGTCGCGGCTCCGGTCGGGAAGCTGTCGCATCCATCCAGCGCCGGGCCGGTCTCCAGCCTGTACTTTCCCGGGATCAGGCCCTCATCCAGCCTGAGCTGCAGCGTCACGGGTTGCGTTCCGAAGTTCTGCACGAAGGCGGACCACGTCGCACCGGCGGGATCGCGGCGGTTGCACTGGATGGCGAGATCCGGCGCGGGGCCGAGCCGGCTGCTCCAGCCCACGAGCGGCGCGAAGCGCAGGCCCTCGACGAGCGCGGCGCCGGTGTGCCCCATGAGCCGCTGCTGGGCGCCCCCGCCCTGGCCGACGAAGACGCGGTCCGTGTGCAGGCAGCAGTTGGTCATGAGCGGAAAGCAGGCGCGCATGTAGTCGCGCGAGGCGGTGTACGCAGTGCCGAGCAGGTTGTAGTTCTTGCCCGTATGCGGCGCGCACGGCACCACATCCCCCAGGGCATAGATCAACGCATTGCCCTGGTTGGTGTATTCGACCTCGGTCCAGGCTTCGAGGCGCGCGAGCAGCGCGGCATCCACGTAGGTGGTGGCTCCGCCATAGAAGGGATCGGGCGTCACGTTCAGAGTGGTCTCGTTCTGCAGGTCGTCGCGCCACGCGAAGGCGATCGAGCCGAAGCGCGTGCCTGACTTGAATTGCTGGCCGGCCCAGAGCGTGCTGCCGACGGCGGGCGACGACGGCTTGCCCGCGTCCTCCCAGGCAGCCACCGCGCGGAACATGCGCACGCCGGGGAGCAGAAAGAGCCAGCGGTCTCCGGCGGTCGACGAGCGCCACGACAGGCGCAGCAGCTCCATGATGTAGCTGACCTCGCTGGTGGCCAGGGCCGCGGTGTCGGTGCTGGAGCCGCTGGTGTTCCACCAGGTGCCCGAGGCTCCCAGCTTGTTGCCGGGCCACTGCGCGGGCGCGAGGAAGCCCGAAGGTTTGCCGGAGGCGAGCGAGGAGATGTCCAGCGCATCGTCCCGCCAGCCCGCGGCCCATGCGCGCAGGTCCGCGTTGAGCGGATGCGTGGACGCGAACGGCGCGTGGAAGCCGGTGAGGATGCCAGGCAGCATGGCGCGCCCGTCGAGCGGGATGTCGAAGGCCGTGGCCGGATCGCTCACGGCGCCGTCGACATTGAACACGTAGTTCCTGAAGTGGAGGCGACCCGCCGTCGTCAGCGCCGCAAAGGAAGCCGCCGGCGCCGTGCTGCTCTTCAGGTGCCGCGTGATGTCGAGCGCCGTCTCGACCATGGTCGCGGAGTGTCCGTACAGGCCGCGCTGCAGCAGCCACGGGTCGGTGGTGAACTCGGCGGAATGCTCCACGTCGCTGGGCGGCCCGGAGTAGTAGCCGTCGGCGACCTGCGCGTAGTGCTCCAGGCCGTAGCTCACGGAGCCCTCCAGGCGGTCGAGGAGCGGCCGGTCGGACTGGTCCTGGCGCGCCGCGAAGTGCGGCATGAGGGCCGCGAGCAGCTCGACATCGTCGCCCCAGCCGCCGCCGAGCTCGCCCTTGTGCCAGCGCTCGGTGAGCCAGTAACGAGCCAGCGAGCGCATCGCGAACTCGCCGTCGCGCTGCAGCAGCGCCCACGAGGGCGCCGTCGGATCGGCCGGCGGCGCCAGGACATCCGAGGCCCACCACGCGCCGGCAAGCTGCGCGGGCGTGAAGAGCGCCGCGAGGTCCGCCGCGGGCCAGTTCTTCGGGTGGCCGAGGGGGTGCGTCACGTAGGCGCTGAACAGCAGCAGTTCGAGATCCTTCGGAAAGTCCGTGGCCGCGAAGCCCTTGCCTGTGAAGCCCGTAAAGATGTCGGTCAGGCGCTGCCGGAACTCCACGGACTCCGGGTCCGAGGCGTTCACGGTGAGCAGTGGATTGATCGCGGCGATCGTGACGCCCGAGAGCTTGAGCGCCGCGAACACCAGCGGCGACGGCTCGAAGGCGCTGCCGCCCAGCGTGCCGTTGTTCCACGCGACCATGTCGTCCAGCACGGTCGTGCCGTTCACGGAGGCCGTGAGACCGGAGAGCAGGCGCAGAGCGATGTGCGCGTTGACGTTCGTCGTCGCCTGCTCGAGCGAGGCCAGGCTCTGTCCGGCGCACGCCGGATTGAGAAAGCCCGTGCCGCCCTCCTCGGGGCACAGCTTCGCGTCCGCATAGCCACGCGCTTCCAGGTGAGCGAGGGCCCGGGCATAGCTGGCCAGCTGATCGAGCAGCCACGCGGCGCCCGGGTGCTGCGGTGCGGCCGCCGCAAGCGCCGCCTGCGCCGCGGGAACCAGCGAGACGAAGCCGTCGCGCGATCCGTCGAGCCAGCCGACGAGGTTGACGAGCGCCACGCCGCGCCACCACGGATCGGACACTGCCAGCGCGAGCGTCTGCGCCGTGGCGAAGTTGCCGGCGTTGAAGGCCGCGACGAAGGGCCCCAGCTCCGGCACGCCGGTCTGCAGCGGCCCGGCGGCCGTGCGGCGGTAGAAGACAGGCAGGGCCTCGTGGGCATGCACCTCGAAACCGGTCAGGAAGAGTGGATCGCTTCCCGTGGTGGAGAAGCGCAGCCGCAGCACGCCCGCGCCATCCGCCTGGGCGATGACCCAGGTCGTCAGCGTCGCGCCGAGAAACGAGGCCAGCGTGTTGCCGGTGTAGCTGGCGGTGCAGCGCAGCTCGCGCGCCACGACGCGCCACTGATTCGAGCTGCCCGGCTTCTGGCTCTCGACAAGCACGCGTCGCGACACCGTCGAAAAGCCCGCGGGGACGGAATTCACGAGGTCATACCAGGGCGAGCCCGCGCCGAGCTGCAGGCGCACGCGATACAGCGCGTTGGCCGCCAGCCCCGGGATGGCGAGAACGGTGAAGTCCTGCAGCGCCAGCGCCGTGAGCCGATGCGTCTGGGAGAGCTCGTCCGGATCGATGGTCATGACGTCGGACGGGTACGCGACGCCGTAGTAGGGCAGCTTGGCCGCGATGTGCACGGTGTCCAGCGGCGCGGGCACGAGCGTGATGCCCGCGGGGCCCGCTCCCGTCTGCCCGAGCTGGACGTAGCCGGCCTCGCCTGCCGGAAAGCCGTTGTCATCGCCACAGTCCACGCGCAGCGGAAGGATTTGCTGCGCCCTGACCGGGTTGGACATCAAGACACACGGCACCAGAATCGAAAACGCCAGGTGCAACCCGACTGAGAGCCGGCATCGAAGAGCCATCTTCTGGTGTCGTCCCGTGGTGAAGGCAGTCGGTGAAGGCACTCGGTGACGGTGGCCGGTGAAGGTGGCCGGACGGACCACCGGGCAGGCGGTTGGCCCGGTCGTCGTTCGCGACGGCGGCGAAACCGTCCGTCGTTGCAAACGTTACGTGACGTTTTTCAGAAGTCAGCACAGATTGCGGAGCCCGCGACATGACAACGAGTCCAGCTCGGGAAGGCTCGGTGAGCGCTCCCGACGACACATCGGCCGTCGCCGACGAGCCGGAGAATCGAAGCGCCCCACGCTCGCGCGCCGTCTCCCCGGCGCGGCAGGAGCTCGAGGCGCTGCACGCGGAATTTTCCGAATGGCTCGCCGCGCGTGGCGCTCGACTCGGCGCCGCGAACTGGTCCGCGATGCGGGCCGACGCCCGCCGCCTGGCCGCCTCCATCGCGGACATGGATCGCCTCGGTCTCGACCTGACCGAGCGCGCGCTGCTGGCGCTGCTCCCCTACGACGAACGCCCCGACCTGCGCCGCGCGGGAGCCTTCTGCCATGTGCTGCCCGGGCTGACTCGCGATCCGCGCGCCTGGTTCGCCGACGCCGGCTGGACGGCCGCCGAAGACTGGCCTGCCCTCGCACGCGGCCTGTTCACGTTCGTGCGTCGCTGCGACGAGAATCCCGGCGAGCTCTGGCAGGCCTGCCATGAACTGGGCGCACTGCCCGGAAGTCGCGGCATCGACAGCGCGCTGGTCTCGCCGATGCTCAACGCTCTGCGACCCGACGACTTCCTCATCGTGAACGCGGCCACGCGCGCCACGCTCAACCACTTCACGGGCACTTCGTTCGGCCCGGCGCTGTCCGAGTACCCCGAGGCCCAGGCCGCCCTGCGCCGTTTCATCGAGAACTCGCGCGACGTGCTGCTGGCCCACGCCCCTCCCGGCATGCGCCTCGGCGACGGCTTCACCCTCTTCAGCCACTGGCTGATGAACGAACGCCTCGCCGGCAGCGACGACCGCAACGCAGCATCCGCATCAGCAGCAGCGCCCGCGCCCGCGCCCGCGCCGGCACCGGCGTCAGCAGCAGCACCCGCGCCCGCGCCGGCACCGGCACCCCCGTCGGCACCCCCGTCGGCACCCCCGTCGGCAGACGCGTCGGCAGACGCGCCGGCAGACGCGCCGGCAACTGCGCTGGCACCGGCTCCCGTCGCTCGACGGGACTGCCCGACGGACGACCTCTCGCCGACGGCCGAAGCTCCAACCGCCCCTCCTCCCGCAGCCGCCGCATTGGCAGACGCCACACCTGTGCCAGGCGCACTTGCCGACGTCGCACCGGCCGACGTCGCACCGGCCGACGCCGCACCGGCCGACGCCGCACCGGCCGACGTCGCGGCAGCCGACGCCGCGGCAGCCGACGCCGCGCCTGCAGCCGGGCCGCCGGCGATGACTCCTCCGCCCGTCATCGCGGCGGCGCCATCACCCGTGCGCGGAGAGGACACCTCGCCCGAAGCGGCGATTGCCCACGCCCGCGCGCCGCACGCCGCCATCGAGAACGAGCCCCAGTCCAAGCACCGCGACGCCCCGGACGACGAGGCGGCCGTCCACTCCGTCCCATCCCTCGTCGCGAGGACGGACAATGATCCGGCCCGGTCGGCGCTCGCGCTGCTCGTGGAACTGGCGGCGACCCGGGGGCAACTCCTGCTCTGCGGACGTCCGGGCAGCGGCACCGCCGCGTGGACCGAGGCCGTCGCAGCCGCCCTGCGCCACGGCGACGGACTCTCCGAACGCCTCGTCTTCCATCCCGGCTGGACGCGCGCGGACTTCCTGCAGGGCGTCGACACGCACGGCAACCGACGCGCTGGCCGCTTCATGGAGTTCTGCAGGCGCACCGCCGAACGCAAGGGCCGCAGCGTGCTCGCCATCCATGCGATTCAGCGCGCCGATGCCGATGCGGTGTTCGGCGAGGCACTGGGCCTGCTCGACCTGCGGGATGTCGAGTGCTCGCTCTCGGGCAGCGGCAACCTGTCCGTGCCGGGTCAGCTGGTGATCCTGGCGGGTTGCGACACGGCCGACGGCCTGCTGCCCGATGCCCCGGCCTTCACGCAGCACTTCGCGTGCGCCTTCGTGCCGGAACTGCCCCCGCCGCGCGCTCAGTGAATGTCGCGCGCTCAGTGCCCGCCGCGCGCTCAGTGAATGTCGCGCCGCTCGCCGACGCCGGCCAGCAGGCCGGCGTGATCGAAGAGCAGCGCGAGCGTGTCGGTGTCGGAGTGCCCCGTCGTGCGCTCGTAGATCGGGATCAGCGGGATGAGCAGCAGCGTCTCGCTGTTCAACTCGTCACGCCTCCAGAACATCAGGTCGCCATCGAACTGGCGGCGCACCGAGGCAGGCGGGCCGAGCGACGCGAGTGCCTGCGCCTTGGTCGTGCGGCCGATCTCGAGCTTCCCGACTCCATCCGGCAACGGCGCTCCGGCGCTGCGGTGCACGATCGTGCAGCCGCCGACACCACACAGCGCGACCGCCAGGCAGGCAGCCGCCAGCAGGCGTGCGTGCGGACCAGATGCCCGTTGCCTCCTCACGGCGTGGCCTCCGACAGGGCCGTCACGCGGCCCGAGGCGTCGAACTGCACGGAGAGCACACGGTCGCGCTGGCGTCCGTCGATGCGTGCGTAGATCGGGACGATGATGCCCGTGAAGATGCTCGTGTTGAGATTGATCACGTCCACGTCCGTGAGGCGCAGGCGGTAGACGAAGACGTCGCCCGCCGCCAGCGGCAGGACCTCGCCCGGCGGCCCGAGCACGGAGAGGACGGTGGCCTTGCTCACCGGCTCGGCTCCGCGTGCGCCGGGCGAATCCGCGTCCGGCACGCGGGCCGACAAGCTCGCCGCCAGCGTGCCGTCCTGCGCGGGTTGCCCCGTGCGGAAATCGAACTTCGAGTAAATCGCACCGGAGCAGCACGGCAGCAGCGCGCAGGCCACGGTCAGGCCCAGCCGGTGCGCGAGCCGTGTCTGCGGCGTGCGTGCAGGGGCGTTCGCGTCGCTCACGGAGTGTCCTCGCGGTAGGCGACGTAGCGCACGCGGCCGGCCTCGTCGAGCCAGACGCTCAGCGTGCGGCTCGTGAACTCCGTGTCCACCCAGGTGAACAGCAGCGGGAAGAAGGCCACGTGCGCACTGATGTGCAGCGCCTGCCAGGTGAGCACGTCGTCATCGATGCGGCCCGGCGTGCCGGGCGCCTCGATGGGCGCTTCGCTGCGCGTGATGGTCGCGAGCAGGTTCGTGCTGAAGCGGCCGGTCGGCGGGCCGAAGTCCGCGAGCAACTGCTCGCGCGTGGTGTGCCCGGCCTCGATGCGCGCCACGGCGGCCTCGGACACGTCCACGCCGGCATCGTCGTGCAACACGATGCAGCCCGGCAGCGCGGCCATCGGCAGCGCGAGCGCGAGTGCCAGCGCCCACACGAAGCCTCGGGACGGACGCCGCCTCACGACGCCTCCTCCGCAGGGCGGAAGGCGAACGACGTCACCACATCCTTCTCGTCGAAGAAGACCACGAGCAAGTCGGTGGCGGTGCTGCTGGACATGCGGTTGTAGAGCAGCAGCGCCGTGCCGGCCGAGGACACGCTGTCGTACTGCCAGGTCAGCGCGTTCTCGCTGCGGCGTGCGGTGGCGAGCACGCCCGAGAGGCGCAGCTCGTCGTCCACGAGCACCGAGCCCAGTTCGGGACGCTTGAACTCCGTGGGCGGCCCGAGCAGAGCCAGCAGTTGCGCCTTGGTGGTGCGGCCCGGCTCGATCGAGGCCGCCGCCTCGCGCGACACCGGCGCGCCGAAGCGCGCGCTCCCGCCGACGAAGAGGCAGCCCGGCAGCAGGAGCAGCAGCAGCGCGCAGGCAGGTGCGGCGAGCCGGTTCATGGCGCGTCGATCCCGCGCTCGCAGCCGACCGCCGACACGATGTCGTCGGCGTCGAAGAGCACCTTGAGCCGGTCGATGCGCGTCTCGGTGTCGATGTTCAGGTACACCGGCCAGAAGAACCAGAAGCGGTCGTCGCGCTGCTCGCGCACCCAGGTGAAGGCCGCGCGACCGAAGACGTCGTGCTCCTCGAAGACGCGGATCGCCCGGCTGTCCGCGGTGGAGAGCTCGGAAAACAGCGTGGGCTGGCCGTACTCGTCGGGTGGCCCGAGCAGCGCCAGCACTTCGGCGCGCGTCGTGCGCCCCGGCTGCACCGCTGCGACGGCGTGCTCCGGGGGAATCGCGTCGCCGAGGTTCGCGCGCACCAGCGCATAGCAGCCCGGGAACAACCCGAGGCCGGCAAGCGCCACGACGAACATGCCCGCTCCGGGTCTGCGTGCGATCGTGCGGTGCGCGGCGGGCAGCGTGTGCATGGCGGCGCATGATAGCGTCCGCAGCCACTGGAGTGGCGGGCAGCGGCATGCTAGACCGGCGAGCCGCTCATGGAGAAGACGCTCACCCGCCGCGACGCCGTCTTCGCCGTGCTGGCGGCCTTCTTCCTCACCAACGCGATCCTCGCCGAGATGATCGGCGGCAAGCTGATCGTCGTCGGGCCCGCCTCGTGGACGCTGTTCGGACAGCCGCTGAAGGCGACCGCCGGCGTCTTCCTCTGGCCGGTCGTCTTCGTGACCACGGACCTCATCAACGAATACTTCGGCACGCGCGGCGTGCGCCGCATCACGGTGCTCACCGCGCTGATGATCGCGTGGGTCTTCGTGGCGCTGCGCTGGGCCATGTCCGTCCCGGCCATCCCGGACTCCCCCGTCCCCGACGCGGCATTCAACAGCGTGTTCGGCACCGGCCAGTCGATCATCATCGGGTCGCTGGCGGCGTTTCTCATCAGCCAGCTCGTGGACGTCGTCGTCTTCCACTGGCTGCGGCGGCGCACCGGCGCGCGCTGGATCTGGCTGCGCTCCACCGGCTCCACCGTGGTGAGCCAGGTGCTCGACAGCGTGGTCGTGCTCTACATCGGCCTCGCGATCCCGTTCGGCTGGACCTTCGACCAGTTCGTGCAGGTCGCTGTCCCCAACTACCTCATCAAGCTGGTGCTGGCGCTGCTCATGACGCCGGTCATCTACCTGGTTCACGGCGCCGTCGAGCGCTATCTCGGGCACGAGCTTGCGCACGAGCTGAGCGAGTCCGCTGCCCGCGAATCAGAGCGCTGAGGCGTCCGGCGGCCGCTCGCGCGGCGCGCTGCTTCAGTGCACCCACGTCGGGAGCGGCCGCGGGTAGGTGCAGACGTTGCGCATGTCGCCCAGTTCCACCGTCTGCCCCTCGTGCATGTGCTGCACGAACCGGCCGGTGCGGATGTCGATCACCTCGCGACGGATGATGCGGCCCACGTGCAGGTCGGACTGCATCGGGAAGTAGTACTGGCAGTTGCTGAAGTAGTAGTGCGAGGCCTGGCTGCAGCGCGTCCGCGACGGATCCTTGATGGCCGTGCCGCCGTGGTAGAGGTTCGCGAGCCACACCGCGACCTGACCGCGCTTGAGCACCAACGGCAGCGGAGAGTAGCCGAGCGCCGCGAGTGCCTCGCGCACGAAGTCCTCGTAGGCGCCGTAGTTCTGCGGCGTGGGCTGCACACCGAGGTCCTGCATGTGCCACTCGGGCAGGCGATGGCTGCCGGGGTAGACCACGAGCGGTCCGCTGTCCGGATGGATGTCCTCCATCGCCACCCACGCCCCGCACATGTAGTGCTTGGGCAGGGAGTGAAAATGGATCGTGTCGCTGTGCGCCGGCTGCTGCGTGCCGACCTCGAAGTTCAGCGTCTGGAAGGGGATGGGCTCGCGCTGGAAGACGAGCCGCAGAAAGTCGAGCACCCGCGGCGCGTTGGCGACGGTGCGCACGTCGTCATTGAAGTACCAGGCCTCGGACACGCGCCGGTCGGCGCCGTACTTGCCGCGCAGATCCGCGATGAGCCGGGCCGCCACGACGTCGAAGTCGGGGATGTCGATGTCGAAGACGGCATAGCCGTCGCGCGCCAGCTTGCGCACCGCATCCTGCTGTTCCTGGGGAAGCCCCGACTCGCGCAGCATCTGCGGCAGGAACGGGGACTCCAGCGGCGGGATGGTCAACGAACGGCGCCACGCGTCGGGCGCCACGCCTGCGGCTTCGGGCTGCGTCGTCTTCATCGTGCGCGTTCCATCATCCGTTCCGGGAATGGCGCGGAAGTGTATCACGCGCCCGTGAGCCAGGAAGGCTGACACGGCCGCGCTGCCGACGCCGGGCTTCGCCATGGCAGACTCTGCGCCATGAGCGCGACGCGCGAGCAGGATCTCCTTGCCGAACTGGTGACTCTGCTCGGCGCGGACGCCGTCCTGCCGGACGCAGCCGCGAGGCTTGTCTACGCGCACGACGGCTCGACGCTGCACCCCGCGACGCCACTCGCCGTCGTCTTCCCGACGAGCACGGCGCAGGTTGCGGCCGTCGTGAAGGCGGCCGCCGCGCGCGGTGTGCCCTTCGTCGCGCGCGGCGCGGGCACCGGCCTCTCCGGCGGCGCGATGGCCTCGCGCGGCGGTCTCGTCGTTTCGCTGCAGCGCATGACGGCCGTGCTCGCGGTGGACGCGCCCAACCGCCGCGCGATCGTGCAGCCGGGTGTCGCCAACCTGGCCATCTCGCGTGCCGTGGCCGCGCATGGCCTCTACTACGCACCCGATCCGAGCAGCCAGGCCGTGTGCACCATCGGCGGCAACGTCGCGCACAACAGCGGCGGCCCGCACACGCTGAAGGCCGGCGTCACGGTAAACCATGTGCTCGGCGTGGAACTCGTGCTGCCCGACGGGCGCCTCGTGCGCCTGTCGTCGCAAGGAGCGGGGCCCGATCTGCTCGCGCTCCTCGTCGGCAGCGAAGGCACGCTGGGCATCGTGACCGAAGTCACGGTGCGCCTGATGCGGCGCCCCGCCGGGGTCGTCACGCTGCTGGCCGCGTTCCCGCGGGTCGAGCAGGCCAGCCGCACGGTGAGCGCGATCATCGCGAGCGGCATCGTGCCCTCCGCGCTGGAATTGCTCGACCGCACGGTGCTCGCGGCGCTGCAGGCCGCTTTCGGTTTCAGCTTTCCCGACGGCGCGGGCGCGCTGCTGCTCATCGAGGCCGACGGCCCGCTCGCCGGACTGGACGAGGAGTCCGCCGCGCTCGTCGCGTGCTGTCGCGAACACGGCGCGCTGTCGGTGGCCATCGCCCGCGACGCCGCGGAGCGCGACCAGCTCTGGAAGGCGCGCAAGCGAGCCTTCGGCGCGCTCGGGCGCATCGCACGCAACTACTGCACGCAGGATGGCGTCATCCCGCGCACGGCGCTGCCCGCCGTGCTCGCGCGCATCGAGGCCATCGCCGCGCACCACGGCCTGCGCGTGGCCAACGTCTTCCACGCCGGCGACGGCAACCTCCACCCGTGCCTGCTCTTCGACGATCGGGACAGCCGCGAGCGCGCTGCCGTCCGTGCCGCCGGCGAGGAGATCCTGCAGGTGTGCCTCGACGTCGGTGGCAGCCTCTCGGGCGAGCACGGCATCGGCATGGAGAAGCGACAGGCCATGGCACGGCAGTTCGCGCCCGCGGACCTCGCGTTCATGGCGGCGCTCAAAGGCGCCTTCGACCCCGCAGGTCTTTGCAATCCGGACAAGATTCTGCCCACGGGCGGAAGCTGCCTGGAAGTTCCGCCGCGCCACCGCCAGATTCCCGCCTGACGGCTTGCGCGCTGCCGCGCGGCTAACATGGCGGCCATGCCCGGCTGCTTCGCACTGCTCATCGCTCTCGGCCTGCCCGTCTTCGACGTGTGGCTGCTCTTCCGCATCGGAGACGATCTCGGCGGCCTGCGCACGCTGGGCCTCGTGCTGCTGACGACCTTCCTCGGCTTGTCGCTCGCGCGGGGCCAGCGCGTCGTCGCCATGCAGGCCATGCAGGTGCAGATCGCCGCCGGTCGCATGCCCACCGCCGCGCTGGCCGACGGCCCCATGCTCATGCTGGCCTCGGTCCTCTTCGCGCTGCCGGGCTTCATCACGGATGGACTCGCCCTGGCTCTGCTCGTGCCCCCCGTGCGGCGTGCGCTCTTCGCGCTCGTCGCGCGGCGCATGCTGGCGGCCGCGCGCGAGGGCCGCGTCAACGTGCGCACCTTCGGCGGCGCGTTCACCGCCTTCGGTGCCGGCAGGCCGGGCGCGGGTGGCGCAGGCGGCGCGGGTGGCGCAGGCGGCGCGGGCGGCGCAGGCGGCGCGGGCGGTGCGGGCGGGACCGACGACGGCACGATGCCTGCCTCGGGCGAATTCTTCGGCCCGCCTCCGGGTCCAGCCGGCAGCTATGAGGCCTCGCGGGAGATCAAGGAACTCCCCCCGGACAGCTACCGCGTCCGCGGCCAGGACGAAGAGCCCTGAGCGGCCAGCCGGACACGCCCCGCGCAGCGCTCGCTGCGCTCATGGCAGGGGCGCCCTGCGTGCGGCCCGCCACGCCGCAGGATGTTGCAGCCGTGCTCCGCGAGGCGCGCGATCAGGGCCGGCGCGTGCGCACGCTCGGTGCAGGAACCCGCGCGTCGATGCGCCCGCCGCTGCCGACCGACACGCTGCTGCTCGTCACCACGGCGCTGTCTGCCGTCGTCGCGCATGAGCCGGGCGACCAGACGATCACCGTGCAGGCGGGACTGCCGCTCGCGTCCCTCGATGCGTGGCTCGCGCGGCACGGGCAGTGGTTGCCGGTGTGCGGTCACGCGGGAGCAGGCACCGTGGGTGGACTGCTGGCGAGCGCGGCCGACGGCGCGTGCGACTTTGCCTTCGGCCGCACGCGCGAACGCGTGCTCGGCGGAGCCGTCGCGCGGACTGACGGCAGCGTGGCGAACGGCCGCGGGCGCGTCGTGAAGAACGTCGCCGGCTACGACAGCCCGCGCCTGCTGTGCGGCGCCCACGACAGTCTCGGCGTGCTCGTCGAAGCCACATTCAAGCTCGAGCCGCGCCCCGCCGTCCGCGCTGCGTGCCGCGCACGCTTCGTGACGCCGGAGCGCGCCTTCATCGCCGCCCGCGCGCTGCTCGACAGCGGCCTGCAGCCCGCCTTCGCGGACCTCCTCGCCTCCACGTCGACCGACGACGCCGCACAACTCTTCGTCGGCTTCTGCGGGCGGGCCCCTTCAGTGCGAGGACAACTGCAAGCATGCCGCGCGCTGCTCGCGCCGCACGCGCCGACTGACGTGGACGAGTTGTCGGAGTCGGAGTTCGATGCACTGCTCGCGCGCCTCGACGAGCCAATGAGCTGCCTCCGCGCCCTCGCGGCGCCCGCAGGCCGTCACCCCGAGGTCCGCCCCGGACACGAAGCACGCGAGGCGCGCGCCGTGCTGCGCCTCGCCGTCCTGCCCGAGGCGCTGCCGGCACTCTGCCACGAGGCGCTCGCACTGGCCGGCCGCTTCGGCGTCGAGGCGGCGCTTGATGCGCGGCCAGGCCTCGGCTTGCTCTTCGCTGCGCTGGATGGCGAGGCGCGCCGCGTCGCGGAGGCCGTGGCGCAGCTCCTGCAGCTCGGTCGGCGCGAAGGCGGCGAGGCGCGCGCGCTCGGCGTGACGTCCGCCGCCCGCGCCCTGCTTTCAGAGGCCGACCTCCGGGGCCCGCCGCCGCCGGAACTCTTCCTGCTCGAGCGCGTGAAGGCTGCGTGCGATCCGTCGGGCGTGCTCGGCGCGGTCTGGCCCGCGGGCAGCGACTGATGGAGAGTCCGGCACCCCTGCTGAGCGACGGCAATCAGTGCGTGCACTGCGGCTTCTGCCTGCCCGCCTGTCCGACGTACTCCGTGCTCGGCACCGAGCTCGACGGTCCGCGCGGACGCCTGCAACTCATGGCGGCGCTTGCCGACGGATCCCTGGCGCCCCAGGCCGACGTGATCCGGCATCTCGACCTCTGCCTCGGTTGCCGCGCCTGCGAAACCGAGTGCCCGTCGGGCGTGGCGTACGGAGCGCACCTGCAGGCGGCGCGCGCCGCCCTGCACGGCTCGACGGCGCGCCCTGCCGGCGAGCGCTGGCTCGAGGCCGCCGTGCTGGCCGGCGTGGCGAGTCCCGCGTGGTCGCAGCGCGCGGTGCTCTCCCTCGCCACGTTCGGGGCGCGCATCGTGCCGTCGGCCTGGCTGCCCGCACGCCTGCGCCCCGGTGCGGCGCTGCTCGTCGCGGCACACGAACGCCTGGCGCGGGACCCGCGGTTCCCGCGTCGACCGGGCGGCAAGGTGCCGGCCTTCACGCCGCACAGCGCGCCGCACAGCGCGCCGCACAGCGCGCCGCACGGGGCACCGCACGGCGCGTCGGTCGGTGCAGCTGTCGGCGCGGCGGAGGGTCCTCCCGTCGGGGCGCGGCAGCGGCAGCCGCGGCGTGTCGGACTCGTGCTCGGCTGCCTGGCGCGCGTGTTGTTTGCGCCGGTGAACGCCGCCACGGCGCGACTGTGCGCGGCGGCGGGCTGCGACGTGGTGGCGCCGCCGGAGCAGCGCTGTTGCGGTGCGCTGCACAACCATGCCGGCGACGCGGACGGCGCGCGCGCCTTGGCGCGACGGATGATTGCCGACTTCGAACGCCAGGGGCCGCTGGACGCCATCGTGGTCAACGCCGCCGGCTGCGGCAGTCATCTCAAGGAACTGGGCGCGCTGTTCGCGGACGACACGGAGTGGGCGCCGCGCGCCGCCGCTTTCAGCGCGCGCGTCCGCGACGCCCTGGAGTGGCTCGCGGAGATCGGTCCGCCGACGCCGCGCCGGCCGATCGAGGCCACGGCCTGTGTCCACGACGCCTGCCATCTCGCCCATGCGCAGCGCATCACGAAGCAGCCGCGCACGCTGCTCGCCGCCGTGCCCGGCCTGCGCCTGCTGCCGCTGCCCGACAGCGACCGCTGCTGCGGCAGCGCGGGCCTGTTCAACCTCGTGCATCCCGCCGTCGCCACGACGCTGCGCGATGCCAAGCTGGCCGCCGTGACCGGCACGGGAGCGCAGATCGTCACGGCTGCCAATCCCGGCTGCCTGCTCCAATTGCAGGCCGGCGCGCGCGCGGCCGGACTTCCGTGGACCGCCATGCACCCCCTGGAACTGCTCGATGCCTCCTGCCGACTCGATGACTGAACTCCGCGCCCGCAGCACGACTGCCCTGCTGCTGACTCTCGTGCTGTGCGTCGGCGCCCGCGCGCAGGACGGCACGACGACGACCGCCACGCGCGCCGACAAGGACATCGACGCGGCGGTCGCGACGGGCGTGAGCCAGCTGCTCGCGATGCAGGAAGGCGAGCCAGCTGCGCAATGGCCCTACGAAGGCGTGTACCGCGAAGACGGCGAGATCCCCCCGGGCTACCGCGTGGGCGGCACGTCGCTGTGCGCGCTCGCGCTGCTGGAAGCGCCGGGCTGGGACGCCGACGAGCCGCGCCGCACGGCCGTCGAGCGCGCGGCGCGGTCCGTGATCGAGGCGCTGGCCGGCCCGGCATTCGGCACCGACATCGACGCCAGCTACGACGTGCGCGGCTGGGGCTGGGAGTGCGCGCTGCAATTCCTCGTGCGCCTGCAGACCCAGGGCCGCGTTCCCGCCCTCCTGCGCCCGAAGCTGGAAGCCACGGTGCGCACCTGCATCGCCGACATCCAGGCGACGGAGCTGCCGCGGGCCGGCGGCTGGAACTACGCGCGCAGCGGCGGCTGGCAGCAACCCGGTCCCGCCGCGCCGTTCATGACCGCGCCGACACTCCAGGCGCTGTTCGCCGCAGCGGCGGCCGGCTATGCCACCGACGCCGACGTGATCCGGCGCGGGCTGGACACGCTGGAAGCGGCACGCACTCCCCTCGGCAGCGTGGTGTATGGCGGCGTGGCGCGCGCCGAGCAGCCGTCGCTGCTGCCCGGCGCCGTGGGCCGCATGCTCGTGACCGAGACCACGCTCGCGGTCGCGGGGCGCGGCAGCATCGAGCGTGTGCGCGCCGCGCTCGACGCCTTCCTCGCACACCACGCCTGGCTCGAGCTGCGCCGCGGCCAGAAGGGCACGCACGTCGCGCCCTGGGGCATCGCGCCGTACTACGTGATGTATGCACACGAAGCAGCCTCGCGCGCCATCGAACTGCTGCCGGCGGCCGACCGCGGCGACTATCGCAACCGACTGCGTGCGCTGCTGCTCGACACGCGTGGCGAGGACGGCCGCTGGAACGACCGCGTCTTCCCGCGCACCGCCAACTACGGCACCGCCATGGCCGTCCTGGCGCTCGTCGCACCCGAGCGCGGCGCGCCCGTCGCGTGGAGCGCGCCTCCGCCCTGAGGTCGCTCAGCCCGCGCTGACCGCGACCGCGGCGCCCGCCTCGAGGCGTGCAAAGGCCTCGGCCGGCACGTCCACGTCGGCGGCCTTCAGATTCTCCTGCAGCTGGGCGGTGGACGTCGCGCCGACGAGCGCGCTCGCGACCTCCGGGCGTCGCAGCACCCAGGCCAGCGCGAGCTGCGCCGACGTGAGGCCGCAATCCCGCGCCACGGAGGCGAGGTGCGCAGCTCGCATGAGATTGTCGGGGTTCAGCAGCGGCAGGAGGAATTTGTTGTTGCGGTCGTCGGCCGCGCGCGAGCCCCTGGGCACGACGCCCCCGGCGTATTTGCCCGTGAGCAGGCCCTGCGCCAGCGGACTCCACACGATCTGGCTCATGCCCAGCGACCAGCTCGTGGCCATGATGTCGGCCTCGATGCCGCGCTCGAGCAGGCTGTACTGCGGCTGGTTGGTCACGGGCCGGAAGCCGCCCCAGTGCTCGGCGCGTTCGCACGCCGCGCGGATCTGCGGCGAGGTCCACACGGAGACGCCCCAGTAGATCACCTTGCCCTGGCGGATGAGGTCTTCCATGGCGCGCGCCGTCTCGTCCACCGGCGTGTCGGGATCGAAGCGGTGGCACTGGTAGAGGTCGATGTAGTCGGTGCCGAGGCGCTTCAGCGACGCGTGGCAGGACTCCATGACGTGCTTGCGCGACAGGCCCTTGTCGTTGACGTTGTCCGACATCGGCCAGAAGAGTTTCGTGGCGAGCACGAGGTCCTGGCGGCGCAGCGGAGCCAGCGCGCGGCCCAGCGCGAGTTCGGCCTCGCCGCGGTTGTAGATGTCTGCGGTGTCGAAAAAGTTGATGCCGGCATCGAAGGCCTGCCGCACGAGGGCGTCCGTCGTGCGCTGCTCCACGGAGCCGCCCAGCGTGAGCCAGCTGCCGAGCGCGAGAGTGGAGACCTTGCAGCCCGAAGTGCCGAGATTGCGGTAGCGCATGAGGCGAGTCCTGATGGAATGGAAGTGCCAGCCTAGCGCAGCGGCACCGCGGGGCGCGAGCGTGCAGCGCTCAGGCGGCGGCGATCGAGTTCACGGGTCGTCGTTCGGGAGCCTTCCGAGCGCGGCCTCCAGCAGAGTGCGCGCGGAGGCTGCGGCGCCCTCGGCATCGAGCAGGGCGAGGCGCGCGTCCACCTCGTCGCGGCGGGCGACGGCCAGGTCGCCGTACTCGGCCTCGCCTGCCTGGAAGAGCCGCTCCGTGCGCTCTCGCAGCGCACGCCGACGATCGGCCAGCGCGCGCGCGTGCTCGCTGAGGTAGTCCTGCGCCGACTGACTGCGATCCAGCGCGACGCACACCTGCCGCGCCACCTCCTGCGCCGTCGCGCGCAGCACCGCGGCCGCCGCGAGCAGCGATGCCTGCTCGGCCTGCTCCGCGGCCGCACCGGCATCGAACAGCGGCAGCTCCACGTCGAGGCCCGCCACTCCGAGCAACTGACCGTCCAGCGTGCGCGGACCGGCGCCGATCGTCGGCAGGAACTGCACTCGTTCGGCCGCGAGGGACAGCCTTTCGCGCTCGGCGTCGTAGCGCGCCCGCGCAGCGGCCAGCTCGGGGCGCGCGGCGGCCGCAGCGGCCAGGAGTTCCGCGAGCGGGGCTGCGTCGCTCACCGTCACGTCGGTCTCGAGCGGGTCGGCCAGCACGAGCGACAACGGCCGCTCGAAGCCCAGCGCAAAGGTGAATTCCAGCTCGAGCGCGCGTGCGTCCGCGCGGGCCGCCGCGACATCGGCCAGGCTCTGGACGGCCTCGGCCTCCGCGCGTTCCAGGTCGAATCGCGGCGCGACACCGCTGTCCACGAATCGGTCGACGTCATGCCGCTGTCGCCCGGCGATCTCGGCCAGCTCCGCCTGCAACGCCACGCGCGCGCGCGCGACGAGCAACTCGTCGTAGGCGAGGCAGACCTCGGCGGCGAGGCGCTGGCGCTCGGCGAGGCAGTCCGCTTCCTCGGCGTCCAGATCCGACCGGGCGGCCGCGGCACGTCGCTTGCGTGCGGCGACATCGGCCAGTGACATCGCCAGGCTGAGCGTCGTCTGCACCTTGCTGCCGGAGGCCGCGTCATTGAGACCGAAGTCCTCCCAGCCCAGCGACAGTGTCGGATTGGGCAGCAGGGACGCCTGATCGAGGCGTGCGCGCGCACCAAGCCGCCGCGCCTCCCAGGCAGCCGCCGTCGGCGCGCTGGTGGTCGCCAGGGTGATGCACTGCGCGCGCGTGAGCGGCTCCCGCGCCAGCTCCTCCGTCCACGCCGCCGGAAGCGTCGGCTCGACGATGGTGGCCTCGCAGCCTGCCAGCACGGACATCACCGCCATGAGGCTCAGCAACGCCCATCGGTGGTGTCTGAGCCGCGCTGAGCTCCGGCCTACGCTTTGGCCTGCGCCCCGGTCTGCGCTCCGGTCTGCGCTCCGGCCTACGCCCCGGTCTGCGCTCCGGGATGCGCTCCGCCGAGCGAACCCGCGTCGCTGGTCATCCTGATCAGGAGGCATCGGCTGGCTCCGGAAGCAGATGGCCGCGCGCGAGCGTGGCGCAGCCGAGCGGCACGACGAGAAGCGTGAAGGCCGTGGAGACGGCCAGGCCCCCGATGACCGCGATGGCGAGCGGCCGCTGCAGTTCCGCACCGGCGCCGACACCCAGCGCGAGCGGCAGCAGGCCTGCGATCGCGGCGCAGGTCGTCATGAGGATCGGCCGCAGGCGCACCCGTGCCCCGGCCAGGATCGCTTCGATCTCGGACAGGCCTTCACTGCGGAACTGCTGGCAGGACTCGATCATGATGATGCCGTTCTTCACGACGAGGCCGACGAGCATGATGAGTCCCATGCCCGAGCTGATGTTCAGCGCCACGCCGCAGAGCTGCAGCGCCCAGAGGCCCCCGAGCTGGCCGAAGGGCAGGGCGAGGAACATCACCGCAGGCAGGCGCAGCGATCGGAACTGCAGGACGAGCAGCAGAAAGACGAGTCCTCCGCCCAGCGCGAACACGAGCAGCAGATTGGCGAAGGCCGCCCGGCTGCTCTGCGCCTGCCCGCCGAACTCCACGCGCACCGAGGCATCGCGCGGCAGCGCCGCCACCGCGCGTTCCACCGCGCGGCTTGCGGACCCGAGGTCGCGGCCGGAGACGCCCGCCGTGACGCGCACCAGCGGCGTCTGGTTCTCGCGCTCCAGCTCGTTCTCGCCGAGCGTGCGCGAGAAGCCCGCCAGTGCCGACAGCGGCACGAGCGACGCCTCGGCGCCGGGGAGCCCCGGCTGGAGCAGGACGCTCGGGCCGTCGCCCTCGACGCTGCCATCGACACGCCAGCGGTCCGGGTAGCGCACGCGGACGTCCACGAAGCGATCGCCCTCGCGGATGCTCGTGGCGACCTCGCCGAGGAACTGCGCGCTGGTCTGCGCCGCGATGTCCTGCACGGTGAGGCCGGCGCGCGCGGCGGCCAGCGGGTCGGGGTGCCAGGTCAACTCGGGGCTGCCGAAGGAGACGTGATTTTTCACGTCCACGATGCCGGGAAGCGCGTCGAGCGTGCGCTCGACGTCGTCGGCGGCCCGCTGCAGCACGGCGTAGTCCGCACCGAGCAGCTTGACCTCGATCGGTGTCGGGTTGCCCGCGAGGTCCGCGATCGTGTCCTGCATGACCTGGATGAATTCGACCTCGGCCTGAGGCACTTCCCGCGCGAGGCGCAGCCGCAGGTCGTCCATCACGTCGAACACGCTGCGCTCGCGCTCGGTCAGCGGTCGAAGTCCCACGAGCATGTCGCCCGTGAACTGCTCGGTGGCGAAGAAGCCCAGCTCCGCGCCGGTGCGCCTCGAGAGCGAGGTCACTTCCGGCGTGTCGAGCAGGACGGCCTCGATGCGCCGGCACGCGGCGTCGGTCTGCGCAAGACTCGATCCCACGGGCAGCGCGTAGTCGAGCACGAAGCCGCCCTCGTCCATCTCGGGCAGAAAGCCCGTGCGGATGCTGCCAAGGCCGGCGGCGCCGACCAGCACCGCGACGAGCAGCGCGAGTCCGGCCAGCCACGGGTGCAGCAGGCAGCGCCTGGCGAGTCCCGCATGGCGATCCTGCAACGCCGTCATCCAGCGCCTCACGGGCACGCCGCGCTTCGGCGCAAGGGCCGGCGCCAGCAGCATGAGCGGCGTGTAGACGAGCGAGACGATCATGGAGGCCATGATCGAGATGCCGAGCGCGAGGCTGAGGCTCTGGAAGAACTGCCCGACGACTCCCTCCAGGAAGACCAGCGGAAGGAACACGACCACCGTGGTGAGCGACGAACCGACGATGGCGCCCAGCACCTCGCCCGTGCCCTCGCTCACGGCGCGGAAGCGCGCGTCGCGGGTCGCGTCGACGCCCAGCGCCTGCGCCCGACGCGCCACGTTTTCCACCACGACGATGGCGTCGTCGATGATGAGTCCGATGGCCACCGCGAGCCCGCCGAGGCTCATGAGGTTGAGCGACTCGCCCACGACGGGAAAGAGCGCGATGGTGAGCAGCACGGACATCGGGATGGCGAGTCCCGCCACGAGCGTGATGCGCCAGCTGCCGAGGAAGAGCGCGATGACCACCACCGAGAGCAGCGCGCCGAGCGCGATGGCATCGCGCACGCCGTCAATGGAATCGTTCACGAGCTGCGCCTGATCGTAGACCGGCACGATGACCCCGCCGCCCGGCACGAGCGGCGTGATCTCGGCGAGGATCGAGTCCACGTCGCGCGACAGGTCCGTGACCTTGCCCCCGTCGCGCAGGAACACCGAGACCACCACGCCGTCGTGTCCGCCGCCCGTGACGACGACCGTGCGCTCCGCCACCGTCTCCACGAGCCGACCGAGGTCCGCGAGGCGCACGGGATCGCGGCCGTCGCGCGGCACCGCGAGGTCGAGCACCTGCTCCGGAGACGTGAGCTGTCCATCCACGAGGAGCTGGTATTGCAGCCCTTCCGTCTCCGAACGCCCCACCGCCGCGACGACGTTTCCTGCGGCCAGCGCGTCACTCACGGCAAGCAGCCCCACCCCAGCCTGCGCGAGCGCGATCGGGTCGGCCTCGAAGACGAACTCGCGCCGGTCGCCGCTCTGCACCGTGACCTGGAAGGTGTCGGGCAGGCGCGCGAGGCGCGGCTTGAGGTCCGCCTCCACCCACTCCGCGAGGCGCGCGCGTGCGACCGGATCACTTGCGGCGGCCGGCCCTGGCAGCACGTTGAAGGAGAGCACCGGGAAGACGGCGGGCGTCTGCCGTTCGATGGTCACCTGGGCATCGGGAGGCAGGCCGGCGGAGCCGACGCGCGCGCGCACCAGCGACAAGGTCTCGCGCATGTCGGCGGCGGGCCGGAAGTCCAGTGAGAACTCGCTCGCCCCGCGCAGCGTGCGGCTGCGCACGCGCAACAGGTCGGGCACGGCGGCGACGGCCTGTTCGACCGGCCGCGTGACGGCGACCAGCATGCCGCGCACCGGCTGCTCGCCGCGCTCGACGATGACCGCGATGCGTGGAAACGCGACGCGCGGGTAGATGCTGCGCGCGGAACTGCCGACCGCCGCCGCGCCTGCCGCGAGCATCAGCCCCAGCAGCACGAAGAGCGCGCGCCTGTGCCGGTGAACGTGGCCGACGAAGTTCACGGGCCCGACACGGGATGCGCGACGATGTGCGCGCCATCGGGCAGGTTGTAGCCGCCCTCCACGATGACGCGATCGCCGACGTGCACGTCGCCCACCACTGCGGCAAGGCCGGCGTGGCGGCCTGTGACGGTCACCGGCACCCTGCGCGCGCGGTCGCCGTCCGCGAGCACGACGACCTGCACGTCGCCGGCGCGGAGCACGGCGCGCTCGGGGACGAGGATCGACTCATTCAGCCGGCGCAGCTCCAGCTCGCCGCGCACGGCCATGCCGGGCGGGTCCGACGAGCTGCCGGCATCCGGTGCGACGAGCGCGACGAGCTGCCCCGTCGACGGATCGATGTCCCCGCCGACGCTCTGCAGCGTGCCGGAAGCGGCTGCGCCCTGTGCGTCGACCCAGGTGGCGCGAGCGCCGGGTTGCAACTCGCGCGCCGCCGCAGGCGTGACGGCGAAGGCGACGAGACGACCCTTCGCTGCAAGCAGTTCGGCGAAGGGCTGACCGGCCTCGAGGCGCTGGCCGGCGCGCGCGAGGAACGTGAGCAGCTGGCCGTCGACCGGCGTGCGCACGTCGGCCTCCGCGAGCTGGCGCTCGGTCTCGTCCACGGCGGCCTGCTCGCCGTCCCGCGCCGCCAGCAGCGTGGCGTGCTGGAGTTCACCGCTGAAGTCCCGGAAGTCCGAGGCCGCGCGCTCCGCCAGCTCCCGATCCGAGCGCGCCTGCGCGGCGGCCTGCTTCGCTTCAGCCAGCGCCTTGTCCGAGGACAGACCCTCGTCGTGCAGCGCCAGGATGCGCGCCGCCTGCGCTTCCAGCAGTTCCTGCTGCGACACCGCGCGTCGCACGGCGGCCTCCGCCTCGAGCTGCTGGCGCGAGCGGCCCCACGTTTCGAACTCCGCGAGTGCATCGGTGGCCTGCGCCAGCGAGGCACGAGCCTGCGCGACCGCACCACGCAGCGGCACGGGATCGAGGCTCAGCAGCACGTCGCCCGCATGCACGAACTGGCCCTGCTCGGCGTGCGTGGCCAGCACCCGGCCGCCCGCCCGCGTGCCCAGCGTCTGCTCGGCTGACGGCGCCGCACGCACGACACCCGCTGCCGCCACGACGATGGCCAGCTCGCCGAAAGCCGCGTCCCCGGTGGTGACCGTCACCAGAAGGTCGCCGGGCTCGAGTTCGGGCGCGGCGTCCTCGTCCTCGGCAGGCGCGTCGGCCGGGCTGCTCTCGTCGCCGCCGTGCCACAACGCAGTCACCGACCAGCCGAGCGCGACGCCTGCGACGAGCAGCAGCACGCCGCCGAACCGTCGTCTCGTGCCGATCGTCGTCATGATGCGAGTGCTCCTCGGCCGGCAGCTTGAAGCCCCGCGGATCCTGTCGGGGCGGAGTCGGTTGTATCGAACACGTACGGATGGCGGTGCGCCGTCGGATCCAGGGGGCAGCTCACCGAGCCGTCAAATCACTTGCTGAAGCGCGACAGCTCCCTGGCCACGCGTTGCAGGCGCTCGGCGTTCGCGGCGACCCATGCGTCGGGATCGTCGACCGGCGCGTCGTTCGCCGTGGTGACGGTGAAGCCGGTGAACCCGCCGCGATTCACCGGGAAGACGCCCTTCGTCTGCGCATCGACGCAGGCAAGGCTGTCCCAGTCGGCGATGACCGTCTCGGTGCGCGGGCCGGCGCCGGAGCCGCCCGGATCGGCCCGCACCGCGGGAAGCAGGTCGCAGCCCAGACTGTAGTCGTCGGGCGGATTGGTGACACCCAGCAGCGACATCAGCGTCGGCGCGATGTCGAGGTGACTGCTCATCCACGAGATGCGCGCAGGCTGCTGGCCAGGCACCCACAGCACGAAGGGCGTGCGCGTCTGCTCCTCGGCGAAGGAGGAGTGATGCCCCCAGTGTCCCTTCTCCATGAACTCCTCGCCGTGATCGCCGGTGATGACGACGATCGTGCTGTCCAGCAGGCCGCGCTCCGACAGGCCGTCGAGCACTCGCTGCAGCTGGCTGTCGAGGTGGTGGCACGCATTGATGTAGCGGTTCTTGATGAGGCCGATGTCGCCTTCAAGATCCATCGTCGCGTAGTTCATGTCCTCGAGGTACGGCGTGCGGATCACCGACTCGGGCGGGAAGTTGTACTGCGCGTGCGGAGATTCGAAGAACATGAAGCGGAAGAAGGGCTTGTCCGCCGGACGCGTGTCGATGCTGTCGAGAAGCGCCGACACGTTGAGCCGGTCGTTCTGCCACCCCTCCAGCTTGTCGTCGCCTTCGTGCATGCGCTCGGCGGGCACCTCGGCAAACAGCGTCTCGCTGAATTCGGGGAAGGTGAATTTCGCGCTGGTGTAGAGCTGGAAATCGTAGTCGGCAGCGCGGAGCGCGCCGCAGATCACCGGCGCGCGGGTCTCGTTGAGGAAGGCGAACCAGTAGCTGCCGTACAGGCCGTAGAACATGCCGAACATGCCCATGCGGGTGCCGTTGCCGGCGCTGTAGTGGTTGCGGAAGTCCAGCGAGCGCGCGGCGAAGGCCGACGTGGCGGGCATGATCTCCGGATCGAGCATGTCCGCCCGCAGCGATTCGGACACGAGCCACACGATGTTCCAGTTGCGACTGCCCGGCGCGCGCACGATCGGCTCCAGCGGATAGCGCAGGTTCAGCGGATCCGACTTCATGCGGACGCTCTGCTCCCTGTCCGCCTTGAACCCGAGCAGGCCTGCCAGCTTGTGCATCCGCAGCGGCTGGTAGAAGGGAAAGGTCCCGGCCGCCGTGACGACGGTGGGAAAGTTGGCCGCGTCCGCGATGCCGTAGCAGAGCCGCTCGGAGGTCGAGAGCAGCATCAGCCCGGCGAGAAGGCCCCAACGCGCCTTTCGCGACGACAGCAGCATGCAGCCATGCGCAAAACGCCGGTGCCTCAGCGCGAGCAGCATCAGCAGGGCCTCGAGCACCAGCGAGCCCAGCGCGAGGAGGGCGAAGGACACGTAGGTGGAGCTTCCCGCACCCATGGACTCGATGCCGCCCGGAGTCTTCAGCAGGTTCCAGACGAAGCCGTTGAGGTGGTAGCCGTACATGCGCACGATCACCGTGTCGGCGAAGATCACCAGCTGCAGGGCGGCCGCCAGCAGCACGGCGAGGCCGAAGAGCAGCGTCGTCGGCTCGACGTGCAGTCCCGCGGTGACTCGTCCGGCGAACCGCGCCACCGGCCCCCAGGCCAGCGCCCGGTTGAGCAGCACCAGCAGCAGCGCGATCGGAGCCAGATACATCGCCGGATAGGTGAGGAACATCGCGGCCACGTAAAAGCCGGCCAGCGCCGAGCGCACCTCGACGTGGGCGAGATATGCCGAGGCGTTGAGCAGCAGCAGCAGCCAGCTCAACAGGAGGAAGCGGCCCAGGATCGCGGACCGGGTGCGGCGCGCGTCGGACCTTGCGAGCGCGCTGGCCGGTTCGTGCACGAAGCCGATGGGCACGTCGCCCCCCGCCGAGGTGACCAGGGAAGGGCGCGGGACGGGCGGCGTCATTTCAGGAAGCGCCCCATGTCGGCGAGCGTGCTGAAGACGAAGGGCTGGCAGGCCAGCTTGGCGGCCGCTTCGTCGGGCACCGGGGCATCGTCCGCCGTGCTGATCGTGCTGCCGGTGAGTCGCCCCGAGCGGAACGGAAGCACGAGCTTGAGATCGCCGCTCACGAGCGCCATCTGGTCCCAGTCGGAGATCACGAGGCTGTCGCGCACGGTATCGCCGAAGAGGTCGTGGCCGAGCGTGTACTGTTCGGGAGGCGTGGTCACGCCGAGCAACGTGAGCACCGTGGCGGGAAGATCCAGATGGCTGGTCAGGCGGTTGACCACTGCAGGCTCGCGCCCCGGCACCCAGAGCACGAGCGGCGTGGCGGTCTGCTCCCTCGTGAAGGCCGAGTTGTGTCCCCAGTGGCCGTTCTCGAGGAACTCCTCGCCGTGATCCCCGGTGAGGACCACGATCGTCGAATCGAGCAGGCCCCGCGCTTCGAGCCCTTCCAGCACGCGCCCGTACTGGCTGTCGAGGTGATGGCAGGCGTTGAGGTAGCGGTTGCGGATCAGCTCGATGTCGTGCTCGAGGTCGAGATTCGCGTAGTTCATTTCGGGCAGATAGGGCTCGCGGATCACGGACTCGGGCGGGAAGTTGTAGCGGGCGTGCGGCGACTCGAAGAACATGAAACGGAAGAAGGGCTGCGAGGCGTCGCGTTCGTCGAGGCTGGCAAGCAGGCTGCCGACTCCGGCGCGGTCGTTCTCCCAGCCGGCAAGATCCGGGTCGCCCTCGTGCAGTCGCTCGGTGGGCACGCTGGCGAACACCGTCCGGTCGAACTCGGGATAGGTGAACTTCGCGCTGGTCCACGCGCGCACGTCGTAGCCGTCGCGCAGCAGCACGTCCATGAGCACCGGACCGTGCATCGCGTCGTGCATCGGGAACCACGCATTCCCGTACAGGCCGTAGAACATCGCGAACATGCCCATGCGGGTGCCGTTCCCGCCGCTGAAGTGGTCCCGGAACGTCGTGGCGCGCTCCGCGAAGGCGGACGTCGCCGGCATCACCTCCGGGTTGAGCGCATCGGCGCGCAGCGACTCCGCCACGAGCCACACGATGTTCCACGTCCGGTGCGACGGCGCCTGCTCGATGTCGCCCAGCGGATAGCTCAGGTGGCTGCTTCCGTTGCCGTGGATGAGGTCCGGATCGTGGTGCTCCGTGATGCCCAGCATCCTGCCGAGACCGCGCCAGTGCAGTGGCACGTACATCGGAAAGGTGTCGGCCGCAGCGAGGACCGGCCGGTATTCGGTGAGGTGACTGAGGCAGTAGGTCCCGCGCTCGAAGAGACTGACGAGCAGCACGAGGCCGGCCAGCACGAGCGCACGACGTCGCCCGGGCGGCGCGCGCAGCAGTCGCGCGAGAAGGCGGCTGCGCCAGGCGATCACCAGCAGCACGACCTGCAGAGCCAGGAAGCCGGCGGCGATGAGCGCGAAGGTCCATTGCGTGGACGCGCCGGCCTCCAGCGACTGCAGGCCGCCACGCGTGGTCAGCAGGTTCCACACGAAGCCGTTCAGGTGGAAGCCGTACATGCGGACGATGACGGTGTCGAGGTAGATCAGCAGTTGCACCGCCGTGGTGCACAGCACGGCGGCGCACGCCACCAGCACGTCCGGATTCAGTCCCACGCGCTCGCACCACGCAGCCGGGGTGCGCCACGCGAGCACGCGACGCATCACGAGCAACGCCCCGAAGACCGGAGCGAGATAGAAGAGCCCGTAGGTCACGAAGACGGCGACCACGTAGACGATCCCGAGCGGGCTGTCCGCGCTGGCGGCCGGCAGCCGACCGAGGAAGCCGCTCATCGTGACGAGCAGTGCGATCCAGCTCAGCAGCAGGTATCGCCACCACACCGGGCCATCGAGGATCGCTCGCGAAGGCCTGCCCTCCTCCTGGCGGGAGAGTCCGGCGGCCTCGGGGTGCCATGCGGCTTCGGTCATCGCGCTGGCGCCCCGTGCTCAATCAACGAACGGACATCCACGATCCTCGCGGCACTCCGGCCCCGGTACGGCGCAGAAGCGCTGCCTCGAAATCGACGCGCCCAATCTAGATGCGCACCCCGATTCCAGCCGCATGAACATTCCGTTAGCTCGTTCGTCACCCCTCGCGGCTTCCATGGACAGCATTGCCTGCCTCCGGGGGGCAAGCCACAATCGAGCGCACCAGCATGTCGGACCACCAGGGCGGCGACACCTCATGCCGACCCCGGGAGCCATGTGACCACGATGATGCTCAAAGGCAGGCCACGACAGCAGTTCCCGCGGCGGGCGGTGGCGGCCCCAGGCCGGTCGGCCAGCGACCCGTCGCTGTCGTGAAGATCCCCATCCTGACCTGGCACGCCGTGCTGCCGCTTCCCGAGGGCACGCAGGTGCGCGGCGCGGTCTCGCTGCGGGCCTTCGAGACCCAGGTGGCATGGCTTGCCCGCCGCGGCTTCACGTCGCTCTCGATGGATGCGGCGGCCGACCTGCTGGCGGGTCGCGGCACCCCACCGCGGCGCCCTGTCGTCCTGAGCTTCGATGACGGCTACCGCTGCGTGCTGCAGCACGCCCTGCCCGTGCTGGAGGCCGCCGGGCTGCGGGCCACGCTTTTCGTGGTCACCGGTTCGGTGGGCGCGACGACCGGCTGGTACCTCGCCAAGGGCGGGCAGTCCTTCGAACACGCCGGCTGGGACGAACTGGAGCGCGCCGCCGCCGCCGGCCATGGCATCGGCTCGCACACCGTGCAGCATCGCCGGCTCACCAACCTGTCGCCCGTAGAACGGGACGCCGAGCTGACCGACAGCCGGGAGGCGCTTCGCGCTCGCTTCGGTGCGTGTGACCACCTCGCCTACCCCTTCGGCTCGGTGTCTGAAGCCGTGGCCGAGAGCGCGCTCCGCTGCGGCTATCGCACGGCCTGCACCACGCAGCCCGGCCGCAACGCTCCGGGCCAGCCGCTCGCATGGCTGCGCCGGCAGACCATCGGGCGCTCGCTGGGAGTGCTGGGCTTCGCGCACCGGGCAGGGCTGCCATGGTGAGCGGCTCGGACTACGGCCCGTCCGGGCCGGCGACGATCGTGCTGGTCGCGGCCTACAACCAGACCCGCGAGCTGCGCCTCACGCTGGCGGCGCTCGACGCGCAGACGGACAAGTCCTTCGAGGTGATCGTCGGGGACGACGGCTCGTCGCCACCGATGGCCGGCCTGATCGCGGAACTTCAGCCCGGGCTCTCGATCAAGGTCTCCTCGGTCTGGCAGGAGGACACGGGCTTCAACCGGGCCGGCACGATGAACCTCGCGGCGCGCGAGGCACTGGAGCGTGGCGCAGAACTGCTCGTGATCCTCGACGGTGACTGCATTCCCTTCCGCAACCTGGTCTCCGTCTACCGAGCCCGGGCCTGCCGCGGCGAGTTTCTCTGCGGCTCCGTCGGCATCCTGGACGAGGACATCAGCCGGCGCCTCGACATGGAGGCCGTGCGGCGCGGCGCGCACGAACGCGCCCTGTCGCTGGCCGAGCGCCTGCGGCTGATCCAGATCCACTGGGGCAACCTGGTGAGTCCCGCGAGCAAGCTGAACCGGCCCCGCGTCCGTGGCGGCAACGTCGCGGCCTGCGCCGAGCTCTTCCGGCGCGTGGACGGCTACGACGAGGTCTACTGCGGCTTCGGCAAGGAAGATTCGGACCTGCGCAATCGCTTCCGCAATGCGGGCGCCCGCGGCATCAGCCTGTGGAGCACGGCCATCGCGACGCACCTCTCACGCAAGACCACGGCGACAGGCGTTCGACAGCGCGCGCCCGACTCGCTCTACGACCCGGGCAAGTCGCTGATCCGTGCACGGCGCGGCATGAGCGCGTCGCACCCGGGCGCTCCCCTCCCGGACCCTTCCGACCCATGACACGACGCTTGCCTCGACGCCGGATCGCCCGCTTGCCGACTCCGCGCGGCGCCCTCTCGCTTGCCCTGTGCGTGGCGCTCGCCGCGCAGGCCGCGCGGGCCCTCACGCCTTCAACCTCGGAGCCGGCGCCCGCCGCCGGGCCGGCGCCGCAGGCTGCGGGAGCACAGGACGCGACGCCCGACCTGCTGTCCCCCGCGCTGCGCGACCTGTTCCACGAGGCGCTGTCGGGTGAGCTGGCCAAGGAACACGTCATCGCGATCACGCGCCACCACCGCATCCAGGGCAGCCGCGGCTATCGCGACGCGGCCCGCTACGTGAGCGGGCAACTCGCGCAGTTCGGATTCGTCGCGCCGGGGCGCGGGCCGACAGGCACACCCACCGGCACCGGTGCAGGCGGCGGTGCAGGCGGCGGTGCAGGCGACGGTGCAGGTGCAGGCGACGGCGCGGGCGGCGCGGCTGTGGACGACGCCGAGGCCATCGCCGCGGGTCGCGCCGCCGGCGGCGTGCCGGGTTCGTGTCGCGCGGAGGATCCGCCGTCGGCGTGGGTCGAGTCCTTCGTCTCCGATGGTCGCGCGGTCTACCAGACCTGGCAGTCGCCGCCGGGCTGGGACATCGAGTCCGCGGAGCTGCGCCTGATGTCCCCCGCCGGAGCGCCGGAGGGCGAGCGCATCGTCGGCTACCCGGAGATCGCGATGAGCGTGGTCACGTACAGCAACGCGGGAGACGTGACCGCGCCGCTGGTCTGGGTGGGCAGCGGCGAGCGCGAAGAGGACTACGCGGGCAAGAACGTGGTCGGCAAGTTCGTGCTCGCGACGGGCTACGGCGGCGCGGTGCACCGGCTCGCGGTGCTCGGACACGGCGCCGCCGCGGTGGTCTGCTTCCTCGACGATTCCCGGGCCGCGGACCACCCCGACATGCTGGCCTACACCGGCATGTGGCCGCGCACCGAAGAGCTCGAGCGCACGACCTTCGGCTTCAATCTCACGCATCGCCAGGGCGCGCGGTTGCGCGACCTGCTGCTCGCAGGGCAGGACGTGACGCTGCACGGCTGGGTCAAGGGCCGCGGACTCGAGCCCTACTTCATGGATGTCGTGTGCGCCGTCATTCCGGGCAGCGAGCATCCCGAGCAGGAGCTGGTCTTCTCCGCGCACCTCGACCACCCCAAGGAATCGGCCAACGACAATGCCTCGGGCTCGGGCGCGGTGCTCGACATCGCGCGCACGCTCATGGAACTCATCGAGAGCGGCCGCCTGCCGCGCCCGAAGCGCACGCTGCGCTTCCTCTGGGTGCCGGAGTGGAACGGCACGATGGCCTACATCGACAGGCACCCCGAGCTGTGCGGGCCGGACGCGGGCGGCTCCGTCCTCGCCAACCTGAACATGGACATGGTCGGCGAGAACCTGGAGCTGCTGCATTCCCGCCTGATTCTCACGCGCACGCCGGACAGCCTGCCGTCCTGCCTCAACGACGTGGTCCTGAACATGGCGGAGATGGTGGACGGCCTGGACATCCGCACGCCACGCGGCGGCGCCTCCGCCTTCAACTGGCGCATGACCCCGTACAGCGGCGGCAGCGACCACATGATGTTCCTGGACCGCAAGGTGCCCGCGATCATGTTCAGCCACGAGCCGGACTTCACGCACCACACCAGCGAGGACACGCCCGACAAGGTGGACCCGGTGGAGCTGGAGCGCTGCGAGCTCATCGCGACCGGCGCGGGCTGGTACCTCGCCAATCTGGCCGACGCGCAGGCGCTCGACCTCGTGGCGCTGGCGGGAGCCGGAGCGCTGGAGCGCCTCGGCGTCGCGGTGCGTCTGGCGCGCGCCGTCGAAGCCTCGGTCACCGACCGGACGATCGAGCCATTGCCAGTGCTGGAGACGCTGCGCGCGCGCTTCGGCTTGGCCTCCCGTGCGGTGCAGAGCGTGCTGACCTTCCATGCGGGCGAGGACACCGCGCTGGCGGTGGAGCGCTGGGAGTCCGTACTCAACGGGCTGGCCGACCCGCTCTGGCTCGCCGGGGCGACGTGGTCCGGCGCGGAGGCCGTCACCCGCAGCTTCGGCGATGGAGGCCTCGACGCGGGCGTGCGGCGGCTCACGCGCGGGCCCCTGGATTTCGGGCTGCCGGAGAGCCGGCTCTCGCCCGAGGACATCGCGACGCTGCACGCGCAGGCGCCGGACTTCGATGGCGACGTGCGCTTCGAGCTGGTCAACTTCATCGGACCCGACGCGAGTGCGGTCGAGATCGCGCGGGCACTCAGCACCGAGTTCCGGCGCGAGATCACGCCGGCGCAGGTGAGCGCCTACCTCGACGCGCTCGTGAAGGTCGGAGCGGTTTCCTACTAGCGGTTTCCTGCTGAGGCCGCGCGCAGCGCCGCGCGGCGCGCGGGGCACCGGCGCGAACTACAGCGCGCCGAAGGCCTTCAGTGCAAACGTGGACTGGCCGGCCGAGTCGAACACGACCGGCACGACGATCCATTGCCCCGCGGGCAGCTTGGGCATGTCGGGGATGGAGAGAAGGTATTGGCCGTTGGCCTGTGCGGTCGCCGGGAGCGCACCCAGGTAGACCGGTCCGGGCGCCGCGAAGTGGATCTGCACCGAGGTGATGTCCGCCGCGCCGTCGGGGTCCGACACGGTGACGGTGATGTGGAAGGTCTCGCCGCCGTGAAGCGGCGTCGGCAGCACCGTGACGCCGACGATCTTGGGCGGCGCGTTGGCCACCTCGATGCGCCGGACGACCGCTGCCCAGTCGCGGCCGGTGTCGTGAGGCGGATCGCCCAGCGTGACGACGCCCGGGCCCCGCACCGTGCCGATGCTGCCGAGCTGGAGCGCGCCGCCATGCAGCGGATCGAGCCAGCGCACCTCGAAGCTGGAGGGCGCGCTGCCCACGTCGAGGCTCGGACTGCCACCCAGCGGAAGGTAGATCGCGTAGTTCTCACCCGGCTGAGCAAGGCACCACGCCGTCGTGGGGCCGCCGGTGACGGCCACGGCGGAAGCCAGCGCGTCGGCGGGCTGCAGGTCGGGCAGCGGGAGCTGCTGCTCGAAGAACTCGCGCGCGATGCGCGACTGGTCCCACATCGCGGCGCGCGCCCGGAAATCCTCGCAGTCGACGTCGTCGTTCGGAAAGGCGTAACCGAAGTACCACTCGCAACCCGCGCCGCCCGCCATGAGGTTGCCCCACAGCGCTTGGCGCCGCACGTTGTCGTGCGAGGGGTCGTTGACGTCGGGCATGACGCCCGCGTTCGGCGGTCCGATCTCGTCCACGGTCACGGCCCACCGCTTGCCGCCGGCCTGCGACGCGGACAGCCAGGTGGCCGTCTCGGCGTGCGAGGTCTGCACGTCCAGGATCTGCAGCGAGGCGCCCTCCAGCGCACCGGCCGCGATGAGCGGCATGTACACACCGGTCTTGGCTGTCGGGAAGGTGTGCACGACGATCGGATGGTCGTACGGGTCAAGTGCCTGGATGCGATCCTTGAAGGCCAGCAGCTGGGCGCTGGTGTTGGTGTTCTCCTCGCCGAGGTTCCACTGGAGCGCGGGATGGTGCGCGAAGCGCGCCACGAGCTCGCGGTAATAGAGCTTGCGCTGCGTGTCCAGGGCGCCGCCGTCCAGCGCGAGCGGCCCCGTGTCGTTCTCGGTCTCCTGCGTGACGACGTGCAGCATGATCCCGCGATGGTCCATGTGCTCGAACACGCGGTTCCACTGCTCGAGCTTGCTCACGTCGAAGCGCAGCCGCTCGCTGGATGAGGTCCACGGCCAGACATCCTTGCCGTCGCCACCGACGTTGAAGGTCAGGAAGTAGGCGCTGTTGACGCCGCGGCTCGCGAGGTAGTTCAGCGCGCCGACGAGACCTTTGCCCTTGCCGCCGGCCCACGTCGGATCACCAGCCGTCCAGTCCGCGACGTGCGCGGCGTAGGCATGCGTGGGCGTCGTGCCGTCGAAATCCTTGAAGGCGAGCAGATTCTCGGGGCTGTTCGTGCCCGTCTTCACGAAGGGCCGGCCGCTGCCTGCAAAGCGGAGGTAGCGCCCGCCGTCCCAGACGAGCAGGCCATCCTTGTGAAAGCCCGCGGCGTTCGTGGGCATCGGGGCGATGGTGAAGGAGCCGCTGGCGCCGTTGAAGGCCGTGGGCGTACCCGCCGCAAGATCCAGGCTGGTGGCGATGCCAGGCCCGGCGCGGAAGATCGCCTTGTAGGTCCACTTGCCGGCCACGTTGGGCAAAAGGTGCGCGCGCCACACGCCGCCCGAACTCGCTCCCGTGTCTGCCGACAGGCCGTCGGCCGCGTAGTAGCCGGGTACGACGAACTGCATGCCGCTGACCGGGTGGCGGAAGGTCACGTCGAGCCGCAGATCGAGGAAGGGATTCGTCGCGGCCTGCTCGTCGGTCGACGCGGCGACGAAGTCGACGACGGCGTCGCCCCAGACGACGAGCGAACCGCGCACGGTGCCGAGTGCAGCGGACTGCGGCGCGAGCGCCGCCGTCGACACGGACAATGCACAGAGCAAGGCGCCGACGAGCGACGCAACGAAGGCACGCTGCGGCCGCGGCCGCACGGCGGGGCTTCCGCCGGAGAGGCTGGACATGGGATCGGGGCTCGGGAGGAGGATTCGGGGCGAGGCACTGCACGGGCAGATGCAATCCCCGAGCGTGGCCGCGTCTTCGGGAGGTGACGCGACGGCTCCGGAGCTCGCACCGCGCCGACCGGATCTTGATTCAGCGCGCGGGGAGGATACGGAAAGGTTGGCGAAGTGTCAGCAGTCTGCACCCCGGACACCGGCGGGATGCGGCGTGCGTCACCGGCACCTCAGACCGGGCGCTCACGCTCCCGCGACGCAGCGCGGTCAGGCCACGACGAATTGGCGCTGGACCAGGCGCCGATAGAGCCCTTCCTGCCCGGCCAGCGTCTCGTGTGTCCCGGTTTGCACGACGCGACCGGCCTCCAGCACGATCACGCGGTCCGCATCGCGCACGGTGGAGAGCCGGTGCGCGATGACAAGGCTGGTGCGGTGCTCCATGAGCCGGTCCAGGGCCTCCTTCACCAGCGCCTCGCTCTCGGCGTCCAGCGCGGAGGTCGCCTCGTCCAGGATCAGGATCTTCGGGTCCTTGAGCAGGGCGCGGGCGATGGCGACGCGCTGCTTCTGCCCGCCGGAGAGTTGCACGCCGCGCTCGCCCACCGGCGTGGCATAGCCCTGCGGCAGCGCCGTGATGAAGTCGTGCGCGTTGGCGGCGCGCGCGGCGGCCTCCACGTCGGCGTCGCTCGCGCCGTCGCGCCCGTAGCGGATGTTCTCCGCGATGCTCGTGCTGAAGAGGATCGGCTCCTGCGCCACGCTGCCGATGTGCGCGCGCAACCACGACGGGTCCAGCGTGCGGATGTCCACGCCGTCGAGCAGCACCGCGCCGGACTCGCAGTCGTAGAAGCGCGGGATGAGCGCGGCGATGGTGGACTTGCCCGCACCCGACGAACCCACCAGGGCCACGACCTCGCCCGGCTCCACCACCAGGCTCACGTGGTCGAGCGCCGGCACGTCGGGCCGCGTGGGGTAGCGGAAGCTCACGTCGCGCAGCTCGATGCGGCCGCTCACGTGCGGCAGGCGCGCCCCGCCGGTGACCGGCATCGCGGGTTGCCGGTCGAGCAGTTCGAACACGCGGGCGGATGAGCCGCGCGCCTTCATGAGTTCGGCCCAGAGCTCACCCATGCCGCCCATCGCGAAGCCCACCGTCGCGCCGTACATGATGAACTGGAGCAGCTCGCCGCTCGTGAGCTGCCCCTCCATGGATTGCTTCAGGCCGAGCCACAGCACCGCGCCCAGCGCGGCGAAGCTCGCGAAGTACGAGACGCCCACGAAGACCGCGATGCCCTTCATGCGCAGGCGCGAGAGTTCGAAACTCCTCCAGACGGCGGCGCCGTAGCGCTCGCCTTCGGCCGCCTCGCGCGTGAACGAGCGCACCGTGCGCAGGCCGCCGATGGTCTCCTCCGCCACCGCGCCCGAGGCCGCCAGCGCATCCTGCGACTGCCGGCTGATGCGCTCGATGCGCTTGCCCACCCAGACGGCTCCGATCGCGATGGGAGGCACCAGCGCCAGCATGAGCAGCGCAAGCTGCGGCGAGGTGAGGTACATGAGCGCCAGCCCGCCGAGCATCAACACCAGGTTGCGCAGCGCCATGGAGGCGTTGACCGTGACGGTGGTCTGCAGCACCGTCGTGTCCGACGCGAGCCGGCTCATGAGTTCGCCCGTACGGCGCTCGTCGAAGAAGGCGACCTCCTGCTGCAGGACGCGCGCGTACAGCGTCTTGCGCAGCCGGGCGACGATGCGCTCGCCGGCCACGGTGAACAGATACATGCGCAGCCCGATGGACAGCGCCTGCACGCCCACGATCGCGACCATGGCCTGCACGTCGCGCGTGAGCACGCCCATGTCGCCCAGTTTCTGGTCGTCGATGATGATGCGGAAGGCCTGCGGATAGGCCAGGCCCGCCGCGCTGCCGAGCACCAGGAACACGGTGCCCACGCCGATGAGCCGGCGCTCCTGGCGCGCCAGTTCCCACAGGCGGCGGACCGGCAGTGAACGCAGGGAGCGCACCCCTCCCGCCTCGCCACCCAGCGCCTCGTCGTCCATCGGAGCATCGTGCCGCATCGGGTCGACGGGGACCAGCATTCGGCTTCGTGGGGGAAACCGCCGCGTCGCTGGCTTAGTCTCTGGCCCGCATGCACCTCCACCCGCTCGACTGGATCGTCATCGCGTTGTCCATCGCGCTGACTTTCTGGATCGGCGCGAGGTTCACGCGCCGAGCCGGCGAGTCCGTGGACGAGTACTTCCTCTCCGGGCGCACGCTGCCGTGGTGGCTGGCGGGCACGTCCATGGTGGCGACGTCCTTTGCGGCGGACACGCCGCTGCTCATCTCCGGCTGGGTGCGCGACGGCGGCCTGTGGCGCAACTGGGCATGGTGGTGCTTCGCGCTCTCGGGGCTGGCCTCCGTCTTCCTCTTCGCGCGCTGGTGGCGGCGCGGCGGCGTCATGACCAAGGCCGAACTGGTCGAACTGCGCTACGGCGGCGCGTCGGCACGCGTGCTGCGCGGCACGCTGGGCGTGCTGCACGCCGCGTGGACCAACACGATCATCCTGTGCTGGGTGCTGCTCGCCGCGGTGAAGATCATGGACGTGCTCTTCGGCGTGGAAAAGTTCTGGGCGCTGGTCATCTCGTGCAGCGTGGCGGTGATCTACTCCACCATGTCGGGCCTGTGGGGCGTCGTCGTCACCGACATCTTCCAGTTCCTGCTCGCGCTGGGTGGCGCCATCGCGCTGGCCGCCATCACCTGGGCAGCCGCAGGCGGAACCGCCGGCGTGCTCGCGGCCGACGCGCACGGCGGCGTCTTCGGGCCGGACACGCTGCACTTCTTTCCCACCCCGGGCCCGGGCGGCTGGCTGGACCCTGCCTTCTGGACGCTGCCGCTCGTGACCCTCGCCGTCTACCTCGGCGTGTCGTGGTGGGCCGTGGAGAACGTGGACGGCGCCAGCGCCGCCGTGCAGCGCATCTGCGCCAGCAAGGACGAGCGCAACGGCCTGCTGGCCACGCTCTGGTTCAACGTGGCGCATTACGCGCTGCGCCCCTGGCCGTGGATCATGGTCGGCATCGCGTCGCTCATCCTGCTGCCGGCGATCGAGGTCCGCGCGCCGGTGGCCGGCACGGTGCGCTCGGTGAGCGCGGATGAGATCGTGCTGCAGCCCGCGGACGGTGGCGCCGAGGTCCGCGTGCCGCTGCACGCGGGCGAGGACCTGCGCGACTGGCGCGCGCAGCCGGACAAGGCCCTGAAGGTCGGGACCAGCGTCGTGGCCGCCGAGCAGCTCATCGCCCGCACCGACCCCGAAGGCGCCTACGTGGTGATGATGGCGCGCTACCTGCCGATCGGCCTGCTCGGTCTGGTCGTCGCGTCGCTGCTCGCTGCCTTCATGTCCACCGTGGACACGCACATCAACCTCGCGGCCTCGTTCTTCGTGAACGACGTGTACCGGCGCTTCCTGAAGCCCGACGAGAACGCGCGGCACTACGTGCTGGTGGCGCGCATCGCGAGCGTCGCGGTGATGCTGCTCGCCGCGCTCTTCACGTGGGAAGCGGAGTCCATCCGCGACCTGTTCATGTTCTTCCTCGCCTTCCTGTCGGGCGTGGGGCCGGTGTATGTGCTGCGCTGGCTGTGGTGGCGCGTGCGCGCCTCGACGGAGATGACCGCCATGATTTCCAGCGCGGTGGCGACGATCACGCTCAGCGTCTGGACGCCGGTCTGGCACCTGGGGCAGCTCTCGCCCAGGGGCGAACTCTCCAGCGAGGGGAGACTGGTGCTCGTCGTGAGCTTCTCCATGCTGTGCTCGATGCTGTCGCTGCTGGTCACGGCGGCGCCCGACCCGGCGACGCTGCTGCCGTTCTTCCGGCGCGTGAGACCCATGGGCGCCTGGGGCCCCGTGGCGGCGCTCGCACCCGATGTGGTGCGTCCGGGCGAACTCGGGGCGGTCACGACGGGCGTGCTCGGCGGCCTCGCGACCACGCTGGGGCTCATGTTCGGCATCGGCTTCGCGCTGCTGGACCGCACGGGGCAGGCCGTGGTCGCCTTCGCGGTGGCCGCAGCCGGCATGACGGCGGTGGCCGTCGCACTGCGCCGCCTGCCCCGGGGCTGAGGGCCGGCTCGCGGCGCGGACGCTCCGGACGGCACGCCCGTCGAGTCGCCTCAAGTCCGCCCCTGGCCCCCTGCCGAAAGACGCTGCGCAGGTGACGACGGCGCAGCCCGGCGGCGCCGCTCCTCCGACCCGCGGACACTCACCCCGGATTCCGCCATGCAGCCTTGCCATTCCCGTCGACCGCGTCGCGCGGCGGCTCCCGTGCGCGACGTCGCGCGCCCGGCGCGCCCGTGCGGCGCGGTGCGCGGTTTCTCGCTCATCGAGCTGCTCATCGCCACCTCGATCGGCGCGGGACTCATGGTCAGTCTCGCCGCGATGGCGCACCTCTGCACGGCGCAGGTGGCCGAGGCCGAGGGCGGCGACCTGCGCATGGAGCAGGCCGTTGCCACGCTGTCGCAGGGCGTGCGCACGGCGTGGGCAGTGTCCGGACCGTCCGCAGATCAGCTGCAGCTTCACGACCCCTTCGGCCGCGTGACCGAGTACTTCGTCGAGGACCACGCGCTGAAAGTGCTGCGCCCGTCGGGTGCGGAAGGCACGCTGCTGCCGGACGTGGCGTCGGTGAGCTTCGATCTGCGCACGACGGCGCGCCTGCGCGAGTCCACGCCGCAGACTGCCGTGCAGACCTTCTGGACGTCGCCCGCGAACACGGGCACCGCCAGCATGCTCACGCTCACGAGCGGCCAATCCCTCGCCCTCGGCTTCATCATGCCCGTGGCGGCGCAGTCCTCCTTCAACCATGTCGGAGGCGTCACCGAACAGGTGAGATCCACGACGCCGACGCGGCTGCTGCTGCCCGTCGCCTGGCTGGATGCGTCCAACAAGTCCTTCTGTCACCTGCACGCGAAGCAGCCGCACAGCCCGAACCACTCCTCGGGCGCAGGCACGCTGAGCATCGAGTTGTACGAGGCGCGGGTTCCGGGCGATGCGCGCCCGCTCGGCTCGCGACTCGGCACGGTGACGGTCACGACGGGCACGTTGCCGACGTGCGCCTACCAGTGGTGGGACACGAAGACCAACCAGGCAGCCAGCCCGCCGGCGGGCGTGGCCTGGGGCTGGTGGGACGGGCATCCGGAGGTCGTGCTCAAGGTGAACACCGCACCGTCGCAGGCGGCGATCAGCATCGCGGGCCTGTCGGCCACGCTGCTGCCGGGCCGCGCCTACACGCTGGTGCTCACGCTCAACGGCTGGGACGAGATCAGCGTGCAGACACGGCCGCTCTCGAGCAGCAGGCTCTCCGGCGTCGCACTCAAGACCAGTTCGGGGGCGAGCTGGTCCCCGCAGGCGACGACCGTCACGTGCAGCCTCGAAGGCAACCAGACGATCACCCAGACCACGGCGACTGCGGTGGTCACCGGCGTGACCATGAACGTCCAGATGCAGGACGGCCGCAGCGCCACCGGCGCGGCCAATGTCGCGGGCCAGCTTGCCGTGGACGATCCGTGGCTCGGCGCGCTGCCCGGCGAACTGCCCATGCTGACACTGGCCGGGTCATGACCCGCAGCACGCGTGGCTTCACGCTGGCGGAGGTGCTCATCGCGGGCACCATCATGGCCGTGGCGCTCGTGGCCGTGACGACCTCGATGTCCGCCGCCACGAGCAGCAAGGCCGAGCTGGCCGACCAGCCGATGCTCGCCGCGCGCCTCGCGCAGGACATCGCGGTGCTGGCCGAGACGCTGCCCCGGACGCCGAGCGGCAGTTCCGGCGTGACGAGCGGCAGCGCCGTCGTCGCTCTCAACTCGCTGGACGGCGCCGTCTTTTCGCCCCCCATCCGCGCCGACGGAAGCAGCGACAGCACGCTGACCGGCTGGCAACAGTCCGTGAACGTGGAGATCTTCACCTTGGACAACCTCGACACCCCCACCAACGAGAGCGTCATGACGGCGCTCTCCACGCACGCTGCGCGCCTCTACCGGCTCTCGGTCAGCATCCGCCACGACGGGCAGGTCATCGAGACCTTTCGCTCCTGGTGCCGGCCATGAACAGCCGCATGCCCGCTGCGACGCGCGCGCACTCCGGCTACGCACTGCTCGTCGTGCTCTTCTTCGTGGGCCTCATCGGCATGCTGAGCGCGGGTTATCTGCGGCATGCGATGACCGAGAACCGGCACTCCACGGCCAGTGTTTCCGCGCAGGATGCCGCTCACGCGGTGGACGCGGCGCTCGCCTGGGGTCAGCAGTCCGTGCTCACCGACGCCGACGCCACCACGGCCAACCTCGGCAACGGCCGCACCACAGCCTTCGTGCAGACCGAGGACCTCGGCAACAACCATCGCCGACTGCTCGCCACGGCCCTCGACAGCGATGGTCTGGGAACGACGGTGCTGGCCGAGGGCGAGTTGATGCCGCTGGCCCTCGCCGACACGCCGGACGACCTGCCGCAACTCGACCCGGAGGTCTCCGACGCGCTCGTCCCGGGCAACACGTCGAACTCGCACTGCGGGAGCCACGGCAACCACGGCAGCAGCTCCGCGGTCGCCACCACCTACTACTCGGGCACGCAGAGCGTGTCGGACCGGGACCTGACCGGCCTGGTCGTCATCCGCAACAGCGCGCGCATTACCTTCAGCAACGTGACGATCGCGGGCTGCATCGTCTCGGAGCGGGCTCTGGGCGACGTCACGCTGGGCGCCTTTCAAGTGAGCACCGCACCGACGGTCATCATCGACGGCGGACTGCGCGTCAGCGGCGGCAGCTTCCTGCCCGGCATCGCGGTGCTCATGCCGGACGGCGTGCTGAAGTGCTCCACCGGCGCATGCAGCGTGCAGCTCATGGGCGACGTGGTGACACACACGCTGACCCTCACCGGCGCGGGCGGCATCCTCGGCAACATCGCGTGCGTGCAGAGCCCCTCCATCGCGACGACCATCGGCCTGCCCGGGGCCGGACGCGCACCTCGGGCCTGGGCCGCGGGCCTGCAGCTCGGCGATGCCAACGCCTTCCGCTACCTGGCCTTCCTGCCGCGCACGAGCACGGTGGACGGCCTGTCCTCCATCACGAGCTACCAGTTCCCGTGAACACGCCGCACGCCTCGCCGACGATCGCCGCGCGGCCGGTCCGCCGCGCCGTCCGCGGCACCACCATGCTGGAGCTGCTCGTCATCGTCGGCATCATCGGCCTCATGGCGGGCATGCTGACCGTGACCAGCACGCAGAACGAGACGATCGCGCTCGATCAGGCCGCGGTGCTGCTCCAGGACGCCTGCACGCGTGCGCAGGGTCTGGCGCGTTCGGGGCGCGCTCCGGTCGGCGTGGTGTTCGACGTGCAGGGCAATCGCTTCGCCATCGTCACCGAGGACGGCACGCCGGCCCGCGACCCGCTGACGCGCACCGACGCCATCGTGAACCTCTCGGGTCCGAACAAGGCCGAACGCGTCACGCTCGAGGAAGCCGACTTCGGCGCCGCAGGGGCGGCCGCGCTCTTCGATGCCCAGGGCGTCCCGATCACCGGCGGCTCGCTGAGGATCAGCCGCGGCGGACGGACACGCACCCTGAGCCTGGACGCCGCCACGGGCGAACTGATCGAGAGCTGAACGCGTGTGGCCGGCGGGCATCGCTGCCCACGCGACCGCGGCGACTCAGGCCTTCATCTCGGTCCGCGACTTCATGATGCCGCTCGCGATGCCGTATTCCACGGCCTCCGACGCCGAGAGCCAGAAGTCGCGCGTGACGTCCTTGAGGATCTGCTTGTCCGAGCGGCCGGTCTCTTCCGCGAGGATCTGGTTGTAGAGATCGCGCGTCTTGATGATCTCGTTGGCCGTGATCTCGATGTCGCTGGCCTGGCCCTGGCTCTGGCTGCTGGGCTGGTGGATCAGGAAGCGGCTGTGCGGCAGCGTGAAGCGCCGGCCCTTGGCCCCGCCGACGAAGATGGTCACGGCGGCCGAGGCGGCCAGGCCGATGCACACCGTCGTGATGGGCGCGCTGATGAAGTGCATCGCGTCATAGATGCCGAAGCCGCTGTCGGCGTCGCCGCCGGGGCAGTTCACGTACATCGTGATGGGCGCCTTGTTGTCCTTCTCGTCCAGCACGAGGAGCTGGCCGACGATGACTGCGGCCATGTCGCGGTCCACCGGCTTGCAGACCATGATCACGCGCTGATCGAGCAGGCTCTTGCCCAGGAACTCCGGCACCTCCTTGGGCTTGTCCTTGCCGGGCTTCTTGTCGTGACCGTCGCCCTCGTCGTCGTCGTCATCGTCATCGTCGTCGCCGAGCAGAGGGCGCGTGCTGTACGGAGAGTTCATGTCCGGTCCTTTTCTGCGCCGCGGTGGCCCCGCGGGTGCTCCGCGGTGTCCCCGCGGTGGGCCCGCAGCGGTCCGGCGGGTGCTCCGCGGTGACCTTGCGGGGGGTCGTCACTGGTCGTTCGGCATGCCTTCGCGACGGCGGGCGCCGACGAAGGGCGGTGAAACGCTAGCGCATCAGCGCGCCGGTTCAAAGGGTCAGGGCGGCGACGGCTTCCCGGAATCCGCGCTCGCCAGCGAACGGGTCGCGCTGCGCAGTTGACCGCCGAGGGCATTCATGATCGCGGCCTGGATGTCGGGCAGGTAGAGATTGCCGAGATGTCCGCCGTTCTCGAAGAACTGCAGGCGATCGGGCCCGAGGGTCGCCTCCAGCCAGGCGCTGTCCTGCGGAGCGAGCAGGAAGTCGTTGCGGTTCGTGAACGCGTGGATCGACGAGCAGGCCGCGAGCTGACGCTCCAGCGCGTGCAGGTCGCAGCGGGCCCACAGCACCTCCGGGTCGGCCAGCGCAGGGTCGCGCTCCGCCAGGTATGGCAGCGCGAAGGCGAGGAAGTACTCCATCCACGAATAGCGCTCGATCTCCGCATACGCCGGCTGCCGCTGGCGGACATCGAGCTGCGTGAGCAGCACGCCGCGGTCGTGCCGGAGCTGGCTGTCGAAGAGCACGTCGCGCAGCGACAGACGGAAGGTCAGTCCGATGAGGTACTCCGCCTCGATGCGCTCGAAGGGCAGCTCCATGCCGGGCGCCAGCTCGCCGCGGGCCAGCTCGAGCACCTTCAGCAGGATGTTCTCGATGCGCTCCTGCCGGCCGGCTGCCGGCCAGCGCATCGGCGCGCGGTACAGGTCGTCGAGCTGCTGCACGCCGTAGGCGAGGCGCACCGGCGGGTTGATCGGGATGTAGGCGTCGAAGTCGAGCAGCGGCTCGTCGGGGGCGGGGCCGGCCAGGGCCTCCTGGTTGGCCGCCGCGATGTACAGCAGGTGAAAGGCGCCGAGCGACAGGCCGAGCAGCGCGCGCTGCGTGAGCCGTCCGGGATGCTCGCCGCGCAGCTGGCTGTCGATGGCGGTCAGCACGCGGTGCAGGTCGTGGCTGTCGACGGGCGCGTAGCCGGGCAGTTCCATGCTGGACCCCGTCGACATGAACTCGACGTTGAGCGCGCTGCTCACGGTGACCGCCGAGTAGCCGTGCGCAAACGCCATCTCGGCCAGCGCCACGGTCGAGTCGGACTCGCGATGGCTGCCGAGGCCCGGCACGATGTAGACGATCGGCGCAGGCAGCGGCTGCAGCCACAGGTCGTACGGGAACTCCCGGCCGGTCGTCGGTGCGGTGACCGTGCGCCGCTCCGCGCGCGCCGGAAAATCCTGGTCGCGATAACTGAGGAACACGGCCTCGAGCGTGTCGATCGACGGCCCCGACTCGGGCGCGAAGGCCATGTTCGCTTCGGCCTGGCTGCGGTAGAGCGTCCAGACCTGCCGCACGATCGTGTACGAGTCGTAGAGGATCTCGTTGAGGTGCAGATACTTGTCCACGTGGTCGCTGAGCATGTTGAACTTCAGCACGACCGACAGCGGAAAGAAGTAGGTGGCCGGATCGAGCGCCGTGTCACCGACGAAGCCGACCGTGTCGCGGTCGCTGCTCGGCCCCACCACCGGCAGCATGACGTAGGCCTGCGGCTTCCAGCCCCACTCGCCCAGCATGCGGCCGACATCCTCCGGGCGCGGCGCGGGCAGCCCCCACTCGGAGGCCGGGTCGAAGAAGCCCAGCAGCCCGACCGTGGTGTTGATCACGAAGCGCCCCGTCTCCACGCCGGCGTCGCCGAAGCGGGCCTGGAAGACGTTGCTCACCAGGCGCACCGGCCAGGCGAGGTTCGTGCCGAACTGGTTGATGTGCGTGCGCACCGTCGGCGCCGTGATCGCGCGCCAGCCGGTGGCCAGCGGCGACACGACCAGTTTCAGCAGGTCGGTGTTGAAGGCCTGGAAGGCGCGGTTGGTCGGCTCGATCGGATCGGCCAGCGTCGTCAGCGGCGGCGGATCTTCCATGCGGAAGTACTCGGCGCCGGGGCCGTTGTAGCGGCTCCAGTCGCGATGCTTCGTCTCGATCGTGGTGCACGCGGACATCAGCGCCATGCAGGCGAGCAGCACGAGCCTTGCCGGCGCTCGCGCAGCCCGGGACGGCGTCCGACACCCTGTGACACGAGGTTGCAGCATGAGCCGGCCAACGTTACTGCCGCGGCCGCGCCGGTTCCAGCCGCTGCATCCGCAGCATTCGCTGCATCTGCGCCAGCCGCTGTATCCGCAGCATCCGCAGCGTTGTCCGCGGGAACGTCGACTACTTGCCCGGCACAGCCGGGGGGGCGGCATCCGTCGGCACCACGATGACTGGATCCTGCGTCGGGTCCACGGGATCGTCCAGGTAGCCGAGGCCCGAGAATCGGGTCTTGTAGCTCTCCGCCATGGCCGGGGGCATCAGGTCCATCGTCGCCGGACGGAAGCCGGTGTCGTGCGTGTCCACGAGCGGCAGCGCAGCGTTCTCGCGCGCGGCACCGACGAGCAGCGGGGCCAGCGCGCGTCCCGTCATGTCGCGCGCCGCCGGGATGCCCAGCAGCGCGAGCAACGTCGGCGTGATGTCGGCCACCGAACCCAGGACGGGCAGAGCGCCGGACTCCAGGAACGCCGCCAGGTCTCCCGGCGCGGCCCTGCCGAGGTCCCGGCCCGCGGCGACGAGCACGCCGGGTGGCGCGTCCATGTGGTGGCCGGTCATGCCCCGGGCATCAGGCCCCGGATCCTTCTTCGTGTAGATGGCGTGGAAGCCGTGGTCGGACATCACGAGGACGTTGGTCCCCGGACCTGCCGCCTCCACTAGCCCGCCGATGAGCGTGTCGATCCACTCGTAGTAGTTGGGGACGACGGAGGCCAGGGCCTTGTCGACGACCTCGTCGCCGTGCCAGGCATAGGCCTGCGGTTCATACTGGCGCCAGTAGCGGTGACTGGTCACGTCCGTGCCGCCGAAATAGACCATGTTGAGCTGCGCCGGCTTCGCGGCGAACACGTGGCGCGCGAGCGCGGCGAAGGTCAAGTCGGACTGCAGCGACCACAGCGTGGTCTGCTCGAGCGCCTTCTGCTGCGCGTCGAGCAGGTCCGCGGGCACCGCTCCAAAGATGTGCCGCCGCGCCAGCTCCTTGACCGCGGCCTCGGATCCGGCCTCGGTCGCAAGGGTCATGAGTTCGTCCGTGAGAGCGACGGGCCAGATCTGGTCGGCGCCGCCCGGCAGCAGCGACGGCTTCCAGTTCACGGACACCAGCGCGCCGGATGACGTGCCCGAGACCATCACCCCCTTGATGTGCTCCACCGGCCACGTGATCCACCAGCCGATGACGTCGCTGGCGATGCCGTAGCGGTCGGCGATGTTCCACACGGCCGGCACGGCGCGCCGGCTGCTCGTGTACTCCTTCTTGTTCTCGTCGAGGAAGTCATGGATGCCGTGCGCCTTGGGCATGCGCCCCGTGGCGATGGTTGTCCAGATGATCGGCGAGAGCGTGGGGTTGATCGTCGCGAGCCGGCCGAAGGAGCCGCGCTCCATCAGCCCGCGCAGGTTGGGGCACCTGCCGGCGGCCAGCAGCGGCCGCAGCACGCTCCACTCCATGCCGTCCACGCCGATGACCAGCACCTTGCCGACCGGCTTGCCCGGCGGGGTCTCCGACGACGACCAGCTGGAATCCGCATCGCCGCAGCCGGTCAGCAGGCCCGGGCCGAGCCCGGCCAGGACGAGACAGGCCATCAGGCGGGCGAGGCGCCGCATCCCCGGCCGCCGGACGGCATGCCGGTGCGACACGGGCCGATCGAGTGCTGCCATCAAGCGCTGCCTTCCATCTGCGGGTCGCCGGCCGCGAGCTTCGGGACGTGTGCGGGAGATGCGGGAGTGCTGGCCGGCGCCGGGTCCGCACGTACGCGGCGCGCATCGTAATGCGAGGCGACGGGAATGCGAGCCGACGACTTTCCCCCGGCGCTTCGAGTCGGCACCGCGCGGAGTCGATGCGGCACGAGCCCGGCATGATCCTCGCGATGGGCCCCATGCTCCCGGCTAGAATGCCCGCGGGTCGGCAGACCCGCTCCGGCCGGCGCCATCGCGCCAGCCCTCCCACTCCTGCGCACGGAACCAAGAGCATGGCCACGATCTGGATGGACGGCACGCTGCTCCCGGCCAACGAGGCGCGGGTCTCGGTGCTCGCCCACACGCTGCACTACGGCGTCGGCGTCTTCGAGGGCATCCGCTCCTACGACTGCGGCGACGGGACGGCCTCCGTGTTCCGGCTCGAAGACCACCTGCAGCGGCTCAACGACTCGGCGCGCATCTGCGGCCTGAAGCTGCCCTTCGGCCTGCCCGAGCTGCGCGACGCCTGCATCGCGGTGCTGCAGGCCAACGACCTGCTCGACGGCTACCTGCGCCCGATCGTCTACCAGGACGACGCGAAGCTCGGGGGGCTGGGCTCCTCCCCGCCCGTGCACATCGCCATCGCGGCGCAGGCCTGGGGCGCCTACCTCGGCGAGGACGGCCTGAAGAACGGCATCCGCACGCACATCTCGGCATACCGCCGCTCGGGTCTCGGTTCCTCGCTGCCCAAGGCCAAGATCACCGGGCAGTACGTGCTCTCCACGCTGGCCAAGCGCGAGGCGCTCGCGCTCGGCTTCCACGAGGCGCTGCTCATGGACGACGACGGCTGCCTCGCCGAGGGCAGCGGCGAAAACCTGTTCGTCGTGAGCAACGGCGTGCTCAAGACGCCGCCGACGAGCTCACCCATTCTTCCCGGGCTGACGCGCGCCACGACGCTGCACCTGGCGCGCTGCGGCGCCGAGCACTTCGGCATCTCCGAGATCCGCGAGGAGCCCATCACGCGCGGCGAGCTGATCACCGCCGACGAGGCCTTCTTCACCGGCACCGCCGCCGAAATCACGCCCATCCGCGAGGTAGACCTTCAACTCATCGGCAAGGGCGGCGCCGGCCCGATGACGCTGGCGCTCCAGCACGCCTACTTCGAGATGGTGCGCGGCCGCTCCTCGGCCCCGGTGCACTGGCGCACGCCGTTCGGGGCGCTCGTGCGTTGACCGCCACGGCGATCTACGTCCTTGTCGTCGTCGTCGTCGCGCTCGTGCTCTGGGTACTCGAGACGCTTCCCGTCGATCTCGTGTCGATGCTCGCCGTGCTGGCGCTCGTCGTGGGCGGCGTCATCAGCCCCGACGAGGCGCTGCGAGGCTTCGGCAACAGCGCCCTCATCACGGTCGCGTGCATGTTCGTGCTCTCGGCGGGGCTCATCCAGACCGGCGCGCTCGACTTCGTCACCGGTCTCATGCTCAACATCGGGCGTGGCAGCAAGGCGCGCTCCATCGGCGCGCTGTTGCTCACCGTGACCTTCCTCTCCGCGTTCATGAACAACACGCCGGTCGCGGTCATCTTCCTGCCCATCGTGCTGAGCGTGGCCAACAAGCTTGAAGTCGCGCCGTCGCGGCTGCTCATCCCGCTGTCCTACGCCACGATCATGGGCGGCACGTGCACACTCATCGGGACGAGCACCAACCTGCTGGTGAGCCAGGCGGTCGAGCGGGCCGGCCGGCCCGCGCTCGGCATGTTCGAGTTCGCCAGCGCCGGCATCATCTACGCGCTCACGGGCCTCGTCTTCCTCGCGGTCGCCGGTCCGCTGCTGCTTCCGCGCCGCGCCTCCGTGACATCCGCCGCGCCTGGCGGCCGCGTGCGCGAATTCGTCACCGAGGCGCTCTTTCCGCCGGGCAGCCCGCTCGTCGGCAAGACATTTCAGGAAGTGCTCGGGCGCGTGCCGGGCCTTGCGCCGCTGATGGTCATCCGTGGCGAGGAGACCCACCTCGCGCCACTCATCAGCAACCCGCGCACGCAGTTCGTCCGTGCGGGCGACGTGCTGCTGCTCAAGGGCGCTCCCAGTGGCATCAACGAGCTGCTCTCGCGCGACGGCGTCACGCTGCCGCCCGAGCTGGGAGCGGCGCTCGCAGGTCACGGCAAGGGCAAGGCCATGACCATGGTCGAGCTCGTAGTCAACCCGAACTCGCCGCTCATCGGGCGCACACTCGGCGGCTCGGAGTTTTCGCGGCATCACGGCAACGCCTCGGTCATCGCCATCCTGCGCCGAGACGAGCACCTGCGCGAGCGCGTGTCCGAGATCCGCATGCGCATGGGCGACACGCTGCTCGCGCTCTGCGACGAGGAGCGCCTCGGCGACCTGCGCAACACCGACGAGTTCATCATGCTCGAGGGCGTCGAGCGACAGACGGTCCGCCGGAACAAGGCGCCGCTCGCCGCGCTGATCCTGCTGGCCGTCGTCGTGCTGGCGGCCTTCGAGGTCATGCCCATGTCCTTCCTCGCGCTGGCCGGCGCGGTTGCCATGGTGCTCACCGGCTGCCTCTCGCTGCGCCAGGGATACTCGGCCATCGACGCGAGCGTCATCGTGCTCATCGCCGGCACGCTGGCCATGGGCCTGGCCATGGAGAAATCCGGCGCGATCGAGAACATCAGCAGCGCGATGCTGGACTTCCTGCAGGACTGGGGCCCACGCGCGGTGCTCGCCGGCATCTTCCTTCTGGCCACGCTGATCAACGCGCTCATCTCCAACAACGCGGTGGCCGTGCTGTTCACGCCCATCGCGATCTCCATCGCGCGCACGCTCGGCCTGCAGCCGGAGCCGTTCATCTTCGCGGTGCTGTTCGGCGCGAGCTGCGACTACTCCACGCCGATTGGCTACCAGACCAACCTCTTCGTCTACGGGCCGGGCGGCTACCGCTTCCTCGACTACGTCCGCATCGGCGTGCCGCTGACGCTCGTGCTCTTCGCCGTCTCGATGCTCGTCATCCCGTGGATCTGGCCCTTCACACCCGTGGTGCCGTGACGCCCGACGCACCACGGACCGCAGAGATCCTCGCACGCACGAGGCTTCTCGTTCACCGCCAGCCACACGTGCTGGCCGCATGGCCCCCGGCGCTGGCGCCGGTGCTGTCCGCGCAGCTCGTCACCGTGGCCGCGCGCGCGCCCGGCGCGATCGTCTGCTGGTGTGTGGATGAGCTCGAACTCAGCGCGTTGCTCCCGGAGTCGGCGCTGGCATCGCTGCCGGCGCCCGCCCGCTGCGAGCGCGACTGGGCCGCGATCACGCTGGACACCGTCATGGCCTGGGACGTCGTCGGCGTGCTTGCAGCCGTTTCCGGCGCGCTGGCCGCCGCCGGCATCCCGATCGGCGCCGTCACCGCCTTTTCACGAGACCACATCCTCGTCCCGCGCGCGCGGCTTCCCGAGGCGCTGGCCGCGCTTTCCGGCCTGTGCGGCGAGGTGCGCCGCGATGGTTGACTACCGCAGCACGCCGCGCGATTCGCCTCGCACGCAGCGCGATTCGCCTCGCAGACAGCGCGATTCGCTTCGCGTGCCGGCCGGCGCCGTGACCGACGCGGCCCCGCGCGGCGCACCGCCCGCGCCGCACCTCTTCTTCAGCGCCGGGGACATGTCCGGCGACCAGCACGCCGCGCGCCTGCTGAAGCGACTTCAGGAGCTCTGCCCCGGCCTCACCTCCGAGGGCCTCGGTGGCCCGGACCTCGCGGCCGCCGGCTGCCGGCTGCACGAGGACCTCGTGCAGCACGCCATCGTGGGCATCGCCGCCGCGGCCGCCGCCATCCCGCACATGCTCGGCGTGCTGCAACGCACCGCCGTCGCGCTGGACGAGCGCCGCCCCGACGCGGTCATCGTCGTGGACTATCCGGGCCTCAACCTCCACGTCGCCAGGCTGGCTCACGAGCGCGGCATCCCGGTGATCTACTTCGTCGCGCCGCAGCTCTGGGCGTGGGCGCCGTGGCGCGTGGCGCGCTTCGCCCGCGTCGTGGACGAAGCGCTGGTCATCTTTCCCTTCGAGGTGCCGTTCTTCGAGCGGGCCGGCCTGAAGGCCACCTACATCGGCCACCCGCTGCTGGACGGCCTGCCGGCGGAGAACGCGCCGCTGTCGGCCGAGGGGCTCGCCATCCGCGCGCTGCCTCGCCCCGTCGCGCTGCTGCCCGGCAGCCGGCCGCGCGAGGTGCGCGAGCACATGCCGCTGCTGCTCGCTGCCGCGCGCGAACTGCTCGGCCGCTTCCCGGATGCGAGCTTCCACGCGGCGCACATCTCGCCCACCGAGCTGGGCAACATGGAGCGCGCCGCGCGCGTCGCCGGCGTGCCGCTGCAGCTGCACGGCGCGGACATTCACGCGGTCATGGCCGGCTGCCGCGCCGCCGCCGTCGCATCGGGCACCGCCACGCTGGAGACCGCGCTCTTCGGGACGCCGCTCATCGTGGTCTACCGGATCACGCGCATCGAGCGCGCACTGGGCCGCCTGCTGCTCGTGACGGACATGGTCGGCCAGGTGAACCTCGTCGCCGGGCGCAAGCTCTGCCCCGAGCTCCTGCTCGTGGAAGACGACGCGCACGCCGTGGCCGAAGCCCTCGCGCCGCTGCTCGGCGACACGCGCGAGTGGCGCGAGCAACGCGCCGCCCTCTCGCGCCTGCGCCGCCACGTCACCGGCCGCGGCGCCATCGAGAAGGCCGCGCAGCACCTCGCACTGCGCCTGAAATCCGCCGCGATGAAGCGCGCCCCGGCAGACTCGCGGCGCTGAGCTGCCATTCGGCACGCGCGCAGACGCAGCGCGCACGCCGCGCGCACGCCGCGCGCACGCCGCGCGCACGTCGCGCGCCGCCGCGCAGCGCCACCGCGCAGCGCCACCGCGCAGCGCCGCCGCGCAGTGCCGAAGTTCAGCGCCGCGCAGCCCACTCCAGGATGTTCATCAGAAGCGTCCGGGCGACGTCGGCCGGACCGGGCGGCCCGTTGACGACGTGCACCAGATCCAGCGTGTTCAGCAGGATCGCGCCCTCGCCGCAGGGCAGCAGGACCAGCGCCGCGGCAGGGTCGAAGTCGTGGCCGGACACGCAACCGATGAGCGTCTCGATGCCTGGCGCGCCGGTGCTGCCATCGGCCGCGCGGAGCCGCACGCCGTAGCGGCGCAGGTCGTAGTTCACGAGCGACTGCCAGGCACGGCCCAGCGCGGCGTTGACGGGCAGGCCGGCCAGCAGCGGATGCTCGCGCGCGAAGAAGCCGCCGCCGAGCCAGTAGCGGCCGTGCTCGAGCAGACCGTCGTAGCTCAGGAGGCCGCGTTCGGCGAGCAGCGGCGCCCAGCGATCCGCGTGATGCAGGAAGAGCAGCCGGGTGCCGTCGTCGCGTGCGCGGCGCACCAGGTCGTCGAGCAGTTGCGCGGTGCGCGCCTGCCTGCCCGGCGTCGTCCAGAACAGCTTGAGCACGGCCTCGCCCTTGCCCTGCCAGTACTCGAGCTTCACGTCGTGCGAGCTGCCCTTCACCAGCGCCAGCGGACGGCTGCTGTCCACCTGCGGCGCGTGACTTTCCCAATGGTCGATGAGCAGCGAGCCATCGACCCGGAGGCGCACGCCGTCGTCGCTGAGCGCGTGCAGGATGTACTCGCCGGTCTCCGGCGCGAGCAGGCGGCCCGTGAACGTGGCGGTGTAGTCGGTGAGGCCGAGGCCCGGTTGCGGCTCGGCGCGCGACCATTCGAAGTCGATCGTCGGAAGCGCGGCGACCTCCGCCCGGGCACCCGTGCCGCCCTGCGACACGAAGCTCGCATGCCATCCGCCGGCGGCATCGACCGTGTCGTTGGAGGTGCTGCCGTCATCGAGAACGCTCAACCCATTGAAGGCGTTCTCCGGCACGAGTTCGCGCGGCTGCGGATCGAAGTCGCCCAGAGCCACCCACGCCAGCGGCGGCAGGCCCGAGTGGAAGACCGGCGGCAGCGGCCAGCCGGCGCCCTCGAAGAAGCGGCGCAGGGCGCGGCCGCTCTCCAGAAACGCGCCGCCCGCAGGCAGGCCGCGGCTCTTCCAGTCCACGACGAGCAGCGTGTCGCTGCCGGTCACCAGCGGCGCGGTGTCGGCGCCGACATCGGCGCGCCCGCCGGCCTCGGCGCCGTTGCCGACTTCGGCGCGGGCACCGGCGCCGTCGCTGCGCGGGCGGAGTTCGGCGGTGAGCGTGTATGTGCCTGGCTGCAGCACGCCGGCGAGCCGGACGCCGCTGGCGAGCATCTGGCCGAAGCTCTCGCCGCCGACGAGGTCCGCGTCGAGCTGCTGCTGCCACGCGCTGCGACCCGTCGCGTCGCGCAGCGCGAGGCGCAGCGTGTGCGGGCCGCGCAGGCCTGGCTCGTTGACGAGGCCGATGTCGGCGACCACCGCAACCGCGCCGCGCGCCGAGCTGCCGATGCGATCCCCCGCCGCGAGCACGCTCTGGCGCAGGTTCACGACCAGCACGAGCGGCGCATTCGCGGCCGCGAGTCGCGCGGGGTCGCCCTTGGCGTGGCGGAAGACGTCGACGATGCCCGAGTGATTCTCCAGCTTGGTGTCTTCCCAGCCGTTGATCACGTAGCCGTCGGTCACGTCGCCGAGCCGCAGGTTGGCGATCATCCGCGCCTGGTATTCGTGGGCGATGCCGCCGAGGCCGAGCGTGAGCGCATCGAGACTCGGGAACGCGCCGTCGAATCCGCGCGAGGTCAGCCAGTCCTGCGTGCTGTCGGCCCACGCGCGATAGTCGCCTCCATCCCAGCCGTCGAGCGCGCCGGCGTCGTACGCTGCGCGCATCGCGCCGAGGCGCGGCGGCGCGGCGATGGCGCCTTCTTCGCCCCAGAACACGATCTCGCCGCGATGGTCCGTGCGGCGACGGTAGTCGTCGGGCCCCTTCCAGAACTCGTCGCGCCACACGCCGGGGCCCGGAGCGTTGTGGTAGTCCCACCAGCCGGACTCGTGCAGCGCGGCATCGGGAGTGACGGCGTCGGGAGTCACGGCGTCGGCCGACACGGCATCGGGAGCCGCGGCATCGGCCGTCACGGCATCGGCCGACACGCGGGCGCCCGCCAGCGGATCCGTCGGGCGGGCGTGCAGCTTCAGCGGGTTGCTGCCGTCCGCGGCCCAGCCCGAGGTGAAGGTGATGAGGCGCGTCGGGTCCAGTGCGTGCGCCGCGGCGAGATCCTGGAGCTGCTCGACGCCTGGCGGCGTCGTCTCCTCGTTGATGAGGTCCACGATGATGAGCGACGGATGGCTGCGATCGCGCTCAAGCATGCGCAGAAGCTTTTCGCGCGCGAGCTGGCGGCAGAAGGCATCGCCGCCGTGCGCCGCGTAGCCGCCCGGCTCCTCGTAGGCGAGCAGGCCCAGCTCGTCGTGCACGTCGAGCAGCCCCGGCGCCGCGAGGCCGCGGTGGTGATTGAGCATGTTGAGCCCGAGCGACTTCGCCACGGCGACCTGCGACCGCGCGAGCTCCGGCGTCGGCACCATGCCGCTGCCCGGCCAGAAGCCCCACGAAATCGCGGAGCGCAGCACGATGCGCTCCCCGTTGAGTCGCAGCACCGCGTCGGCGGTTCGTGCGATGTCGGTTGGTGCGTCGCCGGTAGACGCGTCGCCGGTTGGTGCGTCGCCGGCAGGTGCGTCGGCGGCAGGTGCGTCGGCGGCAGGTGCGTCGCCGGCGGCGAGGCCGGTCATGTCGAACCAGCGGAAACCGAAGCGGCGTTCGGCGACGTCCTGCGGCGGGCCGACGTCGTCGCTCACGCGCAGGCCGCTGCCTTCGCTCACGACGCGGAGCTGCGTGTCCTGTGCGGTGCTGAGCGCGGCGCGGCAGAGGAAGAGGCGCGGCGAGGCCGGCGACCACAGCGGCGCGCCGGGCACCGTCAGGTCCAGCGTCACGTCGGTGCTGCCCGGCGGACAGGCCGTGCCGAGCACGCGGGCCTTCACGGCCAGCGGCTCGCGCGTGACGGCATCGAGGAGCTGCACGTTCAGCGCGGCCGACAGCGTGTCCGCCGTCGGATTCTCCACGCGGGCGACGATCCTGATCGCACGCGGGTCCGGGCGATTCTGCACGGCAAGGTCGGCGATGCGCACCGCCGACGTGGAGAGCAGTCGCACCGGGCCGGTGATCCCGCCGAAGCCGTGGCTCGCAGGCAGCGTGTGCTCGCCCCAGCGCAGCGCGTCGAAATCCTCCCAGCTGAAGTTGCCGCCGGGATCGGTGATGCGCACGGCGAGGACATTGCGCCCCGCGTGCAGCGCGTCGCCGCACGCCACGGAGAACGGCGTGTTGCCGACGACGTCGTAGCCGACGAGGCGTTCGTTGAGGAAGATCTCGGCGCGCTGGCGCACCGCCTCGAACTGAAGCTGGAGCACGCGCGGCTGCCCGTCGATCGGCGCGAGCATCGACGCCGGCACGTCGAAGGCGCGCCACCACCAGCTCACGCCGACGTAGTCCCCCGCGGCGTCGGCGCCCGGCGGATCGCCGCCGCGCTCGGCGAGCAGCGCATCCCACGTGAATTGCTCGACGGTGCCGGGCACCGAAACGGCCCGAACGCCTGCGGCAGCTGCCTCCTCGGGCGCGGCGAGGCCGGTCGCAGCCGTCGGGCCGGTCGCAGCCGTCGCCAGCGCGGCCCAGCCGCCGGTGGGCGGATTCACCGGCAGCGAGGCAAGCTCCACTGGCGGGGCGAAGAGCTCGTCCTGCTCCCACGTCGCCGCGCGGTCCAGCCAGAGCGACCACTCGGCGCCCGACAGGTCCAGCGAGAGACGTGGAGCGAGTGCGTCATCGAAGGGCGCGCGTTGCGACGCGGACTCCGCGGGACTCGCTCCGGAACGCACCGCGCCCGCGGTCGGCTCGTCGCCGCAGCTCGGCAGCGCGAGCGCTGGCAACGCCAGCAGCAGCGCCGCGCAGACATCGGCGCGGAGCCGACGAAGCGGGACGTGGCGCTGACCATCGCTCATGAGTGCATCCGGAAGCCTGCGAAGAGCCCCAGCTTAGCCGCGAGAGCGCCGGACCCGACTCCATGGAGTTGCATCGGGCTGGATGTGTGATGTTGAGGCACTGCCTCTACATCACACGGGGCGGCGAGCGGTGCATGCGGAGAGGTCTCTCGCGGAGTCTTCCGGCGAGGGATCGCGGAGATCCCGGGACCGCGGAGATTCCGCGGGCGCCGGAGATTCCGGGGGCGCCGGCGATTCCGGGGGCGCTTGAGATTCCAAGGGCGCCGGCGATTCCGCGGGCACTCAGTTGCGCATCGACTGGATGGGCGCGGGGACCTGGCCGCCGCGGCGGGCGAGGATCGCCGAGGACCACTTGTGCACGGGCATGATCGGCGCGGTGCCGAGCAGGCCGCCGTACTCGATCTGGTCGCCGGCCTTCGCGCCCGGCACCGGGATGATGCGCACGGCGGTGGTCTTGGTGTTCACCATGCCGATGGCCAGCTCGTCGCCGATGAGGCAGGCCAGCGTCTCGGCCGACGTGTCGCCGGGCACGGCCACCATGTCCATGCCCACGGAGCAGACCGAGGTCATGGCCTCCAGCTTGTCGAGCGAGAGCGCGCCGACGTTCACGGCCTCCACCATGCCGGCATCCTCGCTCACCGGGATGAAGGCCCCCGACAGGCCGCCGACGTGCATCGCGGCCATCGCGCCGCCCTTCTTCACGGCATCGGTGAGCAGCGCGAGCGCCAGCGTCGTGCCGTGCGTCCCGGTGCGCTCCAGGCCGATGAGCTCCAGCACGTCCGCAACCGAGTCGCCCAGCGCCGGCGTCGGTGCGAGCGAAAGGTCCACGATGCCGAAGGGCACGCCGAGGCGCGCGGCCACCTCTCGCCCCACCAGCTCGCCCATGCGCGTGATCTTGAAGGCGGTGCGCTTGATGACGTCCGCCAGCGTGCCGAGGTCCGCAGTCGGGCCCAGCATCGAGATGGCGTGGCGCACGACGCCGGGCCCCGAGACACCGCAGTGCAGCACGAGGTCGCGCTCGCCGGTGCCGAGGTTCGCGCCGGCGACGAAGGGGTTGTCCTCGACCATGTTGCAGAAGACCACCAGCTTGGCGCAGCCGATGCCGCCCGCGTCCGCGGTGAGCGCGGCGGTCTCCTTGATGATGCGCGCCATGAACAGCGTCGCGTCCATGTTGATGCCGGCGCGCGTGCTGGCCAGGTTGACGCTGGCGCAGACGTGCTTCGTCGCGGCCAGCGCCTTCGGGATCGAGCGCATGAGGCGCATGTCGCTGCGTGTCGCGCCCTTCTGCACCAGCGCCGTGAAACCGCCGATGAAGTCGACGCCGCAGTCGTCCGCCGCGCGGTCCATCGCCACCGCGATCGGCGTGTAATCCTCCTCCGGGCACGCCGCCGCGACGAGCGCGATGGGCGTCACCGCGAGCCGCTTGTTGACGATCGGAATGCCGAACTCGTCCTCCACGGACTTCGCCGTGGCGACGAGATTGCCGGCCACCGACACCAGCTTCTCGTGAATGCGTTTCGCGACGTCGTGCACGGAGCCGCCGGCGCAATCCAGCAGGTTCACGCCGAGCGTGGTCGTGCGGATGTCCAGGTTCTCCACCTGGAGCATGCGCAGCGTCTCGAGGATTTCGGTGTGGGCGAGGCTCATGGGTTTGGATTGCCCGTCAAGAGTTCCGCGGAGCGGCGTCTCGCGGGATGACGCCCCGCGAGAGTCGGCGATGCTCGCCCGCGCTCAACGCCACCGCAAGGGGGCGCCTCACGAGGACATCACGCGCCGGGCCTGAGCCAGACCCTCAACGACGCTTCTCGAGTCGCCGCGTCACCTGACTTCATGGCTTTGCCCCACCGGGGTTCTTGCGGTGTGCCGCGAGGCCACGATCGAGCTCGCGCTTCTGCGCGGCCGTCACAGGGACCGATTCGGGCGACTTCGCGATGCTGTCCCAGAGTTCCTCGACGAGGCGCAGCCGCTCGTTGACAGGAAGCGTGAACAGCGGCTTCAGCCGGGGGTGCATGCGCGCATCATCCTCCGACGCGCACGGAGGCGCAAGTTGCGGGTTGCGTCATGCTTGCCGCTCGGTCGGTGCCGCCGTGCTCAACGGCGGCGTGCACCATCGCACCGCGACTCATGGTTCCGCGACACGACGCCGTGCTCGATGGTGCCGCGCCTGATCGTGCCGCCGCGCTACGGCGCCGTGAGCGAGAGGGTCCAGGAGTTCAGGGTGCCGGTGTCCTGCGCGGCGACGTCGACGACTTTCAGCTTCCAGGCGCCGGCGATGGACTTGCCGGTGAAGGCTGACAGCGAGGCGGCCGGGACCGTGAGGTCTGGGTACTCAGTGTTGATGTTGTCGGTGCCCGCGCCGGTCTGGTTGTGCAGCAGCACCGTCGTGCCGTCGGGCGCGATGAGCATCACCTGCAGGTCACCCTGGTAGGTGTGCGTGATGCCCACCTTGACCTTCACGCCCGCCACCGTGCCGGTCTGCGCGAAGGTCAGCGTCGAGGTGACGCCCGTCGCGTTGTTGTCGGGAATCGCGACGTTCGGGCTGGCCGATTGCTCACCGTTGAAAGTGATGGTCCACGAGTTCAGCGTGCCGACGTCCGCCGACGCGAGGTCCTGGACCTTGAGGCTCCAGTTGCCCGACGTCGACTTGCCGTTGAACGCGGTCAGCGCCTGCGCCGCCGCTGTCGCCACCGAGAACGTGGTGATCACGTTGTCGGCCGAGCCGCCGGTGCGGTTGTGCAGGATCGCCGACGTGCCGTCAGGCCCGGTGAGCGTCAGCACGAGGTCGCCCTTGTAGGTGTGCGTGACGTTCACGCCGACCGACACCGAGCTGACCGACTGCGCCGACGACACGGCCTGCGTGCTGGTCACGCCCGTCGTGTTGTTGTCGGGGATCGCGACCGCCGGCGAGACCGAGTAGGTCTGCACCGAGGCGCCGCCGCCCGCCGGATTGATCGTCAGCGAGACGACCGCGGTGTGCGACAGCGCGCCCGACGTCCCGGTGACCGTGATCGCCTTGACACCCGTGCTCGCGCCGGCCGTCGTGCTGCACGTCAGCACCGACGAGCCGTTGGCGGCCATCGGATTGGGCGCGAAGCTGTAACTCACACCCGAGATCGCCGGCGACGCCGACAGCGAAATGCTGCCCGCGAAGCCGTTGAGCGCCGTGTCGGACAGCGTGAAGTTCGCGCTGCCGCCGGCCGTCACCGTCGCCGAGCCGGGGCTGGCCGCCAGCGTGAAGTCGGGACTGGCCGCCGCGTTGATCGTCAGCGAGACGACGGCGGTGTGCGACAGCGCGCCCGACGTGCCCGTGATCGTGATCGTCTTGAGGCCCGTGCTCGCGCCCGCGGTCGTCGTGCAGGTCAGCACCGACGAGCCGTTGGCCGCGAGCGGATTCGGCGCGAAGCCGAAGCTCACGCCGGAGATCGCAGGCGAGGCCGAGAGCGTGATGCCGCTCGCGAAGCCGTTCAGCGCCGTGTCCGACACGGTGAAGTTCGCGCTGCCGCCGGCCGTCACCGTCGCGGAGGACGGGCTGGCCGAGAACGTGAAGTCCGGCGCCGGCGCCGACGTGCTCGCGTTGCAGATGACCAGCGCGAAGTCCTGGTCCGTGGTGTCCGCGTTGCCTGGCACGCCGTCGCCCGCGATGTTCGTCGCGCGCACCGTCACCGAGTAGCTGCCCGACGTGCCCGCCGGCAGCGTGACGGCCTCGGTGTTGTTGCGCGTGTCGGCCGAGCCGCCCGTGATGGAATTCGCGCCGGAGAACACGTTGCCGCGGTACAGCGTGCCGTTCACCGTGACCTCGAGGTCGAGGTTGTTCACGTAGGCGTTGCCCGTCGTCGGGCCGGGCGCATCGGTCCACGCGAGCACCACGCGGAAGGGCTGGGCCGAGGTGGCGATGCTGCCGCTGCTCACGTAGGTCGCGCCCGTCGCAGCGAGCACCTGGCTCTGGTCGACGTAGACGCGCGGCGTGCTGTCGAAGGCGCGCCCGAGGTTCACGAGGCCGAAGCCCTGATTGTTCGAGAACAGCGTGTCGTTGGCGTACACGCCGGTCATGTACGTGGTCGAGTCGATGAGCCACGCCTTGAGCAGTGCGGGGCTCGGCGTGCCCAGACCGTTGTTCGCGAACCACTGCCGCAGCAGCGCGCACGCGCCGGAGATGGCCGGCGTCGCGTGACTGGTGCCCGAGGACCACGCGTAGAGCGTCTGCCCCGTCGGCCAGTACTTGTTGCACACGCCCGTGCCGTCGTATCCGGTGGCGCGGCTCGCGGCGCCCTGGATGTGCGTGCCGGGCGCGCAGATCTCGGGCTTCTTGCGCGCGTCGGAGGTCGGCCCGCGCGACGAGAAGTTGATGATGTCCAGCGCGCTGCTCGCGCCCGAGTTGGCGACGCCGCAACCGTCCGAGCCGGTCTGGCGCCAGTTCTCGCCGGCGCCCACCGTGATGATGTTCTTGGCCGTGCCCGGCGGGTGCACCGTCGACGCGCCGGGGCCGCTGTTGCCCGCCGCGAACACGATGGCGAGTTCCTGGTTGCCGCCGGTCGCGCTCACGGCGTCGCGCACGAGCTTGTCGTGCAACTGGCTGTCCGTGTTGTACGTGGTGCCCGACGTGAAGCCCCACGAGTTGGACGAGATGCGCGCGCCGGCGTTGTAGGCATTGGCCAGGCGCACGTTCGCCGGCTGGTTGAACACGCCCGCGCCGGAGTTCGCGAAGACCTTGCTGTTGCCGACCTTCACCCAGGGCGCGACGCCGAGGCCGTAGTTGTAGAGCAGGCTGTCCTCGAAGGCCGTGCCCGTGCCCGCGTTGTAGCCGCCGATGATCGAGGCGTTGATGTTGCCGTGTCCGGCCTTGCTGTCGCCGAGCGCGTCGCCCGTGTAGTTGTTCGAGTACACGTAACGGCTCGCGCCGCCCGACAACCCGTCGACCTTGAACTCCACGTTCACGTCGCTCGTGCTGCCCTTGTCCACGCCATCATCGGTGACGTCCACGCTGAACGGGAACGGATTGACGCCTGGGAAACCCTTGCTCGCCAGCCAGGCGAGGTAGCCGGGGCCGCTGGGCTGCGTGCCCGCCGCGATGACGTTGCCGGCCATGATCTGGCCCTGGCGCTCATCGAGCATCTGCGGCACGAGCTTCGGCTCGATCGCGAAGACGCGGCTGTCGCGGCTCAGCTCCAGCACGCCGCGGCCGTCGAGCGACAGGCCGATGTTGATGTAGTCGAGCACCGGATTGGGCGCGTCGAGCAGACGCGTCGCGTCACGCGCCAACTCGGCGGCGAAGGCGACGCCGTCGGCGTCCGCGATGAGCTGCACGATGACCCGGTACGTCGTCGCGCCGGCCAGGAACGGCGGGCGCAACTCGGGGCGCAGCTTGAACGCCGGGGCGTAGGTCGACGTGGCGAGCAGCCAAGGCTTGTCCGCCAGCGCGGCGAGCGCGGCATCGGCCGCTTCATCGACGCGCACGACGTAGGCGTTGTTCGGCACGTAGCTCACGACGAGCGCGCCGGTCTGGCGCAGCGAGGCGAGCCACTCGTCCTTCACCGGGCCTGCGAACTGCACGAGGCGCAGGCGATGCGTGTCGCCGGGGAGCGGCTGCTCGCCGCGCAGCTCCGCGGGAATCGTCGCGAGGACGTCCGCGGTGGCGTCGGCGTCCGCGCCATTCAGCAGGAAGCCGTTGAGGTTCACGAGCGTGCCGTCGTCGGCGAGATTCACGCCCATGAAGCGGAGGCCGTCGAGGTCGCCGACGCTCGGGCCATCGACGACGACGAGCACGAACGAGTCGTAGTCTTCAGTCGAGACGATCGCATCGAGGCCGACGAGCAGCGCGAGCGCCGGATCGTCCTTGCGCAGCAGCACGCGGTGCAGCGGCCCGGACGCGACGAACCCTTCCGGAATCGCGAGCGCGCCCGCGTCCTCTTCCGGCGCCGGTGGGCCGGCCTCCGCTTTCACTTGCGCGCCGACATGCACGGCAAGAACGAGGAAGGCAACGAACGAAAGGGCGAACGCGGAGAGACGCAACGCACGCATGCCACACTCCCGAAGTGAGGGCAACTCCCGAAGTGAGAGCCCGTGGCCGGGAGCCTATGCCACCTCTTTCCGATCGGGTACTGGAATCAGCAACCAAATCGAAAGGATCCGCAGCCCCGCATGAACAGCGCACGGCCCCGAGCAACTCGCATGCATGCGACCGGTTGGCGGGCGCCGCGCCCATCAAGCAAGCTGCGTGCCTCGCGATGACGCCGGATATGAGTCGGGGCGACTCGAACCCGTTACGTGCGCGCCCGGTGGGCGGCCATCCAGCGGGTCCAGCCGACGAGCGTGAGCCCGAGGGCGAGCAGGACCGCGCCGTAGGCATACCAGCGCAGCTCGACAAGGGCCGTCAGGTCATGCTTGCGATCAGCCTGTCGCATGATCTCCCGGTATTTCAATCGCTCGGCCTCCGCGACACGGGCCCGCACGTCGGCAAGCTGCTCCTGGTCTTGCACCACGGAGTGCTCCAGTGCCTCCTGCTCGACACGCATCGATATCGACGCCTTCATCGACTCCTGCATCCTGAGCAGACTCGCCGTCCAGGCCTTGGCTGCGTCGTTCACGACGCGCTCGTAGCCGAACACGACGGTGGCCAGCAGCACGGCGCCCGCGAGGACCAGGCACACATGGAAGGCATCCATCCTCGGCCGCGGCGGCGGAGTCGACGTCGGAGTTGACGTCGGCGCGAGGGAGGCGTTCACCGGCAGCCATCCCTCCCGGTGGCCGGCCGACGGAGTCGTCTCATCCCAGCCGGTGCATCGCGGTGAAGACGCGCTCGTCGATGACCGTGACGACGTAGTCGTTCGGTTCGGAGAGCGCCTTCAGCGCGTCGCGATAAGCGGCGAAGCTCTGGCCGCTGCGCGAAATGTCCACCACGAGGATGGCGTTGAAGTAGCCGCCGGTGATGCGCTGGCTGACGTCCTGGATGTCGCCGCCAAGTTCGCCCACGGCGCCGGTCAGTTCGGCCATGACGCCGGCGCGGTTCACGCCGATCGCCGTGACGATGATCGTGCCCGGCGTGCTCGAGGCCGTGAATGGCGCTTCGCGCTGGCCGGCGATCACCGCGTCGGTGGCGGCCTGCGCGGCGCCCGCCGTACCGCGCCCCGCGCTGCCGCCCGCACCACCGGCCCCGCCGCCCGTCGCCTCGACGAACTCGATGCCGCGCCGCCGCGCCAGTTCGCGCGCCGAGGCGGTGATGGTCGTGTTGTCGTCGATGACGAGCCGGCCGCCCTCGGCCATCGCCGCCACGTCCTCGGCCATGATGATCGTGCGCGGCATGCGGCTCAGCTCCGGAGTGCGGGGGACGAGTTCGCGCGCGGCATGAGCCCTGGCCCCGCCGCGGGCAGCGTCGAGACGGCGCGCCCGCGCTCGATGCGCACGAGATACAGCCCGTCGGGCAACGACTCGAGGGACGAGGCGGCGCCAGCACCCGCTCCCGCACCAGCAGCAGTCGCCGCGCAGCTCGCACCGGCGAGCGCCGGCGAGCTCGCGCCACACGTCGCGCAGCCTCCGGAACAACCGGCGGAGCCGCAGCGCGCGCAGGCCGCTGAGGACGCGCGGCCTGCGGTCGCGGCGCACGCGGGTTGCTCCACGAAGGCGGGCACGCCGCCGCGCGCGGCGGCGGCCGGCAACGCGTTGCGAGCGGCGCCGGACGACATCGGTGCGCCTGCGGCCTCGCCGTCCTCCACGATCGCGATGCCGAGGCGCATGGCGCGGTCGCGCGCGGAGGGCGTGATGAGCGTCGCGCCGTCGAGCACGATGCGCGCGCCGCAGCGGCCTTCGAGCACATCGCGGTCCGTGATGAGGCGCTTGCTCACTGGCCCAGGACCGCGGCCAGGTCGTCGTGCGGACGGGCGATGACGACGCGGCGCACGAGCATGCCGGCGCGCTCCGCGTCGGCGGCGCCCGCGGCCACGGCGGCCTCCACGTCGGAGACCTCGCCGGTGAAGGTCACGTAGCTCTTGCCGCCGATGCCCACCGCGAGCTGCAGGCCAAGCAGGCGCAGCGACGCGGTCTTGGCCGCGACGTCCGCCGCGCGGATCGTGCTCGCCACGGAGAAGGTCTCGATGACGCCGACGGCGTCGAGGCGCACGGGCGGCGTGCGCACCGCGCCGCGCGCGCCGGGCTCTGTCGCGCCGGCGTCCGACGTGCCGCCGGGGCCGGTCGCGTGCCTCACGAGCGCAAGCAGCGTCGGCTCGAGGTTGGGGATGAGCAGGCTGTCGATGAGGCTGTCCGCGCCGGTCTCCGCGCCGCGGCGCAGCGCGGAGGTCGTGTCCTCGACCGTGCCGGTGAAGAGGATCACGAACTTGCCCGGCGACACGGTGCGCGCGAGCAGCAGCTCGACGGCCGCTTCCTTGCGCAGCGCGTCGACGGTCTCGAAGCCCGCCGCGATGGAGGCCAGCTCGAGCAGCGCGACGCAGGGACCCGTGCCGCCGACGACTCCGTGACCCGTGCTCATGGAGCGCCTCCGCCCACCGGGATGCGCTCGCCGTGTTCACCCAGTTCGAAAACGCCGCCGTCGGCCAGCGAGATGCTGTCCACGATGGCGACGACCGCCACCTGCCAGCCGAGGTCCTGGCTGCCGAGCACCGTGCGCGCCGCGCGACCGAAGGCCACGAGCACCGTCTCGCCGATGCCGGCGCCGAGCGTGTCGCCCGCGACGACGATGTCCTGCGACTCCGTGTCGGCCGTGGTGAACGGCCGCACCATGAGAAAGCGCATGCCTTCCAGGCTTGCGTCCTTGCGCGTGGCCCACACGTTGCCGACGACGCGTCCGACCAGCATGTCAGCCGAGCTCCGGGCCGGTGTGGCTGTCCACCACGGCGACGACGGCGGCCTCGACGGCGATGTCGTGTCCCTGCCCGATGGCGGTGCGGCCCGCGCGGCCGTAGGCGACGATGACGTCGTCACCGACGCCCGCGTCCACCGTGTCGGCGGCGACGACGAGGCCCTGCTTCTTGCCGCCGGGAAGACGCGCGGCGACTTCGTGCGGATCCACGAGCAGCAGCTTGAAGCCCGTGAGGGTCTCGTGCCGCCGCGTGGCCCAGATCTCGCCGATGACGCGTCCCGTGAACATGTGTGTCTCGCTGGCGCGGCGCCGCTCAGCCGCGTCCTTCGTTGGGCTTGCCGTCCACGTCGGCCAGCGCGCTCTCGATCGCGGCCACCGCCTCGCGGATGTGGCTCTCCGTGCCGCCGAGCTGCAGTCGCCCGAAGGCGCCGTAGGGCTGCAGGTGGATGAGCTTGATGGGCGAGGCCTTCTCGGCCTCGTTGGCGGCGATGGTCACGTAGGCCGCCGGATGCACCTCGAGGATGTAGAGCGTCTCGCCGCCCAGCAGCATCATGCCCTGGCGATTCCGGTTGATGAGCATGGTCTGGTAGTCGTCCACGCCCGTGATGATCTCGCTGGTGAGCATCTTGGGCTTGAGCCGGTCCAACTCCTTGGCGCCGAGATATTCCAGGATGGCGCGCCCTGCCTCGAGCACCTCGGCCTGGCTCTCGTCGTGCACCTCGAGCAGGCCGAAGGCGCGCTCGACCACCTGCACCGCGGGCTTCACCGACGTCGCCTTCAGCGCGATGTCCGTGACGCGGTTGATGGCGATGCCGGGCGAGATCTCCACGTAGAGCGCGGCCTGGCCGCGCACCGGCAGGTAGCCGCGCGCCGTGCTCGCCACGAAGCTGGCGAACTGCGGCTGCATGCTGTCGAGAAATGTGTAGGCGCGAAGCTGGACCATGGAATCTCGCGGTGGGCCGCGCGACGCATCGCGCGGCGGACTTCAGGACGACGGGAGCCGATGCTCGCTGCAACGACATCCCTCCGCGTCAACGCGCGGGCTGCCGACGCGGCTGGACTCCGGCGCGGCGCGACGGCGTGCGTGCGGCATGACGCCGCGACGCACGCCGGCCTCAGGCCGCGCGCGGAGCGGGCAGCATCACTCCGGCAGCGCCTGCGGCTGCGGGAGGATGGACTCCACTTCGCTGTGCGGACGCGGGATCACGTGAACGGAGACCAGTTCGCCCACGCGACGCGCCGCGGCGGCGCCGGCGTCGGTCGCGGCCTTCACCGCACCGACTTCGCCACGCACCATCACGGTGACGTAGCCGCCGCCGATGCGCTCCTTGCCGATGAGGGTCACCTTGGCGGCCTTCACCATCGCGTCCGCAGCTTCGATGCTGCCGACGAGGCCCTTGGTCTCGATCATTCCCAGTGCGATCTGGCTCATGCGTGGTCAGTTTCCGCCGGCGCGAAGCCGGCTCTCGAGAAAGGAATCAGGTCCGGTATTTCATGGGGCGCGGCGTCGGAATCGCGCCGCCCTCGTAAGGCGGCTTGGTGCGCGACGCCGGAAAAGCAGGCGCGGAGTCTGCCGCACCGGCGCCCGCACCGGCGCCGGTGCCGGATGGGCCCGCGCCGCTCGCGCCGGAGCCCGTCGCGTGGCGCGGGTCTTCACTCGGGCGCTCCGCGAAGGGCGAGCTGGGATGCACGGGATTGCCCTGCCACGCCGGGTGATCCGCGTTGAGCGCGTTCGCGGCGGCGGGCAACGGCGCCTTCGGTGCCGTCATGCCCGGCGTACCGACCGAGCCGGAGCTGCTCGCGGCGCGCACGCCCGGCGCCGGCGAGGCCGGCAGCGCGGTGAAGCTCAGCGCCTTGGGCGGGCCCTTCGCAAAGTCCGGGAAGCTCTCCACGAAACCCTCATACACGTAGCCGACGTGCTTCACGAGCACGAGGTTGTGCGCGGAGATGTTGTCGGACGTGATGTTGCCGCCGAAGGCACCGCAGCCCAGCGTCATGCTCGGCACGAGACCGGTGCCGAAGCCCACCGCGCCCTGCGCCGACGGCGCGTTGATGAGGATGCGGTGCGTGGGCTTGTCCATCACGAAGCGCCAGATGATCTCTTCATCGCGGCTGTGGATGGACAGCGTGTGGCCGCGCCCGCCGAAGTTCAGGATCTCGATGCAGCGCTCGCAGCCGGCCTCCCAGCCGTCCTCGCAGTAGACGCTGAGAATCGGCGAGAGCTTCTCGACAGAGAGCGGGTGGTCCCAGCCCACGCCGGTTTCCTCGGTGAGCAGCACCGTGGTCGTCTCGGGCACCGAGAAGCCGGCCATCTTCGCGATCTGATGCGGGTAGAGGCCGACGATGTCGGCGTTCACGCGCCGGCCGCGCACGACGATGGCAGACAGCTTGGCGCGCTCTTCCGGCGTGCACCAGTGGGCGCTGTTGCGCGTGAATTCCTCGCGCACCGCGGCGTAGATCGGCTTGTCGATGACGACGCTCTGCTCGCTCGCGCAGATCGTGCTGTTGTCGAAGGTCTGGCTGCCGACGATGGCGCGCACCGCGTGGTGGATGTCCGCCGTGCGCTCGATGTAGGCCGGCGCGTTGCCCGGGCCCACGCCGTACGCGGGCTTGCCCATGCTGTACGCCGCGCGCACCAGGTCCGGGCCGCCGGTCGCGAGGATGAGCGCCGTCTCGCGCGCCCGCATCGCCTCGTGCGTGCCCTCGAGCGTCGGGGCACTCATGCAGAGGATGAGGTCATCGGGCGCGCCCTCCTGGCGGGCGGCCTCGGCCAGGATGCGCGTGGCCTCGCCGATGCACCTCACGCCGCGCGGGTGCGGCGAGATGACGATGGAGTTCCGCGCCTTGACCGAGATGAGGATCTTGAACATCGCGGTGCTGGTCGGGTTGGTGATGGGCACGATGCCCAGCACCACGCCGTAGGGCTCTGCGACCTGGTAGTAGCGGCGTGCATCGTCACGCGATATCACCCCCACCGTCTTGAGATCCTTCAGGCTCTGCCAGAGCATGTCCGTGCAGAATTTGTTCTTCTGGTACTTGCCCGCCACGGAACCGAAGCCGGACTCCTCCACCGCGAGGCGGGCGAGCTTCTCGCTGGCCTGACTGCCGGCGCGGGCCATCGCCTCGCAGATGCGGTCCACGCGGGCCTGGTCGAAGGACTTGAACGTCTGCCACGCCTTGCGGCTGCGACGGACAAGGTCCCGGGCCTCCTGAATGCTGCGCAGATCGGCGTCGGCAAGAATCATGCGCCGCGATGTTAGGGATCCGCAGCGGGGCGGTCCAGCGGAGGAAGTTGCCGACCGCGCTCCGCAGAAGTTCCGCGCGCCATCCGCTCGGGATCAGAGGGCGATCGGCGCGCGATCCCGCCCGGCACACGCGGAGTGCGCGAGCTGCCGGTCACGGCAGCGGGCGGATGGTGACGCGCCCGGACAGCCCCTCGCCCGTCGCCCGGTCCGGGTCGCCGACGGCCACGGCAACCCGCTGGCCGCCGCGCCACACGAAGGCGACATTCTCCGCGAAGGCCAGCGTGCCACCGAATCTCTCGTACTCGGGCGCACGGACCTCGCCCAGCCGCGCGCCCGTCGCGCCGGAGAAGAGCTGCGCCAGCGGCCGCGAACTGCGTGCGCTCACGGCGACGTCCGTCGTGCCGTCGCCATCGATGTCCGGGAGGACGATGATCCGCGTGCCGAAGCCGCTCACGCCGTCCGGCGCGGGCAGCGTGCGCACCGGCGCCACGCAACCACAGTCGAGCGCTGCGCAGAACACGAACGTGGCTGACCAAACCACGGAGCGATCCAGATTCATGCACCTCCTCATGCCGCCAGCGCCGCATCGACCTCGGCCAGCACGTGGTCACGCCAGCCATCGCGGCATGGCGGTTCGACGGCGAAGGCGGAGCAGAACGTCCCGGGCGGCCCGGCGAACTCCGGACGCGGATGAAGCGCCGCCCAGCGCGCGGCGGGCAGGACGAGCACGGACCAGAGTCCGGGCCGATCGCCAGGCCGCCGACTCGCCGACCCGCCGACCCGCCGACCCGCCGACCCGCCGACCCGCCGCACGCGGCCGAATGCTCAGTCCGATGCTGCGATGGCCGATGAGCCACGCTAGAAACCTCCGCATCGCGCCCGGCATCCGAAGCGACACTCCGGCGGCCGCTCTCGGGCCCGCCCCGATTAGGATCATCACCATGCGCATCCTCATCCCGCTGCTCATGCTCGTCCTGCTTCTCTCCGTCTGGGGGTTCACCCGCACCATGGCTGCTCAATCCGCTCCGAAGACTTCCGCCGACAGCTCCGCGCTCGGCGACCTGCCCGACCCGAACGCCCCCGAGGTCACGGTGAGCCTGCTCGACGACAAGGGCGAGCTGACGGGCCCGCTGACGCTGAAGAAGATCGTGCGCAGCGAGGAGGCGTGGAAGGCGCGGCTGAGCGCCGAGGAGTTTCACGTGGCGCGCGAGCAGGGCACGGAGCGCGCCTTCTGCGGGCTGCTCGTGGACCAGCACGAGGACGGCCTCTACACCTGCCGCAGCTGCGGCCTGCCGCTGTTCTCCAGCGAGCACAAATTCGAGTCCGGCAGCGGCTGGCCGAGCTACTTCGCGCCTGTCGCGAAGGAGAACGTCGTCGAGCACCGCGACGTCACGCTGGGCATGGTGCGCACGGAGATCGTCTGCGCCCGCTGCGACGCGCACCTCGGCCACGTCTTCGACGACGGCCCGAAGCCGACGGGCCTCCGCTACTGCATGAATTCCGTTTCGCTGAAGTTCTATCCGCGGGCGACCGCCTGAGCCCTGCGCGTTCCAACCGAACCACTTCCTGAGGGGAGAAACACCATGTCCGCATTCCTGAAGAGCATCGGCCTGGGCCCAGCACTGCTTGCCGGCGCTGCGCTGGCCGTTATCGCCGGCGCCGGTTTCCTGACTTCCGGCGCGGGCGCGGCGCC
>JBBQUR010000022.1:0-80000 GCA_038212275.1 Planctomycetota bacterium
CCCGCGCGGGGACGCGGCGCGCGGGGGGGGGGGGCCCGGGCGCTTTGGGCCGCCGTGGGCGGGGGTCCGGTACCCCGGGCCGCCGCGGGTGGGGCGGCTGGTGTTCTGTTGAGCCTGGCCAAAACCACCCCACGGCTGCCGGGGCGAGGGTGCGCGGTCGTGCGGACCGCCGCGATCGGCGCATGCGCGCGGTCCCGGCCAGAGTTGCTGCGCGCGACCGCGCGTCGGCGGCCGGAGGGGACGGCAGGGGGACCCGTCGACTGGAGCAGCGTTGTGATCGCGGCACCCGCCGCAGACAATGCCGCGATGGACCTCGCCGCGTTCGTCAGCCTGGCCGCGGCGCGCGGCGCCAGCGACCTGCACCTTCAGGCGGGGCAAGCGCCGCAGCTGCGCGTCCTCGGGCAGCTCGAGCGGCTGAGCGATGAGCCGCTGGCCGCGGCGGAGGTGGCCGGTCTGCTTGACGGCCTGCTCTCCGCGACGGACCGCACGCGCCTGACCCAGCAGCGATCGCTGGACTTCGCGCGCGACCTCGCCGGTGTGCGCTGCCGCATCAACGTGCTCATGAGCCACGGCTCGGCGGGTTTCGCCGTGCGCCTGCTCAGCCAGGAACCGCCGACGCTCGCCTCGTTGAACCTGCACCCGGACTTTGCGCGCCTGCTCGACGCGCGCCACGGCCTGCTGCTCGTGAGCGGCGCGACCGGCAGCGGCAAGTCGTCCACGCTGGCCGCCTTCGTGGATGAGCTCAATCGCACGCGGCCGTGCCACATCATCACGATCGAACAGCCGGTTGAGTTCGATCACCGGCCGCAGCGCGCACTCATCCGCCAGCGCGAGGTGGGGCGCGACACGCCGTCGGTGGAACAGGCGCTGAGGGACGCGCTGCGCGAGGACATCGACGTGCTCATGGTGGGGGAGATGCGCGAGCCCGAGACGATGCGCCTCACGCTCGCCGCGTGCGAGACCGGCCATCTCGTGCTGGCCACGTTGCATTCGTCGACTGCTGCGGAGGCCCTGCAGCGGCTGGTGTCGGCCTTTCCCGCCGAAGAGCAGCCGTCGGTGTGCAGCCAGCTGGCGGACTGTCTGCAGGCCGTCATCTGTCAGCGCCTGCCGTGGCGCGAGGCCGCCGGGATGCGCGTGCCGGAGTGCGAGGTCCTCGTGGGCAACACGGCGGTGCGCGCCAACATCCGGCAGGGGCAGTTCTTCAAGCTCGGTTCGCTGCTCGAGACCAACGCCCGCGCCGGCATGTGGACCTACGAGCGCTACCGGGGCTGGCTCGATGCGCGCACGGCGTTCGAGGGATCGCGGCACGCGCGCTGACCGCGGATTCGTGACATCCGTCCGTCCGCTCCGGTGAAGCTTCCGGACGCGCTGCCCCCGTTGCGTGACAGGGCGGTAGCATGGCCGGACGGCACGCCGAACCGGGCCGGCGCGCACCGCACGGACTCGTGGTCGAGGTAAGCATGGCCTTCGTCGCAGCCGCTCTTGGACTGCTTGTCGTCGCCGCGGCCCCGGCGCTACCCGCTGCGCTACCCCCGGCGGTGCAGTCGGGGCCGGCCGTCGCGTCGGCGGCGCACGCGCCCTTCGTCAACTTCGAGTCGGGGCCGGTGAACGCGCTGCTGCTCGCGCCCGACGGGCGCACGCTCTGCGTGCTCAACACGGCCGACGACCGCGTGGAGTTCTGGGACCCGCGGCACTTCATGAAGCCGGAGACCGGGCGCAGCCTGTCGGTGAGCGGCCCGACGAGCATGCCCAGCGGCGTGTCCGGTGGCTCTGCGGGCGTGGCCGTGCCGAAGCTCCCGGACGGCGGCGTCGCCCCTCTCGGCCTGCTCGGCCTGACCTTCCGCGGCGCGGTGCTGACGGGACTGTCGCCGGTGGCGATGGCCTTCGATCCGAGCGATGGCACGCGGCTCTTCGTGTCCAACAACGTCTCGGACAGCGTGTCGGTGGTGGACATCGTCAAGCGCCAGGTCATCGCGACCATCCGCGTCGGCGACGAACCGCAGGGGCTTGCGATCAGCAACGGCCGGCTCTTCGTCGCCTGCGCGCGCGCACCGGCCGTGCCACTCGCCGCCGGACAGACGGAGCCTGGGCCGCTGGACGAGAACGTGGTGGTGGTCACGCAGGCGAGCGCGCCATGGACGTGGCTGGCCAACGTGCCGATCGGCGCGGTGGCGCCGCGCGACGTCGTCGCGGCGAACGGCATCGTCTACGCCATCCCGGAGCACTCGGGCAATCACACGACGCTGCTCGACGAGACGGCTGCGACGCAGCTGCAACTCGCGCAGAGCGTGCCCGATGCCTTCGATGCGCCCTTCAGCGTGAACCCCGTGCTGCTGCGCTCCGAGTTCGCCTTTCCTGCGTACACGCGCGGCTGGATCATCCCGGTGGCCGGCCGCATCGTCTTCGACGACGAGCATCCGGGCCTCGTGCCGCAGCTCCTGGACCGCGACATCGTGGGCATCGACGCGCGCAGCCTGACGCCGCAGCCCTTCGCCACGACCGGCGTGGGCACGACGCTGTTCGACGTCGAGCGCAATCCGGCGACGGGAGCGCTGTGGGTGGCGAACTCCGACGCGCGCAACCGGACGCGCTTCGAACCCGCCCTGCGCGGCGCGGCGCTGGACAACCGCGTGAGCATCGCGCTGGCCGGCGGCACCGTGCAGCAGGTGCTGGAGCTCGCGCCGCCGTTCACGCCGCACACGCACGCGCAGCCGGCCGTCATCGCCTTCGGCGGCGCGGCCTCGCCGGGGCCTTATGCCTTCGTGGCCTGCCTCGGCACCGCGAGCATCGTCGTGCTGGACGCAGTCAACGCCGCGTTCGTCGCGGAGATCGACACCGGCGAGCAGCCCCTCGGTCTCGCGGTGGACGAGCCGCGTCAACTGCTGCACGTCTTCTGCCGCGGCGACCTCACGCTGCGCAGCTACGACCTCTCGCACGCTTTCGCGCCGACGGGCCCCGTGCGCCACCTGTCGTATGACCCCGAACCGGCGCTGGTGAGCGCGGGCCGCGCGCATCTCTACGACGCGCGCGCCTCCACCGGGCACGGCAACGACAGCATGTCCTGCGCGAGCTGCCATGTCTTCGGCCACGACGACCGGCTCGCCTGGGATCTCGGCGATCCGGGCGGCAGCTTCGCCTACTACTTCCCCGATGAAATGACGGGACTGGGCGGCTACGCGGGAGAGGTCGTCACCGCGCCGACCACGCCCATTCTCAATCCGCTCAAGGGGCCGATGGTGACGCAATCGCTGCGCGGCCTGCTCGACCCGGACACGATGGACACGCTGCCACTGCACTGGCGCGGCGACCGGCGCGCGCTGCAGCAGTTCGGCGGGGCCTTCGGCAGCCTGCTCGGCGGCACGGGACTGGCTCTGCGGCAGGTGCAGGAATTGTCGGGATTCCTGCGCAGCCTGCGCTTCCCGCCCAATCCGCACGGACCGCGCGACCGGCAGTACACCGGGCAGGTCGCGCACGGCCGCGACCTCTACGGATTGAACGGAGAGGTGCCGGGCAAGGACTACGTCGCCAACTCGGGCTTCCAGTGCGCCAAGTGCCACCTGGCGGATTTCGACGGCAAGACCGACTTCACCGGCAGCCGGCCCACGGTCAGCTCGGGCAGCTTCACGCAGCTGTTCAACACGGCGCAGCTGCGCGACACCTACGAGAAGGACATGCGCGACGTGTCGGGCTTCGGCGCGCTGCACGACGGCGCGGTGAACGGCGTGCGCGGCTTCATGGACTTCGTCGTGCCCAACGGCGGCCTGCCGACCTTTCCCAACTTCGACGACTCCGACAAGGATGCCGTCGCGGCATTCGTGCACGCCTGGGACACGGGCTTCTCCTCGCTGGTCGGCAACCAGTGCAGCCTCAGCCCCGAGGTGCTGCATGCGCCCGGCGGCGCGGCCCAGGCCGGCGCGGAACTCGACCTGTTCGAGGCGCAGGTGCGGCCGCCCGCCTCCAACGTGGACCTCATCGTGAAGGGCTTCCGCTTCGCGCAGGACGGCACGCTGCTCCCGCGCGGCGGCTACTACCGCTTCGATGCGGCGCTGGGCATCTGGAACTACCTTTTCGATTCCGGCTTCACCGCGGACAGGCAGACCCTGCTCGACCTGATCGCCGCCGACCTGGCCACGTTCACCTTCACCTGCGTGCCGCGCGGCATGGGCGAGCGTCTCGGCCTCGACCGCGACGAGGACGGTCTCCCCGACTGGCAGGAGGTGGTCGCGGGCACGAACGCCGCCAACCCCGACACCGACGGGGACGGCTACCTCGACGGCATCGAAGCCGCGCTGGGCGGCAACCCGACCAAACCGGACGCGCTGCTCGCCGACACGACGGCGCCGGTGGTGAGCGAGGCGCGCGCGCTGGAGATCTTCGCGCACATCGCGTCGCTCTCGTGCCGCACCGACGAGCCGGCGACGCTCGTCGTGGAACTCGGACTGATGCCGGACGCCTACACGCTGGCCTCCGTGGCGGGGCCGGCGGGCGGCCGCCGCATGCACGACGTGATCCTCGAGAAGCTGCCGGCCGGCCGCACGCTCTTCTTCCGCGTGCGCGCCACGGACCGCAACGGCAATGAGGGCACGGCCGAGGGCAGTTTCGTCACGCTGCCGCCGATGCTGCACGTCGCGGACATCACGCTGCAGAAGCTCGGCGGCGGCCCCGGGCCGGTGGCGCTGACGGCGCGCGTGAAGGTCGTCGACCACGCGGGCACCGTGCAGGCCGGCGTGCCGGTGCACGGCTTCTGGGCCGGCGACATCGGAGGCCAGGCCTGGGAGGCTCAGGCCTCCACGGACGCCGAGGGCTGGGCGGCTTTCGCGCTGGCCCCGTACACGCCGGCCACGCCCGGCGACGTGAGCTTCAGCCCCGGCTACATCGGCACGCCGTATCCGAACCAGCCCTTCTTCGTGGGGATCGGTGGCCCGACGCCGACGTTCTTCTACGATCAGACGGCGAATGCGGTGCACTACCGCAGCGTGGCCGTGCCGTAGCGGACTCCGGCGTGGTCGGGGCGCGTGACGGCGGCGCCGGGTTGTCCACGAGGATCTCCATGCATCACGACGCGCCGGCTCTCCGCGTGGCGGCCGCGGTCGCGCTCCTGCTCCCGGCCTGCGTGCGAGCCTCCGACGGTGCAGCCCTCGCGGCGCCTGCCGGCACGGCGACTGCCGCCGCACCGGACGTGACCTCGACAGCCTCGGCCGCTCCGACGATCATCGCGAGCGACATGCGCTTCCGCGACAAGTCCCTGCACCTGTTGACTGCCGGTCCGGAGGACGCGCCGCTCACGCTGGTGCTGCTGCACGGCGCTCGCTTCGACGCGGAGGACTGGCGCGCGCTCGGAACCATCGACCTCGCGGCGGCTGCCGGCTACCGCGTGGTGGCCCTGGATCTGCCGGGCTACGGGGCGTCGGAGCCGGACGGCGTCGCGCCCGAGGTGCTGCTCGAGCAACTGCTGCCGGTGCTGCACCTGCGGCGGCCGGTGCTCGTGTCGCCGTCCATGAGCGGCCGATACGTGCTGCCTTATCTGAGCGAGCACGCGGCGGAGGCGGCGGGCTTCGTCGCCCTGGCGCCTGTGGGCGTCGAGGCACACGCCGCGTCGCTCGCGACGCTGGCGCTGCCGACGCTCATCGTGTGGGGCAGCAAGGACGACGTGCTGCCGGTGGGCCGGGCCTCGGAGCTGGCCCGCCTCGTCCGGGGCAGCCGGCTGCTGATTCTCGACGGCGCCGGTCACCCGGCGTATCGGGAGCAGCCGCAGGCCTTCCACGCGGCGCTGCTCGACTTCCTGCAGTCGCTGCCACGCTGAGGCGACACGCGCCGCGGATACGATCCCGCGATGACCGCGCGCACGCCCACCTTCGTCGCCCTGCAGCACAGGAATTACAGGCTGCTGTGGATCGGGCAGCTGCTGTCGATGTCGGGCTCGCTCATGCAGTCCACGGCGGTGCTGTGGCACGTGACGCTGCTCGTGCCGGAGCACAAGGCGCTTGCGCTCGGATTGGTGGGGCTCGTGCGCGTCGTGCCCATCGTCGTGTTCTCGATGATCGGCGGCGTCGTCGCGGACGCGCTCGACCGGCGTCGGCTCCTGCTCGTCACGCAATCGGCGATGACGGTGTGCGCCGCGCTGCTCGCGTGGTTCACGCTGCGCGGCATGACGACCGTCTGGCCGATCTACCTGCTCACGGCGCTGTCCGCGGCGGCGGCCTCCTTCGACAGTCCAGCGCGTCAGGCGCTGCTGCCCTCGCTCGTGCCGCTGCCGCACCTGCCCAACGCGCTCTCGCTGAACAGCATCATGTTCCAGGCGGCGTCGGTCGTCGGGCCGGCGCTGGCCGGGCCACTCATCGCGGGCTTCGGCGTCGGCTGGGTGTATGCGCTCAACGCGGCGTCCTTCGTGGCGGTCATCGCGTCGCTGCTCATGATGCGCGACATTCCGCCGCGGCCCGAGGGCGGTCCGAAACCCGAGGTGAGCTGGGCGGCGGGCATGGAAGGTCTGCGCTTCGTCTTCCGCGCGCCGCTCATGCGCAGCACGATGCTGCTCGACTTCTTTGCCACCTTCTTCAGCTCGGCCACGGCGATGCTTCCGATCTTCGCGCAGGACATCCTGCACGTGGGGCCGCACGGTTTCGGCTGGCTCTACGCGGCGCCGGCGCTCGGTGCGGTGATCACCGGTGCGGCGATGGCGCGCTGGGAATACAAGCTGCAGCGCCGCGGGCGCACCCTGCTCTGGGCCGTGGTGGTCTACGGCCTGGCGACCGTGGGCTTCGGCCTGTCCACCAGCTTCGCGCTGACCTTCGGCTTCCTGGCGCTCACCGGGGCCGCCGACACGGTGTCCATGGTGCTGCGCAACATCATCCGCCAGCTCGGCACGCCGGACCGCCTGCGCGGCCGCATGACCTCCGTGAACATGGTCTTCTTCATGGGTGGCCCCCAGCTGGGCGAGTTCGAGGCGGGCCTCGTGGCGCAGGGCTTCGGCGCGCCGTTCTCCGTGGTCAGCGGCGGCATCGGCTGCCTGATCGCCACCGCCTTCCTCGCGAAGCGCACACCGGAACTCGTGCAGCTGAAGCGGGACGTGCCCGTCGCGGAGCCCGACGGGGGGCTGGTGTCGCCCCTTTGAGTCGGTAGGCTACTGGCCCTTTCAAAACCGAGTCCGTATCCGGAGTGCCCGCCGATGTTTCCCGCTGCCCGCAACCCCCGCCGCATGGCTCTCGTGTTCGGACTCTCCCTCGCGTGGACGATGCTCTCCGCGTCCTTCGCCGCTGCGCAGGCGCCCGAACTCTACGCGCTCAACAGCAGCGGACTGCTGACGGTCAACGCCACGAAGATCGACGACCTCTCCGGCTCCGGCTGGGTGGGCCTGGCGGTGGACGGTGCGGACCGCTACGCGATCAAGACGGATGGCACGGTCGACAAGAACGGCCTGGAGCTCTACAAGCTCAAGTTCACCGACATCAACAACAACAAGGTGGACGTGGGCGACTGGGTCGGCATCACCTTCGTCGACGGCTCGCTCTGGGCGCTCAGCGAGTTCGGTTACATCGCGCAGGATGGCGTGGTGGGCTCCCAGTTCAGCCCCAGCGCCTTCCTGTTCACGGCGATTTTCTCCGGGCCGACGGGAACATGGTCGCTGCGCGCGGATGGCGCGGTGTTTGCCAACACGACCTTCAACAGCACCTTTGCCTTCGACGCCGGCACGGGACTCAACGGTGCCACCGAAGGCACCACCCCGGACACGACCTGGGAGTCGGGCACGGTCGGACCGGACGGCAAGGTCTACGCCGTCCGTCGTGACGGCAAGGTCGTGCGCGGCGACGTCCTCGGCGGCATGAGTCCGTTTCCGGGGACTGTCGTCGCGGCGCTGCCCTTCGGCACCGTTCCGTCGGACGCGATGCTGTACGCAGACATCGCCTTCACGGAAGCCGGCAGCCGGATCGTGCTCCGCGGAAACGGCGAGCTCTACGATGAGTCCAACAACCTGACGCCGCTCATCGAGTTCAAGAGCACGAGCCCGGTCTACGTCGACCTGCTGCCGCTGCCGGCGGACATGGAGTTCGGCACCACCGACATGTCCTTCTTCGCGTTGCGGAGCGACGGCAAGCTCTACCGCGAGACCAGCCAGGACGCGCTCTTCGACCTGGACAAGTCCAAGTACTGCTGCCTTGCTCTCTCGCTGACGCCGCCGAACCTGGACAACATCGACAATGCGTCGCCGGTGGTCACCAAGTACACGCTGCAGGCCATCTCGGGCACGGAGATCGCCTTCCCGATCCTCGCGACGGACACGGACCTGGACTCCGCGGAACTCGTCGTCACCGTGGATGAGACCACGCTGCCCGTCGGCGCCAGTTTCGACGAGATCGCGCGCACGGTCACATGGCCCGATCCCGTGAAGGGCAGCGCCAAGATCAAGGTCTCGGTCAACGACGGCGTGAACAAGCCGGTCAACGTGACCTACTCGGTGAAGGTGTCCGATCCCGACACCAACCCCGACAAGAACAAGAGCCCGAAGGTCAGCAAGATCAAGAGCAAGAGCGTGCAGGGCCTCGTCGGCTTCGAGCTGGCGTTGCCCATCCTCGCAGTCGATCCGGACGGCGACACGCTCACGATCACCGTCGACGACACGCAGGAGCCGTTCACGCTGGGCGCGACCTTCGACGAGCTGACCAACACCTTCCTCTGGACCGACCCCACGCTGCAGGACATCGGCACCTACAAGATCCAGTTCAACGTGAGCGACGGGATCAAGACGGTCAAGCTCTCGGTGACCATCGAGATCGTGAGCAGCCTGCTGTCGATCTGAGGCGCCTCGACGACGGCGGCCGCGAGGAGGTGCACGCGCACCTCGACGCCATCTCCGTGGACGATGCTGCTCGAGCCGGCGCGCGAGGCCATCGCGCGGCGCTGAGCATGCTGGGATCCTCGCGGAGGAGTACATTGTCGAGCAGAGCGCCCCCGGGACGGGCCCTGCGGCAGGCATGCGCGGGTCGAGCCATGAGGGCGTCGCGGAGATGCTGCGATGCGATGGCCAGACATTCCCGGTCCGGGTGAGACCTGCCGCTCTCGGGGTGGATGGATCGAGGTTCCACCCCGGCGTCGATCGCACGTCGACCACTGCTCCTCGCAGGCATGCTCGTCGCAATGGCGACAGGCGGCGCTGCGCAGGTCCATAACGACGATTGCGCGACGGCCTGGTTGATCCCGGAGGGTGTCGTCAGCGGCAACAACACGCTCGCTCTTACGCAGTTCCAGACCGGGTGCGGCTTCGAGGCGCCCTTCACGCACGACATGTGGTACGTGCACGTGCCGCTCCACACGGGGCACCTCACGGCGACCTTCGGCTGTGACGGAGCCGGCTTCGACACGGGCCTCTTCATGTACAAGGGCAGTTGCGACGGCCTGCAGCTCATCGGCTGCAACGACGACTCCTGCGGTCTGCTGTCGGCGTTGACGGTGCCTGTCGAGGCGGGCGAGCCCGTGTTCATCGTGGTGTCGGGCCTGGAGCCGTCCTCGTTCGGGTCGTTCACCATGAAGGTGAGCACGACTCCTTCCCCGCCAGTGTTCGATCCGCACATCGTGCTCGGACAGACCCTCGTCGGCATGGACCTCGGCGGGTTCACGGGCCCGATCCAGGGCGGTGACGAGTTCGGCGAGGTTGCGATCGTGGGCGATCTCGACCTGGACGGCGTGCCGGATCTCGCCGTCGGAGCTGCCCTGGACGACGACGGCAGCAAGGACGCCGGCGCGGTGTGGATGCTTCACCTCCATGCGGATGGCAGCGTGAAGTCGCAGCTGAAGGTCAGCCGGCTCAGCGGTGGATTTGCCGGTGACATCGGCACGAACGATCAGTTCGGTGCGGCGGTGGCAGGCCTCGGCGACCTCGACGGCGACGGCACGCCCGACCTCGCGGTCGGTTCGCCGACGGACTCCGATGTCTTCTTCTTCTCGGGTGCAGTGTGGGTGCTGTTCCTCAACCCGGACGGGAGCGTGAAGGACCAGCGCAAGATCGGACAGTCGGCTGGCGGTTTCGGCGGCGTGCTCCACGCCCAGGATCGCTTCGGAGGCGGAGTCGCCGGCCTCGGTGACGTCGATGGTGATGGCATTCCGGACCTTGCCGTGGGTGCGGAACAGGACAACGACTTCGCAGTGAATGCCGGCGCTGTCTGGATCCTCTTCATGAACCGCGACGGCACGGTGCGCACGCAGCAGAAAATCAGCGCGACAGCCGGCGGCTTCGGCTTTCCCCTGGAAGAAGTGGGCTGGTTCGGTTCGAGCGTCGCGTCCGCGGGTGACGTCAATGGCGATGGCGTCCCTGATCTGGCAGTCGGGGCGCCACTCTCGAACACGGAGGAGACGGGCCTGTTGTGGCTGCTGTTCCTCCGCTCCGACGGAACGGTGAAGGAAGCGTTGCCGATCGGCCCATCTCACGGCGGATTTACGCTCGAGTTGAGTGATGGAGCACACTTCGGCGAGTCGGTCACCGGCATCGGCGACCTTGATGCCGATGGGGTTCCGGACCTCGCGGTCGGCGCTCCCGACCACAAGTTTCCAGGCAGTGGAACCGTCTCCCCAGGCGCCATCGCACTGCTTTTCCTGCGCGCGGACGGAACGCTGAAGAAGCAGCGACTCATCGACGGCTCAACCGAGAATCTCGGTGACACGGGACGTCTCGGCTCGGCGCTCACGTCGCCCGGTGACCTGGATGGCGACGGCAGACTCGACCTGATCGCCGGGGAACGCGTGCCCGTCTTTCCAACCGACAAGCTGCGGACACTTTTCCTGGACGCCGCCAATCCATGGACCTTCACCGCGGGCGCGCTCGCTGGAATCGACGGATTCCCGGTCCTCACGGGCTCAGGTTCCCTCGTGCCCTCCTCACCGACGACGCTGTCGTTGGCGAGCGCGGCGCCGCACAGTCACGCGACCCTGTTCATCGGATTCAGTCTCCTGAACGCGCCGTTCCTCGGCGGCCTGCTCGTGCCGGCGCGTGACCTTGTGATGACAGGCCTCGCCACCGACGCGCGGGGACGGCTGGATGTCAGCGGGATCTGGCCCGACGGCTTGCCGGAACAGTTTCCGGTGTGGTTCCAGATCTGGACGACGGACGCGGCCGGACTCAAGGGATTCAGCGCCAGCAACGGACTTGTCGGCACGACGCCGTGAGTGCGGGCGGCAACGGGGCGGCGGGTGCCGCGGCGTCTGAGCCCGCCGCCACTTGCTGAACCGCACCATGCCCTGACTGCGGCAGGGCAGGCCGAGCGGGCCAGACCGGATGACTCTGCAGCTGCGGAGATCCTGTCGGAGGACGGCCGCGTCGCTGATCTGCACTCGTTGCGCGTCTCACCGGGCACGACTGAGGCACGGCTCGGCGTCTCGCCGGTTCACACGCCGCCGGCGCGATCGCGAGCGATGGCAACCCCGCATTACCCGAGGACTGTTGCGAAACACTGCGAGTTGTTGCGTCAGAAACCGCTGGCGTTCCCGGCAGGAATCGAACCTGCGACCGTCGGATTAGAAATCCGATGCTCTATCCAACTGAGCTACGGGAACCTGGGGGGACATTGAACCCTTCGCGGCGCGGCGAAGGAACGGCGCGACCGCCGCGAGCGCGCCACGCCGCCGCACCCGCTCAGTACGGCCCGAGCTTCCTTCGCGGCTGGGCGGCCATCGCGTCGAGCTGGCCGCGCAGTTCGACGAGGTAGGCGGGGTCGGCCTGCGGCTCCTTCCGGATGTAGGTGTCCAGCATCTGGCGCGCGAGCGCCGGATTGCGGTCGAGGTTGATGAGCGACTTCGCGGCATCGAGCAGCAGCGCCGGACACTGCTCCTGGTAGTAGAGGGCGAGGAGGTCCGAGAAGACCAGCCAGGCCTCTTCGTAGCGCTCGACCGCGTAGTAGGCGCGGCCCAGCGCGAAGAAGGTCTCGGCGCTCTCGGGGCCGCGATGACTGGAGATCGCGTCGCGCAGCGGCTCGATGGCGAGCTGCGGCCGGCCGAGCTGCAGCTCGATCATGCCGATGGCGTTGAGCGTGCGGAAGTTGCGTGGTGCGCGGGCATCGGCGAGGCGGCTGTCGGCCAGCGCCTCGTCGAAACGGCCGAGCGAGAAGAGCAGTTCCGCGCGATGTGTCAGCAGGTTGGCGCGGTACGGGAAGCAGCGGTCCGCGGCGAGCAGTCCGTCCAGTGCGCGGTCCATGAGCGGCTTGGCGTGGCGCAGGTCGCCGCGGGCCTGCGCGGCGCGCGCGGCGCGTTCGTCGGCAACGCTCTGCACGGCCAGCGCCCCGGAACGCCCGTAGTCGATCCAGCTGGGGTAGACCACGCCGAGCAGGCATGCGATCGCGATCAGCCCCGCGGCCGCCGGCAGCTTGCCGCCGACCCTCTCGCGCGAGACGCAGCCGGCCCGCGTCACGATCGCGAGCAGGATCATGATCAGGCTGCCGGCCTCGGGCCACTTCAGCGGCGTCTCGATGAGGAAGTAGACGAGCGCGGCGACCAGCGCGGCGCCGGCGGCGTGAAAGCTCGCGCGCCGCGAGTCGTCGTTCGTCAGCAGCGCCGCGCCCTTGCGCACGGCGTGCGTCGCATGCCGCAGCACGAACAGGAAGGCGATGAGTCCGGGCAGGCCCAGCTCGGCGAGCACGTGCAGGAATTGATCGTGTGCGTGCGGCACGGAGCGCAGCGCGTAGTGGTAGCTGGGCAGCACGGCGTCGAAGGCGCCCGGACCGACGCCGGTGAGAAGATGGTCTGCGGCCATCCGGAGCGTGTCGAACCAGATGCGCAGGCGCGAGAAGTTGAAGTCGCTGGCATCCGGGTCGAAGACCAGCAGCACGCGCTCCACGGCGTGGCTCACGACGCCGGGCAGCAGGCCCGCCAGCGTGGCCAGCACGAGCGCCACCATGCCGAAGGCGCCGAACAGCGCGGCGCGTCGCAGCAGCGCGGCGGCGCGCCCGCCTCCGCGGCCCGCTGCACGCGCCCGCAGCGTCAGGTGCACGATCGCCGCCACGCCGATCGCCAGGTAGGCGCCGCGGCTCCCGATGGCGAGCAGGAAGATGCCGATGGGGACGAGCGCCGCGCCGACCGCGAGGGACCACGCGCGCGACAGGCCGCGATCGTAGAGCAGCACGGCCCCGCCGACGAAGACCATGACGAGGTACTGGGCCGCGAGGTAGCTGTGCGGAAACAGCGGCGTGGCGAGGGCGCCGCTGCGCTCCTGCTCCGGAGCGCCGCTGGCGAGGAATCGCTGGTAGGCGAAGAGGCCGAGCACCGCGATCACGACCGCGGCGCCCAGCGCGGCGCCGAGGACGCTGCGCACGTCGCGCGGCGAGCGCAGCGCCTTGACGGCCAGCACGTAGGTGAGCGCCGTCGCGAGCAGCTCGCCCACCTGGTAGCGGGCCAGGCCCGAACTCTCTGCCCAGATCGTGGCGGGGATGGCCGTGGCGAAGAAGGCGGCCAGCGCGAAGTCCGTCGGCGTGCCGAGGGCCGGCGACGCACCGTCGCCCAGCGTGTCGAAGAGCAGGAAAAGCACGCCCGCCGTCGCGAGCGCGAGGTAGACGAGGACCTTGCTCGCGATGATCGTCTCGCCCGGCGGCACGAGCGGCATGAGGAAGGCGAGCCCGAGGAGGCACGCGAGAGCCAGGCGCGCGGCGGTCGATCGGGGCATGGGCGTCCGTTCTAACCGATGCGGCGACGCGGACCACGCGTCGATGCACGCGTCGTGGTGCGGCGGGCCGCACCGCGCGCGGGCCGAGCCCGGGGCCTACCGCATCGCGCCGGCGGCCCGTCGGTCGGTACAATCGCCGCATGAACGTGCTGGTTGTGGGTCCGGGCGGGCGCTGCCACGCCATTCTTGAAGCGCTCGCGCGCAGTCCGTCCGCGGGGCGCCTGCTCGTGGCGCCCGGCAACGCGGGCATGTCGGGCCTCGCCGAGGTTCTGGACATCCCCGTCACCGACAACGAGCGACTGGTCGCGCTGTGTCAGGCGCAGCAGGTGGGGCTGGTGATCGTGGGCCCGGAGGCGCCGCTGGTCGGCGGCCTCGTGGACGCGCTCCAGCTCGCCGGCATCCCCGCACTCGGGCCGACGAAGGCTGCCGCGCACATCGAGGGCAGCAAGGCCTACATGAAGGACCTCTGCCGGCGCGCGCGCATTCCGACAGCCGGATACAAGGTCTTCACGAGCAGCTCCGAGGCGATCGCCTACGCCGAGATGCACGATCGCTGGCCCACCGTGATCAAGGCGGACGGCCTGGCGGCGGGCAAGGGTGTCGTCATCGCGCAGAACAATGCCGAGGCGGTGCTCGCCGTGCGCTCGATGATGCTGGACCGGGCCTTCGGCGAGGCCGGCGAACGCATCGTCTTCGAGGACTTCCTCGTCGGCGAGGAACTCTCGGTCATGGCGCTCGTGGACGGCGAGACCATCGCCGTGCTCGAACCCTCGCGCGATCACAAGGCCGCCTTCGACGGCGACAGCGGACCGAACACCGGCGGCATGGGCGCCTTCTCGCCCAGCAAGCTGCTGACGCGCCGCACCTACGAGCAGATCGAGGAGCGCATCCTGATCCCGGTCGTGCACACGCTCGTGCGCGAGGGCCGGCCCTTTCGCGGCATCCTGTACGCAGGGCTGATGCTCACCGACGAGGGACCGATGGTGCTCGAGTTCAACGCGCGCGGCGGCGATCCCGAGATCGAGGTCCTCATGCCGCGCCTGCTGAGCGATCCGCTCGAGCTCTTCCTGGCGACGGCGACCGGCCGGCTCGCGGCGCACGAGGACATCCGCTGGAGCCCCGAGCACGCCTGCGGCGTGGTGCTCGTGGACGGCAACTACCCGGGTCCCGTCACGCCGGGCAAGCGCATCACCGGCGTCGATGCGGCCGCCGCGCGGCCGGGCGTGCACGTCTATCACATGGCGACGCGGATGCGGAACGGCCACCTCGAGACTGCGGGCGGTCGCGTGCTGTGCGTCGTGGGGCTCGGCGCCGACCTGGCCGCGGCGCGCGCCACGGCCTACGCCGCCGTCACCGACATCCGCTTCGATGGCATGCGCTTCCGCACGGACATCGGCTGGCGCGAGCTGCCCGGCGCACGGCGCGAGGAGCTGGCGGGCGCGCCGTGACACGCACGCGGCGCGTGTCATGAGCCAGGACAGCTCCATGAAGCAGATCGCGGAGCGCTTCGAGAAGTTCCTGCGCACGAAGGGCCTGCGCTTCACGCGCCAGCGCAGTGCCATCCTGAGAGCGATCTACGCGACGCATCGCCACGTCTCCGCGGACCAGCTCTACGCGCTGCTCCACAAGGACGGCAAGGCGACGGAGCTGAACATCAGCCGAGCGACCGTCTACCGCACGCTCGCGCTGCTGGCCGAGGGGGGCTTCGTTCAGGCGCTCGATCTCGGGCGCGACTCGGGGGCGCTCTACGAGCACACGCTGGGCCACGAGCACCACGACCACATGATCTGCCTCGAGTGCGGGCGCATCCTCGAGTTCAGCGACAGCCGTCTCGAGGCGGTGCAGGAGGAGGCCGTCCGCAAGCACGGCTTCCTGGCCCGGAGCCACCGGCTCAATGTCTTCGGGACCTGCGATCGCTGCGCTCGCAGCGCCGACGAGGCCGGCAGCGCGGGCGGGGCGGCGACGGAAAGCGGCTGACGTTGCGGCACGAGCGTCCCGCCGTGCTACGCTTCCGGGCTTGAGATCGCGTCTCATTTGACCCTGCGCGGCCCCGGCGCCGAACGCCGGGCGACGGACTCCCCTTGATCACCGCTCTCTCCGCCCTTCGCAACGACCAGCGGGCCGTGCTGCTCCGCGTGAGGGGCGAGCACGGCTACCGGCGCCGGCTGCTGGAACTCGGCTTCCTGCCCGGCACGCCGCTGCGCATGGTCCGGCGCGTCGACGTCGGCGACATCCTGGAGGTCGAGCTGCGCCACAGCCGCGTGTCGCTGCGCCTCAGCGAGGCGCGCGGCATCGAGGTGGACCTGTCGGTGCCGCCGGCCGCGGCGAGCAAGCCGTGAGCCGCGCCGTCGTCGCCATCGCGGGCAATCCGAACTGCGGCAAGACCACGCTCTTCAATGCGCTGACGGGCGCCAACGCGAAGGTGGGCAACTACCCGGGCGTGACGGTCGAGCGCCGCGAGGGCAACGTGCGCCTGCCCGGCGGGCGCGAGGTGCTGGTGCTGGACATCCCCGGCACGTACAGCCTCTCGGCACGCAGCGCCGAGGAGCAGATCGCCATCACCGCGATTGCCGGTCTTGCGCCGCACACCGAGCCGGACGCCGTGATCGTCGTCGTGGACGGCACGCAGCTCGCGCGCAACCTGTACCTCGCGCTGCAGGTGCTCGAGCTGAAGGCGCACGTCGTCATCGCGCTGAACATGAACGACGTGCTGCGCAAGAACGACGTCACCGTCGACGCCGCGGCGTTGTCGGCGGCGCTCGGCGGCGTGCCGGTCGTGCCCATCTCCGCGTCGCACCTCGAAGGGCTCGACGAGCTGCGCGCGGCGGTCGGCCGGCAGCTCGATGCGGGCGGAGCGCCCGTCGGCCTGCCGCTGCCGACATTTGCGGGCGAGCCGCTCGCGGCGGATCTGGCCGCCGTCGGTCCGGCGATCCCCGCGCCCTGGTCGCGCGACGAACCCGACCGCAATCGCGCCCTGGCCGCCTGGGCGCTGCTCTCCATCGACGAGCAGGACGAGCTGTGGGACGTGCCGGCCGCGTTGCGCGCCGTGGTGCTGGAGCGCCAGCGTCTCGCGCACGAGGCCGGCCGCGACCTCGACCTGGAGCTGGTCGGCTCGCGCTATCGCTGGATCGACGCGCACATGCCGGACTTCCTCGCCGACGTGCCGTCGTCGCTGCGCCGCGTCACCGACAGGATCGACCGCGTGCTCATCCACCCGGTGTTCGGCTTCGCGATCTTCCTGTTGCTCATGACGCTGCTCTTCCAGTCGCTGTTCACCTGGAGCGCGCCTCTGATCGACGGCATCAACGCGGCCTTCGGCGTGCTGGGCGACGGTCTGCGCCACGCGCTGCCCGCCGGATTGTTCCGCGACTTTCTCACCGACGGACTCGTGGCGGGGCTCGGTGCGGTGCTGGTCTTCCTGCCGCAGATCCTGCTGCTCTTCCTGTTCATCTCGATCATGGAGGACAGCGGCTACATGGCGCGGGCCGCGTTCCTCATGGACCGCATCATGAAGGCCATCGGGCTCACGGGCCGCGCCTTCGTGCCCATGCTCTCGGGCTTCGCCTGCGCGATCCCGGCCATCATGGCGACGCGCACCATGGAGCGCCGCCGCGATCGCATGCTCACGATGATGGTCGTGCCGATCATGACCTGCTCGGCGCGCCTGCCGGTGTACACGCTCATCATCAGCGCCCTGTATCCCAGCCCTTCCGAACCGGGCGGGCGCGTGCTCGGCGTGCTGTCGCTGCAGGCCCTGCTCATGGTGGCGATGTATCTGTTCAGCACGGTGCTGGCGCTGGCCGCGGCGGCGGTGCTGGGGCGCACCGTCTTCCGCGGGAAGTCCGTGCCGCTGCTGCTGGAACTGCCGCCGTACCGCATGCCCGCGCCGCGTTCCGTGCTGCGCATGATGTGGGAGCGCGGCAAGCTCTTCGTCACCGAGGCGGGCGGTGTCATCCTCGTGTGCACGATCCTGCTCTGGGTGCTGCTGTCCTTCCCGCGCGGCACGCTGGGGCCCACGCCGGTCGTGGCGGCCGACGCCACTCCAGCGGCGATCGCTGCGGCGGATGACAACGAGCAGGCACGCGTCGCCGCCTTCGAGTCGGAGCGCCTGGCTGACAGCTGGGGTGGTCGGCTCGGGCGCTTCATCGAGCCGACCATCGCGCCGCTCGGCTTCGACTGGAAAATCGGCGTCGGACTCATCGGCGCCTTTGCGGCGCGCGAGGTCTTCGTGAGCACGATGGGCGTCGTCTACGGCGTGGGAGACAGCGCGGACGAGTCCTCGATGCCGTTGCGGCAGCGACTGCAATCGGAGCGCTGGCCCGACGGCCGGCCGATCTACACCCCGCTGGTGGGCCTGTCGCTCATGGTGTTTTTCGCACTTGCGGCACAGTGCATGAGCACGCTGGCGGTGGTCCGGCGCGAGACGCGCAGCTACGGCTGGCCGGCTTTCCTCTTCCTTTACATGACCGCGCTCGCCTGGATCTTCTCCTTTGCGACGTTCCAGATCGGCAGCGCGCTCGGCTGGGGCTGACGCCGCCGATGCCGCCGCCAGCGGCCGTGACGCCGCCGACGCCTGCTGCGGTCTGCCCGGTCCCGACGATGCTGCGACTCGGCACGGCTATACTGCGGAAGCTCGGTGCGACGACGTGCATAGGGAGTGCGGACGTGCTCAAATTCCTGGTCGTCGGGCCCGCATCCCGGGGAAGATCCATGTCGATCCACCACCCAGCGTCGGTCGGCGCGTCTCTGCTGACCGTGCTTTGCTTCTTCCTTGCGCCGCTGGCCGCGCCGCTGGCCGCGCAGGTCGACTCGCGCCCGGCCGCGGTGGCACCGCCGTCGCCCGCCGCGACGGAACACGTGAAGCCTCTCGAGGCGCCGCCTGCGCCGCCGCGCGAGGCAGACGGCGACGTCGGCGCTCCGGAGTCCGGTGCGCAGTCCAGCGACTGCGGCTGCCATGCCTGCACCGCGGATGCAGACGGCGGTTGCGGTTGCGGCTGCACCTCTGCGCTGTCCATCGGACTGCCGGAGGGCTTCCTCGACGAGACGCAGCCCGGCGACCTCGAACAGGCGGTGGGGCTGGTGTTCGGCGAGGACGGGCACCTTTTCGTCTGGGAGAAGGCCGGCCGCGTGTGGTTGCTGGAGAACGGCGTGAAGTCGGCCACGCCCTTCCTCGACATCTCCGAGGAAGTGGGCGACTGGTTCGACTACGGCCTGCTCGGCTTCACGCTCGACCCGGCGTTCGCGGTGAACGGTTACGTCTACGCCTTCTATGTCGTCGACTACCACTACCTGACGAAGTTCGGCACGCCCGAGTACGACCCGCACGTCAACGAGTTCAACAAGGACACGATCGCGCGCATCACGCGCTTCACGGCCAACGCCGCCAACGGCTTTCACAGCGTGCTCCCCGGAAGCCGCCACGTGCTGCTCGGCGAGAGCATCACGACCGGCATCCCGCTGTGCGGCACCTCGCACGGCGCGGGCAGCCTCGTCTTCGGCAGCGACGGCACGCTCATGGCCTCGTGCGGTGATGGCAGCTCCGGGCTCACGACGATGACCTGCCTCAGCGACGGCATCATCAAGCCCAAGGAAGACGTCGGCGCCTTCCGCCCCCAGCTCGTGGATTCGCTGTCGGGCAAGCTGCTGCGCCTCGACCCCGCCACGGGCGACGGCGTGCCGGGCAACCCTTTCTACGACGGGCTCGATCCGCGCGCGCCGAGGTCGCGCGTCTGGGCGCTGGGCCTGCGCCAGCCGTGCCGCTTCAACCTGCGCCCCGGCACCGGCAGCCTCAACCCGGCGGATGCGCAACCCGGCACCTTCTATGTCGGCGACGTGGGCGCCGGCTTCTGGGAGGAGCTGAATGTCGTGCGCGGCCCGGGGCTCAACTTCGGCTGGCCGATCTGGGAGGGCCCCAACCTCTTCGCGATGGCGACCAACCTGCAGGACAATCTCGACGCGCCCAATCCGCTCTTCGGCGGCGCGTGCACGCAGCCCTTCTTCCATTTCCAGGACCTGCTCGCTGCGGACAGCAACAATGCGCCGCAGTGGAAGAACCCCTGCAACCCGGCCGTGCCCATCGTCACGTCGGCGCCGCTCTTCGTGCACAAGCGCCCCGTGCTCACCTGGCAGCACGGCGGTGAGGCCTTCGTGCCGACGTATGCCTTGTCCGGCGCGGCCAGCCTCACGATGCTCGGCACGCCGGCCAGTCCGGTGGAAGGTGACTCCTTCGGCGGCAACTGTTCGATCGGCGGCACCTGGTACACGGGGACCGCGTTTCCCGGGGAGTATCAGGGCACGTACTTCCACGCCGACTATGGCGAGGGCTGGATCCGCAACCTCGCGTTCACCGCCGATGACCGGCTGATCGAGGTGCGTCCTTTCGCCAGCACGGTGGGGCGCATCGTGAGCCTAAGCGAAAACCCCGTCGACGGCAGCCTCTGGTACATCAACTACACGGACCTCGGCGCGTCGCGCCTGCACCGGATCCGCTACGTGGCGGGCAACTTCCCGCCGATCGCGAAGCTCGGCGCGAGCGCCTTGTGGGGGCCCGCGCCGCTCGTCGTGAACTTCGATGCTGGTGCATCGACGGATCCCGAACAGCAGCCGCTCGAGTACACGTGGACCTTCGGCGACGGCACGCCGGACAGCCATCTCGTCGCGCCGGTGCACACCTTTCCGTCCGAGGACATCACCGCGCTCGGGACCGTGCACGCCAAGTGCTACGACCTGAACCCGCCCGGCCCGAAGGGGCCCGGCAACCCGGATCCCGAGGTCATGCGCGACGGTGACTATCCGCCCGTCGGCACGCTCGACACGCAGCGACAGTTCCTCACGATGCACCTCGACGCCGGCGGCCAGAACGACAACGGCGGCGTGGACTACGTGGGCTGGACCTTCAGCCAGCCGCGCACCTTCGTCGGCCTGCTCTACCAGGAAGGTCTCTACTACGCCGGCGGCGGCTGGTGGGACACGTGGCGCGTGCAGGTGCGCGTCAACGGCGTGTGGACCACGGTCAACAACGTCACATCCACTCCGCCCTATCCCGGCCAGCTCTATCCGCACTTCGAGACCTTCGAGATGCGCTTCCCGCCGACGACCGGCACCGGCATCCGCCTCAATGGCAAGCCTGGCGGCATCGGCACGATCAAGTTCATCTCCGTGGGTGAGTTGCGCGTGCTCGCGACGCCGCTCGCGCCGGTGACGGACGCGACCAACTATCCGGTGTCCCTCGAGGTGACGGACTCGGCGGGCGGCAGCACGACGGCGGCGGTCTCGATCTCGCTCAACAACTCGCCGCCGAAGGCGAAGATCCGCGATCCGGCCGACCTCTCGCTCTACTCCAACAGCGAGCCGATGCTCGGCCTGCTCAAGGGCAGCTACTCGGATCCCGAGCAGGCGGATGCCGCGCTGAGCTGTCGCTGGGAGATCATCGACCACCACAACGACCACACGCACCCGCAGCCGGTGCTGCACGACTGCGAGGCGCAGGCGGTCCTCGCGGGCGAGTGTTGCGATGGCGACGTGCACTACATCGAGGTCGTGTACACCGTCACCGACCCGTTCGGGCTCTCCGCGAGCGATCGGCACTGGCTCATTCCCGATGTCGACCGCAACCTGAACGGCGTCGATGACGTGCTCGAGATCGCCGCAGACCCGTCGCTCGACGTCAACCTGGATGGAATCCCCGACGACGCCCAGTGGGATTGCAACCAGAACGACCGGCCCGACCTGTACGACATCTTCTTCAAGTACGTGCCCGACGCGAACCGCGACGGACACCCGGACGACTGCGCGCCGGTGACCTGGAAGCTCCTGCAGACCAAGAGCTACTGAGGCGCCCGCCTCCGGTCGGGTCACGCCGATCGAAGCCTGCCTCCCGACCGCTCAGCGCGACGCGTGTGGTGCGTGCGGCGCGAGCCGGGCCAGCCGCGTGCGGGCGGCTGCCACCGCAGCCGCGAAGATCGGCCCCGCAGCGGGCTGAGCGGCCATCAATTCGCGTCCGCGCACGGCGAGCATGCGCTGCACGTCGACATCACCCGGGTCGGCCTCCGCCGCAGCGACCAGCAGTCCGAGATTGTCGGCTGCAATGCCCTCGGTCGCGGCCCGCAGGTAGAAGGCCCGCAGGCGCAGTTGAGCATCGAGCCGCGGGACGGCCAGCGCCGTCAGCGCCACGACCATCGCGAGGATGAGGGCGATCGTGGCGGTGCGAAGCGCCGGCGTTTCGTTGCGCAGCACGTGTTCGCTTGGCAGGCCGGTGCGTGCACGATCGGCGGCGAGCAGACCCCACACGGCGCCGGCGGCGGCGAAGATCGGCAGCGCGGTGCCGGGCGAGGTCCACGCGTTCTGCACGCATCCGACGACGACGCCCGTCGCGAAGACGCCCAGTGCGAGTCGCGCCATCGCCGGGCTGTCGTGGCGGCGGGCGAGCCGGAAGCCGTGCCAGAGCGTGAGCGCTGCGAACGCGGCGAGAGCGAGACCCGCCGCCAGGCCGCCCTCCGCGGCCGCCAGCAGGAACTCGTCGTGCGGATGGTCGACCTCGGTCGTCGCGCCCTGCAGGCCGGGCAGCGCGGCTTCGACCGGATCGCGGAAGGGCGGGAACTGCGCGCGGAAGTTGCCGAGTCCGTAACCGAGCAGCGGTCGCTGCGCGACCATCCTGCCCGTGGCGCGCCACACCGAGAGGCGCACGTTGGTGGTGAGGTCCCCGCCGGAGAGCACGGGCGCCGAAGCGGGCAGCTTGCCCGCCGTGAAGATCTCCGTGCCGCCAGCCAGCACGGCCGCAAGGATCGCACCCACCGCAAGGCGCGGCATCCACAGCTTGAACCGTGCGAGGACCGCCCCCCGGTTGCTGGCGGTGACGACCGCCACGCCGACCAGGGCGCCCAGCAGGCCGCCCCGTGCGCGCGTGAGCACGAGCGCCGCCGTGCCGAGCAGCAGCGCGGCGAGGGCGACGCGCATGCGGGCATCGCGCACCGCAAGCTCCGCCTGCGTGACGGTGGCAAAGGCCGCCACGACGCCCAGCGCCAGCAGCGCCCCGGCGCGCGTCGAGTTGCCCATCAGCCCGACGAACTCGCGCAGCAGGACGTCGGCGGTCGGCGGCGAGAAGCGCTGCTCGATGTCCACCGCCTGCAGCAGCACGACGACGGCCGTGAGCAGCGTGGCGAGCTGCAGCGCGGACGCGAGCGGCAGCTTGTCCGCGGCTGCGCGTGCGGCGCGCATGCCGAGGCTTGCTGCGAGCGCCGAGAGCAGCACGATCTGCACGCGGTCCGAGACGGAGGAGCTCCACGGGCTGGCCAGCGCCGCAGGCACCGCAAGCAGCGCCGCGAGCAGCGAGAGCTGTCCGCCGCGGCACGCGAGCCACGCGCGCACGTCGTTGCGGGCGACCAGCGCCGCCCAGGGCAGCAGCACGGCTGCCGCGAGCAGCGACATGCACGCCGTCTTGAAGCTGTCCATGTCGAACAGGTCGGGCAGCGCGCAGCCGGCGGCCGCGACGAGCAGCAGCGCGAGCGCCCAGCCGGTGCCCGAGGGCGATGCGGCGGGCCGGGGCGATGGCGCGGGACGGCTCATGCCGCCTTGAACAAGGCGTCCACGAAGGCCTGCGCGTCGAAGCGCTCGATGTCCTCGGGAGATTCTCCGAGGCCGACGAAGCGCACGGGGATGCCGAGCTGCTGGTGGATGGACACCACCGCGCCGCCACGCGCCGTGCCGTCGAGCTTGGTGACCATGAGGCCGGTCACGGCCACCACCTCCTTGAAGGTGGCGGCCTGCGCGATCGCGTTCTGCCCCGTCGTGCCGTCGAGGATGAGCAGGACTTCATGCGGCGCGCCGGGAATGCGCTTGCCGAGCACGCGACGGATCTTCTCGAGCTCCGCCATGAGCGGGCGCTGGGTGTGCAGGCGTCCCGCGGTGTCGACGAGCAGCACGTCGATGCCGTCGCGCACGGCTGCGTCGGCCGCATCGAAGGCAAGGCCCGACGGGTCGCTGCCGGTGGGGCGCTTCACGATCGGGATCTCCAGACGCTGCGCCCAGATGGTGAGCTGCTCGACGGCTGCCGCGCGGAAGGTGTCGCACGCGGCGAGCATCACCGCGCGGCCCTCGCCGCGGAACAGGTGAGCCAGCTTGGCGATGGAAGTCGTCTTGCCCGAGCCGTTCACGCCGACCACGAGGATGACGTGCGGCTTGTGCGCGAGAGGCGCAGCAGCGCCGGCCCCCGCCGTGGAGGAGCCGTCGCGGGATGCGGCGCCCATGAGCGCCAGCAGTCGCTCGCGCACGAAGGGCTCGATCTGCTCGGCCTGCGTGAGCGTGCCCTTGCGATAGCCCTCGCGGATGGACGCCACGAGTTCGACGGCCGCGGGCCCGAGGTCCGCGGTGTAGAGCAGCTCCTCGATGCGGTCCAGCGTGGCGGCGTCCAGCGTGCCGCGGCCGAGCAGCTTGCGCAGGCCCGAGACCAGCGTCTCGCGCGTCTTCTTCAGGCCGGCGAAGAGCTTGCCGAAGACCACCGGGTCAGCCGTCCTGCGGGGGCGCGGAGAGCGGCGATGCGGGATGGAAGCGCGTGACGGCGGGCTCGGACGGCGCGGCCGCCTCGTCCGGAGCGGGCTCGCCTTCGCCGTCGCTGTCGGCGGGCAGGTTCAGGTCCCGGCGGATGCGGTCCAGGATGCCGTTGATGAAGGCGCCGGACTGCGCCGTGGAGAAGCGCTTGCCGAGCTCGATGGCCTCGTTGATGGAGACCTTGGCCGGGATGTCGCGGCGCCCGAGCAGTTCGTGGACGGAGAGTCTCAGGATGTTGCGGTCGACGACCGCGAGGCGCGAGAGGTCCCAGTTCTCCGCAGCGCCCGCGATGAGCCTGTCGAGCTCGTCGCGCTGGCCGAGGACGCCGTCGACGAGTTCCCGGGCGAAGGCCTTCACCTCGACCGAGGCCTCGGTGTCTTCCAGCGTGAGCTGCCACGCGCGGCTGTCCGGCCGGTTCTCGTGATCGCAGGAGTAGAGCACCTGCAGCGCGATCTCGCGCGAGCGACTGCGGCTGCCGATCATGGTGCGTCGCCGGAAGGCGCGCGAGTGGGCGCGCCGGATGCTTTGCCGGACGGCGCTCGGGCAGCGGACAGCTTGCGCACCTGGCCGAGCACGTCGATCATCTCGAGCGCGGCGCGCGCCGCCTCGACGCCCTTGTTCTTTGCGGCGCCGCCGGCGCGTGCCTGCGCCTGCGCGAGGGTCTCGCACGTGAGCACGCCGAAGGCCACGGGCACGCCGGTGTCCAGCGCCACGCGGCTGCAGCCCGCCGCCGTCTCCGTGCAGACGTAGTCGTAGTGGTCGGTCTCCCCGCGGATGACGGCGCCCAGCGCGAGGACGGCGTCGTGTCCGCCGTGCAGCGCGAGCTGCTGCACCGCGAGCGGCAGTTCCAGCGCGCCGGGCACGTGCACGACGGTGATCGCGTCGTCGGCGACGCCGGCCTGGCGCAGGCTTGCCAGCGCGCCGTCCAGCAGGCCGCGCGTGATGCTCTCGTTGTAGCTGGCGACCGCCATGCCGACGCGACATGCACGGCCATCGGGATTTCCGCGGATGTCGCGCATGGGAGAGCCGGGTTCCAAAGGAGCGGGCGCGCGATCCTAGCGATCGCCCTGCGAGGGGGCCAGCGGCGTGTCGGCCGCGGCCTCAGCGGGAGGGGCAAGCAGGGCACTCGCCATGGCGAGGTGGTCGAGCGCCCCGGCGGTCTCTCCGAGGCGCATGAGCCGGAGGGCGCGCGCGTGCAGGTTGTCGGCGGCGATCCGCACCGGGGGCGCGAGCGGCGCGTCGCCCGACTGCCGCGCCTGCAGGGCGTCGGCAAGCGAGATCTCGGCGCGCATGAAGCGCTCGCGCTCGTCGCCGAGCGAGGCCTCATCGAGCAGCGTCAGCAGCTTGTGGCCCTCCTCGCTGCGGCCCCCGATCACGGCATCGAGACCTGCCGACTTGCGCGCGATCATCGCGCCCAGCTCGGGCAGCTCCTCGCGCGGGATCGGGCGGCCGGGCAGGTCCTGCTGCGCGAGGCGCTCCGCGAGGCCGAAGTAAAGCTGCGCGCGCCACACCATGCGCTGGATGCTGCCCACCATGTCGGGTGGAGGTGTCGCATCCACGGACGGAGGAGGCGCCGGCTTGCGGCTCGCGATGCCCGCGGCGTAGCGCACCACGTTCTCCAGCAGTCGCCTCACGAAGGGATCGGCCAGGTTGTTCGCATCGAAGGGCAGGGTGGACAGCACGATGTGTCCCTTGCCGTAAGGCACCGCCTGCACCGCGGCGCCCGCAAAGCTGCCGTCCGAGGAGATCGCGCCGAGCTGGACGTCCACCGGCAGGCCGGCGCCCGCGAGCAGCACGTGCTCCGGGATGAGCGCCGAAAAGCGCTCGTCGGGAAGCGGCTGCGCGGACGGGATGTCCGCGAGCAGCAACGAGGCCGGCGTGAACGCGAAGAAGCATTCCACGCCCGCGCCGCGCGTGCGGCGGCTGGACATGTCGAAGGGCAGGTCCGCGACCTGCCCGCAGCCGTCGGCTGCAGTGAAGTGCTGCGGTACCGGCTGGCCGGCGTCCGGTGGTGCGAGCCACAGCAGCGTGCCACCGTCGCGCACGAGACGCAGCAGCGCCACCGTGACGTTGATGTTCTTCGCATCCCACGGCTCGGGGCGCGCACCCAGCACCACGAGGCGCGGCATGCCGCCGAAGGATTCGGGGCGGCGGTCCACCAGCGGCGACACGACGTCGGCGATCTCCGGCGTCAGGTCCACCAGCGATCCGGCAGCGATGGGGCGCACCGGCCGGTCGGCCAGCGCTGGAAAGGCATCGCGCACGGCGGGAGCCACAACGCCTGCAGTGCCGGTCGCGCTGGTCGCGCTGGTCGCGCCGGTCGCGCCGGTTGCGCTGGTTGCGCTGGTTGCGCTGGTTGCGCTGGTTGCGCTGGACGCGTTGGATGCGCTGGCGCGGTGCAGCGACGCCAGCGCCGCCAGCGCGGGCTTGGGCGCACCCCAGACCGAGCACAGCCCGGCCGCGTCCTCCCATGCGGCGTCACGCCACGGCTCGAAGCAGATGCCGGCGACGCGCGGATTGGCGAGCAGGAGCCGCCCGAGCTCGTCGACGCCGCGCGCCTGGGACGCCGCGCCCAGCGCGGTGAGCTGCGTCGCGTCGCCCGCAAGCGCGGAGAGCGGCGTGCCCGCCTTGAGCAGCGGACCGACTGCTTCGAGTTTCCGCACGTATTCGCGCGCATCCTGCGACTGCAGTCGCCCGCCGAAGCCGGTCAGCGCCTCCTTGAACGACGGCGTACCGGACACGCCCCACGAGGAGACCCACACGAGCCGGTCATGGCCGGCTCCCAGGTGCGCCACTTGCTCGCGGAGCGCGGCCGAGGGCGTGCCTGTCCGCGGCAGGTGCACATCGTCGATCTGCAGCGGCGTGTCGTCGTGCGGATTCCACGCGTGCGCGCTGCCCTGCCAGCCGCCGGATTCGTCGATGAGCAGGCGCTCGGGCATGCGCGCGCGCGCGCAGGCGACCAGCTCGTCCATCCGCTGCCAGAGATCGCCGGAGAGTTCATCGAGCACGTTCACCATGACGACGCTCGGGTGGCCCGAGACGGCGTCGGCCAGCACCGTGACGGCTTGCAGCGCGGCAGGGCCCGTCTCCGGCAGCGTGTGCGTCACCACGCCGAGCGAGGCCTCGGCGCACACCATGAGGCCCAGCTCGTCGCAGAGCTCGTACAGATCCGGTTGCGTGCGCGAGGACGCGCGCACGAGATTGAAGCCCGCCGCGCGCATCGTGACCAGCTCGCGCCGCAGGAAGGTCTCGTCCGGCGGGTGCGCCAGGCTGCGCGGATAGCAAGGCGGATAGAGCACTCCGCGCACGGCCAGTGGATCGCCGTCCAGCGTGAAGCGACCGTCCTGCACGGCGAAGCGGCGCAAGGCGAGGTGGACGTTCCAGCGGGCGGCATGCTCTCCGTCGTTCACGTCGATGGACAGCGCATGTGCGACGGGCCGCGACGGGCTCCAGTGCTCCAGCGCCTCGGCACCAGGCAGTGGCACGAAAAGTCGCGTCTCACCGGGCGGCAGCTCGGCTGCGTGGCGCCAGGTGAGCGTCCGGCCGGGCCTCGCGGCGAGGTCCAGCGTCACGGCGCGCGACGCCTCGCCGTGGTTCTGGAGGTCGAGGCGAAGCTGCACGGTGCCGTCGGGCAGGAGCTGGCTGTCGTGACGCAGCACCTCGACGAGCGGCACGCGGCACAACCGCACGCTGCCGGTGATGCCGCCCCAGTTGTAGGCGCTGCTTTCCGCGGCGTTGGGCAGTCCTGCGAGCACGAGCCCGTCCACGGGCCGATTGCCGGGGTCGACGCAGCGCACGATGAGCACCACGCCCGGCTTGTCCAGCTTGCCCGTGACGTCGAAGCGGAAGGGCGCATCGCCGCCGTCGTGGCGCCCGAGGAACTCGCCGCCGAGCCAGACGTCGGCGCGCCAGTTCACGGCGGCGAACTCCAGCAGCAGCCGGCCCGCGTCTGCGGCGGGCGAATCGGCCCGAGGCAGCCTGGTGCGATACCACGCCACGCCGTCGTAGTCTGCCGAGGCCGCGCTGGCCTCGAGCACCCCTGGCACGAAGACGCGGCCGGCCTCGAACCAGGCGGCGTCCTCGCCACGGGGAAGTCCCTTGGCTAGGCCGCGGTTCTCGGGGTCGAGCAGCAGCTCCCACCGGCCTTCGAGCGACGCCACGATGGTGATTGCGTCGGTGCGCTCCGCGTCGCCCGCGTCGCCCGCGCTGCCCGCGCTGCCCGCGCTGCCCGCGCTGCCTGCGCTGCCCGCGCTGCTCGCGCTGCTCGTGCTGCCTGCGCTGCCTGCGCTGCCTGCGCTGCCCGCGGCAGCCGAGGCGGGCGCGTCGCCGTCGAAGCGGGTCGGGGGAACGCCGAACGGCTCTGCCTGAGCGAACAGTCCGGCCTGCGCACCGAGGGCGATCGCCAGCCCGAGGCAACGGAGAGCGAGCTTCCCGAGCGTCGTCGACATCCCGGTGATGATACGAGACAAGGCGTGCCTGCGGCTCGGGCGCGGATTATCATCCCGCGGCGGATGCGGCGCCGCAGGGTTGCCGGACGTTGCGGTCTGTTGCGGGAGTGGATCGACATGCGCGTGGCCGGTGTGTCGTTGCTGATCGCGAGCCTGGTCGGTCCGGTCGCGGCACAGGATCCACCGGCGCCGCCCGCCGTGCTCGTGTGGGGGCATGGCGCCGCGCGCATGGACCTCGTGTCGGGCGCCACCACGCCGTGGCTCGACGACACGCACGTCGTGCAGAAGGTCTGCTGGATGGCCGGGCCGGGTCACGCCGCGGCCACCGTGTTCGTGGTGGAGGACGGGCAGGTCACGTCGCTGGATGCCGACACCGGCAGGCCCGTCGTCGAGCCGGCGAGCGGGGAGGGCGACGGCCGTCTCCCTGTCACGGCGCGACCGGTCGTGTCCCGCCACGTCATCGGCCTCGCGGCGCGGGGCGACCTGCTCTGCACGGTGCAGCTCGATCGCGCGCCGGATGGTGCTGGCAGCGGCCGGCCCTTCCAGTGGTGCGGCGATCCGATGCTGCCCTGGTTGCCCGCCGAGTCCGGCTGGCTGAACGAGGCGCCCGACCGGGTCGGCGTCAACCTCGCGCTCGAGCGGCGCGGCCTGGATGCCGTGGTCTTCGCCGCGCTCTCGCCGGCGCATGGGCTCGGCCCGCGGCTCTGGAACGCGGAGGGCGAGGTGCCGCGCCCGGAGCCGAAGCCCGTCGAAGAGACCTGGTTCGTGCAGGGCTTTGCCATGGCCGAGACCGCACCGCGCTGCTACGCGCTCATGGCCTCGCCCTTCGCCCAGACGCGCCTCATGGCCTGCGACTTCACTGACGGTCTTGCCAGCGGCACGTGGACCACGGTCAACACGAAACCACCCGAGGCCGATCCGCAGTTCATGTCGCTCTACCTGTGTTCGGGCGACGGGGCGGCCGTGCTCATCGGCAACGGCTATCGCATCGACGTGATCGACGGAGTCCACGGCGGACGCCGGACGAGCCTCGCGCTGCAGGGCGTGGTGCGCGACAGCGATGCCGTGCTCGACCTGTGCCTGCTGCCTCTGCCGGACGGCAGCGTCTGGGTCGCCGGGTTGTGCCGCGCGCTCGACGAGCACGGCAGCGAGACGGGCGGCCTGAAGGTTGCGGCCTGGGATCTCGCCACCGGCCAGCTGAAGCGTTGCTTCGACGCGCCGCGCGGCATGAGCCAGCTCACGGCGCTCGGTGCCGGCGCGACGGACACCGCCCGTGACGCCGTCCCCGGCGCGGGTCCCGGCGCCGGACCGCGCTGAGCGGATGCTCGCACGCGTCGCCGCGCGACTCGCGGATCTCGCGCAGCGCTTCGTCCCCGACCCGTTCGTCATCGCGCTGGGGCTGACCGCGGCGACCTTCGCGCTGGGTTGGTCGACCATGCCTCCTCCCGCGACGGGCAGCGGCGTGGCGGTGCTCGCGGCGGGCTGGTTCCAGCGCTTCTCCAGCACCGAGACGCTGGCCTTCACGACGCAGATGGCGCTGGTGCTCGTCGCGGGCTCGGCACTCGCGCGTGCCCGACTCGTGCGCAGCCTGCTGGCGCGCCTGGCCGACGTGCCGCGCGGCACCGCGGGCGCTGCGGCCCTGACGGCGCTGGTCGCGCTGCTTGCCTCCTTTCTCAACTGGGGTTTCGGCCTCGTCGTCGGTGCGCTGCTGGCGCGCGAGATCGGTGCGCGCGCATCGGCTGCACGGCGCCCGCTGAATTATCCGCTCGTCGCGACGGCGGGTTACGTCGGACTCATGGTGTGGCACGGTGGACTCTCCGGCAGCGCGCCGCTGAAGATGGCGGAGGCCGCGCCCTTCGGCCTCGCGACGATTCCGCTCTCGGAAACGACCTTCTCGCCGCTGAACCTCGCGCTCGGCGCGGGGCTGCTCGTGTTCGTGCCGTGGCTCTTCGCGCGGATGGCCGCCGCGCAGGGAGCCGCGCCGCGCGTCTGGGAGGTGCAGAGCCTGGTCGCGGGCGACGCGGCCGATGCGGTCGATGCGGAGGGCACGGCCCCTCGCCGACGCGCACTGCCGCTGCTGCTGCTGCTCTTCGTGCTGGCCCTCGGCGCGCTGGCGCTGGGCGGGCTCTTCGCCGAGGCGGGCGTGCTGCGCGCGCTGTCCCTGAACACGGTCATCCTCATGCTGATGCTTGGCGGCCTCGCGCTGTTCGGCTCGCCGCAACGCTATGCGGCCGCGTTCGTGTCCAGCGTGGGCGAGGCGGGCGGGATCCTGCTGCAATTCCCTTTCTATTTCGGGATCCTCGGCCTGCTCGAGGCCTCCGGTCTCGGGGTCCGGCTCTCGGGCGGCACCGTCGACGCGGCGCGCGGACTCTCTGCGCTGGGCTTCCCGCTGGCATGGAGCTTCGACATGGTCACGTGGCTCTCGGCCGCGACGGTCAATCTCTTCGTGCCGTCGGGCGGCGGGCAGTGGGCCGTGCAGGGGCCGATCGTCGTGCACGCCGCGGGCGAGCTGCAGCTCCCGGCCGCGCGCGCCGTGATGGCCTTCGCATATGGCGACGAATGGAGCAACATGCTGCAGCCCTTCTGGGCGTTGCCGCTGCTCGGCATCACCGGCTTGCGGGCGCGTGACATCCTGGGCTACTCGCTGACGGTGATGCTCGCTTCGGGCGCACTCTTCGCGCTGGCGTTCGCGCTCTTCTGAGCCCGGTCCGTGCGCGGGTGCGGCGCGCGCCGCCCGCAGGCCCGTGACCCTCCGGCGGCCCAGTCCTAACTCCAGACTTCCGCGTCCCCGCGCCGGTCGGCCTGCTTCATTCACACCACCGCAAATGGACGCCTGCGGTACGGTCTTGGTAGCGTGCCCTCCCCGAACGCCCGAGGATCACAGACTCCGCCGTGGCCCGTATCAACCCGATCGACGATGAGCAGGTGCACGTCCTGCACGTGGACGAGCCGGGCGCTGGCGGCGGCCGGTTGCCGATGCTCCTCGCGGGGATCGCGCTGCTGGTCGTGGCCGGGGCCGGAGTGTGGCTCTGGCTGCACCCCGAACTGCTCGAGGGCTTCACCTCGACCTCCGTGAAGACCGCGCCCGCCCCAGGCGAGGAGAATCGCCTCGGCGACAGCTGGTCCTTCGAGACCACGGAGTCCACCAGCGCGAGCCAGGCGTGGGTGGTGCCGCCCGAGGCTCCGTCCGGCTTCCGGTTCGCGGCCTCGGGTGCGGTGAGCGGTGAACTCGGCGCCGTTGCCGAGCCGGGCGTGGTGGCTGCCGCCGCAGAGGCACCCGCGGGCGCGGCCGGTTCCCCGGCTGCCGCTGCGCACGGGAGCGCGGAGGCGGAGAACGCCGGCTGGTGTCGCATCGTCACCGAGAAGGCCGTGCCGCTCGGGGCGCATCGCGGCGCCGTGCGCCTCTCGGCGATGTCGCACGCCCCGGGCATCGAATTGCTCGTGCGCTTCGTGGGCAGGGATGGCCGCCCGCTCGACATCGTCGTGGCGCGCGGCGAGGGGCCGATCAGCGGCGAGGTGCTCGTGCCGCCGGGCGCCACGGCCGTGCAGGCCGGCTTGCAGTGCATCGGCCCGGGCAGCGCGGACGACCTGAGCCTGGAATTCGTGCCGGCGGGCGGGCTGTCCCTCCAGCGGCGCGGCATCTTCGACATGCTCGCCTTCGCGGACGGCGCCGCCGTCTTCCGCGGCGAGCAAGGCGTGCTCGCGGTGTCGGGCCTCTCCGCCGCCGACCCGTCCGGCGCGCTGCCGCCTGCGAGTCTGCGCGCCGCGAGCGGCGAGCCCGGCGCGGACCTCGGCCTCACGCTGCCCGATGGCCGCGTGCTGCCGCGGCACGCAAGCCTCACGCGCGACGAGCGCAGCGTCACGTTGAGCGAGACGGTGGACGATGTGCCGGCGGACGTCACGCTGGTGCGCACGCTCATCGTGTCCGGCGCGCTGGCGGACGCCGCCCTCGGCATCGTGTCGGCGCGCGGCATCGAGCAATTCGCCGGCGACTTCCGCGTGGAGGGCGTGAGCTCCCTCGTGCTCGGTCACACGCAGGACCGGCTCGCGCTGCGCTTCGAACCGGAGACAACGCTCTCGGCCGTGCGGCAGCCGGACGGGGCAGTCGTCGTGCGCGCGGAGCTGTCCGGCGGCGGCCGCGTGTCGCAGACCATCGTGTCTCAGACGAGCTTCCAGGAGGAGCGCGTGGCGGCAGCGCAGCACCGCGATGCGGCGCTTGCGGCCGAAGCCGCCGGGCGTTTCGGCGAAGCGCTGGGAGAGGCCGGCATCATCGTCACGCAGTTCCCGCACGACGAAGACGTGCTGGCTGCGGCGCAGGCGCTTCGAGGACGCGTGCAATTGCTCATGCAGCAGCGCCTCGACGTGATCGACCGCGGCCTGTCCGATGCGCTGTTCCTCGACTCCGCGAGCCGCTGCCGCGAGGTGCTCGCCGACTGCCGGGCGGCGGCCGTCACCTTCGCGGGCAGCGATGCCGCCGCACTCTTCGAGGAGCGCGCGCTGAGCGTGGAGCAGCGCGCCGCGAAGCTGCTCGAGGACGACCGTTCGCGCCGTGAGCGACGCCTTTCCGCGATCATGGAGTCCTTCCGCGCGACGGGCCGCCATGCCGCCCCTGCCGGCGAGATCGAAGACACGCTGGAGCGCTTTCTCGCGCCGCCCGCCGCCGACTCCGAGGCCGGCAAGACGGGACGAGGCGCGCCGCCCGCCGGCACGCCGCCCGCCGGCGCGCCGCCTGGCGACGGCAGGCTGGCCACCGAGGGCACGCCGGACGCTGCGGAGGGCGGGCGATGAGCTCCGTCGTCGGTCTCGACATCGGCGAGGGCAGCACGCGCCTGGTGGAGGGCCGCCTCAAGAAGGGGGCCTTCGAGATCCTGCGCGCGGAGAGCTTTCCCACCGGGCAGCTGCGGGCGAAATTCGGCGAGTTCAAGCTCAAGGGCCGCCGCACCATCGTGGGCGTGACGGGCCGCGACATGATCCTGCGCATCACGCAGGTGCCCTCCGTTCCGGCCTGGCAGCTCCGCGACCTCATGGCGCTGGAAATCGAGGACATCGCCGAACAATCCGGCGACGAACTCTCCGCGGATTTCGGGCTGCTGGCCGCTGCGGGCGACGACGAGGACCGGGTGCTGCTCGCGCTGGTGCGCAACAGCCTCATTGCGGAGCGCACCGAGGCCATCGCGGTCGCAGGCGGCAAGCTGCTGGCCTTTTCCCCCAATGCGATCGCGCTTCACAACGCGGTGGTGGCCACGGACGGCGGTGACGGCACGCTGCTCGTCGCGGCGCTCGGCGGTCGCAACACGGACATCGCCTTGCTGCGCGACGGCGAGCTGCTGTTCGCGCGCAATCTCGCCGGTGGCGGAGATCTGTTCACCGACGCGATCGCCGACAGCTTCCGGCTCGACTTCGACAAGGCCGAGAAGGCCAAGCTGAGCCTCGGCGTCTTCCCGGCTCGCGGCGAAACGCTGGCCGGTCAGCAGGGCGCCGTGGCGCGCGTGCTCGAGGCGCCGTTGCGACAGGTGGTCGGCATGCTGCAGTCGTCCACGGTGCTCGCGCGCAGCCAGCTCAAGCTGCCCGATCTGGAGGTGGAGCGCGTGCTGCTCTGCGGGCCCGGCGCCTCGCTGCCCGGCTTCGCGGAGGCACTCTCGTCGGCGCTCGGCCTGACGGTCACGCGCTTCGATCCGACCGACGGCTATCTCGTCGGCGGACAGAGCGTGCAGCCCGCGCGCGGCCCCGACTTCGCGGTGGCGGCCGGGCTCGCGCTCATGGGCGTGCTGCCGTCGGCGTATCGCGTGGCCATCCTCCCGGACGCGCTGCGCAAGCGTCAGCACTTCCGGACGCGCACGCTGTGGTTGCTGCTCGCGGCGGCGCTCGTGTTCGGGCACCTTGTGCTGGCCTTCGTCACCGCGCGCGAGAACTCGGCGGCCGCTGCCGCGGATCTCGGGCGGCTGCGGCGCGAGGTCGAATCGCGCAAGGCCGACATGGCGGGCCACGCCCGCGTGCTCGCCGAGACGCAGGAGCTGGCCGCCAAGCTGTCCACGCTGGAGGACCTGACGGCGCCGGGCAGCGGCGTGCTCACGGCCCTCGGGGAGCTCGAAGCCAGCCTGCCCGCGGAACTGTGGATCACCAGCATGAAGAGCACGCGCGGCATCGAGCCGCAGCTCGGCCACGGTGGAGCGCGTCGCCCGTTCATCGCGGTGGATGGTCATGGCAAGGAGCAGTCGCGCAACCTCTCCGATGCGGTGACCGAGCTCACGACGCGACTGCGCGGGCAGCCGGGCATCTCCACGGTGCTGCCGCGCGTGACGACCGACAGCCGCGGCGCCTTCAACTTCAGCCTGACCATCGACACCAGCGTCACGCCGAAGAGCGCGGACGACGATGGCTCGGAAGCGGACGCCCGCGCCACGCCCGCGCAGGGGAGCGGTGGCTGATGGATCGCGACCTGCGCCGCACCCTCATCGTCGCCGCCGCGCTCCTCGTGGCGCTGTTCACGGGCCTCGCGCTCATCTCCGCGCTCTACGACGAGGGCGATGCGGCGCGACAGGCCACCGCGTTGCGCACCAAGCTGCGCGCCGGCGGCGAGGCCGACAGCCGTCCCGCGGCGGGGGACATGGCGGCGGCCACGGCACTGCGCGACGAGTTGTCCGCGGAGCTGGCCGCGCTCGTGCCGGGCCTGTCGTACACGCAGCCGGCGAACTTCTCCGTCGGGGCCGGCGAAAGCGCCGACCTGCGCTACATCGAGATCGTGCGCCGCGAGCAGGAAGCGCTCGTGAAGGGCGGCGCCTTCCGCGGGCAGTCGGTGCCGAGCAATCTCGGCTTGCCGGAGCTGAACCCGACCGGCCTCGAGGACGTGCTGCGCACCTTGCGCTCGCTGCACATCGTGCACCTCGTGGTGGACGCGGGCCTGAAGTCCGGCATCGAGGGCGTGGACGAGATCCGCATGCCGCCGGTCACGCGCAAGGGCAAGGCCGAATCCGGTTTCGTGCGCCAGCAGAAGGTGGATTTCGAGCTGCACGGTTCGCCGGCCGCCGTGCGGCGCACTCTGGCCGCGATCGCCGGCGGCACTCCTTATCTCGCGCTGGATGACGTGCGCCTCGATCGCCTCGACGACGACGGCGCCCGGCTGCGCGCACGCTTTTCGGCCGCCGCGCTGAACCTCGATGCCGAGCAGGCCGTCCAGGAGATCGGCGGATGAAGGACGGGGCGCGCGAGCAACTGCTGTTCGCCGGCGTGGCCGTGCTGGTGGGGCTGCTCACGTGGCAGCGCCTCGCCGACAGCTACACGGCGGCCGGCGTGCCGTCGCCGAAGCGCGTGGAGGCCGCCGTCGTGGAGCGGCCGGCGCTCGCGCACATCGGCGCGGTGGCGGAACTGCCGCCGGGCACGCGCGAGGAGTCCGTCTTCGCGCCGCCGCGCGAGCTGCTGCCGCTCGATCCGCTGCAGCTTCCGCCGCCGCCGTTGCCGCCGCTCTCCGTGCGCCGCCCGGCGGTGCAGCCGTCGATGGCCGGCCAGGCGGCGCGCGCCTATCGCGTGGCGCCCGATTCGCTGGGTTCGCTCGTGCTTTCGGAGCGGGTTCTGGATGCCTCCGAAGGGGACATCGGCGACGACGATCCGGACGCCGCCCCGGGTGGAGTCGGCGCGCCGAAGCAGGCTGCGACTGCTTCCGGCGGCACGAAGGACCCGTCCGGCAAGGGCGTCGGCGCCAAGCCTGCGCCGAACGGCAAGGCCGGCGTGGCCGACAAGACGGCCGGCGGCGCCAAGGCCGGCGGCGCCGCGCTCGACGAGACGCAGGAGAAGGCCGCCGAAGCGCGCTTCGACTGGATCGCGCGCGCCGACAGCAAGGGCCGTCTTTACGGCACGCTGCTGAACGAGGACCCGATCGGACTCGCACAGCGCCCCGGCGAGGATCTCGTCCTGCAGCAGTTGTCCGAGAGCACGGGCCGCGCGCTCGGCGCGCCCTTCGTCGTGGCGCGCACCGACGTGCTGGAGTTCGGACTCGCCGCGACGTTCGACAACGCGTATCTGCTGAAGTCGCGCGCACTGGGCGCGGGCGGTTCGGCGTCCGCCCGGCGTGCGCTGGCGCTGGAGATGCTGGCGGCCGAGGAGCTCGAGCCGCACGCGCTGGACTACGCCCTCAAGGAAGCGACGGCTGCCCTTGCCGCGGGTCCGAGCGATCCCGCGAATCTGCACCTCATGGCCCATGTCTACCGTCGCGCCTTCGACCTGCAGGGCGAGCTGTCCGTGTGCGAGGAGGCGCTGCTGCGCGGAGCCGCCGACCCCGCGCTCGTGGCGGCGCACGTGCGCCTCGTGCGCTCGCTCGGACTGACCGAGCGTGCCTGGGAGCTGCTCGCAGCGGCGCGCACGCTGGGCCGCCAGACGGCGGAGGTCGGCGTGGCGCATGCGCTGCTGCTCTGCGACGACGGCCGCTGGCAGGACGCGGCCGTCGTGCTGGCCGAGGCCGAAAACCTGCCTTTCCTCGGGCCGTTCGAAGAACTTCAGAAGCGGGAGCTCGCGCTGCTCGGTGGCGAGGTGCAGCTGGCCCTCGGCAAGCCCGACGAGGCTCTGCGCGCCAGCGCCCGCGTGCTGCTCGACGAGCCGCGCGATCTGCGCGCGCTGCTGCTGGCCGGCGCGGCGCAGGCAGCGCAGGATGCGCTCGTGCCGGCAGCCGAGTCCTTCGAGGCCGCGCTTGTCGTCGAATCGCGTGACAGTCGTGCGCTGACCGACGCCGGCATCATCGCGTGGCGCCAGCGCGACGGCGACACCGCGCGGCGACGCTTCCTCGATGCGGTCTCCGCCGATCCCTGGCGCGCCGTGTCGCCGCTGCTGGCGCTCGGCTTTCTGTACGAGGATGCGAGCGACGCCAGCAAGGCAGCCGATGCCTACGCTGCGGCGCTGGACATCGATCCCGAGAATGCCGAGGCGCTCTACCGGCTCGGCCGCAGCCAGCGGCTGGACGGCGACCCCGAGGCCGCCACGCAGACCCTGCGTCGCGCGCTGCGGCTGGCCGGCCCGGATCTGCTCGTGCTGCTCGAGCTGGGCCGCGCGGCGGTGGATGGCGGCCGTCACGACGAGGCGCTGCGCTACTTCCGCGAGGCCGAGCGGCTCGAGCCGGACAATGCCGAAGTGCAGTGGTCGCTGGGGCTGGCCGCGCTGGCGTCGGGCGACACGCTCGGCTGCCGGCAGCCGCTCGGCTTCGCGGCGGCGCACGGCAAGCCGGGAGCCCACGTCGCGCTGGGCGTCGCGAGCTACCGCCGCGGCGATGCGCAGGAGGCGCTCGATCACTTCGACGAGGCGCTGAAGGCCTACGCCGGCCACGCCGACGATCCGCAGGCGCGCTACGCCGCCGAGCAGTCGGTCGCGGTGCGCGACAACCTCGCCAAGCGCCAGTGGCTCGACCGCTTCGGACGCAGCTCGCTGCAGCGCGGCTGGGTCGAGCATGCCTGGGACGGCAGCCCGCGCATCGTGAGCGACGCCGGCCACGTCGCCATCACCGGGCGCATGGAGAAGCCGCGCGACGACGAGCGACCGGGCATCGGCCGCACGCTGGACGGGCGCGCCTTCTTCGGCGCCGCTGCGGAGCTGCTGCTCGCGGAAGGCGGCGACACGCGTGCCGGACTCTCGCTGACCTACAGCCAGGTCAAGGGCGCGCAGGGCCGGCTGCCCAAGGCGCAACTGGACATCTGGCTGGACACCGACGGCCAGGTGCGCCTCTCCGTCCTCGACAACTTCGACACGCGCGTGCTCGACGGCGTCGCGGTGACGGGGGCGGTCGCCACGCCCGGCACGCCGATCGTGCTCGGCATCGAGCGGCTCGATGACGTGACCGGCCGATTCGCTTTCAGTGTGGACGGCCGGCGTGTCGGCGCGCCCGTGGAGGTCAAGAGCTTGCGCAGTTTCAAGAACCCGCTCGACCTGCAGGTCTGGGCCGAAGCCGCGCCCGGTCGCACCGTGTCCGCCTCCGTCGCACTCGTGCGCATCGTGCAGGCGCCGTGAGCTGCGCTGCCGCCACGCGCTGCGCGATGCCGGCCCGCCGCGCGGGCTTCACGCTCATCGAGATTCTCGTCGTCATCTCGATCATCGGGCTGCTCATGGGCCTCGTGGCCGTGGCCGTCAGCCGTCACGGTCAGGCGGGACGCATCGCCGACTGCAAGGCGCGCATCGACACGCTCTCGCTCATGGTGGCCTCGTGGGCGGATCGCAACGGCGACGTGCCGCCCTCACGCCTCGCCCAGGTGGGCGTGACCGACGGCAACGGCGTCAACGAGGGCATCGAGGCTCTGGTCGTCGCGCTCAAGGGCAAGGCGTGGGCCGGGCGCCGCCCCGAGGAGCGCTGGCTGGCCAACGTGGACGGCGACTCCAGCAAGGGCCTCAAGCTGGCGGACGGCAGCAGCGCGCTGCTCGAGGTGGTCGATCCGTGGGAGAATCCCATGGTCTACATCTCCAGCGCGGACTACGGCGCCGAGTTCACCTACCGCTTCGAGACGGAGAGCGGCGCGGACGACCAGACGGTGCACAGCGCCATCGATCGCCTGACCGGCGCGCCGCATCAGTTCGATTCGTTCCAGATCCTGTCGGCGGGCCCGGACGGCGTGCTGGGCACGGAAGACGACCTTGCCAACTACGAGATCGACACGGGCGAGCACTGAGCGCCGGAGCGCCGGCTTCACGCTGCTCGAGCTGCTGGTGGTGATGGCCATCATCGGCACGCTCATGGGCATCGGGGTCGGAGCCTTCGCCAGCCTCGGGCGCGCGGACCGCCAGGCCACCGGCCAGGTGAAGGACGCCCTGCGCGCGGCGCGACTCTATGCGTTGCGCGCGAGCGCACCCGCCGCCGTCGTCGTCGATCCCGCCAACCGCGAGGTCTTCGCCACGGGGCTCACCGCGACGGGCAACTGGCACTTCGAGGACGACGCGGGCACCGGCTGGCCCGTGCCGGCCCGCTACGAACCCGGCACGCTGCTGCGCGAGGGCGTCATCGGCTCGGCGCTCTCCATCGGCGGCGACGACGTGCTGCTGATCACCGACCTGCCCTCGCGTTTCGACTCGCCGCAGGGCTTCGGCGTGGACGTCTTCCTGCGCCCCGCCGCGGAGCCGCGCCCGATGACGCTGCTCGAACGCCCGGGCCGCTGGCAGCTGCGCCTCGACGACAACGACCGGCTCGAAGTGCGCCTCATGCTCGCCGCGCACCCCGAGCCCGAGGAATTCCGCGTGTCCTTCGATGCGCAGCTGCCCGACACGCGCTTCACCGAGCTCTCCGTGCTCTTCGACGGGCGCGTCCTGCACGTGGCGCTTGACGGGAGGCGCGTCGGCGAGGACACGCTGCTCACGACGCCGCGCACGCTGGCCGCCGCGCCGGGCTCGGTGCTCCGCAGCGGCGACGGCGTGCTGCGCTTCCGCGGCGCGATCGATGAACTCTCCGTGGCCGCGGTGGTGGAGGGCGATCACCGCCCGCTGCCGGCGGACGTCACGCTGGATGGCGCCCTGCGCGTGCTGCGCCTCGACGGCTTCGGGCACCTCGATCCGGCCTGGCATCGCACGCCGCAGCAGGTCTCGTTCGAGACCGGCGAACCGCCGCGCCGCACGGTCATCGAACTGGGCGTGCTGGGCACCGTGCGCAGCTGGACGGATGCGCCATGAGCGAGGCGCCGCACGGGGGGGGATCTCGCGGCGAGCGCGGCATCGCGCTGATCACGGTGATCCTCGCGCTGGTGGCGCTGGCGGTCATCGCCACGCCCTTTGCGCTCTCCATGCGCGGACTGCAGGCGCAGGCGCTCTACGGCTTCGAGCAGGAGGCTGCGCGCGCGGATTGCGATCTCGCTCTGGCCGCGGCGCGCGCTCATCTCGAGCAGACGCACCCGTTCCTCGACTCGGCCACGCCCTGGAGCGACGACCGGAGCGAGCTGTCCCCGCCGGACCTCGCGCAGCGCTATCCGGAGCTGCTGTCGCGCGCGCCACTGGGCACGATCCGCTCCGTGAGCATCACCGACGAGCAGGGCAAAGTGGACCTCGCGACGGCCTCGCCCTACCTGCTCGGAAACATCCTCGGCGGGCGCACGCTGCTCACGGCGGACATCGACGAGCGCGCGACGTCGCTGCCCGTCGCCTCCACCGCGGGTTTCCCGGACACGGGCCTCGCGTGGCTGGGGCGCGAGCAGGTGGAGTATTCGCTGCGCGAACCGACGCTGCTGGGTGAAGTGCGGCGCGGCCTTCCCAGCGCGGCCATGCCGCTCTCGCCGGCGCTTCCCCACGCCACGGAAGACGACGTGCTCGACGGGCGGCTGCTGCTGCTGTGCCAGCACGGCTGGCGCATCCGACCCGGAGTCTTCGACGGCTTCCGCCGCGTCGACGGCCTCAAGGAGATTTCGCTCTACGGCGAGCTCGCCTACACGGCGGAGGATCTTGACCGCGCGCGCGCCTCGCTCACCGTCGCGGGCGGTCCGCTGCGCTTCGTCGCCAGCCAGCGCGTGCTGACGCTGGCCACCGGGCGAGAGGGCGGGCCCGAGCTGGTCGTGCCGGACGGACGGCGCTTCGGTGCCGGCACCGTGCTGCAACTGACCACCGGCGGTGGCGACACGGAGTGGAATCTTGCGCTGGACTGCGTGGACTGGGGTGGCGGTGAGGGCTGGCACGTGGCCCTGCTGCTGCCGACGACGCTGCGGCACGACAGCGGCAGCACGGTGGCCGCGCTCGCGCGACATCCCGTGAACGTGGCCTCGGCGAGCCCGCGCGTGCTGGGGGCGCTCTTCGCGGGCGTGGGCCGCTCGCCGACGACCGACGTCATCAACGCACGCGAGGCCGCCGTGCTGTCCACCGCGCTGCTCGCGGTGGATGCCGGCACCGACAAGAATGACCTGTTCGATGCGCTGGCGCCGGCGATCCGCCGCGGAGAGTTCAGCCTGGACGATCTGGACACCGCGCTCGACGCGATCGGCGGGGCGCGCGGGCTGCGGACGGCTCCCGATGCGGAGGCGCTGGCCGGCCAGCTGGCCGGGCTGGTCACGCGCCGGTCGCCGCAGCGCGTGAGCACCGTCGCAGCGCGCGAGCTTGCCGAGCGCCTCACTGCCAGGCCGCCGCGCTCACATGAAGACTTCGCCCTGCGGCTCGACGAAGCCGTCGCGCAGGGTGTGCTGCGGGCACCGCAGCGCGATGCGCTGCTGCGCAACGCCCTCGACAGCAGCGACGCGGCACTGTCGGGCGGGACCGCGCCGTTCACCTACGCTTCGGGCGGCGTGTTCAGCGTGGACGCCGCCGTGAGCCGCAACTTTCCCAACGGGCGCGAACAGGTGCGCGCGCTGCGCTCGCAGATCCTGTCGGTGGCGCCGCAAGGCGAGAGCGCCCACACGCTGGTGAGCCAGCGCGATTTCGAGGAGGCCAGCGAACCCGGTGCGGGGCAGCACGGCTGGAGCAGCGCTCCCCGCCTGCTGCAGTCGGGGCCCGGACCGGCGGGCACGGCCGGCGGTGTCGACGCCTTTGCCGAGGCGCTGGCTCTCGGCGGAGCCGGCGTGTCGCGCGCCGGCACGCTGGTCGCCGGTCGGCCGGGTCCCGCGGAGGACGGCGCGTCGGCCGTGTCGCCGTCCACGCTGCGCAGCACGCTGCCCGACACGCTGCACTTCGACGAGGGGCTCGTCGGGCTCACGGGCGACTCGCCGAAGGGCTACTCGTTCGCGCAGGGGCCGGTGAGTCTTCCGCTGGCGGGGATCGTGCCGTCCCTCGTCAGCAAGCAGCCGCTGCTCGGGACCTTCGCGGTGGAGTTCTGGTGGCAGGTGCCCGACACGAAGGCCGAGGTCATCCTCTTCGACGGTGGTGCCGGCGAGCTGGAAGACCGCATCCTCATCGCGCTCATCGGCGGCGAGCTGGTGCTCCGCGTCAGCGACACCAGCCTCCCCGACTTCGAGGCCGTCATGCCGAAGGGGCACGCGCCGCCCGCCGGCGAGATCCGCTATGCCTTCGATGACGGCCTGAAGCTGCTGCCCGACACGCCCTACCACGTGCTCGCGTCCGTCGGCGGCGCACGCGACACGCAGCTTGCGCTCTTCGTCGACGGCCTGCCGCGCGGACACCGCTCGTTCACGACCGCGCTCGCGGAGGACCTCGCGTCCGCCAACACGCAGCTCGAGGGCATCGCGGGGTACGGCGGCGAGGAGAAGGTGCGCGTGGAATCCACGGCGGGCTTCCCGGATCGCGGCGCCGTGCGCATCGGCACCGAAATCCTCGAGTACGTGGAAAAGACCGACGACAGCTTCGTGGTGCGGCGCGCCGGCGAGGTGGACAGCTTCGGCGGACGCGGCCGCCGCGGCACCGCTGCGCTGAAGCACGACGCCACCGAGCTCGTGGAGCTGGTCGGCTGGAGCCGCGCGCTCGGCAGCGAGCGGGCGAGTCAGGGCATCGCCAGTCTCAACGGCGACATGGACGTGTTCACGATCGCGGAGCTCGACCCGACGCGCCTCACCGACGAGATTTCCGTGAGCATCGTGCCGAACAGCGGCGGCGCACCGGTCACCGTCCCGCTGGGCACGGGGCTCGCCTACGGCAACAGCACCCTGCCGCTGCGCGGTGGCGGCGGCTCGGCGTTGAAGTCCGGCTCCTTCCAGTCGGGCGGCGGCTTCGCCATCCTGTTCTGCGATTACGGCCGCAGTGCGGTGGCGGGCCAGCGGATCCCCAACCCGAACGCGCCCAACAATCCGCAGGACAGCGTCACGCTGCCGGCGCAGACGACGGGCGGCTGGCTCGGCGGCGGCGAGATCGTGCGCTACTCCGGCTTCGACGGCAGCCAGCTCACCGGCGTGCAGCGCAACCAGGCGGGCATCCCGGTGGCCACGGGGGGGAAGGGCAGCAGCCTCGCGGGCACCGATCAGGTGGATTCGGTCTCCGGCGGCAGCACGGGCTGGGCCGAGCAGCGCGAATACGTCACCACCTTCGATGCGGCCATTCTCGGCGCCATCCAGGGGCTGCCCGAGAATCCCCGCGTCTTCGTGTTCCCGCTGTCGGTCGGCGTCACCGGCAGCAACCTGTTCGAGGACTTTCATCCGGCGCCCGACGGCCGCCTCAGTGCGCCGTCGGCCGTGGTGCAGGTGGGCATCGATTTCGAGGATGCGGACAACGCCACCGAGTGGATGCGCTGGAACACCGCCACCGACCTCGGCTTCGTGCGCGACGACAGCACGGCACTCGACAGCGGCCTGACCTACCTCATGGCCACCGGCCTGTGGGACCCGGGCAACGGCGCACCCGACGACGACACGGCCAAGGCGCTCAACGACGAGCTGGACTTCCGCGCCCAGGATGGCACGCCGATGAGCCATCACGGCAGCGGTGACCGCGTGCTGCCGACGATCGTGCTCGGCCGCTGGTTCTCCAGCGGCAACGACCCGCTCGTGGGCATTCCCGGCCGCCACGATTCCGTGACGCTGGTGAACACCGACGGCGACAAGGAATGGAACCGCATCAATCACGCCAGCAACCAGGATCCCGAATGGGGCAGCAACTTCTGCCTCGTCGGCCTGCGCGAGGCGGTCTCCGGCGAGTTCCTCTACACCGACGAGACGGACGACTCGAACTACGCGCTGGCGGGCCTGCCGCTGCAGGGCCAGGTCAGCGCGGACAGCACGGCCTTCGACATCATCAAGTCGCTCAACGCCGACAGCCGGCTGTACACGCGCATGCTCTGCTCGCCCTCGGGGGAGCTGCCCACGGCGCCGATCGAGGCCTTTCACATGGGAGCCGACTGGAGCGGCCGTCCGAGCACGGGACTCGCCATCGTGGACGAGCTGCGCTTCCACGCGCCCGTCGGATCCGGCGAATACCTGCCCGACAACGGCCGCTGCCTGCTTGGCGAGGATCTCGAGCTGGAGGAAAACCGCCAGCTGCGCCTCGGCGTCGAGGCGCTGGCTTTCCCGTACGGTCAGCGGCGCGATCCCGTCCTCGGCGGCGGGGCGCTGGAGGTGCTCGGCTCGCTGGGACAGGCGGGCGGGCTGCTGCTCGTGGGCGAGGAGATCGTCGGCTACGCAGGGCTCGACGCCGTGGACTCCGGCAATGTCTTCCTCACGGCGCGCGGGCTCTACGGCACGCAGCGGGCCTTCCACCGGGCCGGCGAGGCCGTCACCGCGCTGCAGTTCTGGCCGGTGTCGCCGCTGGCGTCGTCGGTGACGGCCAGCTCGGGCCACCTGCCGCTCGCAGACAGTTCAGGCTTTCCCGCGGACGGCGGCCTGGTGTGGGTCGGCGACGAACTGATCGACTACACCTCGCGCGACGAGAGCGGTCTGAACCTTCCGGTGGCCACCACCGGCTCGCGCCTGCAGCTCTCGTCGGAAGGCCTGCTGCGCGGGCGCTTCGGAACCGTCGCCGCCGAGCATCCGGCCGGCACGCTGGTGCGCTGGATGCCGGCGCGCGTGGCCGACCGCGCGATGCTCGGCCACGACGTGCCGGAGTCCGAGAGCCTGCGGCTCACGGTGCGTGCGCCCGGAGCTTTCTTCACCGACCTCATCGTGGACGCGTTGCTGCCGGACAGCAAGGTGTCGTTGCAACTGCGCGCCGTACTCGACGGCCGCGCCTCGGCGCACGACGACGCGACGAAGCACCCCGGGCTGCTCGCCCTCGCACCGGCCGACGGCCGCGTGCAGCCTTCCGGCCGCATGCAGTTCGCGCTCGGCCGACAGGCCGACGTGCTCGAGCTTTTCCTGTTCTCCGAGTGGGCGCGCGACGCCTTCGATGCGCGCAGCTACACGAGCAATGCCTGGAAGCTTGCGCCGGAAGTGCGCGCCCTCGTGGTGGGGCACGCCCAGCCGACGCTCGTGCTCGAGCAGGAGGATCGTCGATGAGACGCCCGCGCGGCTTCACGCTCATCGAGGTGCTCGCGGCCACCGCGCTTTTCGCGCTGCTCGGCACGATGTTGTTCACCGTGGTGCGCGGCGCGATGGACCTGTGGACGATCGGCGAGCGCAATCGCGAGCTCAACGACCGCGCCAGTGCCGCGCTCGACCTGATGGCGGAGGACCTGCGCACGACGTGGCCCGGTCTGCCCGGCGCGACCGAGCAGGACAGCCGCTTCCTGGTGGCGCAACGCACCGACGATCGTCCGCCGGGCGCGACGGGGAGCTCGTCGCTGCTGGCCTTCGCGCGGCTCTGCCACGAACAGCGGGCGCTGGACTGGTTGCGCCGTGCGGGTGACACGCCGGGGGCGCAGGGCACCGCCAGCCTCGCGTCGCCGTCGGATCCCGCGCAGCTGCAGCCCACCGGCGGACTCGCCGAGGCGCTGTTCATGCTCGCGAGAGCACCCGGCGACGTGCTGCCCTCGCTCATCCGCCGCGTGCGCACGCCGCTCGGCGGCACGGGCTCGCTGCTCGACGAGGACAGCTGGGTGACGCCCGCCGGCGCACCGTCGGGCGGAGGTCTGCGCGACCAGCTGCAGGCGGCCGAAGCGCGCGGAGCCGGCGTGTGGCGCGACGGAGTGGTCCTCGCCGACCGGGTGCTGTGGTTCGGCGTGCTCTGCTGGGGCGCCGACACGACCTGCTGGGATCGACTGCCGACCGACCCGGCCGATGCCGTGCCGGCGCTGCCCGTGTGGGACAGCACGCGCGGACTCGCTCCGGCCGGCACGGAGGGATTTCCGCTGGCGGTGGGCCCGGCCTCGCTGCTCGACGGCAGCGACGACGTCTTCCCGCAGCGCGTGCGCCTGACGCTCGTGCTCGAACGCGACGAGGGCAATGCCACCACGGGCGTACTGTCCGATGAGTTGAGCCTGACGGGCCGCACGCTGACCCTGGCCTCCGCCAGAATTCTGGAGGACGAGCAGGCTCCCGACTTCGTGCTCGTGGACGCCGAATGGCTGGGCGTGACGGCCGCCGACGGGCGGAACCTGACCGTCACGCGTGGCGCGCGGGGCACGCGGCCGGCGCAGCATTCCAGCGGGACGAAGCTGCGCGTCGGCCGGCGCTTCGATCGCGTGGTGGACCTGCCCTGCGGGCGGGAGAACTGGAACCCGTGAACCAGCGCGGCTTCACGCTCATCGAGGTGCTCGTGGCCATGCTGGTCTTTGTGACCGGCGTGGCGGGGTTGCTCGCGCTCATCGTCACGGCGCTGGCGCTGCACCGCGACGGCCTCAACCTGGCGCGGGCCACACGGGACTTCGACGCACTGCGGGCGACCATCGTCGCGGAGGTGGCGGCGGGCGGGCACTTCGACGCGGACCGGCACGCCTTTGTCGATGTGGCCGTCGCGGCCCTGCCGGACGGCACCACCTACGCGGTGCACTTCATCCCGGGCGACGGGGTGGAGCCCGACCGGGCCGAACTCCGCTTCGGGGCCAACGAGGCCGAACTCCGCACCGCGCGGCCGGTGGTCTTCGCGCTGCCGACCGGCCCGCCCCTGGCGTCCACGGTGGCGCGCTGGCGGGAACGCCAGGCTCGCCCGGAACACTGATCCCGATCACTAGAATGCGACGACCCATGCACACACCCGGCTCATGCCCGACTCGATTCCTCCGCGCCGCCGTCGCCGCTGCCGTCGCGCTGCTGCTGCTGCTGCCGTCGCTGTCCGCGGAGATCATCCGTCTGCGCGACGGCACGCTGGTGCACGGCGAGATCACGGAGTTCGACGAGGGCACGGGCTTCACGGTCGTGCGCGCCGACAACGGTGGGCAGGTGCACCTGCGCTGGGAGCACCTGCCGGCCGCCGAGGTCAAGCGCCTGAAGGAGGCGCGCGGCTTCACCGGCGAGGATCCGCAACCCTGGCTCGTGGACGTCGTGCAGCTCGTGATGAAGAACGGCACGACCGAGGCCGGCGTGCTGGTGGACAACGGCAGGCCCGACGTCTACTCGCTGCGGCGGCGCAACGGAGTCGACACCTTCCCTCGGCAGTACGTGCACACGCTGGAGACGAGTCGCGTGGACGGGCTCTCCGTGTACTCGCCCGACGACCTGTACGGCGTCATCGTCGCGGAGCTGGGCACGCCGAACACAGCCGCGCAGCACTTCGCGCTGGCCGTCGCGTGCGAAGGCGCCGGGCTCTACAACCAGGCGCTCGAACAGTATGCGGCCGTGCAGGCCCTCGACCCGACGCTGAAGACCGACCTCATCGCGGCGCGACTTCCGCGCCTGGCGATCAAGCTCGAGGACAAGGCCGAGACCGCGTTCCTGGACGACATCCGCAACAAGCTGTACCGCCGCCTCTTCGACGACGCGCTCGCGATGGTCAAGCAGTTCCGCACGCAATACCCGGCCAGCCGGCAGCTCGGCGAGCTGGCCGCGCTGGAAGGCGATGTCGCACGCCAGCGCAAGGCCTTCTACTCGGCCAGGATCGTCTCGGACTACTTCTCGTTTCTCGGCAAGGCGCTCAACGAGATCGCCCGGCGCGACGGCATGACGCTGGGCGCGGCGGTGCAGCTCGTCGACGAAACCGTGCACAAGGACGTCGTGAAGCGCATCTCCGCGTCGTACTCCACCTCGGAGGAGCAGACCGAGCAGCTGTGGAAGGCGCGGCACGGCGGCAGCGTGAGGACCAGCTCCTACGGCACCGGCACCTTCGTGCTGGGCGAGCAGAAGGCGCTCGACTTCTTCGATCACTCGAACGCCGCGGCCGACAAGGCGCCCGACGAGGAGAAGGCGCCCGACGAGAACGCGAGCCTCGAGCAGCGCATCGAGGACGTGCTGAAGCAGCGCGCGGCCCAGGCCGATTCGCGCGCCAAGTCCAAGTCCTCCCAGCGCGATCTCTCGGAGGGCCTCACGCCCGACGGCTGGTGGGCCTCGGTCTCCATCGACGACAAGGTCGCCTGGCTCTCCGGCTACTTCGCCGAGTTCTCCGGCCAGGTGAACGTGGTGCGCGCCAAGCCCAGGCCGTGCCGCACCTGCGACGCGCTCGGCACGGTCGACCAGCTGAACGAGGAGAAGGCCCAGATCGAGGCGGTGACCTGCCCGACCTGCAAGGGCCTCAAGATCGAGCGCCTCGTCAACTACCGCTGAGCCGCAGGAGAGTGCCCACGATGTCTTTCGCAAGCTGCCGGGCTGTCTGTGTCCGGCTGGTGTTCGCCCTGTGCTGCGCGCGGGCCGTGTCGGCGCAGGATGCGCCCGTGCCCTCGCCGGACGAAGCGGCTGCGTCCGCGGCGCCGGCCGATACGGCGTCGCCCGGCACGGCGCCGGCAGACAGCCTCGTCACGGCGGACGGCCGCATCGGCGTGGCGTCGCTGGAGTCGCTCGCCCGCAACGACGATGGCCTCGTGGCGCGAGTCGGTGACATCGAGCTGCGGCGCAGCGATGCCTTCCGCATCCTCGACCTGGCGGCGCCGGCGCGTTCGGCCGAGGTCATCCGCCAGATGGTGCTGACCACCGGCGCCCAGCTCGAGGCCGCCCGCGAGGGCATCGACGTGCCGGCCGGGCAGCTGGCTGCCGACATCGAGTCCGCCATCTCGGCCCAGAAGGCGAGTTTCGCGCTTGAGGTGGACGAGCACATGCCGCTGGAGGAGTACCTGCGCCTGCGCCACGGCCTGAGTCCCGAGGAATACCGCGCCGAGGTCCGCCGCATGGTGCTGGCCTCGCTGCTCATGGAGCGTGCCGCGCGCCTGGATCAACTGCGCTCGGACCACGACGAACTCGAGCTCATCGTGGTGGAGGACGAGGTGCTCGCGCGCGACCTGGCCTCGCAGCTGGAGGGCGGTGCGTCGTTCTCGGTGCTGGCGAAGAAGCATTCGGTGCATCCGTCGGCCTCGTCGGGCGGGGCCTTGCCGCCCGTCCCGTCCAGCGGAGAGATCCCGCTGCTCGACGGCAGGGCGGGGCTGGCGCCCGGGGAGCGCCTGGGGCCCGTCTCCATCGTCGTGAAGGGCAAGACGCTGTGGCGGCTGCTGCGACTCGTGGAACGGGTGTCGGCGACGGCCGCACCGTGGTCCGAACTGCGGGACAGGATCGAGCGGAGCCTCGCCGAGCGGCCGCTCACTCCCGACGAGCTGGCTCTCTTTGAAGCGCACATCGTCGACCGCTATGGTGTGACCCGTTTCACGAGGCCGCCATGATCGAGAAAGCCCAGGACCTGCTGCCGGCCGAAGATGGCGATGCCACGCCCGAGGGTCCGCCTGCGCCTGGCCGGGGGCGCCTGTCGGATCGCGTCGACGACGAAGCTGCCGGTGCCGATCGGGGCGAGACCGCGATCGATGCCGCTGATGCGACGGACGCGGCCGGTCATGAGCCTGAGGACTCCGTGGCGGACGCCGAGGCGTCCGCGCTGCTGCCGCTCGGGGCGCGGATCGAGGCCCTGTTGTTCGCCTCCGCGCAGCCGCTCTCGCCCATGCGCCTGGCCAATGTGCTCGGCGTGGACGTCGCCGCGGTGCACGCGGCGCTTGCTGGCCTCGTCGCGGCCTGGCAGCAGCGCGCCGGCGCCGTGGATCTCGTGGAGATTGCCGGAGGTTTCCGCTTCCTCACGCGGCCCGAATACCACACCGATGTCGGCAACCTGCGGGGCAAGGTCGGCACCGAGCGGCTCTCGCCGGCCGCGCTCGAGACGCTGGCCGTCGTGGCCTATCGCCAGCCCATCGGGCGCGCGGAGGTCGAGGCCGTCCGCGGCGTGCAGGTCGGGCCCGTGTTGCGGCTGCTGCTCGATCGTGATCTGATCCGCATCACCGGCCGTTCGGCCGAACCCGGCCATCCCCTGCTTTACGCAACCACGAGGCGCTTCCTCGACCACTTCGGCCTGAAGTCGCTCAAGGCGTTGCCGGACCTCAAGGATCTTCTGGAATCACCATGAGTTTTGTCTGGTTTCGCAAGTACCACAAGCCCTTCCTGTGGTTCGCCGTCATTTTCACCATCGTGGTCTTCGCCACCTTCTCGGGCATGTCCGACCTGAAGACGATGCTCTCCGGGCACCCGTCCGACCGGGTCGTCGGCGAGTTCACGGTGGCAGGCACCGGCGCGGTGAGCGTCGTCAGCATCGACGACTTCCAGCGCGTGCGCACCGAGTTGAACCGGTGGAACTACCTGGTTTCGCGCGGTGGAAGCATCAACGACGACTTCGTCTGGGCGCACATCATCGCGCTGACCGATGCGCGGGCCGCGGGCCTGAACGTCGCCGACAGCGACGTGAGCACGGTGGTCACGCGTTTCGTCGGGCAGATGGTGCAGCCCGGCGTCACGCCCACCAAGGACGACTACCGCCAGCTGTGGAGCACCAACCTGCAGTTTCCTTCCGCCCGTGACTTCGAGGAGTTCATCAGGGGGCTGCTGCTCGCGAACCGCTATCGCGAAGTGACCGTCGAGGCGGCGGGGCTCGTGGACGCCGACGAGGTCTACCTGCGCTGGCGCGCCGACAACGAGCTCTTCGATGTCGACGCCGTCGTCATCCCGGATGTCGAGCTGGACAAGGTGCCCGATCCGACGCCGGAGGTGCTGGCCGCGTGGTGGGACGCCATGCCCGAGGCGAATCGCGATGCGCGCTTCGTCGAACCGCAGAAGCAGGACATCGTCTACGCCTGGCTGCCGCTGGATGCAGGCCCCGAGCTGATCGCCGATGAGTTGCTCGCCGCGCTGGCCGAGCCCGATCCGCAGGAGGTCGAGGGGCGCTTCCAGCAGTTCCGGACGACCCGCTGGCCCGATGCCAACGAGCTGGACGACACCGTGCGGGCCGCGATCGTCCGCGAGCTGAAGATCGTGGCGCTCGCGCAGAAGGCGCAGGACGAGTTCGAAGCGCGCACCGACAAGGCTGCAGCGACCTTCATCGAGGCCATGACGGCGGCCGGCCTGAAGGTGGTGAACCCCGAGGGCGAGATCGGCCCCGAGCAGTTGAAGTCGCTGGAAGGCATCGGCGACGAGACGCTGCAGTACTGGCTGGGCCAGCGGAAGGCCGGCGAGACGCATTTCGGCTACCCCTACGGCGGTCAGAACTTCGTGGACGTCGTCTATGTCGAGACGGTCACGCCGAGTCATCCGCTCAGCTTCGAAGCGGCGCACGACGCCGCCGTGAAGGCGTGGAAGGAACTGCAGCGCGACAAGCCTGCCGAAGAATTCCGCGAGAAGATCCGCAGTGCGACGCGGGCCTTGCCCGAGGTCGCCGCCGTGCTGGCTCCGCTCATCGAGGCCGCCGACAAGCGTGCCGACGAAGCCGTCGCCGCGGCCACGGAGCTCGACGACGCCGCCAAGGCGGCCCTGCGCAGCCAGATGCTGGCCGACTCCGAAACGAACGACATCGTGCCGCGCCTCGCCGAGTACGAGCACCTGGTCTGGAAGGACATTCCGCTGCCCGGGGGAGCGCGCCGGATCGAGCTGAAGGACGTGTCCCACGCCTACGCCCGCAAGCCGGACGATGCGCTGGAGGCGGCGAACAGCATCGAGCGCTTCCTGAAAACCAACGGCGCCATCTTCAGGCTGGGCGTGGATGCGATCTCGGAGCCGCTGCGCCACGCCGCGTCCAACCAGTCGGTGGTGGTGGAAGTCGTGGGGCGTTCGTTCCCCGACAAGGCGGTCATGCTCGGCGATCCGGCGAGCCTTGAAGTCGCGCGCAATCAGCTGGCCGCTCAGAGGCAGAACGAGGCGAACGCCAGCTTTGCCGCGGACATCGTCAAGACCAGCCATCACCTGAAGCTGGCAGCCAAGCCCGAGGTGAACTGAAGCGCTCGCGCCTCAGGCCTGCGGCGAGGGCCGGCACGGCGGCCGGCTGCGGATCACGGGGTCGAATCCGCCCTTGCACAGCGGGTTGCAGCGCAGGACGCGCCAGGCGGCAAGAGGCAGCCCGAGGCACAGGCCGCGGCGCATGACCACCTCCGCTGCGTAGTGCGAGCAGCTCGGCGTGAAGCGGCAGCTGTCCGGCACCAGCAGCCCGAAGCTGTGACGCCACAGGGAGCCGAGCGCCGAGAACAGGGCGCCCATCAGCTCGGGCTCTCCGGGCGTCGCGGCTGCGCTGCTGCGCGTGCTGCGGCCCGCGCCCAGCGCTCCAGCACGCGCTGAAGGGCGGCGCGCGCCTCGGGCAGGCTGGTGGGGGCGGAGCCGGCGCGCGCCACGAGCACGAGGTCGCAGGCGCCCTGCAGCGCAGCGCGCTCGTGGCGGAAGGCCTCGCGCAGCACGCGCTTGACCCGGTTCCGGGCGGGCGCTCCGCCGACGCGCCGGCTCACCGAGAGGCCGATGCGCCAGCCGCGTGCGGCGTCCTCCGGCGGAGCGGCGAGCACGAAGGCCACGACGGCGCGGTCCACGAGCTTCAAGCCGTCGCGATAGGTCACGTCGAAGCCGGCCTGCCCGCGCAGCCGTGCCTCCGGCGGATGACTGCGCTCAGCGAGGCGTTTGCGCGACATCGCTCGCTGCGCGGGCACGGAGCGTCTCGATGCGTCGGAACACCTCGGGCGCCATGTCGTCATCCTCGAAGCTGAGGCGCTTCACGCGCAGTCGCAGGAATTTCTCGAGGTCGTCGGCGGCGGCGGCATAGTGGCCGAGCTGCTCGTTGACGTCGGCGCGGTTGTAGTACTGGAGCTCGCCGATGAGCTTGCGCTGCTCCAGGATGGCCATCTGCGCAAAGAATCCGTCCAGGTCGCCGGCGTTGTAGCTCACCGTGGCGACGAGGTCGCGCAGCATGACTTCCTTCTGGCGGTTGTTCGCGATGCGTTGCTCGAGGTCCACCTTGGCCGACGCGGAGATCTTGGAGTTCTTCTGAAGCTGGCTCTGCGTGAAGTAGGTGTCGGAATCGAGCTGCCCGAGCGCGCGCAGCGCAAGCGGAAGTGATTCCTTGTCGCGATCGCCCAGGGCGTTGAGCGTCAGCACCAGGTCGACCATCGCGAAGGCATTGTCCTTCTGCAGCGGGTCCGCGAGCACGCGGCGCAGGGCGGCCTCGCCCTGCTGCAGGCGGTCATGACGCGCGGACTGTTCCTGCAGCAGCGCCTGTTCGTCCTGCTGGCGCGTGCCGACCGAGAGGAAGTCGCTGGCAAGCCGCTTCTGGATGCGCTTGATTTCGCGGTCGTGCTCGAAAGCGCGTGCGAGGCTGGCGCTGCCGAGGCCCATGGAGGCGCGGAAGTCGTCGCGACCTTCGCTCGTGTCGAGGATCGCGTCGAAGATCGAGATCGACTCGTCCAGCAGGATCGAGTTGTTGGAGATGTTGCCGATCTTGATCAGGCAGAAGGCCTTGATCAGCAGCATGTTCTCGTCGTCGGGCTCGATGGCGAGCGCCATGTTGGCCTGATGCAACGCCTGCGGATACGAGCCGCGGTCGTAGTAGCTCTGGCTGTTCTCGCGAAACAGGCCGAAGCGCTCGTTCGAGCCGTCCGGGGTGGATGAGCAACCCGAGGCGGGAAGGAGCAGCGCAAGCAGCGCGAGCGTCGCGAGCTTCAGGAGAGGTCTTCCGCGTCGTAGACCCATGTGTGCCCTGCGGGTTGCCACTCGACGATTTCGTTCGCGTCGAAGAAAAGGCCGATCTCGCGCTCCGCTGCCGCCGGAGAGTCGCTGCCGTGGATGAGGTTGTACGAGCGCGAGACGCCGAAGTCACCGCGGATGGTGCCGGGCTCGGCGTCGCGGCCGAAGGTGGCACCCATCATCTTGCGGCAGACGGAAATGGCGCCGACGCCTTCCAGAGCGAGCACCAGCACGGGGCTTTCGCTCATGAAGCGCACCAGGCCCGGGTAGAACGAGCGGCTTTTGTGGGCTTCGTAGTGCTTCTCGAGCAGACTGGGAGCAAGGCGCGTGAAGCGCGCGGCGACGACCTTCAGGCCCTTGGCCTCGAAGCGCGCCAGAATGGCGCCCATCAGGCCGCGCTGGATCGCATCGGGCTTGAGGATGATCAGCGTACGTTCCATGGACACTCCGTCGTGCGGGGGCTGGCGGCTGCAGGCCTTGCTTGCCGGCGACCGGAAAAGCGGCGCATTGTAGGCCGGGCCTGCGGAGAAGGGGAAGGCCGGCCCCACGGCGCCACCGCGCCACGGCGCCACGGCGCCATGCCCCGGGATTTTCCCGTCCGTCGGGCGGTCGGCCTTGAGCCGGATGGCGGGGTCGCTAGTCTGTTGGCATGCCAGTCCGCATGCCGCTGACCCCGCGCCGTCTGTTCGCGCCTCTCCTGGTCGGCGCAGTGCTCGTTGCGGGCTGCGGCGTGCCGCGGTCGACGCCGCCCCCGGGGCTGCTTGCCGACGACTCCACGGTGCCGAATCTCCGGCGCGGCCAGGAGGCGCTGCGCGACCGCATCGCCCTCGAAAAGGAACACGTCGAGGCCCTCAACCTGCAGCTGTCGGGCCTGCGCGGCGACGAGGAGCGCCTGTACGCGACGTATCTCGCGGCCGAGGCCGACTATCAGCTGCGCGCGCAGGATCTCGCCGGCGTGGAGAACGACATCGCCGGTGTGCGCCATCAGCTCGAGGACACGCGCGCGCAGCTCGCGGCCTCGCGGATAGATCTCGCGCAGTTGCAGGCCGACCTCACCGCCACCGGAATCGAGGTCGTGAGCCTGCGCCAGCAGCTCGACGCCGCGCACGCCCTGCGCGACGTGCTCGCCACGCAGCTCGGGGGCGAGTCGGCAGCCGGCGCGGTGACCGAATCGCCGAAGCCCCCGGCGTCGGAGCCGGATCCCGCGGCCGAAGCGCCGCAGCCGCCAACCGAGGAACCGACACCCGCGGCGGAAGAGCCGGCGCCCGCGGCCGAAGAGCCGGCGCCCGCGGTGGCGGAACCGGAACCGCCCGCCACTCCCGGCTCCGTCGGCAGCGGCGGTGGCGGGGGCAGCAACGCGTGACGGCCGCACACCCGCCGGGAGACCTTCGGGTCCTCGGCTCGGGTTGTTCTCCCGCGCACGACACGCGGGCGAGAAAGGCCGCTTGACCCAGCGAAGCCGACCCGTACGATGTCGCCCTTTTCTGTACCTAGGCCGGAAAATCGGGTACGCGACACACGCCGCGGCCTCGCGAGCCGGGTCCTTCGCGGGGCCAGGTCAACGTGCCTAAGTTGCGTAAGAAAAACGACTTGGATCTGCTGCTGTGCGGCTCGCTGGGCCTTGAACTGGCGCTCGCCCTCGGCTGCGGTGCCTGGCTCGGAATCAAACTGGACACATGGCTCTCAACCACCCCAATCCTGCTCGTGACCGGCTGCACGCTCGGCCTTCTGGCCGGGATGCTGCGAGTCGTCCGTACGGTGTCGGGCCTGCAGGCCCGCGGGCCGCGCAAGGAGCCGCCCGGTGATGACGGCCCCGACCAGTCCGCAGGTCGGCCAGCAGGGGAGCCCCGTGTCCGGCGACCGGAGCAACCCACGGACGAGCCGTGACCTGCGCTTTGCCCTGGGCGCGCTGCTGCTGACCGTTCTCGTCCCCGGCGTGCTGCTGCTCGCGACTCCCTTTGGCGAGGCGCGCAGCCAGCTCGGCACGCTGGCAGGCTGGGGCTCGGCCCTCGTGATCATGGTGCCCAGCTACCTGCTCGTCGTGCGCTCGATGGAGAGCACGGACAGCCACCGCTTCCTGCGCGCGTTCATGCTCGGAACGCTGATGCGGCTGCTGCTCACCGTCGCGGCCGTGCTGCTGTTCGTGACGCAGGTGCCGGACGCGCCCTCCAAGTCCTTCGTGCTCGCTTTCTTCCTCGGCTACATGCTGCTGATGGGACTCGAACTCATGCTGACGGTGCGAGTCGGCGTCCGGAGGGCGGACGCATGAGCCTGCTTTCGGCTCTGCTTGCTTCGCTGTTCGCACTTGCGCTCCAGCACGCGCCTGCGCCCCAGGCTGCTGCGCCGCAGGTCGCCGCGCCGCAGGCCCAGTCCGCCGTGCAGCACATCGAGGAGCAGGTCGAGGGACTCGAAGACGAGGCCGAGCACCTCGAGAGCCAGATCGCCGCGCACGCTCCCGGCCACGACGGCAAGCCGACGTCGAGCCAGATCTTCCAGGGGCTCTTCAAGCACCTCGAGCCACACGCCGTGACGGCGTTGTGGTTCGGCGGCAGCAAGAAGATGTTCGGCCTCGTGCCGGCCTACGCGGCGGACACGGACGGCAACGCCCTGCACGAGGACGAGCACGGGAATCCGGCCGTTTTCCACAGCCGCGCCGAGCTCAACGCCCACTACGCCGCCGACTTCGGCGGGGGGCAGGGCATCCTGATCTACAACATCAACACGGCGCAGTGGCTCGCCGCGATCACGCTGGTGATCGTCGTGCTGCTCGCCGCGCGCTCGGCGCGACGGCAGTCCGGCCAGGCGCCGCGCGGCACGGGCTACCACATCCTCGAATCGATCGTGCTCTACGTGCGCGACGACATGGTCTACACCGTGATGGGGAAGCACCACGGCGAGCGCTTCGTGCCGCTTTTCCTCACGCAGTTCTTCTTCATCCTGTTCATGAACCTGTTCGGGCTCATGTATCTGGGAAGCATCGGCGGCACGGCCACGGCCAACCTCGCGGTGACCGGCGGCATGGCGCTGACCACGCTGCTCTTCATCCATTTTTCGGGCATGCGGGAGCACGGCTTCCTCCATCACTGGAAGAACTTCGTGCCGGCCGGACTGCCCTGGTTCGTGCTGCCGATCATCATCCCGGTCGAGCTCATGGGCATGATCGTGAAGCCTGCCGCGCTGACCATCCGCCTCTTCGCGAACATGACCGCGGGGCACCTGGTCGTGCTGGGCTTCTTCGGCCTGATCTACCTGTTCGGCAGTTATGCGATCGGCGTGCCCGTGCTCGGCATGAGCATCGCGATCTACTGCCTCGAACTCTTCGTCTGCTTCGTGCAGGCGTACATCTTCACCTACCTCTCGATCATCTTTGTCGGGGCGTCCGTTCACCCCGAACACTAGTCGTTCGCACCAGTCACGTTCCCTGGGGGCAACTGCTCCCGAATATTCCTGGAGATTGTCTCGATGGACATGAATGTCGGTCTCGTTGGTATTGGCGCCGGTATCGGCGCGGGTCTGGCCATCATCGGCGGCGGCGGCGGCATTTCGCGCCTCGCAGCTGCGGCGATGGAAGGCATGGCGCGCCAGCCGGAGGCCGCTGGTGACATCAAGGGCACCACGATCATCACGGCCGCATTCATCGAGGGCGTCACCCTCTTCGCCGTCGTCGTGTGCCTCATGCTCGCGCTGAACACGGTTCAGAAGTGACCTTGGCGTGGGTCAGGCCGGGCCGGTGCGACCCCGCGGCGCACCGCCCGACCTGACGAACGCGGCGATTGTGGCCGGCGGCACCTGGCGCCGCCGGCTCCCAGTCGCATCCCTGTTCGAATCGCGCGCTCCGTGAGGAACGCGCTCGTCTGACTTTCAGCGACCGATCTGCTCCAAAGGATCCGCGATGCTCGCGACATACGCAGCCATGTTCCCGACTGTCCTGCTGAGCGAAGGCGCTGGTTTCAACCCGCTGAACTTCGATCCGGCGGCCATGGTCCTGACGCTGATCACGTTCTTCGGTCTGCTGTTCATCCTCACCAAGTTCGCGTGGAAGCCGATTCTGGCGGCGGTCCACACGCGCGAGAAGAAGATCGACGATGCACTGGCCAAGTCTGCGGCGGATCAGGCCGAGGCGGCCCGCTTGCTCGTCGAATACAAGCGCAGCCTCGCCAACGTGGACGCCGAGCTGGGTGCGCTGCGCGAAAAGGGCCGCGTCGAGGCCGAAGCCATGCGCCGCGAGCTCATCGCGCAGGCCGAGAAGGATGCCGGCGCCGTGGCCGAGAAGGCCCGCCGCGACATCGAGCTGGCCCGCAACCAGGCGCTGCAGGACATCCGCAAGGAGGCCGTCACGCTCGGTCTCGCGGTGGCCGGCAAGGTCGTCGGCCGCAGCGTCGACAACGCCGACCAGCGCCGCATCGCCACCGAGGTCGTCTCCGGCCTGAGCACCGTGGCGCACGGGGGACGCTGAACCGATGTCCTCCGGCAACCTCGTCCTCCAGCGGTATGCGACCGCGCTGCTCGAGCTGGCCACGGCGGCCGGCGCGACCGAGCGCGTGCAGGCCGATCTGGCGGCGCTCACGGCGCGCATCATGGAAGACCCCGCGATGGGCCGGCGGCTGGCCAGTCCGCGCCTGACGCGGCAGGCCAAGCGCGCGCTGCTGCAGTCGCTGCTGGCGGCCGACGGCAACGACCTCGTGCGCCGCACCGTGCTGCTGCTGACCGACAAGGGGCGCGCCGCCATGGTGGCCGACCTGTCCGCGGTCTTCACCGCCGTGGCGATGACCGCTGCGGGTCGCGCCGTGGGCTTCGTGTCCACGCCGGCGCCGCTCGATGACACCACGAAGCTTGCTCTCGCGCAGCGCCTCGGCGCGATCACCGGCCTGAAGGTGACGCTGGAGGAGCGCGTGGAGCCCGAACTCGTCGCGGGGATGCGCGTCGTCGTCGGCTCGCAGATGATCGACGGAACGGTGAAAACGAGGCTCGAACGGATACGCGAAGCGCTGCTGGCTGTCCCCCTGCCGGCCGCGGATTGACCGGCGCCGCACGGCACCGCACGGACACACGACATCAACGGATCACGAGGAAACCATGAAGCTGCAACCCGCTGAAGTCACCGCCATCCTCAAGCAGGAGATCGAGAACTACGACTCCGGCCTGAAGCTGGAGAGCGTCGGCACCGTCATCTCGGTGGGCGACGGCGTCGCGCGCCTGCACGGCCTCGACAACTGCATGATGTCCGAGCTGCTCCAATTTCCCGGCGGCGTGCGCGGCATCGCGCTGAACCTCGAGCAGGACAACGTCGGCGTCGTGCTGCTCGGCAGCGACCAGAAGATCAAGGAGGGCGACCTCGTCCGCAGCACGGGCGAGATCATCTCGGTGCCGGTGGGTGATGCGCTGCTCGGCCGCGTGGTGAACGCGCTGGGCGACCCCATCGACGGCAAGGGCCCGATCAACGCGCAGGCCAAGTATCCGATCGAGCGCCCGGCGCCGTCGGTGCTCGAGCGCCAGAGCGTGAACGAGGCGCTGCAGACCGGCATCAAGGCCATCGACGCGATGATCCCGGTCGGCCGCGGCCAGCGCGAGCTGATCATCGGCGACCGCCAGACCGGCAAGACCGCCGTCTGCATCGACACGATCATCAACCAGAAGGGCGGCGACGTGATCTGCGTCTACGTCGCCATCGGTCAGAAGCAGTCCACGGTGAAGACCGTCGTGGGCGAGCTCGAGAAGGCCGGCGCGATGGCTTACACCATCGTCGTGTCGGCGCCCGCGTCCGACCAGGCCTCGATGCAGTACATCGCGCCCTTCTCGGGCTGCGCGATGGGCGAGTACTTCCGCGACGACGGCAAGCACGTGCTCATCATCTACGACGACATCTACAAGCACGCGCTTGCCTGGCGTCAGGTGTCGCTGCTGCTGCGCCGCCCCCCGGGGCGCGAAGCCTTTCCGGGCGACGTGTTCAACCTGCACAGCCGCCTGCTCGAGCGCGCCGCGAAGCTCAGCATCACGGCGCACCAGTTCAACCCGAAGCTCTACCGCAAGGGCGGCGGCTCGCTCACGGCGCTGCCCATCGTCGAGACGCAGGAGGCCGACGTCTCCGCGTACATCCCGACCAATGTCATCTCGATCACCGACGGACAGATCTTCCTCGAGACCGACCTGTTCAACGCGGGCGTGCGCCCGGCCGTGAACGTCGGCATCTCGGTGTCGCGTGTCGGCGGCGCCGCGCAGATCCCGGCGATGAAAAAGGTCGCCGGAGGACTGCGCATCGACCTCGCGCAGTTCCGCGAGCTCGCGGCCTTCGCGCAGTTCGGCAGCGACCTCGACGAGAACACCAAGCGCCAGCTGCGCCGCGGCGAGCGCCTCGTGGAACTGCTCAAGCAGGGCCAGTACGCGCCGATGAACGTCATCGACCAGATCGTGTCGGTGTTCGCCGGCACGCAGGGTTACCTGGACGACATGCCGGTGACGGCCGTGCGCCGGTTCGAGCAGGGCCTGGTGGCGTGGATGAACGCCAACCAGAAGCCGCTTCTCGACAAGATCCGCAGCACGGGCAAGCTCGACGACGCGAGCCTCGCCGAGATGAAGGCCGCGATCAGCAGTTTCAAGTCGGGCTTCAAGGCCGAGTAAGGCAGACCTCCGATGGCCAAGGGCACCAAGGAACTCAAGCGCCGGATCACGGGTGTCAAGAACATCCAGCAGATCACCAAGGCGATGGAGATGGTCGCGACGCAGAAGCTGAAGAGGCTTCAGTCGCGCGCCGAGGCCGCGCGTCCGTTCAGCGACAAGATCCAGCAGATGGTGGCGCGGCTCGCGGGCTCGGTGCGCAGCGACCTGTCGCCGCTGCTGCAGGCGCGCGCCGAGATCAAGCTGCGCAGCGTGCTCGTCGTGTCCTCGGACAAGGGCCTGTGCGGCGGTTTCAACAGCAACCTCGTGCGCCTCGTGCAGCACGAGGTGCCGCGCGATGCGGCGGCCACGCACCGCACGCGGGTGCTCGGCAACAAGGGCGCGCTGCTGCTGCGCGGCAAGGGCATCGCGCTGCACCACAAGTATCCCGACCACGTCGAGAAGCTCGACTTCACGCGCGTGCGCCAGCTCGTGCGCGAACTCGTCGCGGAGTTCATCGAGGGCAAGGTGGACGAGGTCTCGGTGATCTACACCTCGTTCAAGTCTTCGGTGAGCCAGAAGCCGGTGGCCGTCACGCTGCTGCCGATCCGCCCCGAGACCCTGTTGTCCGCGGTGCCGTCTGCCAAGGGCGCCAAGGACTCCAGCGCGGGCGGCGACGAAGCGGCCGGCGCGACCGACGTGATCATCGAGCCGTCCACCGACGAACTGCTCAAGCAGCTGCTGCCCAAGTTCCTCGAGGTCAAGGTCTACTCGGCCATCCTCGAGTCGCTGGCCAGCGAGTTCACCTCGCGCCGCAACGCCATGAAGCAGGCGACCGACGCGGCGGACGAGATGATCAGCAGCCTCAAGCGCCAGTACAACCGCGCCCGCCAGGAGAGCATCACCAAGGAGCTGCTCGAAGTGGTGAGCGGAGCCGAAGCCCTGAAGTGACCCGCCACGGCCCGGTCGCGCCAGCGCGCGGCGGCCGACCAGACCGATCCATCATTCCGCGGCCGAGAGGCCGACACCCGCAAAACACGCAGGACAAGCCGAGGCGGCAACGCCCGCCCCGGCAGCACGCAGGAGAAGACAGTGGCCACCGGAAAAGTGCTCGAAGTCGTCGGACCCGTGGTGGACGTGAAGTTCCCCACCGGACAGCTGCCCGAGATCTACAACGCCATCAAGATCCAGGACGCTGCACGCGACATCAACATCACCGCGGAAGTCGCGCAGCTGCTCGGCGATGACGTCGCGCGCTGCATCTCGATGTCCACGACGGACGGCCTGGTGCGCGGCATGGCCGCCACGGACACCGGCGCGCCGATCTCGGTGCCGGTGGGGCTCAAGGCCCTGGGCCGCATGTACAACCTGCTCGGCGAGCCGATCGACGGCCTCGGGCCCACCCAGACCACGCAGGTCTCGCCGATTCACCGCGAGCCGCCGAAGTACGAGAACCAGCGCCCGGTGACCGAGGTCTTCGAGACCGGCATCAAGGTCATCGACTTGCTCTGCCCCTTCGCGAAGGGCGGCAAGATCGGCCTGTTCGGGGGCGCGGGCGTCGGCAAGACCGTGCTCATCCAGGAGCTGATCTACGCCATCGCCACGGCGCACGACGGCTACTCGGCCTTCGCCGGCGTCGGCGAGCGCACGCGCGAGGGCAACGACCTCTACATGGAAATGAAGGAGTCGGGCGTGCTCAAGAACACCGTGCTGGTGTTCGGCCAGATGAACGAGCCGCCGGGCGCGCGTCTTCGCGTGGCGCTCTCCGCGCTCACGATGTGCGAGCACCTGCGCGACGAGCACGGCAAGGACGTGCTGCTCTTCGTCGACAACATCTTCCGCTTCGTGCAGGCAGGCTCGGAGGTCTCCGCGCTGCTGGGCCGCATGCCGTCGGCCGTCGGTTACCAGCCCACGATGGCCTCGGAGATGGGCGCGCTCCAGGAGCGCATCACCTCCACGGACCGCGGCTCGGTCACGTCGATGCAGGCGGTGTACGTGCCGGCCGACGACTACACCGACCCGGCGCCGGTGGCCACCTTCGCCCACCTCGACAGCACCATCCGCCTCGAGCGCAAGATCGCGGAGCTGGGCATCTACCCGGCCGTGGATCCGCTGCTCTCGACGTCGCGCATGCTCGACCCGCGTCTCGTCGGCGCCGAGCATTACGACACGGCGCGCCGCGTGCAGCAGGTGCTGCAGCGCTACAACGAATTGCGCGACATCATCTCCATCCTCGGCATGGATGAACTCTCCGAGGAAGACAAGTCGCTCGTGTCGCGCGCTCGCAAGATCCAGCGCTTCCTGTCGCAGCCCTTCGCGGTGGCCGAGCAGTTCACGGGACGCAAGGGCGAGTTCGTGAAGGTGGCCGACACCGTGCGCTCCTTCCAGGAGATCTGCGACGGCAAGCACGACGCGCTGCCCGAGCAGGCTTTCTACATGAAGGGCGGCATCGAGCAGGTGGTCGCCGCGGCCGCCGAGATGCAGAAGGCCTGAACCGATGGCGACGCACGACACAGGCATCGCAGGCAGGGAAGGCGCCGGCAGCGCTCGCGCGGCCGGCGATCTGTCGGCGCCGCCGGAACCCGGCGCGGACCTCTTCCACGCGGGGCGCCTCTGGGCGGAGATCCGCAGCCCGGACGGCGTGCTGTTCGCCGGCTGGGCCGACTCGGTCGTCGTTCCTGGCGCGAAGGGCAGCCTCGGCGTCATGCCGCGTCATGCCCCGCTCATGTCCTCGCTGGTCGTCGGACTCACGAAGGTGCGCGCGAGCGACGGCAGGGAAGTGCGCCTCGTCACCGGGGCGGGCTTCGTGGAGGTCGCGCGCAACCGCGTGCTGCTCCTGGTGGATTTTGCGGACGATCCGGCCAAAGTGGACATCAAGCGCGCGACGGCCGCACGCGAGCGGGCGCAGAAGCGCCTGCGTTCCGGTGCGGAGGACGTGGATCTGGCCCGTGCCGAAGCGGCGCTGGATCGCGCGCTCATGCGCCTGCGCTTCGCCGGCTCTCCGCGGCTCTAGGTCTCAGCGCTTCGGGCGCACCCAGAACGCGAAGCCTGCGCCTGTCTCGGCCAGCCGGTAATGGCGCGCCACGGCTGCGAGCACCGCTCCCGTCGGACCTCCGAGAGGCCGGGTCGGATCGAGCTCCGCCGGCAGCAGCACGAGGTCCGCTGCACCGCGCTTGAGCGCCGCCACGAGCGGCGTCGGGCTGAGCGTGCCTTGGCCCCAGAGGATGCTGTAGAGCCACGGATCGTTGAGGAATCCTGCGCGCCACAGCGAGTCCGTCCGCGGTGATCCGCCGCCCGGGGGCCGCTCGCCGGCGAGTCGCTCGCCACTCAGCCACTCAAAGGTGTGCTGAAAGCCGAAGACATCCAGGATGACGGCGTCCGGCCCGGCGAGGCGAAGGCAGCGCGTCCGCAGCTCGTCGGCAAGCGCCACGCGGTACGAGGCCGTCTCCGGGTCGGCAAAGGACACGTCGCGCCCCGAGGCGACGAAGAGGTCCGCGGAGCATGCGGCCAGCAGCGCGAGCCCCGTGACGAGCGCTGCTCCGCGGTGCGCACGGTGTGCGCCGCCCGCGGTGCCCTCATGCCGCCCGCAGAGGGCTGCCGCGCCGCTCACGGCGAGGAACATCGCGGCCGCCAAGGCCAGTTCGAAGACGTAGTTGGTCGAGGATCCCTGCTTGCCGATGGTGGCGGCGAAGCTGAGCGCCGCGCAGAGCACGTAAAACGCCAGAAGCGACGGCGCAACATCGTGTCCCGGGCGCCTGAGCTGCACACCGAGCGCCAGCAGGGTTGCGCCCGCCAGCACGGACGCGAGCGGCTGGCGCGCAAGCTCGGCCAGGACAGCCCGCGCCGTCTGCAGCGACATCGGATGGTGGACGGCCGTCACGGTGCAGAACCAGAAACCGCTGCCCCAGAGCGCCGTGGCCGTGAGCGCGAAGAGTGTTCCGAACAGTGCGAGCCACGTCACGAAGGCCAGGCCCCGGCGTCGATCCGCGATCAGCAGCTGCAGCGCGCACGCCAGCGGCGCCGCGACGTAGCTCTGCTTGGCGGCCGCGGAAAGCACGCACAGCAGGGCCGGTGCCCAGAGGTGGCTCGCCGTGCGCTTGCCGGTGCCACGCGCGATGAGCACCACGGCGCCCGCCGCACACACGAGCGCCAGCGAGTCATTCTTCAGGAAGGCCGCATTGCTGGTGACCGGCCACAGCGCGAGGAAGCAGGCAGCCGCCAGCGCCGCCCAGCTCGCGCTGCGCAGGCTCGTCACGACGCGTGCGGCCCAGGAGGCCTGCGGCCGCGCGCTCGGCTGGCCGGTCACGGGGCGGGGCAGCGCAAAGAGCAGGCCGGCGCTCGCCAGCATGCATGCGAGCGCGACGAGTCGCCCGCTGAGGAAGGGGTTCTCGCGCGAGGCGGGAAGGGCCGCCACCAGCACGTGATACAGCGGGGTGTAGACCGTGAAGACGAAGGGAGCATCGTCGTACACGGCGGGGCTGTAGGGGTTGCCTCCCGCGCGCACGACCTCGATCGTCGAGAGGTTGGGGGACTCGTAGACAAGGTCGAAGGGCGCGGCAAGCTGCCAGGCGACCACGGTGCCGACGCGCGCGAGCACGGCGGCCAGCACCAGCCAGCAGAGGAGCGCGAACCACGCGGGCGGGCTGCCGGATTCCTCGTGCGCCGCCACGGCGCCGTCGGCCTGATTCACGGGTGCTTCGATGCTCGGTTCCGGCATGTCCGACCGATCGTATCCGCCGCGACCCGGCCCGCCGTCGTTCGCGTCCCGTGCGCGCAGCGCATAAGATCTGCGGCCCATGGTTTCCCAAGGCGTGCGTACTCATACCTGCGGCCAGCTCCGCGCCAGCGACATCGGACAGCCGGTGGCCCTGTCGGGCTGGGTCAACTCGTGCCGCGAACTCGGCGGCGCTCTCGTCTTCGTGGATCTCCGCGACAAGTACGGCATCACGCAGGTCGCCTTCGACGACAGCGTGTCGGCCGAGCTGCGGGCGGAGGCCAGGGGCCTGAAGCCCGAGTCGGTCATTCACGTGACCGGCATCGTGCGCAGTCGTCCGGCCGGACAGGCCAACAAGGAGCGCGCCACGGGAGAGGTCGAGGTCCTGGCCCGTTCGCTCGAGGTGCTGGGCGCGGCGCAGACGCCGCCCTTCGATCCCGCCACGGCGGACAAGTCGGGCGTCTCCGAGGAGTTGCGCCTGCAGTATCGCTACCTCGACCTGCGCCGCGAAGGGCCTCAGGCGGCGCTCGCCATGCGCCACACCGTGCTGCTCGCGCTGCGCAACCGGCTCTCGGATCTCGGCTTCATCGAGGTCGAGACGCCCATCCTCACCAAGGCCACGCCGGAAGGCGCACGCGACTACCTCGTGCCGTCGCGCGTCAGCAAGGGCAAGTTCTACGCGCTGCCCCAGTCGCCGCAGATCTTCAAGCAGATCCTCATGGTGGCGGGCGTGGACAAGTACTTCCAGATCTGCCGCTGCTTCCGCGATGAGGACCTGCGCGCGGACCGCCAGCCGGAGTTCACGCAGCTCGACGTGGAGATGAGCTTCGTCGAGCAGCAGCACGTCATCGACATGATCTCCGCGGCGGTGGCGCACGCGGTCACGAGCGTGCGCCCGGGCGATGGCCCGTCGTTGCCGCTGCCGGTCATGACCTGGACGGACGCGATGCGCCTGTACGGTTGCGACAAGCCCGATCTGCGCTTCGGCGTGCCGCTCGCGGACGTCACGGAGCTCGTGAAGGACTCCGGCTTCGGCGTGTTCAGCGGCACGGTCGCGAAGGGCGGGCGCGTGCGCATGCTCGCGGCGCCGGCCGGCGGCAGCTTCTCGCGCAAGGACATCACCGCCTTCGAAGACGTTGCGAAGGCCAACGGCGCCAAGGGACTCGCGTGGTTCAAGGTCGCGCTTGCGGCGGACGGCCCGGGCAGCCAGGTCGAGGGCTCCGGCCTCGGCGTGATCGGCGGGACGTCGCCGCAGCTCGGGCTGGTGCTCGAGGGCGGCTCGGCCAAGTTCCTCTCCGAGGCGGAGCAGCACGCGCTGCTCGTGGCCACCGAGGCAAGGGCGGGTGACGTGCTGCTCGCCGTCGCGGACACGTTCGCCGTGTCGGCGCGGGCGTTGTCCGCGGTGCGGCTCGCGGTGGGGCGGCAGCTGAAGCTTGTCGACTCGTCTTGCCTCGCCTTCACCTGGATCGTCGACTTTCCGATGTTCGATCGCGACGAGGAGACCGGCGCGTTGTCGCCGGCGCACCATCCTTTCTGCATGCCCAAGGAGAGCTACCCGGGGCAGCTCGAGCAGGATCCGGCCGGCACGCTCGCGAACAGCTACGACCTCGTGCTGAACGGTGTCGAACTCGGCAGCGGCTCGGTGCGTATCCACGACAGCGCGCGTCAGCAGCGCATCTTCGAGGCGATCGGCCTGCCGGCGCACGAGATCCGCGAGCGCTTCGGCTTCGTGCTCGACGCCTTCAAGTACGGCGCGCCGCCGCACGCGGGTTTCGCGGTGGGCCTCGACCGCCTCGTCATGCTGCTGGCAGGCAAGGAGAGCATCCGCGATGTCATCGCGTTCCCGAAGACGGCGACGGCGGCGTGCCTGATGACGGGCGCCCCGACACCGATCCCGGCCGCGCAGCTTGCGGAGGCGGGTGTCGCCGTGCTGCCGTCGCTGACGCAGCCGGCGCCCCGACAGGGTGGAGAGGCCCCGCAGGAGATGGACGCATGAGTGCCGACCTCAAGTCTGGCGGGGGAGCGGAGGCCGGCGCGGCCGGCTCCGGTCCCGGCATCACGGTGTCGCTGCCGGATGGCAGCCAGCGGCAGCTTTCCGCCGGCGCGACCGGTGCGGATCTCGCGCGCGCGATCGGCCCGGGCCTTGCCAAGGCCGCACTCGCGGTGCGTCTCGACGAGGGCGGGTTGCGCGACCTTCACCGGGCGCTGCCGGATGGTGCGCGCGTCACCATCGTCACCGACAAGCAGCCGGAGGCGCTCGAGCTGATGCGCCACAGCACGGCGCACGTCATGGCGCAGGCCGTCATGGACCTGTACGGCGCGGGGACGGTGCGCCTCGGCATCGGCCCGACGATCGAGTCCGGCTTCTACTACGACTTCGACTTCACCGACGGGCGCCGCCTGCGCGAGGAGGACCTCGCGTCGATCGAGGAGCGCATGCGCGCGATCATCGCGGCGGACGAGCGCTTCGTGCGCGAGGACGTGAGCCACGACAAGGCGCTGGCCACGTGGAGCGCGCGCGGGGACCGCTACAAGGTGGACCTCATCGAGAGCTTCGAGCCCGACGTCGCGATCAGCTTCTATCACTGCGAGGTGGGCGGGCAGGACGCCTTCATCGACCTGTGCCTCGGGCCGCACGTGCCGAGCACCGGGCGGCTGGACGTGAAGTTCAAGCTGCTCTCGATCGCCGGCGCGTACTGGCGCGGTGACGAGCACAACCCGATGATGCAGCGCATCTATGCCACCTGCTTCCGCACGCAGGCCGAGCTGGACAAGCACCTGCACAACCTGGACGAGGCTCGAAGGCGCGACCACCGCAAGCTGGGCAAGGAGCTGAAGCTCTTCCAGTTCACGGATGAAGTCGGTCCGGGCCTGCCGCTGTGGTTGCCGCGCGGCACCGCCGTGCTGGAGGCGCTGGAGAGCTTCCTGCGCGACGAGCAGCGCCGCCGCGGCTACCAGTCGGTGAGCACGCCCCACATCGGCCGCGTCTCGCTCTACCAGACCTCGGGGCACTGGCAGAACTACCGGGATTCGATGTTCCCCGTCATGCACGGCGAGGGCGACAGCGAGAGCGACGGCTTCGTGCTGAAGCCCATGAACTGCCCGCACCACATCCAGATCTACAAGAGCGACCTGCGCAGCTACCGGGACCTGCCGCTGCGCCTCGCGGAGTTCGGCACCGTCTACCGCTACGAGAAGAGCGGCGAACTCGGCGGCCTCAAGCGCGTGCGCGGCTTCACTGTGGACGACGCCCACCTCTTCGTCACGCCCGACCAGCTCTTCGACGAGTTCTGCGCGGTGGTGGAACTGGTGCAGTACGTCTTCCGCGTGCTGAAGTTGACCGACATGCAGGCGCGGGTCGGCGTGCGCGACCCCGCGAGCGACAAGTACGTGGGCAGCCCGGAGCTCTGGGACAAGGCGCAGGACGGAATCATCGCGGCCTGCCGCCACCTGAACCTCGATCACACGGTCGAGGTGGGGGAGGCAGCGTTCTACGGCCCCAAGCTGGACTTCGTCATCCGGGACGAGCTGGGCCGGGAATGGCAGCTGGGGACGGCCCAGGTGGACTACAACCTGCCCGAGCGCTTCGACTTGCTCTACACGGCGAAGGACGGCTCCCGGCAGCGGCCGGTCATGATCCACCGTGCGCCCTTCGGCAGCCTCGAGCGCCTCATGGGGGTGCTCATCGAGCACTATGCCGGGGCCTTTCCGTTCTGGATGGCGCCCGTCCAGGTGGTGGTGGCGCCCATCACCGAGGAGCAGGCTCCAGCGGCCATCGAGCTGGCCGGAATCCTCGAGCGACAGGGCTACCGGGTGCTCAAGAGCCTCGAAAGCGAACCCATCGGGCCCAGAATCAAGCGCGCCCGGCTTGAAAAAGTGCCGTACATGGCCATACTGGGCGCCCGCGAAATTCAGGAATCGACGGTCTCCGTACGGTCCCGCGAAGACGGCGAATTGGCTCCGATGAGCCGGGACGCTTTCCTCGCCCGACTGGCGGCGGACGTCGAGCAACGTCGCTGAATCGCACTCACGACCGCGTTCCGCCGTGCGGGGCGCGGTCATCACTTTCCAGTAGCAGGAGGACGGGACACGGCTCAGGCCAAGCAGCGCATCAATGAGGAGATCCGCATCCGTCAGGTGCGCCTCATCGACGATCTCGGCAACCAATGCGGAGTCGTCGACACGGACGTGGCCTTGGCCATGGCTCGTGAAAAGGGCATGGACCTGGTGGAGGTGGCGCCCGAGGCTCATCCCCCGGTCTGCAAGCTCCTCGACTTCGGCAAGTTCAAATACCTGCTGAAGAAGAAGGAACACCAGGCGAAGCGGAAGCAGCACCAGTCGGTCATCAAGGAAATGCGCGTCCGACCGAAAATCGACGTGCACGATCTCGAGACCAAGCTGAAGAAGGCCCGCGACTTCCTCATCGAAGGGGACAAGCTCCAGGTGAACATGCTCTTCCGAGGCCGTGAAATCGGCTTCAAGGAGCTGGGAATGTCCGTGATGCAGAAGGTCAAGGCCAGCCTGGCCGACGTCAGCAAGGTGGAACGGGAGCCTCGTCAGGAAGGCAACCGAATGATCATGATCCTCCAGCCGAACAACTCGAAGTAGGAAGCACATGCCCAAGCTCAAGACCCGCAAAGCCATCAGCAAGCGCATGAAGATCACGAAGACCGGCAAGGTCCTTCGTCATCGTCCTGGCTCGCGTCACTACAAGGCCGGCAAGTCGGCGGGCCGCCGTCGCAAGCTGCGCGGCATCGCGCAACTGACCGGCAAGGTGGCCAAGAACATCAAGATCCTCATGGCGCCCGGCATCTGAGGTAGCGCCGGAGCGGCCTCGCTCCGGCACGTTGAAGCCAGCAGTCGCAGACACAGTCCGCAGAGTTAGCGAGGAATACCATGGTTCGCGTTCATTCCGGCGTTGCCCATCACAAGCGCGTCAAGAAGTTGCTCAAGCGGGCCAAGGGCTTCCGCGGCCAGCGCAGCAAGAACCTGCGCTCCGCCAAGCACACCCTGTTGCGCGCGGGCGCGTTCGCCTACGCCCACCGCCGCCTCCGCAAGCGCGACATGCGCGCGCTGTGGATCATCCGCATCACCGGCGCCGTGCGGGCTGAAGGCACCAACTACAGCACCTTCATGGGAAATCTCAAGAAGGCCAACATCCTGCTTGATCGCAAGGCGCTGTCCGAGATGGCGGCGCGCGAGCCCGAGACTTTCCGCAAGCTGGTCGCTCAGGTGAAGCAGACCGCGGCTGCGTGAGCGGCATGAGGCAGCGCCTGGCTGATCTTTCGGATCGTGCCCTGGCGCTGATCGCCGCAGCGCCGGACGGCGAGGCGCTGGGCCACATCGAGATGTCCGTGCTCGGCCGCAAGGGCGAACTGGCCACGTTGATGCGCGGCATCGGCGAGCTTCCTGCGGAGGAGCGAGCCGCTTTCGGACAGGCGGTCAACGCGGCCAAGGCCGCGCTCGCCGCCGCGCTCGCCGAGCGTCAGGCGCTGTTCGACTCCCGTCGCCTCGATGCGGAGACCGGCGACACGCGCTTCGACCCGACCGAGCCGGCGCTGGCTCCGAGGCCCGGTCACCTGCATCCGCTGACCCAGGTCCGGCGCGAGGTCGAGGCTATTTTTCTCGGGCTCGGCTTCGACGTCATGGACGGACCGGAGGTCGAGACCGAAGAGTTCAACTTCGACCGGCTCAACATTCCGGCGCACCACCCGGCGCGCGACTTCCAGGACACCTTCTGGCTGGAGAACGGCCAGGTGCTGCGCACGCACACGTCGCCCGTCCAGTTGCGCGCGATGCTGCGCGCCGGAGGCCGGCCGCCGGTGCGCGTCATCGCCCCGGGTCGCGTATTCCGCAACGAGCAGCCGGACGCGACGCATGAGCACACCTTTCACCAGGTCGAGGGCCTCATGGTCGACGAGGGCGTCAGCCTCGCGGACATGAAGGGCGTGCTCGGGCTGGTGCTCTCGCGTCTGCTGGGCAAGGACATGGAGGTGCGGCTGCGCCCGCATTACTTCCCCTTCGTCGAGCCGGGCAACGAGCTCGACGTGCGGCCGGCCGGCAGCGGCGGGCGTTGGATGGAGATGCTCGGCTGCGGGATGGTGCATCCCAACGTGCTGCGCGCCGGTGGCATGGATCCTTCGCGAGTCTCGGGCTTCGCTTTCGGCATGGGCCTCGATCGCCTCGCGCTGGCACGCTACGGCATCGACGACCTGCGCTGGATGATGAGCGGAGATCCGCGCTTCCTCCAGCAGTTCTGAGCCCGTTCCGCGTCCGAGGATCCGCTGATGTTCCTGTCCCTGAACTGGCTGAACGATCACGTGGACCTCGGCGGGTTGGCGCCCGAAGAGATCGCGCGCGAGCTGACGCTGAAGACCGCGCTCATCGAAGGCTTTGTCGACCAGCGCGCGGCCCTTGCCGGCGTCGTCGTCGGCGAGGTGCTCGAGTGCGGCCGGCATCCGGGCGCGGACCGTCTGTCGCTCTGCCGCGTCGGCTTCGGCGGTGAACGGCCGGCGGCCGTGGTGTGCGGCGCACCGAACGTCGCCGCCGGACAGAAGATCCTCTACGCTCCTGTCGGCACGTCGCTGCCGAACGGCGTGAAGCTGAAGGCCAGCAAGATCCGCGGCGAAATCAGCGAAGGCATGATCTGCGCGGAGGACGAAGTCGGTCTCGGCGCGGAGCACGACGGGATCCTCGTGCTGCCGGCGGAACTCGTGCCAGGCACACCCGTCGCGGCGCTCGCCGGCCTTGCGGACGTCGTCTTCGAGATCGACAACAAGAGCATCACGCACCGGCCGGACCTCTGGGGGCACCGCGGCTTCGCCCGTGAACTCGCCGCGATTTTCCGGCGCTCGCTCCGGCCCATGCCCCTCGATGCTTCACTGACCACCGGGGGCGAGGGGCCGGCGCTCGTGCTGGCGGCTGACAGCGGTTGTCCGCTCTACGCGGGCCTGTGCCTGACGGACAGCCCGAGCCGTTCGCCGGACTGGTTGCGCTTCCGCCTCATCGCGTGCGGCCTGCGTCCGCGCAACCTGCTGGTGGACCTGTCCAACTACGTGATGCTTGAACTCGGCCAGCCGACGCATCCCTTCGACCGTGAACGTCTCGCGGGTGACCGCATCGAGGTCCGCCGCGCGCGGATCGGGGAGCTGCTCGTCACTCTCGACGGCATCGAACGCCGGCTTTCGCCCGACGACACGGTCATTGCGGACGCAGATCGCGCGGTGGCCATCGCGGGCATCATGGGCGGCGGCAACAGCGAGATCAGCGACGCCACGACAAGGGTGTTTCTCGAGTCGGCCGCCTTCGATCCGATCGGCGTGCGGCGCACGAGCAGCCGGCTGGGCCTTCGCACCGACGCGCTGGCGCGCTTCGAGAAATGCCTCGACCCCGCGCTGGTCGAGCAGGCGCTGCGACGTTACGCGAGCCTGCTGCGCGAGCTGCGTCCGCACGCGGCCATTTCGCGCACGATCGTCGTGACGGGTGCGGCGCCGTCGCCGCGGGTGACCTCGTTGCGGCTGCCTCTCGCCCTCGTGCGGGCACGACTCGGCCTGGAACTCGACGCGGCGGAGATCGCGGGCGCGCTGCAGTCCATCGGCTTCGGAACGGCTCCCGCAGGCATCGACGAACTGGAAGTCTCCGTGCCCGGCTGGCGGGCGACCCGCGACATTGGCATTCCGGAGGATCTCGTCGAGGAAGTCGGGCGCCTCGTGGGTTACGACCGCGTGCCGTCGCAGGAACCTGTCGGCCCGTTGCGGCTCGGCACACGAGATCCGCTGTTCGCGGTGGAGGACCGTCTGCGTGACAGCCTCTGTCTCGCGCAGGGATTCACCGAGGTCGCTTCCTACTCCACGGCAAGCGATGCAGCGCTCGCGGCCGTCGGACTTGCGGACGCGGCGCTGCCTCGCTTGCGCAATCCCCTGCAGCAGGACAGCGCGCGGCTGCGTCCGTCGGTCGTTCCGGGGCTGTTGCAGCGCATCGAAGCGTGGTTGCGCCATGAATCGCCCGCGAGGCTGTGCGAAGTCGGGCGCGGCTACGCACTGGATGCCGCCGGTCTCGTGACGGAATCCCGAGAGGTGGTCGCGCTGCTCGCCTGGAGCGAGAGCGTCGATGCGCGCGAGGTCGTCCGGGAACTGCACGGCGTGGCGCTGCCGGCCCTGCGTGTGGCGGGCTGCCTTCAGCCAGTGGTGCGTGGATGGGTGCCGGACAGCCAGCATCCATGGTTTCACGTGAGGCGCTCCGCTGAATTGGTGGTCGGCGAGGCCGTGGTGGCGCGCTTCGGTGCCGTGGCCCCGCAGGCGCTGGCAGCCCTCGATGCACGCGGCGCCGCCGGATTGCTGGTGTTCGACGTTGCGGCGCTGGCAGGAATAGACATGCCCGCCGTTCGCTACACACCCGTGTCGCGATTTCCGCCGGCACGATTCGATCTTGCTTTCGTGCTTCCCTACGACGTCGGCGTGGAACAGCTCTGCAACGCGCTGCGAGCAACGGCGCCACGCACGCTGCGCGAACTCACCGCTTTCGATGTCTATCGTGGCAAGCCCTTGGCCCCGGACGAGCGCTCGGTGGCGTTCCATCTCGTGTTTCAGGCCGCGGATCGGACGATGACAGATGCGGACACCGAGAAGGCCAGATCAAGACTCGTGGCCGCGGCGGAGTCCCTGGGGGCGAGGTTGCGTTGACCTGGTGCGCGGCAGGGGTATCATCGCCCCTGCCGCGTCGGTCCCCGGGACGATGTACGTCTTCGTGCCCTTTCCCTTGATCTGGGAACTTGCGTCCAGCCATGACGGACACGCCTGCCTCGCGCAGGATCTCCTGACCGGCGATCGGAGTTCCCACCTGGCAACGCCGGGTTTCGAGGATGTTTGACCCCGGGGGCCGGCCGGCCTCTCTTCGCGACACGACGAGAGGCCGCGCCGCTCAGTTCGACGCGCGCGCTGCGAGAGCAGTCTCGCGCGCGCAGGGCGGTGTCGGAGAATTTCATCGAGCCGTGAGACATGCGATTGGAACCGGCAATTCCAGTCCCTAGGATCCTGCGCATCGCTGTTCCGGTGGCACGTTTCTGGGGTTTCAGTATGGTTCTGAAGTGGTGGAGTGTCGGTTCGATCGTCGTGCTCGGGCTGGTCTGGTTCGTTCTCGCCGAACAATCCACGGGAGCCCCGCGTCCCCTGAACGCGGCCGCGCGCGCCCACGCCGAGCCGGGCTCGGTGGAACAGCCCGGGGCCGAAGGGCTCGCCATGCGTCGCTCGGCGGTCGCGCCCGGGGCAGCGATCGCGCCGGGAACCCAGACTCCCGAGCCCGGTCCGGCCACGCAGGCGGCCGCAGCGGCGTCGGCAGGCGCAGTGGCCGCGGCCGCTGATGAACCGCCGGTTCCGGCGGCCTCATCGCCCTATCCCGCCGATGCGGCTCCACTGATCGCGGCGCCGGTCGCCGAATATATTTCTCAGGCCGCGATCAAGCGCCAAGGTGGCGACCTCGTCGGTGCCGAGGCCGACTTGCGCCTGGCGATCCAGAAGGCCACCACGTCCCGGGACGCCGCTCGCGCGGGCCTCTTCCTTGCCCCGCTCACGCGCGACCTGCTTGAACGCCGCATGCTGCTGTCCGCGGCGCTCCTGGGGGATGTCGTGGTCGGAGCCGAATACGATGACGTCGGTCGCCAGCTGCGTGAGCTGAACCAGAACCCAGGTTCGTCGCTATTGCCGGCATTGAAGCTCGAGACCTACACGGTGGCTCCCAACGACAGCCTCTGGAAGCTCTGCAACAAGGCATTTCCGGCCCGATTCGGCCAGGCTCCTGAAGTCGGACTCGTGCGCCTCATCAACGGCCTTCGTTCGGATTCGCTCAAGGTCGGCCAGGTCCTGAAAGTTCCGACAGAGGAGCTGCGGATCTCCGTCAGCATGCCGCATCACGGATTGACCGCGTTCGTTGGCGAATCGGCGGTTGCCGCGTACTGGATCGGTCTTGGCAAGGAGAGCCGCACGCCTCGGGACACGTTCGTGATTCAGGTGAAGCAGGAAGACCCGGCGTGGTTCAACGGGAGCAGGACCATCCCGTTCGGCGATCCCGAGAACGTACTTGGTACGCGATGGATGGGATTCGAGCCGAAAGAGGGGGCCCATGGTTTCGGAATTCATGGAACTGCGCACCCCGAAAGCATCGGCAAGGACGAATCCATGGGATGCGTCCGCATGCGGAACGCCGACGTCGAAGAACTCTTCGAGTACGTCCCGCGCGGTACGCGCGTGACGATTGGCTGATCACGGCCAGCACCTGCGGTGATGCATGAAGGCGCTCGCCATGCAGGCTTTTCCGCGAAGAATCGACGCCATGGCTCCCCGCGTTCCTGCCTGCTGCGTGCCTGCATTTCGGCCCGCGCGGGAGGCACTGGCAGCCAGGGCGACTCAGTGCGAGAGACGCCTGTCAAGGCATTTCTGGCGTATGACCGGCTTCCGAACCGCCCGAGGTGGCGTCACCGCATTTTCTAGGAGGTAGGGTCTTGCTCCCGCTCTTTCGATCGGTACCATACCCGGCTCACCTGCGGGTGAAAAAGAGCCTGTCCGAAGCAAGGAGCTGACCCCACCGGGGCAACTCGGAGCAGAGGAAAATTGAGGCCCGGCGCGACAGCGCGCCGCGTCTCGCGCGGCCTGGCTGGCCGAACGGTCTTTGAAATTTCAGTAGCAAACTTGCTTGAGCGTGTGTGAGCGATGCCGTTCGCGGCATCGGTCAATTCAAAGCTCGCTGGGGGACTTAGCCTCCTCCGGCGATTGCCAGTTCAAAACTTCATCATGAAGGGTTTGATCCTGGCTCAGAATGAACGCTGGCGGCGTGGATTAGGCATGCAAGTCGAACGCGAAAGTGGGGGCAACTCCATGAGTAGAGTGGCGAAAGGGTGAGTAATGCTTGGATGACCTGCCTTCGAGACGGGGACAACAGTTCGAAAGGACTGCTAATACCCGATGGTCCCATTCGGATTCGTCTGAATGGGTAAATGGTTGATTCCGCTCGATGAGGGGTCCAAGTCCTATCAGCTAGTTGGTGAGGTGACGGCTCACCAAGGCGATGACGGGTAGCCGGACTGAGAGGTCGACCGGCCACATGGGAACTGAGACACTGTCCTGACTCCTACGGGAGGCTGCAGTCGAGAATCTTCTGCAATGGGCGCAAGCCTGACAGAGCGACGCCGCGTGGAGGACGAAGGCCCTCGGGTTGTAAACTCCTGTCACATGTTATGAACCGCATGGGTTACACCCATGTCTGACAAAAGCATGAGAGGAAGTCACGGCTAACTTCGTGCCAGCAGCCGCGGTAAGACGAAGGTGGCTAGCGTTATTCGGATTTACTGGGCATAAAGCGCGCGTAGGCGGCTTGGTAAGTCGGAGGTCAAAGCCTGCAGCTCAACTGCGGTGTGCCTCCGAAACTGCCGGGCTTGAGTGCGGGAGGGGTGATTGGAACTCCAGGTGTAGCGGTGAAATGCGTAGATATCTGGAGGAACACCAGAGGCGAAGGCGAATCACTGGACCGCAACTGACGCTGAGGCGCGAAAGCTAGGGGAGCAAACAGGATTAGATACCCTGGTAGTCCTAGCTGTAAACGATGGGCACTAGGCAGTGGAGATCCGATGTCCTCACTGTCGAAACAAATGCGATAAGTGCCCCGCCTGGGGAGTACGGCCGCAAGGCTGAAACTCAAAGGAATTGACGGGGGCTCACACAAGCGGTGGAGCATGTGGTTTAATTCGAAGCAACGCGCAGAACCTTACCAGGGTTTGAAATGCACGGATTAGCCTCCCGAAACGGAGGTGACACCCTTGTGGTGGAACGTGCACAGGTGTTGCATGGCTGTCGTCAGCTCGTGTCGTGAGATGTCGGGTTAAGTCCCTGAACGAGCGAAACCCTTGTCGTTAGTTGCCAGCGGGTCATGCCGGGGACTCTAACGAGACTGCCGTTGTCAAAACGGAGGAAGGTGGGGATGACGTCAAGTCATCATGGCCTTTATGTCCTGGGCTACACACGTGCCACAATGGCCGAGACAGAACGAAGCTAACTCGCGAGAGGGAGCAAATCGCGTAAACTCGGTCCCAGTTCGGATTGGAGGCTGCAATTCGCCTCCATGAAGTCGGAATCGCTAGTAATCGCGGATCAGCTACGCCGCGGTGAATATGTTCCTGAGCCTTGTACACACCGCCCGTCAAGCCACGAAAGCTGGGAGTACCCGAAGTCGTGTACCCAACCGCAAGGGGGGAAGCGCCGACGGTAAGCTCAGTGATTGGGACTAAGTCGTAACAAGGTAGCCGTAGGGGAACCTGCGGCTGGATCACCTCCTTTCTAGGGATAATAGACCTGGCAGAGCCAGCAATGGTTCTGCCTTGTAGGTCATCGGCACACGTCTCAAGCAAGTTTGCTGCTGTTTCATCAGCTGTGCCGCCGGGCGTGCGTTAGCGTGCCGCTCGGAGGCTCAAGCCACGGGCCTGTAGCTCAGGTGGTTAGAGCGTACGCCTGATAAGCGTAAGGTCTGTGGTTCGAGTCCACACAGGCCCACCATGGTGCATGCGGGGGCGTAGCTCAGTTGGTAGAGCTCCTGCTTTGCAAGCAGGGGGTCGCAGGTTCGATCCCTGTCGCCTCCACCAGGACGCCGCCAATTGGGTGTATGGAGGGACGCGAGTCGTGGATCCATGCGGTCCTCGGGCTGCTGATGAATAACGGATGATCTGAAGCCGTGTCGTCGCTGCGCGACGGTACGGCCCCGGGTCATCCGGCACTCCGACCAGCAACACGCAAACCGCGTGATGCGTTCGGAGCAAGCGATCTTTGACATCTCTGGGTGATGTGGTAGTAAGAAACAAGATATGAATTTGATCCCTCGAGATGAGATTCTCGCAAGAAATGTAGTCAAGTTACTAAGGGTGTCTGGGGGATGTTTTGGCGTTGAGAGGCGAAGAAGGACGTGGGACGGCTGCGTTAAGCTGCGGTGAGCCGCCAACCAGGCTTTGACCCGCAGATTTCCGAATCCGGAAACGGATCGGGCTAGTCGCCCGATATTCATGACTGAATACATAGGTCATGAAGGCGAACGAGGAGAACTGAAACATCTCAGTATCCTCAGGAAGAGAAAGAAAACTCGATTTCCTCAGTAGCGGCGAGCGAACGGGAAAGATTGCCCAAACCGATTGCCTGTAAGCCTGCAAGCGTTTTGCAGTCGGTGTTGTGGGATGCGTGTCCTCGCGTTGCAGTGCGGGGCGGAAGTAAGAAATCAGCATTTTAGCCGAAGGTTCTGGAAAGTTCCGTCATAGCGGGTGATAGCCCCGTAGGCGAAAAAATGCTGACTTCCGATCGTTCTCCCGAGTAAGGCCAGACACGGGAAACCTGGCTTGAAGCTGGAGGGACCACCCTCCAAGGCTAAATACTCCTCAACGACCGATAGCGAATTAGTAGCGTGAGCGAAAAATGAAAAGAACCCCGGTGAGGGGAGTGAAATAGTACCTGAAACCAGACACTTACAAGCTGTCGAAGTCCCATGCCAGCAATGGCCGGGATGACGGCGTACCTTTTGCATAATGGACCGGCGAGTTGATGTGCGTAGCAAGGTTAAGGGCCTAAGGCTCGAAGCCGAAGCGAGAGCGAGTGCGAAATGTGCGACTCAAGTTATGCATATCAGACGCGAAGGCAGGTGATCTATCCATGGCCAGGCTGAAGCGGGCGTAACAGCTCGTGGAGGGCCGAACTCGTGAATGTTGAAAAATTCTGGGATGAGCTGTGGATCGGAGCAAAAAACTAATCGAACCTGCAGATAGCTCGTTCTCCTCGAAATATCTTTCGGGATAGCGTTGCGTCATAGTGAGCGGGGGTAGAGCACTGATTTGGAGCAGGGGCCTTCCCGGCAACCTGCCCTAGTCAAACTCCGAATACCGTTCACCTTATCGCAGCAGTCAGTCCGTGAGGGATAAGCTTCACGGACGAGAGGGAAACAACCCAGACCGCCGGCTAAGGTCCCGAAGTGCAGCTCAGTGGTTAAAGGAAGTGGATTTGCTAAGACAGCCAGGATGTTGGCTTAGAAGCAGCCATCATTTAAAAAGTGCGTAACAGCTTACTGGTCGAGCAGATCTGCGCCGAAAATTAACGGGACTAAGCTGTACACCGAAGCCGCGGACAGTCAATAGGCGTTGCCTTTTGACTTTGGTAGAGGAGCGTTCCGCATCAGGATGAAGGTCGACCGGAAGGACGGCTGGACGAAGCGGAAGTGAGAATGCCGGTATAAGTAACGAGAAAACAAGTGAGAATCTTGTTCGCCGTAAACCCAAGGTTTCCTGGGGAAGGTAATTCCGCCCAGGGTTAGTCGGAGCCTAAGGCGAGGCCGAAAGGCGTAGTCGATGGTAAGCAGGTTAATATTCCTGCACCGGCTAGTGACGATAAAGACGTGATGGAGAGACGGAGAGTTGCAGGTAGGCAGGCGGATAGATGAGCCTGTACAAGCCCGCGAGGTCGCTGTAGGAAAATCCGCAGCATATGTCCTCGGAGGTTACGTGGAGCGCTTTGCGCGAACCTACTGAAGGCTCTTCCAAGAAAATCTTCTAGCGAGTCACAAGCCGTCCGTACCGTAAACTGACACAGGTGGGTGGGGTGAGTAACCTCAGGCGCTCGAGAGAACCAACGTTAAGGAACTCGGCAAAATATCTCCGTAACTTCGGGATAAGGAGCGCCGTTCAGGGTGTAGTGATTTACTCATGAAGCCATGAACGGCCGCAGAGAAATGGCCCAAGCGAC
>JBBQUR010000023.1:0-79416 GCA_038212275.1 Planctomycetota bacterium
GGCGCGGCGCCGCGCCCCCGCCCCCCCCCGCGGCGGCCCCCTTGGCGCGCGGGCCCCCCCCTCCCCCCCCCCGGGGGGTGTTGTTGGCGCCCCCCTCCAAAAACACCCCCCCCCGCGCCGACGTCGCGCATCGGCATCAGCTCCGGCCGGCCTGTCGGGGTCATTCGCCGATCGGGGGGGCCGGCAGCGCGGCCGGCAGCTTCAGCGCGCCCGCCGGAAGCGGTCGATCAGCTTCAAGGCACGGAAGCATCCTGCGGCGACTCCTCCGCCGGACGGCGGAGCGCTTCCTGAAAGTCGGGCCGCGCCCGCAGCAGCTCGAAGTCGGGATCCGTCCGCAGCGAGGCGAGGTCGCTGAAACCGTTTTCGAGCGCCGACCGGAGCGCGTCGAGCGCGCGATCCTCGATGCGCCGCCGCAGTGCGTCGCGCTCCTGCGGCGGCAGATCCCGCGCATCGCGCGCGGCGAGCGTGCCGTGGGCCAGCGTGAGGAAGATCTGCTGGAGCACGTCGGCGCGTCGGACCTCGAGCGCGAGGGCCTGCTCCATGGTCTGCAGTGCGAGCGCGGGATCGCCCGAGTCGAACTGCACCTCGGCGAGCTGGCTGAGCGCGGAAGCGTATTGCGCGGTCACGCCCGGATCGGCGGGGACCGCCGCGTGCGCGTCGCGCAGCAGGTCAACGGCGCGGAGCGCGCTCTCCATGGCCAGGTCCGGCTTGTGAAGTCCGAGCTCGACGGCCGCCGCCGCGGTGCAGGCAGCGCCCAGATAGTAGGCATACTCCACTCGTCCGGGATGATCCGCGGCGAGCAGGCCGAGCTGCGCCACCGATTCCTCGACGATCGGTCGCGCCTCGCCGAAGCGCTCCTGGCCGACCAGCTCGGCCACGACATTGAGCCCGATGATCGCGCAGCGCTTGCGGTATTCGCGCTGCTCCGGGAACTCCCGCGTGAGTTCCAGCGCGACGTCGAATCCGCGCCGCAGGACGCTCTCGGCCAGGCTGCGATCGGAACGCGTGAGCAGCAGCAGGCCGTAGTTCGACGCGCACTCCACGGCGCTGTTGCGCACTCCGCGACTCGGCGACGGCGCCGCGAGCAGCGCCGTGGTCGCAGCCCAGGCGTCGCGGAACAGCTCCTCGGCTTCCTCCGCGCGCCCGAGATCCACGTCGATCAAGGCGGCCTTGCCCAGCGCGTCCGCGCGCAGCGAGACGAAGCTCGACTCCTCGGGATGCGCGGCCGCGAGCGGCGCCGCTGCACCGGCCGCCCGACTGTAGAAGTCTGCGGCTTCCTCGAGCAGGCCTTGCGACTGCGCCACCAGCCCGAGCCCCTTGAGGCAGACGGCCAGATCATGCACATACTCGTGCGGCACGGGAGCCGAAGCCACGAGCCGCTCCAGCTCGGCGCACGCCTCGGTCCACTGCCGCTGCGCCTCGTCGAGCCGGCCGTCGACGTAGAGGCGGCTGGCTGATTGCGAGAGCGTGCTGGCGAAGGCGTGCCGCAGATCCGCGGACTCCGGATCCTCGAGCTTCAGCGCGCGCATCTCCTGCAGGGCCTGCTCGTACAGCGATTTCGCCTCGTCGTCACGGCCCAGCTCGCTCAGCAGGTCGGCGATCGATCGGTGCGTGCGCGCCTGCTCGCGCCGCACGTCCACGTCGCCGGGATGATCCGATTCCAGTTCGCGATAGAAGTCGAGTGCGCGCTCCAGCAGCTCGTTGCGAACCGGCTCGAACTGCGGGATCTCGCGCAGGTCCTCGGCGCCGACGCTGGCGAGCATTTCCCCGACGGCCGACAGCGAGCGGTCGAAGGCCTTCTCGGCGCGCAGGCGTTGCCTCTGCTCCGCACCCAGCGCGGCCTCCAGTTCGACGCGCCTGACGTCCAGCGTGACGTGCGCGGCCTGCAACGTGTCGAGCGCACGGTCGAGTTCGGCGTTCGTCGTGACGAGCCGCGCATTGAGCGCGCGTTCCTTGTCCGCGGCGCGCGCCTGCACGACGCCGTAGCTCACGGGGCCGCCGATGAGCAGCAGCGCACCCAGCGCGGCCGAGGCCGCGGTCGCCGGATTGCGTTGCGCCCAGCGGCTCGTGCGTCGCAGCCATCCGGGGCGCCGCGCGAGGATCGGCCGGCGATCGAGCACGCGACCGAGATCCTCGCTCAGCGCCGCCGCGCTGGCGTAGCGGCGCTCGCGGTCGCGATCGAGCGCGACGAGGCACACCGTCTCCGCGTCGCGCGGCACGGAGGAGTTCAGCGCGCGCAACGGCACGGGCCGTCCGTCGAGGATGTTGCGCCGCGTGGCCTCGGCATCGCCGTGCGCGCCGGCAAAGGGCGAGCGCAGCGTGAGCAGCTCGGCCAGCGTGGCGCCGAGCGAATAGACGTCGGTGCGCGCATCGAGGCGATCGTGCTCGCCGCGCACCTGCTCCGGCGACATCCACGCCAGCGAGCCGAGGTGACTGCCGCTGGTGGTCAGGCGCTCGCTGCCCTCGGCGGCGGCGAGGCCGAAGTCGATGAGCAGCACGCGGCCCTCGGGCGTGAGCAGCACGTTGCTCGGTTTCACGTCGCGGTGCAGGACGCCGCGTTCATGCGCATGCTGCAAAGCCTCGGCGACCTGCCGCGCGATGCGCAGGCACGCGGCCGCCCAGCTTCCGCCGAAGAGCCGCGACGCGGCCTCCATCGTCGTGGACGACTCGTGCGGCGCGGCGCCGGACACCACGCGCGGGCCGCCGGCCACGGCGCGGGCATCGCCGGCCACGGCGCGGGCGCTGCCGGCCACGGCGCGGGCATCGCCGAGCGCGGCGCGGGAGCTGTCGGGCGCGACCGGCATGGCGCCTTCGCGCCGGGCGCGCGCCGCAAGGATTGCTGCGCGCAGATCGGCGCCGGTCAGCGTCGCAGGCTCGCGGCCGGACACTTGCGTCAGCACCTCCTCGAGGCTTGCGCCATCGACGAGTTCCATCGCGAAGTAGGGGATGCCGCCCTCTTCGCCGCCGGCGAACACCGGCACGATGCCGGGGTGCTGCAGGCGGGCGACGGCTGCGACCTCGCGTCGGAAGCGCTCGCGCGCGCCGGGCACGTGCAGCAGCTCCGGGCGCACGAGCTTGAGCGCCACGGGACGCAGCAGGCCTTCCTGCTCGGCGCGCACCACCGTGCCCATGCCCCCGGCGCCGATCGGCGCGAGCAGTCGGAAGGCGCCGAGCCGCGCGGGTAACGCAGCGGCTCCGGCGCCGGCCTCGGCGAGGCCCGCGCGGCGCAGTCGCTCGACGCGCGTGCGCAGCGCGGCCGCCCGTTCGGGATGCTCGCGGCAGAGCGCCTCCAGCGCCGCCGGCCCCTCGCTGTCCATGCGTTCGAGCGCTTCGGCCACGAGCGCGACGAGCACGTCGTCACTGGCCCCGGGAAGGGGCGGCACGGGCTGCATCGGTGTCGGCACGGCGGAACTCCGTAGCCACGGCGCGGCGGGCGACTGAGTCTAACGCCGGCGCGTCAGGGCCGTCGTCGGGATGCAGCCCGCCGTCACGCGGCCCGCCGTCTCGCGGCCCGCCGTCTCGCAGCCGGCGGTCACGCAGCCGGCGGTCTCGCAGGCGGCCGTCACGCAGGCCTCGGATTCCTGCTTCAGGGAATGAGCGGCACGGTGCCGTGCCCATTCCCCAGCCGCGGAGCCCCTCGCCATGAAGCCCACCACCCTGATCTCTCTCTGCCTGTCCGCGCTGCTCGGCGTCGCCGCCGGCGCGTCCGCGCAAGGCGGCGGCTTCAACGCCGGCGAGCTCTTCATCTACTCCTCCGTCCAGTCAACCGTCCTCAACGGCTACGGCATCCTGCGCGTGAATCCGGTGACTGGCGCCAGCTCCGTGCTCGCGCAGACCACGGGCAGCTACTCGGCCCAGGGGCTGGGCATGGCCTTCGATCCGTATCGCCAGCGGCTCGTGTTCAGCGCGACGATCGGCAGCGGCTTCAACCACGTCTGGTTCGCGGACGGAGCCGGCAACCTGCAGAACATCACTGCCGCCAACTATCCCATCGGCGTCTTCCTGGACAACTTCGCGCCCACCGGCGACGGCCGCATCTACTGTCACCACGATGGAGGCAGCGCCGTTCCGCTGTACTGGTTCGACGCCGCGAACCAGCTCCACATCCTGTACGACAGCGATGGCGTCACGCCGATGCTGATCAACAGCACCTCCTTCAACTACAACGGCATGATTTACGACGCGGCCACGAACTCCCTGTTCGTCGCGTCCTCGCAGCCGGGGGCCGGTTATCCCATCTGGGCCGCCAACGTGTTCAAGCTGCCGCTCTCGGCGGACGGCTCGCGCGTCGTCGGCCCGGTCGTGCACACGGTGTTCGAGGTGAGCCCGAACCCGCCGCAGTTCACCAGCGGGGAATACCCGCGTGGCTGGAGCCACGGCCCGAACGGCCAGCTCATCCTCATCGTCAACTGCGTGGACGCCCTGGTCATGCCGCGCGTGCTGCAAGTGGACCCGGTGACGTCGGCCATCTCGGTGTGGAGCAATACCGGTGACTCCGGGCCGCTGACTTCGTGGGCTCAGACAACCGGCGGCGCCTACAGCTCCGCGCTCAATCAGGTGGTCGTTGTCGACTACAACCACGGCACGCTGCACGGCTACGCGCAGGGTGCGCTCGGTGGCCCCGGCAACGTGATCGCAACCAACCCGGCGCTGTCCGGCTACGGCACGACCATGCAGGTCGCGTCGGTGTCGCCGGACGCATGCTCGGGCGGCTGGATCGCGTACGGCCTGGGACTCAAGGGCGCCGGCAACCAGGTGCCTGAACTCACGGGCTCGGGCTGCCCCGAGCCGGGCGCGCCGATCACGCTGCAGCTCTCCGGCGCCGTGGGCGGCGCGAGCGCGGCGCTCTTCGTCGGCCTCGTGCAGGGCGCACTGCCTTTCAAGGGCGGCACCTTTCACCTCGGCTCGCTGCTGCTCACCGTCACGCTCCCGCTCGGCGGCGCGCCGGGCGTGGCCGGCGCGGGCTCGCTCACTCTGCCCACCGCGCTGCCGGCCATCCCGGCCCTCAAGGGCACGAGCGTCTTCCTGCAAGCCGCCTTCAGCGACGCCGCCGCCGTGCACGGCGTCTCGCTCACGCAGGGCCTGGAACTCGAGATCGGCTGAAGAACTCGCCGCACGCGGCGGGCGGGGCGTGCTTCGCCCCGTTCGCCGCCGAGCGGATCCGGACGCTGATCCGTTTGCCGCAGCGCCCCCTCCGCAGCCGCGAGTACCATGGCGCGACTCGCCCCGGGGGCCTCGCGACCATGCCTGCCGACACGCCGGATCTCGTCGAGCGCATCCGGGCCGGCGATCGCGAGGCGCTGGAAGTGCTGCTGCGCAACGAGCTGCCCGGCCTGCGCGCGTATGTGCGGCTGCGCGCCGGCCCGGTGCTGCGCGAGCGCGAGTCCGCCAGCGACCTGGTGCAATCCACGTGCCGCGAGGTGCTCGGCAAGCTGGAAGCGTTTCAGTACGGCGGCGAGGCCGGCTTCCGCAGCTGGCTCTACGCGGCGGCCATGCGCAAGATCATCAATCGTGCCGAACACTGGGGCGCGCAGAAGCGCGACGCGGCTCGCGAGCAGTCGCTGCAGGGCGGCCCGCACGGCGGGGCGCCCGACGCGGCCGATGACGTCGGCCTGGCCGGTATCTACTGCACGCTGGGCACGCCGAGCCAGCATGCGATCGCGCGCGAGACCCTCGAGCTGATGGAAGCGGCCTTCGACCGCCTGCCCGAGGACCGGCGCGACATCATCGTGCTCGCGAGAATCGTGGGCCTCGACCACGCCGCCATCGCGCAACGCCTGGGTTGCAGCGAAGCCGGCGCGCGTCAGCGACTCTTCCGCGCGCTGGCCGAGTTGGCGGAGTGGCTGGAACCCGACGCCGCGGGAGGAGCGCCAGGCCACGGCTGAGGAACTGCCGGGCACCAGCGCACCGGATGCGGCCAGCGTGGCGCCGCGTCAGCCCGCGAACGCCCCCGTCTCACCGGGGTGGCGCAGCATCTTGTCCACCTCGCCGCAGTGCAGCTCCTCGGCCTGCACCATGCCGCGCGCATACTCCTCGAGCATGATCGAGCGATCGGCCGTCAGGCCGAGCAACTCCATGTAGAGCTGCAGGGTCTGCAGCTCGTGATCGAGCGACTCGCGCAGGATCGCGCCGATGTCGTGGTTGTGGGTCTCGAGCAGCGGCCCGATCGAGAGCGACGGGTGGTCGCCCAGATGCGTGATCAGCTCGCCCGCCTGCTGGGCATGGCCCATCGATTCCGTGGCCTGATCGCGCAGCCACGACACGATGGGAATGCGGTTGTAGCCGAACACCATCAGCGAGTAGTGCGTGTAGCGCACCACGCCGGCGAGCTCCATCTCGAGAATGCGATTGAGCACGCGCAGGACCGCCTTGCGGTCAAACGTGTCGGCGCGGGCGGAGACTGCTGGCTGCTTGATCTGTTTCTTTGCCATGGGCCGCACGATACCTGCCTCGGCGTGCGCTCACCAGCCGAGGCCTCGGGAGAGTCAGCTCCAGCCGCGGCGCGACGCGACGTCCTCGCCCCGGAGGCACTGCTTGCGCGTCACCGTGGCGCTTCGGAGCCGGTTGTCCGCAGCTGCGACGCGCACGCGCAACGCTCCGGTGTCGGACTCGGCGTGCAGCGCCTGGTCGCGCGCCGCCTCGGCGAAAGAGGCCTCGCTGAGCGTGCGCTCGTCGAGGTCGTTCAGGTCGTCGTCGAGGCCGAGGTCGTATCCGCGCCAGACCTCCTGCGCGAAGCCCTCCCGCAGCGCGACCAGCCCGGGCAGCCCCGCCTCCACCACGTGCGGCGGCGCGCCGCGCTGCTTGAGGAAGGCTCGCATCGGATCGACGTGTCCCATGTCAGTGCTCGCGCTCGAGCTGGCGCCTGAAGGACGCCTCGCCGAGCAGCGCGAAGTACTCGGCCCGCCGGCCGGACTGCAACTGCTGCAGCAGGTCGGCCAGGTCGTCCGGCGGGAGCATGCGCAGCCAGATCACCGACCACACACGCTCTCCACGACCGATCCACCCAGAGCCAGCGTGGACTCCGGCCGGCCACGGGACCGGTTCGACCGGAGTCGATCGCGGATGGAGAGGATCGCGTGCCGCGCCTTGGGTGTCCACGAGCAAGCCGCGATTCTCGCGGGGGCGGCTCCGGACAGCGCAGGGCTCACCGGCCGGACATGTGGCCCGCGAGACCGGTGGCCCGCGAGGCCTGTGGCTCCGCAGGCCGGTGCGACCCGCGCGCGCGCGACCGCCGCCTTACGGCGTGATGCCCTGCAGCGCGTTGGACAGCGCGACGCCCTTCACGGCCGCGGCATCCTGGATCGCGTACTGCAACCAGAGCTCCGTGCCGGCCGGAACGCCGGAGGGCATCACGAAGGGCAGCGCAATCCCGCCGCCCGCGCTGGTCATCAGCAGGATCGGCTCGATGAGCGGGACCGGGACCAGCACGCCGCCCTTGAAGGGTGCCGCGGCGCCGGACAGGCCGACGAAGAGCGCGGCCGTCGCGCTCGGCTTGGAGCGCGACAGCGCGAGCGCGTTGTTGCTGCCGTCGGCCAGCGTGCCCGTGCCGACGAGCTTCGGGTTGCCGGCGATGCCCGCCAGCGCATTGCCCTTGTCGGTCCAGGTCGTGGTCACGGTGGCGATGGTCAGCGTCTCGAAGATCATGCCCATGGGTTCGACGGGGCCGTCATCCACGGACCAGTGGAACACGGACAGTCCCGTGTAGTCGTAGGTGCCGAGCGCGTCGAGGATGTCGAGCGACGGCAGGAAGCTGGAGGGGTAGGTCACGCTGAACGAGGACGCGAGCGCGCCGAAGCTCCCGTTCTGGGACAGCGCCTGGCCGGCCGGGTCATTCACGTTGGTGGAGGTGAAGAAGCCGTCCACGCCCGGGTCGTTGTTGCGCAGCACGAAGTACGGCGTGGTGCCCGCGGGGAAGGGGTTCTTGAGCGAGACGGCCGCCGAGTCGAAGCTCAGCGAGAAGCTGGCCTTGTCGATCGCGTAGCCGCGGGTCGGGAACAGGCCGCTGTTGACGAAGGTGTCGGAGTCCACGCGGAACTTCAGCGTGGCGTGCTCATTGTCCGCGACAAGGCCGAGCGGCGGCGCGGTGAGCAGGTCGAACTCGACGGTGCCCCGGACGGTGACCTCGACGGTGACCCCCGCGTCAGCCCGCTGCGGCAGAAGAAACGCGGCGAGCGCGACGGCGAGGAACGGGACGGGGTGCTTCATGGCGGACTCCGAGGTGCAGCGGCAAATGAGAAGGAGAGAACGATTCCGGGGAGATCAGGGCCAGAGGATACTCGACCTCCGCAGCCCGCGCCCGGCGCGACTTCGGCGCGACTTCGGCGCGGCAGCGGCGCGCTTCTGCGCGGCGGCTGCGCGGCGGCGGAGGCGCCCGCCGTGCCGGCGCTCAGGGGCCTCGACGCAGCAGGGCTGAGGCCCATGCGGCCGCGGGGCCTCCCGCGGTGGACGCCGCAACGGCGAGTTCGTCGCGCAGAGCGGTCTCGTCCGCGTGGAGCTGGTCCAGCATGTGCAGCAGCACGGCCGCGTCGCCCCGCAGCAGGGCGGCGCGCTCCACGGCGGAGAGCCTGTCGCTGGCGGCGCGGAGCCGGGCAAGGCGCGTGGCGGCCAGCACGCGCGGCGCCGTGTATTCGCCGTCGCCGTTCGCGTCGAGGAAGACGGGATTGGTCGCGCCGAGGGTGTAGTGATTCACTGCGGGCCAGAACGGGCCCTCCACCGCATCGCCCGTGACCACCGCCACGAGCCAGGCGTCGTGGCCAGAAAGCGTGACTTCGAAGGGCAGCTCCACGTCCGTCGGCAGGCCTTCGATGTGCTCGAGATCCGTGCGCGCGACTTCGACGCCGTCGAGGAAGAGCCTCGCGATGCGCGGCACGACCCACGCCGGCGCGCGCACGGTCAGCACCGCGTTCACGTGGCCGCTGCCCGCCGGCACGAGGTCGCCCATCGTGAAGCGGCCGTCGACGCGCAGCCGCGTGAAGATGCCCTGGCCGAAGCTCGTGCGGCCCTGCGCGATCGCGCGGCACGCCGCGTTCACGTCGATCGCGGCCGGGTCGTCCGTCGCGCTCGGCACCCACGTGCGGCCCTGGCCCACCGGGTCGCCCACGGTGTGACTGTCCGACGAGCCCACCGCCGCGATGCGCTCGCCGCGATTGAGCAGCGCGAACCAGTCGGTGAAGAGCGGCAGCGGATCGGGATGCGCATCGGTGGAGTTGGTGAGTTCCATCGCATCGAAGGTGAAGGCCGAGCCGGTGGCGCGCGCGCCGGTCAGCGTGTCGAGGCCGAAGCGCGCGAAGGGCGAGCGATCCGCGTCGGGCCAGCGCGGGTGATTCAGCACGACGGTCTGCGCGCCGGCCGCGCGGATGCCGGCCACGAGCGCCACCCAGTCATCGAGGCGATGCTCCGGCGGCGGCCGCGACGGGTCCAGCGGAAACGCATTGAAGTGGCCGTTGTCGGTGGTCACCTCATCGCCGGACACGGCGGTGTACCAGGGGCCGAGGCCCAGCTGCTGCTGCCGCGGGCGGTAGTCGGTGACGTGGTTGTGGTCCGTGGCGATGGCCAGCTCCACGCCCTCGCCCGCCAGCGTCCACAGCCGCTCGTCGAGGTTCGCGTCGCCGTGGCCGCTGAAGGTGAGCGTGTGCAGGTGCGTGTCCGCCGCGATGAAGCCCGTGGTGTCCACCTCGCGGCGCAGCTCGACGGAGACCTCGAGCGGAACACGCGGGTCGGGCCGCGGCATCCCGTCATGCGGCGCGCTGGCGTCGCGTGACGCGTCCGGCACGTCCGCCACGTCCGGCGCGTCCGGCGCGTCCGGTGCGATCGCCGCGGGAATCGTCGCGCGGGCGAGACTCCACTCGGGGCCGTGGAGGAAGCATGCGTCGATCGCGTAGCTCGGGAGCAGCAGGTCCGTCGGGGCGTCGCCCGTGTAGAGCAGGCCGTCACGCAGCGGCAGCTCGGTGGCGCCGGCGGGGCGCACGATGAATTCCTGCGGCACGGGCACGCCCGCGGCGTCGGTGAGCGTGACGCGCGCCGGCAGCGCGGCGCCGGTGCCCGACGCGCGGACGTCGAGCCGCACCCGACGCAGCCCGAGCGCGTCCGCCAGCGGGCGCTCCGCGAGGCGCAGCGGACCGCAGGTGATGTCGTCGGAGCCTCCGTCCGGATCGGGCGCCTCGAGCTGCAGCGTGTTGCTGCCATTCACCAGCACGCCGGGCGGCACGCGATAGGCCACCTCGCGGCGCGCCTCGAGCGGACGCAGCCGCGCCACGAGCGTGCCGTTGATGCGCAGCTCCCAGCGCGCGCTCACGTTGCGCTGCGTGACGAAGAGCGTCTGCTCCGCGCCCGTGTCGCGCCCCTCGAAACTCAGCGACAGCGTCACGCCCTCGGGCGTCGCGCCGGCCTCCACCCACTCCGGCTTCGTGTCGTCACCGAGGTGATGCGCCGCGGCTTCGAGCACGCGGCCTTGCGCCCGCGCGGCGGACGCATCCTGCGCGTCGCCGGTGACGGCGCCTGCGCGCGATGCCATCGGCGCCAACAGGACTCCCGCCACCAGCAGGGCGAGCCACGGCGCGCGGCCGGCCCCGCCCGGCGAGGATGCGTCTGCGTCTGAACACTTCACGATCAACTCCCGCGGCCTCGTGCCGCGCGGCCACGGCGAAGCGGAGCGTGCGTGCAGCCGCCACCCGCTCGGGTGCGTGGCACGAGGTCACGGGAATCCTAAGCGGTCACTCCCGGATTCTCACCTGTCCGCACCGCGCGACGCGACTCCGCCGGCAGGCGCCTCAGAACTTGAAGCCGATGTGCAGCGGGATCGTGACGCCGTAGGTGTCGCCGGTGTAGCGCGTGTCCAGCGAGTAGGCGCCTTCATCGAGGTCGCCGAAGGTCGTGGTCCACTCGTTGCCCGTGATGGTCGGCATGAGCGTCATCGTCCACGGTGCATCGCCATCGATCGTGCGCGTCAGCGTCACCTCCAGCTGCCCGGAGCGCGCGGTGTCCCCCATGCCGCTCACGCGCAGACGGCCGTCGCCGCCGGTGGCGCTGACCGGGCGCGTCGTGAAGGTGAGCGGACCGAGCAGCGGCCTGGGCGCGAGAATGGAACCGAGCTGGTCGGGGAAGACCGGGCCGCCCGCATAGAGAGGCGGCAACACGGACCACTGCCCGAAGAGCGGCCCGCCCAGCTTCAGGAAGGTCTTCGCGCCTTTCTTCGAGGCCTTGGCGAAGGTGTCGTGAGACTTCGCGAAGCCGCTGCAGACGGAATCCTGGAAGCTGTCGTAGCTGCTGCAGCCGCCGGCGAAGAGATCGATGGGCGCGCCGCCGAAGTCCAGTCCATTGTCGGCGATGAGCATGCTGCCGCCGAGGATCACCGACTGATACGCGTCGACGCCCGACTGGAAGATGGAGCGCCGCAGCGAGTCGGCGGCGTCGTGGAAGCCGTCCTGCAACTCGTCGTTGTCGATCGCACCGTCCTTGTATTGCGCGCCGAGCAGCGAGACGGTGCTGTTGTAGAGGGAGAATCCGCTCTTGATCTCGAACTTCACGTCGGCTGCGGCGGCCTTGGTGAGGCTTGCGTAGCTCTTGAGCAGCAGCTTCTCGTCCGGGTTCACGGTCACGAGGTAGGTGTGCGTCGCGGGCGGACAGTCTCCGCCCATGCTCTGCACGGTGAGCATGGTCCAGCCGACCTTGACTCCGGTGAGGCCGATGGTTGCGCCCGTGACATCGGTGCCCGAGAGACTGGAGAGCTGCACGATGGTCGGGTCCTCCACGCTGGCCGTGTAGTCGAAGTGACAGCCCTGGAAGTTCTTGAGCTTGACGTTGAACGAGGCGTCGAGCTTCAGCTCGATGGCCGTCCCGCTCGGCGGCGTCGCGATGGAGGCGATGGCCGTGGCGCAGAGCAGCGCGAGCGTGGCGGGCAAGAGCACGAGCGAGCGAGTGGCAAGCATGGGCGGTCTCCTCCGGTGGGCGGTGACGCCGTGAGGCGTCGGGTCGCAGGCGTCTTTCCGAACGCGCCAACAAACTAGCAGAAGAGCGCCTCGCGACGAGGCGAGCGCCACTCACGCGCCAGACCTCCGCACGCTTCGCGACCCTAAGATGCGACGCGCCCCATCCCGCTCCGGAGTGCCCGCGCCATGTCCTGCTCCCCACTGCACCACGCCGCCGGGCTCATGCTCGGAGTCCTCGCCCTGTGCTCGCGCGCCGCCACGCAGGATGAGCCGGCCTTCACCATCGAGCGCCTCGAGGCACGCGACGGCAGCGTCGTCGAAGCGCAGCTCGGACAGCTCGAGGTCCCCGAGCGTCGCGCTGCAAAGGACAGTCGCGCGATCACGCTGAGTTTTCTGCGCGTGAAGTCGGAGGCGGAGCATCCCGGCACGCCCGTCTTCCTGCTGGCCGGCGGCCCGGGCGGTTCGGCCATCGAACTGCTGCGCAGGCATGTCACCGGCGGCGGCGCCGCGTATCTCGGCCTGTTCGGCGCTGACCTCGTGGCGCTGGACCAGCGCGGCGTCGGACTTTCGGAACCCAATCTCGACAGCGACACACTCTTCCCGCTGCCGCTCGACGTGCCCGGCGATCCTGCGGTCATGCTCGCGGCCATGCAGGAAGTCTGCAAGGCGGAAGCGGCGCGCTGGCGCGAGCAGGGCGTCGACCTCGCGGGCTACACGACCCTCGAGAGTGCGGACGACATCGCCGACCTGGCCCGCCAGCTCGGCTACGCGAAGATCTCCTTCTGGGCGGAGAGCTACGGCACGCACCTCGCGCTGCAGACCATCCGCCGGCACGAGGCGCTCGTCGATCGCGCGGTGCTCGTCGGCCCGGAAGGCCCGGACCACACGATGAAGCTGCCGAGCCAGACGCAGGAAGGCGTCGAGCGCATCGCCGCGCTCGTCGCTACCGAGCCCGGCCTGTCCGAGCAGATTCCGGACTTCACCGCGATGCTGGCCGGCGTCCTTGCGCAACTCGACAAGGCGCCGGTCTTCGTGGACGTCGCGGGCGAACGCGTCGGAGTGAGCAGGTTCGACGTGCAGTGGTTGCTGTCCAACCTGATCGGCTCGGTCCGCGGCGGGATCGACGTCGTGCCCGCGATGGTCCTCGCGATGGACCAGGGCGACTACGAGCCGGTGGCGCGCGAGCTGGCCGACCTGCGCCGGAGCTTCGGAGTGGGCTCGGCCATGACCTGGATGATGGATTGCTCCTCCGGCCTCTCCGCAGCGCGCGCAAAGCGCATCGCAAAGGAGGCCGGCACCTGTCTGCTCGGCGATGCCGTGAACTTTCCGCACCCGAACGTGACCGCGGCCTGGGGCGCGAAGGACGCGGGCGATGCCTGCCGCGCGCCATTGAAGGCGAAGACGCCCATCCTCTTTCTCGTGGGCGATCTCGACTCGCGCACGCCGATCAGCAATGCCGAAGAACTCATGCGCGACCTTCCCAATGCCCGACTCATCGTCGTGGAAAACGCCGCGCACGATCTCAATTGGATGCAGCCGGAGCTCCGCGAAGCCTGGCCGGCGTTCCTTGCCGGCAAGCCGGTGGAACTGACACACGTCGTGGCGCCGAGGCCGCGCTTCGCGCGGCCCTGACAGGACTTGCCGTAAGCGGCAGGTCCTGGGCGCGGCCGTTCACACCACGGTCTGCTTGCGTCTCACACCACGGTCTGCTTGCGTCCGAAGATCAGCGAGATGACAAACGCCACGAGGAAGATCAGGAACAGGATCTTCGCCAGGCCGGCCGCCGTGCCCGCGATCCCGGTGAAACCGAGAACGCCCGCAATGATCGCGATCAGCAGAAAACCAAGAGACCAACGCAACATGGGAATGCTCCTTCCATCGGAGAGAAATGGCGCGGCTTGAGAGCCTCGTGAGAGACATGACTGCAAATGCCCTGCCATGTGAGTCGGAGGCCCGCCCGGCCTGACGTGGAGGCCGGACCTGCCGGGGCAGGAGGCCCAGGCCGGCACGCCAAGGCCGCCTTCCCACACACGAATCTACAAAGCGCCCCCGTGTCACCTCTTCGCTGCGGGCTTCAGCAAGCCGGGCTCCGGCCTTGTCATGCCACGCCGCGCCCGTCAGCTGGCCCGGGGCTCAGGCGTTGCCGGCCTGAGCGCAACCAGCCTCACGCCATCGGGTTTGGAAGAGCACACCCGTTGACTTGCTCCATGCACCGGATTCCCGATTGATGTCTGCGCCACCTGCTGCTCCTCTCCCGGAAAAGTCATCCGCGGCGCCGATGTCGCTTGGCGAGTCTCCATTCCGACAGGATGGAGGCTCGCCTCGCTTTTCTTCGAGCAGGCCCGAAGGCGCCGGACTCAACGGAATGTGGCATGAGATGCGGCGCCAGCTCGTGGCCCCCTGGGGCCCGCTCCGCGCCGCGGACATCGCAAGGATCGACGCCCGCACGGCAGACATGCTGGATGAACTGGTGCGACGCCATCGCCTCGCCGCTGCGACGAGGCCGCGTGTCCACCTGCCGTAGTGCCGCGCGCCTTGCGTGGCGACGGGCCACGCGCGCACGGTCAGCGCGACGTGAGCGCAGGCCGGGACGACGACGCCACGCTGTCGGCCGGTGGCTGCGCCTGCGCGCTTCCCTGTGTCACGGACTCGGTGCTCGTGCCGGTGCGCGCCCGCATGGCCAACTGCTCCCCGGCGAGCGGAGCGCCTCCCCTGCCGGATGCCTGCAACACACCGAGATTGCTCCGCGCCGCAGCAAAGCCCTGTTCCGCGGCAAGACGGAACCATCTCGCGGCTTCGCTGCTCGAACGCCCGACACCGTGACCCGCGAAGTAGAGGGCGCCCAGATTGTTCTGCGCCGGCGCGTAGCCCTGCTCTGCCGACAGCCGGTACCAGTGCGCCGCGACCGACGCATCGGCGGGCATGCCCTGCCCGTCGTCGTGCATGAGACCGACGAGGTACTGGGCATCGGCGTCGCCCTGCTCCGCGAGCGGCGTCCACTCCGCGAGTGCCGTCGCGTAGTCGCCTCCGTTGTAGGCGTGCCAGCCGATCCGGTTGGGGCTCATGCAACCCGGCGCGGCGACGAGTGCAAGCACAGCCAGCGTGAAGAAAAGGCGGCCATCGCGTGTGGATGTCTTCATGCACGCAACTATCGGAACGCCGGGCATGCGGGTTGAGGCGAACAGTCCGTGCGATGCGCGTTTCGTCTTCACAAAGCTCCGCGCGAGTGTGAAGACTCCGTCGCGCCGCGCGACGACGTGCGCTCTGCGCGAAAGCACGCCTCGCGCTTCACCCGGAATCCACCGCAGCTTTCGTGTCTCTTGCAGCGCGCCGGTCATGAAGGGCGCTGCAACACTCAGCCGCGACATGGGCGTCTCCACCGTCACCGCGAGACTTCATGCGATGGCAGCCGGAGGGCACACATGAACCACCTGCTCCGGCACAGATCCTCGACGGCTCCGATCGGACTGCAGCTTGCCGTGTGTGGCGCGGCGCTGGTGCTCGCCGCCACGGTGTTCGCGCTGTGGGACCGGCACTCCCAGTCGCTTCCGATCGAGGACACCGTGACGCAGCGAGCCAGGCTCGCGGCCGTGGGCGGGCGACCCATGACACTCGCCGAGGCGCCGCCGCAACGCCTCGACGCCGAACGCTCCTCGGTGGCCGACGAGGCCGGCGAGGCCGACCCCGTCGCCCACTTGGGTGCGGAGGACGCCGCAGCCGTCGTGCAGGACCTCGCGCCCGCTGTCATCGAGAACCGCTAGGCCCGCGCAGCAGAGCAGGCGGTTCGCTCCGTCGTCGCTCTCCGCAGTTCCCTCGCCGGGGCCGGGCCGGTGCGAACCTGCGCGCGGCCGCTCGGCAGCGGGCCGATCAGCTCGACAACGGCGCGAACGGATGCGCCGTCCGCCGGGCACCGTCAGGCCTCATGCGGGTTTCCCCCCGTCCACGCCGGCGGCGGCGCGCGGTGCGTAGAGCCATCGATAGAGCAGCCGCGTGGCACGCGGCATGATCACCCACGTGAGCATCGCCACGGGGATCGCCGTCGAGAGCGCGATGCTCACGACGAAGGGCAGGCCGGCGGGAATGAGGACGGCCAGCAGCATCACCTGCGGCAGCAGCGCGCACCACGTGACCAGCGCCATCTTCCATGCAGGCGGCGCGGAGGGCGGCGCGGGCATGCCCGGCAGCGTGAACCACGTCTCCAGACCCGAGCGTCTTTGCGGCGTGTCGGCGGCGGTGGCGAGCGCGTCACCCGTCGCGACGAGTGCGCGCACCTCGGGCGCCGATTCCCAGCGTTGCAGCGCCGCCCGACTCGCGAAGCGCAGCAGGATGAAGTACTCGCCGCCGCCCGCGGTGAGCACGGAACTGCCCTGCAGCGTGCCCTCGCGCGAGGCGGACGCCACCAGCTCGCGGATCCACGCCTCGAAGGAGATCTGTGCTCCTGGGCGCGCGCGCCGCTGCAGCACGAACTTCACGGGGCCGTCCGGAGCCGCGCCGGAGACTGCTTCGTTCATGGCGCAACCCTCCGCAGCGAGACTCAGAACACGAAGCAGGCGCAGCCCGTATCCCACGGCGAGTGGCCGGCGAAGGGGCCACCGGGCGCGTCGACGGCCGCGCTCGAGACACCGCCCGCCGTCTCCGTCCGCGACGTCGACGACGCGCCTCCCGCTGCGCGTCCGCGCGCGGCCGTCGGTGACCAGTCGGGACTTGCGGGCGGCAGTGGCGGCGCGTGCGACGCGAAGGCGTCCGCACCGTGCACGATGCGCCCGCCGACGACGGTGAGCACCGACTCCAGCCGCTTGATGGATTCTTCCGGAACGCTGAAGTAGTCGGCGCTGAGCACGGCGAGATCCGCGTGGCGACCGACGGCAAGCGTGCCCTTGGCGTCTGCTTCGCCGGAGAACCACGCGCTTCCCTGCGTGTAGAGACGCAGCGCGTCGGTGCGGGAGAGGCGGTTGTCGGGCGCGGCCAGCTGCGTGCCGCCCACAGACTTGCCGGTGACCATCCAGTAGAGCGCGACCCACGGGTTGTAGCTGGCGACGCGCGTCGCGTCCGTGCCGGCGCCCACCGGGATGCCGAGGTCGAGCATGCGCCGGATCGGCGGCGTGTGCCGTGCTGCGGCCGTGCCGTAGCGCTTGATGAAGTGCTCGCCCTGGAAGGCCATGCGCGACTGCACGGCAATGCCGCCGCCCAGCGCGGCCGTGCGCTCGAGGCTGGCGGGCGTCGCCGTCTCGGCGTGATCGAACCACCAGCGCAGGCCGGCGAAGGGCACCTCGCGATTCACGCGCTCGAACACGTCGAGGAAGCGGCGGATGGACTCGTCGTAGGTGGCGTGCAGCCGGAAGGGCCAGCGCTGCTCCACGAGGTGGCGCACCACCGCGTGCAGGCTGTCCTCGAGCGAGGCGGGCAGATCGGGGCGCGGCTCCAGGAAGTTCTCGAAGTCGGCGGCGGAGTAGACCAGCATCTCGCCCGCGCCGTTGAGCTTGTAGAAGTCGTCGCCCTGGCCGGGCTTCGTCGTCGAGGTCCACTTGCGGAAGTCGTCGAGCTCCTGGCCGGGCCGCTGCGTGAAGAGGTTGTAGGCGATGCGCAGAGTGAGTTCGTCGCGCCCGTGCAGGTGCTCGATGACCTTGTAGTCCTCGGGATAGTTCTGGAAGCCGCCGCCCGCGTCGATGACGGAGGTGAGGCCGAGATGATTGAGCTCGCGCATGAAGTGCCGCGAGGAGTTCACCTGGTCGTCCCAGCCGAGCTTCGGGCCCCTGGCGAGCGTGGAGTACAGGATCATCGCGCTGGGCTTGGCGATGAGCAGCCCGGTGGGGTCGCCCTTCGCATCGTGCTGGATCTCGCCGCCCGGCGGGTTCGGCGTGTTGCGGTCGTAGCCGAGCACGCGCAGCGCGGCGGCATTCAGCAGCGCGAGGCCGTACAGATAGAGGATGAAGACCGGCGTGTCCGGCGCCGCGGCATTGATCTCCGCGAGCGTCGGCATGCGCCGCTCCGCGAACTGGAACTCCGTCCAGCCGCCCACCACGCGCACCCACTGAGGCGCCGGCGTGCGCTGCGCCTGTTCACGCAGCAGCCGCAGCGCGTCCGCGAGCGACGGCACGCCGTCCCAGCGCAGCTCCATGTTGTAGTTGAGGCCGCCGCGAATGGTGTGGATGTGAGAATCCACGAGGCCGGGGATCACGGTCCGCCCGCCGAGTTTCACCACGCGCGTGGACGGGCCGACGTGGCGCTGCACGTCGGCGTCGCTCCCCACGGCCACGAAGGCGCCGCCGCGGATGGCGAGCGCGCTGGCCGACGGGCGCGCCGGGTCGAGCGTCGCGATCCGGCCTCCCGTCAGCACGAGATCGGCCATGGTTTCTGCGGATGAAGCGGACATGGCGGCCTCCTCGACGTGGCGTGGTGTGCGTGCCGTGGCGGGTTGCGCTGCGGGCATCGTCACTGTGCCGGCGCCCGCAGCGCGAGATCTCAGGCGTGCGCGGGGACCTTGGAAGGCGTCGGCACGATGTAGTCGGGGAACTTCGTCGGCGGCGCGCCGTGCACCATCGTGTAGGCGTACTCCACGCCGGCGCCGTACGCGCCGCAGTGGTTCTTGACGATGTCCATGACCGCGTCGTAGGTGCCCTTGTGCGCCCAGTCGCGCTGCCACTCAAGCATCACCGACAGCGCGGTCACGGGCTTCGCACCGGCCTGGATCACGCGCTTCATCGCGTTGTCATGCGCGAGCAGGCTCACGTCGCCGCAGCAATCCTCGACGACGTAGATCTCGTAGCCATCGTGGATGGCCTGGATGGTCGGAAGGGCGACGCAGGTCTCGGTCCACAGTCCCGTGAGCACGATCTTCCTGCGCCCGGTCTTCTCGATCGCCGCGACGAAGTTGCGGTCGTCCCAGGAGTTCATCGTGGTGCGCTCGATCGGCGCCTGGCGCGGAAACACGGCCTGGATCTGCGGCCACATGTTGCCGGAGAAGCCCTTGGTCTCCACGGTGGAGAGCACCACGGGCACGTCGAAGACGCGCGCGGCTTTCGTGAGCAGCAGGTTGTTGTTGATGATGGACTGCCGGTCGTGGCTGGCCACGCCGAACAGCATCTGCGGCTGCAGGTCGATGACGGCCACCACGCAATTGTCGGGCGTGAGCAGTCCCTTCTCGCTGAGCTTCGGTCGCTTGTCGCCGGATGACATGACGTTCTCCTGATGAGTGTGAAGGAAAGTGAAGGACATCAGACCTGCGCGGAGCCGCCATCCACGAAGAGTTCGGTGCCGGTGATGTAGCTGGCGTCGTCCGAGGCGAGGAAGACCACGGCCTTCGCGATCTCGTCGGGCGTGCCGGTGCGGCCCATCGGCGTGGTCGCCTCGGCGTGGGCCTTGAGCTTGTCGATCTGCGCGTCGCTCAGGCCGAGTTCATTGCGATACCCGGGCGTGACCACCGTGCCGGGGCTCACCTGGTTGATGCGGATCTTGCGCGACTGCAGGTCCCACGCGAAGGTCCGCACGAAGGAGCGCAGCGCAGCCTTCGTCGCCGCGTAGACGCCGAAGGCAGGCATGCCCTTGATGGAGACCATCGAGCCGTTGAGCACGATGGCCGAGCCGGGTGGCATCAGCGGCAGCGCCTTCTGCACCGTGAAGAGCGTGCCCTTCACGTTGATGCCGAAGTACTTGTCGTAGTGCTCCTCGGTGATCTCGCCAAGCGGCATGAAGGTGCCGCCGCCAGCGTTGGCGAAGAGCACGTCGAGACGACCCTTGCTCTTGCCGATGACGGCGAAGAGACGATCGAGGTCGTCGAGCTTCGAAGAGTCGCAGCGCACTGCCGTCGCCTGCGGGCCCAGCTCCTTCGCCGCCGCGTCCAGCGCATCCTGTCGACGCCCGGTGATGAAGACGTACGCGCCCTCGGCGATGAAGCGCCGCGCGGTGGCCAGGCCGAGGCCGCTGCTTCCACCGGTGACGAGCGCCACCTTGCCTGCCAACCTTGACGCCATGTGTCTGCTCCCTGCTCGAGGTGTCGAAGAGTTTCTGAAGTCGGTTCGTCGCGACTGCCGCGCGCACTGCCCTGCTGAGCGTGAAGGGTGGACAGTCGTCCGCTCTCCTCAGGGACCTGCCTGCGCGCGCCTCGCCAGGGCTGCGACGTCATTCCATAGCGCTTGCCATGCGGCTTTCTCGTCAGGCGGGAACGAGGCCAACGCCGTCTCGTCGCGGACCGCGGCGACACTCTGGTCGGAAAGCCAGCGGCCGACCGAGCGCTGCACGACCCTTCCGGAGCCGGCGGCACCCGACTCGAGCTTCTCCGTGCAGGACACCAGCTCGTCCGTCAGCCACTCGAGGGCCTCGCCGCGCAGCTGCGTGCGCTCGGCAGCGGTGAGGTCGGCGGCGTCGCTGCCCTTGCCGGCGGCAGCCTGCACGGCCGCGCAGGCCGAGAGATAGCGGAGGCCGGTGCGCTCGTCGGCTGCGGTCTCCGGCCACGACGCCATGACCTGCGCCCCGAAGCGCGCGGCCAGTGCGTAGCGCTGCTTCAGTCGGCACCAGGTCGCCAGCAGCACGCCCTCGGCGGCATCGGCCGGCGCCTCGCTGCCGTCCAGGAACGCCGGCATGCGCTGCTGCAACGCGAGGAGTGCGTCGCAGCTGGACAGTTGCCTCACGCATTCCGCGCGCATCGGCGTGCCTTCGGGGCAGAGCTCGAGGCCGCGCGCCAGTGCAGGACGCGCCTCTTCCAGCCGCCCGCTGTTCAGAAGCGCCTGGCCGAGCGAGCCGTTCGCTTGCGCCAGCTCCGGGTCGAGGCGCAGTGCCTCCTGAAACTGCACGATGGCCTCGTCGAGCTGCCCCATGAGGCCCAGCATGTTGCCGAGATTGGCGTGCGTCGTCGCGACCCCGGGCGAGAGGCGCGTGGACTCGGTGAAGTGCGCGATGCTTTCGTCGTATCGGCCCGCCATCGCCAGCGAGTTGGCCAGACCGTTGTGGTATCTGGCATTCTCCGGTTCGAGCTGCACGGCGATCCGGCCCTGCTCGATGGCCTCGTCCACTTGCCCCTTGGCGCGCAGGGCGTTGCCGAGGCCCGAATACGCCTCCGCGCACTTCGGGTCCAGTTCCACGCCGCGCGAGCACTCGTCGATCGCCTCGTCCAGCTGCCCGAGGGCGATGAGCGCGTAGCCCAGGTTGACGTGCGCCTCGGGCAGCGTATCGTCCAGCTCGATGGCGCGTCGGTCCTCCGCGACGGCTTCCCGCGGGAGACCCACGACCATGAGCAGGTAGCCGAGTCCCAGGTGCGCCTTGGCGTGACCGTCGTCAAGGCTGACGGCCAGGCGCGCTTCGCGCAGTGCCTCGTCCACGCGGCCGTCCTCGCCGAGGGCCTTGGCCAGGTTGGCGTGCAGTTCCGCGGCCTTCGGTTCCAGCTCGATGCCGCGCCGGTAGGCGTCGATGGCCTCGCTGCGGCGCCCCGCCTCCGCGAGTCCGTTGCCGAGGTTGAACTGCGCGTGCGCGAACGCCGGGTCGAGGCGCAGCGCCTTGCGGAACTGCGTGACGGCCTCTTCGGGCTGACCGTCGAGCGCAAGCGCGATGCCCAGGTTGTTGCTGGCCACGGCGGCGTCGGGGCGGATGGAGAGCGCGGCCTGGTAGTAGCGGATGGCTTCGCCCGGGTGGCGTTCGCGCAGCGCGTCGCCCAGCGTGAGGTTGGCCCAGAAATCGCCGGGATGCTCCTGCTGCAGTCGCTTGAGCAGCGCCGTGCCGTCGCCATCCGCCTGATTGAGGTGCTCGGCCAGCGCCACGAGGCAAGGCAATGACGAGCCGGCCTCCAGCGCCGTGCGCGCCAGTTCGGAGAGTGCCGCGGCATCCTTCCACGTGGAGCGATCGCGCACGCGGTTGCGCCAGCCGGTCGGGTCCGGGTCCGCGAAACGTGCGACGTCCAGCAACCAGTCCAGGCGCTCTTCGTCGTCGCGCCTCGGGAGGCAGACGGCCCAGTCGTCCAGGGCCGCGACGAGCGCATCGCGGATGCCGCTCATCGCGATGCGGGCGCCCGTCGCCTGCGGGTCATCACCGACGACGCCCCAGCCGCCCTCGCGGAACGCTGCCTCGTAGCTGGCGTCGGCCAGCTTCCGGTTCGTGCCCGGGTCGAAGCGACCGTCGCGCACCGCCGCGCGACGCAGGCGGATGTCATCCAGCTGCGCGACCAGCTCGAGGTCCCGCTGGCCGTCGGCGACGCGGGCACGCAACGCCGCGGAGCCGCCGTCGCCGAGGCGGGTCCTGACTCTCTCCAGCGCGGTGGCAGCCCCGACCCAGTCGCCGGCCTGCTCGCGCCGGGCCATGTCGTTCAGGTCGTCGCTCGCCGCGCGCTCGGTGCTTGCGCGCTGCATGCTGAGCCACAGAAGCGCGCTCAGGACGACCGCGGCGAGCAGCGCCGCGCCCGCGACCGCCGAGGCCTGCGCCGGCCGACGGCGCATCCACTTGAGTGCGCGCTCGCTGGCGCCGACGGGCCGCGCGGTGATCGGCTCGTCGCGCAGGAAGCGGTGCAGGTCGTCCGCCAGAGCGGCCGCCGTGCCGTAGCGTCGCGCCGGATCCTTCTGCAGGCACTTCAGGAGAATGGTCTCGAGGTCGCGCGGCACCTTCGCGTTCAGGTGCGAGGGGCGCACGGGATCGTCGTGGATGACCATGCGCTCGGTCTCGGCCGCGGTCTCGCCGCGGAATGGCGGTCGGCCGGTGAGCAGTTCGTAGAGCAACGCGCCCAGCGCGTAGACGTCCACGGCCGGACCGATGAGGCGCTCCTTGCCCAGGGCCTGCTCGGGCGCCATGTAGCTGGGCGTGCCGAGCGTGGCGCCGCTCAGCGTGAGTTCCGAGCCGCCACCGTGCAGTCGTCGTGCCAGCCCGAAGTCCGAGATCTTGAGCGTGCCGTCCGCCGCCATCAGGATGTTCGCGGGCTTGAGGTCGCGGTGCACGACGCCGCCCGCGTGCGCGGCCTCCATCGCCTCGGCCAGCGTCACGACCATGGAGGCGGCCGCGCGCGCCGGTTGCGGTCCGCCGGCCAGCCTCTGCGCGAGGCTTCCGCCCTCGATGAGCTCCATCGTGAACCACGGCCGGCCATCGTGGTCGCCGACGTCGAACACCTTCACGATGTTCGGGTGGCACAGGCCCGCGACGACCTCCGCCTCCCGCGCGAATCGCGCGAGCTGTTCGGCCGCGGCGAACTCGCCGGCGAGCAGCATCTTCAGCGCGACGTGGCGCCCGAGCCGGAGGTGGAGTGCCTTGTAGACGACGCCCATGCCGCCGCGGCCGAGCACGGACTCCAGGCCGTAGCCGGGGATGCGCGGGAGTTCTGCTGGTGGACGCGGCGTCCCGTCGCTGCGCCGGCCGTGGGCCGGCGTCGGAAACAACGCCTCCACTTCGGCCTCGAGAGAGCGCATGCGTTGCCAGCGTTCGCGCACGATCGGCAGCAGTTCCGGCTCCCCGGCGCAGACTTCCTCCGGCGCGAGCCGCGAGTCGAGCAGCTCGGCGAGCAGGTGCTGCACGCGCGTGTCATCGGTCATGCTGGCTGGCTCCCCGACGCGGCCCGATGCGGCGCGCGACGGCCGTCGTCTACATGGCTTCCGAGGCGTTGTTCGCGGGGCGAAGATCTCCGACCTGCTCCATCAACAGCACGAGGCCGCGATGGAGGCGCCGCTGCACGGTCTTGGGCGAGACCTCCAGCACCTCGGCCGCCTCGGCGTGCGTCATGCCCTGGATGCGCACGAGGCCGAAGACCTCGCGCTCGGTCTCGGGCAGCCTTTCGATGGCATCGAGCATGCGGCTCATGTTCGGACTCGGCCCCTGGACGCTGCTGGCTGACGACGCCGCCGGGGCGTCCACCAGCTCGAGGGCGCGCGGCTGTTCGTCTAAGCGGCGGGCCAGGTCATTCAGCTCCCAGCGCATGTGCTGATTGGCCAGCGCGAAGAACTGGCGCACGTTGCCGGGCTTCACGGTGCGCATCGCCTTGAGCAGGCGCTCCACCACCGCCGAGAGCAACTCGTCGTGCTGCAGGTTGAGCGGCGGGCGCGTCAGGCGCGGATAGGCGCGGTAGAGCAGGTTGGCGGACAGTGCGGCCAACCGCGTGGCGGACTGCGCCAGCAGGGCGCGCACGATCGGCTCGGCGGTCGCATCGCTGGCCAGTTCGTCCAGGTAGCGCTGGACGGCCACGGTCGTGTGTCCTTCATTCACGACGAAACGCCTCGGACTCGCGACGGTGTGGCCGTCGCACCACGCACGAGGCGCCGATCGTAATCGACGGCGCGACGGCCGCGCACGCGCACGCGCACCTGATGCGCGAGTCACCAGATGCGCCGCGAGGTCCCGTCGGCATGGTGTCCATCCTTTGCGCTCAGTGAGGACACACCGTCCGTGGGCCAGACGTGTTGTCCACGACGGATTCATCCGCGCCGGAGACCGGACCGGGGCATCGCGCCCGATCCCGTCGCATGGCCTTGTTCCCGGAGGGCAGCTCATGACCACCATCACCACGAAGGACGGTACGCAGATCTGGTTCAAGGACTGGGGCAAGGGACCGCCCGTCGTGTTCTCGCACGGCTGGCCTCTGAATGCCGACAGCTGGGAGGACCAGATGCTCTTCCTGGCCGAGCGCGGCTTCCGCTGCATCGCGCACGACCGGCGCGGCCACGGCCGCAGCAGCCAGCCGTGGCACGGCAACGAGATGGACACTTATGCGGACGACCTCGCGGCGCTCATGAATGCGCTGGACCTGAAGGGCGCCACGCTCATGGGCTTCTCCACCGGCGGCGGAGAAGTGGCGCGCTACATCGGCCGCCACGGCACCGGGCGCGTCGCGAAGGCCGCGCTGATCTCCGCCGTGCCGCCGCTCATGCTGAAGACGCCGGCCAATCCTGGCGGCCTGCCCATCGAGGCCTTCGACGCCATCCGCGCCGGTTCCCTCGCCGATCGCTCGCAGCAATACCGCGATCTCGCGAGCGGCCCCTTCTACGGCTTCAACCGCCCGGGGAGTAAAGCCTCGCAGGGAGCCATCGACTCCTTCTGGTCGCAGGGCATGCAGGCCGGTCACAAGAACGCCTACGACTGCATCAAGGCCTTCTCGGAGACCGACTTCACGCAGGACCTGAAGCGTTTCGACGTGCCGACGCTCGTCATCCACGGCGACGACGACCAGATCGTTCCCATCGATGCCGGCGGGCGTGCGTCCGCGAAGCTCGTGAAGAATGCGCGCCTCATCGTGTACGCGGGCGCCCCGCACGGGCTCACCACGACGTTCAAGGACCGCGTGAACACCGACCTGCTCGACTTCCTCAGGAGCTGACGGCGCCGGACGGCGCCGGGTCTCCCAGGGACTCGATCTCCGAGAGCCGGTCCAGCGCCACGCCCATCGGGCCGCCGTCGTCCGGGCGCAGGAGGATGCTCGCGAAGCGCGCATTCCAGTCGACCTCGTCGGACTTGTACGAGGAGCGCGAGTGCACAAGCTGCGCCCAGGTCTCGTCGGTGCCCGCGAGGATCACGAGGAACTCGGCGTCGGCCGCGTGCAGGCGGCGACTGTCCATGCCCGCGAGCGGGCTGCGCGCATCGATGGGGTGCACGATGGTCCAGGTGAGCGGGAAGAGAGCGACGTGGTCGCGTTCCAGCGGCAGATCGTGGAAGCGACGCACGCTTCGGCCCGCCTCGTCGACCTCCATGAGGCTGAGCAGCACCTGCGCCCGCAGGTCGAGGAGCTGGCTGCGGCTCGTGTTGACGATGCGGAACTCGAAGGCGGTGATGCCGCGATACGGCGCCACGACGGCCCGGTCGCTGTAGCGGACGCGTGCGATCGGCCGCGAGAAGCGCGCGAACACGACGCCGGACGAGAGCGCGAACACGAGCAGGCCGCAAAGGGCTTCGAACACCACCAGCAGATTGGCCGACAGGTTCGCGGGCGCGACGTGGCCGTAGCCGATGGTCGAGAAGGTCTGCACGCTGAAGAAGAAGGCGCGCGCCCAGTGACCGGCGGTGCCCTCCACGGCCGGACCGTCCAGTGCGTCGGGCCCGCAGGCCATGTAGGCGCCGGCGAACAGCAGGTTGAGGGCGACGAACATCGCCGCGACGAGAAGCAGGAAGCGCGGCCAGCTCAGCGTGAGCAGGAGGTGGTAGTCGCCCAGGGAGGTGACCAGCCCGCGCCGTCGCCGCACGACATTGAAGGAGCCGTCATGATTGAGCAGCCGCTGGCGGCTCTCGCGCGCGACGATGTTGCCGAAGCCGAGATCCCGCGTGTCATCCGTGCCGGAAGTCATGGGGGCGCAGTCTAGCCATCGACCGCAGCCGGACATCGCCCGGAAACCCGGGCAACTCAGCTCGCCGATCTCCCCCGCGCGCGCGCGGGAGTGTCGCGCGGGGAGTCGCGGACAGGGAGGTCGGCGTCCCTCCGAGCCCCGGCGTCATGGCTGCGAGGGCCCGCTGCAGAAGGCCGGGGCGGGCGGTCACGCCCGCCCCGGCTTCACCATCGCGTTGTCCGTCGACGACTCCGTCGATCAGCGGATCTTCGGAGTCGCGTTGCGCAGGATGTCCGACAGCTCGTTGGGCAGACCCTGCTCGTTCTCGAACAACCTCACGTCGAGATGATCGACCCAGCCGTCGCCGTTGAGGTCGGCGGCCTTCGTGATCGCGCCGGTGACGCGCAGGTAGGCCTTGCGCTCCAGGTGCTCCGGGTGATCCCCACGCCGGTGCGAGACGAGCGGAATGGCGCAGGTGCAAGCCGACGTGGTCAGCCAGTTGGCCACCTGGAAGCCGTAGTCCTCGGCGGCGACCGCACCGTTGTTGCTGAAGTCGGCATCGCGCGTGCCGTCCCACGGGCAGCTGCCGGATGCGGCAAGGCCGCCGTACTGGGCGATCAGCCACGTGACGTCATTGATGTCGACGTCGCCGTCATTGTCCGTGTCGCCGCCCTCGAGATCGAGCGTGCCGGTCGCCACGTACTTCGTTCCGCTGATCGTCAGCGGTACCGTGTGCCATTCCGTGTGCTGCTCGTCCTTCGCGCACAGCATGGTGTATGAGCCGCACGGAATTTCGATGTCGCCCGTGAACAGGCCGGTGCCGTCGAAGGCCAGCGGGATGTCCGTGAAGGCGCACGTGTTCGTCTGGAACCGGATGCAGCGCATGGAAGCCACATTCACTCCCACGAGCTGCACGCTGACCGTCGCCACATTGGTGGAGGTGACCGTCACGTCGAACGACGTCATGCTCGTGTTGCCGCAGTCATCCGTCGCCACGCACGAAACCACCGTCGTACCGACCGGGAAGGTCGAGCCGGACGGCGGGTAGCACGCGACGGTGGGAATGCTGCAGTTGTCCGTCGCCACGGGCGTTGCAAACGTGACCACGCGACCGCTGCATCCGCCGGCCAGACTGGCGTCGGCGGCCACATTGATGTTGGCCGACGGGCCGAGCACGGGCGGCGTCGCATCCGCGACCAGCGATCCAGAGTTCATGAGCGAAGTCACCAGCGGCACGCCGACGTAGCTGAGCTCGGAGTCGAACGCCTGCGTCAGGTCGAAGTCGAGGTCGAACGGCGTGCACTCGTTCGCCACCGTGAAGACCAGCGTGGCGAGCAGACTGTCGGCGATCGTGGAACCGGAGAAACTGCTGCCATCCAGACGCAGCTGTCCCGGCACCACGTCAGCCGTCGCGATGGGCTGCAAATGGGACGAGAAGGGGCTGGCGCTGTAGCTGCTCGAAGCTCCGACGTAGCTCAGCAGCGAGGAATTGTAGGAGAGGAAGGCCTGGTAGCCGGTGGCCGCCGACGCGAGATTGCGCGCGTAGAGCCGCACCTTGACTTGGACGCCAGGCAGGTTGCAGTCCTGGTCGGACTGGCACGCGTCCGCCTCGAGCAGCAGGCTCGTGCCGTTCGTGGCGACGAGCGTGATCGCGGTGCGTGCGACTTCCGTCGTGCCATCGTAGGCCGCGAGGAAGTACTCGTAGTGGCCCGGCACGTTCGGGTTCCACGCGTACGGCGCCATGTTCTGATAGAACGTCGGGCGCCACGAATTCTGGGCGAGGTTGTACGTCGTCAGGTAGCCCGCATACGTCGGGCCATCGCCCGCCTCGACGCCCGCCCCGGTGAGCGTCGCGTTCGTTCCCATCGAGTGATCCCAGTAGGGCACCGGGCCCACGGGAACCGTGTAGGGGATGATGGTGCCGATGCTGATCGGATCGAAGATCAGGTAGTTCGTGCCCGGACCCGGGTCGTTGTCCATGCCGATCCTGTAGGTTCGAGCTCCGACGTTGAGCCCCGAGCTCCCGTCGTAGTTGGTGTTGACGGAGAAGTCGAAGTTCCACTCGGAGTTCGGGAAGGAACCCGTCCCGGAGCCCGTGTTGAACGTGTAGGTCCCGTCGCCATTGCTGTTGAAGATGTTGGACGACGGCTCGCGCAGCTTGCCGCGCATGCCCAGTTCGACGCCACCTGCACGGGCGACCGTGAACGAACCGTTGGCATTGCCGCCGCCGTAGATCGCGTTGCTGGTCACGTTCTGGTCGTACGTCGTCGCCGTATTGACGATGATCGTGATGTGCGTGCGTGCGAGTTCCGTGGCGCCGTCATACGCCGCCAGGTAGTACTCGTATCGGCCCGGGACGTTCGGGTTCCAGAGGTACGGCGCGGCGTTCTGATAGAACGTCGGCCGCCACGAGTTCTGGGCGAGGTTGTAGGTCGCCAGATTGGTCGCGTAGGTGACCGCATCGCCGGCTTCGACGCCCGCGCCGCCCGCCGTGGAGTTGTCGCCCATGGAGTGATCCCAGAAGGGGACCGTCACCGGCGTGCTGTAGGGGATGACCGAACCGGCACTGATCGGATCGAACACGAGGTAGTTCGCGCCCGGGCCCGGATCGTTGTCCATGCCGATCTTGTACGTGTGGCTTCCGACCTTGAGGCCGGTGCTGTTGTCGTAGTCGGTGTTGACCGAGAACTCGAAGCTCCACTCGGAGTTCGGGTAGAGGCCGGTGCCTGAGCCCGTATTGAACGTGTAGGTGCCGTCACCATTGCTGTTGAAGACGTTTGCAGCCGGATAGCGCAGCTTGCCGCGCATTCCGAGTTCGAGGCCGTTGACTCGCACGGTCGTGAACGAACCGTTGGCGTTGCCGCTGCCGTAGATCGCGTTGCTGGTCACGTTCTGGTCCCAGCCGGTCACGGGGGTCCCGAAGGTGACGACCGCGTTGCTGAGGTAGGCGCTGGACTGGAACTGATTGACGTACACGCTGCCGCCGGCGTTGCCGGAGCCGATGCCGAACTGCACGCTCGTGATGACCGCGCCCGGCGCCGTGATGAGTGCGTACACGTCGCCAATGGTCTTCGCACCGCTGAAGACCATCGCGTTTCCGACCATGGCGGACAGCGTGACCGGCGTGCCGATGGTGCCGGCACCTGCCTTGCGGTCGAAGAACCACCACTTTCCGGTCGTGAAATTGATCGTCTCGGTGTGCCACAGGCCGTCTGCCGTGCCCCCGTTCAGATTGCCCGGCTCGTAGATGAGCACCTTGTCCCACGCGTTCTCACCGGTCTTCGTCGAGATGCCCGTCGAGCCGAACTCCGCAGTCTTGATGCCGAACTTCAGCGAGGGCGTGACGGAGATCGTTCCGTTCGCCATCCACGAGAACTTCGCCGTGAATCCTGCTCCGAAGGAGCTGCCCGGGCCATGACCGGTGAGCGTGTCCTTGCGGTGGGAGATCTGGCTCTTGCCGCTGGCGCTCGCGCCGATCTTCAGGTGAAGCGCAGCAGGCCACGTGCCCGAAGGCACCGTGCCGGGAGCCGTGACGAACGAGATCTGGCTGAAGATGTCCGCCTCATGCGCGACGAGTCCCGATGCGTTCTCGGGCGCATCGGTCAGCACCATGCTCTTCAGGTTGGTGCCAGCCACTTGAGTTCCCGCACCGTCGGCACGCGTGTCGTCCGAGTACCAGCCGTCATCAGCAAGGCTCGTCACGCTCACTTGCGCTTGAAGCGTGAATGCGAGCAGAAGCAGTACGGCTGCAGCATGAAGAACGGCGGTACAGGCGCGACGCATGGTGTATCCCCTCGTGTGTCCGCCGAAATGACTCGGCAGAAATCGTGATCAGGAGGACGCGGAACGATCCGCGACCGAATTCCCGGGGCACTCCATATCACTGATCGCGCTTCGCTGTCCACTCGATATCGAGTGAATCTTGCTTCGCTCTCGGCGGAGTCGTCGTCGACGACGATTGTGTCGCTGTGCGCGCGTAGCGTGAATACCGTAGTAGATTCAGCCACGCCGCGAGGAGCGTGCAGCGAGACGAGCGAATTGAGTCGTGAACTCCTTGTCGGACTTCGCGCGGCGTGTTATGAACTCTCGCTCTCTGGCTCCTGCGCGTTGCACACTCCGGCGAAAAGGGAAAAGGCATGCTGATTCTTGCGGCCATTCTGATTGTCTGCGGCCAGGTCAACCTGCCTCTCACTCCGCCGAGCCAGTTCGCGCCGGCCGGCAGCTTCATCACGGTGGACCTGCACGCCGAGGCAGCCATTCCTCAGGCCGTCGCCGCCATCGATGCGATCCTCTCTTGGAACCCCGCTGAGCTGCAGCTCATCACGCCGGTGGCAAGCACGTACCCGTGGTTCATCGCAGGCTTCCTGCCGGACCCGGACGGAATCAATGCCAACGTGCTGGATGGGACGGCGCTTTACACCGCGCTGGCGCCGCCGGCGACACCGCTGATGCTGCCGCCGAACATCATTGTGGCGTCGTTCAAGTTCAAGGTGCTCACCGGAGGCAACGTGACCCTGCTGCCGAGCCTCGGCACCTTCGGGAAGACGCGGGTGGTGAGCACGACCCCCGGCCTCGAAATCACTGGAGTGATTTCCGGCCCGGTGTGCGTAGGCATTCCGGGCACGTGGACGGATCTCGGACTCGGCCTCGCCGGCACGGGAGGAATCACGCCGGTGCTCACCGGGGCCGGGCCTCAGGCATGCCAGGCGCTCACGACGATCACGCTCACGAATGCGCTGCCCAATACCGTCGTGTACCTTCCCATCGGCGCCTCTTACCTGGGTCTGCCTCTCAAGGGCGGGGTGCTCGTGCCGCAACTTGACCTGATTCTCATCTTCATGACATCCCCCACCGGCGACGTCATCCTCAATGCGCCGTGGCCCAACGGCATCCCACCCGGGTTCTCCATTTACTACCAGTGGTGGCTGAAGGACCCGGGCGGGGTCAAGGGTTATGCCGCTTCCAACGGGTTGAGGAGCACCACGGGCTGAGCCCGTTCACAGTGCCGTCAGCGAGTGCTTCGGCTGTCGCGGACGACACTCTGAACGATCGTCAGCGGTTGCTCAGCGTCAGACGGCAGCAGCTCGGCAGAACGGTGCAGAGGAACCCGACCTCGCCGCCGTGCGACGCCGTGCGACGCCGTGCAACGCCGTGCGCAGCCGTGTGCCGACGAGACACCGCCCAGAACCCGGGCCGGCGTGTCACCGAGCTTCGATCATGCCGCCACGCAGCTTGTCGCCGACTCGCGAACAGGCAGATCTCCGCACGCATGGAGCGAGCGCCGCGCAGCATCGAGCGTGCGAAGACACCGGGACGAGGAGTCGGCATGCCGTGCGAGCCACGCCGATTGCGGAGCCGTGTCAGCCACGGCGCGTGGAACCGCGATCCGGATTCGACACCTTTGATGAGCTCGAGGCGCCGCTCGCCTTCGTCGGGCTGTTCGCTCGATGCATCTCGCTGCCGGCCTGACGCGGTTCACTGCTTGCCTGCTTTGCCGGAATGAGCTTCGGCAGCTCGTGTGCCGCCTCGCCGACACCTGCCGAGCGCGCGACGGAAGAGTAGACCGTGCCGCGCGCGAGGTTCTCGGCCGCGAAGTCCCAGTTGGCGAGTTCGAAGAACGCCTTCACGTAGGCCGCCTTGTCCTGCTGACGGTCGAGGTACCAGGCGTGCTCCCAGAGATCGCAGGTGAGCAGAGGCAGGGCTCCGTCCTTCAGCGGAGTCCCGGCATCGTGCGTCGTGAGCACCGCGAGCTTCCCGTCGGCCGCTGCCACGAGCCAGGCCCAGCCCGAACCGAAGTGCGCGCCGGCAGCCTTGCTGAATTCCGAGGTGAAGGCCTCGATGGAGCCGAAATCCCTGCCGAGCGCCTTCGCGAGCGCGGCGGACGGACGCGACCCGCCTGCCGGACGCATCGAATGCCAGTAGAACTCGTGATTCCAGGCCTGCGCCGCATGGTTGAACAACGAGTCCGAGGCCTCGCGCACGAGGCGCTCCAGGCTCCAGTTCTCCTTGGGCGTGCCTGCAATGGCCTTGTTCACCTTGTCGAGATAGGCCTTGTGGTGCTTGCCGTGGTGCGTGACCAGGGTGAGCTCCGAAATCTGCGGCGAAAGCGCATCGGCGGCGTAGGGAAGCGGCGGCAGCTGGAAGTTCTTCATGGTCTTGCTCCGATGTGCGGGGTCGACGGCAGGATTCATCAGCAGAAACACTTAGCTCGCTCCCGCGGTGTGCCAAGGATCTGAACGGTGTGATGGTCCTGCTGCCTGCCGTGGAGGCGGCCGGCGATCGGGCGTCGACGGTCGATTCCCCGATCACGCGCCATGAGCGTCCCCGGCAACCTTGCCGGCCTTGACCTCCAGCTGCAGGTCGCGATCAGCGACACCGCGGCGGTGCACAAGCTTTCGCTCACGCAGGGCGTGCAGAGGGAGATCGGCTGAGGGCCCCTCAGTCCGAGGTCGGAGTCCAGGTGAGGTCCGGGTCGAAGGCCGTGATGGCAGCCACCGTCGTGGCCGTGTCGGGGCCGAGGTCCTTCTCGTAGATGATGCCGTTCCTGTCCACGAGGAAGCTCATGACACCCGAGTTGCCGGGCTTCGCCGGCCAGGCCACGACGGCGAAGCCCTTCGTCATGAGGCCTGCGGCGTCCAGGTAGCTGCGTGCGCCGCCGGGCGCCTGCGCGCCCTGCGCGTCGAGGATGCGGAAGAAGTAGCCGTTGAACGGAGCGGACCCGCCGCCGGCGATGCGCGCCTCCATGTCGGCGTCGGCGAGCAGCGGCCCGATCGGACTCTCGGGCTGGCCTTCTGCTGCCGGCCAGTAAAGACCGTCGTGCAGGCCGGCGCTGCTCACGAATCTGCGCGCGAAGGCAGGCGGCCGGCTGTCGTGACTCTGTGCGAAGTACTCGAGTTGCGCATCGACACAGGCGCGCAGGCTCGCGAGCGCCAGCAGCTCGTTGCGGCCGATGCGGCGATTCAGAAGTTCTTCGCGGCCGGCTTCGATGTCGAAGCACCACCCGCCGTCATGAGGCGCCAGCGGAATGGCGAGCGGCCAGCCGTCGTTTCCGATGAGGGCGATCTTCGAGCCGTCGCGGTCCTCGAAGGCGACCTTCTGCAGGATCAACGCCTTCACGGCGAGTGCGTCCTCGCGGTCGTCGGCCGGATCTCCGGACGCCAGCAGGCTGACGCCGTCCGGCGTGAAGATGGCCTCCGCCTGCTGCATGTCGCCGCTCCCCGCGAGGTCGGCCAGCGCCTGCATCGCCGCATCGGGCGTGGCGAAACGGCGCGGTTGCGGACTCGCGCAGGCCCATGTCGAGCCCGCGCACAGTGCCAGTGCGAACACGCCTGCGCGATGGCGCAAGAAGGTCATCCATAGTGCCACGTGCGTCTCCCTCTCCGGCCTAGCGACCACGGCCACCACTTCCGGCTCGGCCGCCGCCACGGCTTGCGCGACTCGAAGCGCCGCGTCCACTGGCGGCACGATCGAAGCCGGGACTGCGGGAGCCGCTGAAGGCGCTGTTACCGTCCCGACTCATGCGCGACGGCGCGTCGCCGGCTGCGGCGCGATTCGACATGCCGGTCGCGGCGGCTCCGGTGGAAGCGCGCGCGCCGCCGGAATCACGCGTCGCGGCGACCGGCAGTTTTCCGGAGAGATCACGCGTCGACGCCACGCCGCCCGGACGCTGTGCAGGCAGCGTGCCCGCGCTCGCGCCGCGATCGTAGCCGCGCGCCTGGTCGCGCGTGATGCGAGTCGCCGAGCCGCTCCCGCCGTAGGTCTGCGCCGTCCGGCTGCTGCGGTAGTTGACGCCCTTGCGGTGCTCGGCGTCGTGCTTCCACGAGCCGTTGCCGATGTTGGTGTTCCTGTTGAAGTTGTATTCGTTCTTCACGGTCACATCGATGTCGCTGTGGCCCCAGCCCCAATGGCATCCGCCGTGCAGGTACGCGCCCCACGCGACCCCGGCGCCAAACAGCATCAATCCGTAGCCGGGCGGCGGTGGCACGTAGAGCGCGGGGTAGTAGTAGGTCGGGTAGTGCCAGCTCGCGCCGTACACCACGACCGGCGAGTAGGTCGGCACGTAAATCACTTCGGGGCTTTTCGACTCGATCACGATGATCTTGTCGGCCTGTTGTGTCACGACCTGCTGTTCGGTCGTCTTCAGGTTGCCGGCCGCGTACGCCTTGTCGCGCATGCGCTGCACCGCGTCGAGCACTTCGGTCTTCTGGTCCAGGACGGCATCGCCGAGGTCGCGCGTCCAGTCGAGGTTCTCGCTCATGTGCGTGACGACCGTCGGGAAGCCGCACATCACCTTCACGGCGGGATCCCAGCTCTGCTCCTGAAGCGCCGCGTCGAGCGACTTGCCGGTGAGGCCGGGATTCTTGCCCACCCAGCGCGCCGCTTCGACGATCTCGAGCGGATAGGTGGACGCCATGAGAATCTGCATCACGAGCGAGTCGGGATAGAGCGCGATCGGAGCAACGATCTGCTCGAGCTGCTCGGCGCTGAATCCGGGCGTCGTCGCGGTCGTGCCCGCTGCGGCCGCGCCCGCTGCGGTCGTGTCAGCGGTCTGAGCCGATGGCGAGGCTGCCAGCGAGGCAACACCCGCCGCGACGAGAACGAACATCCACGCGACTCGTCCGCGATGCATCGCGCCTCCTTCGCTTTCGATCCGGCCTCGGCACGCCGACACTCGGACGGCCTGCTGTTGTCGATCGTAGCAGAGCGGCAGCGCATCCGGTCGGCACGGGCACGGCCGAAGAAGAAGGCCTTTCCATCTCCGCACCGGATGCGGCGCTGGATCCGGACGCACGCGACTCGCCTGCCGCGAATCGCAAGCGACCGACACGCGTGTCGACATCAAGTTCGACGCGACCGTCGACACGCCTCACGACGCCGCCGATGCCGATACGGATGCGGACACCGACTCCGATGCCAACGCCAACGACGATGTCGACGCCGCGGAAGACACCGACAATGCCGGGCGAGGCATCGGCTGGGCAGTGATGGGCTTCACGCCGGTTGTGCGAGTGCGCGCGTCCAGAACGATCGGGCCAGGACTGGAATTCCAGTCGGAGTCGCGCTTGAGCCGACAAGCCACCGGGTCCGTTCGCGCGTTCGCCTCCGCCGCAGGCGAGCCGGTGGTGGCGGCATTTCTGCGGGAATTCGCGTGACATGCGCAACGCCGTGTCGGCGCCGCCCCGGATCGCGGCTGACAATCCAGACGCTCCCATGCATTGACGATGCGACTTGCGGCCGATATTCTGCCCGAATCAAAAGGAAGTGAGCCATGCGCGTCGGACGGGATGGCCGTATTTTCGGCATGATTGTGTGCGCAGTTTCGATGCTCGCGGGAAGCATCACGGCACAGAACTGGGGTCCGCTGACCGGTGTGTGCAAGAGCGACTTGTCGCTCCAGGCGAAACTGCAGACGCTGACTGCGGCTGCGGTGGGCTACGGGATGTTCGCGCCTCAGGTGTCCGTCTCTCCGGTCCCGGTAACCGTAGGCGGCATCCCGGCGTACGAGTTCGACTCATCCACGAGCGCCAACGCGAATTTTTCCGGCTACTCCACTTACGATCCGCTGACCGGCCCGGGAGTCGCCTTCAACTCGAGCGACTGGGGCGACATCACGCCTCCACCGGACCCGATGACGGTCGTTGACTATGTGGCAACTGCGTATCACGAGCTTGCTCACATCGTTTACGAAGCTTATTACATCGACTGGTGCTCGATGCATGCCGCGGAGTGCGCCGCCTTCGAGGCATGCATCGCGACACTGGATCCGCCTGACGATCCGTGCAACGAAGCGTTCGCCAACGGTGTCGCCAACTCCAGCCTCTGCGAGGACTACCAGACGGTCTGCAACAGCAACAATCCGTCGCTGTCCGTATCCGACAGGCACAAGATCCTCGAAGCGATCGAGGCGCAGATGGCCTTGGCGGCGCAGGAGTGTGCCAGGCAGACTGCCGACTGCATCAACTGCAGCGGCCCACCGATGCCACCCGGGTATGCGGGTTGCGGACCTGTCTCGTGCGAGTGCAACCCATGAGCACTTCAAGAGCAGGAACCTCGGCTCTGATGCGACTGGCTCTGCTGCTCGCCGTCACGGTCGACGCACCGGCCCAGCAGCCGTCCTCCTTGCCGCCCGAGATGATCGCCTCCTTCGCTCCGCGCCGGATCTGGGCGGAGGAGTTCTGGCTCCCGACGGCAGCGAACGATCAGGTGCGCGGGCGGGTCCGATTCGAGAACCAGGATCCCGTCGGCAAGGTCGTCATCGACTGGTACTTCGTCAAGGCAGGCGCGTCCTCGCGCCAGCTCAGTCAAGTCGTCGAGGTGGCTTTCCGGCCCACGGCGGTCGCGCGCCGCGCGGGGACGACCGACACGCTGTATGTCGTCGGCTGGTCGGACCGGATGGGCCGGGTCGTCGTCGAAGAATGGACCTTCGGTCCCACGACGTTGGGAAGCACGCTGCCGGAGAACGGCGAAGGCGGAGCGATTTCCGTCTTCGCTCCCCCACCGATCGCAAAGGAGCTCGCCTGGGTCTCCGATCCGGGCACGGTTCCGCCCATCTGGGACGCTGCCTGCGAGGTCTACGCCAACAAGCTGCTGCTGCTGACCAGCGGCACGACCACGAAGATCGTGTCCCTTGATCTCGTGACGCTGAGCCTTCAGCAACTGTATTCGTCCACCTCGAACCCGGCCCTCGGCGGGCTTCGAATGCTCTCCATCGCTCGCCATCCCGTGGCCGGCTTCACCGTGATCGCGGAGCAGCGCCGCAGCTGGGACGCCGTGGGGCACGGCGAGGCCGTGGACAACTACTTCGTCATGCGGGACGTGGACGCCAACGGCACACTCGACACGACCGAGGTTGTCGCGAGCAACGCCTTCTACGTGATCTATCCGCCGCCCTGGAACAACAGGTACGAACAGTAGCGGTCGCCGCGAACCGAGCCGAACGATGCTTCGGCCGGACGGATGGCCGCGCTGACTGGTCGAGCCGCGCCCGCCCCCAGCACAGTCGCTTCCGATGCATGCCCTCCCTGCAGAAGGCGGGAGCCGCGGATCTCTCCGCGACTCCCGCGTGGTCGTGACTTCCGCTGGGTGGACGGCGCATGCGCCGCTGCCGGATCGGCCGGAAATCAGTTCCCGTTGCACTCGTAGCAGACGTCGATCAGCTCCGCCGTGCAGGTTGGCGACTGCACACCACCGAACAGCGTGCCGAGCGCATCGACAACCCCGTGCCTGGCCTGGGCCTGCAGCGACAGCGTCGCGTGGCCGGCGGTCGGCTCGGTCTCGGCGTCGGTGTCCAGCAGGGCGAAGGCCACGTAGACCGTGGTGCACTCGCCGGGCGCCAGGACCGAGGTCGTGGCCGGCGTGCTGGCGCTCCAGAGCTTTCCGGCAGGCGCCGAGCTCGCGAGCTCGAAGCTCAGCGCCGTCTCGCTGCCGCCGGCGTTGCAGGCCGTGATCACCGCGATGAAGGTGCTGGTGATGCCGGGCACGATCTGCACGACGGACATCCGGCACGCGCCGGAGGGCAGCCCTGGGATGTGATCGATGCCGAGCAGGCGTGCCGATCCGATGCTCGGCCCGGCCACTTCGATCACCAGGTTCGAGATGCCCAGCGGCTTGCCGTCGGGCGTGGTGAGTTCGACCTGCACGAGCTGCAGGCCCGCCGACTCGGCGCGGAACTCTGCCCTCGAGTGGAAGTTGCCGAGCTCGACCTCCCGCGCGCCGGTCCAGCGCACGAGGTGCGGCTGCGCGAGCGAGATTTCGAGCAGCACGCGCTCACCGAGCTGCACGGTGATCTGCGAGGGCGCGACCTTCCACGTGACCGCGGGGGCGTCCAGCCGGGCGATCAGGAGTTGCGCGCCGGCGCCGAAGTGCCTGGACGGCGAGCCCGCGTGGACGAGATCGCCCTCGAAGGTCGGCTCGACCCCGTACGCGCCGGGCCCTTCGTCCACGAGGAGCGACGCATTCGCCTCGCCGGGCACCGTACTGACCGCACCAGCGAGGGGGGAGGCCGGCCCGACTCCTCCCGCTCCGAGCTGCGCGGCCAGTGCGCCCGGACCGGCCACGACCAGCACGGCAAGAGAGAGCGTGTACAACGGCAATTGCAGAGTCTTCAGCGTCTTCAGCGTCTTCAGCGTTTTCATGGCTGGTTTCCTGCCTTTCCTCGACGGTCCCCTGTGACACCGCGCGCAGGTGCGCGCTCTGACTTCCTGAGCGAGATCGAGGCGCCACACGCACCGCCGAACGGCCCCGTCGCCTCAGGATTTCACGGCGTCACACGGCCTTCACATGCCGGGCACGAAGCGTCGAAGAAGGGGCTTTGCCCCCGCTCACCCTTGATGGAGATCCGTGATGAAGCAAGCCGCCCTGCTCTTTGCCCTGTGTGCCCTCACCGCCCCCGCGGCGGTCGGCCAGCAGTCCACGATCGACGTGCAGGCTTCCGGGCGCAACGTGTCGCTGCCCGTGCAGATCACCCCGGCTTCCAGCGAGAAGATCGCGCACGCCGCGGCCGAGCGTGCCGCGGAGCCCGACGGCGTGATGATCGTTCCGATTCCCGAGTCGAACTACGTGCTCCGCACCGAGAAGTTCAATGCGACGGGTCACGTCACCACGATGACTCCCGCAGACGCCCAGAGCCCGAACACGCTCTTCTCCGACAGCATCTGCACGACGCGCTGGAACGCGGGCAACACGGCGCACAGCCTCGTGTCCACGCTCGGCAAGGACGAGAACATGTCGACGTGGTCCAATCGGCACAACGAGGCGCTGATGTTGATCACCGCCATCTACCCGCCGACGGGCAACAACGCCGCCACGCCGGCGACGACCACGCAGGACGCTGCGGGAAATCGCGACATCGCGAAGACGCCGTGGACGGATGCGTCGGGCAACACGAACGAAGTCGCGACCAAGCGCCGCGACAACGAAGACAAGGATGCGTGGATGGCCCGCCATCAGCAGGCCGTGAAGGCCTTCGCGGCCGTGATGCCGCCAAAGGCCTGACCGGACGCGCGCGCGCTCGCCGGGCCCCGCCACGCGCGGACCCGGCGGGCGCGGGCGTGGCACTGCTCGCCCCTTCGAGCGGCCCGGCGCTCCGCTGAACGGCGGCCGTCAGCGCGCTTTGCGCGTGCGGCGACCGATGCCGCCGATGCCCGTCGAGCGTGGCGCCGGATGGCTGCCGTAACCGCCGCCGGCGGATTGCCCGGCGCTCTTGCCGTGGCTCGCGCCCTGCCCCGGACCGCGACCACCGCCGCGCTGGCCGCCGCCACCGCCGGCGCGCCGGCTCAGCGTGCCGGCGCCGGCGCCGTCACGGCCTCGCGATCCGCCGCCACCACCGCCACCGCCTCCACGACCTCCGCGTCCCCCGCCGCTGGCTCGCTCCTCGACGCGCCGGGCGCGCATCGCCGCGAGCCGCTCCTCCAGCGGAATCTCCAGCTTCTCGGCCTTGGCGGCGTAGTCGAAGTCCGGCACGGTGACGCGCGGGAGCGTCTTCTTCACCGCGCGCTCGATGTCGCGCAGCAGCGGCTCCTCGGCCTTGCTCACGAAGGTGAAAGCCTCGCCCGTGGCCGAGGCCCGGCCCGTGCGGCCGACGCGATGGATGTAGTCCTCGGGCGCCGCCGGCACGTCGAAGTTCACGACGTGGCCGAGCTCCTCGACGTCGATGCCGCGCGCCGCAATGTCGGTGGCGACGAGCACGCGGTAGCGGCCGCTCTTGAAGCCCTCCAGCGCCTGCGTGCGCTGGCCCTGGCTGCGGTTGCCGTGGATGCGCTCGGCGCGGATGCCGTGGTTCACGAGGAACTTGCAGAGCCGGTCGGCGCGGTGCTTGGTGCGCGTGAAGACCAGCGCCTGCTCCATGTCGCCGCGCTTGAGAATCGCGACGAGCAGGGCGGACTTGGCCTCCTGCGCGACCGGGTACACGGCCTGCGTGATGCCCACGGCCGGCGCCGAGCTGCGCTGCAGGTTGAGGCGCACGGGGTCCTTCAGCATCTCGTTGGAGAGCGCCGCGATCGGACCCGGCATCGTCGCGCTGAAGAAAAGCGTCTGGCGCTTGGTCGGAAGCTGCTTGAGGATGCGGCGGATGTCGGGCAGGAAGCCCATGTCCAGCATGCGGTCAGCCTCGTCGAGCACGAGGAACTGCACGCCGCCCAGCTTGGCGTACGGCATGCGCATGTGATCGAGCAGGCGGCCCGGCGTGGCGACGATGACATCCATGCCGCTGCGCAGTGCGTGCTCCTGCGGCCCCATGCCCACGCCGCCGATGATCGACGCCGCGGTGACGGGCGTGTGCGCCGCGAGGTCGTTGAGGTCCTCGACGATCTGCACTGCGAGTTCGCGCGTCGGCGTGAGCACGAGCGCACGCGTCGTGCCGCGCTTGCAATCGATGAGCTTCTGCAGGATGGGCAGCAGGAAGGCTGCGGTCTTGCCGCTGCCCGTCATCGCGCAGGCGAGAACGTCCTTGCCCGCGAGGCCAGGCGGGATGGCCTCGGCCTGGATGGGAGTCGGGCGGGTGAAGCCCAGCTCGTGCACGGCGGAGAGAAGGCTGGGATGGAGCTTGAGATCAGTGAAAGACGGCTCTGTGAGCGACACGGAAGATCCTCGGAGACGCGCTGCCGGCTGGCATGAGCGAGGCGGCGCAACATGCGCGGCGGGACTCTCCGGTGCGTGAAGTGAAATGGTGTTCTGAACGACGCACTATCTCACAACGGGGCGTGCGGCGCGAGGGGCGCGAGAGGCGCGGTGCCTGCAGGAAGCGCCCGATGGGCCCGGAATCACTCGCCATCGGCCCAGATGACGATGCGACGGCCGTGTGCGCCATGGTGGTCGAGCACGAGCCCGGGGCCGAAGGGCGCGAGATCCGGCAGCGCGACCTCCAGGCCGAGGCGCTTCTCGAGGGGATCCATCAAGGGCGTGGCGAGGCTCGCCTTCCAGCGCGCCACGTCGAGCACCCAGGCCGGCGTCGAGACGCGCACGAGTCGCGCGGGTTGCTCGTCCCAGAGCAGCCCGTGAACCCTCGCGATGCGCGCCGGATGCGCGGGCTCGCGCTCGTGGTGCACGTGCGCCGTGACGAGGCCGTCGTCACGCCGCTCGAGGTCCAGGTACTGCCGGCTTCCGGCGAAGCGCGCGAGCACGGCATCGAGTTCGGCCGTACCACCCGCCGGCTCGAGGTGCACGACGTCCATCGACGATTGCATCAGCATCGCCGTGCCGATGCCGAGGCCGGCCAGCAGCACGAGGGCCAGGAAGCAGCCCAGTGCCTTCAGCGCGGAGCCGCGACGCACCATCGGCTCAGAACAGACCGCGCGGCTTGCGGTCCTTCGTGGCCACGGTGTACCCATTGAGGACGGCCGCCGGCTCGCTCACGAAGTCCGTCGCCTTCAGTCCGGTCACGTGGGTGCGCAGACCCTCGTTCACGAGGCAGGCCATGACGGCGAGTCCTTCGGCCGTCGGGTGCAGCTTGTCCGCCTGCAGATAGCGTGACTCCGCACAGGCAGGCAGCTTCAGCGCGCCGATCGTGATCTCCGTGCCCGCACGCATCTGCGCGATGGTCTCGACGAGGGGCACCACGATGACGCGCGGCCTCTCGGCAGCCCAGGCCTTCAGTCGCGCATTGAGAGCCACCAGCGTCTTCTGCGTCGGAACCTGCGACGCGTGCAGCATGAGGCCCACGGCGGGCGACATGTCGGGAAATTCGCTGATCACGATCGGGCAGGCAAAGCCGTCCAGGATCGCGAGACCCTGTTCGAGCAACGGGACACGCTCCTCCTCCGCCACATCGCCGTAGCCGTACCAGAAGAGGAAGTCGATGCCGATGAGGGCCGACGGCCGGTGCTCGGCCGCCTTCTTCACCAGCGACTTGCGACTCGAGTCGTTCATCATGAAGAAGAGCACGCTGCTGACGTCGAGAGGAGCCTCGTGCTCGGCTGCTATCGACGCCCCCATCGCGTCCGCGAGGCCTCCAGGCAAGCTGATGCCGCTGGATGCGCTCGCGCCCAGCACGACCAGCCGGCTCAGCACCCCGACGCCCGTCGTCGGCGCGTCCTTCTCCGTCGCCACGCGCTCGCCCACCGTGGCGGCCGTCACCGTGGACGCGGGCTCAGTCGCCTGCCTGGGTGCCACCGGCTTCGCGGGTGCCCCTGTCGGCTTGGGTGGTGCTGTCGGCGTGGGCGGTGCTGACTGATTCGGGGTCGAGACCGGCGCGGCCTGCACGAGACCCGCATGCGGCTGCCACGCTTCGCCTGCCGTGAGCAGCTCGGCGCGCACCTGCGGAGTCGCGACGAGACTCCACGCGAGCGCCGCGCACGTGACGCATGGGCCGAGCTTCGCGGCGCGCATCGCGGCGCGTACGGCGGCGCGTACGGCGGCGCAGACACCGATGACCGACCTTCCGTGAACGCTCCTCATGATCCCGCTCCACCATCCTGCATGTCCGCCGGCCGGAAAGTCGCCGGCCACTCCACGCGCGCCGGAGTGTAACCGGCACGGCCGTCGCACGATGACGCGGCGCAGCTCGCGGAAGGCGAGCTCGAAGCGTGGCGCGACGAACGCGGAGCTCCGCTAGACTTGGCGCGCGCCGCCAACGCCCCCGCTCGGAGACCGCCATGGATCGCCGCCAGTTTCTCGCCGTCTCAGCCGCCTCGATCGCCGCGGCGAGCTTCGGCCGCGCGTCGGCACGAGCGCTGCCCGCTGCCTCGCTGCGTGCGCCGCCCGCTCTCAAGGGACGCCTCAAGCACTCCGTCGCGCGCTGGTGCTACGGCGGCATCCCGCTCGATGAACTCTGCACGCGCGCCGCGGCGATGGGCATCACGTCCATCGAGATCCTCGACGAGCCGGAGTGGGCCGTCGTCGCCAGTCACGGGCTCACCTGCGCCGTCGCCAACGGGCCGGGCTCCATCCCGAAGGGCTGGAACAGGCTGGAGCATCACGACGCGCTCGTCGCGCGCAGCAACGAACTGCTGCCGAAGATCGCCGCGGCCGGCATCCCGAACATGATCGTGTTCTCGGGCAATCGCGACGGGCAGCCGGACGAGGAGGGCATCGCCCATTGCATCACGGGCCTCAAGCGCATCATGCCGCTGGCCGAGGAACTCGGCGTGACCGTGGTGCTGGAGTACCTGAACAGCAAGGTCGACCACGGCGACTACCAGTTCGACCACATGGCCTTCGGCGTCGCGGTCATCGAGGGCGTCGCCTCGCCGCGCTGCAAGATCCTCTACGACATCTATCACGCGCAGATCATGGAGGGCGACGTGATCCGCACGATCCGCGACCACATCGCCCACATCGGGCACTTCCACACCGGCGGCGTGCCGGGCCGCCACGAGATCGACGACACGCAGGAGCTGAACTACGGCGCCGTGTGCCGCGCGATCGCCGACACCGGCTACACCGGCTTCGTCGCGCAGGAGTTCGTGCCGACGCGCGACCCGCTGACCAGCCTCGCACAAGCCATCGCCATCTGCGACGCCTGACGACGGGGCGCGCTTCGCCACGAGCCGCTCGGCATCGCGCCTGTGGCATCGCGCCTGTGGCATCGCGCCTGTCGGCATCGCGCCGGTGGCTGTCGCGGACGCGGGCTCGAACGCGGACTTCCATGACGGAATCCCGGTCGTCACGACCGCAGGGCGACTCCTAACCTGCGTGCCTCGGAGGACCGAGATCGCCACGCGTGGAGAAACCCGTCATGCTGCCCGCCATGTCCGCCAGGTCCGGAAGATCCCCAGCCGCCTCGGTCACGCGAAGCGCCGCTCCCACGAGAGGCGCCGCGGTGACGCCAGGCGCTGCGTCCGCGCCAGGCGCTGCGTCCGCGCCGGGCGCTGCGTCCGCGCCGGGCGCCGCATCCGCGCCGGGCGCTGCGGTCGCGCCAGGCGGGCCGTCCGCGCCAGACGCACGGGTCGGGTCGCGGGCGGCGGCCACGCTGCCGCCGCACGCGGAGATGGTGGCTGCGTACATGGCCGGCGACCGCAGCTACGACGGTGTCTTCCTCACCGGCGTGCGCACGACCGGCATCTTCTGCCGGCCGACCTGCCCGGCTCGCAAGCCGCGGCCCGAGAACGTGGAGTTCTTCCGCAGCAGCCAGGAGGCGCTGGCCGCGGGCTATCGCGCGTGCCTGCGCTGCCATCCCATGGACATGCCCGGCGCGCCGCGGCCCGGACCCGACACGGACGCGATGCTGGCTCTCGTCGCCGAAGCGGAGAGCCAGCCCGAACGGCGCTGGCGCGAGCGCGATCTCATCGCGCGCGGCCTGAATCCCGACCGCGTGCGACGCTGGTTCGTCGCGCAGCACGGGATGAGCTTTCACGCGTGGCAGCGGGCGCGGCGGCTGGGGCGTGCGCTCTCGCAACTGCGCGCCGGCAGCGGTGTGCTCCCCGCGGCGCTCGACGCGGGATTTGACTCGATGAGCGGCTTCTCCGACGCGCTCCGGCAGCTAGTCGGCAGCAGCCCGGCGCGCGCGCGCGGCACGACGATCGTGCACCTGCAGCGCCTGCCCACGCCACTCGGGCCGTTGCTCGCTGGAGCCACCGACGAAGGCGTGCTGCTGCTGGAGTTCACGGACCGGCGCATGCTCGAGCGGCAACTGAAAACGCTGCACCGGCGCCTGAACTGCGCCTTCGTGCCGGGAAGCAGCGCGCCGCTGGCGCAGCTCGCCGCCGAACTCGAGGCCTACTTCGCGGGTGAGCCCGTCTCGTTCCGCGTGCCGCTGCTGCTGCCGGGCAGCGACTTCCAGCGCGAGGTCTGGGCGCAGTTGCAGACCATCCCGCGCGGAGCAACGGCCAGCTACGCGGAGGTCGCACGCGCCATCGGCCGGCCTGCCGCGGTGCGCGCCGTGGCGCGAGCCAACGGTGACAATCGCATCGCCATTCTGGTGCCATGCCACCGCGTGATCGGCAGCGACGGCCAGCTCACCGGCTACGGCGGCGGACTGTGGCGCAAGCGCTGGCTGCTGGAACTCGAAGGGCACGCCGGACTCGTGCCGCTCACGCAGCAACCCCGAACAGCGTGCCGACGAAGTACGTGGCGCCCATCGCGAGCGCGCCCCACACCGTGACGCGCAGCGCACCGACCGATGCCCGCGCACCGCCGACGCGCGCCGCGACAGCGCCCATGACCGCGAGGAACACGACCGACGTCGCGACGACCCACATGGCCAGCGCACCCTCGGGTGCGAGGGACGCGGCCAGCAGGGGCATCGCCGCACCGACCGAAAACGTGCCGGCCGAGGCGAGCGCGGCCTGCACCGGGCGGGCTCGCTGCCCGTCGCTGATGCCGAGCTCGTCGCGCGCATGAGCCGCCAGCGCATCGTGCGTCGTGAGCTGGTCCGCGACCTGTTGCGCGAGTGCCGGCTGCAGTCCGCGCTTCACGTAGATCCCGGCGAGTTCCGCGCGCTCGGAGTCCGGCTCGGTCGCGAGCTCGGCACGCTCGCGGTTCAGGTCCGCCTCTTCCGTGTCGGCCTGCGAGCTGACGGAGACGTACTCGCCCGCGGCCATGGACATCGCCCCGGCGACCAGCCCCGCGACGCCCGCGACGAGGACCGAGCTGCGGCCCGCCTGTGCCGCCGCCACGCCGACCACGAGACTCGCGGTGGACACGATGCCGTCGTTGGCGCCCATGACGGCGGCGCGCAACCAGCCGATGCGTTCCGAGCGGTGTCGTTCTCTGTGGCGCATGGGCCTCTCCCTCCCCAGGGCGCCGCGTGTCGCGCCGTTCAGAAGCCGAGCAGGCTCGTCACCAGCTTGACCTTGATCGTCTTCTTCACGGTGGCCGTGCCGTCGGTCGCGAGGAATTTGAAGGACACGCTGCCCAGCTGCTGCAACGTCGGCACATCCCAGATGAGCTTGCCCGACATCTCGTCGAAGGAGGAGCCCTCGGGCGGCGGCTTCGAGGTGTCGAGCGAGAGTTCGGGCACGGTGCCGTCGAGATCGAAGGCGAGGATCGGGAGCTCATAGGCCACGGCCACCAGCGCGGTGGCCTTCGAGATCTTCGCGATCACCGGCTTGGCGTTCTTGGCCTCGTTCACGTCGAGCGCCTTGATCTTGATCGTCTGCGTGGTGTTCACCGGCTTGTCGATCCCGTCGCTGACGGTGATCTTGATCTTGTACGTACCCACCGGGCCTGCATTCGGCCAGACGATGCTGCGCGTGAGCTGATCCCACGTCGCGCCGGCGGGAAGCGGCACGTCGGCCACGGGCTCCACCACGAGGTCCTCCGACGGCAGGTCGCGGTCCACGGCAACCACCGGCAGCGTGATGTCCGTGCCTTCGGGCGCCGTGATGGTCATCGACGTGCCCACGGGCGGCTCGTTGTCCACGTTGTCCAGGTTGGGGAAGGCACTGCCGAGCACCAGCTTCTGGTAGGCGCTCTTCTTCAGGTCGAGAATCTCGTCCGTCGAGGTGCTCTGATAGATGCCGCCGTCGTCCCGCAGGACGAGCGTGTCGCCATCCCGCGTGATCACGGACCGGTAGGTCTCCGAGACGCCGTCGCTCGGCCCGCCGGGGAAGTTGATGATCGAATTCACCTGCTCCGCCGTGGAGTACAGGCGCCCGTCCGCGCGCAGCGCCAGCCAGCTGCCGTCCTCCGCGAAGGTGAAGTCGTAGTACAGCTGGTCGCCGATGAAATCGGCACCGCTGTCGTAGGGCAGGTCGGCCTCCTGCGTGCCCTCATCGAGCGGATCGGCGGGCGATACGGGGATGGCCGCGCTCCGGATCTTGCCATCCTGGCGCAGCGCCCAGAGCGTGCCGTCCAGCGGATGAATGAGCAGGCGGGTCCAGACCTTGGTGGGCACGTTGCCGTCGTCGCCCGAGTCGTTGAACTTCAGCAGCGGGCCGTCTTCCGGGACACGATAGACCGAGCCGTTCGACTTGAGCACGTAGACGGTCTGGCCGTCGGTCTCGATGTCGGTGAAGTCGAAGTTCTCGCCCGGGTAGTTGACCAGTTCTTCGTCGACGGCGTCCGCGACCTTCGTGATCTTGCCGCCCTTCGACATCGCGTAGAGCACGCCCATGTCGTCGAGCACGATCCCGCGCCAGCCGGAATCGCCCGGAAGGTTGATGACGTCGCCGCCGTTCTCCACGATTTTCCCGTCGCCGCGGATCAGCCAGCGGTTGGGTCCCTGCACGACGAGGTCGCGCCAGAGTTCATCCTTGGAGGAGCTGTTGCTTCCCGGAAGGTCGTCGAGCGGGTAGCCGTTGGCGCTGACCATTCCCGACTGGTTGTAGGCGTAGACGAAGGTGTCCTGGGCGGACGCGGCCTGGCCGACGATGAGCAGTGCGGCCGCTGCGGCCAGGAGCTGTCGGGAAGTCATGATGAGCTCCGAGGGCGGGTTCTCCATTGTCCCGCACTTCGGGGCTCCTCGTCCACACTTCAGCCCGGACGAGCACGGTGGTCTGCCGCCGGCGGCAGCGTCACTTCATCGCGTCGCGCATTTCCAGCATCGGGCGATCGGCGGAATCCATGCGGATGAGACCCATCCGCGGAAACTCCAGATCCACGATCACGTAGATCGTCAGCGACATGATGAAGGCGAAGGCCAGAATGTGCAGCCAGGAACGGCCCTTGGGTGTCGCCATCGCGTGGCCCGCAAGGAAGGCAGCGAGCAGCGCCAGCCCGATGAGCATCGCCAGGATGAGTTCCGGGACGTGGACGAAGGCGGACGCCACGCGGCTGCTGGAGATGTCGAACACCTGGTTGAGGGCCGGCAGCAGGAGCGTTGCCACGTAGACCCTGCCGTCCTTCACGGCGCCCGCACACCCGAGACTCCAGATCTCGCCCTGCAGCGCGACGGCATGCTGCTGCTGCCGCTCGGCGGCCTGCACATCGGGCAGCAGCCGGTACACGTCGAGGCGGGCGTCGACGTATGCGCGGAACGCGTCGCGTATCGCGGGCTGGTCCTCCGCGGGCAGCAGGTCGAGGCGCAACCACGCGGTGCCGATGGCATTGGCTTCCTCCACCACCAGGTGGCGCCGCGCGTCGAATCGACTCGAGGCCCCCGTGAAGGTGAAGGCGATGAGCAGGCCCAGAAGCGCGAACACAGCACCCTCGATGGCGCTCGTGCCGCTGCGCTCGCCTTCGGGATCATTCGCCTGCCGCCGGAGGCCGAGACGTCGCCCCGCTTCCAGGGCCGCGATCATGGCCAGAAAGAGCGTCACCGCGACCGCCAGGCCCCAATCCAGGATGCTCATCTCGTCCTCCAGGTCAGGCCGGCATCCTGCCAGAAGCACTCGTCCGGTTCAGCCGACCTCCTTCCTCGGGGTCCGCGCACGCGTGGCACACCCGGCGGAAGGCCGCGACGCCCTTCAGCGTGATGCGCGGAGCGAGGTGCCCGGCCTTCACGGGCTCGCGCCGCAGCAGGTCGGTGCTCAGGTACTTCTTGTTGCTGTCGGGGAAGACCGTGACCACGACGGCATCGCCACCGCACTGCTCGGCCACGCGCACCGCACCGAGAAAGTTGGCGCCCGAAGAAATGCCCACGCCCAGGCCTGCTTCCGCAGCCAGCTTCTGAGCCATGAGGATCGCGTCGCCGTCGTCGACGGCGATGACCTCGTCGAGGTCCGACAGGTGCACGATCGGCGGGATGAACTCGTCGGAGATGCCCTGGATGCGGTGCTGGCCCACCTTGTGCCCGGTGGAGAGCGTGGGCGAGTTGGCCGGCTCGAGCGGATGCACGCGAAGGGACGGACAGTGCGCTCGCAGCAGCAGCCCGACGCCCATGATCGTGCCGCCGGTGCCGACGCCCGCCACGAGCGCGTCGGGCTGCAGGCCGCGACCGCGGAGCTGAAGGAGAATTTCCGGGCCCGTGCTCGCCGCGTGGGCGGCCACGTTGTCCTCGTTGGAGAACTGCCGCGGGAGGAAGGCGTGTCCCGTGGTGGCCACCAGTTCTTCCGCGAGGCGGATGGAGCCGAGGAATCCGCCCTCCGCGCGACTCACCAGCACGATCTCGGCGCCCAGGCTCGCGATGAGGTTGATGCGCTCGCTCGACATCCAGTCGGGCATGAAGATCGTGACCGGATGCCCGAGCGCCCGGCCGAGCGCGGCGAAGGCGATGCCCGTGTTCCCGCTCGTCGCCTCCACGATGCGATCGCCGGGCACCAGGGCGCCGCGCGCATAGCCCTGCTCCAGGATGTGGAAGGCCATCCGGTCCTTGATCGAGCCGGTCATGTTGAGGTGCTCGGCCTTGGCGAACACGCTGCCGCGGCGGCCGTCGACTTCGTAGTCGATCTGCAGCATCGGCGTGTTGCCGACGAGGCTCCGCAAGCCGTGGAGGCGGGCGATGGCGGCCATGCTGGAGACGCCGGAAACGCTGGAGGTATCGGAGGTGTCGGAAGCTTCCATGAGCGCCTCACGGGGCCGGGAGCGGGCAGTGACTTTCGGATTCGCCGCTGGCGCAAACCCTTGCCGACCGGCGACTTGCCAGCCGACTCATCACTCAGTTTACCAGCACAAGCCGCAGGGAACCGGCCCCATCGAGCGGAAGTTCGCCGCGAGAAGGCTCACCGGGAGGACCGGGGGCCGCATGCGAGGCGCCACCGGCACGCGCCGAGGGCATCACCCGTGCGTGGACTGCCAGATGGAGTAGAGATTGCCCAGTGCGTGCATCGTGATGGGCAGCAGCAGCGAGCCGCTGGCGACCCGGCATGTGCCGAGGAACAGGCCGTCCAGGAAGATCATGCCGAGCAGCGCCGGCTCATATTGCACGTGCATCAGCGCCCAGGCCGCGGCGGTCAGCAGCACCGCCCCGCGCACGCCGAACTTCGTGCGCCGCAGGAGATTCAGCGCGAGCCCGCGCATCAGCAGCTCCTCGAGCAGCGGGCCCGCCAGGCCGATGGCCGCGACGCGCATCCCGAAGATCAGCGCCGGGTAGTCCTTCCAGCGCGTCGGTTGCTCCACGCCGAGCTGCGCCATGACGACTTCGCTGAGCGCCATCCAGGCGATCCATCCCGCAAGCCAGCAAGCGGCCACGGACGCGCGCGGCCAGCGCAGCCCCAGCCCACCATCGGCCGCCCATGCGATGCCGCGCCTTTTCGCAGCGAACAGCAGCGCGACGCTCGCGCCGAGCGGCACGAACAGCTTGAGCAGCGTTGACACCCATGGCGCGTCCATGCGTCCGCCCCTACGGCCCGGAGCCGGCGCGGCGCTGAGCTCGCACCGGCCACATCACGGCCTCAGAGCGCGTGAGGCCAGAGCCAGCCGAAGGTGCCTGCCGTGACGAGCGCATACACGGCGCCGTCGAACAGGAACTTGAAGGTGGTGCTCCACGCCACGCCTTTCCAGATCGAGTCGGTCACGCCGGAGAGGCCGTAGCCGAGGAAGGCCGCGAGCGCGACCAGATGGAAGACGTGCGCATAGTCGGCGCCGCGAGGCAGTGCCGGCCACGCGACGAACGCGACGACCGTGCTCACGACGAGCGTGAACACGAACCACTGCAGCAGCGACTTGCCCATGTTCACGCCGCCGGGGCCGCGCACGATGAGCGTGCCCACCGGCCCCTGGGCAAGCTTCGCCTTCAGCTCCGGCGAGTTCATCTCCTTCATGGAGCTGCAGTGAGGAAACATGTAGGCACCAGGTCCCACGCCGTGGGCGCGGAATCCCGCCAGCACCTTGTCTTCCTGCGGCAACGCGCTGAAGTCGCCCTTGTGAATCGGCAGCACCATGTGCAGGACCGAGCTCACGAGGAAGACGAACACGCCCGACAGCAGGATCGGCAGCCACAGATCTTCCAGCACGGCCATCTCACTTTCCTCCAACCGATATTCACGCCCGTCATGGTGTACCGCGGGCTACCGCTGCTCCGCCAGGACTGATTGCCTCCACCCGGCGAGGAGTTCGTCCTCGCTCAGGTCGATCGCTTCGAGCAGCTCCTCCTGTTGCACGGCGCCCGGCATGCCGACCAGCGCGGGCCCGCGCCGGACGGCAGCCACGCCCGATGCGACAGCGGTCGGGCACTATCGGACAGGCCGGGCGGCTTCGCACAATGCGGGCGCCCCTGCCGACCCGTCGTTCCATGTCCCGTTGCGGCGCCGCCGCTGGAGAGACCCGTGTCCAAGAAGCATGAGAAGGAACAGAGCCGGGATTCCGGACTCGCCGCTGCATCGGCCGACTCGAAGAAGCGCGCGAAACGCGCCGCCGGTTCCGGGAAGTCCGGCAGGCACCGCGCAGAGGATGCCGGCGAACTTTCGCGCAAGGACTACGGGCGCGCTCTCAAGAAGCTGCACGCGGAACTCGTGCGCCTTCAGGAGTGGGTGCGTCACCGTGGCCTCAAGGTCTGCATCGTGTTCGAGGGCCGCGACGGCGCCGGCAAGGGCGGCACCATCAAGGCGATCACGGAGCGCGTGAGCCCGCGCGTCTTCCGCGTCATCGCGCTGCCCGCGCCGAACGATCGCGAGAAGAGCCAGATGTATCTGCAGCGCTACGTGACGCACTTCCCCGCAGCCGGTGAGGTCGTGATCTTCGACCGCAGCTGGTACAACCGCGCCGGCGTCGAGCGCGTCATGGGCTTCTGCACCGAGGAGCAGAGCAAGCACTTCATCGAGTCCGCTCCCGGCTTCGAGAAGGCCATGGTCGAGTCGGGCATCATCCTGCTGAAGTACTGGCTCGAAGTCAGCGAGCAGGAGCAGACGCGCCGGCTGAAGTCGCGCATCCACGACGGCCGCAAGATCTGGAAGCTCTCGCCGATGGACATGAAGTCCTACAGCCGCTGGTACGACTACTCGCGCGCGCGCGACGACATGTTCAAGGCCACCGACACGCCGTGGGCGCCGTGGTTCGTGGTGCCCTCCGACGACAAGCAGCGGGCGCGGCTCAATCTCATCAGCCACCTGCTGGAGGCGATTCCCCACAAGGACGTGCCGCGCGAGAAGGTCAAGCTCCCCAAACGCCAGAAGGCGCACGGCTACGTGGAGCCGCACTACCCCTACAAGCTGGTTCCCGCGAAGTACTGAGCCTGCACCGGAGCGGCTGCCGGCACCGCGGCCGGCGCGACGGAGCCTGCCTGCCGGATCAATCCGGCTTGCGCACGAAGTGCAGTTCCGCGAGGTGCGCCGGGTCGGGCGCGCCGTCGGACCAGCCCTGCCACGTGACGCGGATCTCGTCGAGCGTCACGAACTCGCAGGCGAGCTCATGCATGTGCATGTCGCGCGCCGGGTCGATGTTGGTGCCGCCGTCGAAGGCGAACTCCACTCGGTCCTCGTGGAATCGTCTTGCTCGCAGCCGCGGCTGCCTGCCGACGCCGCGCGTCAGTCGGAGCCGGGGGTCAGCCGGAGCCGGGCTTCGTCGGCCCGCCGGGGCGGCACGGTGGTTGCGACGCGGCACGCCCCCACCGCGGCGACAGCACGAGCACGATGACCGAGGCCACCACGGAACCGATCACGGCCGTGGCGACGGGCCGCGCCCAGTGTCCGCCCAGCCAGCGCTGCAGCAGCACGCCCGCCACCGACGCCAGGATGCTTACGAGCACCGTCCCGACGACGATCCGCACGGTGGACGCGCGCGGCTTCACGCCTTGCGCTTCCAATCCTTGCCGGCCCACGCATTCGCGGTGCCCAGCTCCGTCGCGCCGGCTGCCTTCGCGTAGACGGCGAGCTGCAGCTTGTACGCCGCGAGCCACTTGAAGGGCCCGCCGAGGATCGCGATGCCCAGCGTCGCCGTGCCGCCGGACGGCACGAGCGCTTCCTGCGTCTCCAGCTGGTGCTCCGTGACGCCTGCGAAAAACGCCTCGATCTGCGCCTTCTGCGTGGCCATGGCCGCGGGGAAATCCTCCGCGCGCAGCGGGGCGCTCAGTCGCTCGTACTCGCCGACGAGGTCCCAGTTGCGCTCGGTCGTCAACCGCAGCCCGGCGATGCCGCATACGGACAAGTAGCGCAGCAGCTCCAGCGTGCTGCGCTGCCCCGGCGACGGCCGGTACTCCAGCGCCGCCGGCCCGAGCGCCGCCACCTTCTCGTAGAGGTGCTGGCAGATGTCGCACTCGCGCATCATCGCGGCGGCGAGCTGGTCCTTGGTGATCATGCGTGGCGTCCCGAGTCAGGGCCTTCGACGGAGTTCGAGCACACGCACGTCGTCGAGATCCTGCGGTCTTCCGGCGGCCCGCTTGGATGCCAGGACATCTTGAAGGCAGGCCACGAAGAACGGCTGGCCTCCGTGCACCATGGTGTCCCGACGTTCCCAGGCATCCTTGAAGTCCAACCCGGGCTTGCTGGTCATCACGTCAATTCGGATGCGGTCATTGAAGACGGTGATTTCGTGCGCCAGCAGCCTGCTGGCATCGACGAGGTCTGCGGTGCCGAGGCCCGCCTGACGCTGGGCCTTCAGCTGCCGTTCCGCATTTTCCGGAGTGGCCTCGATGAGCAGGTCGAGGTCGAACGTGGAACGCGGCACGCCATGCAGCACGGCGGCGACGCCTCCGATGACCACGTAGCGAACATCAAGGGAGTTCAAGCACGAGAATACGGCCCGGAGCCGATTGAGCACGTCCGACCTCCGCGATGTTCGGCTGGTTCGTCAGGACAAGATCCGTGAATTCGCACAGCAGTTCCATGCGTTCTTCCAGTGTCAGCGACTGGAACCAGCGCGCCTTGGCCTCGAGGCTCTCGGCATCCCGACCATGAAGGACTTGCGGCAGCATCACGGCACATTGTAGCCGCGCCGTGCCGCGAAGTGTGCAGATGGTCCGGGAGCGTGCCGCACCGGCAACACGTGGTCAGCCGTCGCCCGCGCTGTATTCTCGGCGCGCCGGCAACACGTCGGCACGTCGTGACCAGCACGCGCGCGGAGCGGGCGAATGGCCTCGCCGTCTTTCCGGTGCTGACGGCGCTCTGCGTCCTGTCGCTGCTCGGCGGGCTCGTGTACCCGGGACTGTTCCTCGTGCTCGCGATCGCCGTGGTGGTCGGACTGATGCAGCGGGCGCAGATGGGCGGGGAATTCGTCGCGGTGATGGGCCCGTTCCGGAGCCTCGGCTACCTGCTCGGGACGGCCGACCGGCTGGCCCGCTGCGGTGTCGAGACGATCGCGATCCGGCGCATCAGGCGGCAGCAGGCCGAGTTGCACGCTCTGGCGGAGAAACTCGGCGGCCTTGAGGCGGCGCTCTCCATCGCCTCGTTGCGCGCCGGGACGGACGTGTGGACGCGGCCCGAGTTCACCGCCGGTGCAGAGTGGCTCGCGGAAGACCTGTCGCACCCGCTCGTGCCCGGCTGCGTGACCAACTCGCTGCGGCTGAGCCCGTCGCGCGGCATGCTGCTCACCGGCGCGAACATGACGGGCAAGTCCACGCTGCTGCGCAGTGTCGGCGTGAACGTGATCGCGGCGCAGAGCCTGTGCGTGGTGTTCGCCCGCTCGTACCGCGCGCCGTGGCTCGCGCTGCGCACCTGCATCAGCCCGTCGGACGATCTGCTGGAAGGCAAGAGCCTCTACCAGCGCGAGGCCGAGGTCGTCGTCGCGATCCTTGCGCAGGCAGCGCAGGCCGCCCACGCCGGCCCGATGCTGTGCCTGTTCGACGAGATGTTCCGCGGCACCAACACGACGGACCGCGTGGCGGCGAGTGCGGCCGTTCTGCGGCATCTCGTACGACCCTCATCCGGAGCGAACGAGGGCGCCGGCTGCCTCGTCATCGCGGCCACGCACGACCTGGAACTCGTCCCGCTCCTGGCCGACGTCTTTGAAGCCTTTCACATGGGCGACCGCATGGATGCCAGCGGGCCCTCGTTCGACTATCGCTTGCACGCCGGGCCGACCACGTCGCACAACGCCATCTCGCTGCTGGCGTTCCTCGGCGCCCCGCCAGCCGTCATCGAGACGGCGCGAGCGACGGCCGAGGCTCAATCGCCGCGCTGATCACGAGACTCCCGACGGTCTCGTCGACAGCCTCACGGCGGACGCTCCGCCCGATCCGCGTGCAGTTTGTACAGATGCTCTGCCGCAAAGCGCCGCTGGCTTGCCGCCGGCGTGCGTGACTGATTCAGCGCCTGCCTGATGGCAGCAGGCGGACAGGCATCGGCTGGCCGTGGCGGCGAGCCAGGGTCCGAGCGGTCTTGCGGGCCTGACGGTTCCGATCGGCGGCCGGATGGTGCGTGAGCCGCACGCCATCCATGCGGAGCGTGAGCGCACGGCGGTCGACGCGCGCCTCCTGCCAAGGGCGATCCGGATGCGAGGTCGAGGCGCGGGCCGCATTCGATGCACTCCGCCCGTGCTTCCAGACTTCGAGGCCGATGTTCGCGGCCGGGTTCCTGGGAGCTGCCTGCTTGCTGATCTTCGCTGTGCGCTTGCTCGTCCCCTGCTTGCCGGCCGGCTTTCTGCCTCCGCCTTTTCTGGTGCTGGTGGGCTGCTTCGTGGGCTTCTTCCCGCGTGCCGCCTTGCGCACTGCAGGCCGACTCTTCGTCGCCGCCTTCCGGGCTGCCGGCCGATCTCATGAGCAACTCGCGTGCCGGTGATCAGGCAGCGGCGATCTGCTCATGCGAGAACTGGGGAATGCCGGCGCGGGTCGACGCATGCTCGACGGTGATGGAGCAGACTTCACCCCGTGCATCGACATCGAGCAGCGTGTTCTCGTCGAGGTCCCGCGTTTCCGCGACGGGCGCATCGCGAAACTCGAAGTGCAAGGTGTCGGTGTCGCTGAAGTACGTGATCTTCATGGCTTGCGCGCCGCACGCTTCACGCCGAAAGCACGCCCTGCGAGGACATCAGCGCCAGCGCCAGCACCGTCGCGACGAGCGTGCACACGAAGCAGAAGCTGAAGCGGGGCAGCGAACGCGTGGACGGAAGCCTGATCATCGCGGCACTCCTCAGATGTACTTGCTCACCGGGCCCATGGAGCGGCGCACGACGTCGAAGGCCTGGAACTCCACCGGCGCCTTCCACAGGCGGTTGCGGAGGCGCACGCCGGCGGACTTGCGCAGCAGGCGCGAGACCGGGCCCTTGCCGCCCGCGATGCCGTCGAACCACGGAGCCATCTGCGTGAAACGCGCCCAGACCTGCTGCACCTCGGCGGGCACCACGCCCCACCACGAGTTGAACTTGTAGTCGAAGAAGCGGCCCCACTCCTCAAAGCTCGTCGGCACCGGGTAGTGGTTCTGCTCCACCGACGGCTGCCAGAACTCGCTGCCCGGAATCGGGCGGTACGGGAAGACCTCCACCGAGCAGCTCGGGTAGCGCGTCTTCATGTCCGCCGCTTCGTAGATCGTCTCGTACATCGACTCCACGGTCTCGCCCGGGTAGCCGATGATGTAGGTGAGTCCCGACTTGATGTCGAGCTCGTGCATCTTGCGCATGGCCTCGTTGGTCTGGCCCGACTTGATGCCCTTGCGCATGAGCTTGTGCGTCTCTTCCGACGCGGCCTCGGCGCCGAACCACATGAGGTGGTTGCCGCTGCGCTTCATGAGCTTCAGCGTCTCGTCGTCGTACTGGCAGATCTGCTTGATCTCGATCGTGCCGTTCCAGTTGATGTTCAGGCCCTTGCGCAGCAGACCCTCGCAGAAGTCCTGCATGCGCTTCTTGCTCACGCCGAAGTTCGCGTCCTGGAAGCGCAGCACGTCGAAGGGGTCCTTCTTGTGGATGACCGCGAGGCGGTCCACGAGAACGTCCGCGTCCAGCGCCACCCAGCGGCGGCCGGCGATCTCGGGGCTGCAGCAGAAGCTGCAGGGCTCCGGGCAGCCGAAGCTGCTGAAGTAGGAGAAGCCGCGGAAGGCCTTGTTCGCCAGGTGATGCGGCGGCGGGAGCCGGTTGCGCACACGGTTGCCGAACTTCGCCGCGCGCTTCTGCAGGTCGTAGTACTTCTGCAGCTCGATGAGGTGGAAGCTCGGCTCGGGCAGCTCGTTGAGGTGCAGCGTCGCCCGGTGCGCCGTGTGCACCAGCTCGCCGTCATGCTTGAGCGCCAGGCCGGCGATCTTCTCCAGTTCGGCGTGCCCGCCGCCGGAGCGCCAGCATTCCAGCACCTCGGCAAAGGCGATCTCGCCCTGCCCGATGACGATCGCGTCGCAGATGTCGCTGTTGAGGTACAGCTCCGGAAGCGCGCTCGGGAACCAGCCGCCCCAGAGCATCTTGATCTTCGGGAAGCGCTGGCGGACGGCCTGCCCGACGCGCGCGCCATCCCACACCTGGAAGCCCAGGATGCACGAGCTGGCGAAGACCATCGCGCCTTCGCACGCCGCCAGCGTCTGCTCGATGTAGTCGGGCTCGGTCATCGCGTCGATGAGCACGACGTCCCAGCCTGCGGCCTCCGCCGTGGGCGCGATGTGCAGCAGTTCGAGCGGCAGCAGGTCCGCCGACGGCAGGTCCCCGATGGCCGGGTCCACGCGCGACGGCAGGAACAGCACGACTTTGGGCTTCACGGTGGTGGTCATCGGTGCGTCAACGCCTCGGGGCTTCTGTGTTTGGCTGTTCGTTCGTTCGTCAGGTCAGCACTGGCGGCTTGTTGCCTGTCAGGATCGCGCGCACTTCACCCGCCTCCGGAAAACGGCCTGCACCGAGCTTGCTGAAGACGAGCACGTCGTTCTTCTTCACCTCGAAGCAACCTCCATCGGACGGGATCAGCACCAGGTTCGAAATCTCGCGCTTGTGGGCCTTGATCAACTCTTCGGTCAGGCTCACGGCCTGAGGTTCGTAGTTTCACTTGGCGCAGTAACGGATCTCGATCTTCATGCTCTTTCCACTCACAAGTCGGAACAGCCCGGCGAACAGCAGAGGATAAGGCCATGGCGACCAATGCGCCAATGGTGGTCGATTTGGAGTGCCGGCATCGTGGCCATCTTCGGCTGCACGACCGGGCCGACTGGACGTCGCCGGAGGGACCTCGCCGAGCGGGACCGCGGCTCACGCGTCAAGCGACCCAGCGCTCGTCTCGGCGTGCGGCCGCCCGACCAGGCTCGCGCTCGGCGCGCATGTCGCCGCTGCTGTGACGGGGCCGGCCAGCCGAGCCGCCGCGGGGCGCGGCGGCTCGATTCAGGCCTTGCCCAGCATGTCCTTCGGCACGGGAACGACGAGCACCGGCACCGGGCTCGCGCCCAGCAGGCCGCCCGCCACCGAGCCCATGACCAATCGCGCCAGTCCGCGCCGGCCGTGCGAGGCCACGCACATCAGGTCGGCCTTCAAGGTCACGGCCCGCTCGCAGAGGCAGGGCACGACGTCGTGGCTGAAGTCCTCCACCACGTGCACGTGGACGGTGATGCCGGCAGGCACGTCGGCCTCGTTGAGCAGCGCGCGGATGTGCGCCGCGGCCTCCTTGCGCAGTTCCGCGCGCTCCTCGTCGGTCGGCGGCTGGGGCCCGTAATGCGCATACATCGGGTTCACGTTCGGCGGGAACTCCAGAACGTGCACCACGTGCGCCGTGCCGTTGCCGCCCAGCGCGCGCCACGCATGCTGCAGGGCCACCCCGGCGCGGGGCGAGAGGTCGGTCGGCACGAGGACCGTCGCGTAATGCCTTGCGTCCATCACCGGGCTCCGTCTGCTGGGAGGCCCCAGCATCCGGCGCGCGGTGCGTCCCGGTCAATGCTCAGCGGTGGCGCAGCGCGCACTTCGCTCAGGGGACGTCGCCGCGCAGCAGGTTGCTCAGCGCAACGCCCTTCGGCGCGGCCGCGTCGGCGATGGCCGCCTGGAAGTGGACCTGGAAGCCGAGACCGTTCGCTCCGGCCGGCATCACCCCCGGAAGGGAGAGCGTGCCCGCAGACCCGGTGGCCAGCGTGACCGGGAAGCCGGCGAGCCATGGGAACGCGGCGAGCTGCCCGCCCTTGAACGGCACCGGCGACGAACTCAGGGAGAGAAAGAGCAGCAGCGTGGACGACGGCGCCGCATCCGCGACGTCGAGCGCGAGCGGCTGGCCACCGAGCAGCGTGCCGGTTCCCGACAGGTGCGGCACCCCCGCGACGCCGGCCAGGCCGAAGCCCAGCTCGGTCCACGGCGTCGGCGCGTCGCCCTGCACGAACGACTGTGGCGCGCTGACGACGAAGTTCCCCGCGAGGTCACTCACCTCGACGTGCCACGTGATGAGAGCGTCAATCTGCGCCGGGATCACGCTGCGGTACTGGAAGCTGCCCTGCGCGAACATCGGCACGCTGACGGGCGCGGCATCGTTCACCGCGTAGAAGAGCGTGGCCGAATAAAACAGGCCCAGCGTGAAGTTGCTGTTGTCGCGCACCTGGACGTGGAGGACGGTGGGCGTGCCATTCGGTTTGGCCAGCTGCTGCGTGATTCTGTAAATGGTCGGCGCATGCGTGTCGGGGACGCCGAGCACGTTGCTGAAGAGGAAGTTCTGCTGGTTGCCGTCGTTCGAGAGCAGCAGGTCCTCGTCGCCGTCGTTGTCCATGTCCGCCACGTCGCCATCGAGCGTGGTGCCGCCGTTGCTGGTCAGCGGCAGCTCGGGATCGGGCGAGAGGCCCGACACCAGGCCGGTACGGTGGTAGAGGCCGACGGCATTCACGTCGAGGCCCTGGGCCAGCGCGCTCTGGTAGGCGTAGTTGGTGCCGCCGAAATTGGGGAGGAAGGCGTCGAGGTCGCCGTCCGCGTCGTAGTCGATGAAGGTGACGTGCTCCTCGTCGGTGTTCGGATCGCCCTTGATCCAGGTCTGGATCTCGGTGAACGAATAGGTCCCGCCTGCAACACCGTCGTTGCGCAGGAGCTTCTCCGTGTTGCCGTCGTAGTTGTTCATCCAGAGGTCGAAGTCGCCGTCGCCGTCGACGTCCGCAGCCTCGACTTCGTAGTTGACGGTGGCGCTGCCGGTGGCGCCCTTGTCGATGAAGGCTGCCTTCGTGATGTCGTTGAACAGCGTGGCGCCGAGGCCGTTGACGCTGTTGTTCATGTAGGTCCGCGCCTGGCTGTTGCGGCTGGACATCGCGATGTCGATGTCGAAGTCGCCGTCGAGATCGACGAGATCGAGGTCGTAGGTGTGCGTCTTGATGTCCGCGGCCGGATCGACCCACGGGTACTTCTCGTCGAAGATGCCGTTGCCGTCGTTGAGGAAGATCAGCGAGTCGCGCGTGCCGTTCACTGCTGGGCCGTAGGTGCCGTAGAACAGGTCGTTGTCGCCGTCGTCGTCGAGGTCCGCGAAGTCGCAATCGCAGCAGAAACCTCGGAACGGCCCATGGTTGCCACCGACGACCTGATCGGCGAGCGGGATGGAGACGAGATTCCCCCAGCGCAGGTCGGTGTCCTCCTGGTAGTAGCCGACCTCGCCGCGTTGCAGGCCGCCCTTGTTCGTGTAGAAGCGACTGGGCGACCCGCCTTGGAAGCTATTGCCGTCATTGCCGACGCCCACGTCGAAATCGCCGTCGTCGTCGAAGTCCACGAACTCGATGTCGCGAGACCTGTCGATGGCCACGCCTGCGAAGCGCGCCGCCGTCTGCTCGTTGAACGTGCCGATCGCTCCGCCCTGCAAGCCGCCCAGATTGATGAAGATCCGGTTCTGTTCGTTCCCGAAGTCGCCGCCATTGGCCACGATCGCATCCATGTCACCGTCGTTGTCCACGTCGCCCGGCGCGATGTTCTCGGATCGGTTCATCCCGAAGTTGGCGGCGCTCGTGAAGTTCCGCCCCGGCTGCAGATCGGACAGCGACTGCGCGCCGGCGGCGCCCGTCGCGCACAGGAGCAGGGCGACGGAGGCGAGGCACTTCGAGAACGAGCAGACGGTCGAAGGATTCATGGTCATCACGAGCGCTCCCGAGCCGACTTCCCGAAACCTGCCTGCGGCGCCGGACGCGGCAGTCTGCGGCAGAAGCAGGCACCGCTCAACTTCGTGCATAGTCGCCGGATATGCAAGTGCCGTCTGGACAGAGGCCCCCCGGCGCGCGTCCGCTTCGGGAGCATGTCCCGGGCGCAGCCACAGTCCGCGGGCCATGCGCGCGCACTCGGCGCGCAGTTGGCGCGCAGTTGGCGCGCAGGCACACGCAGGCACACGCAGGTCGCACGCAGATCGCACGCAGGTCGCGCGAAGGCCGCACGCCGCCTTCTCAGGCCTCGTGCTCCGCCAGCAGCGCGCGGAAGCCTGCCTCGTCCAGCACGGTCACGCCCAGCTCCTGCGCCTTCTTCAGCTTGCTGCCGGGTTTGTCGCCGGCGACGAGCACCGAGAGATTCACGCTCACGCCGGAGAGCAGCGTCGCGCCGAGCGACTTCACGCGCTCCTGCGCCTCGCGCCGCGAGATTCCGGCGAGCGTGCCGGTGAAGAGGAAGGTCTGCCCCGCGAGCGGCCCGCCTTCGCGCCGCCGCGGCGCGGTCGGCGCCACGCCGCGCTCCGCGAGCAGCGCGAGATTCTCGCGCTCCGCGGGATCGTCGAAGAAGGCGCGCACGGAGGCCGCGACCGTCGGCCCGATGCCGGCCACGCCCTGCAGTTCGTCTTCGGTGGCAGCCGCGAGCGCGTCGAGGCTCTGCCAGTGTTCCGCAAGTTTCTCCGCGACCGTCCCGCCGACGTGCAGGATGCCGAGGCCGAAGAGCAGTCGCGACAACGGCCGCGTGCGACTCTGCGCGATGCCGGCCAGCACGTTGCGCGCGGAGAGCTCGCCCATGCGCTCCAGCTCCGCGAGCGTTGTCTCGTCCAGCGCGTAGAGATCCGCGAGGCGCGCGACGTGCCCGCCGTCCACGAGCTGGTCGATGAGCTTGTCGCCGACGCCCTCGATGTCGAGCGCGCCGCGCGACACGAAGTGCGCGATGCGGCGCTTGATCACGGCCGGGCAGCGCGCGTTGGGGCAGCGCACGACGACCTCGCCCTCCACCGCCTGCACCGCCGTGCCGCACACCGGGCAGTGGTCGGGCATGACCCACGGCGCGCCGCTGCCGTGCTGCGTGACGCCGACGATCTTGGGGATCACGTCGCCGGCGCGCTCGATGAGCACGCGGTCGCCGACCTTCACGCCGAGCCGCGCAATTTCTTCGCGATTGTGCAGCGTGACATTTTCGATCGTCACGCCCGAGACGTGTACTGGCGCGACGACAGCCACCGGCGTGAGCGCGCCCGTGCGCCCTACCTGCACGTGGATGTCCAGCACGACGGTGCTTCCCTGCCGCGCCGGAAACTTGAAGGCGATGGCCCAGCGCGGGCTGCGGCTGCGGATGCCGAGGCGCTCCTGCAGCGCGAAGTCGTCCACCTTCAGCACCGTGCCGTCCACCTCGAAGGGCAGGTCGTCGCGCCGCGCGAGCAGCGACTCGTGGTGCGCGAGCACCGTCGCGAGGTCGCCGCGCACCGAGAGGTCGAGCGCCGTCGGCAGCCCGAGCGCGACCAGCGCCTGCATCGCTGCGCGGTGGCCGCGCGGCGGCGCGAGGGAGCCACCCGCCGCGTGTCCGGCGCGCGCTTGCTTGCCGCCCTTCTGCTGCGTCGCGGCTGCATCACGCGCGGGACCGACGAAGCCCTCCGTCTCGCCGAGGCCGTAGCAGAGCATGTCCAGCGGCCGGCTCGCGGCGACCTTCGGGTCGAGCAGCTTCAACGTGCCGCTCGCGAGGTTGCGCGGGTTGATGAACAGCTCCTCGCCCGCGGCCTCGCGCGCGCGATTCACCTTTTCGAAGTTCGCTCGGGACATGATGACCTCGCCGCGCACCTCGAGCAGCTTCGGATGCGGTGCGGGAAACAGGCCGTCGCCCGCCGGGCGCTGCAGCTGCTGCGGCAGGCCGCGGATCGTGCGCACATTGTGCGTGACGTCGTCGCCGACCTTGCCGTCGCCGCGCGTGATCGCGCGCACCAGCACGCCGTCCTCGTAGACGATCTCGAGCGCGACGCCGTCGAGCTTCGGCTCGCACGAGAAGGAGAGCCCCGCGGCCGCGGCAGCAGCAACTGCGTCGGCCGCCGCCCTGGCGGCAGCCTTGTCCTCGGCACTGGCTTTCGCCGCCGTCTTGTCCTCGGGACCGTCTCTCGCGTCGGTCGCCGGCGCCGTGTCGCGACCGAGGCCGAGGTAGTCGCCGAGGCTTGCCACCCACTCGTGCACGTCGGCGACGTCGTAGCTGTTCTGCAGCGAGAGCATCGGCGTGCGGTGCTCGGCGGGCGCCAGGCTCGCGACGGGCTCACCGCTCACGCGCTGCGTCGGCGAGTCGGGGCGGCGCAGCGCGGGGTGCGCGTCCTCCAACTCGCCCAGCTCGCGCATCAGCGCGTCGTACTCGGCGTCCGAGAGGACGGGTGCGTCCTCCACGTAATAGAGGTGGTCGTGCCGGCGGATCTCGTCGGAGAGCCACGCGATGCGCGCGGCCGCGTCGGTCGCGGGCGGCCCGCGATCGTCTGCGCCGGGCGTGCCGTGCGCGGCCGCGTCGGATTCGCCGGCATCGTCATCGCGGCGGCGGGGCGTGCGCGCGGCGGACATCGGGTCAGCCCGCGGGACGGGCCAGCACGGACGTCACCCAGAGCACGCAGGCGCAGCCGACGGGGAAGAGCAGCTCGTTGACGCCGCGCGCCACGATCGCCGGCGTCGGCAGTCCTGCGGGCGCCGCCGCGCGGTCCATGATGAACAGCAGCGCGGCGCCGAAGATCGCGCCGATCACCAGGCCGGTGCGCGCGTACGCGCCGAGTTTCAACTCGGGCCGGCGCACGAGGCGCGTGATGAGCACGCCGAACACCGCGTACTCCGCGGCCTTGACGCCCGCGAGCGTCCACGGCGACGGCCCGCCCGCCGGCAGCGTGATGGAAAGCGCCTGCGCCGCGCTCTTGTGCAGCGCGCGCGCCACCGCAAAGGCCACCGGCGCCGCGAGCAGCCCCAGCGCGCCGAGAGCGCCGGGCCCCGCGCGCGTCGCCGCCGTGCCGCACGCCAGCGCGACGCACACGATGTACGACCACGACACCTTCTGCGCCGACTCCGCCAGCACCGAGTTCAGCACGGGCTTCGCGCCGCCCGACGCCGCCACGACCGCGAGCTGCAATCCTTCGAGCACGAGCCCGAGCAGGATCGCCCACCACGACGCGCGCAGCAGCGTGCGCGAAAGTTCCTGAGACGTTGCCATGGGCGCTGAGGATGCCGGACGCGCCGGAGCGAGTCGAGCGGCTGCAAGCGCGAGACCGGGATCGCGTGTCATGGTCTCGCTACACTCCCCCGGTGAGCCGCCCCATCCTCCGCCGCACGCCGCCATGGCTCGTCACGACAGAGCCGCCGCGCGCGGCGCGGCTTTCCGCATCGAGGCCTCTGATGTCGGCGCTCCTCGCGCCGGCCCTCCTCGCGGCGCTCGCCAGCTGCGGCGGCTCGCACGAGGCGGACGAGGGCCGCATCGTCGACCCGGCCTCGCTGCCGGGGCAGGTCATGGACTTCGCCACCGCGCAGAACTTCTTCCCGCCGCTCAAGCGCCCCACCAGCCGCATGATGTGGGACGAGGACGCGTGGGTCGTGCTGCGCCCGGATCGCACGCAGTCCTTCGACTGGGCCGAGCATCCGGCCGGCCGCATCACCTTCCGCACGAACAACCTCGGCTTCCGCGAGGACGCGCCTACGGCGCCCGTGAAGAGCGGGCCGCGCATCCTCGTCACCGGAGACAGCCAGACCGAGGGCGCCGTGAACAACGCCGAGTCGTGGCCCAACGCGCTGGAGCGACTGCTCGCGGCGTCGCGCGCGACGGCGTCAGCCTCGCCCGGGCCGCACACGGACGCAGCGACGCGGTCGGAGCCCGCGACGTCGGCGGGCGCCGCCTCGGCCGACGTCGAGGTGCTCAATGCCGGCGTGGGCGGCACGGGGCCGCACAACTTCCTCGGCGTGCTGCGCCGCAACCTCAGGCTTGCGCCGGACGTGTTCATCGCGGCGCTCTACGCGGGCAACGACTTCCAGGGCGCGCTGCAGGTGAACGACTTCTTCGCCAAGCGACACGCCGCGCCGCGCTCGGCGGAGTACACCTCGCGCCTCGATGCGGCCAACGCGCGCTGGCCCGACGCACTGCCGCAGGGCTTCAATCAGGCCGCCTACTTCGCCTTCGCGCCGGACGACGCGGCCGTCGCGCTCGACGCCGTCGTCTCCGTGTACGCCGCCATCGACGTGCTCTGCCGTGAGCACGGCATCCGTTTCGTCGCCGTCGTCATCCCGATCAAGGCGGACGTCGAGCCCGACGACGATCGCGCCACCGTGGACGCGATCCTCGACGCGCTCAGCCTCACGCGCGAGCAGCTCGGCATCGACGCGCGCCTCGGCCGGCAGTTCGCCGACGCGATGCGCGAACGCGGCATTCCCTGTGTCGATGCGCTCGATGGCATGCGCGGCGCTGCCGTGCCGCTCTACTGGCGCAAGGACCATCACCTCGACATCGCCGGCAACGAACGACTCGCTGCCGTCGTGCGCGAGCCGCTCGAGGTGCTGCTCGCGTCGCCGGCTGCACCGCCAGGCGCGCCTCAGCCTCAGCCCGCGCCGACGCCGACAACGACGCCTGCGCCCGAGTCGCCATCCGATGCGGTCAGGCGATGAGCATCGCGTCGCCGTAGCTGAAGAAGCGGAAGCCTTGCGCCAGCGCGTGGGCGTAGGCCGCGCGGATCGTGTCGCGCCCCGCGAGGGCGCTGACCAGCACGAGCAGCGTGCTGCGCGGCTGATGGAAATTGGTGAGCAGCGCATCGATCGCGCGGAAGTCGTGACCGGGCCGCAGGAAGATCTCCGTGCTCGCGGGGCCGGCGCGCAGGCCGCTTCCGTCCGACGTCACGGCGCTCTCCAGCGCGCGCACGACGGTGGTCCCCACCGCGACGACGCGGCCGCCCGCGGCCCGAGTCTCCGCGAAGCTCGCGGCAAGCGCCTTCGGAATCTCGTAGTGCTCGCGATGCATGACGTGCTCGTCGAGGCTCTCTCCGCGCAGCGGCCGGAACGTCCCCTCGCCGACATCCAGCCGCAGACGCGCCACGCACACGCCGCGCGCGACGAGCGCCGCGAGCAACTCCGGGGTGAAGTGCAGGCCCGCCGTCGGCGCGGCGACGGCGTCGGCGCTCGAGACGTGTGCCGTCGAGGCCTTCGCGTCCGCCGCTGAGGCGAGGCCGGCGGGTACCGACGCGGAGGCCCCCGCGAAGACGGTCTGGTATCGCTCACGATCGAGGGCATCGCGCGGGTCGGCTTCCGCGCCGCGCTCGATGTACGGCGGCAGCGGCATGCGGCCGACCTCGGCCAGCAACGCGCGCACGTCGCGACCCGCCTCCACCGCGATGACGTAGCGACCCTCGCCGAGCGCCGCGCGCAGCATCCAGGTGTCGCCCGCGACGGCGAGTCGTTCGCCGACGAGGAGGGTGCCGCGCGCACCGAGCAGCACCGTGGCCTCGCGGCCGCGGGGTTCCAGCACCAGCACCGAGACGCGCCCGCCGCTCGACACGCGCCGCGCGACCAGCCGGGCCGGCAGCACATGCGTGTCGTTGAGCACGAGCAGGTCGCCCGGCTGCAGCAGCTCGGGAAGATCGGCGACGCGCCGCTCTGCGAAGGAGTGCGTGGGCGCAGCGGCCGTCGCACCGCGCTCGGGCGGCGCGGCGAGGGACGTCGCAGCGGCGCGCGGGACGAGCAGCAGCCGGGCCGCGTCGCGGCGCGCGGCGGGCACCTGCGCCACGGCCTGCGGCGGGTAGTCGTAGTCGTAGTCGCTGCTGCGGTCGCTCACGGCGCGCACTCTAGCTTGAGGCTTCGCCCGATCCGTGCCCGGGCGCCCGAGCGCGCGCGGTCCCGATCGCGCGGCGTGCGCGAGGTTCATCTCAGCAGCCCCAGCAGCCGGTCGGCCTCCGCCTCGGCTGCGCGACGATGTCCGCGGTGCTCCAGCGAAGCGATGTGACTGAGCGAGACATCGAGGCCGAGCGGGTCGAGGCGCGTGGCCAGCGCGAAGGCCGGCGCGCGGTCGGCCGGCCGCCGGTCGCGCACCAGCAGGCGCACCGCGGACGGCCACGGCTCCTCGCGCAGCGCCCCGGCCCCCCACAGGGCCGCGAGGCGTCTCACGTCGGCTCGACGCAGCGCGGCCTCGCGCATCGGCCGGCCGTGGCCGAGGTCTCGCAGGTCGCGGGCGAGGCGCGCCGACAGCTCGCGTGCCAGCGCATCGCGGGCTCGCGCGACGAGCTCCGCCAGCGTGGCCGTGAACTCGGGACCCTGCTGCGCGGAACGTTCGAGCCAGGCCCGCACGCGCGCGAGGTCGTCGATGTAGCGGCCGCAGCCCGGGCAGCGGCGCACGTGCCGGGCCAGCGCGGCCAGCGGCCGCCCCGGCTCGGCGCCGACCGCAAAGCGGCACAGGTCCTGGCGCACGGCTTCGCAGATCTCGGCCAGCGGGCGCGGCGGCCCGGCCCACCCGCGCGCGTCGGCCACCGGTTCCAGATGGGTACGGAGTGTCTCTGCAAACGTGTCCATGGCTGCTGTCTCCCGAAGTTGCGTGTCGAAGGCGCGCGACCCGCCTCGCTGCACTGCGAGACGGGCCCGTCCGTCGGGCTGCCCGCCCGTCGAACGGCGGAACAGGACACCGGAGGGCCGGCAGAATCACCGCCGACGCCTCGCGAGCCGGTGCCCCTCCGGGTCTCGTGCCGGCTGCACGCGGTCCGCTAGAATGGCCCGGCTCGACTGCGCTATCGAAGAAGCGCCCCCGCGGAGACCAGCACGGTGACCGAAAACCACGAAATCCCCACCTCCCTGCGCCTCAAGACCGGCCTCGCCGAGATGCTCAAGGGCGGCGTCATCATGGACGTCACCACAGTGGATCAAGCTCAGATCGCCGAGGCTTCTGGCGCGTGCGCCGTGATGGCCCTCGAGCGCGTGCCGTCCGACATCCGCAAGGAAGGCGGCGTGTCGCGCATGGCGCGCATCGACATCATCGAGGCCATCATGAAGACGGTCTCGATCCCGGTGATGGCCAAGTGCCGCATCGGTCACTTCGCCGAGGCGCGCGTGCTGCAGCAGCTCGGCGTGGACTACATCGACGAATCCGAAGTGCTGACGCCCGCCGACGAGCACTTCCACGTGGACAAGCACGCCTTCAAGGTGCCGTTCGTGTGCGGCTGCCGGAACCTCGGCGAGGCGCTGCGGCGCATCGGCGAAGGCGCGGCGATGATCCGCACCAAGGGCGAGGCCGGCAGCGGCAACATCGTCGAGGCGGTGCGGCACATGCGCGAGGTCGTGCGCGGCATCCGCGAACTGACGCTCAAGGGCGACGAGGAGCTCATGACGGCGGCCAAGGACCTTGGCGCGCCGTACGAACTGGTGCGGCTCGTCGCGAAGACCGGCAAGCTGCCCGTGCCCAACTTCGCCGCAGGCGGCGTGGCCACGCCGGCCGACGCCGCGCTCATGATGGCGCTCGGCGCCGAGGCGGTCTTCGTCGGCAGCGGCATCTTCAAGAGCAGCGACCCGAAGACCTTCGCCGTCGCCATCGTGAAGGCCACCACGCACTGGGACGACCCCGAGCGCGTGCTCGCCGCCAGCCGCAGCGTCACCGCCGCGGCCATGCCGGGCCTCGCGATCGACAAGCTGGACAAGAGCGAACTGCTGCAGACGCGCGGCTGGTGAGGGCGTGACGCTGCACGTCGGCGTGCTGGCGCTGCAGGGTGATTTTGCCGCGCACGAACGGTGCGTGGCGGCGCTCGGCCATCGCGTGCGGCAGGTCAAGACGGCCGCACCACTCGACAGCCTCGACGCCCTGCTGTTTCCCGGCGGCGAGAGCACGACGATGCTGAAATTCCTGCAGGAAGAGAAGCTGCTGGAACCGCTGGCCGCCTTCTGCCGCAGCGGCCGGCCCGTCTTCGGGACGTGCGCCGGGGCGATCCTGCTCGCCACCGAGGTCAGCGCGCCGACGCAGCCGTCGCTCGGCATCCTCGACATGAGCATCGAGCGCAACGCCTACGGGCGACAGGTGGACAGCTTCATCACGCGCCTCACCGACGTGGCCCCGGCAGCGGCCGGGCTCTCGGGCGTGGAGGCCGTCTTCATCCGCGCGCCGGTCATCCGTCGCACCGGGCCCGGCGTGGAGGTGCTGCTGCGCCAGGCGGGCGATCCGGTCCTCGTGCGGCAGGGTTCCGTGTACGCAGCGACCTTTCACCCCGAGATGACCGACGACACGCGCGTGCTCTCCCTCGTGCTGCAGGGCGCCGCGTGAGCCCGGCCCCGCGCGGCGGCTCGCGCAGCGGCTCGCGCGGGCAGCGCAAGCCGGCGGCGCCCGAGCCGGAGCGCGTGCGCGCGATCCTGAAAGCGCTGACGCACCACGACCCGCATCCGCGCTGCGCGCTCGACTACGCCTCGCCGTTCGAGCTGATCGCGGCCGTGATCCTCTCCGCGCAGTGCACCGACAAGCGCGTCAACATGGTGACGCCCGCGCTCTTCGCGCGATACCCGGACGCCGCGGCGCTCGCGGCGGCCGAACAGGCGGACGTGGAGGAGCTCGTGCGCTCCACGGGCTTCTTCCGCAACAAGGCGAAGAACCTCATCGGCATGGCGCGCGGGCTCGTCGAGCGCTTCGACGGGCAGGTGCCGCCGGGCATGGACGACCTTCTCTCGCTGCCCGGTGTCGCGCGCAAGACGGCCAACGTGGTGCGCGGCGAGATTTTCGGCCTCGCGGACGGCGTCGTCGTGGACACGCATGTGCTGCGCCTTTCGGGGCGCCTCGGCCTCACGCGACACGCCGACCCCGTAAAGGTGGAGCGCGATCTCATGGCGCTGCTGCCGCGCGAGGAGTGGATCGGCTTCAGCCACCGGCTCATCCGCCTCGGTCGCTCGCAGTGCGACGCCCGCAAGCCGCGCTGCGCGGGGTGTCCGCTGGAGCAGCTCTGCCCGAAGTGCGGAGTGTCCGTGGCGCCGCGTTCGGCGCATGGCTAGACGGCGCGCGCTTCAGTACGCTCCTGACGCCATCGCGCCCGCACGGCGAATCCACCGCACGAGGTTCCACATGTTCAAGCTGCTCCACCCCGCCGCCCTCTCCGCCGCCGCCCTCACCGGCGCGCTGCTCCTCGCAACGCCCGCTGCAGGTCAGCGGATCGCGCAGCCGCAGGCCAGCCCGGCCGCCTCGGTGACCCAGACCATCGGCTTGACCGACGTCGCCGTCACCTGCAACCGGCCGGCCGTGAAGGGCCGCACCGTGTGGGGCAAGCTGGTGCCCTACGGCGAGGTGTGGCGCGCCGGCGCGAACGCCAACACGACGGTCCGTTTCAGCGGGCCCGTGAAGATCGAAGGCAAGGACCTCGCGGCAGGCACGTACGGATTGCACATGATCCCGACGGCCACCACGTGGACGGTGATCTTCAGCAGGAACTCCACGTCGTGGGGCAGCTACTCCTATTCCGACAAGGAGGACGCGCTGCGCGTCACCGTGACGCCCGTCAAGACGGCGCCCACCGAGTGGCTCACCTACGACTTCACCGAGTTGTCTCCCGACGGCGCCACGCTGTCGCTGCGCTGGGACACCCTGGCCGTGCCGTTGAAGCTCACGGTGGACACGCAGAAGGCGATGCTCGAGAACCTGCGCACTGCGCTGAGCAGTGCCGCCGCCACCGACTGGCAGCTCCCGAACAGTGCCGCGGCGTACTGCCTGGCCAATGCGATCAATCTCGAGGAGGCGTTGGAGTGGAGCGACGCCTCGCTCGCCATCGCGCAGAACTACACCAACATGATCGTGAATGCGGGACTGCTCGAGGCCCTGGGCCGCACGGCTGACGCCGAGCCGATGCGCCAGGAAGCGCTGGCTCTGGCCACGGAGCAGGAGCTGAACAACGCCGGCTTCCAGTATCTGGAATCGAACCAGCTGCAGAAGGCGCTCGAGACCTTCAAGGCCGGCGTCGCGGCGCATCCCGAGTCTGCGGATGCGCACGAAGGGCTGGCCCAGGCGATGTCGCTCAGCGGCGACAAGGCGGTCGCCATCGAGAACTACCGCAAGGCGCTGCAACTCACGCAGGACGCACAGAGCAAGGCACGCATCGAAGGAGCGCTGAAGACGCTGGGCGCGATGTAGGCCCCGGGAGCCCCGGGAGCCTCGGAGCCTTGGAGCCCCCGGAGGGCCCCAGGCGCGGCGCCCTGCCGGACGGCGCCCCTCGGCTCAGGCAGGCCGCGTGAGGCGACGCGCCATGTCGGCCAGTTCGCTCCCGAGTGCCAGGCAGTCCTTGTGCTGCCGGGCATCCTTGAGTCGGCCGTCGCTCTCGAAGGCCTCGTGAGCGCGTCCCACCGCGACCTGCCCCGGCAGCACCAGCACGCCGATGTTGCCGAGGATGGACCGCACGGTGGCGAGTCCGCGCAGACCGCCGAGCGCCCCCGGCGACGCCGACACGAGCGTGGCCAGCTTCCCCCTGAAGGCGATCAGCGGCGCCTCGCCCGGCGCGGCCCGCGACGCCCAGTCGATCGCGTTCTTCAGCAGCGGCGTGATCGAGCTGTTGTATTCGGGGCACGCGATGAGGAAGCCGTGGTGCGACACGAGCTGCTCCTTGAAGGCTGCCGCGGGAGCGGGCATGCCGCGCTCGCTCTCGCAGTCCTCATCGAAGAGCGGTATGACGTAGTCGCGCATGTCGAGCAGCGTGACCTCGGCACCTGCCTGACGCGCGCCGTCGGCCGCCACGCTGACGAGCCGGTGATTCCACGACTCCCGGCGGGCGCTGCCGGCGAAGGCGAGGATGCGGATGGAACTGCTCATGCGGGACACTCCGGGATGCGAGAGGTCGCGCAGTCGTATCCGCTCGCGCCGTCTTGAACAAGACGGCCCGCGCCGACTCTCCGAGGAGTCGCGTGCATGGGGTCGCGTCCGCGCGCGATTGCACCTGCGTCGGGCCCGGACTCCTCGGCAGGAAGACGTGCCGGCCGAGTCGGAGCGGCAGCGGTCCTGATAGAGTGGCGCGCGTGGAAGCTTCCTCCCCAGCCACCACTGCCGTGCCGCTCTTCCCGCTGCCCCATGGGGCGCTCCTGCCGGGTGAGCTCCTGCCTCTGCACGTCTTCGAGCCTCGCTACCGCGTGATGCTCGAGGAGATTCGCAAGGGCGACCGCCTCATCGGCATTGCCACCCTGCTGCCCGGGTGGGAGACGGACTATCACGGTTCGCCCGCCCTCGCCGACGTGGTCGGGCTGGGGCGCGTCGTGAAGGACCGCCTGAATCCGGACGGCACCAGCGACATCGTGCTGCACGGCCTTCTGCGCGGGGAAATCATCGAAGAGCTGCCGGGCAAGCCCTTCCGCAGGGCGCAGCTGATGATCCGCGGGGACGGCCACTGGCATGCGGCGGAGACCTACCGGCTGCGGCGCGAGCTGCTCACCGGCATCGCGGAGCGCCTGCGCAATCGCCAGCTTTCCTTCGATCTCACGGCGGGCTTCGATGTGGGCGCGCTCGCCGATCGCATCGCGTCCGCACTCGATCTCAGCGTCGAGCAGCGCGTCGAGATGCTGCAGGCTCTGGACCTCGAGCGCCGCGTGGCCCTGCTGCTGTCCCTGCTGCGCGAGAAGGCCCACCGCCAGCAACTGCTCGAAATCATCCCGTCACTGCACGCATTCTCGCTGGCCCTGGGATCGCCGCTCGGCCCGGCCACCTGACAGGAGCCTCAACGCATGACTTCCAAGCCGTCGCACTCCGAGGCCTGTCCGCCGCTCACGGCCGCACCTGACTTCCAGCGCATCGAAGTCACGAGGACGCGCGACCCTCGCCTTGCACGCACGGCGCGGCTGGCAGCCGCGCTCATTGCGCTCGCCGTGGCCGGCTGCGGGCCGGACGTGCCGAAGCACGACGTGCTCATCATCTCGTTCGACACGCTGCGTGCGGACCGGCTCGGCGTGTACGGCAACACGGACTGGGGCACGACGACGTCGCCGCACGTGGATGACCTCGCCGCGCACGGCGTGACCTTCGACCGCGTCGTGGCCACGCGAGGCCAGACCCACCCGTCCCTCGGCGCGCTGCTCTCCGGCAAATACCCGATCACGACGGGCCTGCGTGAGAACGGGTCGACGCTGCTTCCACAGCACAGGACGATCTTTGAACTCCTCGCGCAAGCCGGGTACCAGACCGGAGTCTTCGTCGCCAACTTCGACAAGTCGGATCCGATGGACAGCTGGGTCTTCCGCGGTGCCGACACGAGCGACGACGGCTTTCACGGGCGGTACGACTCGGAGGCCGCCAACGAGAGTCGCTTCCAGGAAACCTGGGACCAGCGCGTGGAGGAGTCTGCACTCTCATTCCTGGGGCGACTCGACCCGGACGAGCCCTTCGCCGCGTGGGTGCATTTCTACAACATCCACAAGCCCTACAACCCGCCCGCCGAGTACCTCACGCGCTACGGCATGTCGCCGGACGCGCCGGCCGACCTGCGTGCGCCGGGGCCCGATTCAGGCCGCGCACTCGAGATGTATCTCCGCGACATCACGCTGGGCGACCGGGAGATCGGCGCTGCGGAGCTGCGCCGCATCCTCGGGCTCTACGACGGCGCCGTCAGCGCCACCGACGAGCGGCTGGGTCGCCTGCTCGACAAGCTCAAGGCGATCGGTCGCTACGACAGCACGTACTTCGTGTTCACCGCGGATCACGGCGAAGAACTCTTCGACCATCATCGCTACTTCTTTCACGGCAACTCGGTCTACGAGAGCGTGCTGCGGCTGCCGCTCGTGATCGCCGGCCCCGGCCTGCCGCAGGGCGTCCGCGTCAGTGCGGCGAACGTGCAGAACATCGACATCGCGCCCACGATCCTCGAGTTGCTCGGGCTCCCACCGGCGCCCGACATGGAAGGGCACTCGCTCGTGCCGCTGCTGCGCGGCGAGACGACCGAGCCGCCGCGGCCCTACGCCTTCAGCGAATGGCAGGACATCGTCTATGTCGTCACGGACGGCAACTACGCGTACATCCACAACCCGATGCACGCGCACCTGCTCAAGGAGCCCTACCAGACCCGGGGCGGCGAGGTGGTCACGCGCGGCTATCCGCTGCAGTGCTTCGAGGCCTACGACCTGCGCACCGATCCGGACGAGCAGCACGACCTGCTTGCGGGCAAGGATCCGGCGACGCTCGGCTCCGTCGGTGGCCTGCCTCCCGAGCTGGCCCCGCTGCGTAAGGCGCTCGAGCAATGGCTTGCGGACCCTCGTCACGAACGCGAGATGTCCTGGCCAGGCCTCTCGGACGATCGGGTCGAGCGGGAGCGGCGGGCCAAGCTCGAGGAGATCGGTTACATCAGCGGCGGCAGGCTCAGCCGTGACGTGCTGCTCAAGGAGCCTTGCTCCACGCCCCGGTGACGTGCGCCGCACGGGAAGTCGAGATGCCGCCGGCCGCGGGAGTCGGCAGCTTGCGTGCCGCGCAGTCTGCTGCGCGCTGCATGAAAACACCGGCGGGCGTCGCGATCGGGAGATCGCGGCGCCCGCCGGCGAGATATCTCGGATTCAGCGAACGATCAGAAGATCGTGACCCCCACGCCCTCGGTGCCGTACACACCGCCGGTCGCGAGCGCCGCCGCATCCTTGATGAAGAACTGACCGTAGAAGGTGAAACCGGTCAGCGCCGCGTTGGGCGGGATGCCGATCTTCACCGTGCCGGCTCCCGAAGCATCCGTCACCGTGGGCGTCAGCACGAGCAGCGTCGCCACGTTGATGTTCATCGGAATCGGGAAGCGCGGATCGGGGAACGGCGAGCCGTTGCCTGCGCCGAAGGCGAGCGCCAGCAGCGAGGCCGCATTCGGAGTCGCCTTGGCTACGCCCAGCGTGAAATCCGCGTGACCCTTGTTCGCCGGCACGTTCGTGACGAGCTCGGGCAGGACCGCGGCGCCGTTCGCGCTGGCCACGCCGAACTTGACGTTCGACGAAGGCAGCTCGCTGCGCAGCGTGGGCCGGGTGAACGGGAACTCGTTGGCCGCGACACGCGGATCCGTCAGACCCACTTCGACGAAGTGGATGAGATCGGCCTTCTCGGTGTCCGTGAGGTTCAGCGGGAAGAGGCTGGTGTCCGTGTTCGGACCCGTGAAGAGGCCGCCCATGTTGTAGAAGTCGACCAGCTCGGCGACGCTGCTCATGCTGCCGTTATGGAAGAGCGGCACGCGCAGCTTGGCATTGCGGACGTTGGGCGTCTTGAAGCGTGCCATGTCGAGCGGATCGCCCGTCACGGCCATGCGGCCCACGTCCTCGGCGTCAGGGCGCACGCCAATGTTGTGGAAGCCACCATCTGCCGTGAACGGCAGCGTGTGGCAGGCCGAGCAGTTGGCCTTGCCCTGGAAGAGTTCACGGCCCACCTCGAGCTCGGGCGGAAGCATTTCCTCGCCCTTGAGGAACTTGTCCATCGGGGATTCGTCGGCGATGAGCGTGCGCTCGTAGTTGCCGATGGCGAACATGATGCGCCTGGACGTGATGGCGGGATCGCCATACACGGCCTCGAACATGTCCGGATAGGTGGGATAGAGAGCGACGAAGTCCGCCATCTCTTGCGGCAGGTTGGTTCCGAGCGCAAGCGGCTTGGCGGTCACCAGCCGGTTGCTGATGTCGGTCCACGTCTCGCCGCCGCGCGCCATCTCGACGTCCGAGGTGGGCGGGCCCATGGCCTGGCTCTCGAGCGCGCCCATGTAGGCAATCTCGACGACCTGCGTCTGCGGGTCCGTGTAGGCGCCGAGCGCGCGGCCGTCCCAGAAGATCTCGTTGAAGTAGACCGCGTTGATGGCGGACGGCGCCTTGCGGCCGGTCACCTGCACGTGCGGGAAGAAGACCGAGCTCCCGACGTAGTTGCCATTGACGTCATGCGCCACGACGCCCTGCGAGCCCCGGATGTCGTCAGCGGTGCCGAAGAGGCCATCGGGTCCCGGGTTGATCGACGTCGCCTCGAAGGAGCGCGGATCGCTGCCGCCCGCTTCGTGGATGTGGCACGTGCCGCACGCCATCGTGTTGTCGGAGCTCATCTGCTCTTCCCAGAACAGGAACTTGCCGAGTTCCGCCTGGCCAGGCAGCAGCGGATTTTCGAACGGGAACTCCGGCGGATTGGGCAGCGGCTGATCGGCCTGCGACCGCGCGCCGGTTGCCATGACCGAGAGTGCGAGTGCCGCGACGGGAAGCGTGCGCATCAGCAGGGCGAAGGAACGAAGATGCATAATGACCTCGGGTATGCAAAGTGGGGGAAGAGCCGGAGCCCTCCGGTGAGCGTTCGTCCGGAGCAGCGTCGTGATCCGTGCAGTCTAGCCCGCGTTGGCGATTACTGTCAACGCATGTCATGCGCGTACAAGCTGTTGTTTACAAAAGACTTATATCGTTGCGAAAGTTTTCTGATGAATAGTCGCAAGTCCTGGGGCCTGGGTTTCCTGCCCCACATCGGCTGCCGGAACGACCTCGCATGAGCACGATCGGCGTGGACTTGCTCGCATGGAACGACTCTGCCGAGCGCTGGATCATGAATGCCGATCGCATCGCGGCCATGACCGTTGAAGCGAGCGATGCGTTGATCGCGCTTCTGCAGCCGGAGCCCGGCCAGCGACTCCTCGATGTCGCGGCGGGAGTCGGTGACCCGACGTTTCGCCTCGCCGGCATCGTCGGCCCTGTCGGTCACATCACGGCAACGGACGGTGTCGCCGGCATGTGCGAAGAGTTGAAGCGGCGTGCTGCCGCGCGCGGTCTCGCCCAGATCACCGTGCTCGCCCGTCCTGCGGAAGCACTGGACTTTCCGGCCTCGAGTTTCGACGGCGCGTGCTGTCGCTTCGGCGCCATGTTCTTTGCGGATCCCGAGCAGGCGCTGAGGCGCATGCTTCGCGCGGTGCGCCGCGACGGTCGCCTCGTGCTCGCGGTCTGGGCCGAGAAGCAGGCCAACCCGTACTTCACGCTCGTGATGGATGCGCTGGATGAGGTCGGTGCGCCTCCCGTTCCGCTCGTTCCCGGCACGCGCACTCCGTTCGAGTTCTCGCATCCCGGTGACTTGCTCGGCGTGGCGCAACGGGCCGGCTGGCGCAACGTGCATGAGAACGCCGCGAGTCTGTCGATGCGATTGCCTGCGACGACGCCCGCCACGCTGCTCGATGCGCTGGCGGCGATGTCGGGTCGCGTGGCGGACCGCCTGGCGCTGCTCGATCCGTCGCAGCTCGCGAGCGTGCGCGCCGAGGTTGCCCGGCGCGGCGCCCCCTTCGTCCAAGGCCCGGACATCGTGTTTCCGGCCCGCATCCTGCTGATTTCGGGACAGTCCTGACCATGAGCACGCCGCGTATCGCACTCGACCTCTCAGCCTTTCTCGACTCGTCCCATGCCGGCATGGTGCCGGGCCTGACCCGCGACCAGGAGCGCGCAGCGCTCGAGCAATTCCTGCGCGCGGCCTACGAGGACCTCGGCCAGGCGCCGCACCTGCTCGACGGCCATCAGCTGCACGAGTTGCTCGGACACGTGCTGCCGGGACGATTCGGCCGGAGCGACCGCGCCATTCGGCACGTGCCGGAGCTCATCGCGCGGTATTTCGATCACCTCGAGGAAGTCGTCACGTTGAGCCATTCCTTCGAGGTTCGCGCGGCGCTCGATGGCACGTCCGACGAGTTCGTGCAGGCCGCCACCAGCGGCCACATGGCGCACCACGGCGCCCCGGTCGCCCCCATCGTGAACAAGGCTCCGAAGCTCGGCCGCAACGATCCGTGCTGGTGCGGCTCGGGTCGGAAGTTCAAGAAGTGTCACGGTGCGGCCAGCTGAGCGCCGCGAGGCGACGCGCCGTCAGGTCAGCCCCGGCAGGTTGATACCCTTGTCGCGCGCGCATTGCACGGCGAGTTCGTAGCCCGCCTGCGCATGGCGCATGACGCCCGTGCCCGGATCGTTCGTGAGGACGCGCTGCAGGCGCGCGTCGGCCTCCGGTGTGCCGTCGGCCACGATGACCTGTCCCGAGTGCTGGCTGTAACCCATGCCCACCCCGCCACCGTGGTGCAGCGAAACCCAAGTCGCGCCGGACGCCGTGTTGAGCAACGCGTTGAGCAGCGGCCAGTCCGACACGGCGTCGCTGCCGTCCTGCATGGCCTCGGTCTCGCGATTGGGAGAAGCCACCGAACCGCAGTCGAGGTGATCCCGGCCGATGGCGACCGGCGCGGAGATCGCCCCCTCGCGCACGAGCCGGTTGATCTCCAGGCCGAGCCGGGCCCGCTCGCCGTAGCCCAGCCAGCAGATGCGCGCGGGCAGCCCCTGGAACGCGATGCGTTGCTGCGCGAGGCGGATCCACCGCGCCAGCGGAGCATCCTCGGGGAAAAGACGCAGCACGGCCTCGTCGGTCACGGCGATGTCGCGCGGATCGCCGGACAGCGCCGCCCAGCGGAACGGCCCCTTGCCCAGGCAGAAGAGCGGCCGGATGTACTCCGGCACGAAGCCGGGAATCATGAAGGCGTCGGTACTGCCGGCCTCGGCCGCGAAGCCACGCAGGTTGTTGCCGTAGTCGAAGGTGACTGCACCGCGATCCTGCAGCGCGCGCATGGCGGCGATGTGCTCCACCATCGTGGCCAGCGAGCGGCGCTGGTAGTCCGCGGGGTCCTGAGCGCGCAGCGCCACGGCATCCGCGAAGGAGAACCCGCGCGGCACGTAGCCGTTGAGCGGGTCGTGTGCGCTGGTCTGGTCCGTCAGGACGTCGGGCACGACGCCGCGCCGGATGAGCGCCCTCAGCAGATCCACCTGGTTGCCGACCCAGCCGATGGACCTGGCCTCGCCCCGCCGCTGCATCTGCAGCGCGAGGTCGATGGCGCTGTCGAGATCCTCGGCCAGCACGTCGAGGTAGCGCGTCTTGAGCCGCTTCTCGATGCGGCGTGCATCGACGTCTGCGGCCAGGAAGGTGGCGCCATTCATCACGGCCGCGAGCGGCTGTGCGCCGCCCATGCCACCGAGGCCGCCGCTCACGACGAGGCGCCCGTCGAGCGAGCCGCCGAAATGCTTCACGGCTGCGGCCGCGAAGGTCTCGTAGGTGCCCTGCACGATGCCCTGGCTGCCGATGTAGATCCAGCTGCCCGCGGTCATCTGCCCGTACATCATCAGACCCTTGCGATCGAGCTCGTGGAAGTGCTCCCACGTGGCCCAGTGCGGCACCAGGTTGGAGTTGGCGATCAGCACGCGCGGCGCATCGGCGTGTGTCGGGAAGATGCCAACCGGATTGCCGGACTGGACCAGCAGGGTTTCGTCGTCCCCAAGGTTGCGCAGCGATTCGAGGATAGCGTCATAGCAGGCCCAGTCGCGCGCGGCGCGGCCGATGCCGCCGTAGACGACCAGTTCGGTGGGATTTTCGGCGACTTCCGCGTCGAGGTTATTCTGCAGCATCCGGTACGCGGCTTCGGTGAGCCAGGATTTGCAATGCAGTTCGCTTCCGCGCGGGGCGCGGATGACGCGGGTCGGGTCGATGCGGCGATTGATGGGCATGAATGTCTCCTTCATCCCATTATCGCATCGGTGGCCGGATCAACCGCGCGGGCAGCTCGCTGGCAGGGCCGCCTTGATTTTCGCGAGTTCTTCTTCGCTCACCGCGACCGGCGGTGAGCCGCCCCAGTCGAACAGGACCTTCCACACGCCGTC
>JBBQUR010000024.1:0-71510 GCA_038212275.1 Planctomycetota bacterium
CTCTCAAACCCCCCCGTGGTGGGGGGGGGGGTGGGGTTGTTTGGGGGGGGGGTTGGGGGGGCGCCCGCGCACCGGTGGGGCGCTTTGTTCCCTCGGGGGCCCCGCGCCGAAAACCCCCCCCCCCCCGCCCACCCCCCGCCCCATGCGACTCACCTTCTTCCTCGCCCCCAGCGCGGTCAGCACCCCCGGCGCGACCGCGAAACAAAGCCGCCTCCCACGCTCCCCGTCCTTACCTCGGCCTCGCCTGCGTCGTCGTTTCAGCCCATTCGCGATAGAGCGGCAGCCCCAACTCCCGCCAGAGCACCTTGCAGATGAGCGCGAGCGGTATCGCGACGATGATGCCGAGCGTGCCCATGAGCGCGCCGCCGGCAAGCAGCACGACCACCAGCGTCACCGGGTGCAGGCCGGTCTCGCGGCCCAGCACGAGCGGGAAGAGCAGGCCGCCCTCGATCGCTTCACCGACGGCGAAGAGCCCCACCACCCACAGCAGGGTCTCCGTGCCGCCGCCGGGCATCGTCAGCGCGATGATGGAGGCAGGCACGACGCCGACCACGAAACCCACGAAGGGGACGAGCGAAAGCAGGCCCGACACCAGCGCGATGGGCAACGAGAACTCGATGCCCAACCACAGCATGCCGACGAAAAGCAGCAGCGCCTTGATCGCACCGCACAACAGGCGGCCGCGGAAGAAAGTCACCAGCTCCTTGCCGATGTCCCGGGCGATGCGGTCCACCTGCTCGCGATAGCGGGGTGGCACGGTCGTGCGCAGCCGGCGCGACATGGCGGGATACTCGACCAGGAAGAAAAACGTGTAGAACGGGAGCAGCACGATGAGCGTCAGCAGGCCGAGCAGGCCGCCGGCCCAGGCCGCGGCGCGCTCCAGGCTCTTCCCGATCATGTCCCCGGCGGGCTTGGCGAACTGCGACAGCATGTCCACGGCCTGCGTGCGCACTTGGTCCAGCACGCCGCCGAGGACGCCGTCGGCCCGGTTCGCGATGCGCGTGTCGAGCCAGTTCTTGAGACGCAGCAGCGCGCCCGCATCGTAGGCGCCGTTGCCGTTCTGGTCGTCGAACTCATCGTGATCGCCCGGCGTGGCTGCCAGCTCGATGAGTCCGTTGCCGTTCTGGTCGCCGTAGAAGGTCTCGCCCGAGAGCGCGCGCCCCAGTTCCTGGAACTGCTTGACGATCACCGCCGCGAAGAGCACCGCTCCGACGAGCAGCACCGCGTACAGGATCGACACCGTGACGACGCGCGGCAGATTCAGGCGGGAGGCCGCATTGACCACCGGATTCAGGATGACCGCCAGCAGCACGGCCACCAGCACCGGGTTGATGACCGACGACAGCGTCGAGGCGAGCAGCAGGACCAGCGCGAGAGCAAGGACCGGAAAGGCGACCCGGCGCCAGCGCGCGGTCAAGCTCCCGATTTGGGGATCGGTCGCCACGCCTTGTCGAATGCCTCGCGGAAGTTGAAGCCGTTGCGGAAGTCGCTCTTGCGATCCGTATCCTGCTTGTTCAGCAGCCGGTTCTCCACGAGGCTGAAGACGATTTCTCCGAAATCCTCGGTGCGATAGAGGCCCCAGTGCTCGAGCACGAGGCGCGCAAGAGGACCGAACTGATCGAGCGCGTATTCGCGCATGCCGTCCAGCAGCATCGACACCGAGACATGCCGATCGGAGGCGGCGCTTTCGCCGTGCGCCTGCAGCAGCCGCTCCTGCCGCTCGAGCACGAAGTCCAGCGCATCGAACACGAAGTGATACGCGGGCGTCGCATACCGCTGATCGCGGGAGGCGAGCGTATCGATGCGCACGTGCTGGGGTGTCTGGGTGGGCATGGTCGTTCGCCGCGGGGCTCTCGCCGCGCAGCGTACAGCCAACATCGGCGGGACCCGCGCCCCGCTTGACGCCCCACTAGGCGTGGGGTCCCTTGCCACCGGCAGGCACCAGATGGGCGATCGAATGCGCGCGGGCAAGCGCCAGGCCGGTGGCGGTCCAGGCCACCGCAGCCGGAATGTTCCGGCCGAGGTCTGCGGCGAATTCGAGCAGCGCCTCCTGCACCTGCTGCGGGTCCGCGGCAGGCGGTGCAGGACCTGCGAGCAACTCGCGCCAATGCGCCAGCATCAGCTCCGCGACGAGCCGGTGGCTTGCATCGGCATCGCGTTCGGATCCGGAGTCCTTGCCGGCCTTGCCAGGCTTGTCGAGCTTGCCCTCCGCGTCTGCGGCGAGCTGGAGATGCCGTGCGACGAGATCCTGCGCCGCACGACCGAACGCGGTGCCGGGCATGTCGCCGGCAAGCGTCCGCTCGAGCAGAGCACCGAGACCCGCGACATCGAGTCCCGACAGATCGGCGAAGCGACCGGGGCGCCCGCGCGCGAGCCTCAGCGCCGCGGACTCCGCGTCGGGGAACAGGCGAGCCATCTCGTCCTCCGTCAGCGGCGCGAGGCGCACCGCCTGGCAGCGCGAGCGCACCGTGTCCAGCAGGGCGTCCTCGTGCGCGCACACCAGGATGAGCAGGCAGTTGCCCGGCGGCTCCTCCAGCGTCTTGAGCAGCGCATTCTGCGCAGCCTCGTTCAACGTGTCCGCGTCGTCGATGATCGCCGCGCGTCCCTGCCCCTCCAGCGAACGCAGCGACAGCGCGGGGATCAGGCCGCGACGGATCTGATCCACCGTGATTTCGGTTCGGCTGCCCAGCTCCTGCGGATCCTGCTCTCGTGAAGGGTTGCGCGCCACGATCTCGACGTCGGGGTGCTGACCCGCATCGACCTTGCGGCAGCTGGCGCATGTGCCGCAGGGCACCTCGCGCGCCTCACACCAGCGCGCGGCGACGAGCCAGCGCGCCAGCAGGCGCTTCCCGATGCCGGACGGCCCGCTCAGGATGAGCGCGTGCGGCAGCGCCTTCCGCCGCAGCGCCGCGCGCAGGGCGTGCCGCGCCGCGACGTGACCGACGAGTTCGCCTTCAGAGGACATCGATCAGCGCCTCCTGCACGGCCTTCGACACGCCCGCGGGATCCGGCCGCGCATCGAGCACGCGGAAGCGGGCCGGATCGTCCTGCGCCAGGCGCCGATAGCCGTCGGCCACCCGGCCGAAGTAGGCGTCGTCCCGGCGCTCGATGAGATCGGGCGACCGACCCGAACAGCGCGCCCGCGCCACCTCCACGGGGAGGTCGAAGAGCAGCACGCGGTCGGGCAGCCGCCCGTACGTGACCTCCGCCGCGAGCGCGAGGATCATCGCGGGGTCGAGTCCGAGCCCCGCGCCCTGGTATGCCGCCGAGCTGTACTGGCTGCGGTCGAGCAGCACGGTCTCGCCGGCCGCGAGCGCGGGAAAGATCACGGACTCGTAGAGCTCGGCGCGCGCGGCCATGTAGAGCAGCATCTCGGCGCGCGCTCCGACAGGCGCTCCGGACAACAGCAGCGCACGCACCGCCTCGCCGCATCGGGTGCCGCCCGGCTCGCGCAGACTGCGCACGGCGCGGCCCGACGGCCGCCCGGCGAGCCACTCGGCGCACAGCCGTTGCTGCGTCGTCTTGCCGCAGCCGTCGATGCCCTCGAACACGATGAGCCGGCCGCGGTCGCGCGCGGCGACACGTCCCTCAGGCGAGTTCATCGCGGCGCCGTCATCGGCACGCGTTCAGCGCGCGATCCCCTGCGATCAGCAGCCGATCCCGCGCGATCAGCACGCCATCACCATGCGAAATCCCGCTGCGCGCCCTCGAGACGCGCCTGCAGGCCGTGCACGAGCTGGTCGAAGGACGGGTCTGCCGCGCGACGCTGCTCGACGATGCGTCGTGCATAGGCCGCGATCGATGGCGAGGAGAGATTGAGCGCCCGGCACACCTGACGCGCCGACAGGCCGAGGCTGCGCGTCGCGAGATAGACGCACAGATGCCGCGCGGCGGCGACGTCGCGCGACTTTTCCGCGGAGCGAATGCGCGCGGACGCCACGCCGGTGACCTCGCAGAGGGTCTCGATGATCGCGCGCAGGCTGTTCTCCGCGGGCGTCGGGCCGCACAGGCGTCGATCGAGCAGCGACTGCGTCAGCGGCAGGCCCGCTTCCGCGGCATCCAGCGCGGTGCGCTGCAGCATGCGCACGGCATCCGTCAGCGTGCCGGGGCAGCGCGCGGCAAGTGTCGCGGTGACGCCCGGCAGGATGTGCCCCGGAAGCTCGTGCGCGATCGACGCGAGGACGGCCTCGCGATCCCCCGTGTCCGGCTCCCCCAGCGACACGACCATGCCGCTGAGGAAAAGCGACTGAAGGCGCGCATCCGCGTCGACGATCTGCCGCGGCGCGTGGCGCGACAGCACCAGCACGCGTCGGCCGCGCTCGAGCATGGCCGCCACGAGCGAGGCCGCTTCGGCCTGGCTGCGACGCTGGCCGCGAAGGCGGTGCGCCTCGTCGAGCACCAGCATGTGGCGGCTCTGCCACTCATGCTGAAGCTGCGCGAGCGTTCCCGTGCGCGCGGCGCGCGTCACGTCGCGCATGAGGGCCGGCCCCGAGAGCACCAGCGGGTCGTGCAGTTCGCCGGCCTCGGCCAGCCGCGAGAGCGCGTGGCGCGCCAGCTCGGTCTTGCCGGTCCCGGCCGGGCCGTAGAGGAAGAGCGGGTTCCATTCCGAGACGGCCGTGACCACGAAGCGCTCGACCGCGCGATGTGCGATCCGATTGCCGGCCGTGACGAGGCAGCGCGCGGGACGCGGCAGCGGAAGCGCCATCCCCTCGCCGCGACGGCCGGACGGGGCGCCCGCACCGGGCACGTCGCCATCGGCGAACTCCGCGCCGACGAGCGACCGACCCGAGAGCGCAAGCTCGGCCTCGACGCCCGCGCCCGCGCCCGTGCCGCGTGCGCCCTGCACCGCGCGCGAGAGGAGCGACAGCTCGTCCTCGGCGGCCACGCGCGTCAGGACGCGCACGGGACTTCCGGTGAACTCGCGGAAGAGTGCCTGCAGGTCGCCCAGATAGCTGGCGTCGATCGCGGCCTTGCACGCGAGGTCCGGGACGTCGAGCGTGAACAGGCCGCGTCGGAACGAGGCAGGACGCGCCGCGGCGAGCCACCGCTCCGCGGCCGCTGCGCCACGCAATTGCGTGAACGCCGCAGTCACCACCTGCCAGATGTCCGAGCCTTGTGAATTCATTGTCCCGCCAACACGCGCCGCGAGCGAGGCAGGCTAGCACCGCACGCCGCGAGACCGCAACGGGCCGCGCACTCGTCGTCGCGCCGCCGTCATCCGACCGCTTGACACGCGCCGGTCGAAGCGTGCCGTCCCGTCACCCGGCGTCGCGGGTCGTGCCACGCGGACCCGCCGCACCGCAACGCGTCAGGGCGGCGCGCCGACCTCCGCCAGCCGGCGACGCGCTCGCGCCTGCCAGGTCTCGAGCGTCGGCGCCTCGCCCTTCAGCGTGAGCCCGAAGCTCCCCGCGTCGTCGCCCGGGTCCTGCGCATGAGGCACTTGCTCCGGGCGCATGCCGAGCACCAGCGTCCACTGCGCGCGCGCAGCGTCGTCCTCCTTGTCGGCCACGAGCAGATCGGCCAGGTCCATGCGCACTTCGGGCAGGTAGGGATCGATGTCGAGGGCCTGTGCGAGGCGAGCGCGCGCCGTGGCCGTGTCGCCACGATCGCGCGCCAGTCCGGCCAGCTTCAGACGGGCCGCGATCTCGGTTTCGCTGTGCGCGCACAGCGTCTCGAGCAGCTCTTCGTAGGTCGCGGGCTCCGTCTTCGGATCCGTCAGCGCGATCAGCGCCGACAACGCGGACGCCGGGCCGACGTCCCCGGGAAAGACCTCGCAGGCCCGGCGCAACGCAGCGCGCGCTCCGTCCCTGTCTCCGGCCGCATCGAGCAGTCGTGCCAGGAGCTGCAATCCGTCGGCATCGGGCGTGCCGGACTGCTCCCAGGTCTGCAGGCGCTTCCGCGCCGCATCCATGCGCCCCGCCGCCGCATCACGCTCGGCCAGCACGCGCTGCGCCGCGGGCGTCTCGCCGCGTTCCGTGAGGTAGGTGTTCAGCGCCGAATCCTCGTCGGAGCGGCGTCCCAGATCGTGATACGCGCTCGCCAGCGGCAGCCACGCATCGACGTCGCCGGCTGTCGCGCGCGCGCGCAGCAGGTCCTTGCCCGCCTCGGTGTAGGTGGGCCGCATCGCAGCCCGCGCAGCCACCACATCGACGAGATAGTTTTCGTAGCGCCGGTCGAGTTCGGCGGGTTCGATGCCGAGCACGCGCCGGATGACGGCGCCCGTGTCGCTGCCGTCGGCGTAGCCCGCGACCAGACCGCGAAGACCGGCGAAACCGAAGTCGCGCTCCACGAGTTCGCACAGCAGGCTCGCCTGGTAGTAACCGAGCATGACGGTCTGCCCGTCGCGGAAGGCCTCGTCGAGGCGCTCCACCGGGAAGACCTGTCCGTTCGCGCGCGCGGACAGGACGTCGCGTTCCAGTTCGCGAGCCCACACCGGATCGGCCTTCTTTTCCTCGAAGACCGACACGCCCTCCGTCAGCCAGCGCGGCACGCGGTTGTTGCTGAGCGCCAGCGTGACGACGTGGGCGTATTCGTGCACGGCCGTCTGCGCCCACGCGAACTGTCCGCGGAGTTCGCACTGCGGCGAGAGCAGGGTCATGAGGCAGCCGAAGCAGGCGCCGAGCGCCAGGAAGCCCTCGAAGCCGACGGTGCGAACCGAGAAATCGCCGTGGTGGTCGAAGACCTCGACGAGCACCTCGCAGTCCGGGTCCACACCCCAGCGGTCAGCCATGTCCGCGCGCGCCTTCTGGAGGCGCTCGATCAGCAACGGCCCGAGCACCTGCTGCTCGCCCTGCGGCAGACGCACGCGAAAGCCGTGAGGGCCTTCCGTCACGAGTTCGGGACAGGTGGCGAGACGCGCGAGCACCGCCAGCATGTTCGAGCGCCACGGGTACGGGAACTTGCTCCGCCGGGCGTGCTCTTCGAGCGCGGCACGCGCCTCGATTTCCCGGCCCAGGTGCGCGAGGCTCTGCGCAAGGACGGGCAGCGGCTCCTCGTTGTCCGGCTCCAGTGCCAGCGCGCGCTCGAGCGGGGCGACGGATTCGGCGAAGCGATAGTGCGTCTGCAGCACCTCGCCCAGCAGCGCGTCGAGCGCACCGCTTTCCGGATGCGCCGCGACGAAGGCCGCGCGGGCTTCGGCGGCCGGCCCCGTGCGTCCTGCGATCTCCAGCGCCGCTGCCTGCAACGCGAGCGCATCGCGCTGGGTCGGGTTCGCGTCCAGCACCCTGCGGGCGAGCTGAAGGGCATCCTCCACGCGGCGATCGAGCAGCCGCGTGCGGCCCTGCAATACCAGCGCGTCGGGAAAGGCCGGATCGCGCCCCAGGGCCTGCTGCAGGGCGGCCTCCGCACTGCGGCCGTTCATGCCGTAGAGGTAGACGCGAGCCTTCGTCACCAGCGCCAGCGGCTGCCCGGGATCCACGGCAAGCACTTCGTTGAGGAGCGCGAGGGACGGATCGGCTCCGCTCTGCGAACTCTGCCGCGTGGCCGCATAGACCTCGCCAAGCAGCAACGGCACCTCGGGATCGACGAGCTCGTAGTGCGGACCGCGCTTTCCGTTCAGTTCCGCATCGGCGAACACGAGCGCCTGGTTGGCCAGCTCGAACTTGCGCTGGAAAAGCAGCAGGCGACCGAGGTCGAGCAATCCGTGCCCGTCGAGCTGGCGATCGTCGACGGCGTCGGTGGCGTCGCGGGCGACGCGAAGCGCCTCGGTGCGCCGGCCGGCGCCATCGAGCGCCTGCACCTGCAACCAGGTCGCGGCCAGGCCGCTGAGCGCGCCGCCGGTCGCCAGCGCAAGCGCCTCCTCGTTGTGGCCGCGTCGCAGCAGGAGGCTGCCCTCCAGCACGGGGTCGCGGGCGCCGGCCGCCGCGGCCGCCGCGAGATGCGCCTCGGCTTCCTCGAGCCGCCCACGGCCGAACGCCACCTCCGCGGCGAGTTGCTGGCCCTCCGCCGAGTGCGGGAAGTCCGTCAGGTACTCGGCCAGATCGCGCTGCGACGAGTAGCTGCCTCCGGAGCGGAAGGCGGCGCGCAGTTCGGTGAGGAACGCGAGGTCGTCGGGGCTCTCCTTCTGCTGCGCGGCGGCCGTCGGCGCCAGGCAGGCCGCCACGAGGGCCAGCGCGGCACAGGCACGGCGCAGTGCGCGCCCGGGACTCGGCCGACAGACCTTCACGACCAGCGCTCCAGCCGCGTCGCGGCCTCCCGGCAGCGCTCCAGCGGCGGCACCAGTGCGAGGCGCACATGGCTGGCGCCGGGTGACTGCGCCATGCCCGGCACCTCCTCGGCGAGCCACTCGCCGGGCATCACGGCAAGTGCCGGCGATTCCTGCAGGAGCCGCCGCGCGAACTCGGTGCCCGGCACGCCGTCAGGCGTCCGGACCCAGAGGTAGAAGCCCGCCTGCGGTCGTTGCGCGCTGCAGCCGATGCGCGCGAGCGCCGCCAGCATCACGTCGGCGCGGGCTGCGTATGCCGCACGAGCGGCTGCCGGCGCGTCCTCGTCGGCGAGCGCCGCGATCGCCCCCGCCTGCACGAAATGCGGCGTGCCCGAATCGATGTTGGTCTTGAGCCGTCGGAAGGCCGCGATCGCGCGAGCATCGCCCGCGACGAAACCGACGCGCCAGCCGGTCATCGCCGCGCGCTTGCTGAGCGACTGGAAAACGAGCACGTTCTGCAGGCCCAGTTCGAGCATCGAGTGCACGGGCGCGGTCAACCACAACTCGCTGTAGGCCTCGTCCGAACACAGCAGCACGTCGCGCTCGCGCACCTGGGCCACGAGTCGCTCCAGCTCGGCGCGCTCCGCCGCGCGCCCCGTCGGCACGTGCGGCTGCGTGATCCACACCACGCGCAAGCGACTCGCGACATCGTCCGGCAGCGTGTCGAGGTCGGGCAGCACGGGCCCGCTCGCGGTCACCGCATACGCCACGCTGCGCCCTTCGGCGAACTGCGTGCCGCGCGTGTACGGCGGATAACCCGGGCTCGGCACGAGCACCACGTCCCCGGGGTCCACGAAGGCCTCGGGCAGGTGGAAGATCGCTTCCTTGCTGCCGACGGAGGAGGTCACCTCGGTCGCGGGATCGAGCTCCACGCCGTAGCGTCGCTTGCACCAGGCCGCGATGGCGCGCCGGAAGTCGAGTCCGCCGATGTAACTGGGGTAGCCGGCTGCGCGGCTCTGCCACAGGCTCCGCTCCGCCGCGTGCACGACCACTTCGGGCGTCGGCTCCGTCGGATCCCCGACACCGAAGTCGATGACGTCCGCGCCGGCCGCCTCCCGCTCTTCACGCAAGCGGTCCATCTCGGCGAAGGCGTAGTGACCAAGGGCGGCGAGGCGCGCCGACGTGCGCAACGGTTTCATGGGTGCTCCGCGATCCACTGGCTGCCGTCGGCGTACCATTCCTTCTTCCAGATCGGAACCCGCCGCTTCAAGGTGTCGATGAGCCATTCGCACGCCACGAAGGCTTCCTTCCGATGCGGCGCCGACACCGCGATAGCCACGGCCAGTTCGCCGACCTCCAGGCTGCCGGTGCGGTGCACGAGTGCCACACGCGAGGCCCCATGCAGGCGTTGGGCCTCGCCGGCGAGGCTCTTCAATTCGTCCAGCGCCATGTCGCCGTAGGCCTCGTAATCGAGTCGCTGCACCGCCTGACCTCTGGCCTCGTGGCGCACGCGCCCGAGGAACAGCACCACGCCGCCCTCGCCCGGTCCTTCCACCGCCGCGAGCACGGATGGCACGTCGATCGGTTGCGTCGACACGAGAATCACGCTCAGCCTCCCGACACCGGCGGAATGAGTGCGACCTCGTCACCCGGACGCACCGCGTCGGCAGGTTGCGCATAGCGCCGATTCACGGCGACGCGAAAGCTCCTTCCCGCCAGGGCCGGTTCGAGCGCCGCCACGCGGACGACGAGGCGCGCGACATCGAGGCCACCCTCTGCGACGGTCAGCGCCAGCTCCCGCCGCCCCGCCAGTTCGGCGAGTCCGGCAAAGAGCAGCACGCGCACGACGGCTGCGTCGGCCTGCCCGGAGTCGCTCGTCAGAACGGCACCTCATCGAAGCCGGATTCCATCTCGCCGCCACCGCCGGCCGGGTGGCCCTGCTCGCCGGAGTGTCCGCCGCGCTGCCCTCCGCGCTGCCCGCCCCGCTCGCCACCACCACCATTACCACCACCACCGCCCTCGCCATCGCCGCGCTTGCCGCCGACGAACTCGAAGGTCTCGCCCGTGACCGAGAGCTTGCTGCGCTTGTTGCCTTCCTTGTCGTCCCACTGGCGGAAAGAGAGGCGTCCCTCGATGAAGATCGGATCGCCCTTCTTGAGGTACTGCGCGATGACCTCGCCTCGCTTGCCCCAGAAATCCACGTCGATGAACGTGACTTCCTCGCGCTTCTCGCCCCCGGGACCGCCCACCGTGTACGTGCGATTGGTGGCGAGACCCAGCGCCGTGACGGACTGTCCGCCCGACGTGGAACGCACCTCGGGATCACGGGTCAGGTTGCCCATGAGAATGACTTTGTTGTAGCTGGCCATGTGCTGTCCCTTGCTGACGCGCACTGCGCGCCGGTGATGTTTGCCGAGCGCCCGTCCCACGCGGGAGAGCGGTTGCGCCCGGAAACGGCATCTTGATGGTGTGGCGAGCGCGTCCGGCCGGCGCGGGCGACACGGCCCCTGCGCCGTCGGAACGCGGAGCGGCACATCCTACGGTTTCCATGCGTGAGCCGCGTGCCGGGACACGGGCCCACTGGATTTTCGTCGCCCCGGCCGTACCGTACGTCGGCCCGCGGGTGCGCTTGTTACAGCGAACCGGAAGCGGGCCTCCGACAGGCAGCCAGGCAGAGCACTCATGACCGAACCACTGCGGCCCAAAGAGCGTCGTCTCCACCCGCGTTACACCGTCGAGGGCACGATCGAGCTGGGCGGGGCGGACGGCCCGGCCTACCTGCGAGACCTCAGCATGTCGGGCCTGTCGTGCCTCGCGCCGAGGGCGTTCGACGACATGACCGTGCTCGAGATCGCGATGCACCTGCCGTTCCCCGAGGGCAAGCAGCTCTTCAAGGCCGGCGGTGCCGTGGTGCGCTGCGAGGCCGAAGCCAAGGGTGGCCACATGCTGGCCGTGTTCTTCACGCAGATGGATGCGGCCAACTCCAAGCTGCTGGCGGACTTCATCCAGCGCCAGGCGCGCTGACCGCCGTCCAGCGGCCCTCTGTCGGACGCGCGCACCGGCCCATCGGCCCATGCCGCCGAGGCGCGCACCGCTCCCGGTTTCGCCCGTCGCTCAGGCGCGGCGCGCAGCCACCACGCGCTCGATGCCGGCCAGGTCGCAGTGCACGGCCACCCATCCGTAGCCGGACACGGAACAGAGGCCGGCCACGAGCCCGGCCTGCCCCGCGCCGATCTCCGTGAGCAGCCAGCCGCCCGGCAAGAGCGCCGCACGCGCCTCGTGCAGCAGCCGCGCGAACATGGCCTGCGGGCTGCCCTCGCAGGGCACCAGCGCCATGCGCGGTTCGTGCAGGCGCACATCGTCCGCGAGGTGCTCGTACTCGGCCGCCGAGACATACGGCGGATTGGCGAGCACGGCCGCCATCGAGGAGGCCCGCAGGTGAGTCAGGCCGTCGGCCTGCACGAGCAGCACGCGGTCGCCGGCGCCCTGCGCCGCCACATTGCTCGCGGCGACCTCGAGCGCGTCGCGACTGAGGTCCGACGCCACCACCGGCCGCCAGGCGCACACGGAGAGCGCGAGGTTGCCGCTGCCCGTGCCCCGGTCCGCCACGGGCCCCGGCGGCAGCGCGCCGGAGGCGTGCAACTCCAGCACGGCCTCCACCAGCAATTCGGTTTCGGGCCGCGGCACGAGGACGCGCGCATCGACGGCCAACTCCAGCTCGCGGAACGCGCGTCGACCGAGCAGGTAGGCAACAGGCTCGCCGCTGCACGCGCGACGCTGCACGAGCGCATCCGCCGTCGCGATCTCGCTCGCCTCCACCACGTGACGCAGGAGCAGCCCGGCGCGCGTCGTGCCGAGCGCGTGGGCCAGCAGCAGCTCGGCTTCGAGCGCCGCCGTGGCGACATCTCCGGCGCGGGGCAGCAGCTGCGCCCTCAAGCGGCGCAGGGCGACCTCGACGGGAGTGCGCTGCTCAGCGCTTGCGACCGCGCTTCCCCGCATCGTCGGCGGCCGCGTCGGCCTTCGCCGACTTGCCGTCGCCCTTCGCGTCGGCCGGCTTGGCGCCCGCCTTGGCGGCATCGTCCTTGCCCTTGCGCGGGGCCCGCGCCGTGCCGTCGTCGGGCTTCTTCTTCACGACCTTCAGGATGACGATGACCAGCGAGAGCACCATGATCGACGAACCCACGAGCGCGAGCATCACGCCCGGACCCGCGACGACGAAGAGCTTCTCGAGGCGCAGCTTGAGCGACAGCTCGGATACCTTGCTCCAGGCGTCCAGCGTGCGCGACCAGCTGGCCCACGCCGGCACGAGCATCAGGAACACCGGCAGGATTTTCTGCCTGCCGGAGTAGATGCCGTAGCACGCGGTGAACATCAGCCACACCGAGATCGCGAGGCACAGCGCCCCCATCGGCAGCTGGTAGCCCGCGGGCGGTTCGGTGACGCCCAGCGTCGGCAGTCCCTGCTCGGCGATCCACGACAGCGACGTGCCCCACGGCAGCAGGCAGCCGATCGCGACGAGCAGTCCGCACGCGAAGAAGCGATACAGCTCGGGCAGGCCTCGGCCGCCGAAGAAGATGGCGGAGAAGGGCGGGAGGGGCGCGGGCGCGCCGTACTGCCACACCCACATGCCGTCCTCGGCCGTTGCGGCAGCTCCCGCAGTCGCGGCAGCGACGGGCGCCGCGGCCGCGGATGTGGCTTCAGGCGGAACCTCGCACAGCACGTCCGCGCCGGCGGGCGAACCCGTGGCCGATGTCGTGGAGCTGCCTTCGACCTTTTCGGCCGAGATGAGCGCATCCCGCAGCGCTGCATCCGCCGCCGGCGTGGCCGCGGCCGGCAACGCACTCAGCTCGAGTTCGCTCTTCGGGTCATCGAGGCTCTCCAGCGAGAGGTCCAGGTCGAGTTCGAGGTCGTCCAGCTCTTCGGGCTCGGTCACGTCAGGATGCTCCTTGTGCCAGGGCTGCCAGCTTGAGTTCCAGGTCGCGTCGTCGCAGGTCCTCGACGATCGCTTCGAGGTGCCCGAGCACCACCGTCTCGAGACTGTAACTCGTCTTGATGCGGTGGTCAGTCACCCGGTTCTGCGGGAAGTTGTACGTCCGGATGCGCTCGCTGCGATCGCCCGAGCCGATCTGGCTGCGGCGGCTGCTGTCCTGCGCCGACTTGCGCGCCTGATCCTGGGCGTCCTTGAGCCGGGTGCGCAGCATGCGCATCGCCTTGCTCTTGTTCTTGTGCTGGCTCGACTCGTCCTGGCACTGGACGACGGTGTTCGTGGGCAGGTGCGTGATGCGGATCGCGCTGGAGGTCTTGTTGACGCTCTGGCCTCCCGGTCCGCTGCTGCGAAAGGTGTCGATGCGCAAGTCGCTTTCCTTCACCGGGATGTCCACCTCCTCGGCTTCGGGGAGCACGGCCACGGTGGCCGCGGACGTGTGGATGCGTCCCTGGCTCTCCGTCTCGGGGACGCGCTGTACGCGGTGGCCGCCCGCCTCGTAACGGAAGAGATCCCAGGCCTTCGGGCCGGACACGGCCAGCACGGCTTCCTTGCAGCCGCCGACCTCGCTCGGGCTGACGGACATCAGCTCCACGGAACAGCCCTGCTGTTCCGCGAAGCGCGTGTACAGGCGCACCAGATCGCCGGCGAAGAGCGAGGCCTCGTCGCCGCCCGTGCCGGCGCGCACCTCGAGCATCACGTTGCGCCCGCGGTCCGGATCATCGTCGGCCAGCTGGCGCTTGAGCTCCTCGACCATGGCCTCCTGGGCGGCGGTCACTTCGGCGAGCTCATCCCGCGCCATCGAGCGCACTTCGGGATCGGCGTCGGCGAGCATCGCGTCCGTGCCGTCCCTGCGGCGCTGCAGCGCGTCCCAGCGCTCCCAGGTCTGCGCCTTGTCGCGCAGCGCGCCCATCTCGCGCAGCAGCGCGGCGAGACGCGTCGGCTGCGCGTGCACTTCGGGATCCTGCAGGGCCGCTTCCAGCGCACGGTAGCGCTCGGCGGACTCCTTCAGGCGCGAGAACATGGCAGCGCGTAGCCGCGGCGGCGGACCGCGCGCGCGCTCAGTCGTCCTTGGCCGCGCCTGCCGGAACCGGCTTCTTGGCGCCCACGCGCTTCATGTACTTCTCGATGCGGCCCGCGGTGTCCACGAACTTCTGCTGACCCGTGTAGAACGGGTGGCAGGCCGAGCAGATTTCCACGGCGATCTTCTGGCGCGTCGAGCGCGTCTGAAACGTGCTGCCACAGCCGCACGTGACCGTGCAGGCGATGTACTTCGGGTGGATGTCGGCCTTCATGGCTGGAACCTCGCGGACTTCAGAGGGCGGGCTTGCGATCGTCGCGGCCGCCATTTGGCGCCACGGGACGAACCGTGCAGTTTACGGGTATGCCAGGATCGATCAAGCCCGGTCAGCCGGCCGTCGGGGAGGGCGGGCGGAACTACTCCCTGGCCAGGGCCAGCAACTCGGCCGTCACGGGGACCTTCGCGCCGGGAACCAGCCCGTGGCGGGCGCACCAGCCCTGATTCAACTCCAGCACCATGCGCGCCGGCCGGAGCGAGTGATAGCCGGGCTTCTCGACGCCCGGCTGGGCCGCGGTGATGTTCTGAATCGTGCCGTCCGCATCGAGGAAGAGGATGTCGAGCGGAAGGTAGGTGTTGTGCATCCAGAAGGTGCGGGGCCGGTCATCCGGGAAGATGAAGAGCATGCCGGCGTCCTCGCCGAGGCGCGTGCGGTTCATCAGGCCCTGGCTGCGCTGGGCATCCGTGACGGCGAGTTCCACGAGCACATCGTGGGTGCCACCCGTCACCGGCAGGGAAAGCGTCACGGGGTCTGCCGGGCCACCTGGCGCAGGATCCAGATCGTGACCAGGCTGCCTGGCTTCCTGGCAGGCGACGACGAGCAGCAGCGCCGCGAGCAGTGGCAGGGATCGGCAACCCATCATCGGGAATCCTCGTCGAGGCGTGCGAGCAGCTCCTGCACCAGCGCCAGCGGCAGGCCGACCACGGTGTCGGTGTCGCCGCTCACGATGCGGGCGAAGGCGGAGGCGCGGTCCTGAATGGCGTAGGAGCCGGCCTTGCCCTCCCACTCGCGCGAGGCAACGTATCCGTCCAGAGTCTCCGCGTCGAGTCTCGCGAACGAGACCTCGGCCACGGCGAGCCCCGAGACCAGCGGGCCGTCGGGGAGCGCCAGCAGAGCCACCGCGGACAGCACGAAGTGCGTGCGGCCGGACAGGCTGGCCAGCATGGCGCGTGCTTCGTCCTCGTCGGCGGGTTTGCCCAGCGCGACACCGTCGCGCTCGATGAGCGTGTCGCCGCCGAGCACGGTGCCGACGCGCCGTCCGGCCGCGCCCGCCCGCGCCTTGGCCTGCGCCAGGCGCTCGCAGGTGCGCCGGGCGCTCTCCCCCGCCAGCGGAGCTTCGTCGACGTCCGTGTCCACGAGCTCGAAGCGGCAGCCGGCCTCGGCCAGCAACTGCGCGCGCCGCGGCGAGCGCGACGCGAGCAGGATCGGCCGGAGGCGCGGCGGCACCGCGAGCGGGCGGGACGGACGGGTCAGGCCAGCAGCTCCGTCGCGGCATCGGGCCAGGTCTCGCCGGCGGCCCCGAGCTGCGTGACATGTGCCGCGACACGCACGAGATCCGTCTTCGGTGCGAGCGCGGACAGGTCCTTGCGCACGCGGGTCACCGCGGCCGAATCCGTGAGTCCGAGCTTGAGAGAGGCCTCGGCGAGTTCCTGCGTGACGTGCACCAGCTTGTCGTCGCCCGAGAGCCACTGCGCAAGCGCCACCGCGTTGTGCGCGCCGAGGTCGTCGAGGTCCAGCAGGTACTCGACTTGCTCCTTCGACTTCAGTCCGAGCAGGAATTCGAGCGACGTGTCGTTGCGATCGCCGTAGATCTGCTCGATGAGTTCCCGCACCCGACGCCCGCGCTCGATGAGCTTGCGATGCGTGCTCTGCGCGACGCGCCCGGGCCCGAGGAGCATCCGCGCCAGTTCCGTCGGGCGCGAGACGCGCACGTCGTTCCAGTCGATGAAGTGCTCCTTGAGCGCGGCCATGTAGCGCAGCGTGACGTCGGCCGGATGGCCTTCGCGCACGACCAGATACACGGCCTTCTCGAGGACGGTGCCGTCTTCGGGAAGCGTCAGCTCGCCGAACAACTTGTCGAGCACCGGCAGCGCTTTCTCGAGGCGCGACTTCGGCGTGCCCTTCAGCTTGCGCGGCGCCGGCTTGGCAGCGGCCTTCTTGTCGGCAGCGAGCTTGGCCACCTTTGCGGCCTTGGCCTCCTTGGCGGCCTTGGCCTTGGTCGTCGCGGCGGCCAGCGCGCGGTGCGCCGCCTTCGCGTCGATCTTGGGAGCCGACTTGGCGGACCTGGGCTTCGGCGACGCCTTGGCGCCCTTGTGTGCGGTGGTCATCCGCGCGGTCAGGCCGGGCCGGCTGCCGGGGCCGGGGCCGCGGGAAGCGGCTGGCCCTTGCGGACGCCGAGCTTGCGGAAGAACGACGCCACGGTGTCGGTGGGCTGCGCGCCCACGGAGAGCCAGTGAAGGGCGCGCTCCTTGTTCAGCACGACCTTGTCGTCGATCGACTTGCCTTGCGGGTTGTAGCTGCCGAGCTCCTCGATCGGCGCGCCGTCACGACGGGTGCGCGCGTCGAAGACGCAGATGCGATAGGCGGGGCGGTTTTTCCGCCCGATGCGCTTGAGCCGGATTCTCGCGGCCATGCTGTTCTCTCTCCTGGGAAAATGGTGTGGAAGCCGGTGCCCGGGAGTCGGGCGTCGGTGTCGGGGTCTCTAGTTTCTGCGACGCGATTGTTTCTTGCGCTGTCGCTCGGCCTTCTTCGCCTTGCGTCGATCATCGCGTTCGCCCGGGCGCAGCGTCGCACGCAGCGCATCGGCGCCACCTGAAGCACCGACGCCGGGCATCATCGCGGACATCTCGGACATGTCGGGCATGCCCTTGCTCATGCCGGGCAGCAGCTTGCCGGCGAGGCGCGACATGAGGCCGCCCTGCTTGAGCTGTCCCATCATGCGGCGCATGCCCTCGAACTGCTTGAGCAGTTCGTTCACCGCGCCGACGCTCGTGCCGCTGCCGCGCGCGATGCGGCGCTTGCGGCTCATGTCGATGCTCTCCGGGCGCCTGCGCTCCCACGGCGTCATCGACAGCATCACGGCCTGCGTGCGGTCGAGCTGCTTCTCGTCCACGGCGTTGGGGTCCATGCCGGCCGGCATGCCGGGCATGTGCGACAGCAGGTCGCGCATCGAGCCCATCTTGCGGATGGTCTGCAGCTGCTTCAGGAAGTCGTCGAGGCTGAACTTGTCCTCGAGCATCCGCTTCATCTGGTCTTCGGCGGCCTTCTCGTCGATGACGCCTTGCGCCTTCTCGACCAGGCTGACCACGTCGCCCATGCCGAGCACGCGTCCCACGAGCCGGTCCGCGTGGAAGGCCTGCAGGTCCGCGACCTTCTCGCCCATGCCGACGAAGCGCACCGGCGCGCCGGTCACGTGCCGCACCGAGAGCGCCGCGCCACCGCGCGTGTCGCCGTCGAGCTTGGTGAGGATGACGCCGTCGAGCGGCAGGCGCGCGACGAAGGCCGACGCGGAGCGCACGGCGTCCTGGCCCGTCATCGCGTCGCAGACGAGGAAGGTGGTGTCGGGCGGCGTGGCGCTGCGCACGCGCACCAGCTCCGCCATGAGATCCTCGTCGATGTGCAGGCGGCCTGCCGTGTCGATGAGCACCGTGTCGCAGCCGGTCTTCAGCGCTTCCGCGACGGCGAGCTTCGCCAGTTCCTCGGGACGCTTGCCCGCGACGTGAAACACCGGAAGGTTGTTGGCCGCGCCGAGCACGCGCAACTGCTCCACGGCCGCCGGGCGCTGGATGTCGGCCGCGACGAGCAGCGGCTTGCGCTTCAACACGTCGCGCAGATGCACGCCGAGCTTGGCCGCGGTGGTCGTCTTGCCTGAGCCCTGCAGTCCGGCGAGCAGCACGACGCTCGGACGTCCCTTCGCGAAGCGGAAGGCCTCGCCCTCGCTGGACATCATCTCCACGAGCTCGTCGTGGAAGAGCTTCACCAGCATCTGGCCGGCGTCGACCGACTTCAGGATCTCGGTGCCGATGGCCTTGGCCCGCACGCGGTCCATGAGGTCCGTCGCCACGCGGAAATGCACGTCCGCCTCGAGCAGCGCCGCACGGATCTCCGTGAGGCCCGCCTCCATGTTCGCCTCGGAGAGCTTCCCGGGCTTTGTCAGCCCCGAGAAGATCCTGGCAAGTGGCTTGCTGAGTGCTTCGAACACCGGTGAGTCCGTGGAGACACCCGACTTGGCGGGCTGGCGGGAAACGCGGCAGCTTACCGCAGGGCCCTATCGCGGCTCAAGGAACGGCGCGCTGCGGGATCGGCGTGGGGCGCGTGGGGGCTTGGTCGGCTCGGGGGGCTTGTCCGACGCTGCGCCCCCGGGGCGGAAGGACGCGTGGGGATTCCGGGAGCGGCGCCTTTCGCGCCGGACAAGCCCCCCGATCCGCCCAAGCCGGGACGCGGGTCTCCGATGCCGCGGCGGCCGGTCCTTTCGGGAACAGCTTTCTGCGGACGCTACGCGCTCGGGAGCATGAACGCATGGCGGAATGCAGGTGCTCAGGGATCGATCCACCGGCTCATCCAGCGCACGGCGCGGCGATCCCAGAGAACAAAGGCTTCACCATACTGGACGTCCGCTGCCACCGGCGTGGCCTGCATCGAGCCGGTTGCCAGGTCGACGACGAGAAGCTCGAAGTCCATGTAGGGCACTCCGTGTCCCATGTAGCTTGCCAGGCTCTCGAGAGGACCGGTACCCATGCGCTGCTCGCCGCACACGACGGCCAGCTTCGTTCCGTCCGGGCTCCAGGCGATGTCCGTGATCAGGCGTTCGATCGCGAGGTCGTGCAAGACCTGACCGGTCTGCGCATCGAGGACCATGAGGTGGTGCGTCCAAGGGTCCCCGTCCGGCGGCGGCACGCGGAACGCGAGTCTCGTGCCGTCACCCGACCAGGTGACGATGGTTCGGAGCCGCTCCATCACGGTGGCGTCGGCCGGGCACCTCGTCCACGCGCGCAGGTCGACGAAGCCCATGCATCGGCCGGTGCTGTCCATGATCAATGCTCGGTTCAAGTCGGCCTCGGGCACGAAGATGTGCAACTTCCTTTGGTACTCGTCCAGTTCCCAATCCTCGGGGAGGCGCCACGCCTCTGGAGTGCCGTGCTCCTTGACAGCGTCGAAGGCGCGGTCGCTCAACTGTTTGCAGAAGTTGAAGTAGGCGTTGAACGCCGCCTCGACACTGTCGCCGCCGCCGGCGACGGTGAGGCCTTCGTCCGTCGGCATGCGCGGCGACGAAGCGATGACCTCGCTCGCTGGTGCCGCATGGTCATCACCGGCCGCTTCGTTCGACGCCGCACCTGGCGCCGGTCCACGCGGATCCTCTCGTGTCACGGCGATGAACCAGTCCCGATCCTCGCCGAGGTAGCCCTCGCGACACTCGATGAGGATGGCCTGATCGGGCTCCGTGCGGAGCACCTCCTCCGCGGCCTGCGTCGCGCGCCACGTCGCACAGCCCGACGACCCGAACCACAGCAAGCAAGCCGCCAGCACGGCCAACCCGCGGAGCCGCGCCAGCACTGAAGCCGCACGCCACACGTTCCCTCGCCTGCCTTGCTCCCTCAACGCCGCGCGCAGCATCCCGTTCAATCTCTTTCCCCACCATGAGTTCGCGCGACTCCAACCCGAGGCATTCGCGCATTGACCTCGCCTCGCCCGCACTGCCTCTGACTTGTAAACCAGCGGACCTGGTTCCCGGTGCCGGCCTCCGGCCACCGCTCCCCAGCCGCGCAGCGAAGCCGGCGCCGAGGACTCCTCTCCACGAACGGAGCCGGTCGTCTCGGCAAGCGACGGATCGGGGGGTTGCCCGGCGCGAAAGGCGCCGCTCCCGGAATTCCCGCGCGTTCACCTGTCCCAGGGGCGCAGCGCCGGGCAAGCCCCCCGAGCCGGCGCACACCGCACCCCACCCGACACTCCCGTCTCCGCGACCCAAGAGTCCTCGGCGCCGGCGAAGCAAAGCGGCGTCGCAGCGATCGCCCGATGAGCCGTCTCCGGCCTACCAGTCCGGCGCAGGGATTTCGCTCTTCGGCTGCTCCTCGCGCCGGATCGTGGCGCCAAGATTTCGCAGGCGCTCGTCGATGCGCTCGTAGCCGCGGTCGATGTGATAGACGCGGCGCACTTCGGTCTCGCCGTCCGCGACGAGGCCCGCGAGCACCAGCGCGGCGCTCGCGCGCAGGTCGCTGGCCATCACGGTGGCGCCGGAGAGCGTTTCCTTTCCGGCCACGATGGCCTGCGGCCCCTCCTTGCGGATGTCGGCGCCGAGGCGCAGCAGTTCGGCCACGTGCATGAAACGGTCCGGGAAGATGCGCTCGGTGATCACCGAGAGGCCGCGCGCGACCGTCATGGCGGTCATCACCTGCGCCTGCAGGTCGGTCGGGAAACCGGGATAGGGAAGCGTGGTCACGTCCACCGCGCGCAGCGGGCCGTCGGCGCGCGCGCGAATCCAGTCCGCACCGCGGTCGACCTCCATGCCCATGTCCTTCAGCGTCTCGAGCACAATCGTGAACTGCGTCGGGTCGATGCCGTCGACGGTCACGTCGCCGCGCGTCATGCCGGCGCCCACGAGGTAGGTGCCGGCCTCGATGCGGTCGCCGCTCATGGCGTGCTCCGCGCCGTGCAGCGATTCCACACCCTCGATGATCAGCTTGTGCCCGCCGACGCCGCTGATGTGCGCGCCCATCGAGATGAGCAGCCGGCACAGCTCGGTGACCTCGGGCTCCATCGCTGCGTTTTCCAGCGTCGTGAGGCCCTTCGCGAGGACCGCTCCCATGAGCACGTTGCCCGTGGCCAGCACGCTGGAGCCGAAGCGCGTGCCGAGAAACATGTCCGCGCCGTGCAGGCGCCTGCCGACCTCGCTCACGAGGTAGCCGCCGTCCACGCGGATGTCCGCGCCGAGCGCATTGAGGCCCTTGACGTGCTGGTCCACCGGGCGCACCCCGAAGACGCAGCCACCGGGCATCGACACGCGCGCGGCCCCGCGCCGCGCCACCAGCGGCCCGAGCACGCACACCGAGGCCCGCATCGTGGACACGAGGTCGTACGCAGCCTCGACGCCGCCCTCGCCGCTGCCCTTGAGCACCAACGTGCTCCCGTCGCGCAGGACGCGCACGCCGAGGCGCTCGAGGATCTGCGCCATCGTGCGCACGTCGCGGAGGTCTGGCACCCGGTGGATGACGACCTCGTCGTCGGTCAGCAGGGCGGCCGCCATGATCGGCAGCACGGCGTTCTTGCTGCCCGCCGCCGTGACACGACCTTCCAGCCGCGCACGGCCCGCAACGATGAGACGCTCCACGTCACCTCCGAACCGCCCGCCGGACGGCCTGATCTCTCTGCCCGCCCCCCGCTGCTCGGGGCGCCGGGGCAGAGCCGGGGCGCCGTCGGGCCGAACCACCATCCGATCCGGCTTGACAGTGCCCTCGCCCAACCGAAGAATCGATGGTTTCGACAGCCCCTGCGGGATGGCGCAGGCGGAATGAGGTTAGGCCGCGGACGGATCGCATTCAATGCGATCCGATCGCCGTTTCCGGACCTTTCCTCCGCCGTCCACACCGCGGGCGCACCCAGACTGAGGAAGACGACGCGATGACCACGCAAGCCCCCGAGTCGACAAAGTCCGATTCCCGCAACTGGCTCGCGACGCTGCCGAACGACTGGCCCGCGTGGAAGGTCTTCGAGACCGAGGTCAACAAGACCAAGGGCGCGCGCGACAGCCTGCGCGATCACCTCGCGAAGAATCTCTCGGAGGAGAAGGACCGTCGCGCCGTGGGCCTCGGCCTCTTCGCCGCGGGCGAGCGCGCCGCCGCGCTGCCCCACCTGCAGTCGTGCGACGACCCGCTGAGCCGCCTGCTCGTCGGCTTCGCGCTGGATTCCGCAGGCCAGAGCAAGCAGGCGCTCGAGATCTGGGCCGGATTGCTGAAGACTCCGGGCATCGGCATCCGCGCGCGACTCGCGCGCATGGCCGTGATGTGCCGCCGCGGCGAGACCGATGCGCTTCAGAAGGATGTCGCCGCGCTGCGTGAGGCCTCCGCCTCGGCCGCCGACATCGCCTACGCGGAAGGCCTGCTCGCCGACGCCTCCGGAGATCGCGACGGTGCGAAGGCCAGCTGGCGCGTCTCGCTGCAGCACGATCCGAATCACGCCGACAGCCGCTTCCGCCTCGCCTACCGCCTCGACCTCGATGGCGACGACGACGACGCGATGGCCCTGTACCGTGCCGGCCTCGACAACGGTGCGATGGTTCACGTCGGCACGCTCATCAATCTGGGCGTGCTCTACGAGGACCACGACCAGTACGACGCCGCCGCGCGCTGCTTCCGCGCGGCGCTCACGGCCGACCCGACCAACGCCCGCGCTCGCCGCTACCTTGCGGACGCCGAGGCCAGCCGCCGCCAGTTCTACGATGAGACCCGCGAGCGCAAGGCCGATCTGCAGAACGCCGTGCTGCGCATCCCGGTGACGGACTTCGAGCTCTCCGTGCGCGCCCGCAATTGCCTGCAGCGCATGAACATCCACACGCTGGGCGACCTCATCTGCCGCACCGAGAGCGAACTGCTCTCCTTCAAGAACTTCGGCGAGACCAGCCTGCAGGAGGTCAAGGACATCCTGGCGCTGAAGAACCTGCGCCTCGGGATGGTCGCGCCGGGCAAGTCGGCCGGGCAGATCGTCGAGGACGCCCTCGCCGAGGACGACGAGGAGGACGTGGCAGCCGCGCCGGCCGCCGCCGCTCCCGGCGACATCCGCACCAAGCCGATTTCCGAACTCGACCTGTCGGTGCGCTCGCGCGCCGCCTTGACGACGCTCGGCATCAACACCGTCGGAGAGCTGGCCGCGACGTCCGAGGACACCTTGCTCGCGTGCAAGAACTTCGGGCAGACGTCGCTCGTCGAGATCAGGACCAAGCTCGAAGAGCTCGGTCTGTCGCTCGCCGCCACCTGAGCCGGGCGCTGGCCCCGCGATGTACGACTTCCTCAGGGGCCGGCTGGTCGAACGCAACGCCGACGAGGTCGTGCTGGAATTGGGCGGCGTCGGCTGGCGCCTCATGGTGTCGGGCGCGACGGCGTCCCACCTGCCGGCCGCGGGCGCGCCGACCGAGGTCACGCTCTACGTGCACGACATGCTCAAGGATGAGCGCTTCGTGCTCTACGGCTTCGGGAGTCGCGAGGAACGAGCGCTTTTCCTGCGCCTGCTGGGCGTGAGCCGCATCGGACCGGGCATCGCGCTCACGCTGTTGACCTCGCTCAAGCCGGGAGAACTCGCCGCGGCGGTGGAGTCGGGCGACGCGCGAGCCCTCGCGCGGGTGAAGGGCGTCGGTCAACGCACCGCCGAGCGCCTGTGCGTCGAGTTGCGCGGACGCCTGGCCGACATCGGGCCGCTGCCGGGCGCGCCGGTCGGGACCGTCGGCGGCGACCTGCGCGCCGCGGTCACCTCCGCGCTGGTGGCGCTGGGCTACCAGCGCAGCGCCGCTCAGCGAGTCGCCGACACGGTGTGCGCGCGCACGCCCGGATCCGCGGCCGCGGGCCCCGCCCCGCTGGAAGAACTGGTCAAGCGCGCGTTGCGCGAGCTTGCCTCAGCGCCAGCAGCTGCAGATCCGCTCGGGTGACCCCGGGCAGGCGGCTGGCCTGGCCGAGGTCGGCCGGCCGCACGCGCGCCAGCACCTCGCGCGCCTCGCGGCCGAGCGCATCGAGCGACGAGTAGTCGAGCGATTCCGGCAGCGGTACGGCCTCCAGTTCCAGCATGCGCTGCAGCAGCCGTTCGTGGCGCTGCACGTAGCCCGCGTAGAGCACGTCCAGCTCGATCTGCTCGGCCTCGCTCTCCGTGAGCGCCGGCGGAGATGTCTCCTCCGCCATCACGTCCGCGAGGCGCTGCCCGGCGCGCACGCGTCGACGCCGGTTGGCGTCCGCGTGCCCGAGCCACTCCTCTCCCGCGGCGATGGCCGACTCCCGCAGCGCGTGCGCTGCCCACTCATGCGGCGCGAGCAGACCGAGACCCTGCGCGAGCGGCATGAGCCGGCGGTCCGCGTTGTCCTGGCGCAGCACGAGGCGATGCTCGGCGCGCGACGTGAACATGCGGTAGGGCTCGGTCGGACTGCTCGTGACGAGATCGTCGACGAGCACGCCGATGTAGGCCTGGTCGCGCCGCAGCACGACGCCCGGCGCGCCTGCGAGCAGTCGCGCCGCGTTGATTCCCGCCATGAGGCCCTGCGCTGCGGCCTCTTCGTAGCCGCTCGTGCCGTTGATCTGCCCGGCGAGGAAAAGGCCGGGCAGCGCTCGGCACTCCAGCGTCGAGCGGAGCTGAAAGGCCGGCACCGCGTCGTACTCCACCGCGTAGCCGGGGCGCAGCAGGCGCGCGCCCGCCAGTCCGGGAATGCTGCGCACGATCTCCGTCTGCACCGGCAACGGAAGGCAGTTGGAAATGCCGTTGAGATACAGCGAGTCGCCGGCGGCCGTCTCGCGCTCGACGAAGATGCGATGGCTCGTGCGCTCGGGAAAGCGCGCCACCTTGTCTTCCAGCGACGGGCAATAGCGCGGGCCCTTGCCCTGCAGCGCGCCGCGGCCGTAGGGCGAGAGATGCATCGACGCGCGGACGAGATCGTGCGTCGCCTCCGTCGTCGCGGTGCACCATGTCGGCACGGATCGCCGGCCGGCCGGCGGCATCACGCGGAAGGAGAAGCGTCCGCTGTCAGGCGCGCATTCCAGCGGCGGCAGCGCCGACAGGTCGACGGAGCGACGGTCCACGCGCGGAGGCGTTCCGGTTTTCAGGCGCACGAGTTCCAGGCCGAGCGCCGTGAGCGCGGCGGACAGCTCGCGCGCAGGCGCCTCCCCCACGCGTCCGCCCGCCGAGACCTGCTCGCCGACGTGCATGAGCCCGCGCAGGAAAGTCCCGGTGGTCAGCACGCAGGCCTCGGCCAGGACCTCGCTGCCATCGGTGAGGCGCACGCCGGCACAGCGCCCCGAGCGGACGACGAAGGACGCCACCTGCCCACCCACCACCGTGAGGCCGGGCGTCGCGGCGACCGCCTGCCGCACGAAGGAGGCGTAGGCTTCCTTGTCCACCTGCGCGCGCGGACTCTGCACGGCCGGCCCCTTGCGGGTGTTGAGCATGCGGAACTGCATCGCGCTGGCGTCCGCAGCGACCCCCATGAGGCCGCCCAGCGCGTCCACTTCGCGCACGAGCTGGCCCTTGGCCAGTCCTCCCACCGCAGGGTTGCAGCTCATGCGGCCGATGGCGGCGGGATCGAGCGTGATCATCGTCACTGCCGCGCCGAGGCGGCAGGCGGCGAGCGCAGCTTCCACCGCAGCGTGACCGCCACCCACGACGATCAGTGCGCGCCCGCCCGCGCCTGCCCCGTCCCCAGGCGTCGACCCGTGCGTTGGGCCTGGCTCGCGATGGACTGGCGCGCTCTCGTGCATTGCGCCATTGTAGGAATGGCCGGACCGCCGCAAGCCACCCGACCCTGCCCCGCCCGCCACGGACACACTTTCAAGGAGCCCGCACGCATGCCGGCAGCCACCTCGCCGCTCTTGTCCGCACAGGGACTGTCGTTGCGCGCCGGGACACGCCCGCTGGCGGATGACCTCTCCTTCGAACTCGCGGCCGGCGAGCGCCTGCTGGTGGTCGGGCCCAACGGAAGCGGCAAGTCCACCTTGCTGCGCGCGCTGGCCGGGCTCGGAAAGCCCGCAGGCGGATCCATCACGAGGCCTGACTCGCCGCCCGGCATGCTGTTTCAGGACGGCGCGCTCTGGCCGCACCTCACCGTCGAGGAGCACCTGGCCTTCGTGGATCGCGGCGCCCACGGCAGCTGGCGGGAGCACCTGCTGGACACGCTGCGCCTCGTCACGCTGCGGCGCGCGAAGCCGGAGCATCTGTCCGGCGGCGAACGCGTTCGCCTCGGCCTGGCCCGCGCGCTGGCTGCGCGTCCCGCGTGGGTGCTCCTCGACGAGCCGCTCGCCGCGCTGGATGCCTTCTTCGCCGACCTGCTGCACGGCTTTCTCCCGCACACGCTCGACGAACTTGGCGCCGCGGCCGTCATCATCTCGCACGAGGTCGATTGCATGGCGCTGCTCGGCAGCCGCGTGCTGTGTCTGTCGGGCACGGGGCCGTGGTGGCTGGGCGACACGGCGACGGCGCTCGTGTCGCCGCCGACGCCGCTGCTCGCGGCTCTGGCCCGCAACGGCACGGTGCTTGCCGCCGTCGCCGACGCCCGGGGACAGGCGAGCTTCGGCGCAGGCATCACGCTGCAGGGCCGCACCTCGGGAGAGGAATGCTGGGTGTTTCTCGACGGCTGCCAGCTCTCGCTCGACGCGAGCGGCCAGGGCCTGGCGGGCGTCTGGGTGGCCGACGACCCGCGCGGCGGCGGCTGGGTCTCCGTGGACAAACGCCTGCTGCGCTGTCCGCAGGTGACGACACAGCCTGCACGAGGCAGCGCCATTTCGCTGGCCATCCGCGGACCGGCGCGCGTCCTGCGTACCGATGGCGTGCGAGGTGACGCATGAAGGCGCGCGCGCTGGCCGGCCTGACGCTCGTCGCGCTGCTCGGCGGCGGGCTGTGGTGGTTGTCGCAACGCGCGGCGGCTCCGGACGCAGGGCGTGACGGCACGGCGTCCGCGAACGCCGGCGCCGGCAACGTCTCCGTCGCGGGCTCGCCGGGGAGTTCTCCGGCGGCCTCGGCGAGCGGCGGCTTCGTTGCGGGCGGGCCGGCCACCTGCCTGCCGTGCCACGCGGAGGTGGTGGCTGAGTGGCAGGCGTCGATGCACAGCCGGGCCTTCACGGACCCGCAGGTGCGAGCCCCGGACCAGTCGGACAACTTCCAGAAGCAGGAGTGCCTTCCGTGCCACGCGAGCCGGCCGGTCTTCGAGCACGGCATCGCGCAGGACACTCGCGTGCTGGCCCGCGTCGAGCGACGCTCGGACGGCATCGACTGCCTCTCGTGCCACGCGCTGCCCGGTGGCGAGGTCGCCGCAACGCGCTCCGGGCTTCAGGCGCCGTGCCGGCCGGCACTGCGCACGGAACTGTCCACGCAGCAGATGTGCGCTGCCTGTCACAACCAGCACAACACGCACGACGAGTGGCGCGCCTCGCCGGCTGCGGTCGCCGGCAAGGACTGCCTGGACTGTCACATGGTGCGCACGGTGCGCAACGGCTCGGAGGCCGGTGCGCCGCGGGCAGGCCGGCACCATGGCTTCCCCGGCGGACGTGACCGCGACTTCGTCCTGCCGGGCATCTCGCTGGACGGACAGATCGTCGGCGACGAGAAGCTGCTGCGCGTCACGCTGGGCAACGACTTCGCGGGGCACAACCTGCCCACCGACTCGCGCAATCGCGCGCTCGACCTCGTGGTCACTCTCTTCGATGCACGCGGAACCGCGCTGAAGCCGCCCGCCGGCGAGGTGCGCGAACCCGGATGCGAGACCGGCACGGCGCGTCGTCGCTTCCGCAATCCTTACCGCGCCTCGGGCGATCCCAACACGCAACTTCCCGCCGGCGAGAAGGCCGTGCTCGACGTGCCCCTGCCCGACGACGCCGTTCGTGCGGTGGTCGAGCTCTACTACAAGCTGTCGCCCTGGGTGCCCGACAAGGAAGCCTTCTGGACGCAGCGACTGGAGATCGCGCTGCACTGACGCAGCGGCAGGGCGCGCAGCTCGATTGAACGCACGCGTCACGCGGCCTAGCATGCCGCTGAACATGTCGTGAGGGACTCGTGCTCTTCACCGTCGATCGCCGCCGCGCCCTCCGATGATCTCGCGGCTGCCGCGATGGGTCTGGGCCGGCGGATGGATGCTCGCCTTCATCGCCGGCATGTTGAACGTCACGGCCTTCCTCGGCTTCGAGCACCACACCGTCAGCCACCTGACCGGGGCCAGTTCGATGCTCGGCGCGGCCCTCGCCGCGCGTGATCTCGCGGCCGCCGGGCACTTCGCCGCCACCATCGCGGCCTTCGTCGCGGGCACGGTGGTCAGCGGGCTGCTCATCCAGGACAGCACGCTCACGCTCGGCCGACGCTACGGCCTGGCACTCATCCTCGAGTCGGGGCTGCTGGTCCTGGCCATGTTCCTGCTCGAGCGGCAGTCATCGGCGGGTTACTACCTCGTCGCAGGTGCGTGCGGCCTGCAGAACGCGATGGCCACCACGTACAGCGGCGCCGTCGTGCGCACGACGCACGTGTCGGGCATGTTCACCGACCTGGGCATCGCCATCGGCCACGCGCTGCGCGGGGTGCCGGTGGAGATGAGACGCCTGCGCCTGTGCTGCGTCATCATCTCGGCCTTCCTGTGCGGCAGCATCGCCGGCGCGCTGGGATTCCAGCGGCTCGGCTACGACGCACTGCTCATCCCGGCCGCCATGACCGGCGTCTCGGGCGTCGCCTACGCCATCTACCGCATCCGCAGGCTGCGCGCAGCCTGACCGGCCGGGCGCAAGAGTCCGCGCGGCTGCCGAGTGCTGCGACGACGCTCGCTCTCAGTTGCGGAAGCCGCGCAGCAGCGTGTCGGTGCCGCTGCGCGTGATGCGGCAGTCGCGCAGCGCCAGCGCACGCGCCACCTCGTGCGGCGACAGGCTGGCCAGGGCCATGCCTTCGACCGCGGACATCGCGTGCGGTCCGAGCTGCTGCGGTGCCATGAAGATGGCCGCCTGGTCCACGAGGTCGGCTGCAAGGCATGTCGCCAGCGTGTGCCCGCCGCCTTCCACCATCACGCGCTGACAGCCCTGCGCGCGCAGCATCGTGAAGACGCCGGCCAGCCAGTCGGGGCCGCGCGGCACGCGGAACACGGACACGCACTCGGCTTCGAGCGCGGCCTGGATCGCCTCGCTGGCATCGTCGGCGCAGAAGACCCACGTCGGCACCTCGTCCGCGGTGGCGATGAGCCGGCAGCCGAAGGGCATGCGCAGGGACGGGTCCAGCACCGCGCGGCGCAGCGGCCTCGCCGGGTGGCGCACTCCGCGCGTCGTGAGCAGCGGGTCGTCGGCCACCACGGTGTTCACGCCGACGACGAGCGCGTCGACGTGCGCACGCCAGCGGTGCAGCAGGTCCGTCGACTGACGGCAGCTGATCTGCACGCGCCCGCCCCCGGCCGGCGCGATGGCTCCGTCCCGCGTCATCGCCCACTTCGCGACGACGTGCGGGCGACGGCTGGCGTGGCCGCGCCGGAAGCGCTCCAGCAGCAGCTGTGCTTCGGGCAATTCATGCAGGTCCACCGTGAGGCCTGCGGCGAGGAGCTGCTGCAGGCCGCGGCCCTGGTGGCGCGGGTCCGGGTCCGCGCTGCCGACGAGGACGCGCGCGACGCCCGCCGCCAGGATCGCGGCGGTGCATGGCCCGGTCTTGCCGGTGGTGCTGCAGGGTTCGAGCGTGACCGCGATCGTCGCGCCGCGCGCGCGACTTCCGGCGCGCGCCAGGGCGTCGATCTCCGCGTGAGGACCTCCGAAGGCGCGGTGGTAGCCCTCGCCGAGCACGACGCCGTCGCGGTACACGATCGCCCCCACCATGGGATTGGGCTCGACGTCGAAGGCCCCGCGCCGCGCCAGCGCGCAGGCCCGCAGCAGCGCCTCGTGATCGTTCACGCTGGCGTGCGCCCCGGTGCGCTCGCCTCGAGCACGCCGTCGGTGCCATCGTCGGGCAGCCAGCGGCCGGCCAGCGTCACCGCCGTCGCGGACTCGATCGCGACGCGCACGACGCTGTCCACGAGGCTGCGCGGCCCCTCGAACACGACGCGGTCGAAGGCGAGGTTGCGGCCGAAGAGACGCCGCTCGTCGCGACGGCTGCCGCCCTCCACGAGCACGTCGTGCACCTGGCCGAGCAGCTCTCCGTGCCGTTGCTGCTGCAGCTCGTTCTGCAGCGCCTGCAGGGCGAGCAGGCGCTCGCGCTTCGTCGTCTCGGGCACGTCGTCGGCCAGGCGCCCGAAGGCGGGCGTGCCGGGTCGTGGCGAATAGCGGAAGCAGAAGGCCTGCGCGAAGCGCACGTCGCGCGCGAGCTGCAGCGTCTGCTCGAAGTCCTCGTCCGTCTCGCCCGGGAAGCCGACGATGAAGTCCGCGCCGAGCTCCACGCCCGGGATCACCTCGCGCAGGCGCGTCACGCGCTCGCGATAGCGCTCCGCGGTGTAGCCGCGCGCCATCCGCCGCAGCACGCGCGAGCTGCCCGACTGCGGCGGCAGGTGGAGAAAGCGGCCGACCTTCGGGCAGGCGGCCAGCGCCTCGATGAGCGCGTCGTCCATTTCCTCGGGATGGCTGGTGAGGAAGCGGATGCGCTGCAGTCCGGGCAGCTGCTGCAGTGCGAGCAGCAGCTCGCCCAGCGAGCGCCCCTCGCGACGGCCCCAGGCGTTCACGGTCTGCCCGAGCAGCGTGACCTCGCGCACGCCGTCGTCCACCAGCGCGCGCACCTCGGTCAGCACGTCCGCCATCGGCCGGCTCACCTCGACGCCGCGCGTGTTCGGCACGACGCAATAGGTGCAGGCCTTGTCGCAGCCGCGCATGACGGTGACGTAGGCGCGCGCGCGGTCGGGCCGGGCGGAGAGGTCGCGCTCTTCGGAGACGTGCGGGTCGCCGTCCGTGGCGAGCACGCGCGTGCGGTCCGCGCGCACCTCGTCGAGAATCGTCGCGACGCGCGGGAAGTCGCGCGTGCCGGCGACGAAGTCCAGCGCGGGCCAGCGCGCCAGGAGCTCCTGGCCCTCGCGCTGCGCCATGCAGCCGAGCACGCCGAGCGCAAGGTCCGGACGGCTGCGCTTGAGCACGGCCAGCTCGCCGAGGTGGCTGTGCACGCGGTTCTCGGCCTGGTCGCGGATGGCGCACGTGACCAGCAGCACCGCGTCCGCATCCTCGTCTCTGTCCGTGAAGTCGTAGCCGGCGCGGCGCAGCGCTCCCACCATGAGCTCGGCGTCCAGCTTGTTCATCTGGCAGCCGAAGACCTCGAGCAGCACGCGGGGGCCTCCCGGCGTGCCTTGCGGCGGTGGACTGAGCACGGCGTCGTTCATGGTCGGGGCATCGTAGCCAACGGGCGTAGCCAACGGGCGTAGCCAACCGTCGTAGTCAACCGGCACCGGCCCCGCGCGACGTCGCCGCGCAGGCGGGCGCTGCCGCTTTACACGGCTGCCTGCGGCGTCTAGTGTCGCGGCGTGCGACCCTCGTCACGCTGCCGCCGCCCGAGCCACCGCCATGCGAGCCTTTCATCGAGCAGCGTGACCCGGCCCGGCTCCGGCACGAGCGTCAGGGCGCCGACCTGGGCCCGTCGCGTCGCGCTCGCCGGCGCGTTCAGCGCTGCACTTGCCGGTGCACTTGCCGGCGCCTGCAGCGAGTCCTCCCCGGCTCCGCAAGGCGCGTCGACCGTTGCGGCGGCACGCGGCTCGCAGGCCGTCACGCACGGGGGCGGCCCGGCCTTCGAGGCGGCGCGGCAGCGCGCCGTGCAACTGCAGGATTCAGGCGCAGATCAGGGCGAGGTGCTGGCCGCACTGCAGGCTGCCTTCGCGCTCGACCCGGATCACTACGGCATCAACCACCGGCTCGCTCGCCTTGACAGCGACCTGCGGCTGCACGATCAGGCGCTCGAGCACTTCCTGCGTGCGCACCGCGCCCGGCCTGACGACCATGAGGTACTCATGGCCGTGGTGACGCTGCAGGTGCGCCTCGGACAGCTCGACGAGGCGCTGGCCAACCTGCCCCCGCTCGAGGCGGATCGCGCGTATGCCGGAGATGCCCGCTACCAGCGCGCAAGCATCCTCGATGCGCGCGGAGAGCGCGCTGCCGCGCTGGCGCTCGTCGCCGACACGAAGGACCTGCCGCCGCGCGAGGCGTATCGCTGCGAATCGCTGCACGGCCGCTACCTGCTCGAGGAGGGCGACGTCGCCGGCTCCCGGGAACACTTCCGCAAGGCGCTTGCCGGGCGCGCCGATTACAAGGAAGCGCTCAAGGGACTGGCGGACAGCTGCCGCCGGCTCGGGCAGGACACCGAGGCCGCGCGCTGGGACCACGTGCTCGCGCTCTTCCTCGCGCTGACCGACAATGCCTTCATCCGATCTCCCGCCGAGCGGGAGCATCGCCGCGCCACGCTGGAGGAACTCGTCGTCGCCTATCCGGATTGGGTCGAGGGTTTTGCGCAGCTGGCCGACCTGCAGCTCGACCTGGGCGATCGCGCCGCCGCATGCCGGACGATCGAACGATTCCTGGCGGGGCCCGGCGCGAACTCGCCGCCGGACGCCGTCGGCAAGCTGCGCGCCCGCTACTGCGAGTCGGGCGGGAAATGAGCGCCGCGCGCACCTGCTGTCTCGCCGGGCTGCTCGCGTACACCGCGGCTTGCGGCGACGCCGCGACTCCGGACACCTCGTCGCCCGCACGACCAGAGGCCGCGACGGCCAGCCGCGGCAGCACCGACGCCGTGGCGCTCCTTCCGGACGTCGCGGCAGAGGCTCACGTCGACTTCGTGCACACGCACGGCGGCACGGGCGCGAAATTCCTGTTCGAGACGATGGGCTCCGGAGTGGCCGCCGCGGACTTCGACGGTGACGGCCTGCCCGACCTGCTCTTCGTGCAGAGCGGCACGCTCCCGCCCGACGACTTTTCCGCCGCGGATTGCGCGCTCGCCGGGCACGCGACCGGCACGACGGCACGCCTCTATCTGAATGCCGGAACCGCCGGCGGCGAGCTGCGCTTCCGCGACGCCACCGCGGGAAGCGGACTCGATGTCGCGCTCTACGGGCAGGGCGTGGCCGTGGGCGACGTGGATGGAGACGGCGACCGGGACGTGTACCTCGGCTGCTACGGTCGCTCGCACCTGTTCCTCAACGACGGCCACGGCCGCTTCACCGACACGACGGCGCAGTCCGGCATCGTCGACCCGCCGTGGACCACGGGTGGCGCCTTCTTCGACGCCGACGGCGACGGCGATCTCGACCTGTACTCGGTGGCATACCTGGACATGCCCATCGCGAGCCATGTCGTCTGCGGTCCGAGCAAGGACATCCGCACCTACTGTCACGTGGATCTCTGGCCCGGCCTCGATGACCACCTCTGGATCAACGACGGCACGGGACACTTCACCGACGGCTCGGCCGCGGCGGGATTGCCGGGAACCACCGGCAAGGGACTGGCCGTCGCGGCCGAGGACCTCGACGACGACGGCGACCTCGACCTCTTCGTGGCCAACGACAGTCAGGCCAACCTGCTGCTGCGCAACGACGGCAGCGGCCGCTTCACGAATCGCGCACGCGAGTCGGGCACGGACCTCAATGGCGAGGGCCGCTCCGAGGCGTGCATGGGTGTCGCCGCTGCGGACCTCGACGGCGACGGCGACGGCGACATCTACGTCGTGAACTTCCAGCAGGAGCGCAACACGCTCTATCGCAACGAGGGCGGGCTCTTCTTCACGGACGTCGCCGTGAGCTCGGGCGCCGGCGTGCCCGGCATGCAGTCGCTGGGTTTCGGTGTCGCCGCCCTCGACATCGAGAACGACGGCGACCTCGACCTCTACGTGGCCAACGGGCACATCTTCGACAACGTGGAGGAAGCCGAGCATGGCGCAACCTGGAAGCAGGTCGACCAGCTCTACCTCAACGACGGGCGCGGCCATTTCAAGCTCGCCCCCGGCAGCTGGGGGCCCTCGCTGAGCGAGCCGCGCGTCGGACGCGGACTCGCCACCGCGGACTTCGATCGTGACGGAGACCTCGACCTCGTGGTGAGCAACAGCAATGACCGCCCCTGGGTGCTGCGCAACGACGCGGCCACGGGCCACCGCATCGTGCTGCGACTGCGCGGTCCGTCGGGCCGCGCCGATGCCGAAGGCGCGGTGGTCCGCCTCACCGCCGGCGGGCGCGAGCTGGTGCGCACGATCTCGCCGGGCGGCAGCTACGCCAGCCACATGGACACCGAGCTGGTCATCGGCCTCGGCGACGCGAAGACCGTCGATCGGCTCTCGATCCGCTGGCCTGGCGCCGGCACCAGCGAGTTGCTCTCGCTGGACGCCGACTGTCGCTACGACATCGCCTTCGGGGGCGAGATCGTGAGCAAGACCACGCTGCCGGCGCTCGCGGAAGCCCGCTGACATGCGGCGCAGCGAGAGCGCGACGCACGGCAGTCTCGCGGGATCGGCACGGCACCTGTTGCGCCTCGGCGTCGCGCTGGCCTCGCTCGCCGCGGCCGTCGCGTCCCAGGCGGGCGTCGCGTCACAGGCGGGCGTCGGCCCGGCGGGCCTCGCGCAGGACGCGGGCAAGACGGACGCCGAGGCCTTGTGGGACTCCGGCCAACGGCAGGCCGCGCTTTCCGCGCTCGAAGCGCAGCTCGCGCTCAACCCCACCGACAACGCGCTGCGCCTGCACCTCGCGCAGCGCCAGTCCGACGTCGGCCGCTGGGAGGCTGCACTGGCCACGGCCGCAAGCCTCGGGCCGCAGGCCGACCATCTGCGCGGCACGGCGCTCTACATCCTCACGCGTTTCGACGAGTCGCTCGGCCTGCTGGATCCCGCGGATCCGGGCCAGTGCCTCATGCGCCTCGACAGCCTGCTCGCGCTGGACCGCCTGGACGAGGCCGACGCCGCGCTCGCCCCGGCCGCCGCAGTGCGCGGGCAGGACGACGTGGCACTCACCGTGCTGCGGGGGCGACTGCACGCCGCGCACGGGCGCTTCGCGGAGGCCGTGCCGGAGTTCCGTGCGGCACTCGCGCGCGATCCCTGCGACCGTGCCGCGCTCTTCGGTCTCGGTCAGGCACTCATCCGCACCGGCGAACGCAGCGAGGGCCTCGCGCTGCTGGAGCGGCATCGCGCGCTGCTGCCACTGCTCGACCGGCACGACTTCGCGCTGCAGGCACTCGACCTCGATCCGCTGCACGCGGACCATCACGCGCAGCTCGGCGACATCGAGCGCGAGCTGCAGTGGATCGACAGCGCCGAACAGCGCTACCGGCGTGCGGAAGACCTGGCCGGCCCCGACGAACTCGCGCCGATCGTGTTGCGCCACGCGCGCCTGCTCGACGAAGACCGGCACACGCCGGAAGCGGCGCTGGCTCTGCTCGATGCGGCCTTTGCACGCGTGCCCGATCCGCGGCTGGCCGTCCGCGCCGCCGATCTGGCGCTCCGCTCGGGCCGTGCTGCGGACGCGGTGCAGCGCTTGACCGCCCTGGCGCGCAGCCGGCCCGAAGACGGCCAGATCCAGCAACGCCTCGCCGCCGCACGCGCGGCGGCCGCCGCAGCAGCGCCTCCCGAGCCCGGCACGCCGCCCGCCCCGACTCCCGACGCAGTGCCCGGCACCGCACCCGGCACCGCACCCGGCGCGGCACCCGGCGCAGCACCTGGCGCGGCGGCTGGTGCGGCAGAAGGCACGACGCCGGCTGGTGTGCCGAGAGGCCGACGATGAATCGCCGGAACATGACGCGGCGCCTGCTGCTGCCGTGGCTGCTCGCCGCGTCCTGCCACGATGCGACACCGGATGCGAGCGCTGGCCCCACCGCTGCCGCTCCCGCAACAGCTCCCCCCCATGTTCCGGCCACCGCATCCGCAGCCGCTCCCACCACCATGTCCGCGCAGGCTGGCGCACACACGGCGCCTGCCCCGGCGAATCCCGACGGCTGGTTCACGGACATCTCGGGCCCGGCCGGCGTCGATTTCGTGCACGACGCGGGGCGCACGGACGACAAGCAACTGCCCGAGACCATGGGCTCGGGCGCCGCGCTCTGCGACCTCGACGGCGACGGTGACCTCGACATCTACCTCGTGCAGAGCGGCCCGCTGCCCTCGCCTGCGCCTGCGCCTGCGCCGGGCAGCACAGCCATGCGGCCGCGCCCGGACAACAAGCTCTTCCTGAATGACGGCCGCGGGCATTTCACGGATGCCACGGCGCTGAGCGGCGACGGCGTCGGGCGGGGCTACGGCATGGGCGTCGCGCCGGGCGACGTCGACGGCGACGGCGACCTCGACCTCTATCTCACCAACCTCGGCCCCGATGTCCTGCTGCTCAACGACGGGCACGCGCGCTTCACGGAGGCCACCGCCGCCTCCGGCCTTGCCGACGAGCGCTGGACCACGGCCGCCACGTTCTTCGACGCCGACAACGACGGCGACCAGGATCTCTTCGTGACCGGCTACGTGCAGGTCGACCTCGGCCACCCGCTCTGGTGCGGAGACCGCAAGCCGGGCTGGCGCAGCTACTGCCACCCGGACGCGTACGCCGGCCTGCCGCCGCGCTTCTGGCGCAACGACGGCGCCGGGCACTTCACGGACGCCACCGAGGAGGCGGGCTTCGGCGGCGATCCGGGACATCCGGGCAAGGGCCTCGGTGTCATCGCCTTCGATCTCGAGCCGGACGGAGACCTCGACCTCTACGTCGCCAACGACAGCGTCGAGAACAAGCTGTGGATCAACGACGGCGGCGTGTTCACCGACGGCACGCTGCTCTCCGGCACCGGCGTGGACGGACAGGGGCGCACGGAGGCCGGCATGGGCCTCGCCACGGGCGACGTGGACGGCGACCTCGACATCGACCTCATCGTGACCAACTTCGACGACGAGTCGAACACGCTGTACCGCAACGACGGAGGCGGCCTGTTCACCGACGCGACCGTGATGGCGGGGCTCGAGGGACCGAGCCGGCTGCCGGTGGGCTTCGGCGTGGTGCTGGACGACCTCGACAACGACGGCGACCTCGATCTCGTCGTGACCAACGGCCACATCATCGACAACATCGAGAAGTACCACGACGGCAAGACGTGGAAGCAGCGCAGCCAGGCCTTCGTGAACGACGGCACCGGCCACTTCACGGACGTGACCGCCCGGGCGGGCGACCTGTCGCGGGATCTGCTCGTCGGCCGCGGCCTCTATGGCGGCGACATCGATGGCGACGGCGACCTCGACCTGCTGCTCACGCAGTGCAACGGCCGCGCCCTGCTGCTGGCCAACAACGGCGGCCCCGAGCGGGGCCCTGCGGGCGGCGCGGTGAGCCTCACGGGCCTGCCGTCGGGCACCTTCGTGCAGGCGCGACTCGCCTCGGGCCGCCGGCTCGTGCGCGAGGCCGGCACGCAGACCAGCTACATCGGGCTCGGCGGCCCGGACGTGCACCTCGGGCTCGGCGTCGACAGCCTCGTGGAGTTGCGACTCGCTCCGCCGGGAAAGCCGGTCACCGTGATCGCTGTCGACCCGCCGCTCGCATCCGGCCGCTTGCACTTCGTACAACGATCCGACGGTCTGCAACGTGCAGAAGCACCCGCCGGCACCCTGCCGGTTCCGGGTGCCCCGCCTGCCGCGCCCGACTCGGACCTTCCACTTCCCGGACCTGACAAGCCATGAAGCTCGCCGCCATTCTCCCGCTCCTGCTGCTGCTCCCCATGTCGGGCGACGAGCCCGTCGTCGCGCATGCCAAGGGCCAGGACTTCACCCGTGCGCAGTATGGCGAGTGGCTCGTGCAGCGGGTGGGCGTGCAGTATCTGACCGACTACCTGTTTGCCGAGCTCGTGGTGCGCATGGCCGCGGAGCGCGGGCTGGCCCCGACGGAAGCCGAGCTTGAGGCTGCCTACGAGGAGGAGTACCAGCGCACGATCGACAACGGCAAGTCCGGCGACCTGAACAGCTACACCGCGGATCTCGCGCTGCGGGGATATTCGCTGGAGACCTGGAAGCAGAAGAGGTTCACGGAGCTGCGCTCCGAACTCTCGCAATTCCGCCTCGCTCTCGCCGACCGGCAGATCACGGACGAGTGGTTGGCGTCCCGCTACAAGGACCTGTTCGGGGCCCTCGGCGAGCGGGTCAACGTGGAGGTGTATTACTTCGGCGCGTATCGCGGCCTCGACCCGACGAATCCCAATCCCGACGTCACGGCATTGAAGGCCGCGGCGCACGAGCGCGCCGTGGCGGCCATCGCGCAGCTCAAGTCCGGCGTGGATCGCGCCACCGTCATGGGGACGACCGACCCCGTGTCCTCGACCTTCGTGACCGACGGCATCATCACCGGTTATCGGCGGCAGATGCTGGGAACCGAGGTCGAGCGGGCCGTCGCCAGCCTCGACGAACCGGGTGACACGTCGCTCCCGGTCGACGTCTTCGACGGCACCTACGTGCTGCGGCTCGTGGTGCGCGAACCAGTGCGCATGCAGGACGTGCGCGACGAACTCGTCGCCGCAATCATGAGTGAAGCCGTCAGCGGCTCCGAGCTGGCCGCGGTGCGCGCCAGCGTGTTCGACGAATACGCGGTCGAGCCGATCCTCCGCTGAGTGCAGCGGGTCATTTCGCAGCCGGCACTCCGGCCAGGTCGCGCCAGCGCTTCACGGCCTTGTCGCGCTCGGGCTTGGAACCGCGCGGGTCGTAGTCCGCGTCGTGGCCCGTGAGGCGCTGCAGCGTCTCGGCCGCAGTCTTGCGGATCTGCAGGCTGGGGTCGTCCAGCACGAGGAAGAGATCCGGGACGGCATCGACGGCGCCGAAGTCCCCGAGCACCTGCATGGCGCGGATGCGGACGAAGGGGTCTTCGTCCTTCAGGACGGGCAGCAGGTTGGTGGTGAGCTGCTTGTGGCGGCCCTTGCTGATCTTCTCCACGGCATCGAAGCGCTGACCGGCGTCGGCGTCGAGGAGCTGGCGGCGGATCGCTTCCAGCTCGGCCTGCTGCGTCAGGTCGGCGGCGGGCGCCGTCATCGCGGCCGGTCCGCCGTCGACGGGCGCCTGCGCGATGCCGGCGGCGAGCCGCTGATCCTGCAGCGTGACGAGATCGGCCAGCGTGTTGATGCGCGCCTCGAGCTCGTGCGTGCGATTCTCCTGAAAATGCAGCTTCTCGATGAGCTGGCCAGCCTCGGCCTGCCCGCGGAGCAGTCCCTCCATGCTCTCGCGCGCCTGATCGAGGGCACGCGCCTGATCGGCCGCGGTGCCGCGCACCGTGTCCAGGTCCCCGCGCTGAAAGACCACCTGGCGTTCGAGGTCGTCGAGCCGGGCCACCAGCGCCGCGACGCGCTGCTCCACCCCGGCGACGAGGGCACGCTGGTCGCTCGTCGAGAACTCCGCAGAGACTTCGCCGTCGCCGGTGACGGCCGACGTGAGCTGCGGCAGGTCGCGCCACGCGAGGTAGGCGATGAGGCCGAGCAGCAGCACGACGACCAGCGGGTGCGTGCCGCGGCGGCCGGCCGCCGGTTGAGAGACCGCGCCGGAGCCGCCCGGGGGAATGCACGTCCGGCAGAAGAGCTTGCCCTTGATCGTGGTGACCTGGCCGGACTGGATGTCCGTGACCGGGATGCTCTCGTTGCAGCCATCGCAGAAATAGATCTTCATCGCCTGGTGCACACCCCTCGCTGGGCTTGCGGTCATTCCGGAGGTGGCCCTAGAATCGCGTTCGACGCGAGCGGCTCTTCAGCCTCCGGCAAGCGGTCACTGTAGCTTGGCCGGCAAGCCGGCAACATCGGAGCTTCCTCGCGGCTCCCGACCTCCCGCAGACTGCCATGACCCGCCCCGCGACAGGTTCCTCATCCAGCTCCGGCCGGCCCGACGGCGGGTCGGCCGCGGGGCGGAGGTTGCAGCGCGCAGGCCTGGCCTTCGAGACGGGAATCCTCGAGGAATTGCACGAGCGGCTGCCCGACGATGTCGAGTTGCTCGCGCAGCTCGCCGAGGCCTGCACGCGGTTGCGGCGCTACCGCCGCGGGCTCGAACTCGATCGCCGCCTCGTGCAGCGCGACCCGGCCAATCCGGAATTCCGCTACAACCTCGCCTGCTCGTGCTCGCTGACCGGCGACCTGGCGGCCGCATCCGAGGAACTGCTCATGTCGCTGCAGCTCGGCTACCGCGACTTCGTCCACCTCATGCGCGATGCCGACCTGCGGCGACTGCGCCGCGACGCGGCCTTCGAACCGGTGCGCGCGCGCATGGAGCAGCTGGAGCGCGACGCGCCGGGCTGATCGCGCCGAGGCGGACAGCGTCCCGTGCCGCGCGGGCCGGGGCGGGCGTCAGCCGAGCCGACCGGGCAGCAGCAGCTGAAGGACCACGAGCAACGCGCAGAGCGGCGCGAGCAGCGCCAGGACCGTCGACAGCCCGGCGATGACCGTGGCCTGCCGCTCGGTGGCCTGCACGAGTCCGGCGCGCGCGACGCCGGCCGGCGCGCCGAACTCCACGCCGCAGCGCGGACAGAAGAGCAGATTCTCCGGCCGGGCCGCACCGCAGGCCGGGCACGTGCCCTGCTCGCCCGACGTCGACCGGGCGCCTGGCGCGGGAGGCATCGACTCCAGGGTGCCGCAGCCGGGGCAGCGCACGGCATCGAAGGGCAGCACCTCGCCGCATTCGAGGCAGAAGCGCACGCGCTCCCCCACGCCGGGATCCCTGTCGGACGGTTGCCGTGCCTGCGTGCTCATCTCGCAGGACTCTATCCCGGACGCGGCGCGCCGCGAAGAGGCGCGCCGGATTCAGGCGGCCCATGGCGGCCGCGCGAACACGTTGGTATCTCTTAGGGGACCGGGATGTCTGCGGGGGCCACGACGAGCTCTGCACGGATCCGTGGTGGCCGGCTCGATGCGCGCGCGGGAGTTCAGCATGAACAAAGCCTCACTGGTCGACGTCGTCGCACGCACTCTCGGACGGGGCACGAGCAAGGCCCAGGCCGAGCGCGCGGTGAACGCCGTGATCGAGGCGCTCGCCGTCGGTCTCAAGCGCGACCGTTCCATTTCGCTGTCGGGCTTCGGCAGCTTCGAGGTGCGCACGCGCAAGGGCCGGCTGCTGAAGAACCCGCGCACCGGCGCGCCGATGCGCGTGAAGGCGACGAAGCGCGTGGCCTTCAAGGCCGGCAAGAACCTCAAGAGCCTGCTGTGAGCGCACCGGGCGCGAGCTGCGCCTGCCGCCGGATGCGTCCGCCTCCGAGCACGCGCTCGCCGACGTAGAGCACCGCGTACTGCCCGGGGCACACGGCCTCGCTGGGCGCGTCGAAGCTCACGCGCAGCGTGCCGTCGCCGCCGGGAAGGACCTCCACGCGCGCAGGCTCCGGCTCGTGGTGATGGCGCAGCTGCATCAGCACGCGGCCATCGGAGGGCGGCGGCGCGAGCCAGTTCATCGGGCCGATCTCGCAGCTCATGCGGCCGAGCGCCAGCCGCGCGCCGAGGCGCACGACGCCTGCGACGGGATCAATGTCCGTGACGAAGGCCTTTTCGCCGAGAGCGATGCCGAGGCCGCGGCGCTGTCCCACCGTGAAGTTCGCCACGCCGTCGTGCGTGCCGACCTCGCAACCCGAGGCGTCCACCACGCTGCCCGGCGTGCCGCGCGAGCCCAGCTGCGTCTCGACCACGGTGCGGTAGTCGCCGCCGGGCACGAAGCAGATGTCGGCCGAGTCGGGCTTCTCGGCCACGCCGAGGCGCAGCCGCCGCGCGTGCTCGCGCACCTCCGGCTTGGTGAGCGCGCCCAGCGGAAAGCGCGCCCGCGCCAGCTGAGACACGCTGAGCCCGTGGAGGAGGTAGCTCTGGTCCTTGGCGCGATCGACGCCGCGGCGCAGCGCTCCATCGCCGGCGCGCGCATAGTGGCCGGTCGCCACGCGTTCGCAGCCGAGGTCGTCGGCGAGCGTCATGAGTTCGCCGAATTTCAGCTCGTTGTTGCAGACGACGCACGGGTTGGGCGTGAGGCCCGCCGCATAGTCCTCCGCGAACTCGCGCATGAGCTTCGCGAAGGGGCGCTCCATGTCGTGCACGTAGAACGGCATGCCGAGCCTGTCGGCGACGGCGCGCGCGTCGCGGGCGTCGGACAGCGCGCAGCAGGAGCGGCGTGCGGCCGCGCCGCTCACGCCGTTGCGCATGAACACCCCGACGAGGCTTTCGCCGGCCTCGGCCAGCAGGCCCGCGACGGTGGCGCTGTCGACGCCGCCGCTCAGGGCCACCAGCGTGCGCGCCGGCGCCGCGTGGCGCTGCGTCTCCGGGATGTCAGGCTCGCCTCTCATCGGCCCCATGATAGGGTGCGGGGCGCGGGATGCGACGCTCGGGGAGTCGCGGTTTGGCCAGGACCGCGCACCTGTCTATGATGCGGCGGTCCTTCACCCGTCCCGTGGAAAACAGAGTCCTCATGCCGCTCCCCGCCTGCCTGACCGCCCCGTTCACTGCTGCCGCGCTCCCGGCCTTCCTGCTGGAGGACGCGGCCCCGGGCCAGACGAGCGGCCCCAACCTGATGCTGCTCTTCGCCGTGCCGCTGGCGATCTTCTGGTTCATGGTCATCTGGCCCGAGCGCAAGGAAAAGAAGCGCAAGGCGGCGATGATCGAGGCGCTGCAGAAGAACGACCGCGTCCTGACGACCTTCGGCATGTACGCCACCGTCGCGGCCGTGAACGAGAACGACGTGACGCTCAAGCTCGACGACGGCAACACGCGTGCCCGCGTGCTCAAGTCCACCATCGCCTCCGTCATCGGGCCCCCGGGCGATGAGGGCGGCAAGGACAAGGGCTGAACCCGGCATGACCGGACGGAGCCACGTGCTGGGGCGCGCGGCCGAAGACGCGGCCCGCAGCGTGTTGCAGGCCGCGGGCTTCACCGTCATCGAGAGCAACTTCCGCGTGCGCGGCGCCGAGCTGGACATCGTGGCGCGCGACGACGAAGGCCTCGTCTTCGCGGAAGTCCGGGCGCGGCAGGCTGGCGCCGTCGAACCGTCGGCCACGATCACGCGACCCAAGTTCCGCCTGCTGCTGCGCGGCGCACGCGCCTGGCTGGCCCGGCACGACCAGGCCGGAGCCGACTGGCGCTTCGTCGTCGTGTCCGCCACGCTCGACGAAAGCGGCCGCGTGATCGCCACGGAAATCATCGAAGACCCCTTCGCCCACATGCCGGAGTTTCACCATGGCGATCCATGACCGCCTGCTCGCCGCATTGCTGCTGCTCCCCGTCGCCGCCTGTACGTCGGTCGAGCACCAGGAGCCGATGCCTTCGAGCGCTGCCCCGGGCACCGCGGCGATCGCGAAGCCCGACCGGACGGCGCACGGCATCACCATCCACGAGCCGGCCGGCAACCTGCCGGTAGAGTGCGCCGCGCGACGCAAGGCTCTTGCCGCCGCACTGGGCGCCAGCGGCCCGGGAGTCGTGTGGGTGGAAGCCGTCGACGGCGCGAAGCTCGAGGATCGCTTCTTCCAGGAGGACAACTTCTGGTACCTCTCCGGCGTCGAGATCTCGGACGTCGCATTGGCCATCGTCGTGGATGCGTCGGGCGCCGTCAGCGACGAGGTGCTCTTCGTTCCGCCGCACGACGCCGACTACGAGGTGTGGAACGGCAGCCGCCTCTCGCCGGGGCCGGCAGCCGAAGCCGCCACGGGGTTTCGTCACACGGCGCGCCGGACCACGCGCAATCCGGACGGAAGCATCAAGGAAGCGGGCGACGAGGAGGCGCTCCTCGCCGGCTGGGCGCCGACGAAGATCTGGACCACGGGACCGGTGCGCATGGAGCTGCCGACCGGCGCCACGATCGACTCCGCGCAGACGAACAAGGCGCTGGCCGCACTGCGCCTGCGCAAGTCCGCGTACGAGATTGCCTGCCTCAAGGCCGCGATCGACATCACCTGCGCCGCGCTCCACGACGCCGCGGCCGAGGTGAAGCCCGGCGCCTGGGAGTGCGAGCCCTGGGGCGCGCTCGAAGGCGCCTTCCTGAAACTCGGCTCCGAGCGGCCGGGCTTTCCGTCGATCTTCGGCTCCGGCCCCAACTCGGTCACGCTGCACTACGATTCCAACCGCCGCCAGATGCAGGCGGGCGAGCTCATCGTGATGGACGTCGGCTGCAAGTACCGCTACTACTGCGCCGACGTGACGCGCACCGTGCCCGTGAGCGGCAGCTTCACGCCGCGCCAGCGCGAAGTCTACGACCTCGTGCTCGAGGCGCAGACCGCTGCCTTCGAAGCCGCGAAGCCCGGCGTCACCATGAGCCAGCTGGACGCGATCGCGCGCAGGGTCATCGATGCGGGCGGCTTCGGTCCGGGACGCAGATACTTCAAGCACGGCCTCGGCCACTGGATCGGCCTGAACGTTCATGATGTCGGCGGCAGCGTGCCGATCGAGCCGGGCATGCTCTTCACGATCGAGCCGGGCATCTACATCGCCGAGGAGAACCTCGGCGTGCGCATCGAGGACGACTACCTCATGACCGAGAGCGGGGCCATCAAGCTCTCGGACGGCATCCCCAGCGATCCCGACGCGATCGAGGCGCTTCTCCGGCGCTGACGTGAAGACCCGCACCTCCATCCTCCCCTTCGTGCTGGTCGAGGCGATCGTGCTGTTCGCGATCGTCATCCCGATCACGCATGCGCGTTCGTTCGGCGAGCAGCTCCTGCTGTCCTCGCACCGCGAGCTGCTGCCGGGCATCGCGCCCGACGAGGGCCGCTACATTCTCATGCGCTCGGCGCTCATGGTGCTGGCGCTCCAGGTCTCGTTCGCCTTCCGCGACCTGTACCAGTGGAGCGTCATCATGCGGCCGCAGCTCACGGTGGTGCGGCTCGTCGAGGGCGTCGCCACGGTGCTCGTCGTCCTGCCCCTGCTGCACTACGTGCTCGGCGCGATCGACCTCGAGGGGGACATGAGCGGTTCGCTGCAACGCCTCGAGATCCATCCGATGCTCGTGCTCGCGGCGGCGGGCGCCGCATTCCTCGCCGCGTACGGGCTGCGCGCGCGCTGGCCACGCTGGATGAAGAGCGCGCGGCTCGGCGAACGCGTGGTCATCGCCGGCAGCGGGCCCGCCACCGACGTGATCGACGAGGAAATCCGGCGCCGCCACGACCCAGGCATCGAGCTGCTCGGCTTCCTCGACGAGCCCGGCCGCGCACCCGCCAGCCGCACGCTGCTCGGCTCGCCGCAGGACGCCGCCGCCGTCGTCCGAGACCACGACGTGCAGCACCTCGTGCTGGATACCGGTGTCTCCATCCCCAGCGAGACGCTGCTCGCCGTGCGGCTGGAGAACGTGCGCATCACGGACATCGCGTCCTTCCAGGAGGAGCTCACCGGGCGTATTTCGGTGGAAAGCCTGGCGCGCTCGGACCTGTTCCTCACCTCGTCGACGACGGGCCCGTTCTACAAGTACACGCGGCGCGTGCTCGACATCGGCTTCGCCAGCCTCGGGCTGCTGCTCGCCGCGCCGCTGTGCACGCTGGTCGCCCTGCTGGTGCGGCTCGAATCGCGCGGGCCCGTGCTCTACAGCCAGGAGCGCGTCGGGAGGAACGGCCGGCCCTTCGTGATCTACAAGTTCCGATCGATGCGCGCGGACGCGGAGGCGGCCAGCGGCCCGGTGTGGGCCAGCGGCGAGGACCCGCGCATCACGCGCGTCGGCCGCTGGTTGCGCCGCCTGCGCATCGACGAGATTCCGCAGCTGTGGAGCGTGATCCGCAACGACATGAGCCTCGTCGGCCCGCGCCCCGAGCGGCCGTTTTTCGTCGAGGAACTCGCCCGGCAGATCCCCCACTACGGGCAACGCCACATCGTGAAACCCGGCGTCACGGGCTGGGCGCAGATCAACTACAGCTACGGCAACACCGTCGACGACGCGTTCATCAAGCTGCAGTACGACCTCTACTACATCAAGAACCGCAGCCCCGCGCTCGACATCGCCATCCTGCTGCGCACGGTCAAGGTCGTGGTGCTGCAGCAGGGCGCCGTCTAGGCGCGACGGGTGCGCCGCGCCGTCAGTCGGCGATGCTCCTGGCGATGGCGCGCACCGTCTCGGGCGGCAGGCGTTGGAGCTGCTGCACCAGCACCGCGTCGCGGCGGATGCCGTAGCTTTCCAGGCTTGCCGCACCCGGCCAGTCACCCCGGTCGAGCACCGCCAGGAAGTCCCGCACCAGGGACGCGTAGCCGCGCGAGTGCTCGTCGCCCGGGCTTGAGTCGTCGACCGGAAGCTCGGCCAGCGCGTGCGCGAGCGGGATGCGTGGATCGGTCGCGTCGCGCATGGCCTGGAGCTGCGCCCGCCGCTCGATCGCCGCGCGCACCGAGGACGGCAGCAGGCCGGCGCCGAACAGCGTCCACAACGCGCTGCCCGTGCCGCCGGCCACGAAGGTCTGGAAGTCCACGATGTGCTGGCGCTCGTGCAGCGCCAGCGCTTCGAGCAGCAGCGCTTCGTAGCGATCGCCCGCCTCGGCGCGGCTGGCCTGCACGAGACGACTCACGACATCGAGCGGCTCGGCGAGCGACAGCCGCTCCTCCGTGCCCTGCGCGGGAAGCGGCCCGCAGCCCGGACCGACCGGCGAGAGCAGGCCCTGCCGCTCGTCGCGCTCGATCGCATCCAGGTCGAGGTACACGGTGCGCCCCAGACCCGTCCCGGCGATGGCCGCGCCGCGGCTGGCGACGTAGCCGCGCACACGCACCCGGCGGACTTCGGACTGCTCGTAGCTGCCGAGGGCGCCGGGCAGCTCGATGCGCTCCGATGCGACGCGGTCGAACCAGGTGAGCTCCGCCGGTTGCGTGAGCGCTTCGCCGCCCAGCAGCAGCGCATCCGGCAAGGCCTCGCGCAGCGGCTGCACGTCGAGCAGCGTGCCGAAGACGCCGAAAGGACCGAAATGCTCGCGCGGCAGGTGACGCAGGGGCGGGCTGCCGGGGAGTGGCACGGCAGCCTCATCGAGCCGACGCAGGAAGGCGTCGAGCCCCGAGCCGTGCCCTGCGTCCGCGTCGTCGTAGCTGGCGCGCGCTTCGAGGTCCCACTCGTCGGCGAGGCGTCGCTCGCGCAGGGCGATCGACGTGACGCGCTCGCGGTCGTTCGCGATACGGCGCTCGAGCGACGGCGGCTCGTCACCTGCCGCAGCCGCTGGCGTGGCGAGGCCCGCGCGCTCGCGACACGCCGCCAGCAGCTCGTCGTCCGCCGGCATGCGCACGGGCAGCGCCACAAGCAATGCGGCTGCCTCGTCCGGACGACCGGCGCGTGCGAGCAAGCTTGCCAGGAGTCTGTCGGCCGACCGCTGCATGCGCGCTCCGGACACGAGCGGCACGCGATCCGGCGAGTCGACCGCGTGGTGGCGCTCCGCCTCCAGCAGCGCGAGCGTCTGCTCCTCGAGGGCGCGACGCGGGACGCGCGCGAGTTGCTCTTCCAGCAGTGCCAGGCTCGACGGCGTCGCAAGGCCTGCCTGCAGGTCGGCCAGCAGCCCCTCGGTGGCTGCCTGCCCGCGACCCGTGAATGACTGCTGGCGCCGCAGCAGCAAGCGCAGTCGCGCGGTGGGCGGCACCTCGCCGCCCAGCAGTTCCTCGACGTCCTCGTGCTGCTGTTGCGCGAGCAAGGTCTCACCCACGACCGCGCGCGCCTCGGCGCTGCCCGGTGCAAGTCCCGCGGCATGTCGGGCGGCCGAGAGGCGCTGCCCCGCGGACGGGCTGCGTCGCGCTTGCTCGAGCCAGACGGCCGGCCGCGTGGAGGTGGCCTGGCGCAGCAGTCGAAGACGCTCGAGCGCAACGTCGTCGCTGGCGTCGTAGCGGGCCGCCAGCCAGCTGCCGGCATCGAGGGACGTACACAGCGCGGCAGCGCGGCCTTGCCGTGCGGCGATCAGATCGAGGCGCGCCCGCTCGCGAAAGTCGACCGACTCCACCAGGTCGGCTGCGCGCTCGGCTGCCGGAAGGTCGTCGCGCACGAGACCGAGCCAGACGGCGTCGACGCGAAGGTCGTCGGGCGTGAGAGCAGCGCTCGGCGTCGCACGGCACCCGGCCATGCCCGCCAGGGCACCAAGCGCCACCAGGGGCCATGCCCTTTGTCGCACGCCCATAACCCATTGCAGTGCAACATGTTGAGTGGTTACGGTTGTTGTTCGGTGGCCCGCGCGGGCCAGGAGCTGCAGGAGGAGCTGCGCCGTCGCGGATGCACGTCGCAGCGACACTGAATCGCAAACTCTTACTGTGAAGAGCTTTAGGTGATTCGGAGAAGCTGCCGCGCGGTTTGGCACGGCACTTGATAAGAGATCCATGCCGAGGATTTTTCGGATGCTCAATCCTGCGGACCGCCAGGGATCGGGCCCGGGCACCGCGCAGAGGATTGCAGGGAGGAGGATAGGGTCGGCTCCGCTCAGAGGAGCCGGCCCTATCGCTTTTTTGGTCTCATCTCCACCCATGGCATTCATCCTGACAGCCGCATGCTGATTCTCCGGCTGTTCCAGTTCCTCGCGCTGTGGGCGCTTGCTGCAACTGTCTGGGCTCACGCCTGGATGGTCAGCGTCGCAGCGAGTGCCTACGACAGCCGCATCCGCTTTGGTGTGCTGACGTGCCTGGGCGCATGGTTCGCGGGAACTCTGCTCGGCGCGCTGTTGTCGCGAGGGCGCTCCGAGCGCTGGCCTGCCCTCAGTCTCAATCGCCATGTCCTGGCGCTCCTCGTCACCGCACTGTGCGTCGAGGCACTGTCTCACGTCGCTCCGGACGTGTCGATCCGCGTGCTGCGCGAGGAGGTGCCTGCTTTCTTCGGCTGGATCTATCCCGCGCTCTGCTTCGTGGCGCCGCTGCTGCTGCGCCGGACGTCCACCAGCCACGATCTGCCGGCGCAACTGCTGATCACAACCGTCTTCGTGACTGCGATGTCGGGCGCGATGTTCTTCCTCTCGCCGCCGGCCGCGCTGGGGCTCGCGCTCGTCACGCTCGGCTGGCAGTTCGATGCCGGGCACTCGCTCCCCGGGCGCAGCAGACTGCTGCTGCTCGCCGCGTTCACGGTGCTGCTCATCTCGCTCGCGAGCCGCATCGGCTACAGCCGGATCTCCGCGCAACCCTCAGAAAGCTGGCTGCTGGCCGCCGCGGCGCTCGGCGCCGCGATCGCCGTGCGCCCCCGTGGCGAGCGGGACTGGCGGCAACTGCTCGGAGTGTCCGTGCTTGCCGCAGTGCTCGTGGCGGCGTGCGGCGCGACGCTCACCGTGTGGCTCGGCCGCGCCATCGCGTGGGAACCCGCCCTGCACAGCCGGCTCGTGCTGTTCCGCCAGCACCCCAATTTCCTCGCGCCCTTCTTCGGTCTGCACGCCGTGCTGGCTCTTGCGCTGTTCCTGGCACGGCCCCGCCGCTCACTGCCGTGGCTGGGCGCCGCTCTGCTCCTCGGCGTGTCGGCGTGGCTGACGGATTCGCGCACGGGCTTCGCCGCCCTGCTCGCCGCTGTGGCTGCGCTCGCGCTGCTGCCGCTGCTGACACGCGTGCTGCGCAGCATTCGCCTGCCGGTGCTCGCGGCCACGCTTGCGGGCGTCGTCGTGTTGCTGGGCGGCGCCTGGCTGGGCATCGGTGGCGACTCCGTGCGCGCCGGACTGGCGGCACGCGTGGGTCGCTTCGAGAAGTCGCTCGACTTCCGCCTCGATGCGTGGCGAAACAGCCTGGCCATCATCGAGGCGCATCCGCTCATCGGGATCGGCCCGAACACCTTTCTCGCGGTGGAGCGATTCGAGCCGGGCAGCCGCTTCTTCAACGCGCCGCAGGCTCCCCACCCGCACAACGTCTTCCTGTACGTCGCTCAGGCCGCGGGTCTGCCCGCGCTGCTGCTGTTTCTCGGCTGGACCGTGGCGCTCTTCACACGACTCCTGCTGCGCGCCGCGGGCAAGAGTCATCCGGAGGAAGCGCAGGCCTGCGCCGTCGCGGCGTCGGCCGGCGTGCCGCCCTGGTTGCTGTGGGGACTCGTCGCGGGACTCGCCGGCCTTCTCGCCGCAAACCTGTTCGACCTGGGGCTTGCGCTCGAGACGGTCGTGCCTGCGCCGTTCGTGATCTTCACCGGACTGGCGGCCTCGACGTGCAGCGCGCGTGCAGGCGCGACGCGGCGCTGGCAACCGCTCCTCGCGGGCGTGCTGCTCTGCGCCGCCTTCATTCCGCTGGTGCTCTCGCCACTGCGCGCGCGCACGGACGTCGAGCAGGCGCAACTCCAGTCCTACGATGCGGGACAGATCATGAGCGGCGCCGCCGCGACGGCGACCGCACGCGCCACGCTGGAGGAGGCGCTCGACCTCGATCCTGCGACGCCCCGGGCGCACGAATTGCTCTCGCGCTGGCTGGAGGACGTGCCGGGCGGCTTCACGGCCGCGCGCGACGTGCTGCAGAGCTGCATCGCCCTCGCGCCGAAGGCCGGCGAGGGCCACGCGATGCTGGCGCGGCTGTTCATGCGCAACGCGCTGTGGCCCGAGGCCGAGGCCCAGTTCGTGCTGGCGATGGCCGACACGCGCGGCAGCCTCACGACGAGCCAGGATCTCGCGGATCGTATCGTGTGCCTCGCGCGCCAGGGGCGTCGCGACGAGGCGCTCTCGGCACTGACCGACGCCCTGCGCCTCGACGCGGGCGTCATGAACCGCATCGCGTGGACGACGACCACCACCGACAATCGCCTGCTCGCGGTCGGCGGCAGCGAGCGGCAGCCGCCGATCGAACTCATCGATGCCGTCGAGCGCGTCTACCAGAACCATCGCGCGGACCAGGAGGCGGGCCGGCCCGTCGGCTACGCGTTCTGGATGGACTGCTACCGCTCCTTCCGCACGCTTCACCGCGACGACAGGGCGAGCGACGTGCTCGACTACATGGAACAGCGCGTCGACGTCGTCGAGCCGTTCATCTTCTCGGCGGAACGCGGCAATCTCGCCTTCGACGCGGGGCGGCTCGACGTGGCGCTCGCCGAGTACACGCGCGCCTACGAACTCTCGGGCAATGCCTACTACCGCACGCGCGCCGCGCAAGTGCAGCGCATGCAGGGCGAGAGCGTCGCCGCCGCGGAAAACCAGGCGTCCGCGCTCGACGAACTCATCGAGATCCTCGACCAGCCCTACGTCTTCGAGTCGGCGCTCTCGGCGCAGTTCGAGGCCGAGGCCAGGAGCGGCCGGCCGGTGGAAGCGGCGCGCAAACTGCGCGTCGTGCTCCTGTTCAAGGATGACCCGCTGGAACGCGCACGGCTGTGGGAACGCATCGGGATGCTCGAGCTGCGCGGCGGCGCCCCGGACGAAGGCGAACAGGCGCTGCGCGCGTCGCTCGAGCTGCTGGCCTCCAAGCCCTGGCCCTGGCGCATGCTGCAGGAGGGCACGACGGACTCGATGCCGGCGCGCCTCGCACGGGCCCTCTGCGACAGCTGGCGGGCGCGCGGCCTGAACCAGGCGCAGCGCTTCAAGCAGGCCTGGAGCCTGCCTGATTTCTTCTCCTCACGCATGGGACCGTCGCTCTTCCGGCTCGGCTTCTACCAGCAGAATGCGCAGGTGGACCAGCTGATGCGCGAATCCGACCTGCAGCTGCTCGCCGATCGCGGCAACCTGCTCGCGCACTGGGCGCGGCTCGTCGCGCTGGAGGCGAGCGGGCAGCACCTCAAGCTCGGCGTGGCCATGCGCGCGCTGGTGGACCAGTACGCGACGGAAGCCTCCGCCGATCTCCAGTGGAATGCGCTCGCGGCGGAAATGTCCCAGAATGCCGGGCGACTGTCGGACCCGCAGGCCTGGTTCAAGCTCGGCCTGCTGTCGCTGCTCAAGGGCCAGTACCTCACGGCCATCGACTGGTTCGGCAACGCGCGCAGCAACGTGGTGGATGACCCCGCGGCCGCGGCAACCTACTGCGGCTGGAAGGCGCAGGCGGCGTTCCTCGCCTCGAAGCCGGAGCGGGCGCGCGAGGCGCTGAGCGAAGGCGTGCTGCTCGACCCCGACAACGAGATGCTTGCCCTGCGCCTCTCGGTCATTCCCGAGGTGCTGCCGCCGGACACGGCCCCCCCGCCGGAGGCGCCCAGCCCCACCGGCAGGCAGGACGCATCGCGATGACCACGCGCGAACACCTCTCCGGCCTGGCCGTCTTCCTGCTCGCTCTCGCGCTGCGCCTCGCCTACGTGCACGAGGACACGACCGTCATCGGCCTCGACGTGAGTCGCCTTTCCCAGACGGACAACTACGTCTTCGCGCAATGGGCGCGCGTCATCGCGGACGGCGACGTGCTCTGCCGCGAACAACCGCACGCCTATCACCTCTGGACGCGCGACGTCGCTCCCGAGAGCAAGTGGCTCGAGTGGTACGGCGGCCAGCAGATCTATCACCAGGCGCCGCTGTACCCCTACCTCGTGGCGGGCATCTATACGCTGTTCGACCGGCAGCCTCAGACCACCGGCTACGTGCAGGCCGTGCTCGGCGCGCTGACATGCTGGCTCACGTGGCTGCTCACGCGCCGGCTCGTCTCGCCGCTGGCGGGACTCGCGGCGGGCCTGCTGCTCGCGTGCATGGGCAGCTTCTACTTCTACGACGCCTTCATCCTGCGCGACAGCCTCATGGCGCTGCTCACCGTGCTGCTCGCGGTGACGCTCAGCAGCGCGGTGCAGCGCGGCCGCGGAACGGACTGGCTGGCGGCCGGCGCGGCCTTCGGCCTGTTCACGCTGGCCAAGGAGACGGGCCAGCCGCTGCTGCTGCTCACGATGCTGCTGCTGGCGTGGTTCTGGAGATCCAGGCCGCGGCAACTGCTGCGCGCCGCCGCGCTCCTGCTGCTGGGCTGGGCCCTCGTCACGGCCCCCGCATTCTGGCGCAACCACGAGGTCGGCGCGCCGCTCATGAAGCTCAGCACGCGCGGTCCCGAGGTCATCGTCGCCGGCAACGCGGCCGGCCAGGACGGCGTCGGCTGGAACCCGCCCACCACGACCATGCGGCGCATCCTCATGGACAGCAACTTCCAGCTGGGAAAGACGGTGCTGGCCACCGTGGCGACGCACCATGCCAATCCCTGGGGCTTCATCGAGCTGCTGTGGAACAAGACCGCGGCCTGCCTCAACGCCTACGAGGTGCCGAACAACGTGGATTTCTACCTGGCCCGCGCACATCTGACGACGCTGAAGCTGGGCTTCGTGGGCATGTGGTTCCTGGCGCCGATGGCGCTGCTCGGGATGCTGCTCGGCCTGCCGCGGCGGCAACAGCTGGCGGTGCCCTACCTGCTGCTGCTGGCGCTCACTGCGTCGATCGTGGCGCTGTACATCCTGGGGCGCTTCCGCGTGCAGATCGTTCCGCTGCTCGCGATCTTCGCCGGACTCTCCATCGACTGGTTGTGGCGCAAGTGGCGCGAGCGCCGGCTCGCGGCGCTCGCCCTGGCGGCCGTGCCGCTTGCAGTCTTCGTCGCGTGGTGCGCCCCGTCGACCACCGAGCCCTTCGACAACCGCAGCCGGGACGGCGCGATCATGATGCAGCTCGTGAAGGCCGGCAATTTCGAGCGCGCGCTCTTCTTCCGCGACCGCCTGCTCACGGCGGTCCGCAACGACCCTTCGATCACGGCCGACGTGTCGCTGGAGCGCCGGCTCGGCGCGCTCACCGACGCGTTCAGGCACTTCGAGGAGTCCCTGCGCTGGCCGGAGGAGTCGGCCCAGCGGCACCTGCACGTCGGCATGGGATACACGGCGCTGCTCAAGGTGGCGGAGCGCTTCGAGCGCGTCGAGTTCGGCAACCTGGCGATGGCCGAGTTCGAGCAGGCGCTCGCGCTCGAGCCGGAGCTGGAAGGCTGCTGGTACGGCATCGGGCTGGTGCACGGCGAGAACGATCGCGTGGGTCCGGCGCTCTCGGCGTTCTCGCAGGAACTGCAACTGCACCCTGCCAACGCCCTGGCGCATCGTGATGCCGGCATGATCTTCATGACCTGGAAGCGCGGGCTCGACGCCCTGCAGCATTTCCGCCTGGCTGAGGCACTCGAGCTGGAGGACGGCCCGATGTTTGCCGCGATGGCGCATCTGGAAGTGGACACGTCCTACAAGGACACGCCACCGATGCGCGTGCTGGGCACGATGCAGATCGTGTGGGACAACCCGCGCGCGCTGCGGCACGCGCGCGAGGCACTGCGCCTCGACGGCGACAATCCGCTGGTCCTCGAGCACTGCGCCTACGCGCTGTACGCCAACCAGTACTTCGACGAAGCCGTCGCACTGCTCGGCAGGCTCGCACAGGCTCAGCCCTGGAGGGCCGTCGACCTGAACAACACGATGAAGAACTTCCTCAAGGTGAAGTCGCAGTTGGACGGCGAGGCGCCTGCCGCGGCGCCCGGGACCGAGGCACCGGCACCCGGAACCACCGCCGCGCCGGGCGCGACCGGAGGCCCTCCGTGATGCGACTCCATTCGGCCGGGAAGCTCGCGCGCTGCCTGCTCGCGCTCGCTGTCGCCGCGGGCACGGCATGCGGGCCACCGCCCGACACGCGCCCGGACCTCGTGCTTGTCGTCGTGGACACGCTGCGCGCGGATCATCTCTCGACCTATGGCTACGCGCGGCCGACGAGCCCGGGCCTCGATGCACTGGCGGCCAACGGCGTCGTCTTCGAGGACAACACCTCGCAGTCGAGCTGGACGCTGCCCTCGGTGGCCTCGATCTTCACGGGGCGCCACCTCTTCGTGAACGCGCAGCGCCTGCCCGACCGCTGCCTGAGTCTTGCGGAGCGACTGCAGGCGGCGGGCTACGAGACCGCTGCTTTCCTCGGCAATCCGGCCGTCTCGTCCAACGGCGCCTACGACCGCGGCTTCGACGCCTTCATCGGCCGCGAGACCACCGGCAACGTGACCTGGGGCGCCGCGGACCTGGCCGTGGTAGTGGAGACCTGGACTCGCGCGCATCCGCGCACGGGCAAGCCGCGCTTCCTCTACCTGCACTTCATGGACCCGCATTTCCCGTACGAGCCGAAGGACCCGCCGGAGGTGGCGGGCCAGGTCGTGCTGCGAGACGACACGCTCAGCGCGTGGGTCACCGCGGTGAAGGCCGCGGGCAAGGGCACGCCGCTCTACGACAGTTTCGACGCGGACCGCAAGCACATCCTCAAGCAGATCGACGGCTACGACCACGAGATCGCGACGATGGACCGCAGTCTCGCCGCGATTCTCGCGGCGCTGGGCCCGGCGGACGATGACCCCGACACCGACGCACGCGGGCGCCTCGTCATCGTCGCGGCGGACCACGGCGAGACGCTGTGGGATCACCAGCACTTCACCAAGGTCGTGGAGGACAAGGTGCCGGCCCCGGAGCGAACGCTGCGCGAGGTCTTCTTCCGCGATCACAGTTATCACCTCTACCAGGAGCTGCTGCACACGCCGCTCATCGTGGCCGGCACCGGCTTCGCGCCGGGCCAGCGCATTGCGACGCCGGTCGAGAACGTGGACATCGTGCCCACGCTGCTGCGCGCCGCCGGCGTGCCGCCGGACCCGTCGCTCGAGGGCCGCCCGCTGCAGGACGTCGTGGCCGGCATCGGCCGCCCGCGACCCGTGCTCTACAGCTTCTGCAACGAGGGCACCGCGGTGCGGCTTGCCGACAGCGGCTGGAAGTTCATCTTCCCCACGGCGACGGGCGACAGCTTCGGGATGATCATGCAGCTCTACGACCTGACGAAGGACGGCCATGAGCGCAACAGCCGCACCGGCGACCCCGCTGCGAAGGAGACCCTGAAGAAGCTGATCAAGCTGCGCGAGGACGCCGCCGCGGCCTTCCACCTCTACGACAACGAGGACACGCACTCCGACGCTCCGGAGCAGAATGCCCTGCTCAAGGAGCTCGGTTACATCGGCGAGGACGAGAAGCCCGGCGCACGCTGACGGCGCGGGCTCAGCGCGGGTCAGCGCGGGTCAGCGCGGCGCCAGCGCGGGTCAGCGCGGGCTCAGCGCGGCGCCAGCGCGTCGGCATCGAAGCGGAGCACGATGTCGAAGCTCTCGGGGATCGTCTGCTTCACGCGGGTCAGGTGCAGATTGCGCTCGTCGATCACGGTGCAACGCGCGGCGAGATCGCTCGCGCTGAACGGGCGCTTCAGCGCCGACATCAGGCCCCAGCCGAAGTAGTAGGGCGGCTCGGCGAGTTGCGGCACGCCCTCCAGGCGGATGCGGCTGCCCGACGGCAGCTCGCGCGTGGCGTCCTCGATGCGCGCGCGCACGGCCTCCACCACGCCGCTCGCGACATCGAAGCGCCGGGCCGTCGTCCACGTCGGCGGAAGGAAGAGCGCGCCGGCGAGCAGGCAGCCGGAGACGGCCAGCACGAGCCGGGCACGCCGCGACACTCCTTGCGTGAGCTGCGCCAGCACCAGCATGGCGAAGAGCACCAGGCCGATCAGGCTCGGTGCGTGGTGCCGGTGCGAGAAGTAGGTGCCGTACAGCAGCGCGGAGCAGACGAGGTACCAGACGGGTCCGAAGAAGAGCAGATCGCGCCGCGCGGCGGGATCGGGCCGACGCCAGCACGTCAGCAGGCCGGCGACCAGCGCGACGGCGCACGCCAGGCCGAGCAGCGGAGCGAGGGGCGGCCATGCAGCGCCCGCCAGCAGGTCCGGTTCAACGAGCGAGCGCAGAAAGCGTTCGTGGAAAGCGAGGAAGGCCGCGCCCGAGCCGTACAGCGTGGGCGCACCCTCGCCGCCGACGACGTTGCCGAAGGCGATCCAGCGCAGCAGCACGTAGAGCGCAAGCAGCAGACCCACCGGCAGGAAGAGCCGCCACGTCGATGGCCGGGGCGTGCGCTGCGCGGCGCCCGACGCGGACCGCTCCCCGCGATGCACGAGCTCCCAGCCGAGCGCAAGCGGCACGGCGATGATCGCGGACTCCTTGCTGAGCAGCCCCAGCGCGAGGCACAGCAGGAAGCCGAGCGAGGACGCCCCGCGCCTGCGGATGGCGATCAGGCCCAGCAGCGCGCCCAGCACGCCCGCCGTCGCCAGCAACTCCTCGCGCGCCGTGATGAAGGGAACGATCTGCGCGAAGACGGGATGCACGGCGACGAGAACCGTCCCCAGCACGGCCAGCTCGCGCCGGACGGGGAGCAGCTCGCGCAACAGCTTGAAGACCAGCCACAGCACCAGCGCGAAGAGCAGCGTGGACGTGACGCGGTAGCCTGGTGCCGAGGTGCCCCACAGCGTGAAGTCCAGCTTGAGCAGCCAGATCTTGAGCGGCCGCAGGTAGCCCTCGCCGAGCGCGGGATCGAGCCCCCACGCGCTCCACACATCGCCGCTCTCGTTGAAGCAGATCAGCCTCGCGAAGTACGACAGCGGCTTGCCGTAGAACGAGCCGATCAGGTCGAAGTCGTCGCCCAGGAAACCGTCATCGAGGTTGACCGCGTAGACGGCGAAGGCCAGGGCGAGACAGAAAAGCACGACGCCGGCGCCCTCGCGCCGGGTTGCTCGCTTGCCTGCAGACCGCCCACCATCCGTCATCACGGGGCGGATCGTAGCGTGCGGGGTGCGCGCTGCGCAGGGCTGGCAGTTGACGCGCTCGGCGAGGCGGACGCCTGCGGCTGGCCTGCGGCGTCAGCGGGTCACGCGGTAGCCGACAGCAGCGAAGAGGCACCTCGGCCGACCCGGTGCAGACTTGCGAGCCTCGCATCGCACGTGCTCATTCCAACCACGTCAACCATGCATCACGCAGATCGGAGAGAGGCAGAGTCTCCAGCGGCTGAGTCAGGACAGGGCCGCTACCGCAGATGAGGCGCGCGGCTCGGTCGACAGCTTGAGAGATGCTCGGCGAGTAGGTTCCAGGGTCATTGACGTCCAGTTCCTGCAGGCAGGGGACCAGCCATTGCCTGGCGGACCCGTCGAGTGCCTGCAGCGCCAGCAAAGCCTGAGACCACCGCCATCCAGCTCGCTGGGCGACACACTCCTGGATGAAGGGGATCACGCGTGCATCACTCGGGTCCAGGACGTCGAGGTCGGTCCGGCAGTCGGGAGCGATCCGAGCCTTCAGCTTCCGGTCGGGAAACTTCGGGAGGCTGCACGCCACGAACTTCCACGTCGTCGCGACATCCGGATCTCCGATGACGAAGGCTGTCCCCGCTCCGTGGTAGTCGCCATCCGTCCCGTCGCGGAGCGGAATGCCGAACACGGTCACGGCCGGTTTCGACACACCCGACAGTCGCTCACCCAGGGCGGACCGTTCCACGGCGAGACCCATGGAGTCACGGCCGCGCGCTTCCAGCGTGCGCACGACGCTTGCCGCCGCATCCGGCTCGCCGGCGACCGTCAGCAGGATCGCGTAACGAGCCATCAGCAGGTCGCTTGCGACGCGCGTCCTGCCGAACAAGTCCGCGAGCTTGTCGTATTCGCAATAGAAGTACGCGACGTGAAGCCATCGCAGGGCTCCCCGCGCGTCGCCGGCGCGATCCAGATGCTCGGCTCGAGCCCGAGCAAGATAAAAGAGGTCTTCAGAGAGGTCGGCCGGGCAACAGCCATCCCACGAGCGCTCCACGTCGCCAAACAGCAGCAAGTGAGCCTCGTCGTGGCGCCCGGAGACATCGAGCAACAACGCGCGCACGGCGATCCATGCCGGTGCGATCCACGGCTCGCCGATGTCCGAGGTCCCTGGCGCCGGCGCCGGATATTCCGCGACGAGCCTGTCGCAGATCCTTGCCGCCGACGCCGAGAACTCCGACCACCCGGAGCACTCCTGCGCGTCGATCATGAAGCGCGTGCGAAAGAGAGCGAGTCGTGACGAGATCGCTGGTGTCGGATCGCCATCGAGCGCTACGGAGAAGGGGCTGGCGCCCTTGGGCGGCCCCAGGTGCGGCCAATCGGGCCGAGTCGCCCACGTCTGCAGCAGGGAGCTCAGCTCGGCAATCTCGCGGTTTCCTCCCACTGCATCGACTGCCGCCGACGGAACGATCCACTCGGCGCCCGACGACCCAACGGCTGCCACTTGAGCGGCGCTCGTCCCGGACATGCAGGCACCAAGGACGCCATGCAGCGCAACGCTGAGCACCCGTTGACTCAGCGCTCGGCGCAAGCGGTTTTCGATCATCGGACTGCCACCTGTTCCCGCCTGGAGACTCTGCCGCTCATCTGCCGTCCAAGCGGATCCTTCACGGCACACGAGCGAGCTGGCCAGCTGCAGCGGCAAGTTGCGCGGTACGGGTCCACGGTTACCGAGCATCCAGAACCCGATCGGACTCGGAACTCATTCCGCCCCACGAGATGCCGTCTTGGGGGTGCAGAAGGAGCAGCCTGTGGTCGCGCGCATGCTCAAGTCTTGGCCCCCCGCTCGGCCCCCTTCCGTGACCCGATTCCGTGTTTGCGCGTGGTGCGGGGTGGTGTCGCCTCGCGCATCCCGCGCGCTCTGCAACCCTCTCGCAAGTGCCTTGTTTTCCAGCGAAAACGAATGGCGGGAGCGCATGGGAATCGAACCCACCCGGGGACTAATGCGGCCCCCAATCCGGATTTGAAGTCCGGTAGGTACACCAGCGCCTTGCCGCTCCCGGCGAGACCGACGGATGTTAGGCCCCGGTCGCGCGGCCCGCAATGCGTTCCCTCGAGGCGTGCCCGCGATGCCGGGGGGCACGTCGGCGGCGGATCGCGCGGGCCCCGGGGTTAGAATCGCGGCCCTCGCTCCCAGGACATCGCGATGCCAGCTCCCGTCGACATGCAGTTCCTGAAGGCGCTCGGCGCGCATCGCAAGGGGGACAAGGCGCAGGCGCGCCTGCTGCTCGAGGCGCTTCTCGCCGAGCACCCCGACCACGCCGACAGCCTCGAGGTGCTGGCGATGCTTGTCTCCGAGCAGGGCGAGCTGGACCGCGCCATCGAACTCTCGCTGCGCCTGCTGGAGCTGCGCCCCGAGTCCATCATGGGCCACGCGAACATCTCGCGCTTCTACATGCTCAAGGGCGACAAGCCGACCGCCGAGGACTGGCAGGCCAAGGCCCGCGTGCTGGGCTGGAAGGACGAGCTCAAGCGCAAGGGCGAGCAGGTGGGCGCGGGCCAGCCGACGATGGAGCGCGGCCCGGACCCGGAGACCGTCACGCGCCAGGAAGACGCCGTGGCCGGCGACCCCGACAACGTGCTGGCGCGCATCGCGCTCTCGGGCAGCTATCGCAAGCTGGGCATGCCGGCGCGCGCGCTCGGTCACCTCAAGCACGCGCTGAAACTCGACCCGTCGATGTCGGTGCTCTACCTCGACCTCGGCAAGGTGCTCGAGGAGGTCGGCGCGCCCGACGAGGCCGCCGCGACGTATGCGCGCGGCATCCCGCTCGCGGATCAGCGCGGCGACCTCATGCCGCGCAACCAGATGCAATCGCGCCTCGCAGCACTGCAGAAGAAGGCGAAGTCCGGCGGTGGTTGAGGGCGCGCTGCACGCCGAGGGCGCCGTGCTCATCAAGGGCGCACCGCTCGCCACGGCGATCCGCGAACAGGTGCGTGCGGCGCTCGCAGCCCGCGGCGTCACGCCGTGCCTCGTCAACATCGTGGTCGGCACGCAGCCCGCCAGCCGCAGCTATCTCGATGCGATCGACGCGGCCGCGGGAAAACTGGGCATCTCGACCCGGCGCGTGGAGCTGCCGGCCGACGCCGACGAAGCCGCCGTCATCGCCGCCGTCGCGCAGCAGGGACGCGACGCGATGGTGCACGGCCTCATGGTGCAGACGCCGCTTCCGTCGGGCATGAGCCTGGCGCGTGTCGCGGCCGCCATCCCGGCGCACAAGGACGTGGACGGCCTCACGCTGGCCAGCCTCGGCGCCGTGCTCGCCGGCGAGCGCCGGCACACCGCACCCTGCACGGCCGCCGCCGTGGCGGAACTGCTCGCCTCCGACGCCCGCCTCTCGCCCGAGGGTCGCGACGTGGTCATCGTCGGGCGCAGCCTCGTCGTCGGACGACCGCTGGCCGCGATGCTCGCGGCACCGCTGCCGGGCGCCCAGGCCACCGTCACGCTGTGCCACACGAGGACGGCGGACCTCGCCGCGCACACGCGCCGGGCCGCCATCATCGTCGTGGCCGCGGGCGTGGCCGGCATGCTGAAGGCCGCGCACGTGCGGCCCGGCGCCCTCGTGGTGGACGTCGGCACGCACCCCGTCGAGCGCGACGGCCGGCACACGCTGGTGGGCGATGCCGACGCCTCCGTGGCCGGCGTGGCCGGATTCCTCACCCCGGTCCCGGGCGGCGTGGGACCGGTGACCTCGGCCATCCTCATGCGCCACGTGACCGCGGCCGCCCTGCCCGGCTATCTGCCCGCTGCATGGTGACCACCCACCCCCGCCGGCCAGGCCGCGTCCCGACCGTCGGGGCGACGGGCGCGGTGACACGCGCTCCAGCGGTTGGCAACGGGTGCTTCGCGCCTGGCCTGGCCGCGCCGCGATGCATCGCGTGGTGGCCCGTCGCACCGAAGTCCGCGTCGCTCGTCGCGCCGAAGTCCGCGTCGATGGCCGCGTCGATGGCCGCGCCGCTCGCCGCGCTGTGCCTGGCCCTGCTCTGCCTGGCCACGCCAGCGTCGGCGCAGGAGACGGTGCAGCAGGCGGTGCATCGTGTGGAGCAAGGCTGGCGTGACGGCATCACGCCCGAACGCATGCACGCGCTGGAGCAACTGGCGCGCTTCGACGCGCCGGCTTCCATCGATGCGATCACCGACCTCTTCGACCGCGGCGAGATCGCCCTCTACCCGACGGCGCGGCGCATTCTCGGAGGCATGAGTCGCCCGGACTCCATCAAGCGCCTGCTGAAGCGCGGGCTCGGGCATCGCAATCCGGTCGTGCGCACGCAGGTGCTGCTGGCACTCGGCGAGGGCCGGCCCGCGGACGTCGACTGGGTCGCCCTCGCGCAGCAGGCGCTCGACGACAACCAGGCGATGGTGCGCGCCGCGGCCGTCGGCCTGCTCGGCCGAGCGCGCGCGGCCGGCGCCGTGGACCGCATCGTGGCGCTGGCCAGTGACGAGAACGAGCGCGTGCGCTGCGAGGTGCCGGGCGCTCTCGCGCGCCTCGCCGGAGGCCGCGCGCTGCCCGTCCTGAAGTCCCTCGTGAAGGACCCGCGCTGGCGCGTGCGCCTCGCGGCCGGCCGCGCGCTGGCGGACCTGCGCACGCAGGAGGCCGCTCTGGCGCTCGTGGACGCGCTGGAGATCGAGGTCGGCCGTCTGCGCGAAGACGACGTGGCGCTGCTGCAACGACTCACCGGCCGCTCGCTCGGGCTCGATGCGAAGGCGTGGCGCGAACTGTTCGACGCCCCGCCGTCGGACCTGTTCGCGCAGGGCGATGCCGTGGCCCTCGCCAGCCTCGCACCGCCGCGCTACGTGACCGGCGAGCACCGCTACTACTCGATCAGCACGACCTCGCTGCGCTTCGTCATGCTCACCGACCTGTCGGGCAGCATGGAGACGCCGGTCAAGCTGCCCGGCAGCGAGTCCTCCGAGCCGCGCCTGACGATTACGCAGCGGGAGCTGGAACGCCTGCTGAACAGCCTCTCGCCGCGCGTGAACTTCGACCTGCTCACCTTCCGCGATGACGCGCAGGCCTGGCACAAGACGCTCGTCCCCGCCGACGACCGCAACCGCCGCAGCGCACTGACCGAAGTCGCCGGCTACGGCGCCGCCGGAGCGACGAACATCTACGCCGCGCTGACCGAGGTCTTCGACATGGCCGAGGCCGCGATGGACAGCACGGTCTCGCGACCCGAGGACCTCGACACGGTCTTCATGCTGTCGGACGGCGTCGCGACGGTCGGCACGGTGCGCGATGCGAAGCTGCTGCTGCAGTACGTCGCCGAACGCAACCGCACGCTGCAGTTGCGGATCCACTGCCTCTCGCTCACTGGCGAGCAGAGCAGCCGCGATTTCCTGCAGCAGCTCGCCACGCTGGCCGGCGGCAACTACGTCGAGCTGGTCGCGCGCGACTGAGTCAGGCCAGCAGCCGCACGCGCGGCTGCCCCGACGGCGCCTCGATGCGCCCCACCGCGTGCACCGGCACGCCGCGCGCGCGGAACTGCTCCTCGAGCGCGGCCGCGCGGTCGGGCGCCACGGCGATGAGCAGGCCGCCGGAGGTCTCGCTGTCCGCGACGAGCAGCGCCAGTGCGGCAGGCACACCGCTCTCCACGACGAAGCGCTCGTGCAGGTAAGCCTTCGTGCGCGCCGCGCCGCCGGACAGCAGGCCGCGCTCCGCGAGGCGCAGGGCGCCCGAAAGCAGCGGCAACGCGGCCGCCCGCAGCACCACGTCGGCGCCGGAAGCAGCCGCCATTTCATGCGCGTGACCGGCCAGGCCATAACCCGTGACGTCCGTGGCCGCATGCACGCCGGCCGCGAGCATCGCCTCCGACGCGGCGCGGTTGAGGCGTCCCATCGACTCGCACGCGGCGGTCAAGTCGGCGGCCTCCGCCTTGTCCTTGCGCGCGGCCGTCGTGATGCAGCCGGTGCCCAGCGGCTTGGTGAGGTACACGACGTCGCCCGGCTGAGCCCCGCCGTTGATCACCTGGCTGCCCGGCCGCACGGTGCCCGTGACCGCGACGCCGAACTTGATGCCCTCGTCCACGACGCTGTGACCGCCGAGCAGCAGCACGCCGGCCTCGTTCAGCGCGTCCTGTCCGCCCTTGAGGATGGTCGACATCACGTCGAGCGGCAGCTTGTCCGTCGGAAACGCGATGATGTTGAGCGCCGAGAAGGGGACGGCGCCCATCGCGTACACGTCCGACAGCGCATTGGCTGCGGCGATGCGCCCGAACCACCACGGGTCGTCGACGACGGGCGGAAAGAAGTCCACCGTCTGCACGAGCGCGATCTCGGGCGTGAGCCTGGCCACGCCGGCATCATCGAAATGAGCCGTGCCCACGAGCAGGCGCGGATCGCTCTGCTTCGGCAATGCTGAGAGGACCTGCACGAGGTCCTGGGCCGACACCTTGGCGGCTCAGCCGGCGCAGTTGCTGTAGCGTGTCAGGCGCAGTGCTCTTCCGGACAGGATCATGGCGTGCTCCCTCCCCTGAGCGGTGTCTGGCTGGGCGGCGCGAGCGGCGAACTCGGTCGCGACGCGGGTGAGGTCTCAGTCGCGAGCGCAGTCGGCGGCGCCGGCGCCGGTGTCGCCGACGCGGGCGCGGGTGCGGGCAGTCGGGCGAGCGCCTGCACGAGGCGCTCGTCGTCGCCGGGGAGCAGCGCCAGGACGTCGAGGCGCAGCACGCCGCGCGCCGCGGACGCCCAGACCGCCGGACGTCCGCCACGCAGTTGCGCGGCGACGGACTCGGCGGAAAGGCCGGGCCACGTCAGCTCGACGACAGCCGACGGCAGCGGTCGCGCGGGCAGTGAGCCGCTTCCCGCTTGTCCCTCGCTGGCCTGCGCCGCGAAGCGCGCGTGGGGAAAGCGCGCCGCGAGCTGCGCGGCCAGCGCGCCCGCCTGCTCGAGCCGCTGCGCACCGCTGCGTGCCAGCGCTGCTGCCACCGGCGTGCCCAGCGGGTCGGTGGCCAGCAGGCCGAGCGTCGCGCCCAGCGCGGTGAGCTGCAGGCGGTCGGGACGCACGACGCGGAACAACTCGTGCCGGCGGCAGCGCGCCACGAGATCGTCGCGCCCGACGAGCAGCCCGGCCTGCGGACCGCCGAGCAGCTTGTCGCCCGAGAAGCAGACGAGGTCCACGCCGGCGGCCAGCGCGGAGCGCACGTCGGGTTCCGCCGCCAGCGGGCCGGCCACGGGCGACAGCAGTCCGGAACCGAGGTCCTCGAGCAGGGCCACGCCACGCGCGCGCGCCAGCGCCACGAGTTCTTCGCGCGACGGGCTGTGCTGGAAGCCCACCACGCGGAAGTTGCTGGTGTGCACGCGCAGGATGAGCGCCGTGTCGGAGGTCACGGCCTGTTCGTAGTCGCGCAGCTCCGTGCGATTGGTCGTGCCGACCTCCACGAGCCGCGCGCCCGAGAGGCGCATCATGTCCGGCAGGCGGAAGCCGCCGCCGATCTCGATGAGTTCGCCGCGCGACACGAGCACGGAACGCCCGGCGGCCAGCGCCGACAGCGCCAGCAGCAGCGCGGCCGCGTTGTTGTTGACGACCGTCGCCGCCGCGCCGCCCGTGAGGGCCAGCAGGTCCGGGAGCAGTCCCGCCTCGCGATGGCGCCGCTCGCCCGTCGCGGGGCTGACCTCCACCTGCTGGAAGCCGGCGGCCGCGTGACCGAGCGCCGAGGCCACCTCCGCGGCGAGAGGCGCGCGGCCAAGGCCTGTGTGAAGGAAAATCCCGGTGGCATTCACGACGCGGGGATAGGGGCCTTCGCGCTCCGCCTCCAGCCGCGCCGCGATCTGCTCGAGCAGCGTCGCCACGTCGACAGCCCCGCCGGACTCGGCGCGCAGTCGCTCGCGTGCCGCGTCCAGCACCGCTCGCGCGACTTGCGCGGCCCGCGCACTCTCGTCGCCCAGTTCGCGGAGCAGCCGGTCCACGGCAGGCAGCGCCCGCAGACTGCCGGCCGCTTCCGCTCCGGTGCTGCGCTGGCTGTCGGTCATGCGTGCGGAGTCCTGGCGGCGGGCTTCTGTAGACTACGTTTTTCCGCCGCCCGCAGAGTATCGCCCGTGCCCGCCCCCACGACACCACGCCAGGCCCCACGTGCGTGGTGTCCCCGGTCCCCGGACAGCCAGATCGTCTCGATGCTCTGCCGGGCGCTCGATCTGGAACCGCTGGTCGCCGGCGTGCTGGCCACGCGCGGCGTGCTCACCGAAGAAGACGCCGGCCGCTTCCTGGCGCCCTCGGTGGATGACCTGCTCGACCCGCTGCTCATGGCGGACATGCCCAAGGCCAGCGCCCGCATCGCCAAGGCGATCCGCGACAAGGAGCCGATCCTCGTCTACGGCGACTACGACGTGGACGGCCTGTCCTCCACCGCGCTCATGATGCAGTTCCTGCGCTACCTCGGCGCCAACCCGCACGTCTACGTGCCCAATCGCGCCTACGAGGGCTACTCCTTCACGGCGGGCGGCGTGGCGTCGATCCTCGAGAGCGGCGCGAGGGTCGTCGTGTCGGTGGACAACGGCATCGCGAGCTTCGCGCCTGTCGGCGAGCTGTCCGCGGCCGGCATCGACGTGATCATCACGGACCACCACCTGCCCAGCGACGAACTGCCGCCGGCCTACGCCATCGTGAACCCGCGCCGCACGGACTGCGCCTATCCCTTCAAGGGTCTCGCGGGCGTGGGCGTCGCCTTCAAGGTCGCCTGCGCCGTCGCGGGGCAGCTCTCGGAGGCCAAGCGCCGCTCGCCCGAGATGTCGCGCTTTCTCGGCGAAGCGATGGCCTGGGTTGCGCTCGGCACGCTCTCCGACATGGTGCCGCTCGTCGGCGAGAACCGCATCCTCGCCGCGCGCGGCCTGCGAGCCATCCCGCAATCCACCAGCCCGGGCCTGCGCGCCCTGTGCAAAGTCGCGGAGGTCAAGAGCGACGGCTTCTCCTCGGAGGACGTCTCGTTCAAGCTCGCGCCGCGGCTCAATGCCGCGGGCCGCCTCGGGCGCAGCGACCTGTCGCTGGCGCTGCTCACGGCGACGGACAGCGTCGAGGCCGATCGCCTCGCGAAGCACCTCGACGAACTCAACCTGCAGCGGCGCCAGCTCGACCGCTCGATGTTTCTCTCCGTGCAGTCGGAGCTCGCCTCCCTGTCCGAAGACGACCCGGTCGTGCTCCACAGCGATGCGTGGACCACCGGCCTGCTCGGGCTGGTGGCCGGCCGCATCGCGACGCAGACCGGTCGCCCCGCAGTGCTCATCTCCGGCAAGAACGGCAGCCCCGCCAAGGGCAGTTGCCGCTCGGTGCCGGGCTTCGACCTGCACGCGGCGCTCGCCGAATGCACGGAGTTCCTGGTGCAGCACGGCGGTCACGCCATGGCCGCGGGATTCTCGCTGCACGTCGAGCAGGTGCCCGCGTTCACGCGCGCCTTCAACGCCGCCTGGCGCCGTCACCGAGCGCAGAGTTCCGGGCCGCCTCCGCTGAGCTACGACGGCGAGCTGCCGCTGGCCGCGCTCACGCCGAAGCTGCTGGCGCAGATCGAGCGCCTCGCGCCCTTCGGCGAAGGCAATCGCCGCCCGATCCTCGGTGCACACGGAGTGACCGTGCTCGAGAGCCACCGCATGGGCGCCGACAAGAGCCATCTCTCGCTCGAGGTCGGGCAGGGTCCGGCGTCGCTGCGCGCGGTGGCCTTCGGGCGCGGCGACCTCGCCGAGCGCCTGCCGCGCGGCGCCCTGGCAGACCTCCTCTTCACGCCGAAGTTCAACACCTTCCGCGGCCGCAGCACCGTCGAGCTCGAACTCGTGGACCTGCGCGGCAGCGACGCGAACGGCGACCTGCCGCTCTCGATGGATCTCCCCACCGGAGAACTCGTCTGATGCGAACCGGCCTCATGAGGCGCCTGCTTCCCACTTTCGCGATGCGCGCCGCGATGCTCGGCGCGATGCTCGGCGCGACGCTGCACGCGCAGCAGGCCGACGCGCAGCAGACCCACACGCAGGAGGCCGATGCACGGCAGACCGACACGCCGCCGGCGGACGAGGGCCGCGAGCTCTTCCTGAAGCTGTGCGCCACCTGCCACGGCGAGAGCGGTGACGGCCAGGGCAGCACGAAGCTGGACCGCCCCGCGCGCTCATTCAAGGACGGCGGCTTCTCCTTCGGCGACACGCCCGAGGCGCTGTTCCGCACGATCACCTCGGGCATTCCCGGCTCGCCCATGGCCGCCTTCGGCGACGCGCTCAGCGTCGACCAGCGCCGCGCCCTCGCGCGCCACGTCCGCTCGCTGGGCCCGCCACGCCAGGAGGTCTCCGAGGCGGAGACGATCATGGTCGTCGGCGACGCGCCGCTCATCGCACGCGGCATCCTGCCGCCCATCGTCGACGGCGCGCCGCTCGTGCCGCGCGGGCTGCTCGTCGGCCAGCCCGACGGCCTGAGCTTCCAGTACGACATCGACGACGTGCGCCTGCTCGGCGTGCGCATGGGCGACTTCGTGCGCCGCACCGACTGGACCGGCCGCGGCGGCACGCCGCTGGAACCGCTGGGCCGCGTCGTGTGGACGGACGGCGACGGCAACCCGCCGCAGCGCTGGCTCATCCCGCAGTCCGAACCCGCGGCCGAGTTGCAGCCCTTCGTGGCGCGGATGCGCCGTGCCGGCGCGAGCGGCCTGTCCTACTCGCTGCTCTCCGACGCGCAGGCCACGGACCCGGTGCTCGACATCGGCGAGGTCTGCCACGCGGTGGCCTTCGGCGAGGCCTCGGGCTTCGTGCGCAGCCTGCGCCTCGTCGCTCCGCGCAACGACGCGGTCCCGTCCGCCGCCGTGCTCCAGCTCGACGAGCTGACGCCCGCCGCGCGCGTCGCTCGGGTACCACCGACGGCTGCGCCGCCCGCCGCGTCCTCGTCCGCGTCCGCGTCCTCGTCCGCGTCGTCGTCCGCGTCGTCCGCGCCGTCTTCGCCGTCTTCGCCGCAGATCAGCCTCGACGACCTGCGCACGCATTGGTGGGTCTCGACGAACCTCGACGGCACGGCGGTCATCACCGGCGCGCGGCTGCGCTTCGCGAGGCAGGACGGGTTCGACGTGCACGCCTTCGTCGAGGACGGCGGCGCCGGGCTGACTGTCCACCTCGAGATCCGCAACTCCACGCCGGGGCCCGCCGACGCCTGGCTCGACACGTACACGCTGCTCGCACCCGCGTGGGACGACGCGCTGGCCCAGCGACTGGCCCGAGCCGACACGGAGGAGCGTTGACCATGAAGCCCGCCTCGCTCTTCGTCCCGAGAATCCTGCGACACGCTGCGCTCGCCGCCGCGCGGACTCGCGGCGCGCCAGGGCGCGCTCTGTCCGCTGCACTGCCGTGTGCACTGCTGTTCGTCGCGCTGGTGGCGCCCGGGTTCGCGTTCGTGCAGGACGCACCGGCGACGGCTGCCACCGAAGCCGAGTTCTACAGCGTCGACCACCTGTCGCCGCCGGAAGGCGCGCTGCTCGAGGTCGGCGGCATGGACTGGCTCTCGGACGGACGGCTGCTCGTGAGCACGCGCCGCGGGCAGGTCTGGATCGTCACCGACTCGCTGGCCGCCGATCCTGCCGACGCGCGCTTCTCACTCTTTGCGGAAGGACTCGATGAGGGCCTCGGCCTCACGGTGCTGCGCGAGCCGCAGCCCGACGGCAGCGTGCGCGACGCGATCTACGTCGTGCAGCGCGGCGAACTCAGCCAGCTCATCGACAGCGACGGCGACGACCGCTGCGACACCGTCCGCACCGTCAGCCAGGACTTCGGCATCTCCGGCAACTATCACGAGTTCGCCTTCGGGCTGCCGGTCGACAACGACGGCCAGCTCTACATGACGCTGAACGTCGGCTTCGGCGACCCGAAGTGGTGGATCGGCCAGAGCTTCGCGCCATGGCGCGGCTGGGCCATCCGCATCGATCCGAAGACGGGGCTCACGACGCCGGTGGCCAGCGGCTTCCGCAGCCCGGCAGGCCACGGTCGCAACGCCGCGGGAGACCTCTTCATCACCGACAATCAGGGCGACTGGTTGCCCGCGTGCCCGGTGGTCGCGCTCAAGGAGGGCTCGTGGTACGGCCACCCCGCCTCGCTGCGCTGGGCCGATGACTACGCGTCGGTGGGCGCGATGCCCCCCGAGTCCGAGCCGCTCGTCGATCGTGTGCGCACGCGGCCCGCCGCGTGGCTGCCCTACAAGTGGGCGCGCTCCGCCGGCAGCCTCGTGGAGGACAGCAGCGCCGGAAAGTTCGGGCCCTTTGCCGGCCAGATGTTCGTCGCCGAGATGACCAACGGCCAGGTGCTGCGACTGCAGCTGGAGAAGGTGCGCGGCGAGTGGCAGGGCAGCACCTTCCAGTTCCGGCAGCGCATCGGCTCCGCGCTGCGCGTGCTCTTTGCGCCGGACGGCACGCTCTTCTGCGGACTCACCAACCGCGGCTGGGGCGGCGTCGCGCCGGGCGACGGCATCGCGCGCGTGCGCTGGACCGGTCACATGCCCTTCGAGATGCAGACGGTGCATCTCCTGAACAACGGATTTGAAGTCACATTCACCGAGCCGCTGGCGCCGGACGTCACGCCGACGACCGCCGATGTCTCGCTGCTGCAGTACGACTACAACTGGTGGTGGGAATACGGCTCGCCCGAGCAGCACACCGCGCCCGTTGAAGTCCGCGACGTCTCGCTCTCGCCCGACCGTCGCGTGCTGACCTTCCACGCGGAGGTGGCGCCCGCGATGATGGCGCGCTGCGTGCTGTCGAACATGCGCTCGGCGTCGGGCGCGCCGCTGCTGCACGACGAGTTCGACTACACCGTCAACCAGCTGCCCGACGGCCCGCTCAGCAAGCAGTACATCGCGAAGGCCGTCCCGCCGCCGCCGCCGCGCGCGGCCGGCAGCGAGGGCTGGCTCTTCCTCACCTGGGTGGACGCCACGGCGCTCTTCGCCTTCGAAGGCTGGAGCCACTGCGATGCCGAGCTCGACCCGTCCGATGACGCGACGCTGCTGCTCAAGGCCGGCGACGGCGCACTCGTGAACGCCACGTTTCACGCGCCCGCGGACGCGACGGGCGCCGTGACGGACTCGTCGGCAGGCGTCACCGCAGCCGTGCGTTCCGGACATGATGCGCCGAGCGACTACGTCACGCTGCACTCTTTCGGCGACAGCCGCGTGCACATCGGCTTCATGCTGCCGGCGCAGGGCCGCTCCGCGCTCCTGCTTCAGCAGCGCTACGCCATCGAGCTGTCGGCGGACGACTCCTGCGGCTCCATCCTGCTGCCGGACGGCACGCGCATCCTCCCCGCGCTGCCGTGCTGGCGCGGTCCCGGCGAGTGGCACGACCTCGACGTCCTCTTCGAGGCGCCTCGCTTCGACGCCGCCGGACACAAGACGGGCAACGCGCGCATCGCCCGCGTGCTCGTGGACGACATCCTGCTGCACGAGAACGTGGAAATGCCCGCGCCCTCCGCAGGCCGGGAGGGTCCCGAGTCGCCGCTCGGCCCGCTCGCGATCGCGGGCCGGCTCGGCGCCGTCGCCGTGCGCGACATCCGCGTGCGCCCCGCCCCGCCGGTCTCGGATGCAGCGTCCACCGACGCGGGCGAGCCCACCCTCGCGGCCGGCGCGCCGACTTCCGCAACGTCGCCGGCCGACAGGCCGTGGATCCCGATCTTCAACGGCGAGAACCTCGACGGCTGGAAGACCTCCGGCGAGGCGACCTGGGCCGTCGAGGACGGCGTGCTCACCGGCAGCGGCAAGATGGGCCACCTCTTCTCCCCCCGCGGCGACTTCCGCGACTTCGAAGTGCGCGCCAGCCTCAAGATCAGCGACAAGGGCAACTCCGGTCTCTACGTTCGCGCCGAGTACGGCGACGGCTGGCCTTCCGGCTACGAGGCGCAGGTCAACTCCACGCACACCGACCCGGTGCGCACCGGGTCGCTCTACAACCTCGCCATCGTGCGCACGCAGCTCATCCCCGCCGGCACCTGGTTCGACTACGAGGTCTCCGTGCGCGACGAACCGGAAGGCACGCACCTCGTCATCAAGGTGAACGGCATCGTGATCACCGACTACGTCGACTCCGAGCGCCTGCACGCCACCGGCCACATCGCGCTGCAGCAGCACAACGACGGCTCCGTCGTGGAATGCAGGCGGCTGGAGGTCCGGGAGTTGCGCTGAGTCGGGGCGGCTTTGTTTCGCGGTCGCGCCGGGGGTGCTGACCGCGTTGAGGCCGAGGCAGGGATGAGTCGCATGGCACGGGGGGTGCGCGGGACGGGAGGATTGTCCGGCGCTGCGCCCGTGGGGCGGAAGGACTCGTCATGGTTCCGGGAGCGGCGCCCTTCGCGCCGGACAAACCTCC
>JBBQUR010000025.1:0-63682 GCA_038212275.1 Planctomycetota bacterium
CGCGGTCCGTCAGCCGGACTTGCTCGTGCTCTGGAGCCTCGGAGCGCGACCAGCGGCTGGATAGGAAGAGCCGGATGACGCGAGAGTGTCACGTCCGGTTCCGTGAGAGCCTGAGGGTGAAACTCCCTTGGGCTACTCGACGTCAGCGCGGCCTCCACAGCATGACAATTCGCCTTCGGACGCGACGCCGATGGGGGTCGTCAAGCGGGCGACGGGACTGCGATATCGCCAGAATCAACGAGACATTTCACCGCGAACAGACCATCTCCATGAATCCGGCTGACGATACACAGAGTTGTCGACTCAAGCCGCGCGGCGGTACGTGTGACGAAGTCTCTCTCAGCGCGTGGGTTACTTTGCGGGGGTTACGTCACTCCGGACCGATGTCGCTGATAACCCAATCCAGAAATTCTCTGTTCGCAGCAGTCAGTCGCCGCGCTTGCGTGCCACGACGGCCACAGTGAGTGCGGTGAGTCGCCCCGCCCGCGTCGCCATGACAGCCCGCGTGAGCCGATCCGCCGCCGTCTCCATCGCCCTCGGCAGCGGAGGCCGCTGAGGCAGCCTCACGCCGAGTCTCCCCATGCCCGCGCGCACACACCGATACGCCAGACTCGGGTGCATCCAGTCACCAAAGACATCGAGCACGTCGAAGCCCGCACTCGTCACCAGCGCCTGCAACTGCCCCGGTGTGTACTGGGTCTCCCAGCCGGCAAACCAGCGGTCCGCCGCGATGAGTGTCTTCTTGATCAGGGTCCACGCATGAAACGTCTGGGGCACGTCCACCAACAGCATGCCGCCGGGCCGCAGCAGGCGCCGGTTCTCGAGCAGCAACGGCATCGGATCGCGAAAGTGCTCGAGCAGCCCCTGGTGGTAGACGAGGTCGAAGCGGCCGTCGGCAAACGGCGTGTGCAGGCCATCGCCTTGGAGCAGGCACAGGCTGCCGGCCAGGGGAGCCGCTCGCGGCACCGCGAGGCCGCGCTCAATGAGCGCGAGCGCCTCGGCCGAGCTGTCCAAGGCGACGACGTGCGCCCCGCGCGCCGCCAGCGCGAGCGCATCGCGCCCGGTGCCCGGCCCGATCTCGAGCACGCGGCAGCCGGGCGTGAGGTGCGTCGCCAGACGTTCGACCAGCCGAGGGCTGGCTGCACCGAAGTCATCGGGCCGCGCGCGTGCGCGCCAGAACCGATCCCACGTGGCGACGTCGCTGACCCTCATCGGGCGCCGAGCATAGCGGAGACTTGGCGACTCGTGAAAGCACAGCATCGGGCGCCTGTGGTAAATGTGTGCGCCTGACGGAACCAGTGCCGAGAGGCCGGGGCGGAGTGACGATGGGGCAAGCAGGGTTGACGTTCTGGCAGCGGCGCTACCTCACGGCGTACTACAGGGACTGCGATGACGCGACGCTGGCGCTGGGGAGCGGTCTGTCCACGCTGCGCGTGACCGAGTACCTCGCGCGGGTGGGCGGCACGCGCTCGGCGGGCGACCTGAGGCGCATCGCGGCGGCGGGAGTGAAACCTGCCCCGGAGATGTTCACGCCGGAGACGGCACGCCGGGCAATGACCCGGCTGCAGACGCGGCCGCTCCGTGGGATCGATGGGCTTCTCATCGCAGCGATGTTTCTTGGGAGCGCGGTCCTCTACGCGCTGACCTGCGCGCGCACGGTGACCGGCGAGGATGCCGGCGAGTTGCTCGCTGCCGCGCACGGCTTCGGTGTGCCGCACCCGCCGGGCTACCCGCTGTGGCTGCTGCTGTCCTGGGCCGCCGATCACGCCGTCCCGTGGGTGTCGGTGGCGTGGCGCGTCTCGATGGTTTCGGCACTCGCGTCGGCCGCCGCCAACGGGCTGTTCCTGGCCGTCCTGCTCAAGACGCTGCGCTCACGCCTTGCGGCCGTCACGGCCGCTGGCCTCTTCGCGGTCTCGCTGACGCACTGGACGCAGGCCGTGATCCCCGAGGTCTACGGCCTCAACACCTGTTTCATTGCGCTGCAGACGCTGCTGCTCGTGCGCCTCGCCGAGCGACACACCGCCGGCCGACTCCTCGCGCTGGCTGCCGTCAGTGGGCTTTCGCTCGCCAACCACACCTCGGCCGCGCCCCTCGGGGCGGTGTTCGCGCTGGGCGCGGCGCTCGTGGCCCCGGAGCTGCTGCGCTCGCCGCGCGTCGTGATCGGCGCGCTCGCCGCAGCCATCCTCCCGCTGGCACTGTTTCTGGTGCTGCCGCTGGCTGCGGCCCGCCACCCGTATGCCAACTGGGGCAATCCGGAGACCGCCGAGGCGCTCTGGAAGCACATCACGCGCGAGCAGTACGCCGGCGTGCAAGCCGAGCAGCAGGCCGCTGGCGGCTACGACGACTACCTGGCCCGCCTCGCGATCATGACCCATTGGGCGACGCGGCAGTTTGGGTCGGGCTGGGTGTTGCTGCTCGCGGCGCTCGGCGTCCTCGGGCTGTTTCTGCGGCAGACCGGATTGTGGCTGGCCATGCTCGCGGTGGGCTGGATCTGCTCGGTGGGCGTCACGCAGTTCACGGCGTTTCCGTTCGAGCGCGAGCACCTCTACGCGGTGCAGATCTTCTGGATCCCGGCCTGGCTCGTGCTGGCGTGGTGGATCGGCGGGGGACTCGATCTGCTGCTGGACGGCATGCAACGCCTGCATGCCGGAGCGCGCAGGACGGCGCACGCCGTCGCGGCCGCCGCGTGCGTGGCGCTCGTGGCGTGGCCGGCCAGCGCGCACTACGCGACGGCGGATCGCAGCCGCACGACGCTCATCGCGGATTACGGTCGCGCGATCCTCGACGCCATGGACCCGGGCGCGCTGTACTTTCCCAGCAGCGATCACAGCACATTCTCAGTGCTCTACCAGCAGGGCGTGCTGGGCTATCGCACCGACGTCACCATCGCGGACAAGTACGGCCAGCTCGACGAGTCGCTCGCCCTGCCACTGCTGGAGAGCGGCGAGCGGCAGCTCCTGAACGCGCTCCCGAGTGGCGGCCGGCGTGCGCTGCTGGAGTCGGTCCTGATCCGCAAATGGCCGGGCCCGGTCTACTGCGCCAACCGGCGCGAGCTGGGCGACATCCCGCAGCGCACGCTGCAGCCTGTCGGGCCGATTTACAAAGTGATGACGGCGGACGAGGCCAAGGCCTGGTGGACCCCAGGGGCTCAGCGCGCCGCGCCGGGGCTGCAATCCTGGGATCGCTGCGCAGCACTCCTCGAGGTGGATGACCGCCAGCGCCTCGACTTCACGGTGCAGATGGTGCTGGCGGAGTTGCTCGGGATGCGCGGCTTCGCGTTGCTCGATGCCGGGCAGCTCGACGAGGCGAAGCAGGTCTGGAGCCGGATCGAGGCCGACCTGGCGCCGCTCAAGCAGACCTTCAACAACATCGGCGCGGCCCTCGCCGAGCACGGCCAGCCCGAGCTCGCAGTGGCGTATTTCGCTGCGGCGCTTGCCGAAGATCCCCGCTACTTGCTGGCGCTGCGCAACGAGGCGCTCGTGCGCCGCGATCAAGGGCAACGGCCGCTGGCAATCACGCTGCTGCGGCAGGCGCTGGAGGTCACGCCCGGCGAGCGCGTGCTGCGCTTGCAGCTGGCCCACCTGCTGGAGGACGACGACAAACTCCTCGACGCGCTGGCCGAGTACGAGACGTTGGCCGCCAGCGACGGTTCCGACCCCGTGCCGTGGCGCGATGCCGGACGCCTGCTCGAGCGCGGCGGTGACCTGCGCAAAGCCGAGCAGGCCTACGCGGAGAGCCTGCGCCTCGATCCCGGGCAGCAGGACGTGGCCGAACGGCTGCAGCGCCTGCGCCTGGGGCTCACCGATCCCGGCGATGAAGCTGTCGCGCAAGCCGACAACGACCACGATCCGGAAAGCGCCGCGCTGCCGCGTTTGCCGCGCCTGCCGGGCGACCCGGTCGTTGGCCAGCGCTTTGACAGCATGGGCCACGTGGCCGGCCCCGGCCGCCCGTAGGGCCCCTCCGGGGCCTCTCGTTTCTAGCCCTCCGCTTGGAGTTCGGGCGGGTCGCTCCGCGGCAGCACCAGCAGGCGAGCCGCGGGCCGGCTGCGGCGCTTGCGCTGCGAGCGCTTGGCCGCTGGTCTGTGATGCCAGTGCCAGACGTCGTGGTCGACTTGGGCGCGGAGCCAGTCGTGGGGCGCCAGGTCGAGGAGTCGCCCGAGGCGGCACGCCATGTCCACCGTCAGCGCGCGCCGTCCACAGATGATCTGATTGATGCTGCGCAACGAGCATTTCAGGGCGCGGGCGGTGGCCGATTCGGACAGGCCGCGCCGGGCGAGCAGGCTGCCAATCGCGGCCCCGGGGTGGCCGGGTGAGGGCTCGCGCGGTGCTGCCCGGCGTGTGCGGGCCTTGCGCTTGAAGGAACTGTGGCCGCTGGCGGCCGTTTTCGATGGGCGAGGTGCCATGCGCGCTCCCCTGTGCTGGCGGTGGGTGAAGACCTTCCCGTAGACACAGCGAGCGAAACGGCTGGTGTGGGACAACAAAAATCGGGGCCGCCTGCGGAGGAGAAATCGGCGTCCGAGCATGTGTTGGGGGTGGGCATGCACAGAACCGCTTGGCACTCACAAGCGTCGAAGTATGGACGCGCGGCGTCCAAGTGAGTCGTTTCACACGGGAAATAACACAAGGTTTGGTGACAAGGAATTCTTGGCGTCGGACCCCCTTTCCGAAAGAAACGCGCGTAATCACCGAGAAAAATGTGTCGCTGAAACCATGACTTGGACGCCGCGCGTTCATAGACAAGCCGGTTGGTGTGCGCATAGAGTCCGACATCGCCTTGCGGGAGAGCGTGCGCGTGGTCGGACGGGACGGCGTCAAACTCGGGAAAGAGCTGCATCGAGCGGCGCGTGAAGCAGTCGGCGTGCACGCCGACTGTGCACCGCGCGCGCTTCGGATCCTGCTGCTCAACGAGCGCTGCCATGCCCATCCGCTGTCGGGCGGCGCGGAGAGCCATCTGTTCGAGATCTTCTCGCGGCTCGCCGCGCGCGGCGTGTCGGTCGAGCTGCTGTGCTCGGGCTTCGCCGGGAGCGCGCCGCGTGACCTGCATCGCGGCGTGACGATCACGCGGCTCGGGACGCGGCTGTCGTTCTACGCCAAGGTTGCGGGCGAGGTCCGCCGTCGCGTGGCGGCCGGCGAGCTGGACCTGATCGTCGAGGCGCACAACAAGGTGCCGTTCCTGACGCCGCTCTACGCGGGCCGCGTCCCGGTGCTGGTGATCCACCATCACCTGCACGGGCTGACGGCGTTTCGGCAGGTCTCGCCATGGATCGCGGCCGCGTCGGTGGCGCTCGAGCGCACGATCCCGTGGGTCTACCGGCGCGTGCCGTTCCTCACGATCAGCAAGAGCAGCAAGTCGGACCTCATCCGGCGAGGCGTGCCCGAGGAGTCGATCGACGTGGTGCCGTGCGGGCTTGACCACGACGTGCACCGCGCGGCGCCGACGGCGGGACGGGCGCGGCTCGTGGTGTCGCTCGGGCGCCTTGAACCCTACAAGCGCATCGATCTGCTGCTGCGCTGCTGGCCTGCGGTCCTGGCACAAGTGCCCGACGCGCAGCTCGCCATCGTGGGCCGCGGACAAGAAGAGCGCCGGCTCCGGGAGCTGGCCGAGAAGCTGGGCATCGCCGACAGCGTCACGTTGACCGGGTTTGTGTCGGAGCCCGAGAAGGTCGCGTGGCTCCAGCGTGCCGCGCTCATGGTGCAGTGCTCGACCCGTGAGGGTTGGTGCCTGGGCGTCACGGAGGGGAATGCGACCGGCACGCCGGTCGTCGCGACCGATGTGCCGGGCCTCACCGACAGCGTGCAAGACGGCGTGACGGGTATCTTGGTCCGCAAACCGGCTCCCGGGCCGCTGGCCGCCGCCATCGCCAAGCTGCTGCTCGACGAAGAGACGCGCGTGCGCCTGGCCCAGCGAGCGCTGTCCTGGTCGACCCATTTCGACTGGGAGGAGTCGGCCAGCGCCGTGCTCCGCGCGGCCCGCCGCGCGACCTCCCCGGCAGCCGAACCGGCCGCAGAACCGGCCGCAGAAGTGGCCTCGGCGCGCAGGCGCGCCGCTCCCCAACATTCTTCTGTCCGCCCCGCGCCGGCCCCGGCGCATGCACATCTCGTCCGTCCGGCCGCGCCGGTGGACGCAGGAGTCGTGTGATGAACACTCTGCAACGCCGCCGTCGACTGGCCCCGGTGATCTGGCTGCTGATTTTCGGACTGGCCCTGCCGCCCGGTGCCATGACCTCCGTGTTCGCGGTGACCAACCGGCGCCTCAACACGCTCTCGCGCGACACCAAGCTCGAGACCTTCCGCAATCCGCAGTTCAGTGGGGCGCAGGGCAGCCGGTTCCTGGGGACCATGGGGCCGCAGGCCCTGGTCGGCTCGGGCGGCGACAACTTCAGTGACCCCGACAGCCGCGGCTACGGCAGCATCGCGGAGCCGGCGGCGCACTGGATCTCCTACAAGGGTCGCGTCGAGTGGACCGACAACGACCTGATGATGCCGGGCGTCGGCCTGCCGCTCATCTTCCAGCGCATCCATCGCGGCTCGGTGTCGAGCTATGACGGGCCCTTGGGTGCACAGTGGGAGTTCAACTGGAACAAGCGTTTCAAGTACGACACTTCGGGCGGCGCCACACGGGCCTATTTCCACGAGCTCGGGCGGCGCGAGGAGTACCCCTACACCGGGAGCGCCTACACCTCGCCGATCGGGCGCTACGACACGCTCGTGCGCACGGGCACGCCGGAGTACATCCGCACGGACCGCAGCGGTATCCAAGAGACCTACGCGCAGGAGCCGGCGGACGCGACCTGGTTTCGGCTCAAAGAGATCAAGGACCTCAACGCCAACACGCTGAGCTTCAGTTACGACAGCAACAGCCTGCTGACGAAGGTCACCGACACGCTGTCCCGCCACACCACGCTGGCCTACGACGGCAACGACCGCATCACGAAAATCACGGACAGCGCCAGCCGCGAGTGGCTCTACGCCTACGACGGCAGCAACCGACTCAGCTCGGTGCGCACCCCGACGGTGGATGAGATCGGTACGGACGACGATTACACCTCGGGCAAGACCACGACCTACAAGTACGACAGCAGCGATCGCCTCACGGAGGTCGCGCGTCCGGGAGACGGCGGCACGGGCAAGTGGCTCTGGGCCTACGACGGCAGCGGGCGCATCACGAAGGAAACGCGCGCCGGCAACGACCTTTCGCTGACCTACGACGACACCAACGCCAAGGTCACGGTGGTCGATCGCGAAGCCAACCAGACGGTCTATTGGTACGACTCGGGGCACGAGGGCAACCTGATCACCAAGCGGCAGGTGTACTGGGATGCCAGCAACTACTACGAGTCCACGTTCGCGTACGACGCGGCGGGGAACGTGACCAACGCGATCTTCCCGAAGGGGAACCGCGTGGGCTACACCTTCGACGGCAGCGGCAACGTGCTCACAGTGGAGTTCAAGAAGGACGGCAGCGACGGCGCGCCGCTCAAGTGGATCTACGCTTGGGCCAGCAACGCCCGGCTCTCGACGTTGAAGGATCCCAACGGCAACGTGTGGGACCACGACTACGACGGCGCCGGGAATCTGGTCACCAAGACGGCGCCGGCTGTGACGCTGCCCAACTCGACGCACGGCACGATCCGCGAGCTGTGGGCCTACAACGGCAGTGGGCAGGTGACGCGGTACACCGATCCGGTGGGGACGTTCACGGACACGACCTACAGCACGGTGAACAGCAAGTCGGCCTACGCGAACGCAGTGACGCGCGACTCGGCAGGGCTGGCGCTGATCACGCAGTACGCCTACGGCGGTGCGGGCAACGTGACTTCGGTCACGGATCCCAACGGCAACGCGACGACCTACACGGTCAACGCGCTGAACCAGGTCATCGCGACGGTCGAGCCGCTGTCGGTGACGCGCAAGACGCACTACGACAGCAATGACCGGGTGATCCAGACCGAAGTGAGCAACGACAGCACGGTGGGCAACGGCTGGTTTGTGACGGATCACGACTACGACGCTCAGGACAACCTGACCCGGGTGCGGGCCGATCTCACCGGCAGCACGAGGATCACGACGGCCTATGCGTTCGACAAGAACGACCGGCTGACGACGGTGACGAGCCCGGTGGGCAATGAGACGACTTACGCCTACGACGTGCGCAACCTGCAGACGTCCGTGACGCGCAAGGCGGCGAGCAGCCCCGACGACGCCATCACGGCGACGACCTACGATGCCAACGGGCTGCGGATCACGACCACCAGTCCCCGCGGCTATCTCACGCTCTACGCCTACGACGGCTACGACCGGCTGACGAAGACCACGCAGCCCGAGGGCGAGTACACCACGTCCGTATTTGATGGCAACGGCAACGTGGTCACGAGCAGCCGTTACAACGTGGGCGCGACGCAGCTGGCGCAGACGGTGATGAGCTACGACCAGGCCAACCGGCTGTACCAGACGGATGTGCTCGCGAAGCAGGCCGACCTCTCCACGAACATCGGCGACGGCGTGCAGACCAAGACGATCCACCGCGATGAGGCCGGGCGCGTGCTCGAGCACAGCGGCGACATCTGCGGCTGCAGCAATTATGTGCACGTCTACGACGCGGTGGGGCGGCAGGTCACGAGCAAGGACCCGATGGGGGCCACGGACGGCACGCGCAATCTCGTGCTGTCGCTGTACGACAAGAACGGTAATGTGACCAAGTCCACGCGCAAGGAGCGCAGCCAGGACACGGGGGTGGAAGCCGACAAGGACATCGTCACCGAGATGGTGTTCGACGCCAGAAACCGCATGGTGACGCGCAAGGAGCGGCTCGACGTGTCCACCACGATGGACACGGTCTACAGCTACGGCCTGCGGGATCAGGTCACGAAGGTCGTGGACGGCAACGGCGACGAGCGCCGCATCGAGCACAACGAGCAGCTCTGGAAGGCCAAGGACATCCTCGAGAACGGCGCGGCCGACGTGATCACGGAGTACAGCTACGACAGCGACGGCCGGCTGGTCACGTACCTCGCGAAGAACAGCACCACCGGCGACCAGGACACGGTCTACACCTACGACAAGCTGGATCGCGTGGTGACGACGACCTGGCCCGATGCAGGCACCCACGTCAACACGTACGACAAGGCGAGCAACCGGCTCTCGACGACCGACCCGAACGGCACGGTCGTGGTGTGCGCGTACGACAAGGACAACCGCCTGACGTCACGCGCGATGACGCTGGCCAGCAACGTCGTGGGCGCGACGTCGCACGGCTTCGGCTACGACGGCCTGGGTCGCATGACCTCTGCGGACAGCAACGAGGGCGGGGCGTTCAGCACGGTCATCGAGCGCACCTACAACACCTTGGGCAAGCTGGAGACCGAGAAGCAGGTCATCGATGGCTACAATTCCGGCAACGGGCGCACGATCAGCTACGCCTACGACGTGGAGGGCGACCGGACGTCCACGACCTACCCGGTGGGTGGGACGGTGATCAGCTACACGCGGGATGCCTTGGACCGGGTGGACAAGATCAGCCGCGGCAGCGCAGAGGTGGTGGACTACACGTGGAGCGGCAGCCGGGTCATCAAGAGCAGCTATCCGGGCAGCCACACGACGATGCTGTATGACGGGTACGGCCGGCTCACGGACATGCACCACAAGGACACGTCGTCGGGGAATAGCTTGGCGCGGTTCACGTACGGCTACGACGCCAGCAGCCAGATCATCGCCTGGGACAAGTATTACTACGACGATGTCCAGAACACCCGGATTACCGGCGCCAATCTGGATGAGGGCGGGCAGTACGGCTACGACGGGGCCAAGCGGCTGGTGACCGTGCTGCGCGGCATCGCTACCGCGAACATCAGCAACACGATTTCAGCCAATCTGGCGGCGTCGCAGGCAGCCTACCGGAACATGGTGGAGTACAAGCTGGATCAGACCGGAAACCGGATGACCCGCCAACTGGACGGCTCAAACGACGTGACGTACGCTCACAACGACGTGAACGAGATGACCACTGAAGGCGCAACGACCCTGACCTACAACGCCAATGGCGCGTGGACGGGGACCAGCGACGAATACCGCTACACGTGGAACGACCAGTTTGGGCAGTACATCAAGGCGGGGTCACCGGCCGTGACGCACACGTGGCACTACGACGCGTTGGGCCGACGAGTCCAGTTCAACGACAGTGCTAACCCGACGCGTGTGCAGCGGTACTATTACGACGGCGACCAGATGGTCGAGGTCGCGCGCTGGAGCGGGTCGGCTGAGACGGCGCTGAAGCAGTTTGTTTTCGGGGACCGGATCGATGACTTGGTCATGTACGTGGACGTCGCGGGCAGCTTGTCGTACTACGCGCACAAGGACCATCTCGGGTCGGTGCAGGTGCTCGTCAATGGGAGCGGGGCGATCCAGGAGGGCTACCGCTACAACGAGTGGGGCGCGACGACGATCGTGGACAGCTCGTTCGCCAAGCTTACCACGACGCTGACATCACCCGTGGGAAACCCGCATCGGTACACAGGGCGCGAGCAGCACAACTCGGTCGGTGGATATGGCGATGATTGGTACTACGTAAGGGCGAGGGAGTATCGGGCTGCAGCCGGCCGCTTTATTTCGCCTAGCGAGCATGGCTATGGACTACGTCGCTATGATAATAATGTGAATAGACCGACGCCGTATGGCTCCGCAGGCACGTATGCGGACGGAACTGAGTTTAATGCGGACGCGGACGAAAAGAAATGCAAAATTGACCCGTTGCCCCTACCTAGTGGTCCTAGTGGTGCCTGTGTAAATCCCGCATGGGTCGAATGGGCAAATGCTTATCAGCAATGCGTGAACACTTCGGCGGGAACCTGTCATGATACATATCAGCACAGTTATGAGCACTTTAAAGGTCTCCTAGATACTGACTGTCACAAGGCAGACCATACAATTGGTGCATTTATCGTGTATTCAGTCATTCCTGGAATTCTTTCCGCGGCTGCAAGTGCAGTCTCTGGGCCAATCGGGGGGATTGCAGTAGTGGCTGCATATAAGGCAGTCACTACTCCTGCTTACGACCTTTGCATGGCCGAGGGGCACAGTAACGTTAAAAACATGGCATGCGCGACAAAAATTATATGCTGTGAGGGACTGAAAGAAGAGCCCCCTATATTTCTTTCAGACTCATGCAAGTGAGGTGATCCGTTGTTTGCCTGTGAATAAATCACCTTAGGGGCTTTCCGCGACCGCTGTTTGGTTGGGAATGGCCAGGTTTGGTGGGGAATGGCCAGTCGCCGGTGGGTCGTCGATGAAATCTTAGATCACCGGAGATGAAAAGGTGCCTAGACGCCAACTTGCTTGGTCAAGTAAATCGTGGGAGTTCCAGTTCGTGAGAGTTATAATTCGAGCTGCCGGTCTGTTGACATACGCTGCGGCGCTTTCGCTGAAGTATGGCCGCGACAGTGCTGATACTACGGTCCGCAGATTTTCTTCGTCGGCAGCCTTGCATGGCCTTGGCCGGCCGTGGGCGCAGTCCATATTGTAATATATGGTAGAAATTATGGGACTTCTCCAACAACCACAGGAACAATGATATGCGCCGTCGATTTCCACAGTTCGCGACGCTAGTGTTGGCCGGGATGACTCTTCTCTGCCAGAGTTGCGCGCACCTCATGGCGTACGGCGAGGATCGCGTGCGCGACATTTCTGACGTTATCGATGTCCGGTACGGCACCGGCTTCGGACTTGGCGTAAGCGTGCAGTGGACCGAACTTCTTGGCACCGGCCTCGGTTGCTCAACGGAGTGGTACCAACGACAGTGGTATGGCCGGAAGTCAATCGAAGTCCGCGACGGCCTTTTCGCGCAGGCGCTCATCTTCGGCGTTGATGGGGACTATGTGCGGCGCGAGGCGCAAGGCGCAAATTACTGGGAATGCATGTCATCCACCGGCAACACGACTTGGTTCATTTTTAGGCTCACCGGCATATCCAGGGAAGGGTGGGGCAACGAGGAGTGGTTTACTAAGCCGGGAGGCGTTGCTCCGAGTGCTGAGTTCGCTCGCATCGGCGGGGCCGTCTTTCTCCCGGGCGTGAATGGAGGGATCTACGTCAACCTCGGGGAGGTCATCGATTTCGTCTCTGGTTTGTTCGGCTACGACCCGATGAATGACGATGACTACCCCAAGTTCTCCACTGTGTGATGCTTTGGTTGTGCTGCTGTGGGTGTCGTAGTTCAATAGTCGCGCGGTATCGAAACGAGGTCGTCTGATGGTCCAAGGAGAGGCTACGGCTGTCCCTCCCGAGAACTCCGCGCGATCCTCGGAGCATGACAATTCGCCTTCGTACGCGACGCCGACGGGGGGCGTCAAGTAGTCGCGAGCCGTCCGTAACCACCGCGAATGCCGCGCGCGCGGCATCAGCCTGCGCAGTGGGCGGAGCATCTCCATGAATCCGACTGACGATTCACAGAGTTGTCGAGTTAAGCCGCGCGGCGGTAGGTCCCGAGAAGTCAGCGCGAGTCTCGGAGCATGACAATTCGCCTTCGTACGGAACGCCGAGTGGGGTCGTCAAGCGGGTTACAAGGCCGCGAGATCGCTCAGATCGACCAGGCCTTTCACTGTGCACAGACCATCTCCGTGAATCCAACTGGCGATTCACAGAGTTGTCGAGTCAGGCCGCGCGGCGGTACTCGTGGTGCAACCCACCGAGTACCGGCACGGAAATGACTTCTTCGACGGGAGTGGTCTCCCGTGTGCTCGGCTCCGGCGCGTCGCCATCGAGTGACTGATGGCAGCGACTCGAATTGTAATAGCGCTGGAATTCTCGGATCAGGGCCAGCAAGTGTCGCTCGCCCGTGACGATCACATGGTCCGTGCACTCGCGGCGCACCGTACCGATCACTCGCTCCACGAAAGGGTTGGTCCAGGGAGCGCGCCGACCACTCAGCAGCTCTCGCAGTCCTATCGCACGGATCTCGTCGCGGAACGTGTGGCCGTAGATGCCGTCGCGATCGCGCAGCAGGTATTTCGGCTCGGTCCCGTCGCCGGGGAACGCCTCCCGGATCTGCCGTGCCGTCCACTGCGCGGTGGGGTGGGCCGTCACGCCGACATGCACGATCCGTCGTCGGTCATGGCTCAGGACCACGAACGCGTAGAGCATCTTGAAAGTGAGTGTCGGCACCACGAAGAAGTCGCACGCCGCGGTCACCTTCATATGATTGCGGAGAAACGTGGACCATCGCTGGCCCTTCTCTGGGTCGCGTCGCTTGACCATGTACTTGTCCACGGTGGACTCGACGACGTTGTGCCCGAGCCGTACGAGCTGCTGCTGGATCATGGGCGCACCCCAGGTCACGTTCTCGACGGACATGCGCCGGATGAGTCGCATCAGCTTCCAGCCGATCGACGGCGCCCCGCGCTTCGCCGTCCGGGACTTGCGCGCCCAGTACCAGGCCGCGCCCTTGCGGTGCCAGCGGATCAGGGTCTCGGGCTTCACGATGAGCAAGGTGCTCTTCCAGTCGGCGAGCAGGCGGTGCATCAAGATGAGAAATGCCCGGTCGCTGTCCTCGATCCGGGGCCGCGACACGCTGCGCTTCAGGATGATGACCTGCTGCCGCAGGACGGCGTTCTCGAGCATCAGCTTCTGGCGGTCTTGCAGCGCTGCGCGCAGCATCCCGAAGAGCACGGTGGCGGTAAGCATGGGGCGGGAGGGTAGCGAGGGGCGCTCGTTCGTGCGAGCCGGACGCCCTCAGTGGGCGGCTTGCGTCGCAGTCCCACGCCGCCGTTATCGGAGCACGTCAGCGATGTCGCGGTATCCGCTGATCACACGAGCAATCTGAATCGGCTCGACTTCCGCCAGGTACACGATCAGGTAGCTGTGAACGGGCCAGAAGCGCACGTCGTCCTCGGCCACGTCGCGCCGGACGTGGCCCATGCGCGGCATGTCCGCCAACTGCACCATCGCCGCGTCGAGGTCGGCCAAGACGCGCTGAGCTGCCGAAACACTGTCCTGTGAGATGAAGTCGACGATCTCGTCGAGATCGCGCTCGGCATCCTCGGACAGCGCATAACGCCTCACCGACTCGGGCGATCCTTCTCGAGCTTGGCGAGTCGCGCCTGCAGGCGGGAGATCACCTCATCGCCACTCTTGAGGCGTCCTGCCTTCGCAGAGGTGACTCCTTTGGCGACCTGCTGCCGGAGCTCGGCCACGCGAGTCTCGCGCAACTTGTCGCTGTCGGCGAGCAGCCGCAGCGCCTCGCGCACCACCTCGCTCGCGGAGGTGTACATGCCCGAAGCGACCTTGTCCTCGACGAGCTTGGCGAGTTCCGGGGTCAGTGAGACATTCATGGAGGAGACTCTAGCGCCGATAGCCAGTTATGTCAAAGCCTGTTATCGGCTGAGCGACCGTGCATCCGAAGGCCATCTGATGCGAATTCACTCGGAGTCGTGCAGGGTCTCCGCAAGGTCCCGCCAGCCGCTTACGACGCGCAGGATCTGCAGTGGCTCCGTCTCGGGCCGGTACACGATCAAGAAACTGTGCACGGCCTAGAAGTGGACCGGCCGGGGCGTGAGATCCTCGCGGGCGTGGCCCGTGGCCGGCATCGCTGCCAATTGCTGCGCTGCAGCGAGCAGGTCTGCCCGCACTCCTTCGGCGCGTCGGAGGCTCCCGCTTTCGGCGACGTAATCCAGGATCTCGGCGAGGTCGGCCTCGGCGAGCAGCGACAGCCGAAAGGAACTCACTTGCGCGGTTTGCGCCGCGCGTCGAGCCGCTCTTCAAGCCGCTTGAAGGCCTCCTCGCCGTCCACGAGCTGGCCGTTCGTGGCCTGATCCCAGCCGGCATCGATCTTTCGGCGCACCTCGTCGCGCCATGCCTGGAAGCGCCGCTGTTCGTTGGCCTCGTGATCCATCAGCAACCGGATGCCTTCTCGGACCACTTCGGCGGCCGTCTGGTAGCGACCGGTCTTCACCTTGTCCTCGATGAAGCGGACCTGCTCGTCGGTGAGAGAAACGTTCATGGCGGGAGGGTCGCTCCGATGTCCAGATATGTCCACTTCTGGCCATCGACTGTCGCTGGCCAGGACTTGGGGGTAAGGTCAGGCATGGCAGGTGGGCCCGGCGGAAGAGGAGCCCGTCGGGAGTGCTGCTACGCGGGTGGAAACTCTCCCGGCATCGCGCCGCCGCGGGTTGTTCGAGCTCGACAGCGGCGCGGCGCCTCAAGGCGGGAAGGGGCGCTCCGACCTCGAAATCGCCGTATGCTCTCGGCGGCGGGCAGTTTCCGCCTTGGACCCATTTCTGGTGTACCAATCGAGCGGATGGAGCGGGCGGGGCCGACCCCGGCAGCGAGGGTGATGCCAGGGGCGCCATGGCGCTCAGCGTCGAAACGGTTCGCACGAATGGCCACGGAGGGCCGTTCGGCGCAAGGCTGCCCGTGTCTGCCGAAGAGCTGCACCGGGCGGGCCGGCATGCAAATGGAGAGCGCGTGGAGGACCGGCGAGGCTGCCCACCGGGCGTTTCTGCTCTCAGGCTCTCAGTCGCACGGATCGAAGCGCACCGTTCCCGGCCCGCCCCACAGTGACACCTCACGTGAGCAGATCCGCGTCTGCCGCCTGCATCATCGGGAGGGTGCGACCGATGTGCATCGCGTACTCCGGGATCATCTTGGCGTCGCGTCAAGGACGCCTGGCTGACACTGGGATGACTACGGACCTCACGCGCGAAAACGGGCGAGCGAGAAGCAGGCCAGCCGCGAGTGGTAAGATCGCACCCCAATCCGATAGGACTCTCGGGGATGTGGGTATGGCGCTATTCGGCAGCGATAAGAGTGTGTCGCTGATGACAAATGCTCTTTCGCGCTCGGAGATTATCCGGCGAGGTCGCATTGCAATTCTGGACGACGACATCCCAGAGATGTTGAAGGACCTGCGAAGTCATGGCTTGTCGATAGATCATTTGGTGTCTACCGACGACCCCGCCTTTGGACGCCTTAGTGAGGCATTCTACGATCTTCTGCTCTTGGATTACGGAGGGATAGGATCCAAGTTCGGCGACGATGAAGGGCTGGACGTACTTCGATTTCTGAGGCGAGTTAATCCGGGGCTGCGTACCCTCGCATATACGGCCCGAACCTTCGATTCCTCGAAGGGTGATTTTTTTCGACTATGCGACGGTATCGTGAAGAAGGATTCTGGAATACGGGAAACACTTGAGCAGATTGAGTTTCACTTAGGGCAGGTACTTACGCCTGCATATCAGTTCGAGGCACTGGCTCGCACGATTGGCTTGACGCGCGACCAACGTGAGCAAGTTGAACGGTCGTTATCCAAGGCTATTGCTAGCCCGCGGAGAAAGGAAAAGGCTCTTGAAGTTGCGAAGAAGTTTGCAAAGACAGGGAGCGAGAAACTATTGGAGACCGTGGTAGCAAAGGTGATCGAGTTGGGTATCGCGTCTGCGACGGGCGGGTCGTAACGATGACGGTCCTTGATCAGATTGCTGCGGCGTCATCCCCCTTTCCCCTTGCTGATCTAACGACACCAAGGATTCCGCAGGATGGAAAGTTTATTCCGACGCCGCGGACGTGCAAGAAAGTATTTCACGAGGGTAAGTGCGCTGAATTCTATCGATCAGTTGCGACATCCAACGGCCGACGTGAGTGCCCGTACGGCTTTTCAGTCTGGCCCTACCAGTTTGGGGAAACGCGCATTGCTGTAACCGGTTTAATTGGCAGTCCGCGCCTGAACAGTGGTCAGGAGCGGATCCGAGCAAAGGAATATCCACGCAACCATGTCGCAGCCGATGCGGTCGAGCATTGGGCGTCAACGATGGCTGGTGTCTTGAGCGCGGGGAACTTGGCCAGAGACCGGGAGTTCTCTCGGCGGCTTGACGCGCTGCACGAGATCCGCAAGTTCAACTCCATCGTAAAAACAAATATGGAGCGCATCTGTACGCGGCAGAGTCCGAGTGATCCCGACGAGGCAGATCCGGACATGGTGCGCGCGCTGCGTGCATCATCATTGATCTCTGTTCAGCTTGATGCCCTAGATATTCTAGCCAACGCGGGTACATCGGCGGCGATGTCAAACCCACGCAAGTGGGTCTTCTACCGAACGGTAGACAAGATAGTACGCCTGTACAGGGTGCTCGCGGATAGCCGTGGCGTGAAGCTGCGTCTCAGCGGAAGCTCGAATGCGACAGCACGAGTGGATGAGCGAACGATTCACATAATTCCAAGCTGCCTTGTCGACAACGCTATCAAGTATTCACCACGAGATGGAATCATCGACGTTTCGGTGACAGACGAGACTGTTGACGGCCGACCTGTGATTGTGCTCCGCGTTCGAAGTGAGGGCCCGCCAGCCACGGCCGAAGAGGAAGGGGTCTTGTTTGTTGCGCGAGGCCGTGGGCAAGCGGCGCGGGCAACTGCAGAAGGGTCTGGCGTGGGGCTCGCAATAGCTCATATGGTTGCTAGCGGGCACGGAGCAACCATCGACGCCAAGCAGCGGAAGGTTTCCAGTTCGCTCTCTGAATGGGTCTTCAGGGTAGTGCTGCCGGTAGGATGATGTATGGGCCTTCAATGCTAGGTGGTAAGTGAAGCGTTGGGAGTACCTCCCGCGTCGCTGAGGCGTCGCGGTGGGCTGCGGTCTTCCTCGCAACGAGCGCCCGTTCCCGAGAGGTGCTCCTGGAGACGCAAGTCAGGGCCCCGCCGGCATCAGCACTCCGCTCTGGACCAGCCATCTCAAGTGCCTCCCCGTCTCTCCGGGCTCTGGTCCGCCGCGAACGAGCAGCCCCAGTTCCATGTTCAGTTCGAGGGCATTCTGGCTGAGGTTGGCGCTCGAGACGAAGAGCAGGCGATCATCGGCCAGGGCGCACTTTGCGTGGAGCAGGCCCTTGCGGGTGCCGCTCAGGGGGCGCTTTGACTCCGGCCAGACGTATATGGAGGCTGCCGTCCGCATGGCGGGATCAAGTGCCGCAGTGCCTTCGCTTGTGAGACGGCCACCGCTCTCGTCGCTCGTTTCCATCACGAAGTGCACGCGAACCTTCCGGTCGATTGCCCTGCCCAGGGCACGGTTGATCATGTTGAGCCGATAGACGGCGAAGCAGACGATCCAAAGCTCGGACTGCGCGGCCTCAATGACTTCGAGCAGCGCCTGGTCGGTGCGTCGAAGCGTTGACGAGGCCGGCTTCGGACCAGTCCACACGACCTCGAGAGTCTGTCGCTCGCGCCACAGCCGCTCGACGGCGCCGGCTGATCGCAAGGCCGCCGCCAGCGCATCCGCCCTCGGACAGGTTGCCGAGGCGCACCACTCTTGGATGAGCGCCTCAGCGTTTCGTTGGCGTGCCGCATCTTGAAACGCTGCCGACCCCGCGGACAACAACTCCAGCGACGTCGCTTCGCCCAGCGTAAGCGTCCGGGCAGGCTTTCCGCAGGCAGTTGAGGCGCCGACCTGCGGTCGTCCTACTGGTGCGCATGAAGACCAGGACCGTGCGCCGATCGTCCCGCGAGAGTGAGAGCTACCACCGGACGCTGCTGCGCGAGCAGGCGCGCAGCGGCCAGAGCGTGCGCGGCTTCGCGGCGACCCGCGGGCTGTCGGCGGCGACGCTGTACTCCTGGCGTCGCCGGCTGGGGCTGACGCGGGGCCGCCGCCTGATCGAGGTCGCGATCACGGACAGCCCGCCGCGACCGTCGCGTGGCGGCTTGGTACTGCAGCTCTTCGGTCGGCACCGTCTCGAGCTGCCGGCAGATGTCTCCGACGACGAGCTGGCGCGGCTGCTGCGCGTGCTCTCGTCGTGCTGAGCCTCGATCGCGGGCAGCGCATCTTCCTGGCGGCAGGTCCGACAGACATGCGCAAGTCCTTCGACAGCCTGTCGGGTCTGGTGCGCGAGGAGCTGCGTCGCGATCCGTTGTCGGGCGAGCTCTTCGCCTTCTGCAACAAATCTCGCAACCGTCTCAAACTGCTGCTTTTTGAGGGCGCCGGCCTGTGGGTGCTGGCCAAGCGGCTCGAGCGCGGCACCTTCGCGTGGCCCGCGCCACCTGCCGCGGGCCGGCGTGTCGAGCTGACCGCGGAGGAGCTCGCGCTGCTGCTCGGCGGCCTCGACGCGCGCGAGCTTCGCCCGCGACGCTGGAAGCGCACGCGAGTCGCGTGAGGTGCGAACACTCTGCATCGAGACTTGAATCGCGCCGCGCCGCGGGCACACTTTCGCGCCATGTCGACGACGCTGATTCAGCGCGAGAACGCAACGCTGCGCGTGACGCTCACGCGACATGAGCAGCGCATCGCCGCGCTCGAGCAGCAGACCGTGCTGCTCGAGCAGGCGCTGGCTACGGCGGCGCGCGAGAAGCAGCTGCTGGAGTCGGCGCTCAAGCAGGCGCTGCGCCGGCGCACGGGACTGGACCTCGACGCGCCCGGTCAGGCGCGGCTGCTCTTCGGCGAGGACAGTACGCCGGAAGAGATCCCGCCGCACGCGGGCGAAGCACCCGACGGCGAGACGCCGAACGACCAGATCCTGTCGCGTCACCGACCCAAGCGAGCTGCGCGCACACTGGCTTTCGCCGCGCTCCCGCACGAGCACGTGATCCACGAGCTGCCCGCGGACGCGCGGACCTGCCCCGTCACGCGGCACCCGCTGGTCGAAGTCGGCGAGACGCTCTTCGAGGAGCTCGACTACCGGCCCGCGAAGCTCACGGTGCTCGTGCACCATCGCAAGGTCTACGGCCTGGCTCCCGAGCACGCCGCGGTGCAGGTCAGCGAGCCGGTGACCGCGCCGCTGCCGCCGCGCGCGCTGGAGAAGTCCCCGGCCAGCGCGGGCCTGCTGGCCTGGATGCTGGTGCAGAAGTACCGCCATCATCTGCCGCTCTACCGGCAGGAGGAGATCTTCGCGCGCGAAGGACTCCAGATCCCGCGACAGACCCAATGTGATTGGGTGCTCGCCTGCGCCGAACTGCTCACGCCGATCCAGGCCGCGCTGAGGCGCCAGCTTCTCGACAGTCGGCTGCTGCAGATCGACGACACGCCGGTGCAATGCCAGCACGGTCGCGGCGGGCACAAGACGCAGGCCTATCTGTGGGTGCTGCTCAGCCCGCTTGTGGAGGGCGTGGTCTACGACTTTACGCCGGGGCGCGGGTACGACCACGTCCACGCGCTCGTCGGCGAGCTCCAGGGCGTGCTGGTGGGCGACGGCTACGCCGTGCACGGCAAGCTCGCGGACACCTCTCGCGGCACGCTCGTCACGGCGGGCTGCTGGAGTCACGCGCTGCGCAAGTTTCGGGACGCGATCGCCGAGTCTCCGCGCGCGGCGGCGGCGATGGTCGTCTCGATCGCGGCGCTCTTCGCCGTCGAGAAGGAGGCCGACAAGCTTTCGCTCGCACCTGCCGAGCGACTGTCGCTGCGCACCGCGCGCGGCCCTGCGCTGCTCGCCGAGATCGACGGCCAACGCCGTGCGCTGCTCGGCACGACGAGCGACAACGGCCCGCTGGCGAAAGCCTTGACCTACCTCACCAACCAGTGGCCGAGCCTCGTGCGCTTCCTCGCTGACGGCCGGATCCCGATTCACAACAATGCCTGCGAGAGCGCCATCCGACCGATCGCGGTCGGCCGCCGGAACTGGCTCTTCGCCGGCAGCGAGCGCGGCGGCCGCGCCGCCGCGACGATCTACACGCTGATCCAGTGCTGCAAGGCCGCCGGCGTCGACCCGCACGCGTATCTGGCCGACGTGCTCGTGCGGGTGGCGTCGCACCCCACCCAGCGCCTCGACGAACTGCTGCCCGCGAACTGGAAGCCGGTCGCCGGCCAGCAGCCGGCGCGCTGAGCGACTGCCGCGGTCGAGGCGGCTGCGCGGAGATCTCGAGCCCTCCGGCGCAATCAACCCACCGAGCGCAGATCAACCCGCTGCCGGAAGCTCGGTCGGACGCTTACATTTCCACGATGCAGAAGCTATTCACCGGGTCGAACTCACCAGCTAAAAGCGCTTCGCCGAGGCTGGAAACGCGGTCGATTGGCTTGTCCGATGGATGTGGCGGGCGCCCTGCGCGCGATTGGGCGAACGCGAGGCGAGGCAGGGGAGCGTGATCCGTTGCTGATTGTGTTGTCGCGCCAGCCATGTCGTTTCAACTCATGAATGCGTGGCGGGCGGCGCCACTGGAATGAGACCAGGAGCCGTTCGACGCCCGACGGGCAGACCAGTGCGCGAGCAGAGACAACTCCGGGTGCTCCATTCCTCGCGGGGCCTGGGGAACCACGGTTCGGGAGCGTGTCGTGGTGGAAGGGACAGAGTCGACAGGAACAGAGGTCGATGAATTTGAGAAGCAGCAGGATGAGACGCATGGACTGGCTGAGGCGCGCAGGGGAGCGGACACTGCAATGGATGCCCGAGTGCGCCGGTCTTGCGCGCGCTCAGCCCCCGCAGAGGAACCCGGTCTGCCGATGGCTTCGCGGGCGGCGCGCTTGGGCCTCTCGAGGTGTGCGCGTCGGAGCGATACGCTGAAGTGCATTCTCCAGGCACTTCTCGAGCCATCGCGTCGATGACTCTTCAGGGCGATCGCCGGAGAGGGTGATCCGCGTGTCGACCGTGCTTGCCGGCAGTTGAGCTGTCCACTCATGGCAACGACGAAGCCCGCGGCGATCGCGCAAGCGAGCAACGGAATGGGGCCGAGGCCCTGCATGGAATCATTTCCTGCCTGCACCGGACGCGACGTGAAGTCCAAGGGCGCGATGGACATCCGGGCTGCGCGCCGGCGGTCAGTGAGTGGTGGCGCAGGCCACCGAACACCGGCACTGCCTCGGATGCAGAACGAACGTGCCACCCGGCGCGTGCAGTGGCGGCGCATCGCTCTGAGTGACCTGCCCCACTGCAGGGGCGGGTCGGGCGGCTCGTCGGCACGCGAGGTGGAGCTGGCGTTCTCGGAGGGGAAGCCGGACGTACCGCGACAAGCAGCCGGACTCCGCGCTGCGCAATCTGTGATAGAGTTCGCGCGCCGGTTCCGACGGAGTGACGACCTCGGGGTACCTCGGAGGCCGGCGGGGTTCGGGACAGCCAGAAGCTGTAACGAGCGTTGCCGCAGCGTGAATCGAAAGCTGCGAGACGACATGCGCCGAGTTCACACCGCACATAGGTCAGCGGGAAAAAGGAGCGTTTCATGTTCGATGACAGCTGGAGCAAGAGGCTTCTGTGCGTGGTCTTCCTGTCGTGCTGCACCGAGGGGGTGTTCTCGCAGACACCGTTGCCGCAGACTCCGATCGGCGACACCGACGTGAGCGTGAAGACGCCGGTGCGGCCCAATGTCCTTTTCATCCTGCTCGACGAATTGGGCGTCGACATGGTGGATGCGTACGGGGAGTCGCCTTCGGCACCGACGACACCCGTGATCCAGTCGATCGCCGATCAAGGCCTCCTGTTCCGCAACGCGTGGGCGACGCCCGGCTGCTCTCCGACGCGCGCGCTGGTCCTCACCGGCCGCTACGGCTTCCGCACCGGAATCGGCCGGGCGATCGCGTACGGCAATTCGGACGTGGAACTGTCCGTCGACGAACACACCATTGCGGACAGCCTGCGCGCCATCAACTACCGCACCGCGGTCGTGGGCAAGTGGCACCTGGGAAGCGCCGCGATCAGTGGCCCGACCCACGCCCTGCAACTCGGCTTCCAGCATCACTTTGGCGCCATCGAGAATTTCCCAAATCAGGACGGCGAAGGCGCCTACTACGATTGGGAAAAGGTCTCCGACGGCTCCATCTCGCAATGCTTCACCTACGCGACGACGCAGGAGGTGGACGATGCCGTCGACCTCATCGAGGGCTGGGGCGACAAGCCGTGGTTCCTCTGGCTTGCCTTCAACAGCGCGCACGCGCCCTATCACAAGCCGCCTTCGAAGCTGCACACCTATCAGCTCCCGGCAAACGTCCAGAACAACATCCCGATTCACGCTCGCGCGATGGCCGAGGCCGCGGACACCGAGATCGGCCGGATGCTCGACTCCATGGCGCCCGAAGTCCTGGCGCGTACCTACGTCATCATCTGCGGCGACAACGGAACGCCGGCGGAGTGCGTGCTGCCGCCCTTCGTGTCCGCCCATGGCAAGGCGACGCTCTACGAAGGCGGAGTCAACGTGCCGCTCATCATGTCGGGGCCGGGCATCGTCGCCGGACAGGAATGCGATGCTCTGGTGAGTCTGGTCGACCTCTTCGCGACCATCGCCGAGCTCACGGGCTGCTCGGCGACCGCAGCGATCGACTCGATGAGCCTCGTGCCGTACCTCGGCTCCCCGGGTCTGCCGTCCATTCGCCCATGGGTCTACTCGGAGGCCTTCGGCCCCAATGGGCTGCTGCCGTCGTATGCCGACGACCGGCGCGCCGTGCGCGACGAGCGCTACAAGCTCATCGTCTGGATGCAGGGGCAGCCGCAGCCCGTGAAGCAGGAGTTCTACGACCTGTGGGCGAGCCCGTGGGAACGCACCCCGATCCCGCTCGACCATCTCACGCCGCAGCAGCAGGAAGTCTACGACGGCTTCATCACGATCATGGGCAACCTGAAGCCCTGGTACTGAGTTCGCGCGGCCGCGTCAGCGGTCCCGAGTGAGCGCCGCCGCTCCGGGGTGTCGCCGTCGCGCGACTGGTGATCTGCCGGAGCGGGACGGCGCGCGGGTGCCCGCCCCGGCGGCGCAGCTCAGGGAAAGGTCCACGCGCCCGGATAGTTCGGCCAGCTGCGGCCGGCTTCGAGCGCGGCACGCGAGGCTGCATCGAGCGCGGCGTCGTCACGCTCGTACGTGTCGTCCGCCGACAGCGCACCGTCCGCGGCGGCCTGCTCGAAGTGATGGCGACAGGCCCCGGCGCCGTGCAGCGTGTCGATGAGCAGCGCGGATTGTCCGACGTCCGCCAGCGCGGCGGACAGCCGCGCCGCGGGTTCGATCTCGGAGAAGCCCCAGCCAAGTCCGAAGGCCACGTCGGCGCGGATGGCGCCGGGCAGCCGCGCGAGCACGTTGCGCACGCGTTCGACGTCGGCCGGCACGCCGCGCGCCAGCAGGCGACCGAGTTGCACGCCCAGTCCGCGCCGGTACGCGAACAGCAGGCCCGGCGGCACGACGTCGGCAAGCGCGAAACTCATCTCCAGGCGGTCGGCGGTGTCGCGCGCCAGGGTGTAGTCCTGATCGAGGCACATGCCCTCGATGAGCGCCGGTGCCAGCGGATGATTGCGGCGCTCGAGACGCAGCAGCAGCGTGCGCAGCACCTCGCGTTCGGCAGGAGCTCCACGTGCCAGGGCCCGCAGAGCCGAGCCCAGCCCGCGCGCGAAGGCGTACTGCACGGCGGGCGGGCGGGCTTCGAGCAGCGTGCCAAGGTCGATCAACTCGCCCGTCTTGATGGCAGCCGCGCCGCGAGACTCCACGCGCGTCTCGGCAACGTAGTACGCGACACCGCTCCAGGCGTCGAGCGCATGTCTGGGCGGCAGCCCGCGCAACCAGTGCGTGATCTCCGCATCGTCGGGGACCATGCCACCCGTCGCGGGATCGCGCGATGCATGCGCCATCATGACCAGTCCGTAGTACGGGAAGTGATGCCCCTCGTAGCGCAGGCCCGCGCCGGCCGTGCCCGGCCAGGGTGTGGCGATCGGCAGCGTGTCGAGACACGGCAGCAAGGCCACTCCGGCCAGCGCTCCTGCCGCGAGTCTGCCGGCGCCGCCGCGCGCCGCCAGCATCGAGACGGCCGCACCGATCAGCATCGCTGCGAAAGCGAAGTGCGTGACGAAGTAACGGAACTGTCCGACCTCGAGCGGATGACCGTAGGCATCGAAGTCCCAGTTGCCCAGTCCGATGACGAGCAGGAAGACCGGCAGGTAGAGCAGCAGCGGCGCCACGCGCCAGACCGACCAGTCGCGGCCGCGTGCACGCAGCAGCGCGAAGCTCACGAGCAGCCAGGCAACGACGAAGGCCGTCAGCTCGAGGTGCTCGGCCCAGAGGGCTGGCAGGCGGCCGAGGGTTTCATAGGCGCCGGCTCGCGGCAGCAGATCTCCCAGCATCGTGGCGAGATTCCTGCCCAGCCGCGGCAGCACGCCGTCGCCCTTGCCGGCCAGGCTGTGGCTCGTGTAGTCCAGCGAACGTCCGCCGACGGCGATGTTGGTGACGATGAGCGGCATGAGCCCGAGCAGGAATCCCGCGATCGCCAGCGGGAGATCTTGCAGCGTGCCGCGAAGGCCGCGCAGCACCACGTGTACCGTCGCGAAGACGATCACGGTGACGACGGCTCCGGGGTAGACCCAAAGAGAGCAGCCGGCCGCCGCTCCGAGGGCGGCGAGCCTCGGCCCGCGTCGGCCGTCGCGATGCACGGCCGCGAAGGCCGTGTAGAGCAGCAGCGCGCAGAAGACGTGCTCGAAGTGATTGCCCGAGGCCAGAAGCGAATACTTGGTGAGCGTCGGCGGTCCCACGACGAAGAGCGCCGCCGCCACGGAGGCGCCGAGAAGCCCGAACTCGCGCGCCATGAGTCGCCACAGCAGCACGAGCGCCGCCAGTCCGAGCAGCATCGGCACGAGCTTGAGCACCAGATAACTGTCGCCGAACAGCGCATAGAGCGGCGCTGCCAGCAGCGCCACCAGCTGCTGTCCGCCCGCATTGTCGTAGTGCTGCCACAGCGGTGGTCCGGGCGCGCCGGACGCGAGCACGCGCGCCAGGTTGCCCATGTTGTGCACCTCGTAGATCGGCAGCGCGACCGCGTCGAAGGCAAACCACAGCACGATGCCGCGCAGCAGCAGATAAGCGGCGCAGAAGACCAGCAGCAGCACGAGCGACAGGCGCCTGCGCTTCGGGTCCGAAGCTGCGGTCGAGAGGTTCATGCGCCGGCATGCTAGCAGGAGGGGCGTGGGGCCCCTTCGCGCCGCCACGTCGCTCAGCCCGCGGAGCTCGAGCTTCATCCCGAGGTGACCTCAGGGAGTAACATGGGCAGGCCATGCCGTGCGGTGCTTCGTGACCAGTCGTGTCGGCACCTGCTAACGCGTGCTGCCGGGGCAGCCGCGAGGAGGCTGCGAGCGCGCTGCGCCAGCGAGTTTCCGACGCGAACAGGAGCATGAGACGCATGATGACGGTCAGGATGCTCCTGCTCGGTGTCGCCCTGTGCTGTGTCACGGCAGGCACCCATGCGCATGGCACGATCTCGAATCCGCAGCCTGCGAGTGGCCCGCCGATGAGCGGGCCCACGCAGAGCCCATCGGGTCCCGGGGGGGCTCCCGCCTCCCACAAGAAGGCGGCCACTTCCGGGGCGTCATCGCCGTCCACCGCTCAGGCCGGCGACTCCAAGGGGCGGGCCAACGGGGCCGGGGCCACGGGAGCGGGGGCCATTTCCGGCAGCGCCATGAGCACGAATGCCTGGGAGCTGTGGTGGGACCACAACAAGGATCCGTTCGTCATGCGGCGGACGACCGCGCGACGGACCAGCAGCGGCTCGAGCGGCGCCCTCACGTCCCGCGGGCGCCGCAGCGCGGCGGGCAACGAAGATCTGGAACTGCTGCGCGCGCAGATCATCGCGGCGATGCAGCAGGTTCTGCAGCAGGAGACCGACCCCGAGCTGTGCGACTCCGCAACCCTTGCCCTCGCGCGGGTGTCGGCCGAGAACCTCGCCGAGTCCGTCGACCCCGACCTGCGCAAGGGGCTCCTGCACGACACGCTCTCGGTGCGCACGTCCGCAACGCTCTCGCTGGGTGTGCTCGGCGCGCGACGCTCGCTGCCGCTGCTGAACTCGCTCATGGCGGATACGTCGGCAGGGCGGGCGGCGATGGGAGGCGGCTCGGTGCCGTGGAGCGTGCGTGCCTATGCGGCTCTCTCGCTCGGCCTCATCAATGCTCCGCTGGCCATCGAGCCGCTGCTGGATGTTGCGCGCTCGGCGCCGGCGTCGGAACGCGAGGTGCGCGCCACGGCCGTGACCGCGCTCGGACTCATGCAGTGCGACGATGCCGCCCAGGTCGTGACCGGCCTGCTGTCCATCGTGAGCGACGAGAAGATCGATCCGGTGGTGCGCGCCTGCGCCGTCACGTCACTCGGCCGCCTCGGCGACATCGCGGCGCTGCCCGCGCTTCTCAAGGCCTTCCGCGACGACGCGACGGAACAGGTCGTGCGGCAGTCGCTTGCCCAGGCGCTCGGCATTCTGGGCAGCCTGCGGCAGACGGAGCCCGCAGCATCGCTCGTGGCCTGCGTGAAGAAGGAGTCCGACGCGACAACCCGGCAGTTCGCGTGGATCGCGCTTGGCCGCCTGGGCGCGCGCGACGGCGGTCCCGACCTGTCGCAGCCGCGCGACAATCTCGTGACGCTCATGCGCAACGGCCTGCTGAACCCCGAGCACTCCGCCGACGTCAGCTGGGCCGCGCTGGCAGCGGGGCTCTTCGGCGCCGGCCAGCCGGCTGCGGCGCCGGCGCTGCTGGCACCCTTGACCAGGGTCTACACCGGCGCCTCGGATCCTTCGACGAGATCGGCGTGCGCCGTCGCGCTCGGGCTCTGCGGCGCCGACAGCATGGCGGACCTCCTGCTCAAGGACCTGGTCGAGTCGACGGATGCCTCGGTCCGGGGTTATGCCGCGGTGAGCCTCGGGCTGCTCGGAGAGACCCAGGCGGCTTCCGCGATGGTGGACCTCTGCAAGGACAGGTCGATCAGCGACACGGTGCGTCAGCAGGCCGCGAGTGCGATCGCGATGATCGGCGATGCGTCGGCCGCGCCGGCACTGCTCGCCGAGCTCACCGAGTCGAAGTCGCTGGAGTACGCGTCCTCGATGAGCCGCGCGCTGGGGCAGCTCCGCGACCCGCGCATGATCGGGCCGCTCATCGCGCTGGCGCAGGATCCCGGGGCGCGTGTCGTGGCGCGCTCGTTTGCCTGCGTGGCCCTCGGCCTCGTGGGCGACAAGCTCGACCTGCGCTTCAACACGCGCATCGAGCAGGACTACAACTACCTGGCCGGAGTCGCCACGATCGACGAGATCGTCAGCCTCTAGGGTCTCCGGCGGACGGCACGGACCTTTCCGCTAGACTCGGCACCCGTGACCACGGCCGGGAGTCGACGCACATGAACTGGATTGCGCTCGTCGTCGTCATCCTGGGGATTGTCCTGGTTCTCAAGGTGGCGGGCTTTCTGTTCAAGCTGCTGCTGCTCGTGATCGTGCTGGGTGGGGTGTATTGGTTGCTCGCCCCGCATGTGGGCCTGCCACTCCCGATGTAGGAGATCGCGTCCATCAGGGCCGTCCGCCGACGAACTCCGCTCGGGCGCCGAGATGCCAATTGTCGCCGGGATGGCGACAGGGCGCTCGGGCATCGGTGTTCGCTCAGTCTCAGCCGGATCAGCCCTCCGCCGGGCGACGTTGACAGAGTTCCCTGATCCACTAGACTCCTGAGGCTCAGGGGCCGAGTTTCGATTGTCGAGTGAACGGGTGGATATCCATCGCGTGAAGGGCAGTCCACGGCACTTGGCCACATCGAATTGAAGAGGACCCACCATGAACTTGCCCCGTCTCCGTGAAGTCACCACGTTGCTGCTCGCTCTGGGGATGGCTGGTGTGCTCGTCGAGCGTTCCGCCGGTCAGGTCGTCAGCCTGCCCTTCCAGCTCACGGACGTGGCCGGCGACCCCCTCGCGCAGGACTTCTGCGGTGTGGACTTCAGCTTCACGGACCCGGACACGTTCAACGCGCTCGACGCGGGCGGCGTGAGCATTGCCGACTTCGACAACGACGGCCTGCAGGACCTCTTCTTTCCGGCGAGCACCGGAGCCAGCAGCAAGCTCTACAGGAACCTCGGCAACATGAACTTCGTCGACGTGGCTCCCGCGAGCGGCGTCACGGATCCGGCCTCCTGCTCCGCAGCGGCGCTCTTCATCGACTACGACCATGACGGAGACCTCGATCTCTTCGTCGTGTCGCATCTCGGGAAGCCGGGCTTCCCTCTCGGGCCGCGCTTCAAGCTCTTCAGGAATCGGGGCGCCGTCGCGAACTACGCATACACCGACGTCACGTCGACGGCCGGATTCGCCCTTGGCCCGACGAGCAAGCTGACCAACTGGGGCCTCGTGAGCGGCATCTGCGCCGGCGACTTCAACCACGACGGATGGGTCGACCTGTTCGCGGCCTGGAACGCCACCAACGTGTCCACCCAGGACCAGTGGCGGCTCATGCGCAATGCGCCCAATCCGACGCCGGGAGATCCGCTCGATCCCAACTACACGCCCCGCATCTTCATCGATGCGACGCCGTCTTCCGGCATTCAGGGCGAGTTCGGTGGCGAGCCGTGGCAGGCGATGTTCTGGGACGTGAACCGTGACGGCTGGCCCGACCTGCACATCCCGCACGATTACACGACCGACTTGATGTTCATCAACAACAAGAACGGGACCTGGACGAACGTGGCCACGTCCGTCGGCCTCAACGGCAACCCGGTCGAGAATCGCAACGAAATGGGCTCCGCCCTGGCGGACCCGGACAATGATCTCGACGAAGATCTGCACATGACCAACCGCGACTTCCTGGATCGTTTCTATCGCAACGACTCCATCGGCACGGTCCTCAGCTTCACCGACGCGGCCACGTTGACCGGTCTCAACGACTCGTCCTTCGGCTGGGGCACGACCTTCCTCGACCTTGACAATGACGGCGACCTGGATCACATGTCGGTGACGTCGTCCGTGCATGACCTCAGCAAGAAGTCCTCCAATCCGGTGCAGCTCAACCTGTTCCCGCAGCGGCTGCGTGACGGCCTGAACGTGAAGTGGCAGACGGTCACGAACCTCCTGCCCGAGTTCAGCCTGGTGAACACGACTCAGGGTGACTTCGCGCGCGGGCTGGCGGCGGGCGATCTGGACGGCGACGGTGACATGGATTGCGTCGTCACGCGCGACTTCGAGCGGGCCCGAGTGATGAAGAACACGCTCGTGTCCAGCAACGCGTGGATCGAGGTGGACCTGGTGAATTCGGGCGGCAGCCTCGACAACACGGGCGTGCGCATCTATCTGCGGGATGATGGCGTCACCCAGCTCCGCGAGGTCTTCACCGGCTCGAGCTTCCTCTGCCAGGAATCGCCCCGCCTGCATTTCGGTCTGGGCAAGCCCTCTCTTCCCTTCGGAACGGCGGACGTCTCGCCGGGTGCCATGTCGGGCGAGCTGCTCGGAAGCGAGTCGGTTGGCAGCCTGCCGCTGCAGCCCGCGAGGTCTGCCGACGGGACCGGCATCAACAAGCAGGTCGATCCGCTCTGGGTCGTCGTCCGCTGGACGGACGGCTCCTGCCAGATCGTGAACGAACCCGCGAGCAACTCCATTCTCACCATCGTGCGTTCGTTGGTGAACGACGTCGGTGATCTTGACGCCGACGGCCATCTCACCGTCCTGGATCAGGGACTGCTGCTCCTCGCCACGCAGAATCTGGCCGCCTATGAGGCTCTGTATCCGCGGTCTCCGGCTGTGGTCGTGGGCGACGTGGACAACAACGGGCTGCTCAATGGCGATGACCTCACGGCCTGGGCGGCGTTGCCTCCGCACTAGAGTCCAGAGGAGCGCACCATCGGGCGACGATGTCCGTGGCATCGTGCCGGTGGCATCGTGCCGGCGGCATCGTGCCGGCGGCATCGTGCCGGTGAATCCGTGGCCGGCGCCTCGGCTGGCGCGGCCTGAGGGCCCGTCAACCGGCGCCTGAAAATTCCGGACCTGCAGGCGAGCAGGTATTCGATGATGCCTGCGGCCAGGATCCGCCTTCCGCATGCCCTCACTTCAGCCGTCGCCCGTTGTGCCCGAACAGCCGCTGCCGCAGTTGTCGTGGCGGTCGTTCCTCTTCGCGCTGGCGGTGACGCTGGCCATCTTCTTCGGGCTCCACCCGCTGTGGCTCCCGATGGACATGGACGCGATGGATCGCAACATCGCGTGGAGCTACGCGCCGATCCCGCTGCTGGTGCTCGTGCTGCTCGCCGTCGAGCGCAAGCTGCGCTGGGCCACCTTCCTGATCGAGACGGTGAGGCTGACGCTCGTCAAATTCGTGCTCACCTTCCTCGTCGCCAACATCCTGTGGGCGGTTGTCGGGCCACCGGCCGCGGCCAGCCCGCTGCGCGCCAGTCCCCTGGCGGTCGATGCGACGGGGCGCTTCGAGGTGCGTGACGCGCCGCCGGCCACGCCGATCGATCCCGCCCTCACCGGCCGCCTGTCTGGTCTCGTCACGGACGCCGGGGGTGCGCCGCTGGCCGGCGTCTTCGTCGCGGTGACCGGCGGCCTCGACGACGTGGTCTTCGCGCCGCCTCCCGGAGGTCTCGTGCTGACGCACGACGGCAGCGGCCTGCAGCCGGAGACCGCCGTCGTGCAGGTGTACGAGCCGCTCGTCCTGCGTGGCGTGGCGGGCGCCTTTCACACCGTCTGCGCGATCGACGACGCGCATCGGCCGCTCTTCAACGTGCCGCTCGTGTCGGCGGCCGAGCGCACGCTCATGTTCCATCGCGCGATGGGTCGCGTCTCGCTCACGTGTTCGGTGCACGGCCACAGTGATCACGTCACCGAGCTGGTCGTCGTCACCAACCCGTTCGGCATGTGGACCGGCGCCGACGGCCGCTTCGCATTCGACGGCGTGCCGGCAGCCGATGGCGCGCGTGACGGACGCCTGCAGATCACCGCGCGCGGTCCGACCGGCGCGCAGGCGCAGCTCCTCGTGTCGCTTGCGCCCGGCGACTCGCTGGGGGACCTGCGCCTCTCGCTGCGCTGAGGCGCCCAGCCTTCCGGCACGAGGCGCGCGTGCCGAGGGCTGTTATTCTCTCGACGGTCAGGAGTCCCGCCATGCGCACCCGAAAGCCGACAGTCCCCGCGACGCCGGGCGTGCGCAGCGCGTCTTGGCTGTACGTCGTCCTCGGCCTGCTGTTCCTCGTGGAGTTCGTCGTCCTCGCCTGGCATCCGACGTCGCGCTCGGACTGGCTGCTCGAGAACGCGCTCTCGCTGGCGCTCATCGGGTTGCTGCTCGTCACGTACCGGCGCTTCCGGCTGTCGAAGCTCTCCTACGTGCTCATCTTCTGCTTCCTCACGCTGCACGAAATCGGCGCCCACTACACCTACGCAGACGTTCCCTACGATGCGTTCTTCAGGCGCACGATCGGCTGGTCGCCCGACGCGACCTTCGGATTCGAGCGCAACAACTACGACCGCCTCGAGCACTTCTCCTACGGCCTGATGCTTGCCTACCCGATCCGCGAGGTCTTCCTGCGCATCGCCGACGCGAAGGGCATCTGGGGTTACGTGCTCCCTCTCGACGTGGCGATGTCCACCTCGGTGATTTACGAGCTCATCGAGTGGCGGGCCGCCGTGGTCTTCGGCGACGGACTCGGCGCGGACTTCCTCGGATCGCAGGGCGATGTCTGGGACGCGCAGTGGGACATGGCGCTCGCCGCGCTCGGCGCCTTCCTGGCCATGGCCATCACCGCGGCCGTCAACGCCTCGATGCAGCGCGACTTCGCGCGCGAGCTGGCAGAGAGCCTGCGGGTCAAGCAAGCGGAACCGCTGGACGAGGTCAACGACGGTCCTTGAGCCTTCAGGGCTTCCGCGTCAGCACCACGATGTTCGGCCAGTAGCGATCGGGAGAGGTCGGATCTAGCCACAGCGGCGCTCGCGAGCCGTGCGCCGGCCCGAAGCGCTCGACCTCGTAGCCTGGCGGGCCGTCGAACAGCGCGCTCACGAAGCGCCGCTGTTCGGCAGTCCAGCGCCAGCCTTCGTCGGCGGAGAGGACGATCACGGGCGGCGCGCGTTGCGCCACGCCGGCCAGGCTCATGTCGCGCGCCTGCGCGACGTGCAGGCCCACGGCATCCAGGCCGGGGAGGTGATTGGGGTCCTGGTAGGTCTCGACGGTCGTGCCTGGCGCGATGCGCGTCGCGATCCACGTCTGCGCGAGCCGTCGCGAGTCTCCCGTGAGCGCCCAGGCCACCTGCGCGGCGTGCGCGAAGGCCGCGAGCAGCAGCAGCGCACCTGCCGCGCGCACGAGTCGCACAGGCGTGCGCGTTGCACGCCCAGCGCCGGTCGCAGCGCCGAGGCTCCCGGCGGACAGGCCGTCGAGCAAGGCATCGGCGCGGCAGGCGACGAAGAGGCACGTGAACATCACGGCCGGCATGACATAGCGCGGTTGCTCGAAGCCGAGCCAGCCCATCAGCAGCACGAGGTAGAGCGCCGCGAGGCCCAGCCAGACGAGCCCGGTGCGCGAGCGCACGAAGGCGAAGGACAGCAGCCCCGCCAGCGTGGCGATCGCCAGGGCCGGAGAACCGACGAAAAGAATGTCGCGCAGCGAGTTGCGCGCGAGGTCCAGCACAGTGACGTGCGTCGCCGCGATGTCGGCGAAGTGCGCGAGGTCCGCTCGCCACGCGGCCTGCCGTCGGACCCATTGCGCCGGATCACGGAGCAGGTCCGAGGTGAGTGCCCAGGCCAGCAGGCCGGTGCCCGCCGCGAGGGCGAGGTCGAGCAGCGCGCGCTTCCTGTCCTTCGCGCGAGCCGTCCACGTGAGCGCCGGCACGGCAAGTGCGAAGGGGATGATCGCGAAGATCAGTTGATCCTTGGTGCCGAGTCCGGCGACCGCGATGAGCGCGAGGACCAGGAGCCGTCCGCGCGAGGGCTGTTCCTTCACGCGCAGGAACTGCAGCACGGTCGCCGCGAGCCAGAAGCACATGGGTACGTCCACGTTCGAGCTGCGCGCGAAGAGCGCGACCACCGGGGCGAGCCCCCAGAGCGCCGCGCCGAAAAGCGCCGCCTGCGGATGGCGCACCAGCCGCCTGGCCGCGGCCCACAGCAGCAGCACGCTGCCCACGTGCAGCGCGACGGTCACGCCGCGTGCGATGAGCAGGATCGTCGTGAGCGCCCCGGTCGGATCGGTGAAAACGGAGGCGCCCACCGTCTCGAGCGACGTGCCCGCCAGGTGCAGGCCGCCGGTCAGGGAGAGCCAGCCGAGGTACGGTGCGTACGCCGCGCCCAGCAGCATGAGGTGCACCTTCGGATACTTCGTGTCGCTCAGGAAGAAGTGCCGCATCGCGTCCAGCGCAGGCTTGGCCGCATCGTCCACGTGCGGCGCCACGCCGTGCGGCAGGCCCCAGGAAAAGCCGGTCAGGTCGAGGGCCAGCACCGCCAGAAGCAGTGCGACGAGTGCAATGCGCGGGGTGGCGGCACGCGGCGGCAGAGCGGATGCAGGCACGCCGCTCAATGTATCGCAGCATGCAGCGGCCTGGAGGCGCGCGCCGGGCGATCCGCTCGACTCACGCGACGAAGGCGCAGGATTCCGCTGAGGGGGTAGGAAAAGTCTGCTCCACCATGGCGCCTTGGTCATGCATCGGTGCCGCGCGCCACGGGTTGAATCCGGGACACAGTTTTCCAGCGGTCCCGGGAACCGCACCGGTGGCTTGTGCGACCTGGACGAGTGTTCCCGGAGCACAGGCTTCGCCTCCGGTCGAACTGCCCCGGCCCGCGCGTCCGAAAGAGGATTCTTCCCATGATGTACCGCACATGCTGCCCGCCCCTGATGCGTCGGCTGCTCCTCGTGCCGCTTGCCATGCTCGCACTGCTGATGGCAACGCCCTCCGCGCACGCGACCAACGGCATCTTCTCCACGTGGAAGTCCAAGTATCCGACCTCGACCAGCGACGACAATGTCGTCACGGGCACCGGCACCGGCTGCGCGCTCTGCCACGTGAGCAGCTCGGGCGGCGGCAACTACAACGCCTACGGCTACAAGCTCCGTGAACTCATCCAGGCGGGCAACACCAGCACGAATGCGATCACGCTCGCCGCCACGTTCAATTCGGACGCGGACCCGACGGCCTCGAACAATCTGGACGAGATCAGCGCCAACTCGCAGCCCGGCTGGACCAAGGGCGCGACCAACACGACCTACAACAATTCCGGCACGCCGACGCCGGGCCAGAACCCGCCCGCCATCGCCGGCGACTTGAACCCGGTGTGGGTCGATCTCGGCCTTGCGCTGCCAGGAACGAGTGGCACTCCGAAGCTCGCCGGCACGGGCACGCTGGTTGCCAACACGGCTCTGACCCTGACTCTCACTTCAGCGCTGCCCAATGCGCCAGCGTTCTTCATCGTCGGCTTCGCCAACCTGAATGCGCCGTTCAAGGGCGGAACGCTGGTGCCATCGGTGACGCTCAGCGTCGCCCTGACCACGGGGCCGACGGGCCAGATCGTGCTGCCGGCGACATGGCCTGCGGCCGTACCTGCCGGCTTCCCGATCTACCTGCAGTACTGGATCAAGGACGCAGGCGGCGCGAAGGGCTTCTCGTCGTCGAACGGCCTGAAGGCCATCGCGAACTGAGCTGACTCTTCGCGTTCAGGCGCGCACGCGGCGGGACCATCGGTGTCCCGTCGCGTGCGCGCGCTGCTTTCCGGACCGGTTCGTGGGGCAGTGGTGCGGCCGTCGCTCGTGGCAGCGCCGGCTCGCAGGCGCGGGACCGCCTACTGGACCGTGACCTGGATGGGCTGCGCCACCGACGAGCCGTCGGGGAGAATCGCGTAGATCTTCGCGCTGCCGATGCCGACGGCGTCCAGCACGGCCGACGCGTTGACGGTGACCACGCCCGACTTGGCGGAGTGCCAGTCGAGCAGCGTGGTCACGTCGAGCGCGCTGCCGTTGGAAAACAGGGCTATCGCACGCAGGCCGATGCGCTCACCCGGCGCGAGCAGCGGCTGCTTCGGGTCGATCTGGATGGACGTGAGCGTCGGCGGGACGCCCTGGACATGATCGAGCAGGCCCGCGGCATCCTCGGTGACCGTGATGCTGGTGGGAAACACGACCCACTTGCTGCGCTTTGCCGCCGTGGCGATGCCGCCGTAGCCGCCGACAGCGCCTCGGCCATTGAAGTATTCGTACTGGCCGGTGGCGAGGCAGTAGTCGATGCGCTTGCCGTTGGTGCCGGGCGCGATGGCCGAGAAGCAGTTCAGCAAGCCCGGGATGCCGGCCCAGAAGCCGGTCTTTGCGGGCAGCGTGTAGGTGATGCCGCCCTCGTGGATGTTCAACGGCGCGGGGCCGTGGTTCACGTAGATGCGCAGGCCGTTCGCGAAGGCCATCGCGACCGGGATGTGCCGGAAGGTCTCCGTGCTCTCGGACACCGAGATCACCGACTCGAAGGACTTGAAGCTGCCGTCGTGCAGGTAGCGGATCGTGATCACGGGTGAGGTGAAGTAGTAGGTCTGGAGCGCATTGCTCATGAAGTACGTCTGCGCCGAACCGGGTCGCGTGATGTAGCCCTCGGTGGCCTGCTGCGTGCCGTTGGTCGTCACGTAGCCGGCGTGCCCGTACGTGATGTTGAAGGCCTGATACAGGTCCATCGCATCCTGCGTCAGCGGAAAGATCGGCTGGCCGGTGCTCATGTTCACGATGCCCGGTCCATCGCTCGGCCCGAAGAACCGGTCGTGGAAGCCGTTGCCGTGGTTGACCTGCTTCTGCGCGGCCACGCGCCATTCGTACTCGGGAATGATGGGCCAGTTCGTCGGAGCGCTGGGCGACCCTGCGGGCAATTGGCTGGCGCTCGTTCCCGCGCCCGTGTTGATCACGCGCTGCACGCTGTCCACGTAGCCATACCAGAGATATTCCTGGTTGCTGTTGACCGTGCCGATGGAGCCCTCTCCCAGCAACGGGCCTTCGATCAGGTCACGCGTGTTCCGGAAGCAGGACTTCTGCGCCGCGAAACCCTGCTTCAGCGTCTTGGCCCACGGCGAGCCGGACTGCTGATCCATGTGGTCCCCGTCCGGCGCCTTGCTGATGTTGCCGTAGGTCTGGATGTCGACATAGGCCGCGCTCGCGCCGAGTTGCTTGAGCTCGCCGATCTCGGACTCGGCGTACTTGGCCGCAGCCTCGATGCCCAGCAGCGGGAAGCCGAGCGAGCCGTAGAGCTTCACGGTGCCGAAGGCATCGCGCACGAAGTCGTTCGGATCGTTGAAGGCCGGCGGCGCGTTCGGAGGAGCGCAGTTGAATGCGGTGTACGCGCCGACCAGGGCGCCGAACATCCGGCCCTTCGTGAGCATGGCCGCGAAGCCGGCCTGGTCCACCGCGGGCAGCCAGTCCGGCCCGACGTTGATCGTCGCGGGCGCATCGATGCCCGCGTTCGACCAGTTGAAGAGATAACCGGTGAGGTTGTACATGCCATTGGCGATGTACAGGTCGAACATGCCGCTGTAGTAGCTCCACACGTGTTCGGGCCCGTTGAAGAACATGCGGTTCACGAGCAACGTGCGATAGGGAGACGGCGGGGCCGTGGAGGTCAGCAGCACGTCCTTGATCCTGTGCGAGACGACGACCAGGTAGGTGTCGTCGAGCGGCGCGGCGAGCAGGCCGTTGGACATCGGCTTGTACAGCGTGGAGGTCGTGTAGTAGCTGACGATCGAGTCGGGGCCGATGCTCGGGTTGTTGAGCGTGAAGACGCCATAGTCCGCCGTGTTGCACTGGAACATGTCGAGCGCGTTGGCCATGAAGTAGTGGTCGTTGCCGAAGCTCGTCGGTTTGCGGAAGAGCACGATCGGCCAGGCCTGCGCGCCCTGCATGCGGATGAGCTTCGGCGACTCGACGCCGGTGGAGCTGCCGTAGTAGATGCCGGAGAAGTTCGCGGAGGCCACAGTGTTGAGGGTCGGGTCGAGCATGCGGACCCGCAGCGCCTTGCCCTCCTGCGTGATTTCGTAGCGCACCGGGTGCGAACCGTAGAAATCCAGCCGGTAGTCGAGCGTCACCGTCTTCCCGCTGAACGAATGCCCGACCAGCGTGGTCTTCTTGTAGTTGTCCTTGGGAAACCAGAACAGGCCGCCCGGGTCCTTGAAGACGAAGCCGGCGCCGTCCATCGGCCAGGAGTCGCTGGAGAGCTCGCGGATGCGCAGCGAGCCGCCCGCCGTCTGCGGGTCCGACAGATCGATCTGCCAGGTGAGCACCTCGTCGCCGGAAAAGCTCAGCGAGTAGATGTTGTTGGCGAAGCTGATCGAGGTGCTGCCGGCGGCGTCGGCACCGGTGAACTGCAGCCGCTCCGCGGAGAGGTCGGTGGCGTGCGCCAGGCCCGGAAGCATGAGGAAGAGGGCGACGAGCCAGGAGAGTGCGGCAGAAATCTTCAACGGTTGGCTCGCATCAAGGGGGGAGGCCGAGGTGATTGACCTCCGCTGCGGGAAGGAGGTCACGAGTCGGGCGCCCGCACAACAGCGCCCGTATGCCCGGGTTGCGCCGCGCGCCGAGGCGGGTCGTCGCGTTGACGCTGCCGCGCGGCCGTCCTATGTTGCGGCGTCGGCTCGTTGTGGCCCGCCTTGCACGCACAGAACGCCCATCCGAATCGCATTTGCATGAGGACTTGCCTTCCCGCCGCCGGCCCTCGGGCGCTGCTCGCGCTGGCGTGCTTTCTGGTGCCGCCGGCCGCTGCCCAGGATCCGGGAATTCCCGGCGTCACCGCGCCGTCGGGCGGGCTCAGCCGCGAGGCCATGTGGCCCGCGCCCACCGCGGAGGACTGGAAGCGCCCGTGCCTCATCCGCTGGCAGCGCAGTTACGAGGATGCGCTGGCCGTGTCGCAGGCCACCGGCAAGCCGATCATCGTCTGCGTGAACATGGACGGCGAGATCGCCAGCGAGCACTACGCCGGCATCCGCTACCGCCAACCCGAGACCGCAGCCCTCTACGAACCCTACGTGTGCGTCATCGCGTCGGTCTACCGGCACAACCCGCGCGACTACGACGAGCTGGGTCGCCGCATTCTCTGCCCGCGCTTCGGCAGCGTCACCTGCGGCGAGCACATCGCCATCGAGCCGGGCCTGTTCGACAAGTTCATGGACGGCAAGCGCATCGCGCCACGCCACATCGGCGTGAACGTGAAGGAAGGAAGCGCCGAGCTCTACGACGTCTACTACGCCTGGGACACGGACTCGGTCTTCACGGCCATCCGCGAAGGCAGCGAGGGTTTCCCGAAGCCGCCGCCCGACGACAAGGGCGATCGTTCGCCGGTCGAACTGGTGGAGAGCCCCGACAACGACGACCGCGACGCCGTGGAGGCCGCCTTCCAGCGCGGTGATGGCAGCCTGCGCGTGCGACTGCTCACGGCCGCCGTCGGGCTCGGTGCGCGCGCGCCGCTGGACCTGCTGCGGCTCGCGATCTTCGACGCCGAACCCGGGCTGGCCGCGCTGGCGCGCCAGGCGCTCGTGCAGTCGGAGTCTCCCGCCGCCATCGACCTCATCGCGGAGGCGTTGCGCACGCCGCTGGATCCGGCCGATCGCGAGGCGCTCATCGCCGCGCTGGAGCGGCTCGGCTCCACGATGCCCCGGGCGCACACGCTGGCCCTGGTGCAGCGGGGCCTCGCGACCCGCTCGACCGCGGTGGACGGCGCGGAGTGGTCGTCGGCACTGGGCATGGTGGGGCCGCCTGCGCCCGGCCTCGACGCTGCCGTCGCCGAGGCGCGGCTCGATGACCAGGATCGCGTGCTGCGCTCCGAGGATGCGCAGGCGCACCTTCAGCTTGCCGAGGCCTTCGTCGCGCAGGCCCACTCGCTCCATCCCGACACCGAAAAGGAGTTCGTGCGCCTCGCCTGGATGGACGCGCGCCAGGCCGCGCTGGAGGCCGAGCAGCTGGGCGCCACGGGCGGTCGCGTGAGCGCCGTCATCGCACTGGCCGACGTGGCGCTCGGCCAGCGCGACGAAGCTCTCGGCCGGGCCGAGGCCGCCCTCTCCGAGCCGCTCGCGGAGCCGCTGAGCGCCGACGCGGCGACGTTGCTCGCGCTCTTCGCCGAGTCCCGGCAGCAGGCCATCGCCGCGGCCGTGCAGGCCCGCACCGACTGGCCCGCGCAGTGGCTCGCCGACGTGGACGCCGCCTACTCCGTGCTCGCGCAGCATCCCGAGGGCACCGACGTGCAGGTCGCGATGCACTGCGACATCCTGGCGTGGCTCGGTGCTCCGGGTCAGGCCGCCCGCGCGCTGGACGAAGGCCTGCAGCGCTTCCCGGACTCGCCGCTGCTGCACGAGCGCCTGCGACGTCGCGTGCTGCAGGAGAACCGGCTCGGCGGCATCGAGGCGGTCTACGAGTCGATGCTCGCGTCCCGGGCAGCCGAGGCCGCGGCAACGCCGGGCGGCGCACCCTACGCGACCTCGACTGCGGTGCCTGGCGCGGGCCGCGACCTGCAGTGGTTTGCGGGTTACGCCTCGCGCGAGGCCGCGGAGTATCACCGCCGCGCGGGTCGCGTCGACGAGGCGCTGGCCGCCTATGATCGCGACATCGCGCACTTCGAGCAGTTCATCGCCACGGAGCCCGAGCGCCGTGCGAGTGCGGATGCCGAGATCGCGCTGGCGCTTGCCGGTCGTGCGCGCCTCGCCTTCGAGCGCGGCGACGACGAGGCGGCGCTTGCGGCGCTGCTGGCCAGCTTCGAACGCTCGCCGGAGTCGGCTGGAAACCTCGATGGCCTCAACACGTCGGCGGCGGACACGTCGCGCCTGCTGATGGCACGCCTCGAGCAGAGCGGCCAGAGCGATAGCGGCCAGAGCGAGAGCGGCCAGAGCGAGAGCGGGCAGGGCGAGAGTGGCCAGGCCGGTCGCGACGATCTGCGCGCGACGCTGCAGGCCGCGCTCGGCCGGCTCGACCCGAAGGTGCTCGCGCCGCCCGAATACGAGCGCGTGATTCCAGGCACGCCCGGCAACGACGGCCGTCCGCCGCGCCGCCGGGGCGTCCGACCGGGGGGCTGAGGCGCGGCCTCATCCGCTCCAGCCGTGCTCGGCGATCAGCGCGAGGACGCGGCGTCGCACCTCGTCGCGGATCGCGCGCACCGCGTCGGCGCCCTGGCCCCCGGGATCCTGAAGCGGCCAGTCGTCGCGCTGCAGGCCGGGCACCACGGGGCATTGCTCGCCGCAGCCCATCGTGACGAGCGGGCTCGCGCCCTGCGCGAATTCCGCGGTGAGGCGCTGCGGTCGAGCGCCCGTGCATCGAACGGACACTCCGGACATGGAACCGCGGAATCATCGGGCAGGCGCCGGATGATTCCGCGGTTCGTGAGCGCCGGGCCTTACGGGCCGAGCGTCAGTCGCAGGCCGTCGCTGAAGGCGAAGCCGAAGTGCGCGGCCGGGTCGCTCTGCACGGACTGCAGATAGACGGACAGGCCGGAGAGCACCGGGTCGTTCGGCACGGCCCACAGCAGGTTCAGTCCGCTGGGCGGCATCGGCAGCGCCAGCGAGAGCAGGAGCTCGGTCAGCAGCGCGCCGCCCTTGTTCGTGGGCAGGTTGGCCTGCTCCGTCGACATGAGCAGGAAGACCGACGCATTGTTGCCCGAACTGTTGCCCAGCAGGAGGCTCACGCTCGTGCCGAGCGACGGATTTCCCAGCGCGATGAACGCCGGCACGGCGCCGTTGGTGCCCGGATAGCCGAAGCCGTAGTTGCCCCAGTTGGCCTTGCGCGTGACCGTCACCGTGCCGAGGTTGCTGTCGGTGAAGGTGTCGAAGGCCGCGTAGGTGAAGGTGTCCGTCCCGGCGAAACCCGGATCCGGGATGTACGTGGCGAGAGAACCCGAGAGCCCCACGCGCCCGTGGCTCGGCTGGCGCACGATGCGCCTCGTGAGCGCATTGCCGTTCTGGTCCGTTGCGGAAAGCGTCAGAGCCACCGGAACATCGGCGACGGTGATCGCTGCATTGCTCACGATGGCCGGCGTGTTGGGCGATGCGTTCTCGCTGCCCGGGCCGTTGTGGCACGAGTAGCAGCTCACACGGAAGCCCTGCCAGAAGTTCTTCGTGCCGAAGGCGTTGAACGTCCGGTTGCCCTTGGTGGCGGAGAGCAGCGTGCCGCGATAGTCGGCGCCGTGACACTTCGCGCACTGCGCCGCGCCGCCGTTCTCGACGATGTCACCGTGGCCGCTGACCCAGCCGCTGCCGGTGGGGTGCATGCCGTGCGGGCCGCCCGTCACCGTACTGGGCTGCGTCGCGTGGCATGCGGTGCAGTCGGTGATCACGCCGTCGTGGCCCTGCAGCGCGATCACGCCGAGGTTGTCGTTCGGATGGGCGGCGGGATATTCCGCGTGCGTCGAGCCGTGGCAGCTCTCGCAGAGCAGGCCGCCATGGCCTTCCGAAAGCTTGTAGAGCGACTTGCCCGGCAGCGGCGTGTTCGGGTTGGTCGCGAAGGTCTGGTCCACGGCGACGCGCGGCAGGCCGTTGGTGTCGAAGGCATCGGTGAAGACGATCTGGCCGTTGTTGTGCGTGGCCGTGCCCGTGTGGCAATTCTGGCAGCTGGGCTCATCGAGCCAGCCATCGCGCGCCGGTGCGCCGACGGTGTTCATGCTGCCGTGGCAGCTCTGGCACTGCATGGACAGCTCGCCGTTGGGAGCGACGGCTGAACCCATGACGCCGCGCAGGCAGCGCGTCGAGGAACCCGGATGGCAGCGGTAGCAGGCCTCGCGATTCTCGTTGGCCTCGAGCGTCATCCCGTTGGTCGGGTCGAGCACGAAGGCGTGCCCTGCGTGCATGGCCGCCGTCAGCTTGGAAATGGGCGCGATGCCCGTGCCCGGCAGCGCGTTGCTGCCATGGCAGCTTGCGCAAAGAACGGGCTTGGCCAGGGCCACGACGCTCGCTTCGAGGCCGGCCGAGCTGAAGCCTGCCTGCGCCAGCGACGACGTGTAGAGCGGCGTGCCGAGCTGGTACTCGTCGTGCAGCCGCAGGATGTTCAGCCGGAAGTCGCGCTCGCTCTTGTTGTCGTAGACCCAGCCGGTCGACGGCATGGCCGCGGGGCCGGAGCCGCTGGCGTGACAGGCGCGGCAGTCGAGCTCGTCCGAGACCGGCAGGACCGGCGTGGTGCTCGCGATCGCGACGCCGCTGTTGTTGCGCGCGACGATCTTCATCAGCGGGTAGGTGCGCTTGTGGCCGAGGTCGTCGTACGGCGAGAGCGGCACGCCCACGGCGGTCCACGCGCTGGCCGTCGCATCCCAGGTCATCGGCTGGGGCGTGTTGCCGGGACCCGGCATGTTGTGGCCGGCCAGGCCCGTGTTGGGCACCGGCGAGGCTCCGTAGAGCTGCTGCGACCAGAGCCAGAAGTTGGTCTTGCCCACGGAGGTGGTGTTGATCGAGCCGGTCGGGTCGGCGACGGCTTCGTAAGTGAGCGTGTAGCCGGCCGGGTTCGTGATCAGGTTGCCCGATGAGTCCATGAGCTGGGCGTAGACATTGTTGAACGGCGGCAGGATGGAGAAGACCGAGTAGTCGCTGTCCATACAGTGCATGCCGAGGTCATTCCAGGCCACGACCTTGAAGCCCGCAGCCACAGCCGGCAACGGCGCCGACGCAGCAAAGAGCGGGAGACTCCCCAGTGCGATGGTCGCCAGGGCCAGCCTGAATGACAGCGAGTTCATGAACTTCATGATGTGTGTCCTTGGATCGAGTGAAGTGGGCGAGCGCAGGACGTGCGAACAACAAGAGATGAGCAAGCCGCGTGCCGTCGCGGCGCCGTGGGCGACACGGCATGCGGCTTGCTCACCTCTTGTTGTCTGCCTCGCGCCGCGGCGAGCTCTCCGCCGCGCGGTGCCCGGCCCCTCCCGAAAGCGTGATCCCCATGCTGTCCCGCCCCGTGCGTCTCACGGCCCTTGCCCTTCTCCTTGCCCTGGTTTCGGCGCTGCAGGCGCCGCGCGTCGCGGCCGCGCCGTTGATTGCGCCGTTGATTGCGCCGCTGACCGCGCCGTTGATTGCGCCGCTGACTGCGCCGCTGACTGCGCCGCTGACCGCGCCGTTGACCGCGCCGTTGATTGCGCCGCTCACCGCATGGACGGCGTTGCCGCCCGCGGAAGGTGTGCAGCCCTCCGAGGCGAGCCTCGGCACGCAGCTCACCATCACCGGCTCGGGCTTCGGCCTCGCCAAGCCGAAGGTGCTGCTGCAGTCCACGACCACGACGAAACACCCTGCGCTCAAGGTGCTGAGCTTCAACGACACCACGGTGGTGGCGCGGCTCGACAAGAAGGTTGCGCCCGGCACGTGGGACGTCGTCGTGCAGCCGAAGGGCAAGGGCAGCCAGCCCGTCGTGTTCGCGAACGCGCTGAGCATCCGCGCGCCGCAGTTCCTGGCGCTCGATCCGCCGGAAGCCGCGCCGGGGGACACGGTCGCCCTGCACGGCCGCTACTTCGGCACGACCAAGGGCAGCGTGAAGATCGGCGGCAAGGCGGCCAAGGTCCTGTCGTGGACGGACACGCAGGTGAATTGTCAGGTGCCTTCCAAGCTGACGCCCGGCGGATGGGACCTGCTGCTGAAGAACAAGCTCGGCACGTTCACGGAACCGTGCGCTCTCATCGTGCCCGGCGCAGGCGGCTTGTTCGGCGCGTGCCCGGACAAGGTCACCGCGCTGCTCGGCAGCACGCAGTTCTCCGCCTCGGGCTTCCTCTCGGTGTTCGGCTTCGGCGTCATGGGGGTGCCCGACCAGCTCATCGTCGTCGGCGTCCAGGCGGGCCCGCCGCGCATGCAGCTGCAGCTCGTCATACCCTTCGACGTGACGATGCCGCACACCGCCAGCATCGCGGGCGACCTGCACGGCTTCCTGCGTGTGGAGCAGGGCGGCGGCCTCTTCGATCCGGCCACCACCGTGTGGACCACCGAGGGGCAGGGCAACGACTACGCCGTGGAGGTCACGGGCGTCGCGGGTGGCAAGGTCACGGGTCATCTGCAGGGCCTGCTGATGCGCGTGCAAGGCGCCGACGGAGCGCCGTCGCTGCAGATCCCGGATGGCACGTTCCGCGTGACCATCGGCCCGTGACCTGACCGGCCGGACGGAGCGGAATCGCCGCGCGAGTCGCTATCCTCGCGCGGCGATGGAAGCGCTCGCGACAGCCGCCGACTATGAACGCCGCCTCCAGTCGTGGCGCGCTCTGGTCGCGGTCGATGAGCGCCGGCAGGAGCGGCTCGGCCTGGTGCGCCTGCTGCTGTTCTTCGCGACCCTCGGCGGCGCCGTCTGGGTGCTGCGACTGCACCCGGACTTCGCGGCCTGGTTGCTCGTCCCCGTGGCGCTCTTCGCCATGCTCGTCGTGCTCCACGCGCGTTGCGGCGAGCGGCTGGTGCGTGCGCGGCGCGGCATCGTCCATCACGAGCGCAACCTGGCGCGCCTCGCGGGGCGCTGGGCCGGCTACGGCCCGACGGGCGAGGCCGGCCTGCCGGAGACGCACCTCTATGCGCGCGATCTCGATGTCGTCGGCGACGGCTCGCTCTTCCAGCTGCTGAACACCACCGTGAGCGGCGCCGGCGCGAGCACGCTGCTTGCCTGGCTGCTCCACACGGCGGACGGCCCGAGCATGCTCGGGCGACAGCAGGCCGTGGCCGCGCTGTCCCCTGACGTGGACCTGCGCGAGGCCGTCGCGCTGCTTGCGGACACGGAGGCCGAACGCCCGCATGCGGCGCAGCTCCTCGCGTGGGCCCGCGCCAGGCCGGTCGTTTTCGGAGCCGGCGTGCGACTGACCGCGCTGGCTTTCGGCCTCGCCGCGCTTGCCGCCGCGGGAGCGTGGAGCTTCGACGTGACGGGCCCGCTGCCGCTCGCCCTCGTCGGCGCGTGTGCAGCCGTGGCCGGACAGTTCAGCAAGCGGCGCATCCAGGAAGTGGAGGCCCTTGCCGAGTCCGGCGAACACGAGCTGCGCCTCCTCGCGCCGCTGCTCGCCTTGCTGGAGGATCGCGCGGCGGCCGCCGGCGCGCCCCCGGCCCTGGCCGCGCTCGGCGCCGCGGTGGCGACCGACGGCGTGCCGGCCTCCGCGCGGCTGCGCCGTTTCCAGTCGCTCGCGCTGTCGCTCATCGACAGCCGGCGCAACGGCGTGTACGCGTTCTTCGCCTTCATGCTGCAGCTGCGCGTGCACCGCGCGCACGCCGTCGAGACCTGCCGCGCGCAACTCGTCTCCGTGCTGCCTGCGTGGCTCTCGGCGGTGGGCGAGTTCGAGGCGATGCTCGCCGTGTCGGGATACGCGCACGAACACCGGGACGATGTGTACCCGGAGCTCGTCGACGTCGGCCGGACGGACGGCCCCTGCCTGCACCTGACCGGCCTCGGACACCCGCTCATCCCCGACGAGCGTTGCGTGCGCAACGACCTGTCCCTGGACCGCTCGCACGCACTGCTCATGATCTCGGGCTCCAACATGTCGGGGAAGAGCACGCTGCTGCGCTCGGCGGGCCTGGCCGTGGTGCTGGCGGGCGCGGGGGCCCCGGTGCGCGCGCGTTCGGCGCGGCTCTCGCCCTTCGCACTGGGCGCGTGCCTCGCCGTGCACGACTCGCTGCGCGAAGGAGCCTCGCGCTTCTGGGCCGAAATCACGCGGCTGCGCGCCGTGGACGAACTCTCGCGCGGCTCGCGCCCGGTGCTCTTCCTGCTGGACGAGCTGCTCTCCGGCACGAACAGCCACGACCGGCTCATCGGCGCGCGCGCCGTGCTGGGGCGGTTGCTGGAGCGCGGCGCGCTGGGCCTCGTCACCACGCACGACCTGGCGCTGGCCAGCCTGGCCGACGAGCTGGCGCCGCGCGCCGTCTCGGCCCATTTCGCGGACAGCGTCGCCGACGGCACGATGTCCTTCGACTACCGCATGCGCCCGGGCGTCGTGCAGCGCGGCAACGCGCTGGCGCTCATGCGCTCGCTGGGACTGGAGGTCTGATGTCGAACGGACGGCGCAGCCGGGACCGCGTGCGCGTGGAGGTGGCCGTCGAGTCGCCCGACGGCGCGGCCGCCGCCGTGGAGGGCGGCGCGGATCGCGTGGAGCTCTGCGCCAACCTGTCCTGCGGCGGCACGACGCCCTCGCTCGGCGCGATCACGGCCACGCTCGAGCAGGCGCTCGTGCCGCTGGTCATGCTCGTGCGCCCGCGCGCCGGCGACTTCCTCTACACGGTGCGCGAGCTGGATGTCATGCGGCGCGACATCGAGGCCGGCCTGCGCGCCGGCGTGCACGGATTCGCGCTGGGCGTGCTGCTGCCCGACGGGCGCATCGACATTCGGCGCACCGCGCTGCTGATCGAGACCTGCGGCGGCCGGCCCGTGACCTTCCATCGCGCCTTCGATCAGGTGCCCGACGCCCCGGCCGCGCTCGAGGAGCTGGCGCAGCTGGGCATCGCGCGGCTGCTCACTTCGGGACAGGCGCGCACGGCGGAGGAGGGCGCGACGCTCATCGCGCGCCTCGTGGATCTCGCGGCGGGACGCCTCGCGATTCTCCCGGGCGGCGGCGTGCGTCCGCACAACATCCGCGCGCTGGTGGCCGCCACCGGCGTCCGCGAGCTGCACTTCAGCGCCGGGCGACGGCAGCCCAGCCCCATGCTCCCGCGCTCGTCCGCGGTCTCGCTGCAATCCACCGAGGTCGCCCGCGACGACGAGTTGCTCCAGACCGATCCCGAGCTCGTGCGCGCCTGCATCGAGGCGCTGCCCTGAGCGCCCGCCTTGCCGCGGTCAGCGCGTGCGCAGGAAGAAGACGAGCTGCTGCATCTCGGCGTTGCGGCCCAGCGCGATGATGTCGGAGCGGCCGTCGCCGTCGAGGTCCTCGATGCGCAGCTGGACATCGCTGCCGGGGAAGGGGAGGGGCACCGTGACATCCGGCGCGCGGCTTTTCACGGCCTGGCGCAGGTCCCAGCCCGGCGTGACCAGCAATGTCCTGATGTCTTCGAGGCCGATGGACAGCGTGCCGCCGTCGTCGAGCTGGTCGAGCTTGCGTGTGGCGTAGTCTTCGAGCAGCTCGTCGATGTCGAAGGATTCGAAGCGCTGTCTCACCGTCTGCTTGAGGTCCGCGGGCGCGCTGTTCTTCCAGATCGCAAGGCTGTCGCCGCGCACGTCCACGACGTCGTTCATCAGGCCGTCGGCATCCAGCGCGGCGGCCTGCGCGGGCACGGCCTTGCGCTTCTCGTAGTCCGTCTTCATCTCATCCACGGTGGAGATGAAGCCGAGCAGCGCAGGCACGCGCAGCGAGACCGTGGCCTTGGTGGACGGCTTGCGGCTGAAGACGGCGCGGTCGCTGCCGTCGCCGCCGGCCGCGAGCTCGTCGCGGTAGGTGAAGATGTCGAACTCGAGCGAGCCCGGCACGACGAGCAGGCGCAGCGCGTCCGTCAGGCTCACCGTCTCGGCGCGCAGCAGCTGCAGGTCGGGGCGGCCGTCCTTGTCCACGTCGCGCAGCAGGAAGTAGAGCACGTTGCCGCTGGCCTTCAGCACCTGGTCGGGCGCGTCCAGCTTCGGGCCGCGCGAGCCGCCGAGGTAGATGCTGAACTTCCCGCCCTGCTGGATCACCAGGTCGTTCGGCGGCACGCCGTCGAGATCCGCGGTCTTCCAGTTCACCTGCGGCTCGACGTTGGCGATCAGGTTGTCGAAGTCGATGCCCTCGGGACGGGCGATCTCGGCGCGCAGCTCCGCGAGGTCGAGGTGCCACGTGGGCGCTTCGGGAAGGCCGGGATCCGCGATGTGGAAGAGCGTCTCGTCCTCGGTCTGCGAGATGAGGTCCGTGCGGCCGTCGCCATCGAGGTCCTGCAGCGAGAACCACGGGATGCGGATGTCCTCGGCGAAGCGCGCGTCGAGGCGAGCCGGGTTGCCCAGCTCGAGGCTGAGCGAGGGGCGGAAGCTCACGGTCAGCGGTTCGGTCCAGCGCGGCTCGGAGCCGGCCGCGTCGCTCGCGTCGGCCGCGTCGGCGGCGTGCTGCAGGTGGATGCGGAAGCGGCCCGCGCCGGGGAGCACGAGATCGGGCAGGCCGTCGCCGTTCACGTCGCGCACGATGTTCACGCGACGGATGCCGCGCGGCAGGAAGCCGGACGCGTCGGTGAGCACCTCGCGCGGCGGCAGGAAGGCGCCGGCGGCATCGCCGGCCACGGAGAGCACGCGGCTGCCGTCTACCAGCAGCACGACCTCGGTGCCGCCGTCGCCGTCGAGATCCGCGAGATACCAGCCCACGGTCTCCGACGGCCAGGGGAAACGGCCGCTCGGCTCCTCGGGATACGCGCCCTCGTCGGTGAGCAGGCGCAGCGACAGGCCGTCGAGTCCGATGCCGATCAGGTCGCGCCGGCCGTCGCCGTTCACGTCGCGCAGGGCAAAGCGCTGCGAGGCGTCGGGCACGAGCAACAGGCTGCTCGCGAAGTCCTGCGCGGCGGCCCGCGCCGGACACAGGGCCAGCGCGACAGGCAGCAGGGCGACAGGCAGCAGGGCCACCGTCGCCAGGCGGCGCGCGGCGCGCGCGGCGACACGCCGCTCCCGCTTGCCCGCGGCGCGCGCGGCGGCACGCTGCTTCCGTCCGCTCGCGGCGCACGTGGCGACACGCTGCTCCCGTCCGCTCGCGGCGTCGACACGGTGATGCGATGTGTTCATCGGGGGCCTTCCGCGCGGCGCGAGATCATGAGCGTGAGCGAGGTCTCGGCGGGATTCACGAGGTCGGCGATGCCGTCGCCATTGATGTCCTCGAGCAGCAGCTTCTCCACGCTGCTGCCCATGTCGAAGCGCTTCCAGGCGTCGGTCTCGATGCGCCAGTCGCCGCTGCCGAAGAGGCTGCGCTCGCGCAGGATGCGCCGCACCGCGACGCGCCCGGAGAGGTCCAGCTCGACGAGGTCGGCGGTGCCGTCGCCCGAGCAATCGGCCGAGATGTAGCGCAGCACCAGGGCGTCCTGCAGCGAGTCGAGCGTGAAGGACTGCTCGTCGCGCAGCGAGGGCTTGCGCTCGAAGGGCGGGCCCGAACCGCGCCCGCTGGCGAAGTAGACGAAGGAGCCGCGCTGCAGGTTGAAGCCGGTGACGAGATCCTGCACGGAGGGCAGCGTCCACTTGGTGAGCACCAGGTCGGGGCGGCCGTCGTGGTCCACGTCCGTGACCTCGGCGCGTGTGCCCGAGGCCTCCAGCCGCAGCACCTGCTGCGCCTCGAGCGGCAACAGGCGCTCGCCGTCATTGATGAGCACGAAATAGGTGAAGACCACCTGCTGCAGGCGCTTGGAATCCGGCGAGGAGCGCGCGAGCAGGTCCACGTCGCCGTCCCCGTCGAGGTCGGCCAGGGTCAGCTCCAGCTTGCTGTCCGGCTTGTCGAGCCAGTCCGGGATCGGCTCGCTGCGCGACCAGTCCGGGGCAAGGCCGTCGGCTGTGCCGAGCGCGACGCGCAGGGAGTTGTTCTCGCGCAGGATGAGGTCGTCGAGGCCGTCGCCATTCACGTCGGCCAGCGCCGGCGCGCGGTAGCGCACGTCGGCCTCGAGCATGGCGGAAAAGGCGGCGGGCGCCTCGCCGAGGAAGAGGCTCTTGCTGTCGCTCGAATCGATGCTGATGCGCGCGCCGCCGCTGCTCACCGAGATGGCGCCCGGCGCCTTCACCGAGAAGAGCGAGGCCTTGCCTGCGTCGCCCCAGCTGCCCCGCTGCGAGTAATCGCCGGCCGTCGCGGCCGTGGCCTGCGCGCCGCTCGCTTCCTCCGTGGTGCGCGGGCCCCAGAGCGCCAGGCTCGTCGTGCCCGGCAGCAGCAGCAGGTCGCGGCCTCCGCGCGGCAGCACGTAGGACCAGCCGGGAAGCTGGCGCTCGTCGGGCACCTGGAAGAGCAGGTCGTCGGTCACGAGGCGGCGGATGTTGTTGCGGTAGCCGTCGAGCGTCGGCGAGTAGCTGAAGGCCCCGGTGCGCGTGAGGAAGAGCAGCTCGTTGCCGGGTTCGTCGCGCACGTCGGCGACGCCGTAGATGATCACGTCGTCGAGCACGGGCACGACGAGGTTCGGGGCCACGTCGAAGACGCCGTCCGCCGTGCGGTGGTGAATGTGGATCTCGCGGTGCGAGACCTCGCCCGGCCGGCGCGTGCGCACGGCGAGCACCAGCTCCGTGAGGCCGTCGCCGTCCATGTCCACGAAGCGCGTGTCGAGCAGCTCGCCGCCGACGTTCACCTGGACTTTCGTGAAGCTCACGCCGTCCGCGTCGACATCGCCCGCCGCGGGAGCGGGCGGCGCCGCGGCGAACACGAGCGTCGGCGGGGTCAGCGCGGCCAGCGCGGCCAGCGCCGGCATCGCCGGCATCGCCGGCAGCGCTGGCAGCGGCGCGGCGAGCAGCAGCGCGACGGCGACGGGGGCGTGACTGCCGGAACTCACGCGCCCAGTTCGCCTTCGCCGGACGAGAAGCTGAACACATGCCAGCCGAAGAGATTCAGCAGGGTGTAGTGGCGCTCCTGCTCCTCGCGCTCGAACTGGAACAGGCAGATCACCCACAGGTCGATCACTTCGAGGTTGGTGCGCGTGCCGTCCGGCGCGGCGTCGTAGCTGAAGAGCAACGGCACGTTCAGACCCGTGACGCGCGTGGGCTGATCCTGCAGCGTGACCTCGACCTCGCGCGTTCCGTCACCCGGGGGGGCGCCAGCCTGGATCGCGCCAGTCTGGATCGCGTCGGCCTGGATCGCGTCGGCCTGGATCGCGTCGGCAGGCGTGTTGCGGACGGTGAATCGGACCGTCGTGCCGGGGGCGAGCGCGACGAGGCGGCGGATGAACTCGCGGTCGCTGACCACGCTTTCGCCGTCGAGCGCGATGACGACGTCACCGACCTGCAGGCCGGCGGCGCTGACCGGCGCGTCGGGCGCGACGCTGGCGAGCAGCACGCCCTGCGGCGTCGTGACCCAGCCCGCGCGCGTGCGCGACGGATCGAGGCGAAAGCGGGGCTCGGCCGGTTCGGCGGCGGCGCCGCCACCGCCCATCGCGGCCAGCGTGACGGGCACGTCGAAGACCGTGTCGCCGCGCTGCACGGAGAGTACGATGCCCGCGCCGGGCCCGCGGCGCGCGACGAGCGCCTCGAGCGCTGCGGGGTCATTCACGGCCTGCGTGTCGAGGGCGAGGACGATGTCGCCCGCGCGCACGCCCGCCGCCGAGGCCGGCGAGTTCTCGATGACGCGCGACACGCGCGCGCCGGGCAGGAAGAAGAGCGCGTCCAGCGAGCCGCTGTCGTTCTCCACGGTCTTCAGGCCGAGGAAGGCGCCGGACTGGCCGGCAGCCTGCCACTCCAGCGTCTCCGGCAGCGGCTCCGGGATGGGCGCGAGCGGCACGGTCGTGCAGCCGATGCTTGCGCCGACGCCGGCGACGGCGAACGCGGCGAGCAGCGCCAGGCGCCGCACGCCGCGGGAGTGTCGACCCGGTGTACGGCAGCGCTCGCTGCTTCCGGCGCTGTCCGGCGCGCTGTCCGGCGCGATGCTCTGCGCGATGCTCTGCGCAATGCCCGGCTCGATGCCCGGCGCGCTGACGTGCGCGGAGTGTGTCAAGCCGCAGGTCGTGACCACGTTCACAGCGACCTCCTCGAGGTGATCCAGATGGCGAGCAGGAGCAGGAGCAGCGCCTGCGGCCAGGGCAGCCACAGGTTCTGCGCATACAGCGACTCGCTGTAGCCCGCATCCGAGAAGCCGCGCGCCACGCCGGCGAATTGCTTGAGGCAGGAGCGGTCCACGAAGCTGGGATTGAACGACGCGAAGACCCAGTACTGCGCCTGGCCGAGCACGTCCTTGAACAGGTCGAAGCCCAGCCAGGTGGCCAGCGCCACGGAGACCGCGCCGATGCCCGAGCCGAGCAGCGCCGACACGGCGAGGCCGAAGCTCCACGTGGCGAGCAGCGCGGGCAGCGTCGCGGTCACGGCGCGAAGGAACTCGTCGCGCAGCTCGGCGCTGGAGAGAATCTCGAACTTGTCCTCGACCAGCGGCCCGAACTGGAAGAGCGCCGAGGCGGCGAGCCACGCGGCCAGGCCCGTCACGGCCATGACGAGGAGCACGAGCAGAACGCCCTGCAGCATGCGGCCGAGGACGAGCCCGGCGCGTGAGACGCTGCGCGTGCTGGCCAGGCGCAGCAGGCCGGACTCGCGGTCCGCGGCCAGCGTGCGCGCCGACGCGATGAGCAGCAGGATCGTCCCCACGGTGAGGCCCGCGAGCCAGCCATCGGCGAAGGGCGCCCACGCATTGCCCGGGGGCGGCATGGGCGGGACGGCCTTGCCCGCGGACAGCGCGCGTTGCGCCGCGGCCGCATAACTGGACATGTCGGCCGCGTGCGCCCCCAGCACGCGCAGCGCCGAGACTGCGGCGAGAAACACGCCGGCCAGCGCCACGGTGCGACTGTGCGAGAGGCGGTAGGCCTCGGCCCTGAAGACGCGCAGGGCGCCGCTCATGCCGGCACCACGAGGCCGCTCGCGCGCGCCTCGCCCACGAGCGATTCGAAGACCGATTGCAGCGTGAGCTGTTCGACGGACAGCGCCGAGACCTCGCAGCCGCCGGAGACGAGCGCGCGGTTGACGGCTGCCGCCGGCACGTCGCCGGGCCACACCTCGAGCATCGTGCCTGCAGGTGCTGCCAGCTCGGCGCGTTCGATGCCGGGCAGGGCGCGCAGCAGTTCCAGCGCGCGGGTGGCCGGCGTCACGGACAGCGCAAGGCGCGGGCGCCGTCCGCTCAGCAGCTCGTCCAGCGTGGCCTGCCGCACGAGGCGCCCGCCGAGCAGAATCGCCACGCGGTTGACGATGGTCTCCATCTCGTGGAGGCGGTGGCTGCTGATGAGCAGCGTCAGGCCTTCGGCGGAGAGCGCGCGGAACAGCTCGAGCATGGCGCTCACGCCGACGGTGTCGAGGCCGGAGAGGGGCTCATCGAGGAGCAGCAGCTCGGGGCGGCCGAGCAGCGCGCGGGCGATGGACAGCCGGCGCCGCTGTCCAAGCGAGAGCCGGCCGGCGCGGCGGTCGGCGAGCGCCTCGATGCCGGTGAGCGCCAGCACTTCGGAGTCGCTTCGGCCGCCGCTGTGACCAAGCAGTCGCCGTGCATACTGCAGGTTCTGGCGGCAGCTGAGGTTGTCCACCAGCGTGGCGCCGTCGAAGACCACGGCGACGCGGCCGGCGGTGCGGTGGATCTGCGCGGCCGGCACGCCGAGGATCTCGATGCGGCCGCTGTCGAAGCCCAGCAGTCCCAGCGCGCAGGCGAGCGTGGTGGTCTTGCCGGAGCCGTTGGGGCCGAGCAGGCCGTAGACGTCGCCGCGCTCCACCGAGAGCGAGACGTCGTCCACGGCGCGCGTGGCGCCGTAGCTCTTGCACAGGGATTGCACGCTGAGCACCGACATGGGGCGGCAGCCTAGCAGGCCCGCGCCGCCGGATCTGCCGAGGACCGTGGGCGCAGCCGTGGCATCTGCGGCGCCCGATCGCAGCCGGCTCGACCTGCGCGCCGGGAGCACGCGGCCGGGCAGCCTCGCCGGCCGTGCCCGCGCACCTTCGCCGCGGCGGCATCACCGCGCAGCCGGCTTCAGGTCGTCTGCGGGTGGTGGCGTTGTTCGCGGCGGAAGGCCAGCACGCGGGACAGCAGGTTGCGGGCGCCGATCGGCTTGTGGCCGGCGGCGCGGTTGCTGGCGCCGATCGCGAACACCATGGCCCATTGTGCGAAGAGCGTGCGGTAGGCCACGAGCGGCCCGCGCAGCCGACCGAAGGCCGGATCGTAGATGTGCGTGGCCTCGGCGGTGGCGCCGTTGACCTCCACGATGCGGAAGTCCTCGCCGCGCTGCAGCGCTCCGAGTTCCGGCGCGCGCAGGTCGAAGCGGCCGATGTGCAGGCCCGGGTAGCCGTCGGCCAGCATGTCGAGCCGGTCGCGCAGCGCGTCGGTGCCGAGGCGCGCGCCGTCCTTGAAGAGCGTGCCCTGGCAGTGATTGCCCGAGGTCACCAGCGGGAACTGCGCGCCGATGCCGGGAACCCAATCGAGGATCTCGGCGTGGCGCTTGAAGAAGGTCTTCGCCTGCAGCACGGCGCGCGGGTGCAGCACGATGAGTTCCTCGAGCGTGTGCGTGCCGTCGCCGACGACCGAGGTGAAGAACTTCTCGGTGACCGAGAAGATGCGGCCGCGCACCTCGCCCGGCGCGCGCACCCAGTACACGCCCAGCTCGTGCGGCCCCGGCGCATACTCCTGCGCCACCAGCGCCAGCGGCATGTCGCGCAGGTACGTCCGCGCCTCGTCCTCGGTGCGCACGAGCCGCACGCCCGAGCCGCGCTGCCCGACATCGGGCTTCAGCACGATGGGGAAGTTCACGCCCTGGTTGGCCATCCAGGCCTGCAGCGGCTCCAGCCGCGCCTCGCCGGCGGCCGCGGCGTTGGCGGCGGCGTCGGCATCGACCTCGAAGCCGGCCCCGGCCCCGGCGCGCGGCAGGCGCAGCGTCCGGGAGACGAAATGCTGCGCCTCGGCGCGGCCGGCCACGAGGTCGTCGAGGATCTGCCCCTTGCTCTCGCCGATGAAGCCGCCGCCGTCCATGCCCGGGTTGGCGACGGTGGGCAGCGTGAGGCTGCGGTGCCGCACGGCCAGCGCCATGTACCAGAGGAAGGTCGGCACGTAGAAGGTCCACGCCGGCCAGAATTCCCAGGTGATGCGGCGCTTCCAGCGCGCGACGAGCAGCCGGCGCCCGCGCCATGTGGACAGAGATTCGAGCAGGCGCAGCACGATCACGAGCACGAGCAGCGACAGCACCGGCGGAAGCAGCTTGGCCGCGCCCGGCAGTTGCGCGAAGCGTGCGACGGCGGCTTCCACGTGCGGCGCGAGCAGGACCGCGCCGCCGATGAGCAGCGGCGTCCAGAGCAGCGCCGCGAGCAGCGCCCAGCCGAGAAACCAGCCGGCCTGGGCGCCGAGCACGCCGGCCGCGAAGAAGGCCGGCAACCGGCTGCCCGGCAGGAAGCGGCTGACGAGCACGACGCGCAGCCCGCGCGTCTGGAACCAGCGCTCGGCGCGCGCCAGTTGCGCGGGGCTGATCATGCGCCGCAGCAGCGGGAGCTTCAGCGCAGGCTTGCCGACGACGCGCCCGATGAGCCAGAGCAGCCCGTCGCCGAGCCAGATGCCGAGCGTGCAGCCGACGAGCGCCGTCACCCAGTCCAGTTCGCCCTTGGCGACGAGCAGGCCGGCGAAGATGGTCGTGAGGTCTTCGCTGATGAAGGTGGCCGCGGCGAGGCCGGCCGCCTTGCCGATCAGCGACAACCCCGCGAGCCAGGCGGCCAGTTCGCCGACGCCGCTTTCGACGAGGCCGGGGGCGGCCACGAGCGGGTCATCGGCAAGCAGCGCGTGGGGCGGGGGCGGCAACACGGGGGCATGGCTTACTCCGTGGCGTCCGGGAATGCCAATGGGGGCGAGCCTTGCGCCCGTACCCGACCGCACGAGTCGCCCTGCGCATCGGCGCCTTGAGCAAGGAGTGGAGCATCGGGAAACACGAAACGCTCAGGATCTAAGTCGCTGCCAACCCAATCCGCGAGTTCGCTGCGGCGCAGATGAGCGACCCCATTCAGTGCAGCGAATAGTTCGGCGTAGCTTTGGTGCACTAAAAGGCCATCAGCATGGGGAGGTTCGGGCCAGAACCGGCTATTCCCGGGTACTGGCATGAGCGGCCAGTTCTTGGACGGTAGCGACGACAGCCGTATCGGGATACTTGGGGATCTTGGCGCCGGGCGAGGAGTGACGGCCTTGGAACCTCGGGGACAAGCAGGCCCGGGGGCTGGCGGGGCAACCATGACACCCATCCTGCCGCAGCGATGGCTCGCTCGGGCCAAACGCCGTACTCCGATTCGGGCCGTGAAGGCGAGTTCCGGCCTCGAATTCGCCGTATGCTCTCGACCGCGAGCGCTTACCGCCTTGGAGCGACCTCTGGTGTACCACTGGCCTTGACTGCCCGCGGTAAACTGTCGCGCCGAGCAAGGGCTGTTGCCGCGGGAATGCAAGCTGTTTCCCACGGAAGTCCCGCTGCCGGCCCGGAGTGCAGTGATGAGGTGGACGCAGTCGTTGGGGGCTCTCGTCTTAGGGGGCACTCTCACTGGCGGGGTGAACGCGCAGCAGCCGCTGCTTCAACTCCAGGGCCAGCCGTATTTCGGCGGCAGCATGACGCTGCACGTGACGGCGCCCGGCGCACTCGGTCAGCCCGTGACACTGCTGATGGGCGTGAATCCGCTCCCGGTCGACGGGCCGGTCGCCACCGCCAAGGGCAACTACTACGTCGGCACGCTGCTCTCGGTCATTCCCATCGGCGTCATTCCGGCAAACGCTGTCCTGACGCTTCCTTTCGTGATGCCTCCCCACGACCCGGTGCTCGTGGGCCTTACCCTCGCCCTCCAGGCTTACCTGCCGGGCATGCTCAGCACGCCTGCAACGCTGCCGCTGGATGCGCCCTATCTCGTCAATGCGACAAGCCTCCACATCGAGTCTCCGGAGCCGGAGGTGCAGGCGCTCTTCGGCGATCAGGTGGCGATGGGCGATCTAAATGCCGACGGGCACAACGACGTGATCGTCGGCGCATGGTTCCAGGACGTCGGCGGCCACGACAAGGCAGGCGCGGCCTTCGTCCTGTGGGGGCCGACGTTCACAACGCACACGTCGCTGAAGCCGCCGGTCGCTCGGCCGAACGGGAACTTCGGTCTCAGCCTCACCGTCGAGGACTACGATCGCGACGGCATCGACGACCTCGTCGTCGGCGAGACCACCGGATTGCCGGCGTTGCCGGGAGTGCACGGCCAGCTGCACATCTACTGGGGCGGCAGCACGTTTCTCGCGCAGCCCGGCCTCAGCGTCGCCAGCGCTGGCGACGGGGAGACCTATGCCGGCTTCGCCCGCTTCATGACCAGCGGGGACCTCAATGCCGATGGCTGGCCCGACCTTGCGGTGATGGTCCCCGCCGAGGTCCTCGGGCTGGCCAGCGCCGGGCGTGTGGACGTCTACTGGGGCCCGGGTTTCACGACCCTTTCAGAGGTCATCAGCCCGGACAACAGCTCCTTCTCCTACTTCGGCACCGAGCTCTCGGTGGGCGACGTGAATGGTGACGGGATGGACGACCTCGTCGAAGGCTCAGGACGCGACGATGTCGGTGGCACGGTGAACCTCGGCAGCGTCCACATCTTCCTCGGTCCGGATCTCCAGTGGTTCAAGACCATCGCCGCGCCTGCCAACTACGGCTTCAACACGCGCTTCGGCGAGGGTTTGCATGCCACGGATCTCGACGGCGATGGAAAAGCGGAGGTCATGGTGTGCGACCTTCGGAACAACGTCTACGTCTTCGACGTTGCCGACTCGGTGAGCTGGGTCAAGGCGACGAAGCCCCCCATTAACGGAGCCATGCCGCCGCTGACAGGTGACATCTTTTTCGGTGAGCTCTCACTGACAGCCGCTGCAATCGGTGGAGACGCCCTGCCTGACTTGGTGATTCCCGATTTTGCCGAAGGGCTGGTAGCTGGTTGTGGAGTCATAGGAAAGGGTGGAAGAATCTACTTCGCGCTTCAACCCTACTTCAACACATACCATGTGCTGGACAATCCGGCACCGCAGTGTGGTGATCAACATGGATGGTGGAGCTGTTTCGGTCAGCTCGATGACGATGCCTCGCTAGAAGCCGTGCTGGGAAACCCGACGTCGGACGAGCTTGTGCCGAACGGCGGAAACATTGTCCTTTACAACGTTAACGGTTAGCTTGCCCATTTTGCGAGGGAGGAAGATAACAATGACTCGTCATGCTGCGCGTCTCACTTGGACTTTTCTGTCGCTCTGTTTAGTTCCCAGCGCAAGTGCGGGTGACATTTGGGTGGACGCCGTCAACGGTAGCGATGGACAGTCCGGAGCGTCGATTGGGTTGGCAAAGAAAACGATCACGGGTGCAATGGCCGCAGCGAACTCCGGCGATGTCCTGCGAGTCGTTACTGGAACCTACGACGTCGCCTTGGGCGAGTCCTTCCCCGTTCCGATCAAGCACAACGTTGATATTATCGGCGCGGAAGTAAATCCAGAGGACTGGCCTCGCATCGGAGGCGACGTCAATACGGCCGATTCATCGGTCGAGGCGCTCTTCGAGGTGCAGGCGACTGCCGGAAGCAAGACGGGCATCGACATCCGTAACCTGTTCTTCATTGGAGAGAACAGCGAAGACCGCGATGCGCCCAGCTCGCTGATCGTTCGCGTGAGTTCCGGGTATACGGCAGAAGTTAAGTTCGAGGAGAACGTCTGCACCCGCCCATTCATGAGCGATGCGGAAAATGACGACAGGTCAACGATCCTCATCGAGGGCGGCTGGGGGCTCACTGACGTCACCATCCTGAACTGCCCGGGTATCGAGCCGTCGCGCCGCGGCGCCATCGAAGTCCGCAACGGAACTGACACGACCGAATCGCATCAGGCCATCGTGGAAATCAAGGCCCGAGGCAACCGCATCTCCATTGCCGACCTGCACGATATCGGCGACTTCGGATTCGCATTCCTTGGATCGGGTGAGGAATGGGTGGAGCCGCGGATCTCGCTGCAGGGCAACGTGATCGACACGGCCATCAGTGTTGCTCATGATGGAATCCGGGATGGCGTCTACATCGAGTTGCTCGCGGAAGGCGACGGTGACATCCGCCTCCAGGACGAGAGCTTTCACGTCGTCAACAACACCGTGCTCGGCTGCAGGAATGCCGCCTTCGTGTTTCGAGACATACCGCTGTCCGATACGGCGACTCACGGGATTACCCTCACGGACTTCGAGCGAAACACCGTCAGCGGCATGACCGCGCAGGGATTCACGACTTATGGGTTGCTCATCGAGCAGTCGAGCTCGCTGAATGCAGAGTACGGTGGCGACATCACGATCAACTCACGCAGCAACATGTTTGTTCAATGCGACACGGGCGCCAGGCTCGTGAATGCCAACGGAGGCACTGGGGAGAAGCACTTCACGAACGACACGATAGCGGACAACTATTCCTACGGGATTGTGTTAGCCGGTGACGACGCGTGGATCGATTCCCTGGTGAACTGCATCGTGTACTTCAACAATGCCAATGGCGACCAATGCGATCCCGGGTCATCCGGATGGAGTCCCGGCGCCGTCACGTTCGAGCACTGCGACTTCTTCGACTTCTCGGGCGGGCAGAACAACATCGACGGTGATCCCCTGTTCGTGAACGCGGGCGCAGGCAACTATCACCTTGCTTCGAACTCGCCCTGCATCAATGTCGGCGACAACACGCCGGATTCCGGGATCTCGGTGACGGAGTTCGACATCGATAGAGATGACCGCATCGACCTGTCAGAACCACCTCGGATCATCGACATGGGTGCGGACGAGTACATGCCATAGCAGCCAGTGGAGGTAGCGCCTTCTCGCGCCGACTCACGCCGCGACGAATTGCGGAGCGGGTGCGCGTGGATTCCGCGAGTGATAGATCGCGAGCAGTGGCGGCGTGATCCGGAGCAGCAGGAGTGCGATGAGATGCGACCAGAGGGCGCGCACAAGGCCGGCAAGGCCGCCCTGCAGGCTCCTCGGCGTCCCGCATCCGGTCAGCCGCGCATCACCAGCCCCAGGTTGAAGGTCAGGCCGGCAAGCAGGCTGCGCATGTGGACTTCGTCGGTGCCTCGGGCGTGGACTCTTCGCATGCAACCTGTCTCACCCACCAGCACGCCCTGGAGATCGCCGACGAGCGCGTGGACGTGCTCGTACCCACGACCCGGTGTCGATCGTCAGCGATGTCCGGGAACTCACGCTGCACGGCGGGAAGGCCCGCTTCCACGCACAAGTGCAGGCGCGCCAGCAGGCCCTGCTCGCGCTGCTCGCCGCCAGGCCGGCGTAGTCAGCCACTCCGCAGCAGCCTCCCGCCTGCAACCCAAGGTCCACCCGCGATCCATGTGGGCGTCACGCAACGACTACCCGCAGCGGGTCTGTTCCGTCGGCGCGGCCGAATCCTTATTCTCTCCGCCGAGTCTGCCCTGACCCCGGAAACCGGCACGCGTGAGCAAGGAGAGCCAGCTCTTGGTCCCAGAGGTCGGCATGCCGCTGGACGAGGAGCCGCCGCAGCAGGTGCCGGGCAGCTTCCTGTCCGCGCTTCCGCAGTTCTTCGTGTTCCCGGCCATCCTGGTCATCACGCTGACGGTGGCGTACTTCGGGCTTCGCATGCTGATCGGCTTCGAGCCGGACTCGGCGCGCGAGCTGCTCGACGAGATCCGCACCGCCAGCGGCCCCGGTGCGCGCTGGCAGAGCATGCACTCGCTCGCGGACGGCCTCCGCCGTGGCCAGCTCAGCCTGGACGAGGTGCCGGCCACGGAGCTGGCCGCGCTCTACGGCGCCTACGCGGGCGACAGTCCCCAGTCCAGGCAGTTTCTGCTGCAGGTGCTGGGATGGAAGCAGGCACCTGAGCTGACGATGCTGGCCGTGGGCGCGCTCTCGGATGCGGATCCTGACGTGCGGCTCTCCGCGCTCTACGCGCTCTCGCAGGCCAAGGATCCGGACGCGGTGCCGGCGCTGATCGAGGTGCTGAACGGCGCCGAGCCGACGGAGCGCTTCCTCGCACTCGGAGCATTGGCCGCCACCGGCACGCCCGCGGCGCGGGACGCCGTCGCCAGCCAGCTGCCCTCCGAAGACGGCATCCTGCGCCGCAACGCCGCGCTTGCCCTGGCCGCAGCCGGCGATGTCCGCGCCGCGCCCTACCTGCCGGGCCTGCTCGTGCGGGCCAACTACGACAGCGACCCCGCTCTCGGCGACAGCGACCCGACGCTGGACGAAGCCTCCCGGACCGCCAAGCGGCAGGACGTCGTCGAGCAGTTCCTGGTCAGCGCCGCCCGGGCCGCCGGGCGCCTCAAGGACGAAAAGCTTGCTCCCTTGCTGGAGCAGATGCGTGCGAATGATCCCTCCCTGAAAGTAAGATCCGCCGCGATCAACGCCCTGCACGACATGGACGCCGCCGCTGCACCCGGCAACGTGACCCCGAACCCACCCAAGTAGACGGGACAAGACCACCCAGACATGGCCACCACGCAAGCATCGCAGCGCGCCATCGGCGTGCAGAACCCGGCCCGCACGGATGGCGTCACGCGCCGCGGTTTCATCGGTTCGCTCGGCATCGGCTGGGCCATCTTCGCCATGGGCGCGGGGGCCGGCACGCTGGGCATCGTGCGCTTCCTCTTTCCCAACGTGCTGTTCGAGCCGCCGACAACCTTCAAGGCCGGCCAGCCCAGCGACTTTTCCATGGGCGTCGACGAGCGCTTCAAGGAGACCAACGGGACGTGGCTCGTGCGCACCGACAGTGACCCGCTCTCCGGGCGCCCCGGCGTGCAGGGCATCTACGCGCTGTCCACGACCTGCACGCACCTCGGCTGCATCCCCAACTGGCTCGCCGCGGACCAGAAGTTCAAGTGCCCGTGCCACGGCTCGGGCTTCCGCATGAGCGGCATGAACTTCGAGGGCCCCGCGCCGCGCCCGCTGGAGCGCTGGCGCATCACGCGCGCCGACGACGGCCAGGTGCAGATCGACAAGAGCCAGAAATACCAGTGGGAAAAGGGCCAGTGGATCGGCCCCGAGGCCTTCCTGAAGGTCTGATCCGCACAGGGCTCCACACCTCGCGGCGCGTGAAGGCAGCACGCGGAACGAGGTTCGCAGTCCGCTCTCGCACAGCAACCGCCACGAACCGCGCCTCGCAACGCGCACCGAACCGAACACGACAGGCGCCCCCCGCGGGGCGATTCGCAGAAGGAGAACCCTCTTGGGTCTGAAACAGAAGATCGCGGAAACGCAGATCTGGAGATCGATCTTCAGGCACGGCTACCCGAACACGCCGCGCAACCGCGCCCTGGCCGCGCTGTCGAACATCTTCCTGCACCTGCATCCGGTGAAGGCGCGCAAGAGCGGCATCCGGCTCTCGTTCACGTGGTGCATGGGCGGGATCACGTTCTTCCTGTTCCTGCTCGAGACGATCACCGGCGTGCTGCTGATGTTCTATTACCGGCCGACGATCGAGTACGCCTACAACGACATCATCGCGCTGCGCGAGCACGTGCCGCTGGGCATCATGCGCGAGCTGCATCGCTGGGGCGCGCACATGATGGTGCTCGCCGTATGGCTGCACATGCTGCGCGTCTTCCTCACCGGCAGCTACAAGCCGCCGCGCGAGTTCAACTGGAACATCGGCGTCATCCTGCTGCTGCTCACCATGCTGCTGTCGTTCACGGGCTACCTGCTGCCGTGGGACCAGCTGGCCATGTGGGCCGTCGCCGTGGGGACGCAGATGGCCGGGTTCACACCCGTGTTCGGCCAGCAGGTCCAGTTCGTCCTCTTGGGCGGCGTGGAGATCGGCCCCGAGACGCTCCTGCGCTGGTACGTCCTGCACGTCCTCGCCCTCCCGTTCGTCACCACCCTCTTCCTCGCGGTCCACTTCTGGCGGATCCGCAAGGACGGCGGCATCTCCGGTCCCCTGTAGGAGGCGCGACACATGGCTGAAGAAGTCCAGATGGACCAGGCGGTCTACGACAAGCTGATCGCCGAGGGCAAGAGCGAGCGCATCGCCAGGGCGAAGGCCAAGGCTGCCACCGTGCGCGCCAAGAAGGAGGCGGCCGGGGCGGACCTCGGCCCCAAGTCCTTCGAGGAGCAGAAGGCGGCTGCCGCTGCCGCTGGTGGCGGCCCCTCCGGCGGCGGCGGTGGCGCGGCCACTGCTGTCGCGGAGGCAGCCGACGCCCCCGGCATGATGTCGGCGGAGGAGCGCCAGAAGCGCGTCGCCGAGGCGCTGAAGCGCCGGCAGGGCGGGGTGTCGGACCTGCAGCAGCCCGAAGCCAAGCTGGCCGGGCAGAAGCACACCCACCGCCTGCTCGCGATGGTGCCGCCCAGCGGCATCCAGCAGATCCGTGGCAAGCAGGAGGACAAGGTCTACACCTGGCCCCACCTGCTCAGCTCGGAGCTGATCTGCCTGCTGGCCGTCACCGCCCTGCTGCTGCTGATGTCCGTCGTGCCCGCGTTCCCGCTGCGCGAGTTGGCCAACCCCAACCAGACCCCCAACCCCTCCAAGGCCCCCTGGTACTTCCTGGGCCTGCAAGAGCTGCTGCGCTACTTCCACCCCATGGTGGCCGGCGTGACGATCCCGGGCATGGGCATGTTCGCCCTCATC
>JBBQUR010000026.1:0-61125 GCA_038212275.1 Planctomycetota bacterium
CAGAAACTCGGGCCGGCACCGCGCGCCGGCGCCTATCGGGGGGGTCCGCACGACCCCCCCCCCCCCCCCCGCCAGCCTTGTTTTTTTGTGGCACTGCCAAAAAAACACACGAGCCGCCACACGGGCGGCGGCACGAGTTCCCGGACGACCGCCCTCGGCGGCAAACAGCTCGCGGGACCACGCCGCCTGCGCGACGATTCCGCGCGCGGTCGGCCCGCTGCATGTCACGATGCCCGCATGGGACTCTTCCGACGCCGCGCCCGACCCGCCGCTGCTCCCGGCGGCAGGACGCCCGGGCCGCCCGGCCCGGGTGCAGCGCAGCGCGACGGGTCGGAGCTGTCGCCCGAAGAGGTCGTCGCCGGCTACCACGAGCGCACCAAGCACCACGGGCACCGCTTCGCAGCGTCTGCCGGATTCCTCGACTGGGACAACCAGCCCGATCCCTTCCGGCGCCATGAGGGCGCACCGCTGCATCTGCTCCCGCGCCCCGCCACCGACGGCACGCCGCCCTACGAAGAGATGTTCGTCCCCGGCTCGGTGCCCGCGCGCCGGCTGGAGCTTTCCGCACTCTCCGAGTTCTTCTACTGGTCGCTGGCGCTCTCGGCCTGGAAGCGCGCCGGCGAGGCGCACTGGGCCCTGCGCGTGAACCCGAGCAGCGGCAACCTGCACCCGACCGAAGGCTGGGCGCTGCTGCCGGCGCTGGACGGCCTGGCCGGCACGCCGGGCCTGTACCACTACCAGCCGAAGGAACACGCGCTGGCGGCGCGCGCTGCCTGGCGCGCCGAGGACTGGGCCGCCCTCTCGGACGCTGCTGTCCTCGCAACCGATCCCGGCGCGACGGGCGGCCCACACGTGCCCCGCGCTGCCGGGCCGTGCTTCTTCGTGGCCCTCTCGTCCATCCCGTGGCGCGAAAGCTGGAAGTACGGCGAGCGCGCGTGGCGCTACTGCCAGCACGATGTCGGACACGCGCTCGCAGCGCTCGCCTGCTCTGCCGCGCTGCTGGGCTGGCGCGTGCGCTCGCTGCCCGCCGTGGCGGACGCCTCACTTGCCACGCTGCTCGGCCTCGATCGCGACGACGGCAGCCACCCGCAGGAGCCCGAGCACCCCGACCTGCTCGCGCTGGTGGAGTGCGCGCCGAGTGGCGACACGCCGACAGGGACTCCCGCTCCCGAGGCCATGACCCGCCTCGCGCGACACGCGACGTGGGCGGGCCGCGCCAACCTCTGCAGTCCCGAGCACCGCGAGTGGGAGGTCATCGATCTCGTCGAAGCCGCAACCCGCAAGGACACGGCGTGGTGCGCCGCGACGACGCTCGGGGCCGCCACGTCGGAGACCATCGCCCCTGCGTCGCCCGATTCTTGCGCACCTGCGCCCGCACTGGCCGCCGTCCGGACGGCGGGCGCCGTCATCCGCGCGCGGCGCAGCGCGGTGTCGCTCGACGGCCACACCGGTCTCACGGCGGAGGGCTTCACCGGCATCCTCGCACGCCTCATGCCGGGCGCCTTCCCGCAACCCTGGGCTGCTCTCGCCGCGCCGCCGCTGGTGGACCTGCTGCTCTTCGTGCACCGCGTACGCGACGTGGAGCCAGGCCTTCATGCGCTGGTGCGGGACCCGTCGCGCGCCGAGGCATTGCGCGCCGCGCTGTCGCCCGACTTCCTCTGGACGCCGGTGCCCGCCGCCCCTCCCGGGCTTCCGCTGTTCCTGCTGCGGACGGGCAACGCGCAGTCGCTGGCCACGTCCGTGAGCTGCGGCCAGGATATCGCGGGTCGCGGGGCCTTCAGCCTCGGCATGCTCGCGAGTTTCGCGCCGGCACTCGAGCGGCACGGCGCACCGGTCTACCGACACCTGTTCTGGGAAACAGGCTTCCTCGGGCAACTCCTGTACCTGGAGGCCGAGGCACTCGGCATCGCAGGCACCGGCATCGGCTGCTTCTTCGATGACGCGGTGCACCAGGTGGCCGGTCTGCGCGACAAGAGCGTGCAGAGCCTGTACCACTTCACCGTCGGGGGCCCGATCGTGGACGAGCGCCTGACCACGGAACCCGCCTACGAGGGTCCGGGCGTGCCCTGAGCTCAGGCAGGGCGCGCCGCCCGCGCGGGAGACGCGCCCGCTGCCTGCTAGCATGGCCGGTCCGACGCACTCTTCCCGGGCAACAGGTGTCCCATGCCTCCCGCTGATCGCACGCTGCGCCTTGCGCGACCACTGGTCGTGTTCGATCTCGAGACCACCGGCCTCGATCCCGCCCAGGACCGCATCGTCGAGATCGCGTGCGTCACGCTGCTCCCCGACGGCTCGCGCCAGGACTGGTGTCGCCGCGTGAACCCGGGCCGCCCCATCGACCCGGCGGCGACCGCAGTGCACGGCATCCGCGACGAAGACGTCGCCGCCGAGCCGGACTTCGAGCAGCTCGCGAAGCAGGTGCAGGCGCGCTTCGCAGGCGCCGACATCGCGGGCTTCAACGTGCTGGGCTTCGACCTGGCGCTGCTCGCCAACGAGTTCCGCCGCGCGGGCCTGCCCTTCCCCGCCGAGGGCACGGCCATCGTCGATGCGCTGAAGATCTTCCAGCAGCGCGAGCGACGCGACCTGAGCGCGGCCGTCGCGCTCTACTGTGGCCGCGAGCACAAGGGCGCGCACGGCGCGCTGGCCGATGCCGCGGCGACCGCCGACGTCCTGCTGGGGCAGTTGCGCCACTACGCCGACCTGCCCACCGACGTGCCGGCGCTGCACGCGGTGTGCGTCGGCAGCGACGCGGTCGACAAGCAGGGCAAGCTCATGTGGTTGCAAGGCGAGGCCTCCTTCACCTTCGGCAAGCACAAGGGCCGCACGCTGCGCGCCGCCATCGCCCAGGACCGCTCCTACATCCAGTGGATGCTCAAAGGCGACTTCCCGGCGGAGCTGCAGGGCATCCTGCGAGAGGCCCTCGACGGCCGCTTCCCGCAGCGCACCGGAAGGGCCGGGCTGTCGGCCGAAGCGTGACGGCCTGAGAGTCGGCGGCTGCCGACAAGCCCCTGCCAGGTCCTGCCCGGTCCTGCCCGGTCTGCCTAAGTCCTGCCTAAGTCCTGCCTAAGTCCTGCCTGAGTCGTGCCTGAGTCCTGCCTGAGTCGTGCCTGAGTCCTGCCTGAGTCCTGCCTGAGTCCTGCCTGAGTCCTGCCTGAGTCGTGCCTGAGTCGTGCCTGGGGGGCGACGGGTCGCAGCCTCACAATTGATGGCGGACGGATGTCACCGTCTCGCGCATCCCGGGATAGCATCGCTGTTCGAGAGCGACGGCGCCCGCGCCGGGACGTGGGACGCAGAACCGGGCGCCGCCGTCCAACACCAGCCACGCGCGAGGAGATGCCGATGAACGACTCGTCCTCGTCGCCGCTCGCGCAGCGCCTCGCCGCTCCGCTGCGCTGGACGCCGCTGGTGGCCGTCACCACCGCCTGCCTCGCCATGCTGGCCCTCGCGGACCGCAGCGCCGGGACCGAGCAGGTCGATGTTCCCGTCGTCGCCGCAGCCGTCGACCACGCGGCCGCGGACCCGATCCACGACCCGGCCGCGCGTCTCGGCGCGCTGCTGCAGCCGCTCTCGCTGCAGGGCGCGCAGGACCTGGGCCTGATCGAAGGCACCGCGCTGACTGTCCTGCGGGTGCAAGCCGATTCACAGGCCGCGCGCGCCGGACTCCAGGAGTACGACGTGATCACGGCCATTGCCGGCGCCGTCGGCCCGGGCACCGCGGCCGGCCCCACGACCAACGCCACGTGGGACGCCCTCTGTGCAGCGCTCGACGAGCGCGCCACAGGCGGCACGCTGGACTTCTTCGTGCGCCGCGACGGCCGCACGCGCATCGTGCACGTGCAGGTCGACGCGCTGGGCGAGGCCGCCCGCAGCAACGTGGCCGAAGCCGCGAAACTGCCTCAGACCGCCTGCGTCTGAGGCTCCGGCTCGCCGTCCGCGCCGGCGCCCTGCTTCGCCTTGCGCCGCTGCTGCAGCTTGGTGCGCAGCAGCTGGTCGAGCTGCGTCGCCTCCTTGCCGGTGAACAGGCTGCGGACCACATGCACGAAGCGCCACGGCCGCGACAGGTAGGCCGTGCCGTAGAAGGCGAGCAGCAGGATGTACTGCGTGATGATCAGCTGCTTCGTGCTCATCACCGGGTTGTAGGTCTTGCTCGAGAAGCCCGAGCGGGCCAGTGCAAGGTAGTGGTAGTCCTCGTCCATCGACACCTTGCCGGCGGCGAGCAGCTCGCGGAAGTCCGCGCTGCCGGGATACGGCGCGAAGATCATCACGGCCGCGTCGTCGCAACCCGTCCACGCCGCCTTCACCAGGAACTTCCAGCTCTTGCGGATGTCCGACCACTCTTCCTTCGGGTGGCCGATGATGATGTTCACGCGCGTGACGAGCCCCGCCTTGTGCGCCGCGCGCAGCGAGCCGAGCATGCGCGGCAGCAGCACGTTCTTGCGGATGACCTTGAGCATGCGCTCGCTGCCGTTCTCCGGCGCGTAGGTGATGTTGCGGCAGCCCGTGTCGTACAGCAGCGCGACGACCTCTTCGTCCAGCACCTCGGTGCGCGTGCCCGTCGGAAGCTGCCAGGTCAGGTCCGGCACTTCGGCCTTCAGCAGCCCGCAGAACTCGACGATCCAGTCGCGGCGCACGATGGCCGTGAGGTCGCAGAAGTTCACGTTGTCGATGCGGTAGCGCGCGATGTAGTCCTTGATCTCGTCCACGACCTCGCGCGGATCGCGCGTGACGTACTTCGTGGTCCACATGTCGGGCGACGAGCAGAAGGTGCAGCGGTACGGGCAGCCGCGCGTGGAGAGCAGCGGCATCGAGCGCCCGCGGTTCACGCCGTGATTGTCGGCGTGCGCCATGTAGCGCTCCACCGGGAAGTACTCCCACGCGGGACGCGGCAGCGCCTCCAGATCCGTGGTGCGACGCGAGAGCACCGGAGCGGCGGCCGGTGCTGCAGCCGTCGCAACGGCCGTTGCAACGGCCGAGGTGACGGCCGAGGCGATGGTCGGCGCGGTGCGTGCCGGCGTGTCGAGCAGCGCGGTGCCTGCCCCTGGCGTCGCGGCGCGCGCGGTGAGCTGGCGATCCTCGGCGTCGAAGGCGTCACGCGCCTCGGCGCGGTCGAGCACCTGCGCCCGCGGGGCCAGCTCCGTGTGCGTGCCGCGGCTGGCCACTCCGGCAAGCCCGGCGACGTCCTCACCGTTGGCGAGTCGCTCACACAGCGCGCGCATCGTCAGCTCGCCTTCGCCCAGCACGCAATGATCCACGACATCCGTCTCGCGGAAGATCCACGGCCAGTAGGAGGTGGCGTTCTCGCCGCCGAGCACGACGACGAGGCCGGGAATGGCGGCTTTCGCGCGCTCCGCGATCTCGCGGATCATCGGCCACTCGTGCAGGAACATGTGCGTGATGCCCAGCACCTGCGTGGCCGGGTCGAGTTTCGCGACGATCTGTGCGGGCGAGAGACCGCTCATCTGCAGCGGGCCGATCGGGCTGTCGACGTCGAGCGCGGCCGACATCGCCTCGCCCGGCGCGTCGATGACCTGCAGCTCGTGTCCCGCGTCGCGCAGCACCGCCGCCACGTAGGCGAGGCCGATGGGAAGGATGGCGCCGTACGCGGAGAGGCTGGCGCGCAACTGCAGCACGGGCGGACGCACCAGCGCGATGCGCAAGGGACGGACCGGCGCCGACATCGAATCGCTCATCGGCTCCTTCCGGCTCCATCCACAGGGCGTCCAGCTCGCTGCCGCGCCGACGGACGCCTGCACGTCAGCACGCGTCAGACTAACGGCGCGACCCCGGGCAGTTCCAGCGCATAGAAGCGGTTGCAGCCGTAATGCCCGGTGCAGCCTTCCGGACTGCGCTGTGGCTTGAAGCCGACGAACTCGTAGAGCCGCCGCGCCGCGCCCATCTCGTCGAGCGTTTCGAGATAGACGCGCGAATAGCCGAGCAGGCGTGCCGTGGTCAGGCACTGGCGCAGCATGGCGAGGCCGAGCCCGCGCCCGCGGGCCTCCGGCAGGAAATACATCTTGCGCAGCTCGCAGGTGCGCCCGTCGCCTCCTGCCAGCGGCGCGACCCCGGCGCCGCCGACGACGCGCCCGCCTTCCTCCCAGACGAAGTAGGCCTGCCCGCGCCCGCTGTAGGCAGACGACATCTCGTCCACCTCGGCGTCGTGAATCGCGAAGCCCGGACCGCTTGCTCCGAAGACCGTCATCACGTGGCGGATGATGGCGGCCATGGCCGCGTCGTCGCGCCGCTCGATGGGCCTGAGATGGGGCTTGCCGGACATGACCAAGGTTCTACCGCGGCGCGGCGTCCAGTGCATCGAGCCGGCGACGCACCGATGCTCCATCCGGCAGATCCGCGAGCAGGAATCCCGCAGGGAGGTTCGTGGCCTCGCCCGCGTCGGGCGGCTGTCCGCCGGCAGCTCCGGCCATCCTGACCGCAAGGCACGCCACGCGCAGCGCACGCTTCATGTCACGCCTCCCGACGCACTCACGGGTCGCCCGGGACCTCGTGCAAGGCATCGGCCTGCAGGAACAACAAGCGGCAGGCGATGAACGCAGGCGAGAGGCCCGTGAGCACTGACAGCGCAGCCCTGTAGTCGCGCATCTGGGGCGTGTAGCGCGCCACGCGTTCGACAAGCCACGGTTCGATGCCGGCGGCCTTGCGGCCCGGCGAGCCAGCGTCCCCGCCGACGGCAGCGCAAGCCGACGGCGGCGCGTCGGTCTTGAAGTCGATGACCTCCGCGGCGACGGCGCGGCCCTCGTGCCGCCAGATCACCACGCGGTCGAAGGCGCCGCGCAGCAGCTCGCCCGCGCGCGGCGACACCGCGAAGCGCCGTTCACGCCAGACCGTGGGCAGCGAGTCGAGAGGCATGCCAGGCGGCGCGCAGGCCGGGCGCACGAAGACGGACTTCGCCGCCGGCAGGTCGAGCAGCCGCGCGAAGTCCGCGAGCCCGCTCTCCAGCGTCGCCTCGTCGAGCCGCAGGTCGCGCCGCGCCACGAGTTCGCGCGCCGCCGCCAGCAGCACGTCGCGGGACGGGCCGTGCGACGGGCCATGTGCGGGGCGGCGTCCCGCGTCCCGCGGCGCAGCCCCATCGGCCGTGGCGTCCGGCAGCCATTCGACTTCCTGACAGAAGCGGTGCAGCAGCAGCCCCCGCTCGAGGGCCGCACGCGGTGGCGCCGCGAGCAGCTCGCGGGCCGTGAAGGCCGCCGCATGCGCCCCGGACGACGGCGTGCGTGTCCGCGGCAGCCGCTGCCGCGCTGCATCAAAGGCAGCCGACAGCGGGGACGCCGCGACCAGCGGTGCAACGCCCGGCGCAACGCCAGCGGCGGCATCAGACGCGGCACCCATCCCGCGCGGCGGCCACGCGACGGTCTCGTCGCCCGCCGCGAAGAGCACGCCGTCGGCGTCCGTTGCAGCGCCCGACGCAGACGCCGGATCCACGAGGCAGTCGCGCAGCAGCTCGCCGAAGCGGCAGCTGCGCTGGCCCGAGCCCTCGCGCCGCGCTTCGATGAAGAGGTCGAGGCGCACTTTCGCGCGGGTCAGCGCCACGTAGAGCACCGAGAGCTGCTCCTCCATCGCGCGGCGATAGGCGAGGCCGTCCAGCTCCGCGAGGCGCGGGTCGAGCACGCGCAGTTCCTTCTTCGTGCGCGGCAGAATGGCGGTCACGGGGCCGGCCGCGATCTCGGCGCCGTCGGGCCCGCGCCGGCTGGAGAGAAAGCGTGATCCGCTGCCCGACGGACGCGGAAGGCCGTAGTCGAGGTCCGGGAGCACGACGGCGTCGTACTCCAGGCCCTTGGCGCCGTGCACCGTGAGCACGCGCACCGACGCGCCGCCCGGGTCCTCCACGCGCTGCTCGCGCACCGTCGCCACGAAGTCGTCCACGCGCAGACCGGCGCGGCCGTCGTGCGCGAAGCCGAGATCCGCGAGCTGCGCGAAGCGCGCGCGATCCCACGCCGAGCAGGTCGGCGCGGCGGCGACGAGCGCGGACCACTCCGTCAGCAGCGCGCCGAAGCCGTCGCGCTGCAGTCGGACGCGCAGCGCCGTCGCGGCCTGCAGCAGCGGCAGCGCGGCGGGCCGTGCCTCGCGGCCGCCGCGGGATGCCAGCGCGGGTTCGCAGGCCTGCTCGGGCGTGATGCCGAGCGCCGGCGCCAGCGGCGAGGTCGCGACATGAAAGGCCGCTGCCGTGTCGCCCGGATGATCGACGAGCGCGAACAGCGACAGCGCGGCCAGCACCGCCGCGGAGTCCGTGAGCTGGTTGCCGCCCTCGCCGCAGGCCGCCACGCCCCGCTCGCGCAGTCCGAGGATGAGCGGCGCGATGGCCTTGCGGCTGCGCACGAGGATGCCGATGCGCGCGCCCGGCGCCCGCGCGACCAGTTTCGCGACGTGCGCGCACGCCGCGTCGAGCACCGCGCGGCGGCGTGACTCGGAGTCCCCGTCCGCATCGTCCGGCAGGCTCACTTCGCGCAGGCTGGCGCAGCCGGCCAGCTCCTGGTCGTGCGCGACGTGGGCCCGGAAGAGCGCCGTCCAGTGCGTGGCCGCCGTCACGAGCGCCGCCCGGTACGTCTCGTCGTTCACGCCGAAGACGCCCCGCGCCGGCAGGCCCGTGAAGACGCGGTTCACCACATCCAGCACGACCTGCGCCGAGCGCCGGCTCACGTCCAGCTCTTCGGGCTTGATGCCGGGACGCTTCGACAACGCGAGCAGCAGCTCCGGCTCGCCGTTGCGCCAGCCGTAGATGGACTGCTTGACGTCGCCCACGCAGAAGAGCGAGCGGCTGCCGTCGCGCGCGGCGAGGCAACTCTCCACGAGCGGCTGCAGCACGCGCCACTGCGCGACCGACGTGTCCTGGAACTCGTCCAGCAGCAGATGCGACAGGCGGCCCTCGTCGCGCAGGGCGGTGGCCGCGCCGTCCAGCGCGATGCCGCCGCGCAGCAGGCGCGTCACGTCCGCGAATCCGTAGCAACCACTGCTGCGCTGGCACGCACCGAGCGCCGCGTCGTAGCGCTCGAGCAGCGCACGGAAGGCGCGGCCGGCCGCCATGAGTCCTGCGAGCAGCACGCCGCGCGCATGCTCCACGAGCGGCTCGAGCGCTGCGCGCAGTTCCGCGGGGAAGTCGTGCCTCTGGTAGAGCTCGCCGGCGAGCAGAGCGTGACCGAGGCCCTTCGTCAGCATCCCTTCCCAGCGTTCCTCGAAGACGGCCGCGCACACCGCCGCCTGCGCCTTGACCCAGTGACCGTTCGGCTTCGCCTTGCTGCCCGTTCCCGACACCGGGACATCGGCATGCTCGAAGCGGCTCAGGGCCGCTTCCAGCGTCGCCGCGTCGAGGCGCGGCAGCGCCTTCAGCGGCGCCCAGGCCTCGGCGGCGCTGTCGAGCATGAGCTCGTGCCCTTCCTCCACGACGTCCAGCAGTGTCTCGTGCACGCGGCGGCCGGCGCCGTCGCTCTGCACCTGGCGCAGCAGCGACGCCAGCTCGCGCGGGGCCGCGTCTTCCAGCGCACGCGACACGGCCTGCGCGCGCAACGCCGCCAGCTCCGGCTCGGTGCCGAGCCGGAATCCGGGCGGCAGGCCGAGCTCCTGCGCGAAGCGCGTCGCGAGGCGCACGAAGAAGGCATCCAGCGTCTGCACGCGGCCGTGCGACAGGTCGCGTGCGAAGCTCCCGAGCAGTGCAGGCTCCGCGTCCTCCAGCAGGTGTTCGAGCACGCGCTGCAGGATCTCTCCGGCGGCCTTGCGCGTGAAGGTCGTCGCGAGCAGCGACGACGTCGGCTGCCCGGCTTCGAGCAGCGCGAGGTAGGCGCGACTGAGCTGCCAGGTCTTGCCGGAGCCCGCGGAGGCGAGGATGACGCGCGGCGAGGCGGGCGCTGCCGGCACGTTTGTCGCGGAGTCGGCGCTCATCACTCGCCGCCTCCCTCGCCCGACTCGCCGGCGAGCACGTCCGCCGCGCGCTCGGCATCCTCCGCCGATTCGAGCAGGCCCTTGCCGGCAATCGCATCGAGAACCAGGTCGCCCAGCGAGCCCTCGGGTTCCACGAAGAAGTCGCCGGCGAGGATCTTCCCGGCGATTTCGCGCGCCTTGTCGTGCGCCTCCTCCAGGTCCGCCTCGCTCCACGTCACGAGCTTCGCGCGCTCGTCATCGTCCTCGCGCGACAGTGCGATGTAGCCGAGCGCCGGCGACTCGACGAGCGCGTGCGCCTCGGCGAACGGCTTCACGAGCAGGGCATAGAGCGGAAGCTGCAGGTCGAGCCACGTGCCGTCCCGCTTGCGATGCGCTTTGCCCGGATCGGGAACCGAATCGCCGGTCTTGTAGTCCAGCACGCGCCAGCGCCGCCCGTCGGCGTGCACGTCGATGCGATCGATGCGGCCGCGCAGCTCCACGGTCTGCTCGCCGACCGAAAGCGTCGCAGCCACCGGCGGCGCCCACTCCGCCGCGGCGATACGCCAGCCGGCGCGCGTGGAGTCCGCCTGCCAGCGCGCAAAGCCGTGCAGGCGGTGGCGCAACTGCTCCACCTGCACGACGACTGCGGGCAGCGGCTGCGGGCCGAAGCGTGCCTGCGCCTCGCTGTCCAGAGCCGCCTCCAGCGCCGCGCGCACCACGTCCTCGTCCTCGCTGTGGCATGCGGCTCCCTTGCCGAAGGCCTGCAGCGCGTCGTGCGCCAGGTTGCCGAAGCCCAGCGGGTCCAGTTCGTGCGCCTCGTCCTCGGCGCGCCGCAATCGCAGCACGTGCTCCAGATAAAAGGCATACGGCGACTGCATGTAGGCACGGAATCCGGTGACGCTGATGCCGCGTGTCGTCGGCGTCACGCCCAGGCGCGGAAGCGGGCGCGCGGCCGGGACGCCCGATGGCGTCGCGGTCGACGCGGCGGCGCGCGCCGGCAACCACAGCCGCACGCGCGCGGCGACATCGGCGTCGGGAACCTGGAAGGACAGCGGGCTGGGCAGCAGCGGATCGTGCTCGCTGCCGACACGGCCGGACACGAGGGCCACGCGCGCCCGGGAATGCAGCACGTGCTCCAGCAGGCAGGCATCGCGGGCCAGCCGCTCGCGTTCGCCGGGAACGGAGAGCGCGACGCGCAGCGCTTCGGGCAACCAGCGCGCGGACGCCGGCGGCGCGGGCAGCGAGCCCGCATTGAAGCCGGTGAGGATCAGGTCCGGTGCTTCATCGAGCGGGAGCTCCAGCCAGCCGAGCAGGTCCACCGCGTCGCTGTCGGCACGCGGCGGGACCTCGGCGCCGGCGCACGCGCGCAGCAGCAGCGCGAGCGCCTCGCGAGCCTCGACGGGTGGGCGCGCAGGCAGCGCGGCCAGCTCCTCGAGCGCGTCGGCGAGCACGCTCAACGAGGCGTGCGTCGCGTGACTCTCCGGCGCCTCGGGCAGCAGCGTCCCGTCGCCGAAGAGCGCGGACAGCGCCTCCACGATCGGCGTGGCCCACGCACTCCAGGTGCGCGGCTTGCCGACCAGCAGCTCGCCCAGCAGGGCATGCACCGCGGTCAGCACCGGAGCAAGCGTCGGCCAGTCCGTGCGCGGTGCGCCGGCCCCGCAGACGCGACCGGGCAGGTGCTCCTCGTGCGCGGCATCGAGCAAGGCAAGCGGATCGCGACCCGCCAGCGCCGCCTGCCGGCCAAGCGCCGCGTGAGCCGCCGGATGCCGCGCGAGCGCCGCCAGCGCGGAAAAGCTGCCCGTGGCCAGCAGGTCGGACAGGCCGGCAAGCAGCGTGCCCACGGGGCTCTCGCGGAAAGGTCCCGCGGTGCCGGGCCGCGCGACCACGCCGCGCTGCGCGAGCCGCCGCTCGAGGAAGGGCGTGACCGATTCATCGGGCACGCCGCACAGCACGTCGGGGACGCGGGCGTCCGCGGCGGCCCGCGCGGCGTCCTCCGCGGCGTCCTCCGCGGCGTGCGCGGCATCCTCCGCCACCCACGCGTCGAGCACGGTCACCGCGCGCGCCGCCTGGTCGTCGGGAGTTTCGACGACGTGCCACGCCGCGCGCAGCAGCGGCAACGGACGCGCACACCACGCGGCCGTGTCCGCGGCGCCGAAGGCATCGAAGGCGGCGCGCTCCGAAGCCGGCGCACCGACGAGTGCCGTCACCCGCGACCCGAGAGCCAGGAGCAGCTCGCGCGTGAACGCATTGAACTCCGCGACACCCACGAGCACGACATGCCCCGACGCCGGCGCAGCCGCGGGTACCGACGCAGCCGCCGACGCCCGTGCGGGCGCTGACGCCGCAAACGCCGGCACGAAGGCTGCAGCCACGAGGGAAGTCCAGCGCCCTTCGTGCGGATCGCTGCGGCCCGCGGCCACGAGCCGCGCGCGATAGTCCGACTGCACGCCGGCCAGCACGCGCCAGCGCTCGATCTCCGCGAGCGCCGACGGCTCGTCGCGCGCCGCACCGAACACGCCCGGCAGCGCGCGGCCGACCTCCGCGACATCGCGCCCCTCCGCGGCCAGTGTCGCGTGCACGTTGCGGAGGTCCTCGGCATAGGCAAGCCACGCGCTGCGGTCGCTGCTTGCCGGCGGCTCGCGGAACAGCGCGCCCAGCGCCTCCGGCGTCAGCGCCGCCAGCGCATCGCACCAGAGCAGCGTGCGCAGCAGCCGTCCCGCGACAGGTCGAAGCGGCAGCAGCAGCTCGTCGCCGAGATGGCCCACCGTGATGACGCGCGGCGGCGTCAGCTCCACCAGCCCGCGCTCCGCCGCGCGCGCCACGAGCAGGGCTTCGAGCCGGCGCGTCGCGCGGCTGCCCGGCAGCGCGACGACAACCTCGGCGAGGTCCGCGCCGAAACGATCCAGCAACCAGTCCGCCGCGCGCGGGAGCAGCGGCCCGTCCCAGCCGAGGAAGACGCGGCGGTCGCTCGCGATGCGCTCGGCAGGCCGCTCGCTCACGCGACGCGCACCGTCGTGCGCCGGCTGCTCGCGACGCGCTCGTCCGGCGTGAGGATGCCCGTGAAGTTGAGCGGATCGGCAGCGCTCACGGTGATCGGCTCGTCGGTGGCGCCCGGGGCGCCCGGGGCGTCCGCGGCGCCCGCAGCGTCCGCGGCGCGGCCGGCCCGCCGGAGCGCGCGCAGCTGTTCGACGGCGCCGGGCAGCGCGTATTGCTCGCCGGAGAAGCCCGCCACGAAGCGCCCGCCGCGCAGCTCGCCGCGCGCCTCCATGCGCCGGAATACTTTCAGGATCTCATACCACTTGAGCGGCATGCGCTCGCGCGTGATCGCCCGCTTGAAGACGACACCGGTGCGCGCCAGCAGTTGCCGCGCGAGGAACTCGGCGCTGTCCGCATCGCCGGTGGCTTCCGCGTCGCGCGATGCACGCTGCGCCGCGCCGGGTGCGCTGGCGGGCATGGCCATGACCGCCGGACGGAACAGGCTCCAGCGGCCGGTGGCGGCGGGCGGACGGCGCACGGAACGCGGCGCGTCGTGGCCGTGCACGTGGCCATGCACATGGCGAGGTGCATGCAGCGCCGCGTGCCGCCCCGTGCGCGGCGACCACAGGCTGCGCAGTCCGCCAAAGGTGTCGCAGGTCGCGAGGCCGAGGCCCACCAGGTCGGCGAGGCCCTGTTCGACCTGCGCCGGCAGCAGGTTGCCCGCGCGCACGAGTTCCTGCTGGAAGCACGCGCCGCGCGTCGCGAGCAGCTGCTGCACGGCGGCCGCGCTGCCCTTGCAATTCCACGCGTCGCCGGGCGTGGTCAGCTCGCTCCAGCGCGGCAGGTCCTCGCGCAGGAAGAGCGCGATGGGCGTCGCGCGGATCGCGCCGGTACCCGCACCCCACAACCGCCCCCACGCGACCTCGCCGCTGAGCATGAGTTCGTCGAGCCAGCCGCGCTGATAGCCGGCGATGCGCGCGGGCAGCACCTGGCTGTCCCACAGCGCGGCGGGCACCTCGAAGCCCGACAACTGCGCGACGACCTCGAGCACGCCGCGCGGTCCCTGCAGCTGGTGCCCCGGCGCGACATGCTGCCAGCGCGCGAGGAAGCGCAGGAAATCCGCCGCGGACACGGGCTCGATCTCCGCGCGCAGCGTGTCGATCGTGGCGCGATGGATGCGCGCGAGCAGGCGCCGGTTGCACCAGTGCGGCCGGCCGTCGATGCGGGTGCGCAGCACGACGCCGTCGGCTTCGAGCTGCCCGATGTCCTCCGCGAACTCCACGAGCAGCGGGTCCTCCGCGTCGACGGGCCCCAGCGCCTCGAGCCGCCCCGCGAGGACCGCCTTGCCCGCGCGCGGCGCCTCCGCAGCGAACCAGCGCGCCCCCCCGTAACCCGACGCGTGGCCCGACGCGAGGCCTGGCGCATGGCCCGACGCGTGGCCTCGTTCGGCGCGCCCCGGCGCCGCGGCGCCGGCACCGCCCGCGCTCTCGCGGGGTGCGGCCGGGCCACTCGTGTTCTGTGCAGGCACTGCCTCTACTGGACACGAGTCGGCGGGAGCACGCGTGCCGAGGTGCGACGCCGCGGCCGTCGGCGGGAGGGCAGGCGCGTCGGCGCGCACCACGCGGCGCGCGGTGGCGAGGTCCAGCAACCAGGTGCTCCAGCCGTGCGCGAGCGCCTCGTCGTCGCGCAGGAAGCCCATCCACAGCAGGGCTTCGTGCACTTCCTCTGCCGAGTTCGGGTCGGGCCAGGCCTGCTCGCGGACGGCGGCGATCGCGGCGGGGTCCAGCGCGCCGATGGCGTCGGCGTCACGCGCGTCGATGCTGCCGCGGCGCATGACGGCCTGCGTGCGGCGCTCCTCGAGCGGCGCATCGTCGAGGAAGGCCCACGGCTGCGCGGCGAGCACGCCCGCCGCGAAGGCCGACGGCTGGGGCGTGTCGATCGCGAGCGCCTCGATGCGGCCGCTCGTCACCCCGCCGAGCAGCGCGAGCAGGCCATCCACGTCCATCGCCTCGTGCAGGCAGTCCTCGATGGTCTGGCGCACGAGCGGGTGCTCCATCGGCACGGGCAGGTCGCCGGGCGGCAGTGTCTCGCCGCACGCGACCGCCTGCGGGAACGCCGCGACGAGCAGGTCCTCGGCGCGCATGCGCTGCAGTGCGGCGGGCACCTTGCGTCCGTCGCGCAACCGGGGCAGCTGCAGCGAGCGCGCGACGTTCCAGCGCCAGCGCGTCGTGAACATCGGCGCGGCCAGCAGCGCCTGCACGAGCAGCGGCTGCGCGCTGGCCGGGTGCAGGAAGCGGAACACGTCCGCCAGCGGGAAGCTGTGGTGCGGCCCGAGCGAGATGAGGATGGCTTCCTCGTTCGCGGCGGCCTGCAGCTCGAAGCCGAAGCCGCGGCAGAAGCGCTTGCGAAGCGCGAGACCGAAGGCGCGGTTGATGCGACCGCCGAAGGGGCTGTGGAGCACGAGCTGCTGGCCGCCGGTCTCGTCGAAGAAGCGCTCGGCGACGATCCGCCGCTGCGTCGGCGGCGCGCCGAGCGCGGTGACGCCCGCCGCGAGGTGCGCCGCGACCTGCTCGGTCACCGCGCTGTCCACCGGCCCGCTGCCCTCCACCGCGGCCTGCTCCGCGAGCCAGCGCGCGCCGGCCGCCACATCGAGCGCACGCCGCGTCCGCGCGACACCCGCGACACCCGCGGCGCTCGCAGCGCTTGCAGCGCTCGCGTCGGCCGCGTCGGCCCAGCGCTCGTGCCAGCCCATCGCGCGCGCGCAGCCCTCGCGCAGCAGGCCGATCTGCTCGGAGAGTTCCGCCGTGCGCGAGGGCGCCTCGCCCAGCCAGAACGGGAGCGTCGGCGGCTGCCCGGCGGCATCCACGACGCGCACGATGCCCGGCTCGACCTTCACGATCTGCCAGCTCGTGTTGCCGAGCTGGAAGATGTCGCGCACGTTGGACTCGATGGCGAAGTCCTCGTTGAGCGTGCCGACGAAAGTGCCCTCCGGCTCGAGCACGACGGAGTAATCCGCGTTGTCGGGGATGGCCCCGCCCGAGGTGAGCGCCGGCATGCGCGCGCGCTTGCTGGCCAGCAGCCGTCCGTTCACGCCGTCGCGGTGCAGCAGCGCCCAGCGCCCTTCGGTGTGCAGCGCCACGACCGCGTCGAAGTCCGCGCGGGTCAGCGCCCGGTATGGCCAGGCGCGCGAGAGGCAGGCGTAGAGCGCGTCCTCCTCCCAGCCCTGCGGCACGCACGCGGCGACGACCTGCTGCGCGAGGATGTCCAGCGCGGCGGGCGGCTCCGGCGTGCGGTCCAGCAGGCCCTGACGCAGCGAGGCGAGCAGCGCGAGGGCCTCGACGGCCTCGTCCAGCGTGAGCGGGAAGATCCGGCCCTTCGGAACGCGCGCGACGCCGTGCCCCGCGCGCCCGACGCGCTGCAGCAGCGTCGCGATCGCGCGACTGGCCGACACCTGCAGCACGAGATCCACGTCACCGATGTCGATGCCGAGCTCGAGCGAGGCCGTCGCGACGAGCGCCGACAGCTTGCCGGCCTTGAGGCGCTGCTCGGCATCCTGGCGCGTCTCGCGCGAGAGCGAGCCGTGATGGCACGCGACCTTGTCGGGGCCCAGCTGCTCGGTGAGTCGCGCCGCGAGACGCTCCGCGAGCTTGCGCGTGTTCACGAAGATGAGCGTCGTGCGGTGCGTGCGCACGAGCTCGGCCATCGTGGCGTAGATCTCGCCCCATTGCTCGTGGCTGCAGACCGCGGACAGCGGACTCTGCGGCAGCAGCACGTCCAGGTCGAGGCGCCGCAGGTGGCCCGCATCCACGAGCGCGCACTCGCGCCCCGCGCCAACCAGCAGCTTCGCGACGACCTCGAGCGGTTTCTGCGTGGCCGACAGGCCGATGCGCTGCAGGCGTTCACGCGGCGACGGTGCGATGGAGGGCGCGAGCCGCGCGACGTCGTCTTCCACCAGCGCCGAGAGGCGTTCGAGCGAGAGCGCCAGGTGGCTGCCGCGCTTGTCCCGCGCCAGCGCGTGGATCTCGTCCACGATCACCGTGCGCACCGTGGAGAGCATGCGCCGCCCGCCGTCGCTCGTGAGCAGGATGAAGAGCGACTCCGGCGTGGTGACCAGCACGTGCGGCGCCTTGCGGGTCATCTTCGCGCGCTCGGAAGCCGAGGTGTCGCCGGTGCGCACCAGCACGCGCACGTCGGGCAGCGACGGGTCGAGTGCGCGGATCGCCTCCAGCGGGGCCAGCAGGTTGAGGCGCACGTCGTTGGAGAGCGCCCGCAGCGGCGAGATGTAGAGCACGGACGTGGCATCGGGCAGCGCCGTCCCCTGGCGCAGCAGCCCGTCAAGCGCCTGGAGGAAGGCCGCCAGCGTCTTGCCGGTGCCGGTCGGCGCCGCGATGAGCGTGTGCTCGCCGGCCGCAATGTGCTTCCAGCCCAGCCGCTGCGGGGCCGTCGGCTCGCCGAGCGTCTCCGCGAACCAGCGCGCCACGGCGGGATGAAAAGTGCCCTTGTCCATGACTCTCCAGCGTGCCGCGAGTCGCCCCCGCTTGCCAGCGGCGTCCCGCGCCAGGCGCGCGCTGCCGTCCGGGGACGCCAGGCGGCTATCATGCCCGCCCCTGACACGAGGACCACGAGATGACGTCGCGGATGCATGACCTGACCCTTGCCCTCGCTCCGCGGTGCGCCCGCGGTGCCCTCCGCTCCGCCGTCGTTGCGGCAGGCCCTTGCCTCGTCGGAGCCGCCTTGCTGGCCAGCGGCATGCTCATGTCCCCGACGGCTGCCGCCGCGGCCCTGGCGGTCGGCGCCCCGGTCGGCGACGGCACGCTGGCGGTGGGCTCCGTCGCCCCGCCGCTCGTCGACGTGACCTGGGTGCAGGGCAAGGAAGTGCCTGCATGGGGGCCGGGCCAGGTCTACGTGCTGGACTTCTGGGCGACGTGGTGCGGGCCGTGCCGCGAGAGCATTCCGCACATCAACGCGCTGAGCCAGTCGCTCGAAGGCAAGGGCGTGCACGTGATCGGCGTGGCCATCTGGCCGCGGCCGGGCATGGTGCCGACGGCCGACTTCGTGAAGCAGAAGGGCGCCGCGATGGGCTACGGCATCGCCGAGGATCGCGGCGGCCGGACCGCGAATGCCTTCATGACCGCCGCCGGTCGCAACGGAATCCCCACCGTCATGATCGTGGACGGTGAGGGAAAGATCGCGTGGATCGGCCACCCGATGAACGGGCTCACCGAGGAACTCGGCAAGCTCGTGCCCGGCTTCGATGCGGTGAACTTCAGCAAGGAGCGCCTCGAACGCGAGGCGGCGTACAACGCGCTCATCACCTCGATGAAGGCCGCGGAGAAAGCGCAGGACTGGGCGACTTTCGCGGAGACGAGCGTGAAAGTCGCCGAGCTCGACGCCGCCCGCAACGGCGTCTTCGTCATCTACGGCTACCAGGCCCTGCTGAAGCTGGACGACAAGACCGTTGCGCCGGACTTCGGCCGCGCCGCGGTCGCCGGCACGCTCAAGGATCAGGCCGAGCCGCTCAATCTCTTCGCGTGGTCGATCGTGGATCCCGACGTCGAGACGCCGATGGCCGAGCGTGACCTCGAGCTGGCCCGCATGGCCGTGGCGCGCGCGGACGCGCTCTCGGAACACAAGGATCCGTCCGTGCTCGACACGCTGGCGCGCCTGCAGTTCCTCGACGGCGCCGTGGAGCAGGCCATCGCCACGCAGCGGCAGGCGATGGACCTCACCTCCGACGAGGCGCTGAAGAAGGACCTGAAGACCCGCCTCGACGAATACGTGCGGGCCGCTCCGAAGGGCTGAGCCACCGCGGGCCCGGCCTCGCGTCGCGACGCGCGCTCAGGAGCCCGGGGGCGATAACTCGGCGGCTTCCTCGGCGCGCCCCAGCCTGAGCAGCACCGCCCGCAACTCGCTGCGGCAGGCCTGCAGCGCCTGATCGTCGGCGGCGTTCACCTGAAGCTGCATCGCCAGGGCATCGCGCAGCAGCAGGATGCTGTCCGCGTCGCGGCCCAGCGCCTGCCACTCCTCCGCGAGCTGCCGCATGGCGGTCACCACGCGCGAGTGGCCCGCCGGATACACGCTGTGATATCCCGCCAGCGCCGACTCGATGAGTGCGGCGGCCTCGGCGTGGCGACCGAGGTGGCCGCGCACGATGCCGAGCACGACCTGCGCATTGAGCACCTCCACGTGCGTGTCACCGAGCCGGCTGCGCAGGATGGACAGCGCGCGCTGCTCGAGCACTTCGGCCTCCACGGCATCGCCCTGCAGAAAGCGCCCGATGGCCAGGTTGCCGAAGGTCAGCGCGAGCTGCGGATCGTCCGGTGCGAGACTGCGTTCCTGAAGCGCCAGCGCCTGTCGGTTGAGCACCTCGGCCTCGGCGGGATCCGACGTGTTGGCCGCCACGTTCAGCAGCGCCTCGATGACCCGCGGGTGATCTTCGGGATACAGCTCGCGATTGCGCCGCAGCACGTCCTCGTAGCCGACGCGCGCCGCGCCCCTGTCGCCGTCCAGCATGCGGATGAAGGCTGCATTGGACAGGAACTGCGTGTCGCGTGAAGCCCCCAGCGACGGCACGCGGGCGCCCCATTGCAGCGCCTGCAGCATCGTGGCCTGCGCTTCGGGCAGCCGGTCGGTGCGCGCCAGCACGATGGCGAGGTTGTTCAGTGCGAGCGCGGTGAGGTAGTCCCGGTCGGGGACATCGGCCGGCTCGGCCACCTCGATCGCACGCCGGAACTGCGCCTCGGCCTCCGCGTAAAGGCCGAGGTTCTTGAAGGTGAGCCCGATGTTCTGACGCACCATGCTCTCCATGTACGGCTCGCTCATGAGCGCCGGGCCCAGCTCTTCGGCCGCGCGCCGCAGGACGTCCACCATCGGCAGGTTGCGGTCGTCGCGCAGTGGATCCACGGACGTGAGCACCGACACCAGGAACTCCAGCGTGCGGTCGGCCTTCGCCTTGCGGTTGATCGACTTCACCAGCGCGGCCTGCGCCTTCTCCGCCTCCTTGTTGGCCCGCTCCGCTTCGGCCAGCGCGTGGTTGCGCTCGTCGAGGATCGCCAGGTTGGCCAGCGCAAGGCCGACGGGCGTGCCCACCACCAGCAGCGCCGCCAGGAAGACCGCCGTGGACCGCGCCGGGTGGCGGCGCACGAGCCTGCCCGCGCGCAGCAGGCGCCCCACCGGTCGCGCGCGCACGGGCCGGAATTCCAGCAGCGCACGCAGGTCGGCCGCCATGTCGGCCGCGCTCTGGTAGCGGCGGGCCGGGTCCTTCTCCAGCGCCGTGAGGCAGATGGTCTGCAGGTCGCGCGGCACGGAGGGATTGGCGCGGCGCAGCAGGTCCGGTTCGCGGCTCTCGATCTGCCGGAACACCAGGCTGGCCGACTCGCCGTCGAAGGGCCGCCGCAGCGTGAGCAGCTCATAGAGCGAGACGCCCAGCGAATAGAGGTCGGTGCGGCCGTCGGGCGTGCCGCCGCGTGCGCTCACCTGCTCGGGTGAGACGTAGTAAGGCGTGCCCGCGAAGTCTCCGGTGAGCGTGAGGCCCGCTTCATCCTCGCTGCGCGCGAGCCCGAAGTCGAAGAGCAGCGCGCGGCCATCGGGCCGCACGAGGATGTTGCTGGGCTTCACGTCGCGGTGCACGATGCCGTGCTCGTGCGCGTGCTGCAGCGCCTCCGCGACGTCGAGCGCCGCGCGGCACACGGCCTCCACCCAGGAATGCGACGCGCTCTCCGGCGCCAGGTGCTGCGCCGTCAGCCGATCGGGCGACAGGCCGAGCGCGCAGACGCCGGAGACGATGTCCGCCAGCGTTCGCCCCTCGATGTGCTCCATCGTGAAGAAGGGCACGCCGGCCTCGCTGTCCATCGTGTAGATGGGCACGATGCCGGGGTGCCGCAGCTGTGCGACAGCCTTGATCTCGCGCTGGAAGCGGGTCAGCGCGCGCGCGTTGTCCGAGAGCCGCGACGGCAACGCCTTGAGCGCGACGAGGCGCTGCAGCCGCTCGTCGCGCGCCAGATACACGATGCCCATGCCGCCCTGTCCGAGCGTCCGCAGCACGCGGTAGTGGCCGAACATCCGCGGATTCTGCACGAGTCCGAGTTCGGCCAGGGCGGCAAAGCGCCGGCGCAATTCGTCGGCGTGCTCCGGATGGCGGTCGCACGCGGCCTCGATGGCAACCACGCCATCGCGCTCCGCGAGCTCCAGCGCCTCGGCCAGCAGGCTGGCGACGGGCGAGAGCGGCGCGCCCTCCGCATCGTCATCGCGCGGGTCGCGCAAGCCACCGCTGCCGCCGTCGCTGCCGCCGTCGCCGTCACTGGCGCTGGCGCTGCCGCTGCCGCTGCCGCCGTCGTGCCGGCCGTCGTCGGAGTGTGTGGGTGCACTCATGCTCGCGGCCTCGCACGATACACCGCAATCCGTTCGCCGCCGTCACACGGCGTCTCAGCGGCGCCCCGCCGCGCGGCGAGAGCCGTCGTCGCCGACGCGACCGCGCCGCCCCGCCGGTCCACCGGCGCGGCGTTCGGGGGGACCCGACGTCTCCCACACTCGTAGCCACGCAGCCATTGGCGGATAGACTCAGCCCGCCCGCCGTGCGCGCGTGGTGCCCGGGGGAAGTCCTCTCCGGGCTTCGAGTGTCCGCGGATTCCGTTTCGTTGCAGGACCCGGCCAGCCAACCCGACGAAGCGCGTCCTCCCGTGGATCTCGACGGGATGCTGCAGGAGCACCTGCCCGCCCTGCGCGCCTACGTCCGCCATCGCGCGGACCGTCTGGTGAGCCGCAAGGAATCCGTGAGCGACCTCGTGCAGTCCGTGTGCCGCGAGGTCATCGAGCACGTCGACCGCTTCGAGCACCAGAGCGACGAGGGCTTCCGGCAGTGGTTGTTCCGCACGGCCGAGCGCAAGATCATCGACCGCTACCGCTACTACACCGCGGACAAGCGCGACGCCGGGCGCGAGATCGACGAGGGCACGCCGACACCGCCGCCCGCGCTGTTCCAGACACCGAGCCGCGACGCGATCGCGCGCGAGGATCTCGCCACCGCCGAGGCCGCCTTCGCGGGCCTGCCCGACGCGACGCAGCAGGTCATCATGCTGTCGCGCGTGCAGGGCCTGTCGCACGCGGAGATCGCGCAGCGCCTGCAGCGCAGCGAGGGCGCCGTGCGCAACCTGCTCTACCGCGGCCTCGCCGTGATCAGCGACGCGCTGCATCCGGCGGACGCGACGCCGGCCGCCCGCAGGAACGGCGCGCCGGAAGCCACGGACCCGCGCGGACAGACACCGCCCGCGCCGCCCGCCGCGACAGCCTGACGACGCCCGCCCGGTCGCGGGCCCGTGTTCGACAGTGGCCGTCGCCGCTGGCATCCTCTGGGGATGAGCCTCACGCGCGACGAAGCCTGGGACCTGCTCTGCGAATGGACGCCGTCCGACGCGCTGCGGCGCCACGCGCGCGCCGTCGAGGTCGTGCTGGCCGCGGCCGCCACGCGCTACGGCCCCGGCCCGGACGCCGCGCCGCACTGGGGCCTCGCCGGACTGCTGCACGACGCCGATTACGACCGCTGGCCCGACGAGCACCCCGCGCGCATCGTCGCGTGGCTGGAACAGCGCGAGGAGCCGCAACTCGCCCACGCCATCTCGGCGCACTACAGCCGCTGGGGCGTGACCCACGACGCGCCGCTCGACAAGGCGCTGCTTGCCTGCGACGAGCTGACGGGTTTCATCGGCGCCTGCGCGCGCGTCCGTCCCGGCGGGCTGTCCACGCTGGAGAGCCGCTCCGTGCTCAAGAAGCTGAAGGACAAGGGCTTCGCGGCCAAGGTCGAGCGCAGCGAGATCGAGCTGGGCTGCGCGCTGCTCGGCGTGGGTCTGGCCGAGCACGTCGCCTTCGTGATCGAAGCGCTCGCCGCACACCCCGACGCCGCGGAGCTCATGCCACCGGGCTGAGCGGCGCCATCCGCCCCGCCCTTCCACGCACTCGAATCACCGATGTCACGCCGCAGAGAGCCCCAGCCACCGCCCGAGCCGCCGCCACGACAGGCGGCGCGGCGAAGGCCGCCACGCTGGCGCAAGGCGCTGTTCCAGTTGCTCGCCACCGCGGCCGTCCTCGTGCTGCTCGAAGGCCTGCTCGCGCTGCTCGGCGTGCAGCCGCTCGCCGCGGACAGCGACCCCTACGTGGGCTTCGCCGGTCACCTGCCGCTCTTCGTCGAGACGACGGACGCCGACGGACGCGTCGTCATGGTGAATGCGCCCGGCAAGCTCAAGGTCTTCAACGCCCAGTCCTTTCCGCGCGACAAGCCGGCGGGCACCTTCCGCATCGTGACGCTGGGCGGCTCCACCGTGTACGGCCACCCCTTCGACGACAAGGCGAGCTTCTCCGCGTGGTTGCGCGAACTGCTCCCCGCTGCAGACCCGAGCCACGCCTGGGAGGTCATCAACTGCGGCGGCATCAGCTACGCGAGCTACCGCGAGGTCGTCGTGCTGCAGGAGGTCCTTCAGTACCAGCCCGATCTCGTCATCGTGTACTCCGGGCCCAACGAATTCCTCGAGCAGCGCACCTACGGAGATCTCGGCCAGACCTCGCCGCTGCTGCTGGCGCTCGGCAGCAGCGTGAGTCGCACGCGCATCTTCAGCCTGGCGCGCGAGTGGCTGCACCGCGAGACACCCGACGCGGCTGAGGACACGACCGGTGGCGCACCGACAGACGGCGCAAGAGACGGCGCGACGGCTGGCGCGGCCGGTAGCGCGACGGGTGGCGCGCGCCCCAGGCTCGCCGCCGAGGTGACCACGCTGCTCGAGCGACCCGCCGGCCTGTCGCTCTACCACCGCGACGACGTGCTGCGCGCCCAGGTGCTCGAGCACTTCCGCTTCAACCTGCAGCGCATGGCGGACCTCTGCCGCGCGGCCGGCACGCGCCTGCTCTACGTCACGCCGGCCTCGGAGCTGCGCGATTGCGCGCCCTTCAAGAGCGAGCACAGTCCCGGCCTCCCGGCCGCGGACGCCTCGCTCGTGGACGACGAGCTCGCCCGCGCGCGCACGCTGGCCGTCACCGACCCGCCCGCTGCCCTCGCGCTGCTGCAATCGGCCGTCGCGCGAGACCCGCGCTACGCCCTGGCCTGGTACCGGCTCGGCGAGGCGCAATACGCGGCCGGCGATTTCGCGGCCGCACGCGCCAGCCTCGAGCGGGCCCGCGACGAGGACGTCTGCCCGCTGCGCCCGCTCGGCGAGATGCGCGACATCGTGCGCGAGGTCGCCGCAGCCAACGGCGCGCCGGCGCACGATTTCGTGGCGCTCGTGGACGACGAGTGCGAGCGCCGGCTGCACCACCGCCTCCCGGGTCACGAGCAATTCCTCGACCACGTCCACCTCGATGCCGACGGCTACGGCCTCCTCGGCCGCGCGCTCTTCGACCGGCTCGTCGCGGACGGCATCGTGCACCCGGATGCGGACTGGGGACCGGAGGCGCTGGCAGCGGCGGGCGCGCGCGTCTCGTCGCGCCTCGATGCGGAGGCGCGCGGCTTCGCGCTGCGCAACCTGGCCAAGACGCTCGGCTGGGCCGGCAAGCTGGACGAGGCTGAGCGCCTCGCCGAGCAGACGCTGGCCGCGCTGGGCGACGGCGACTCCGAGAGCCATTTCCTGCTCGGCAATTTCGCGCTGCACGACGGCCGCTTCGAGCGCGCCATCGCGGAGTACCGCCGCGCCACGGAGATCGACCCGGACTACGCCGAGGCCTGGCTGAACCTCTCGGACGCGCTCATCAAGGCGCACCGCCCGAGCGAGGCGCTCGCGCCGCTGGAGCGCACGCTGGCGCTCAACCCGCAGCAGGCGCAGGCCTGGAGCATCGCCGGGCTGCTGCTCGACGGCGCGGGCCGGCAGGCCGAAGCGCTGGAGCACTTCGATCGCGCGCTGCAGCTCGCCCCGGACGACAGCCAGACGCACAACAACCGCGCGCTCGCGCTGCTGCACGCCGACCGCCCCGACGAAGCCGTCCTTGCATTGCGCCGCGCGATCGAACTCGATCCCGCGTATGCTCAGGCGCACTACAACCTCGGTCTGCTGCTGCGGCGGCAGAACCGGCACGAGGAGGCGGTGCAGCAGTTCCAGCGCGCTCTGTCGATCGATCCCGGCTACACCAGAGCAGCCGCGCAATTGCAGGAGCTGACCGGCGCCTCGTCGAAGTCCGCGGGCCCGTGAACGTCCGCGGCGCGTCGCTCGCGGTGCGCGACCTCCGGCCCGAGCTGATGGACAGCCCGGAACTCGATCCAGTGCAGCACGAGCACGCGCTCGCCGGACTGGCTCGCCTCAATCGCTGGGCCCGCAGCGCCGCGATCGTGCGCCGACCGATCGCGCAGCTCGTCGCCCGCAGCTCCGGGCCGCTCACGCTGCTCGACGTGGCCTGCGGCGCCGGCGACATCGCGCTCGCGCTGCACGCCGACAGCCGGCGCCGCGGCTGGCCGCTGACCATCCGGGCCTGCGACCGCAGCGCGCTGGCCGTCGGCCATGGTGCGCGCGCGGCTGCCGCGGCCGGCGCGGACGTGACCTTCTTTCTGGCCGATGCGCTGGGCGGGCCGGCGCTGCCCGTGGCCGACATCGTCACGTGCTCGCTCTTCGTGCATCACCTCGACGAGAACCAGGCCGTCGTGCTGCTGCACCGGATGCGCGTGGCCAGTCGCCGGCTGCTGCTCGTGACCGACCTGCGCCGCAGCCGCGCGGGATGGTGCCTGGCTGCCGGCGCGGCGAGGCTCGCCACGCGCTCACCCATCGTGCACGCCGACGCGCCGGCCTCCGTGCGCGCCGCCCTCACGGCCGACGAGGCCGTCGCGCTCGCGCGCCGCGCCGGTCTGCACGGCGCGCAGGTGCGCCGCGTCTTCCCCCAGCGCTGGCTGCTGAGCTGGAGCCCGGCGTGAGTGCGCCGCCCGGCACGCATCAAAGGCAACTGCCGACAGGGCCCGCGCCGCAGCACGTCGTGGGCGGCACGCTGTCGCTGAGCACTGCCGCCGCGCGGACCTGGGACGTGATCGTCGTCGGTGCGGGCCCGGCCGGCGCTCTGGCCGCCTGCCAGCTCGCGACCGCGGGCCTCTCCGTGCTGCTGCTGGAACGCCAGCGCATCCCACGCAGCAAGGTGTGCGGCTGCTGCATCAATCCGCGCGCACTCGATGCCCTGACCCGCGCCGGCCTCGGCCACCTGCCCCGCGCGTCGGGCGCCGTGCCGCTGAGCCGCCTGCAGCTGGCGGTGAACGGGAGGCGCGCCAGCGTGCCGCTGCCCGGCGGCGTGGCGCTGGGCCGCGACGTGCTGGATGCCGCCCTCGTGGAGGCGGCCTGCCAGCGCGGTGCGCAGTTCCTGCCCGAGGCGCTGGCCAGCAGCGCGGGGCCGCCGGAGGCCGGTGCGCCGCGCCGCGTGACGGTTCAGCAGGGCGCGCTGCACGAGCTGCTGTCTGCGCGGCTGGTGCTCGTCGCCGACGGACTCGGCGGCCGCTTCCTCGACGCATCGGAAACGGGCGGCGGCCGCGTGGCCTCCGGCTCGCGTGTCGGCGCGGGCACGCTGCTGGAGGACGCGCCCGACGCCCTGCCCGCAGGCAGCGTGTTCATGGCCTGCGGCAGCGCGGGCTATGTCGGCGTCGTGCGCCTCCAGGATGATCGCCTCGATGTCGCCGCGGCCTTCGACGCGCGCGAGCTGGCCCGGGCCGGCGGTGCGCGCGGCGCCGGTGCGCTGGCCCGCAGGCTCATCGACACGGCGGGCCTGCCTGAGCTTGCCGACCTGCCGCTGGAGAGCGCCGTCTGGCGCGGCACGCCCCCGCTCACGCGGCATCCCCCGCGACGCGGTGTGCGCGGCGCGCTGCTGCTCGGCGACGCGTGCGGCTACGTCGAACCCTTCACCGGCGAGGGCATCGCGTGGGCGCTGTGCTCGGCGCTCGCCGTCACGCCGCTGGCGCTTGCCGCCGTGCGCGCCTGGGACGACGGCCTCATCGCGGCGTGGGAGCGGCAGTGGCTCGCGACGATCGGATCGCGTCAGCGCGCGTGCCGCGCGGTGGCGTGGTTGCTGCGCCATCCGCGCCTGCTGTCGCCGTGCGTCGCGGCGCTGGCTCTGCGGCCGGGGCTGGCCACGCCGCTTCTGGCCGGACTGGCCGCTCCCGGCCCCGGCCCCGGCCCCGGCCCCGGCCCCGGCCCCGGCCCTGGCCGTGGCCCCGGCCGTGTCGCGACCTCCGCGCGCGCGGCGGACTGGCCCTCGGAAGTGAATTCATGAGCTTGTCGATCCTCGGCCTCGGCACCAGCCTGCCCGCGCACCGCGCCAGCCAGGCGCAGGCGCTGGAACTCGCGCTGGAACTCTGGCCGTACACGGAGGACCAGCAACGGCTGCTCGCCGCGCTGTACCGGCGCACGGGTGTCGAGCAGCGGCACACGGTGCTTGCGCTGCCGGATGGCGCGCCACTGCGCGCGGTCCGGGCCGAGCAGATCGTCGGCGGGAGGCCGCTGCCCGGCGCGGTGCCGACGACGGCGGAGCGCCTCGCCGCCTACGACGCGCAGGCCGGGCCCCTGGCGTGCCGCGCCGGTGCGGCCGCGCTTGCCGACGCGGGCCTGGAACCGCAGGGCATCTCGCATCTCGTCACCGTATCGTGCACGGGTGCGGCGGCGCCGGGCCTCGACGTCGCGCTCGTCCGCGGGCTGGAGCTGCGCGCCGACGTGCAGCGCACGCACGTCGGCTTCATGGGTTGCCAGGGCGCGCTGGCCGGGCTGCGCGTCGCGCGCGCCTTCACCGACGCGGACCCCGACGCGCGCGTCCTGCTCTGCGCGGCGGAACTCTGCAGCCTGCACTTCCACTACGGCTGGGATCCGGAGAAGCTCGTCGCCAACGCGCTCTTCTCGGACGGCGCGGCGGCGCTCGTCGCGGCACGGACCGCGGCCACCACCGACGGCGCCATGCACGTGACCGCGAGCGGCAGCCGGCTGCTGCCCGACAGCGAGGACGCGATGACCTGGACCATCGGCGACCACGGCTTCCGCATGACGCTCTCGAATCGCGTGCCGCAACTCATCGAGGAGCACCTCGGCGCGTGGCTCGACGGCTGGCTCGCGGGACAGTCGCTGCGCCGCGCCGACATCGCGAGCTGGGCCGTGCACCCCGGCGGCCCGCGCATCCTGGGCGCCGTGGAGCAGGCGCTGCAGCTTCCGCGCGAGGCGACGGCCGACGCGCGCGCCGTGCTCGCGGAGCACGGCAACATGTCCTCGCCCACGGTGCTCTTCCTGCTGCAGCGTCTGCGCGCGCTGCGGCGCCCGCTGCCCGCGGTGGCGCTGGGTTTCGGCCCGGGACTCGTCGTCGAGGCCGCGCTGCTGCGCTGAGAGCCATGCGACTGCTCACCTGGAACATCCACAAGGGCATCGGCGGCGTGGATCGCCGCTACGCACCGGGGCGCATCGCGGCGGTGGTCAGGCACTACGACCCGGACGTCGTGCTGCTGCAGGAAGTGGACGACGGCGTGCCGCGCTCGGCCGGCGACCGGCAGGTGGACCTGCTCGGCGACGTGCTCGACTACGTCCACCGCGCCTTCGGCCCGAACGTCTGGCTGAAGGTCGGCTGCTACGGCAACGCCACGCTCTCCCGGCACCGCATCGTGGCGCAGCGCAACCTCGACCTGACCTTCCCGATGAAGAAGGCGCGCGGCGCGCTGTACACGGAGCTGGAGGTGCAGGCCGGCGGCCACCGCTTCACGCTGCACGTCATCAACCTGCATCTCGGGCTTGCGGGCATCGAGCGCCGCTGGCAGGTGCGCCGCCTGCTCGGACTGCCGGCGCTCACGGCGCTGGATCGGCACAGCCGACTGATCGTCGCGGGCGACACCAATGACTGGGTGGGCACGCTGGCGGGCGGCATGCTGGGACAGGAGGGGCTGGCGTGCGTGACCGGCCGCGGCACGCGCGCGACGCGCACCTTTCCGGCATGGGGCCCTGTGGGCGCGCTGGACCGCGTGTTCGTGCGCGGACCGCTGCAGTGCGAGCATCACTTCAGCGCGCGCCTCGATCTGGCGCGACAGGCCTCCGACCACCTTCCCATCGTCGTGGACCTGGCGCTGCTCCCTTCCACCGACGACAGCCGGCCGGCATGAAGCGTCTGCCGCGCACGTTCCACCTCCCGCGCATGCCGAAGCTCGTGCGACGCCGGCGCTTTGCCCCCGTCTCGGGCAACACGCTGTCGCTGCTTGATGGCGGCGATGCCTACTACGAGCACCTCACCGCGGCGATCGCGTCCGCGAAGCACGAGGTCCTGCTGAACACCTACCTCTGGGCCAACGACGAGACAGGGCGCGCCTTCCTCGCGTCGGCCGCCGCGGCCGCGCGGCGCGGCGTGAGCGTGGCGGTGCTCGTCGATGGCGTCGGCAGCTTCTCGCTGACGTCGCAGCATCTCCAGGACATCCGCGAGGCCGGAGGGCGCGCAGCGGTGTATGGCCCGGTGCACCGCTGGCTGCGCCGCTGGTGGCGAATGCATCGCCTGCTGCGCCGCAACCACCGCAAGAACTGCATCATCGACGGGCGCATCGCCTGGACGGGCGGCGCAGGCATCGCCGACTTCTGGACCGCGCGCTGCGTGCCGCCGTGGCGCGACCTCATGGCCGCCGTGGAGGGTCCGATCGCGACCCAGTTCCGGGAGGTGTTTCAAGGCGACTGGCGCCGCACGACAGGCCAGAACCTGCCCGCCCTGCCGGCGGCCGCTCTCCTCGCTGCTCCCACGTCGGCGTCGGCCGCGGCGTCGGCGTCGGCCGCAGCCGCGGCACGTGCGCCGGACCCGCCCGGTGCGCCCGGCGCGACTCGCGTGACGGGCGTGACGGGCGCGACGGGCGCGACGGGCGCGACGGGCGCGATGGGCGCAACTGGCGCAGTCGGCGCGGGCGGCGCGGGCGGATCGGCTCCCGCGGGCGGATCGGCTCCCGCGGGCGAGGCGGAGCCATCGGGTGAGCAACTGCGCGTGCTGGCCACCTCGCTCACGCAACGCGAGCTGGCGACCGAACTTCATCGCGCGGTGCGGCACGCGGCGCGGCGCGTGTGGATCGCCAGCCCGTATTTCGTGCCGAGCTTTCTGCTGCGACGGCGGCTGATCGCCGCCGCGCATCGCGGCGTGGACGTGCGCCTGCTCCTTCCCGGGCCGACGACAGACCACCGGATCGTGTGGTTCGCCGGCCGACGGCACTACGGAAGGCTGCTGGCCGAGGGCGTGCGCATCCACGAGCAGATCGGATCCCTGCAACACGCCAAGTACGCGATCGTGGACGACAGCTGGGGCTTCATCGGCTCGAGCAACCTCGACTCATGGAGCGCCCGCTACAACCTGGAGCTGGACCTCGAGCTGCGCTCGCCCGGCGCCCACGCGATGATTTCGGCGCGCTTCCAGTCCGATCTCCTCGAGGCCCACGAGATCACGCGGGAGCTCTGGCACGGCCGGACGCTGCTCATGCGCATGGCCGAGCGGCTGTTCGGCTGGGTCGATCCGCTGCTGTGATGGCCGTTCCCGCCGAGGCAGGCCATGGCACAATGCGCTCGATGAGTCGCCTGTCGCAAGTTCGTGTCGTCGTGCAGAGCGTCGCGCGCGTGGTCCGCGCCACCGCGCTGCTCGCGACGACCGCGTTCGTGGCGGCCTGCGCCTCGCCACCGCCGTCGCCTCCACCCGAGCCCGCGGACCTGCTGCTGCTCCACGGCGTCGTGCGCACGCTCGATCCCCTTCAGCCGGTGGCGCAGGCGCTGGCCGCGCGCGACGGCGTCATCGTCTTCGTCGGCAGCAGCGAGGAGGCCGAGGCGCTGCGCGGCCCGCGCACCCGGGTCCTCGAACTGAACGGGCGCACCGTGTGCCCCGGCTTCACGGACAGTCACCTGCATCTCTCCGGCTTCGCGCGCACGCTGGGCGAGGTGGACCTGACCGGCACCGCCAGCGAGGCGGAGGTCGTGGCGCGCACCGTCGCCGCCGCCGTGAACCACCCGCCGGGCAGCTGGATCGTCGGCCGCGGCTGGGACCAGAACGACTGGGACTCGACGGACTTTCCCGTGCATGACCGGCTCTCCGCGGCCCTGCCCGACCATCCCGTCGCGCTGCAGCGCATCGACGGGCACGCGCTGCTGGTCAACGCCGCCGCGCTTGCCGCAGCGGGCATCGACGCCTCCACGCCGTCCCCCGCCGGCGGACGCATCCTGCACGATGCCCACGGAGCGCCCACCGGCGTGCTCATCGACAACGCGATGGCGCTCGTAGACCGCCAGCTCCCCGAGCCCGATCCGGCCGACCTCGCGAGGAACGTGCGCCGCGCGATCGCGGAACTCCATCGTCACGGCATCACCTCCGTGCACGATGCCGGCGTGCCGTGGCGCGTCGTCGAGGTGTACGCGGACCTCGCACGGCGCGGCCGCTTCCCGTTGCGGGCCTACGTCATGCTGGACGGCAGCGACGCCGACTGCTGGCGCACGGACCGGGGCGTCCCCACCGACGACCTCACCGGACAGGGCCTCCTCGCGGTCCGCGCCATGAAGCTTTACGCCGACGGCGCGCTGGGTTCGCGCGGTGCGGCGCTGCTCTCCGACTACTCCGATGATCCGGGCAACACCGGCCTGCTGCGCACCGACCCGGCGCTGCTGCAGGCGGCCTGCGAGCGCGCGCTGCGCGAAGGCTGGCAGGTCGCCACGCATGCCATCGGCGACCGCGGCAACGAAATCGTGCTCGACACCTACGAGCGCGCCTTCGCCGCGGTGCCGGTGAGCGAGCGCGCGCCGGGCGGCGAAGAGCCCCGTTTCCGCATCGAGCACGTGCAGGTGCTGGCGCCGGCCGACGTGCCGCGCTTCGCGGAGCTGGGCGTCATCGCCTCGATGCAATGCCAGCACCAGACCTCGGACATGCCCTGGGCCGAGGCGCGGCTCGGGCCCGAGCGCGTCAAGCTGGCCTATGCCTGGCGTTCGCTGCTCGATGCCGGCGCGAGGTTCGCCGGGGGCAGCGACTGTCCCGTCGAGAAGCCCGATCCGCTGGACGCCTTCCGCGCCGCGGTCACGCGCACCGACGCCAGCGGCGCACCCTTCGGCGGCTGGCACCGCGAGCAGGCGATGACGCGCGCCGAGGCGCTCGCATCGATCACCGCGTGGCCGGCCTACGCGGCCTTCCAGGAAAAGCGCCTCGGCAGTCTCGTCGTCGGCCGGCGCGCCGACGTCGTCGTGCTCTCCGACGACCCGCTCACCGTGCCCGAGGGGCAGCTCGGCCAGCTCCAGGTGGACGCCACGGTCTTCGACGGCGCCCTCGTCTTCGAGCGCTGAGCACCCACCGGCCGGGCGGGCGCCGACGGGCGCACTTGGCTTGCCTGACAGCGCCTGCATGATGGGCCGCATGAAGCATCCGTCGAAACGTCGAGCCGACACGTCCGAATCCGCAGAGCGCAAGCAGCAGGGAGGCCGGCGGCCCGGCGGCGGCAAGGCGCTTTCCACCGAGGAACAGATCGAGGAGATTCACCGGCGGGTGGTCGTGCGCACGACGGCCGACGTGCAGGGCCTCACCGACCTGCTGAGCAGCCGGCGCAAGCTCATGTGGAGCAACTTCCTGGCCGGCCTGGCGCGCGGCGTCGGCTTCTTTCTCGGCGTCTCCATCGTGGGCGGCGTCGTGCTCGGTGTCGCCGCGCTGACTTTCGACCATGCCTTCGCGGCGCTGGGGCTCAAGGACGTCACGCTCAAGCGCGCCGTCACCTCGGCCTACGAGAAGTACGTGGAGATCCAGGATCTCATCGGCGACGCGCAGAAGAACATCGACAAGGCGCGCGCGCAGATGAAGACGCTGCCCCCGCCCGGCAGCGTGGCGCCTGCTCCGGACGGATCGGCGCCCGCGCCCTCCCCGGCACCGATGCCCGACCCGGCGCATGCGCCGGAAGACGGTCGCTGAGGCCGGGGCTCAGCGCTCGGGAAGGGTGGCCTTCAGCGTCATCACGCCGAAGGCCGTGCCGTAGGCGCGCCCGTAGGTGTTGAAGTTGTAGTCCCACATCGAGCCATCCTTCTCCTGCGTCTTCACGACCTCGCGCGCGAGACGCATGGCGTAGCGCGCGCGTTCGGCCGGCTCGAGCAGGTCGAGCAGCCGCGCCGCGTAGAAGTGCCCGAAAAAATAGAAGTATCCGCTGTTCAGGTAGTAGGCCTCGTGCGGCACGGGCTTCTTGCGGGCGATGTCGAGGAAGCGATGGTGCTCGAAGAGCTGGTCGAGTCCGCGCAGGAGATCCTCTCGCGTGACGGCCTTGCTGCCGGCACGCAGCAGCGCGTAGTTGCCGGCCTGGATGCGCGACAACGAACCCTTCACGTTGTCGATCCATTCAAGGCTGTAGGTCGGCACGGGGTCGAAGCTGTAGGCGTAGGCTCCGTTGGCCATGCGCGCGCGCTCGAGGCCGGCGATGGCCGCATCGAGCATGCCCTCGGGCAGCTCCATGCCGAGGTCGCGCGCCCGGGCCAGCGCGACGACCGCCGCGGCTGTCTCGAAGCTCGTCGCCCAGCTCGGACGCCTGGCCAGCGATTCGAAGTCGTAGTAACCCCAGCCGCCGGTCGGTGTCTGGTAGGCGGCGAGACTGGCGATGTACTCCGCGCACTTGGCGCGCATCGGAGCCTCGCGCGGCGTGCCGTGCAGGCGCGCATCGCCCAGCGCGGTCGTCAGCGCGTCGAGGCCGTAGACGTAGCCCCAGGTGTTGTCGACGTCCCAGTCCGACGGGCGTGCCGGCGTCGGCTGCGCGAGCATGTAGTCCAGGCCCTTGTCGGCGGCGGCGAGCGCCGCCTCGTTGCCGGATTGTTCGAGCAGCGTCATGACCACCAGACCGGTGGACGCGAGGATCCAGGCCTTGTGGCTGTAGGGGTTGCTCCAGAATTCGTCCGCGGGCTCGCGCCAGCTTCCCCAGCTGCCGTCAGCATTCTGCGAACCGATCAGGAAGGCCGTGCCTCGCTCGATGGCCGCCACAACGGTGCCGGTGTCGGGAAGCGGCGTGTCTTCTCCGGCGCCGGCCCCATGCCGGGCGGCTTCGAGCACTTCCTCGGGAGACAGGTCCACGAGCGCCCGCGGCGCGGTGCCGGGCGTCGCCGATTCCTGCGCCGCCGCATGCGGCGCGAACAACGCGCAGGACGCGAGCGACGCGCCGGCGCACAGCGCGGCCAGGCGCCGCCCTGCGGAACGCGCGGCGTTCATGGAGGACCGCCGGCGGCGGCCGCACTGGCGGCCGCGGCGCTGTCGACGGCGAGCTGCCGCTCCCAGCGGTCGATTTCGCGATTGAGCAGCAGCTCGTCGCGCGCGATGTCGTCCAGCTCCCGGACCTGCTTGCGCGCGTCGAACTCGAAATCACGCAGCGCCTGGTCGCGCTGCATGCGGCCTTGCTCGGCGGCGCGCTTGCTGTTCTCCAGCGCCACGGTCTTCGCCGCGAGCTCCAGCGCCAGCCGTTCGCGTTCGCGCGGCAGCGTGATGGTGGCGAGCTCGGCGGCGCGCTGTTCGCGCAGGTGATGCCCGTCCTCGGCACGCTGCAGGCGCCGGCGCGTGCGGCTGAGCACGATCTCCGCGGTGGCGTCGCCGAGGTCGGAGTCCTTGTACATCATCTCGAGCTGCGCGAGTTCCTCGCGCGTCTCGAGCAGGCCGTCGGCCGAGCCGCGCAATTCCAGCTCGCTCTCCGCGAGGCGGCGCGCCTGCTCCACCTCGTCGAAATGCCGGACGTCCTCCGCGGCCACGCGTTGATCGCGCTCCGCCTGCGCGACCGCCATCTCCTCGCCCGCGATCGCGGAGGCCTGCTCCACGGCGGCGCGCGCGCGGCGCAGCTCGAGCTCGGCCAGGCTGCGGGCATGGTCCTCGCGGCGGCGCGACAGGGCGATGGCGCGGCCGTCGAAGGCATCGCGCTGCGCCTGGCGCTCAGGCGAGAGACCCGACCTGTCGCGGCCGGACAAGGCCGCAGCAAGCGCCACGTTCGCACCGGACTCGTTGCCGGACGTGGCAAGCGCCGAGTCCGAGGCGCGTTCGCGCTGGCTCAGCTCGGCGCCGGTGATGTAGGTGCCCTTGGGTGACGTACACGCGGCTGCGCAGAGCGCGACCGTGCACAGCAGGCGGGACGGACGCATCGACGATCTCCGGGAAGGGTGAGCCGGCGACATGATACGCGTGTCGACACGCGATGCGATGCGTTGCGCGGCGGGCGCGGCGCACGCTACGGTGACCGGACTCAACCACCGCAGGAGTCCGCCCGATGTCGCCCTCGATGCCCCGCTTGCAGAGTTACCTGTCCGGCCGCTGGCACGAGGGCTCCGGGGACGGCATCGCGCTGATCAACCCGACGTCTGACGAAACGCTGGCGCACGCGGGCGGCGTCGGACTCGACCGGCGCGCGGCGCTGGAGCACGCGCGCAAGGTCGGCGGTCCGGCGCTGCGCAAGCTGAGCTTCGCGCAGCGCGGCGCGGCGCTGAAGACACTCTCCGCCGTGATCCACGCGCAACGCGAGGCGCTCATCGACCTCGGCGTCGCCAATGCGGGCAACACGCGCGGCGACGCCAAGTTCGACATCGACGGCGCCACCGGCACGCTTGCCTACTACGCGCAGCTCGCGCAGGAACTGCCCGACCGTCCGCTGCTCCCGGACGGCGCCGGCCTGCAGCTGGGGCGCTCGCCGCGCTTTCACGGCCAGCACGTGCGCGTGGCGCGGCACGGCGTCGCCGTGCACATCAATGCCTTCAACTTTCCCGCGTGGGGCATGGCCGAGAAGATGGCCTGCGCGCTGCTGGCCGGCATGCCGGTGCTGGAGAAGCCCGGCACGCCCACCGCGCTCATGGCGGAGCGCATCGCGCACCTCATCGTGGAGAGCGGCGCACTCCCCGACGGGGCCTTCAGCTTCCTCTGCGGCGAAGCCGGCGATCTGCTCGCGCATCTGTCGCCGCAGGATTGCGTGGCCTTCACCGGCAGCAGCGGCACCGCCGCGACGTTGCGCACCCAGCCGGCCTTCCTGCAGCTCGGCGCTCGCCTCAACGTCGAGGCCGACTCGCTGAACGCGGCGATCCTGGGGCCCGACGTGGAGGTGGGCAGCGACACGTGGGACATGTTCGTGCGCGACAGCGTGCGCGAGATCACGCAGAAGACGGGACAGAAGTGCACGGCGACACGCCGGCTGCTCGTGCCGGCGGAACGCGCACGCGAGCTGGCCGATGCGCTGGCGGACGGCCTTGCGGGCGTGAAGGTCGGCGATCCGCAGGACGCCGCCACGCGCATGGGCCCGCTGACCAACCATGATCAGCTCGACACGGTGCTCTCGGGCATCCGCGCGCTGGCCCTCGCGGGACACATCGTCTGCGGCGGCCCCGAGCGGCTCGGCACGAGCGGCTGCTTCGTCGATGCGACGCTGATCCTCGCGCGGGACGCGCAGTCGCCGGTCTTCAACGCCGAGGAGGTCTTCGGCCCCGTCGCGAGCGTGCTGCCCTACGACGGCTCGCGGCAAAACGCCGCCGCGCTCGTCGCGCTCGGCCAGGGCAGCCTGGTCACGTCCGTGTACAGCGACGACCGCGAGTTTCCGCAGGCCCTGGCGCTCGACCTCGCGCCGTGGACGGGGCGCATCTACCTCGGCAGCGCCAAGGTGGCCGAGACCGCCACGGGTTCCGGCGTCGTGCTGCCCTCGATGGTGCACGGCGGCCCGGGGCGCGCGGGCGGCGGCGAGGAACTCGGCGGCGTGCGCGGGCTGAATTTCTACATGCAGCGCACGGCCGTGCAGGGTTTCCTGTCCGTGGTCGAACCGAACTTCGGGCAGGTTGCCGCCAGCGCCGGGTGAGCGCCGCGGAGGCGGGATGAGGCAGCCGACGTGCTGGAATCGGGGCCGCCCCGGGAATCCGCGGTGCCGGCGCGGACCACGTCGGAAGGGATTCCTCAATCCCGTCGGGCTCCGGCTCCGATAGCCCACAGCGGTCCGCGCCCCGGGCCGAAGGCCTGCGAGGAAACCCGATCGTGACCCAGCAACTGCATGTCGTGCGTGTCTTCGTCTTCCGCCAGGACAGCCGGCAGATCGACTATCTCGTCGTCCGCCGGCAACCCGCGCATGACTCCTTCTGGTCGCCCGTGACCGGCGTCATGCAGCCGCACGAGTCCATCTACCAGGCGGCGGTGCGCAGCGTCGGCGAGGAGGTCGGCCTGTCCTCCCCGCGGCAGATCGTGGACCTGCAGCTCGCGACGCGGCTGCAGATCGGCGATCTCGAGGAGATCGACTGGTCGGTCGGCTACCGCGCGACGGGCACCTCGCTGGACCTGCACCCCGCGGCCGACCTCGCCGAACTGCGCTGGCTCGACTTCGACGCGATCTACCGCAACCTCGATCGCGAGGAAGACCGCCGCTCGATCATGCGGCTGCACTTCACGCTGCGCAGCACCGGCTGAGGCCCCCGGCGGCGCCGCCGCGCGCCGGCCTCCGCGAGCCGGCCCCCGCGTGGCGGCGGGCCCGGGTCGCCGATAGACTCCGGCGCTGCCACCCGGCACGCCGGCCGTGATTCCCGCGCAGGACCGCGATGACCTCCTCGAAAAGCCGAGTCTTCGGGCGCGTGATCCTCGGCATCGTGCTGACGGCGGCTCTCGGCGAGGGCGCGGCCCGCATCATCGATCACGTGCACGACACGGACAGCTCCGTGGCGCCGCTGCCGGATCCCGACACGTCGGTGATCGTGCCGCACCCGTACGTGGGTTACATCCCGAGGCCATCGTTCTCGGCCGCGGCGCCCGGCTCGCCGCGCAGCTTCCGGCACAATGCCCATGGCTTCCGCGGCGCGGAGGTCGAGATGCCCAAGCCGCCGCGCACCTTCCGCATCGCGTGCATCGGCGGCTCGACCACGCAGGCGCTGCGCAGCGAGAGCGATGAAGAGACCTGGCCGTCGCGCCTCGCGGTGCTGCTCCAGGCGCGGCTGCCGGCGGACTCTCCCTACGATCGCGTGGAGTGCCTCAACGCCGGCGCGGGCGGCTACACCTCCATGGAGTCCTTCATCAATCTCAAGACGCGCCTGCTGCCGCTCGACCTCGACCTCGTGGTGGACTACGACGCCGTGAACGACTCGCAGGTCGTCCTGCGCAGCGGTTTCAAGCCCGACTACACGCACGTCCGGCGCAGCTGGACGCCGCCGCCCGAGCGCTCGCTGCCGCTGCGCCTGTTCGGCTGGAGTCACCTCTTCGGGATGTTCCTCGATCCGGCTCAGCGCTCGGGAGCCGTGTACACCAAGGACTCGCTCTTCGTCGACAACTACGCCGACATCCCGCTGGTGGAGTTCCAGGACATCGGCCCGGGCATCGAGAACTTCTATTTCACGATGCGCGAAATCGCCGCGATCAGCCGGGTCTACAACGTGCCCGTCGTGCTTTGCACCTTCGCGTGGCCGCACTCGGGCAAGAATGCGCCCAGTGAAAAGGTGCTCGAGAGCGGCACGACGGCCGTCTTGATCCGGCTCAACGATGCCATCCGCGCCGCGGCCGCCATCGAGCACGTCCAGCTCGTGGATCTGGAGCGCCTGGGGCCGACGGAAAGCCGGGACTACGTCGACCCGATCCACCCCAACGCGGCCGGCTACGACGCCATGGCCCGCGTGCTGGCCGACGCGCTGCTCGCGCAGGGCGTCCTCGACAAGCCGCCGGTGCGAGCCGCCGTGCCGGCGCGCATCCTCTCCCCGACACCAAGCGGCGTCGACGGAAGCGTTCCGCCTCGCTGAGCCTGGACGGGAAGTCCCCGCCCTCGTGCGCTTGCTAGGATGCCGCCCCTTTCCCGGCGCGTGCCGCGTCGCGACGTCGCGGCCACCGGCACACCGGCACATCGGCGAACCCGGCGGAGTCTCCTCGTGGCGCTCGTGGACCTGACCAAGCACGGCGGCGTGGCGCTGCTGACGCTGAACAACCCGCCGGCCAATGCCTACAGCCACGCGATGCACCTGCAGCTGGACGCGGCCATCCTTGACTGCCGCTTCGACGAGTCGGTGCACGTGATCGTGCTCACCGGAGCCGGGCAGCGCTTCTTCTGCGCGGGCGCCGACATCGAGATGCTGTCCACGGTGACACCGGAGTGGAAGTACAACTTCTGCCTGCACGCCAACGAGACGCTGTGCCGCCTCGAGCAGACGCCCAAGCTGGTCATCGCCGCGCTCAACGGGCACGCCGTCGGCGGCGGCCTGGAGATCGCGCTCGCGTGCGACCTGCGCTGGGCGGCGCGGGGGGCGGGCAAGGTCGGCCTCCCCGAGGTTTCGCTCGGCGTGCTGCCGGGCACGGGCGGCACGGCGCGCCTGTCGCGGCTGCTGGGCCGCGGGCGCGCCCTGGAGCTCATGGTCACCGGCGACAATCTCTCCTTCGAGCGCGGCCTCGAGCTGGGCCTGCTGCACGAGATCCTGCCGGCCGAGGACTTCCTGTCGACGGTGCTCGCGCGCGCCGCGAGATACTGCCCGCCGCACAAGGCAGCCGGCGCCGTCGGCGCCATCAAGCGCTCGGTCGTGTCCGGGCTCGAGATGGGTTTTTCCGAGCACCTCGCGCTGGAGCGCGAGCTGCAGCAACGACTGTTCACGGGCCATGACGCCGCCGAGGGTTTCGCCGCCTTCACCGGCAAGCGCCCGCCGGAGTTCACGGGACGATGAAGGCCATCCTGATCCGCGAGCACGGTGACCTCGACAAGCTGCTCATCGAGGAGCTGCCCGACCCGCAGCCGCGCGCCGACCAGGTGCTGCTCGCGGTCAAGGCCGTGGGTCTCAACCACCTGGACACCTGGGTGCGCCGCGGCGTCCCGGGCCACAGCTTCCCGCTGCCGATGATCCCCGGCTGCGACTTCGCGGGCGTCATCCAGGAGGTCGGCTCGGCGGTCACCGGGCTCTCGGTCGGCGAGCGCGTGCTCGTCGCGCCGGGCTTCTCGTGCGGACGCTGCGAGGCCTGCGCCTCGGGCCACGACCCGCTCTGCCGCGACTACGGCATCTTCGGCGAGACGATGAACGGCGGCTGCGCGGAGCTGGTCGCGATCCCGGCCGTCAATGCCATCCCGATGCCCGCCGGCATGAGCTTCGCCGAGGCTGCCAGCTTTCCGCTCGCCTTCCTCACGGCGTGGCACATGCTCGTCGCGCGCTGCGGCATCCGCGCCGGCGACGACGTGCTGGTGCACGCGGCGGGCAGCGGCGTCGGCAGTGCGGCCGTGCAGATCGCCAGGCTCTTCCACGCGCGCGTCATCGCGACGGCCGGCAGCGAGCGCAAGCTGGAGCAGGCGCTGGTCCTCGGAGCGGATCACGTCATCAACTACGAGACGCGCAACTGGGTCTCCGAGGTGCGGGCGCTCACCAGCAAGCGCGGCGTGGACATCGTCTTCGAGCACGTCGGCGAGAAGACCTTTGCGGGCAGCCTGCGCTGCCTGGCCAAGGGCGGGCGCGTCGTGACCTGCGGCGCGACCACGGGAAGCAGGCTCGAGGCCGACCTGAAGCTCATCTTCTTCAAGAGTCTTTCCATCCTCGGCTCCACCATGGGCAGCCGCGGCGAGCTGCTGCACATCGTCGACCTCGTGGGCAAGGGCCTGCTGCATCCGGTCGTGGACCGCGTGCTGCCGCTCACCGAGATCCGCGCCGCGCACGAAGCCATGGGCCGGCGCGAGCAGTTCGGCAAGATCGTCCTCAGCATCGGAGACGGCAAGTGACCACGTCCGGGTTTCGTTTCGACAGCGTGGCCGTTCTCGGCGCGGGCACCATGGGACGCGGCATCGCGCAGACGGCGGCGGCCACCGGCAACCGCGTGAAGCTGCTCGATGCCACGCTCGAACGCGCGGGCGCTGCGCGCGCCGCCATCGGCGACGGACTGGCGAAGCTGATCGCGAAGGGCAAGCTCGCCGCGGGCGACGCGGAGGCGACGATGTCGCGCATCGAGGCCGTCGCCGACCGGCAGACCGCCGTGCGCGACGCGGACATCGTCGTCGAAGCCGCCTTCGAAGATCTCGCGCTGAAGCGCCGGATCTTCGCCGCGCTGGCGCAGGAGGCTCCGGCGCATGCGCTGCTCGGCAGCAACACCAGCTCGCTCTCCATCACGGCGCTGGCGGAGGGCTGCGGTGCCGAAGAGCGCGTCGTCGGCCTGCACTTCTTCAACCCGGTGCCGGTCATGGCGCTGCTCGAGATCGTGCGCGGCCGGCGCACCGCGGATGCCGCCGTCCAGGCGGCGCGCGACTTCGCGGCGCGCCTCGGCAAGGACCCCATCCTCGTCAACGACAGCCCCGGCTTCGCGACCTCGCGCCTCGGCGTGCTGCTCGGCCTGGAGGCCATGCGCATGCTGCAGGAGGGCGTCGCGTCGGCCGCCGACATCGACAAGGCGATGGAACTCGGCTACCGCCATCCGATGGGCCCGCTCAAGCTCACCGACCTCGTCGGCCTCGACGTGCGCCTGGCCATCGCCGAGCATCTGCAGCGCGAGCTGCGCAGCGAGGCCTTCGCCCCGCCGCAGCTCCTGCGCGACATGGTGGCCGCCGGCAAGCTGGGCAAGAAGAGCGGCCACGGCTTCTACGACTACCCGGCCGCCTGACGGAGTCCGCGCATGAGGAAGCACCCGTGAGCGACGCCGCCGGCCCGCCCCGCCTCCTGGCGACGCGCCACGCGCTCGTGACCGGCGCCGGCCGCGGCATCGGCCTGGCCGTGGCGCTCGGTCTGGCGCGACACGGCTGCAGGATCACGCTCGTCGGGCGCGATGCGCGCTCGCTGGAGCACGCCAGCGCCGCGTGCCGCAAAGCCGGCTCGCCGCTCGCGCAGGCCTCGTGCCGCGACCTGACGGATCGCGCGCAGCTCGATGCGTTGGCGCGCTCGACTGCCACCGAGGTGGACGTGCTGGTGAACAACGCTGGCAGCGCGCCCTCGGCATCCGTCGAGAAGACCGACGACGCGACCTGGGACGCGACGCTCGCGCTCAATCTCTTTGCGCCCTTCGCGCTGTGCCGCGCCGCGCTGCCCGGCATGGCGGCGCGCGGCTACGGCCGCGTCGTCAACATCGCCAGCACGGCGGCGCTGCAGGGCTACGCCTACACGTCGGCCTACTGCGCCAGCAAGCACGGCGTGCTCGGCCTCACGCGGGCGCTCGACGCCGAGCTGCGCCAGCGCGCGCCCGGACGGGACGTGACCGTCAACGCCATTGCCCCGGGCTTCGTGGACACCGACATCGTGGCCGCGTCCGCGCGCCGCATCGCCGCCGCCACCGGCCAGAGCATCGAGGACGCGCGCGCCCGGCTCGGCGCGATGAACGTTGGAGGTCGGCTGCTCAGCGCCGAAGAGGTCGCGGATGCGGTGCTCGCGCTGGTGCTGGAAGCCCCGGGCCGCACGCGCGGCGCGGCCGTGAGCTGGCACGCCGACGGCGGGCTGCCGCACCCCTGAGCGTCCGGCGCCCGGCGCCCGTGCCGCGGCGCCCGCGCCGGAACCCCGATGCCTGCAAGTCCCGGCGCCGTCGTGCGCTACCATCGCGCCCCATGGCACGCCACTTCCGCGAAGAACTCGATGCCGACGGCGTGTGCCTCATCACGCTGGACCGGCCCGACCGCCTCAACGCGCTGACCTTCGACGTCTACCGCGAGCTGACCGACCGCTTCGCCTCGCTGGCCGACGACCGGCGCGCGCACGCCGTGGTCATCACCGGCGCGGGCCGCGCCTTCTGCTCCGGCGGCGACGTGCACGACATCATCGGCCGCCTCGTGGACATGCCGCACGCGGAGGTGCTGGCCTTCACGCGCATGACCGGCGAGCTCATCGGCAACATGTGCCGGCTGCAGAAGCCGATCATCGCCGCCGTGAACGGCGTGGCCGCCGGCGCGGGCGCGGTCATGGTCGCCGCGAGCGACCTGCGCGTCTTCGCGGACAGCGCCAGGCTCTCCTTTCTTTTCACCAAGGTCGGGCTCACCGGTGCGGACATGGGCGCGGGCTGGTTGCTGCCGCGCCTCGTCGGCCAGGCGCGCGCCTGCGAGCTGTTGCTGCTGGGCGACACCCTCGATGCCCCCACCGCAGAGCGCTACGGCCTCGCGACGCGCGTCGTGCCCGTCGCGCAATGCCTGCCCGAGGCACTGGCGCTGGGCAAGCGCCTCGCGCAGGGTCCGCTCGCCGCGCTGGCCAGCACCAAGCGCCTGCTGCAGGCCGAGTGGCTCATGGACCTCGACACCGCGCTGGAAGCCGAGGCGCAGGCGCAGGCCGGCCACCTCATCCAGCCCGACCACCGCGAATACCACGCGTCCTTCGTTGCCAAACGGCCCGCTCGCTTCTCCGGCGCGCGCGCCGCACAGGAGGCGCACGCGGCGGACGGCACGCGCGAGGCTCGTGGCGATCACACCGCACAGGAGCCCCGGGCATGAGCCGTTTCCGCTGCCACCTCTTCGTCTGCACCAACCGTCGCCCCGACGACAACGCGCGGGGCAGCTGCGCGGCCAAAGGCAGCGAGGCCGTGATCGAGGCCATCAAGCTGGCGGCCCACGCGGCCGGCCTCAAGGGCCAGGTGCGCGTCAACAAGGCGGGCTGCCTGGACGCGTGCGAGCACGGCGTGGCCGCCGTCGTGTATCCGCAGGGCACGTGGTATCGCGGCGTGCAGGCCTCCGACGCCGACGAGATCGTGCAGCGCACGCTGCTGCGCGGCGAGGTCGTGGAGCGACTGCTCATGCCGCCCGCACCCCCCGCACCGGCCAAGCCCGCGCACTGACCCGCGCTGACCCGCGCACTGACCGCGCGCTCCGACGAGAGCGCGCACCCTTGAGGGTGCCCGCTCGGGCGGGATACGCTGCGACGATGTCGGCGCCCTCACGCACTCCCGTCGCTTCAGCCCCCTGGACCGCCGCCCAGCGCGCAGAGCTGCGCGCACGCGCGCGCGATTTCGCGCAGACCCACGTCGCGCCGCACGCAGGCCGCTGGGACCGCGAGGGCCGCATGCCGCCCGAACTCGTCCCGGCCATGGGCGCGCTCGGCTTGCTCGGCGGCCCGCTGCCGCAGGAGTTCGGCGGACTCGGCGCGGACAACGAGGCCTTCGTCGGCGTGTACGAGGAACTCGGGCGCGCGTGCAGCTCCGTGCGCGGCTTCGTCTCGGTGCACACCGGGCTGGTGAGCCAGTGCCTCGCGGACCACGGCACGCCCGAGCAGCGGTTGCGCTGGCTGCCGCGGCTCGTGCGCGGCGAGAGCATCGGCTGCTACGCGCTCACCGAGGAAGGCGCCGGCAGCGACGTCTCGGCCATCGCCACGCGCGCCGTGCGCCACGACGGCGCGTGGCGCCTGCACGGCAGCAAGACGTGGATCACCAACGGCGGCGTCGCGGATCTCGCTCTGGTCTTCGCGCGCACCGGCGACGGCCCCGTGAAGGAAGCGCTCACCTGCTTCGTGGTCGAGCTGCCGTGCGCGGGCTTCACCGCGCTGCCCCTCGGCGTGGAGCCGCTCGGCCACCGCGCGAGCGACCACGCGCGACTGCAGTTCGAGGAGCTGCTCGTCCCGGACGCCCAGCGCCTCGGGCCCGTCGGCGGCGGGCACCGCATCGCGATGTCCGCGCTGGACCACGGTCGGCTCGGCGTCGCGGCCGGGGCCGTGGGCGTGGCCCGGGCCTGCCTCGACGAGGTCCTGGCCCATGCGCGGAGCCGCCGGCAGTTCGGGCAGCGCCTCGGCGACTTCCAGATGGTGCAGGCCGACATCGCGGACATGAGCAGCGAGACGGAAGCCGCCGCGGCACTGGTCGGTTGCGCCGCGCGCGCCGCGGATGCCTCCGGCCCGGACGTCACGCGGCTCACGTCCTCGGCCAAGCTCTTCGCGACCGAGGTCGCGCAGCGCGCCGCGGACAAGGCCGTGCTGCTCCTCGGCAACCGCGGCTACGGCAGCGGCCACCCCGTGGAACGCTACTACCGCGACATCCAGGGCCTGCGCATCTACGAAGGCACCAACCACATCCAGCGGCTGATCATCGCGCGCGCGCTGCTCGGCAGGCCCTAGCCCCCGCGGAAACTTGCGCGCCCTCCCGCCTTGAGCGGCCGGCGGCCAACGATTAGGCTTCGCGCCCCGTGGTGCGCGCCGCCTGGCGCCGGACCACGCGTCCCAGGTGACGATGGTGGGTGTAGCTCAGTTGGTTAGAGCGCCAGTCTGTGGCACTGGAGGCCGCGGGTTCGATCCCCGTCACTCACCCCATCGCTTCGCGCGGCGGGCAGTCGCAATACGTCGCACTGAGGCGTAGCGGGCAAGGGGCCAAAAGCGCCAGGCTCCGGGCTCCGCGCTTCTTGCGACTCATGGGCACATCCCTCTCTGCATGCTCCTGCCAAAGGGTGGTCCACGGAAATCGGGGGCAGGGGACAGGGAAACTGCCCCGGAATCGCTTTCGCAGGCCGAAACAGCCGGACGACGAGGTGCACCGATCGCCCGGCCGCCGACTCTGCAGTTCCCTACCGCGCCACGACCCTCAGATGCGACATGAGTTGCAGCATGCTCCGACCTCGTGGGTCGATCTGCCGGAACAACACATCGTGAGCATTTGAAGGAACACGCCATGCTTCGTGGTGAACGTAGTTCCGCGTCCTACCTGCCTCGAGCAACCACCTTCGAAGCAGGTCTCCGTCCGGTCCGGCGGCACGGCAAGTCACGCGGTACCACGTCAGTTCCTGCCTGTCAGCGTTTCTCCTGCCGTCATCGCGGATCCAGTCTGCCAGCGCTTTCAGACCCAAGGATTCGATAGCCGGGTGTATTTCCTTGGGTGCCCACCGGCACAACACCTCACGCAACTGAGCTTCGATCGCGGCGCACAGCAGCCCTGCAAGGAGATGGCCGTCCTCGGCACCGGATCTCTTCTGTCGCTCGTAGACGCAGAACCACTCAAGCGCAACCGAGCCAACGGTTCCATGTGGCAACGACTCACACCAACGTGGGCGCAGCCCGTTTCGAGAATCGTCGACTAGCTGCCGAAGATCCACAGCGGCAACACTCACCGTTCCTTTTCTCTGGTCGAGCGCGGCGATCATCGAATCGAGCGCCAACACGCTCTCATCCACCTTTCCTGTGTACCGCAGGACCGCAAGGTCAACGTCCTCGGTACGAGCGATGCTGCCCGCGGAATCGACCCAACGACCAGCCTGGCTGGCAAGTGCCTCCGCCCCGGCCACGTCGAAGTCATCGGGCGATAGCTCCCCGAGAGTTGCCTGGTGCGCTTCGCGGTAGTACTTGCGCAGTTCCTTCTCGCGGTCGATGCAGCGATTGAATGCATCGAGCAGCACGGGCATGGAACCAGGCTCGATGGATCTGGCAGCACGCAATCCCTTCTCCGCCCACTGAACAACCTCCTCGAATAGCAGGTTGTCGCCCTTGTCACCAAGGAGCTTGGCGATGCGAATGGTCTCGGCATCCGTGGCAATCGTCAGCACCTGGGCGGAATAGGAATTGATCCCCGCCACATCGCCTTGCTCGAGGTAATCGATGTACAGATCCACGAGGCCCGCTCGAGGAAGCCGGAGCGGGCGGCCCTCCAAGGCCGACTCACGCACCAGGTTGCTCAGCGTCGCGACGGGGCGAGAGCGAGCTGCACCAAGTTCGCGGAGGCGATCCAGAAGTTGTTGAGCCAGATCAAGCTCCATATCCCGGATAAGTTCATCACCCTTGAGGTGACCGGCTGCGCGATCGCGCATGAGAGGCTCGTGGCTGCTGGTGTCGGCCGCCTCGGGCCAGAGAGCATCGAACCAACGATGGCACTCATCGACGCCAAGATCTGCCACCCGAGACGAAGCTTCATCGAATGCGTCAAGCACCTCGAGAATGTCTTCCTGGCGAAGGCTCACCAGGAGCACGCCAGGCCAATCATCGCTGTTGATCATGGGAGCCAGCCTTCAGCCTGAGCGAAAGAAATACAAGTGTCCCACCCATTCATTCGCGATCGCAGCGTGCCTGCCCGAGCACAGTGCCCGGACACGGCCGTCACTCATGTGCCCGGACGGACAATGCCGCGAACTCGACAACCGACCTGGCGGAGTCCGCCACAAAGGTCGCGGAATCTGGGCACTCTGCAACGCGATCGGGATCACGGCAGCCATGGCCGGTGTCTCCTCCGGCACGGCGCGTGACCGGCGCTCAGATGACCGTGGCAGGCTCGAAGCTGCCTCGACCACCGGTTGGGTGACGAGAAATCCTGGAACTGAACACCGCCCGAATACCTATCCCAACTCGTTCCGCTGGTCGCATCACTTCGAGTTCGCATCGGAGTAACGAGCGCACCACATCTCGAGCGAGCGGCACACCCCAAAGGCCCCAGCGCAACCGGCCCTTTTTCCAACCGCCCACGCAGCCGGCCGTGAGGACCCGCCTGCCGATCGGAGCCACAGGCATTGATGCCAAGCCACGAATCGCAAGCCAGTCCGCTCCAGGCACTCCGAGTTTCTTCTCATCGGACGGGTTCGACGCTCGCAGGGCATAGTCCCGCGCTGTCGTGGCATCCCACCCCATGACCGGAAGCGGACTCTGGTAGAGCCATGGCCCCATCACTGCCTCGCTCAAGTGCTCCGATGTCACCATGCTGACGAGTTCACGGGCCATCCTGAGAAACTGCTGCTGGCCCGCCGTGAAATGAAGTGCTGTGGGCTTCGTGTTGCCGTTTGCCTTGTGCTTGCGGCGCGCGCTGCTGCTGCCAATCCGCATCCGCCACCGCCCCTCGTGGACAGCCCCAAGTGTGCGGGTTGCTCGCTGGTGGGCATATGCCTGCCGGACGAGGTCAACGCGCTGACCTCGCCCGCAGGTGAGCAGCCGGTGCGGAGACTGTACGCGTCCCGTGATGACGCCCAGCCGCTCTACGTCCAGAGTCACGGGTCACGCGTCGGGAAGTCCGGTGAGCGCCTCGAGGTCACCTACCCGGTGCCGGCCAGCTCTCCGCGGTCGAACGACCGCGGCCCCGTTGAAGCGACCAGGACCTTGAGACCCTGCGCAAGCACAACGCTCACGCGGGCTCTCCAAGACCCGCCAGGTTGAAGGAGCGCGCGCGGCGCACGCGCCAAGGCCTCGCTCTCAGCGCTCTCGCAGCACCGGAACAAGCGCCGCCTCGAGGCAGATGGCAAGGGCTTCCGCCCCGCGCGAGGTGAGGTGGCAGGCGTCGCGGAAACCTGCGCCCCCCAGGGCTGAGACGCTGTCGGTCTCGACCAGCGTCACGTTGTCGTCGGCGGCGGCGCGTGCGCGGACGAGCTGCTCGTGCGCCGCGATTCCGGCGAGCACGTTGTCCGCGCGTCCCCAGAGTTCGAGGGGCTGACCGCCGCGACCGTACGAGAGCGTGCCGGCCTCGAAGGCCTCGCGGCTGTAGTCCGGCGGCACGCAGGTGGCGAAAATCGGCAGCACGAGACGCGCACCGCTCGCGCGCGCGAGCTCCGCCATGCCGGCGAGATTCGCGGCGAAGGTCTCGCGTGTCTTCAGCGTCGCGCCGAAGTCGAGCCAGTCCTCCGGCGGCTCCCCCAGCGGCACGCAGTGGATCAACCCGAGCCAGTTCGCCGCGGCGAGCGACACGCCGACCACTCCCAGCGGCAGCAGGAAAGGCTGGTTCGCTGCGCGGGCAAAAGTCTCATCGGGCGGAGGCTCGATCGAGGCCAGCGCGCGATACCACAGATACTGGTCGTAGTCGCGCGAGAAGACATCCGGCGGGCAGTTGTTGGCGCGCACGTCATTGATGCCGTGGTAGACGACGATCGCGTCGAAGTGGCGATCCTGAAGGTGGCGCAGCTTGTAGAAGCTGTCGAGCGTGGTGTGGCCGGCGCAGGCCAGGTCGTGCACGATCACCTCGCGCGGAGCGAGCGCCGCGGTCAGACGCTCCTGGAGACGCCGTGCGGTGTCGCTCCACATCGGGTCCAGCACCGAGCCGCCGAGCAGCAGCACTTCGAGGACCGCACTCTCGCCGGCGATTGGCGGCGATTCGGCCTCGTGCAGCTCCGGGAAGAAGACATGACGCGGCGCGCTGAGCAAGGGCCGGTGATAGATCGGGAGCACCACGCGCACGGCCGCCTCGATCAGCAGCGCGACGACGAGCAGGCCCAGCAGCCGCGAGAAGCAGCCGCGGCGGCGCCGGCGCGGCGCGGGCGCGGGTGCGGCAGCGGACGCTTCCGCGACGGCATGACCCTCGTGGTCTGCGTGAGCCACGTCCGCGCGGGGACCGGACGTGGCGCGCGAACCGCCGGTCGACCCGATGCCGCCCTTCGCCGCGGAGTCGTCGTGCGTCGAGCTCATCGCGGCGCAGTCTAGCAGTCGGAGATTTCCTTTCGTGCGCTCGTCGCGCTCGTCGCGCTCGTCGCGCTCGCGCGCTCGTGCGCTCTTCGGTCGCCACTCGCCGCAGGCCGGTCGCTGAACGCCGCATGCCGCAAGCCGCCCGCCGCGCGCCGCGGCGCCTGCGGGCCGTTCGCTGCTTCCGGGATCCGTGACTATGATCCGCTTCCGATGCCCGCCACTCCCCGAAAGCTGCGCCCCGCTTCGCGGGAGCAGGAATCCGCGGCCCCGTCGCTTCCCGCGTGGGCGCCGATCTGCTTCCTGATGTCCGGCGCGGCCGGGCTGCTCTACGAAGTGGCCTGGTCCAAGCAGTTCTCGTACCTGCTCGGGAACTCGCTGCACGCGGTGTCGACCGTGGTCGCGGGCTTCCTGTGCGGCCTCGCGCTCGGTGCGCGCTTCGTGGGCGTGCCGCTGTCGCGTCGCGGCGACGGCGCACGCCAGTATGCGCGGCTCGAGCTGGGCGTTGCGCTGCTGGGCGTGCTGTCGCTGCCGCTGCTGCGCGGCCTCGACCCGCTGGTCGGCACGCTCTATCGCTCACTGGGCGGCGAGACGACGGCCTTCGGCGCGGCGCGCGTGCTGCTGCTCTTCGTGCTGCTCATTCCGCCCGCCGCGCTCATGGGCGCGACGCTGCCGGTGCTCGTCGGGCACGTGGAGTCCCGGCGCGTGGGCGCGGGGCTTGCTCGGCTCTATGCGATCAACACCATCGGCGCCGTGCTCGGCTCCGCAGCAGCCGGCTTCCTCCTGCTGCCTGCGATCGGATTGCTCGCGACGACCTGGGTGGCGGCCGCGCTCAACCTGCTCGCGGGCATCCTGGCATGGCGCGCCGGCGGCGCCGGGACGCAGGCAGCGGTCGACCGCGCAGCGGATGCGGCCATGGCGCCGGGCGGATCGCGCACGGCAAGGCTCGCCGGAGCCGCGCGGTCGGCGCATCCGCCCGACACTCAGCAGGACGCCTCGGGCCCGCTGCAGGGCAGGCGCTGGCAGGCCTTCTGCATTCTCTTTGCGGCCTCGGGCTTTGCCGCGCTCGTGTTTCAGATCGCGTGGGTGCGCCTGTTCAGTCTCGTGTTCGGTTCGTCGGTGTATTCCTTCTCCGCCGTGCTCGGGGTCTACCTGCTTGGACTCGCGCTGGGCAGCGCGCTCATCGCACGCTTCATGCGCCGGGGCGTGTCGCTCACCGGCTTCGGCTGGCTGCAGCTTGCGCTCGCCGCGGTCACCGCGCTTGAACTGCACGCCTTCCGCCGCCTGCCCGAGTGGATGTTCGAGATCACGCAGTGGACCGGCGCGAGCTGGTCGGCGCGTCTCGCGTGCGAGTCCGGACTCGCCGCGCTGCTGCTGCTGCCACCCTGCGCGCTGCTCGGGGCGACCTTTCCGATCGCCACGCGACTGCTCCAGCGCGAAGGCAGCGGACAAGCTGCCGGCCACGCGTATGCGGTGAACACGGTCGGCACCATCGCCGGCTCGTTGCTCGCGGGCTTCTGGGCCGTGCCGACGCTCGGGGTCCAGGGCACGCACCTGGCCGCCGTGCTCTGCTGCACGGTCATCGGCATCGCGGCCATCGCGCTGGGCGGCGCGGCAAGGCTGGCGTCGCGCGAGGGACTGCTCGCCGGAGCGGGTGTCGCGGTCGTGGCGCTGCTGGCCTTCAGCGCCCCGAGCTGGGATCCGGCGCTCATGTCGATGGGATCTTTCCGCCCCCGGCAGGCAAGCCAGATCGCGAGCAGCACCGCGGAAGACTCCGGCGACGGGCGGGCGGTGTGGCACGCGTCGCGCGCCGAGAAGGTGCTCTACTACCACGAGGGCGTGAACGGCACCGTCTACGTGGCGAGTGATGCGGACGGGCGCGAACGCTGGATGCGCATCGGCGGAAAGACCGACGCCAGCACGGGCGACATGGACACGCAGGTCCTGCTCGGACTCATCCCCGGAGCGCTCGCGGAGCCCGGCGCACGCGCGCTGGTCATCGGCCAGGGCTCCGGCGTGACGCTGGCCTCGGTGCTGGCCGCAGGCGCAGGACCGACGGAGCTGCTCGAACTCGAACCCGGCGTGCTCGAGGCCTCGCGCTTCTTCCACGCGCCGGGCGAGGATCCGCTCGATGATCCGCGCGTCACCGTCATTGTCGGCGATGCGCGCACGCGCCTGGCCCACGGCGACGCGCACTACGACCTGATCGTGTCCCAGCCCTCAAACCCCTGGCTCGCCGGGATCAACAACCTCTTCACCGTGGACTTCTACCGCCTGGTGCGCGAGCGCCTGCAGTCCGACGGCGTCTTCTGCCAGTGGATGCAGCTCTACGAACTCTCGGCCGGGACCTTCCATTCGATGGTCGCGTCCTTCCTCGAGGTCTTCCCCGAGGCACAGGTGTTCATGGTGCTGAAGTCCGGCGATGTGCTGCTCGTCGCAGCGCCGCCCGGGCGCCACCTCGCGCTCGAGCGCCTCGCCAGCCCCGCCGCGTCCCGCCTGCTCGCGCAGGCCAGGCTTGGCTCGGCCGAATCGATCGCCTCCCGCTACGCCGGGCCGCTCGCCGCGCTGCGCGAGGTCGTGCGCGATGCGCCGCTCAACCTCGACGACCGCCCGATCGTCGAGTACCGCGCGCCGAAGGACCTGATCGCCGTGGGAGCCGGTGCGACCGGCTTCGAGCAGAGTCTGGTCGCCAGCATTCCCTTCGCCGCGACGCCCCCCGCGGGCCGCTGGTTTCAGGACTGGACCGACGAGGGCTGGCACGAGGCGCGCGTGCAGGGCCTGCTGGATCAGGGCGAACTGGAGCGGGCTTCGCTCGCGATCCGCCATGCGCGCGCCGCGGGATTCGCCGCCCTCGCCGACCGCCTGGCGCAGCAGCTGGATGCCGGCGCGCGACGCTCGCAGGCCGCGCAGCTCATCGCGCAATCTCAGGCACAGCTCGGCGCGGGACAGACCGCCGAGGGCCTCGCAACGCTGACCCGCGCCACAGAGGTCGATCCATCGAACTGCCAGGCGTGGCTCATGCTGGCCGACCTGCGACGGCTGGCCGGAGACTTCGACGGCGCCGACGCGGCCATCATCCGCGGCAGCGGCAGCGAGGACGTGGCGGTCCGCGCCGACGCCGCGAACCTGCGCGGCATCGTCGAGATGGCGCGGGGACGGAATGCGCGCGCCGTGGAAAGCTTTCACGAAGCGCAGGGACTGTCCCCCGCCCTGCCGCAGAGCTACCTGCTCGAAGCCCAGGCATGCCTGGCCGACGCCGACCGGCCTGGCGCCCGGGCCGCGCTGCAACGCGGTCTGGAGCACGCTCCGGGCGACGCCCCGCTTCTCGCAGCGCTCCGCGAACTCGACTCGGCGCGCTGACCGCACGCCTCGACCCCGCGGCGAACTCAAGTCCACGGCGCCTCCCGGACGAAACGGCGAATGACCCCGCCCCCCGGATGCCGTCATGCCGACGCTCGACAACAGCCAGTCCGCGGCCGAGGCCGTGCACCCGGGCGATCACCGCCCGGTCGGGGCCGAGCTGCAGTTCCTGCTCATCGCGATCGTGTTCGTCGTGATGATGCTGCTCGCTGGCGTTCCGGGGCGCGAGAAGAAGGCCGGCGACGGGTCGGCAGCGCTCCAGCTCGGCTGGGCCGAGCGCCACGCGGCCGCCGTCGCCGCGCAGCAGGCCGCCGACGCGGAGGCGACGCCGACGCAGGCGCTGACCGAGCCCGAGGGCTCTCGCTGATTCGCGGGGCTTGATCGCCGCGCACCGCAGCGGGCACAATCCGCCGCTCGCGCGTGCCTCCTTAGCTCAGTTGGTAGAGCAGCTGACTCTTAATCAGCGGGTCGAAGGTTCGAGCCCTTCAGGGGGCACCATTGTTGCGCGACCGGGGCACTCGCCCCGCGGTGGCCGCAGGTGTCCAAGCGCGGCCAAGCGCGGCCGGGCGCGGCAGATCGCGGCCGGATGCGGTCCAGCGCGGCCGGGCGCGGTTGAGACCGGACTCGCCTGTCGGGCCTCGCTCAGACTCCGCCAGCATCAGCCCGCCTCGGTGCGGCGGCGGATGCTTCAGGTGTTGCCGCGCCCCTGTCGCCACGGACTTGTCGCCGGACGCCGGCGCGTACCGGACACTACGATCTGCGCGATCGGCCGCAGTTGCCCGTGCCCGTGGCCTGACCGACCTCGGCACACGTCCATCGGCCGAGGTCTCCCCCGCCGCCCATCCTGCCTCATCAGAGATATCGCCATGCGCACGCGTCGTCCGGCTCTCGCACTCCTTCTGTCCGCCCTGCTGTCCGCCGCCCCGCTCACGGCGCAGGAGGCACGCGACGCGCACGCCGGCCCCGCGGCGCACGCCGCAGCAGAGGCGCAGGCGGAGCAAGCGGCCGACGCCCCGACCGGCACCGGCACCGACGCCGACGCCGCGACGAGCGCGCCGGGCGTCGCGAAGGGCGTGAGCGTGCGCAAGGGAACCGGACGCTTTGCCTTCGAGGAGAGCGTGCTGGAGAACGGGCTGCGCGTCGTGTCGCTTGAGGATCACAGCACGCCCATCGTCGCGGTGCAGCTCTGGTACCACGTCGGCAGCAAGAACGAGCAGCCCGACCGGCAGGGCTTCGCGCACATGTTCGAGCACATGATGTTCCGCGGCACGGACCGCCTGGGACCCAAGGACCACTTCGACTACATCCGCAGCTGCGGCGGCAACTGCAATGCCTTCACGGCCTTCGACCAGACCGTGTACGTGCAGGAGCTGCCGGCCAACCAGCTGCCGATGGTGCTGTGGCTGGAAGCGGAGCGCATGTCGGCGCTGAAGATCGACGAGGGCGGCTTCCACACCGAGCGCAAGGTCGTGGAGGAGGAGCGGCGCCTCGGGCTCAACCAGCCCTACGGCGACGTGCTCGAGAAGCTGCTCGCCAGCCTGTTCACCGAGCAGAGCTATCGCTGGTCGCCCATCGGGCAGATCGAGCACCTCGAAGCGAGCACGCCCGACGACATCCAGAAGTTCTGGGACACGTATTACGTGCCGAACAACGCCACGCTCGTCGTCGTGGGCGACGTCACGCACGAGCAGGTGCGCACGCTGGCGCAGCAGAGCTTCGGCTGGATTCCGCGTTGCGCGGACCCGCCGCGCCCCACCGCGCAGGATCCCGAGCAGAAGGAACTGCGCCGCGTCGAGATCGAGCCGCAGAACGGCCCGGTGCCCATCGCCGGCATCGCCTTCCGCACGGTGCCGCAGGGCCATCCGGACGCGGTCGCACTGGACATGCTCATGTCCATCATGGGCGGAGGCGAGAGCAGCCGCGTCTACGTGGACCTCGTGCGCCGCAAGGAGATCGCCGTGGCGGGGCTGGGCATGTACGCCGGGCTCGAGCAGGCGGGCTTCGCCGCGGTCGTCGGCGTGCTGATGCCCTTCGGCAACACGCAGAAGGTCATGGACGCGCTGTGGGAGCAGGTCGACAAGGTCAAGGCCGACGGCGTCACGCCGGAGGAGCTGGCCAAGGCGCGCAAGCAGGCGCTGCGGGCCGACGTGGACCAGGCGCTCACCGTGGCGAGCAAGGCCAACGTGCTGGGCGAGGCCGCGACACTCTTCGGTGACACGCAGGAGGCCAACGAGCGCGTCAAGCGCATGGAGTCCGTGACGGCCGAGGACCTCAAGCGTGTCGCCAACACCTACCTCGTGAAGGAGCACGCCACCGAGGTGATCATCAAGCCCGGCGTGCTCTCGGCGCTGCGCACACTGGTGTCCGCGACGAGCGGCGCCGACACCAAGGCCAAGGACGAGCCGGCCGCCGAGGTCGAGGGCGGCGCACGCGCCAAGGCCGGAGGACCGAAGGCCGGTGCGAGGCCGCCGGCCGGCTACCCGGGCAAGCCGCCCGTCGCGCCGCCGCTGGCTGCGAAGATCGACATCGCCGGCAAGGAGCAGGTGCTCGACAACGGACTGCGCGTCGTCGTCGTGGAGAACCACGAACTGCCGCTCGTCTCGATGAGTCTGCGCCTTCGCGCCGGAGCCTTCACCGACGACCCCGCGCATCCGGGCACCGCGTCGATGGCCGCGAGCATGATCACCAAGGGCACGGTCGCGCACGGCGCGGAAGCGCTGGCGGCCGAGATGGAGCGCAGCGCGATCCAGCTCTCCGCCTCGGCCGACTCCGACGGCGCCGCGGTCTCCGCCTCCTCGCTGACGGTCGACGCCGAACAGGCCATGCGCATGCTCGCGGAGGTCGTCTCCGTACCGAAGTTCGACGCGAAGGAATTCAGGACGCTGCGCGACCAGACGGCCACAGGCATGGCCATCGCCGAGAAGACGCCGGCCGTCATGGCCGAGCGTCAATTCGACATGGCGCTCTGGGGCAGCCATCCCTACGGCCACCCCGCGGAAGGCACCAGCTCCGACCTCAAGGCGCTGACGCCGGAGGCGCTTGCCACGTGGTGGGCCACCTTCGTGCGGCCCGAAACCTCGGTGCTCTACATGGCCGGGGACATCACGCCCGAGACCGCTCACGAACTCGCCGAGCGCTACCTCGGCGACTGGGAAGCCGAGGGCGACGCCATCGAGGTGCCGCTGCCCGACCTGTCGCCGCCGGGCGGCATTCACATCCTGCTCGTGGACAAGCCCGGTGCGATCCAGAGCGAGATCATCGCGGGACACGAGGGCATCACGCGCGCCAACCCGCTCTACGCGACGGGCGCCGTGCTGAGCCAGGTCTTCGGCGGCGCGTTCAGCAGCCGTCTCAACGACGTGATCCGCGTGCAGAAGGGGCTGACCTACGGCGCGAGCGGCGGGTTGTCCAGCCAGCGCTTCGGCGGCGAGTTCCGCGTGCGGACCTTCACGAAGACGCCGACGACGGCGGAGACGGTGCAGGCCGTGATCGACGAAGTGAAGCGCATGCGCAGCGAGCCGCCGAGCGACAAGGAACTGTCGTCCGCCGTGAGCTACCTCGTCGGCAGCTTCCCGGGCACGCTCGAAACGCCGCAGGCCGTGGCCGGCCGGCTCTGGATGCTGGACCTGAACCAGCTGCCGAAGAGCTACTGGAGCGACTACCTCGCCAGGATCGCCGCGACCTCCAGCGAGGACGTGGCGCACGCGGCGGACGAGCTGCTCGATCCGTCGCGACTCATCATCGTGGTCGTCGGCGACGCGGCCACCATCAAGGAGAGCCTCGCGAAGATCGCGCCGGTCGAGGTCATCACCGAAGGCGGCTGAGCGCGGCGCGAGGTCGCGGCGCGAGGTCGCTGAGCGCGGCGCGAGCGCGCGGCGCCCCGGGTTGGCAGCGCCTTCGCCTCACGGTCGCGTCTGCAGGAGTTCCTGGAGATTGGCCTGCGCTGCGGCGTAGTCCGGGACCAGCTCCAGCGCGCGGCGCAGACACGACTCCGCTTCCGCCAGCGCGGCCGCGCGTGCGGCTGCGGTCGCAGTCGCAGGCGCGGGCGTGGGCGTGAGCGTGGGCGCGGACTTGCCTTGGCCTCCCGCGTTGCCGGCGGGCGGCGCGGACAGCGATGTCGCGCGGTTGAGCAGCAGCCGCGCGAGGTTGTTGAGCGCCTCGGGAAAGTCGGGCCGGAGGCGCAGCGCGTCACGGAAGCTGCGCTCGGCCTCCTCGATGTCCCTCGCGGCGGCGTCCGTCGCGCCGTCGTCCGTCGCGGCGGCGCGGCCAGCCAGCGCGACGCCCAGCAGGTTCAGGGCGCCGGGCTGGCTGTCCATCGCCAGCGAACGCCGCAGGGACGTGATCGCGCCCTCGACATCGCCCTGCAGCAGCAGCAGTCGGCCCAGATTGGAGCGCGGCGCGGCCAGCTGCGGCGCGATGGCTGCGGCCTGCTCCAACTCGGCACGCGCCTCGTCGAGGCGACCGGCGTCGAGCAGCAGCAGGCCGAGGTTGTTGTGGGGATCGCCGTAGCCGGGATGCAGCGCGATGGCTGCGCGAAGGTGAGTCTCGGCGGCGGCCGTGTCGCCGGCGGCGAGCAGGGCGCCGCCCAGATTGTTCTGTGCCAGCCACGCCTCGGGAACCCGAGCGACGTTGTCGCCGAAGAGCGCGGCCTGGCTCGCGTAGAGCCCGGACCGCTCGAAACTGGCTGCACCAAGCGCCAGCGTGGCCAGCGCGGCAAGCACGCAGCACGCGAGCCGCGCCGCCGTCGCGCCGGCAGCGCTGCGCCGCCGGACGCTTTCCACCAGGCGCTCGGCGCCGAACGCCACGAGCGCGCACGGCACGAGCAGCGCCGGGTATGCGTAGTGGTCCGACACCCGCGCAATGGCCATGTACGACATCTCGATGAGCCCGAGCGCAGGCAGCAGCAGCAGCGTGAAGGCGGCGAGCCCCGTGCCCGCGGCGCGCAGCGTCGCCACGCGCGACCGCAGCAGGACGATGAGGGCGAGCAGCAGCGCCGCCAGCGGCAGCCAGGCGCGCAGCGTGGCCGGGTCCACCGTCCAGCGCGCGTAGATCACGGTGAGATCCCGCGGCAGCAGCGCCTTGCCGACATACCACCACACGGCGCGCCCCGCGGCCGCAAGCCGCAACCACACGCTCTCGCTGCCTGCCAGTCCCGCGCCCAGCGTGCGCGTGTGCTGGAAGTGCACCGTGACCAGCCCGAGCACCAGCGAGACGGCGAAGAACGGCGCGCTGGCGACCAGCACGCGCCGACGCAGGCCCGGCGTGTTCGTGCCGCGCGCCCACCACCACGCGAGCAGCAGCAACACCACCGGCAGCATGACCAGCGCGCTCTTCGCCAGCAGCGCCAGCGTGAACGTGCAGACTCCGAGGCCGAGCGCGCGCCGCGAAGCACTCGCCAGCCACGACACCCAGGCTCGCGCCGCCAGCGCCGCGAGCAGCAGCGCGAGCACGTTCTTCGTCTCCGCGACCCACGCGACCGACGCCACCGTGAGCGGGTGCACCGCGAAGAGCAGCGCGCCCCACCATGCTGCGGCGAACGGTGCGGCGAAGGGCGCGGCGAAGGGCGCGGCGAAGGGCGCGCCTGTGTCCACGCCACGCCGGCCGGCGGCCGCCACCATGCCCGAGTCCGAGCCCGGCTCCTCGCGTCGGGACGCACACAGGCGCGCCCAGGCGACCAGCAGGCGCCAGCACGCCAGCACCGCGGCGGCGTGGAGCAGCAGCGTCACGGCGTGGAAGCCCGCGGCACTCGCGCCCCACAGCCGGAATTCCAGCCAGTAGAGCGAGGTCGTCAGCGGCAGGTATTCCTGCGGTGCGCGCCCGGCCCAGATCTCCGGCAAGCCGCCGAGCGACTGCACACAGCGGTTGAGCACCAGGGCGTCGTCGTCCCAGAGCCAGCCGGCCCGCAACGAGGGCAGCTGCGCCAGCAACGTCGCCGCGACGAGCGCAAGGCCGGCGAGCCAGGCGCGGCGCGCACCGTCTGCACGACTTGCTGCGTCGTCGCTGGCCATGCGCCCAGTGTGACCGACGAGGCCGGTGTTCCACCACACGCTCCCGGCGGCGCGAGACGCCGCGGAGTTGCGCGCACTGGCCGCGTGCCCTAACTTCACGCGTGTTTCCGACGGCCTGCCCGCACGGGGCGGTGGCGCCACGCGGCGCCGCCACGCACCTCGATCCTCTTTCCGGAACTCCCGCCGCCATGACCGACCTGCGCCCGATCGAAGCCCTGTACGCCACGCTCGCAGACCGTCATGCCCAGGAGCGCAAACGATTCGGCCGCCCGCTCACGCTCAGCGAGAAGATCCTGCTCTCGCACCTCGGCGGCCCGGTCGGCGCGGACACGCCGCTGCCCGAGCGCGGCAAGACCTACACCGACCTGCTGCCCGACCGTGTCGCGATGCAGGACGCGACCGCGCAGATGGCGCTGCTGCAGTTCGGCATGGCCGGCCGCGCGCGCGTCGCCGTCCCGTCCACCGTGCACTGCGACCACCTCATCCGCGCGCGGGTGGGCAAGGACGCGGACCTCGCGGTGGCCAACGAGGAAAACGCCGAGGTCTACGCCTTCCTCAAGAGCGCCTCCGCGAAGTACGGCATCGGCTTCTGGGAGCCCGGCAGCGGCATCATCCATCAGGTCGTGCTGGAGAATTACGCCTTCCCCGGCGGCCTCATGATCGGCACCGACAGCCACACGCCCAACGCGGGCGGCCTCGGCATGCTCGCCATCGGCGTCGGCGGCGCGGACGCGATGGAGGTCATGGCCGGGCTGCCCTTCAACGTGAAGTGGCCCAAGGCGATCGGCGTGAAGCTCACCGGCACGCTCGACGGCTGGAGCTCGCCCAAGGACGTCATCCTCAAGGTGCTCGAGATCCTCACGGTGAAGGGCGGCACCGGCGCGATCGTGGAGTACTTCGGCCCCGGCGCCGACAGCATCTCGTGCACCGGCAAGGGCACCATCTGCAACATGGGCGCCGAGCACGGCGCGACCACGTCGGTCTTTCCCTTCGACGAGTCCATGGCGCGCTACCTGGAGAGCACGGACCGCGCGGATGTCGCGGCTCTCTCGCGCGCGCACCGCGCCGCGTTGCGCGCCGACCCCGAGGTCGAGGCCGACCCGACGCGCTTCTTCGACCGCGTCATCGAGATCGACCTGTCCGCGCTGCCGCCGATGGTCGTCGGGCCGCACACGCCGGACCTCGCGCGCAAGCTGGACGAACTCAAGGCCGAGGTCGCCGCCAAGGGCTGGCCCGCGCCGCTGAAGGCCGCGCTCATCGGCTCGTGCACGAACAGCAGCTACGAGGACATGGAGCGCGCCGCCTCCATCGCCGGTCAGGCGAAGAAGCTGGGCCTCAAGCTGCGCACGCCGCTCATGGTCACGCCGGGAAGCGACACGGTGGACCGCACCATCCGCCGCGACGGCCAGATGCAACTGCTCGCCGACATCGGCGCGACGGTGCTCGCGAACGCCTGCGGCCCGTGCATCGGGCAGTGGCAGCGCGACGACATCGCCAAGGGCGAGGTTAACTCCATCCTCACTTCCTACAACCGCAACTTCACGGGCCGCAACGACGGCAATGCGGAGACGCTGGCCTTCATCTCGAGCCCCGAGGTCGTGGTGGCGCTGGCTCTGGCGGGCCGGCTCGACTTCGATCCGCGCCGCGATGCTCTCACCACGCCGGACGGGAAGTCGGTGCGCCTCACGCCGCCCACGGGCCGCGACCTGCCGCACAACGGCATGGCCACGAGCCTGCTGGGCTTCGCGCCGCCTCCGGCTGACAGCAGCAAGCTGCCGCTCGTCGTTGCGCCTGACAGCAAGCGGCTGCAGCTGCTCGAGCCCTTCAAGCCGATCGCGCCGTCGCAGATGCAGGATCTGCCGCTGCTGCTGAAGGTCTCCGGCAAGTGCACCACGGATCACATCTCGGCCGCAGGCAAGTGGCTGAAGTTCCGCGGACACCTGCAGAACATCTCGGACAACTGCTACATCGGCGCGACCAATGCCTTCACCGGCGAGGTCGGCGCTGGCCGCAACGCGCTGACCGGCGCGGAGCACGTGGCCTTCCCCGAGATCGCCAAGTCCTACAAGGCCGCGGGGCTCGGCTGGGTCGTCGTCGCCGACAGCAACTACGGCGAAGGCAGCTCGCGTGAGCACGCTGCGATGTCGCCGAGGTTCCTCGGCGGGCGCGTCATCATCGCCCGCAGCTTCGCGCGCATCGCGGAGACCAACCTCAAGAAGCAGGGCGCGCTGGCCCTCACCTTCAAGGATCCCGCCGCCTGGGAGCGCGTGCGCGAAGGCGACCGCCTCTCCTTCGCCGGCGTGGACAATCTCGCCCCGGGCAGCGTCGTCACCGTGACGGCGAAGCACGCCGATGGCACCTCCGACAGCTTCGAGTGCGTGCACAGCTTCAACGAACTGCAGATCGCCTGGTTCAAGGCGGGCTCGGCGCTGAATTTCCTGCGGGAGCAGAACCGGAGGGCAACGGTCGGGGCTTCCTGAGGGACGGCTCTGCTTCGCGGTCGCGCCGGGGGTGCTGACCGCGCTGGGGCCGAGGGAGAAGGTGAGTCGCTTGGGGCGGGGGGTGCGCGGGGCGGGAGGATTGTCCGGCGCTGCGCCCGTGGGGCGGACGGACGCGTTAAGGTTCCGGGAGCGGCGCCCTTCGCGCCGGACAAACCTCCCGTCCCGCGCTCGCCGAGGCAGGCTTTTCCGTGCCAGGCGAGGCGGTCAGCATCCCCGGCGCTTGCGCTTCTCGACGCCGTCGCTCGCCGCGCAGGTTGAACGTAAGCACTGCGAGCGCGCCCGGCC
>JBBQUR010000027.1:0-60389 GCA_038212275.1 Planctomycetota bacterium
GCCAAAGCCTCGATGGCGCGCACCAGGGCCACGCCACCGCCGGGTACCACGCCTTCCTCAACGGCGGCGCGGGTGGCGTGCAGGGCATCGTCCACGCGGTCTTTCTTCTCCTTCATTTCCACTTCCGTCGAAGCACCGATGTAGAGAATAGCCACGCCGCCGCTCAACTTAGCGAGGCGCTCCTGCAGTTTCTCCTTGTCGTAGTCGCTCGTAGTGGTTTCCATCTGGGCCTTAATCTGGCTGATGCGGCTGGTAATGTTCTCTTTCGAGCCCTTGCCGTTCACGATGGTCGTATTGTCCTTGTCGATGATGATTTTCTCGGCAGTGCCCAGGTATTCCAGGGTTGCGTTTTCGAGCTTGTAGCCGGCATCCTCGCTGATAACGGTACCGCCCGTGAGGGTGGCAATGTCTTCCAGCATGGCCTTGCGGCGGTCGCCGAAACCGGGAGCCTTCACGGCCGCGATTTTCAGCGAGCCGCGCAGCTTGTTCACCACTAGGGTAGCGAGGGCCTCACCGTCCACATCTTCCGAGATAATGACCAGTGGCTTGCCGGTCTGGAGCACCTGCTCGAGCACGGGCAGCAGCTCCTTCATCGTGCTCACTTTCTTGTCGTAGATGAGCACGTAAGGCGAGTCGAACTCTACCTCCATTTTCTCGGGGTTGGTCACGAAGTAGGGCGACAGGTAGCCGCGGTCGAACTGCATGCCTTCGACCACCTCGAGCTCGGAGTCCATTCCCTTGGCTTCTTCGACGGTGATCACGCCTTCCTTGCCGACCTTCTCCATCGCCTCGGCGAGCATGTTGCCGATCGAGGTGTCGCCGTTGGCGCTGATGGTGCCGACCTGCGCGATGTGCGCCTTGTCCTTGGTCGGGAGCGACGCGCGCTTCACCTCGGCGACGACCGCCGCGACCGCGGCGTCGATGCCTCGCTTGAGATCCATCGGGTTGTGCCCGGCTTCGACGAGCTTGAGCCCCTCGTTATAGATCGACTGGGCGAGCACGGTCGCGGTGGTGGTGCCGTCGCCGGCCACGTCGGAGGTCTTGGAGGCGACCTCCTTCACCATCTGCGCGCCCATGTTCTCGTAGGGATTCTCGAGTTCCACTTCCTTGGCGACGGTGACGCCGTCCTTCGTGACGGTCGGCGCGCCGAACGAGCGCTGCAGGACCACGTTGCGGCCGCGCGGCCCGAGCGTGACCTTGACGGCGCGCGCGAGCTTGTTGACGCCCGTGCGGATGAGGTCGCGTGCCTCGATGTCGTATGCGATCTTCTTGGCTGCCATGATGTTTTTTAGTGCCTTTCTTGCTGGAAATCGTGGGAATGCGGCGCGCGAACACGCGCACCGCGCGGCGGGGTGAACCCGCCCGTCGGCTCGTCGTGCGGAGCCGGTGTCAGCTCACGACGGCGAGGATCTCGTCCTCGCGGACGATGAGGTACTCGTTGCCCGCGTACTTGACCTCGGTGCCGGCGTACGACGAGAAGATCACGCGATCCTTCGGCTTGACCGCGACCGGGATGCGCTTGCCGTCCTCGGACAGGCGGCCCTCGCCGACGGCGATGACGATGCCCTCGCGCGGCTTCTCCTTGGCGCTGTCCGGCAGCACGATGCCGCCCTTGGTCGTCTTCTGCGCCTCGAGGCGCTCGACGATCACGTTGTCGCCCAGGGGGGTGATGCTGTCCTTGCCGGACTTGGTCGGCTTGCTCTCGGTCTTGGTGGCCATGTCTCGTGGTCCTTTCGTGACGCGTGGTGGAAAGAGGGATTGTCGAGGGAGCGCCGGGGCGCCCCTGCCCCGTGGGGCGATGTCGATGCTCAGGAGCGGAAGCGCTCCGTCAGCAGGCGCTCGATGGCGAGGCGCATGTCGGCGGGCGCGAAGGGCTTGTCGAGGAACCAGCTGCCCGTGCTCGCGCAGAAGCTGCGGATCTCGGGCGTGGCTTCGCTGGACATGAAGATGGCCGCGAGGTTGCGCGGCTGCGGCGGTGTGGGCGCGCGGTCGGGACCCGCGATGAACGGGCCGCGCACGTATCGCTCGAACACCTCCATGCCGGTCATGTCCGGCATGTGGATGTCGAGGATCGAGAGGTCGATGCGCGTGCCGAGCAGGATGCGCAGCGACTCGCTGCCCGTGGCCGCCAGGTGCACCTGGCACCCAAGGGGCGACACCAGCTCCGCGACGCACTCCCGCACCGACGAGTCGTCGTCGCCGATGAGCAGCGAGAGCGGGCGGTTGAAGCGGGGCGTGGTCATGATGCTCGGATCGGTGGGCGGATCGGCCTGCTGCGACGCGGGGACGCACCGCAGGGTGCCGGTGGAAGAGCAAACCCGGTGCCAAAGGGGCCCACGGGCCCGTCACCCCGGCCGGCTGACGGGCCGCGGGACCCGCGCGCCAGACCTGCCATCTGCCCCGCCCGGGCCGTTCGCGCCGCTCCGGCGCACTCGGCGTCTCTCGGCCGGGCCCGCGCGACCGCATCGCCTGGCCGCTCAGCCCCGGGATTTCCGCACGAATCGCACGGCTCTCGGGCCGTCGCGGGCTGGCATGCTCTGCCACATTGGCGCGCGCCAGCCCGCCTCCCCACCAAGGCACTGATGCCGAAATGACAGCGCCCCGCACACCCCCCGAAGACCCGGACGCACCCCGGCCCGCCACGGCTCTGCAGGCCCGGCTGCTCGCCGTGCGCCTCTATCTCATCGCGACCTTTCCCACGGACGAGGGCGGCGACGCTGCGCTCGACGCAGACCCTCCCGTGCCGGAGGGCCTCGCCTCACCCTTTGCAAACCGCGGCCCGCGGGCCGGGACGCCGCTGCATCCCGACGACCTCCCCGCCGAGAGCGTGCGCTGGACGTGGCGCGTGGCCGATGCGGTGCGCGGCGGTGCCGGCGCCGTGCAGGTGCGCGTGAAGTCCGCGACCGGCACCGCGCTGCGCCGCGAGCTGCTGCGCCGCCTGCGCGCCGTGCTGCCGCCGCAGACGCTGCTGCTCGTCAACGACGACCCCGAGGCGGTTCACGACGAGCGCGGGGCGCAGCTTGCCGATGGCCTGCACCTGGGCCGCGAGGATGCGACTGCGCACGGCGGCCTGCTGCGCGTGCGCCGGCGATTCGGCGCGAACGTGCTGCTCGGCACGTCGACGCGCACGCTGAAGGAAGTCGCTGCGGCACGCGACGCCGGCGCCGACCACGCAGGCTTCGGCGCGATGTGCGCCAGCGCGACGAAGTCGGATACGCAGCTCGCGGATCCCGCGGAGCTGACGCGCGCGCTGAAGCGCCTCGGGGACTTTCCGCTCTTTCCGATCGGCGGGCTCGGGCCGGCAACACTGGAGCTGGTGCGTCGCGCAGGTGGCCGACGCGCGGCGATCGGCAGCGCGATCCTCGACGCGCCGGATCCGGCCGCCGCCGCGCGGGCGTGCCTCAAGGCGCTGGGTCCCTGAGGATCGAGCGCAGCGCAAGCAGCACGCAGCCCGACCCGACCTGGCGCGGCCGCAGCAGAAGCTCGTGAGACATGCGGGCTACCGCTGCTGCGACACGGTGAGCACGAGGTCGGCGTCGCTCGCGATCTCACCCCACGTCAGGCCGCTGCGCGGATCGAGTTGCGCGCCGTAGAACGGCGACTTCCGTACCGCCGCGTACGGTGTGACGACGTCCGCGCCGGCACCGAGCAGCGCCGCGGCCGAGCGCCCGGCGAGGTGGAGGTCGAACTCCGTGCCGGTGCCGCGGCGCCCGCGATCGTCCGCAGCCACCGTGGTCCAGAGCTGCGCGGACTGCAGCGAAAAACCGTGCAGCCGGAAGTCGTAGGCGGCGACGAGAAGTCGCTGCGCGGGGCTGCCCGGCGCGGGAGCCGAGCTCGGCCCCAGCACGATGAACGCCTCCAGCGTGACACCGTCCTCGAGCGGAAGGCTGGCCTGCTTGACCACGCAGCCGTTGCCGATCGTCATGCCACCACCCGGCATCGCACCGGCTCCGCCGAGTGCGCTTGCGCCGCCTGGCACAGTCACGCCGCCAGGCCCCGGCGTGCCCCCCGCACCGCCCGCACCACGCACACTCGCCTCCGGCAACGCGGGCGAACCGGTCGCCATGAAGAGCGGGCCGTCCGGATCGACGGTGTGAGCCACCAGCGCGACGACGCCGACGCCGCAGGCCGCCGCGAGCAGCGTGGTGAACACGATCGACTTCAGTCCGCTCATGCCGCGCTCTCCGGAGTGAGCGCGTGGCGCGTCGAAGGCGCTGCGCTCACCGGCCCCCTAACATCGCGCATCGCACGCCACGCGTCCATGCCGACCCGATCGGCGCCCGCGTCGCACCGGAGCACCACGACGCGGCGACTGCCCCCGCCTCCGGACTCACGCGCGCCGCGCCCAGCGGGCTGCCAGCGCGCCGCACAGGACGAGCTGCAGCGGGTGGTAGATCATGAGCGGCAGCATGATGACGCTCAGCGCCGGGTTCCCGGCGAACAGGATCTGCGCCATCGGCACGCCCGAGGCCAGCGTCTTCTTGCTGCCGCAGAAGACCACGGCCACGCGGTCGGCCTGCTCGAAACCCGCCGCGCGACAGATGCCGTTGACCAGCAGCAGCACCGTGAAGAAGAGCAGCCCGGCGCCGGCCAGGGTCGCGAGCAGCACGAGCGGGCCGTGCGTGGACCACGTGCGCTGCACGAACGAGTCGCAGAACGAGGTGTAGACCAGCACGAGGATCGTGAGCTTGTCCAGCGTGGCGAGGCGCTTGCGGTGCCGCGCGGCCCACGCGCCAAGCATCGGACGCGCCAGCTGCCCGAGCAGCAGCGGCAGCAGCAACCACTGCGCCAGCTCGAGCATGACGCGCCCCACCGGCAGCGACTCGGCGCTGCCGGCCAGCGCGATGCCCATCCAGAGCGGCGTGAGGAAGACGCCGAGCAGGCTCGAAAGCGTCGCGTTGAAGACCGCCGCCGGCACGTTGCCTCGCGCCGCGGCCGTCAGCGCCACGGACGACGACACGGTGGACGGCAGCGCGCAGAGGAAGAAGAAGCCGAGACGCAACTCCGGCGGCAGTCCGTCGCCGACGAGCGCGAGCCCGGCCAGCCCGAGCAGCGGAAACAGCAGGAAGGTGCAGGACTGGATGACGACGTGCAGCGGCCAGCGCAGCGTGCCGGCCTTCAAGGCGGCGAACGACAGCAGCAGGCCGTGCACGAAGAAGATGAGCGCGACGCCCAGCCGGTTGAGCAGCTCCGGATGCAGTGCGCCGCCGTGCGCGCCCGGCCCGGGCGCCAGCCACGCGAGGCCGACGGCCAGCGCGAGTCCGAGAAGGAACCAGTCGAGGCCCAGCTTCATGCGTGCGGGCAGCTCCCGGCGCCCGGCGGCATGCTAACCGGCGGCCGCGCGGCCCGACACGCCCGGCTCCGTCAGTGCGCCGTCGGTGTGCCACCACTGCGCTGCTCTTCCGCGGCACGACGACGGGACGGTGCGACGACGTGCCGGTGCGACGGTGCGGTTACGGCGCAGTGGCGTGGCAACGAGTTGGTGCGACGACGGATTGATCTTGCCCCGTTTGCGGAACGCCCTGAGAGGAGATGCTCCGAGAAGGAGTGCCCATCAATCGAGGGCAAGATCACTGAAGGCTTCTCTCGTGGCTTCAGTCAATCATGGTGCAGCACGTCCAGCACGAAGTCGCGCTCGATCGCGCTTCCGGCGGTTGGCGATCACACTCACACCGATGACGGCAACTCGCGCTCGGCGCGTGGATGCGCCCGCCGTCGATGCGGAGCGCGCCCCACCGCGTGCCTGCGGTGGAGCGGCTCCGCTCGAGATCAACCGCGACCGCGACGCGGCGCCCCCCCACGCGGAGGGGTCGCCGCGCCGCGCCGGTTCACGGCGTGATGGCCTTCAGTGCGTTGCTCAGCGCCACGCCCTGCACGGCCGCGACGTCTTGGACCGCGCACTGGAAGTACAGCGACACGGCACTCGGCACGCCGGCCGGCCACGTGAAGGGCAGCACGATCGCGCCGCTGCCGTCCGTGGTCGTCGGCAGCGCCGCCGCGAGAGGCAGCGTCACCAGCACGCCGCCCTTGAAGGGCTGGGGCATGCTCGCCAGCGAGATGAAGAGCACCGCCGCCGAAGTGGGCTTTGCCGACGTCAGCGAGAGGTTGCCGGCGCTGCCCGCGGCCAGCGTCCCCGTGCCCGCGAGAGCCGGGACGCCGCTGGTGCCCGGCAGGCCCGAACCGAGGTCGCTCCAGGCCAGACCGGAGGCGTCGATGTGCTGGTTCTCGAACACGCTGCCGCCCAGGTCAGCGTCGGTGAACGCGAAGACGTACACGACGCTGGGGCCGGCGATGTTCGGCACGAAGTCGTTGTCGTTGGCGACATACAGGGTGTGGTTGGTCGTCCCGCCGATCTCGATGTCCGCACCGAAGGCAATGCCCTCGAGCTTGGCGGGCACTTCCGCCGCAACGATGCCGTGCGCGCCCAGAAGGGCCTTGAGGTCGAGGAAAAGGTGCTTGGTGACCGCGTAGGGCAGCAGGTTGGCCTCGCCGCTGATGCCCGCGCCGCCGTTGAGCGTGCCGATGTCCGTCGCACCCGCGAGGTCCACCCTGTAGATGCGCTTGACCACAGCATTGCTGCCGTCGCCCTTGCCCTTGCCGTCGCGCTCGACCACGAGGAACTCGTGGTTGTTCAGCGCGAGGATCTCGCTGCTGTTGTAGTTCTTGTTCGTGTCGGCAAGGTAGTTGTCGTAGACGTACTGGTGCACGCTGCCGTCCGCCACGTCGATCGTCACGATGCGGTTGGCGCGACCGCCGTCGCCGCCGTCCTGGATCAGGGGGCTCTGCTCGAAGCCCACGAGCATGCTGCCGTCGGGCGTGATGGCCAGGCCCTCCATGCCCTTGTTGGCGACGCGGCCGATGGTGTTGCCCGAGATCTCGGTGGCGCCCAGGCTGGAGAGGTTGGGGGCGGCGAAGTAGCCGGGCAGCGTGTAGGTGTGCAGCCGCTCGCCGGTGAGCCGGTCGAACTTGTAGACATACGGCCCGTATTCGTCGCTGATGTAGACGAATTTACCGTCGTTCGACACGCGCACGCCCTCGGGGTCCAGGCGCCCGTGGGTGTCGACGAGCGAATCGCCCGCGCCGAAGTTGTCCGAGCGGCCCGAGAAGTAGGACTTGCCGCCGCCGTTTTCCGACGGCGTGACCGCGCCGTAGCTCAGCGACCCGGTGCTGTAGAGCAGCGTCGTCTTCGAGAGCGTGGGCGTCAGCGTGAAGGGCAGTCCGCCCGAGGGCGTTTCCGTCAGCACGAGGTCGAGGGCGTGGAAGCGCGAGATGAAGCTCGTGGTGTTGTCGACTCCGGCGCCACCGGCCCAGGCGACGGCGTTCGGTCCGCGGTCGGGCAGAGCCAGAAATGTGGTCCCCCCGGCCCAGGCGAGGCCCGAACCGATCCCGCCGAACACGCTGGCGGGAAGACCGCTCTCCAGCGAGCCGGACAGACCGGACAGGTCCGTCGGCGGCGCGATCGCGCCGATGGCGATCAGGTCGGTGCCGGCGTGAGCCGCAGTAGCCGCAAGGGCGCCGGTGAACAGCGCGACAACCATTCGAAAACGATGCATGGAAGAAACTCCTCGTGGAGAAAAAATGGAAGCGGGGAGGATTGAGAGCGCTGGTGAAGACTGAGGGCTGTTCCCACGAATTTCCGGTGTGGAGGCCGCAGCACACCGACGATTCACTCGCGCTTGACGCGCGTCTCACCGAGACACTTCAGCCTGTCGTGACATTTCGTCCGCGAGTGCGCGGGCGGTGACATTTCACGACACGAACCATGGGAGATGCGCGGTGAAAGTTCATCCAGTCAGTCTCGCGATGCTTGCGATGCTCCTGTCAGCGGCCAGCGCCCAGGCCGCCGGCGACCTGTACTTCTCGGAATACGTCGAGGGCACCAGCAACAACAAGGCGCTCGAGATCTACAACGGCACGGGCGCCGGCGTCGATCTCTCGGCCTACCAGGTGCGCTACTACTTCAACGGCAGCGCGTCGGCCGGCACGACGATCAACCTCTCCGGCACGCTGGCCGACGGCGACGTCTTCGTGCTGGCACACGCCTCCGCCGAAGCCGCGATCCTCACGGTGGCAAACCAGACCTCCGCGGCGAGCTGGTACAACGGCGACGACGCGATCGCGCTCGTGAAAAGCGGCGTCAACGTCGACGTCATCGGGCAGATCGGCTTCGACCCGGGAAGCGAGTGGGGCTCCGGCGACGCGAGCACTGCGGACAACACGCTGCGGCGCCTGCTCTCCGTCACTGGCGGCGACGGCAACGGCGGCGACGCATTCGTTCCGTCGGCGGAGTGGGCGGGATTCCCGACGAACACCTTCTCCGGGCTCGGTGCGTACCCGGACGGTGGCGTGGTGGCCATGGTGCTGACCATCCCCGAGATCCAGGGCGCGGGCCACGTGTCGCCCGTGAACGGCGAGCTGGTCGAGACGACGGGTGTCGTGACCGCCGTCGATTCCAACGGCTTCTACCTGCAGGACGCCGTCGGCGACGGCAACCCGGAGACCTCGGACGGCCTCTTTGTTTTCACGTCTTCCGCGCCGGGAGTGTCGGTGGGCAACAGCGTCAAGGTCACAGCCTCGGTGTCCGAGTTCCAGCCGGGCGGCGCCTCCACGGGCAACCTCACGACGACGGAGCTGGGAGGCCCGACCGTCGAGCTGCTGCTCGCGTCGGTCGCGCTGCCGGCACCCGCGATCCTCGGCTCGGCGGGGAGCCTGCCGCCGGTGCTGACCATCGATGACGACAACTTCGCCGTCTTCGACCCGGCCTCGGACGGCATCGACTTCTACGAGGCGTTTGAAGGCATGCGCGTGCAAGTGCAGTCGCCAGTGGCGGTGAGCTCACGCAACAAGTTCGGCGAAATCTACACGCTCACGGACGGCGGCGCTTTCGCGACGGGCCTCAACGCGCGCTCGGGCATCACGATCACCGAGGCGGACGGCAACCCGGAGCGCATCCAGGTGCAGCTCGACGCGCAGATCCTGCCCGGCTTCGAGCCGCTGGTGAATACCGGCGACCTGCTCGGCGACATTGTCGGCGTGGTCAGCTACGACTTCGGCAACTTCGAGATCAAGCCGACGCAGCCCTTCGCGGTGAGCCCCACGGGCCTGCTGCCCGAGACGGCGGACGCCGTGCCGGCCGACGACCACCTCTCGATCGCGAGCTTCAACGTGCTGAATCTTGATCCGAAGATCGAGAGCCTTGCGTGGGTCAACAGCGCGGCGGACATCGATGACGACATCGGCGACCACCGCTTCGAGCGGCTCGGCGTGCAGATCGTCGCCAACCTGCTGTCACCCGACATCATCGCGCTGCAGGAAGTGCAGGACAGCGACGGCGCCGAGCTGACCGGCGTCACCGACGCGAGCCTCACCTACCAGACGCTCGTCGCCGCCATCGAGGCCGCCGGTGGGCCGACCTACGAATACCGAGACATCCCGCCGGTAAACCTCGCCGACGGCGGCCAGCCCGGCGGCAACATCCGCGTGGGATTCCTCTTCAACCCGGCGCGCGTTTCCATCGACGAGTCGTCGCTCCAGAAGATCGTCGACCCGAACCTCGGCGACGGCGACGCCTTCGCGGACTCGCGCAAGCCGCTGGTGGCCGCCTTCGACTTTCAGGGCCGGCGCATCACGTTCATCGACAACCACTTCTCCTCGAAGGGCGGCAGCACGCCGCTCTTCGGGCTGGTGCAGCCGCCGGTCAACGGCTCGGTGGCCAAGCGCGTGGCGCAGGCGCAGGTCGTGCACGACGTCGTCGCCGACCTGCTCGCCCTGGACCGCGACGCGAACGTCGTCGTCCTCGGCGACCTGAACGAGTTCGCGTTCAATGAGCCGCTCGCGGTGCTGAAGGGCGAGCCGACGCCGATCCTGTTCAACCTCACCGAGACGCTGCCCGAACTCGAGCGCTACAGCTACGTGTTCGACGGCAACGCGCAGAGCCTCGACCACATCCTGGTGAGCGCGTCGCTCGCGCCCATCGCGCAGGTCGACGCCGTGCACGTGAACGCCGAGTTCCAGGAGCAGGCGAGCGACCACGACCCGCTGCTCGCGCGGCTCGCTTTCGCGCCGACCTGCCAGCCCGACCTCGGCTTTGGCGGCCCGGGTGCAGCGACACTCGCCGTGTGCGGAGATCCGCTCGGCCCGACGGGCATCGCAAACCTCGTGCTGTCCGGCCTGCCAGCGGGCACCGCGGGACTGCTGTTCTTCGGCCTGAACGCAGCGCCGCTCGCGACGCACGGCGGGCACTTCGTCCCGTTGCCGCTGCTCGGCAGCATCAGCCTGGTCGACGACGACCTCGATGGCGTCATCGACCTGCCGATTCCTGGAGTCCTGGTGGGTGTACCGGTCTCGGTCATCGTGCAGTTCGTTTATCCCGACGCGAGCCTGCAGCCGTTCGGCTTCGGCTTCTCGAACGCCCTCGGGATGGAGTTCCTTGGCGGCTGACGCCAGCGTTGCCGGTCATGCCCGTGAAGGGCCGGCGCCGCCCGAAGAGTGCGGCGCCGGCCCTTCACCTTTTCGTGGCGCCGCGCTGCCGTGCGGCCGCTCGCCGAGGTCGCCTGTGAGGAGGCCGACGGCGGTCGTCCTGCTGATTCGCCTGAAGCTGATTCGCCTGAAGACCAGGACAGCGTGCCGATCGCCACACGAGAGTGAAAGTTACCTCCGGACGTTGCTGCGCGAGCAGGCGCGCAGCGGGCACGGGCGAGGCCCGGCCTGGCCGAAGCGGCCCGGCCTCGCCCGTGCCGCGCCTCGATGACTTGCTGCTCTTCATCACGACTAGTTCCAGGGATCTGCCCGGCTCAGGAGGCGGTGCTCTGCTCCATGCTCTGCACTTGGAAAGGCGAGGGATTTTCCTTACGCCTTACGAGGCCGGCCGCGAGGCCCCTGCGGCGCAGCACTCCTATCGTGCGACAGTGCGGCGGCGTGACTCCGGCACGTGGGCGCGCGGGGCGATTGTTAGACTCCGCGGCCTTCCTGCCGACCGCGACTCGACGCGCGCTTCGCAGGACGAGCCTCCGCAGCTCACGCACCTGAATAAATCGCCTCACTTGCCTCACTGGAGCACACCGTGAACCACTGCCGCTCGGCACTGCTGCTGGCCCTCATCCCCGCCTGCGCCTCGTCGTCCACGCGAACGACGGAGGCGGCGTCCGCCAAGCCAACCGCTCCGGCGGCGCTGGTCGCGCGCGCGACGGCTTCGGGCAGCGCGACGCCGCTCGCCGGCAGCCACCCGTTCGGGATCATGGACATGCTGGCGATGGAGCGCATCTCGGAGCTCGCCGCGTCGCCCGACGGCACGACGGTCGCGTTCACGCTGCGTCGCACGGATCTGGAGGCCAACCGCGGCCGCACGGACCTCTGGCTGAGCCTGCCCGACGGCACGCTGCGCCAGCTCACCTCCGACCCGGCCGGCGACTCCGGCGCGCAGTGGTCACCCGCGGGCGATGCGCTCTACTTCCTCTCCACGCGCAGCGGCTCCTCGCAGGTGTGGCGCGTGCCGGCGGCCGGCGGTGACGCGACGCAGATCACCAGCTTTCCGCTCGACGTGAACGCCTTCGAACTCTTCGCCGACGGCAAGCGCCTCGCGCTGGCGATGGACGTCTACCCCGCGGCCGGCACGCTCGAGGACACCGCCGCCATGGATGCGGCCGCCGAGGCCAGCAAAGTGAAGGCGGCGATCTACGACGAACTCATGTTCCGCCACTGGGACACGTGGGAGGACGGCAAGCGCGGGCACCTCTTCACCTGGACGCCCGGCGGCGCCGCGCCGGTGGACCTCATGCGCGGCTGGGACGTGGACTGCCCCACGCATCCCTTCGGCGGAGGCGAGGATTTCACCGTGTCGCCCGACGGCAGCCAGGTGGTCTTCGTCGCCAAACGCATGGGCCGCGAAAATGCGTGGTCCACCAACATGGATCTGTGGGCCGCCCCGAGCGACGGCAGCCAGCCGCCGCGCTGCCTCACCGACGCCAACGACGGTTACGACGGCCTGCCGACGTTCTCGCCGGACGGCGCCACACTGGCGTATGTCTCGATGCCGCGCGCCGGCTACGAAGCCGATCGCCAGCAGGTCCTGCTCATGAACTGGAAGACCGGCGCGACGCAGCGCCTCGCGCCGGACTGGGACCGCTCGGCCGGCTCGCTCACGTGGAGCGCGGACGGCAGGCAGCTCCTCGTCGACGCCGATGATGTCGGCAATCACAATCTCTTTGCGCTGGGCCCCGCGCTGGACGCCGTGCAGCAGCTGACGACCACGGGCACCAACACCGACGCGGCGCCCACGGCGCAGGGCATCTTCTTCCTGCGCGACGACTTCACGCATCCGGCGGAGATTCACTTCCTGCTTCGAGGCAATCAGGTCGCGGTGCAGCGCACGCACATCAATGACGCGCGGCTCGCGCAGGTGCGCGTCGGCGCCTTCGAGCAGTTCAACTTCCGCGGCGCGCACGGCGACACGGTCTACGGCTGGCTCGTGAAGCCCGTGGACTTCGACCCGTCACGCAAGTATCCGGTCGTACTGCTCATCCACGGCGGCCCGCAGGGTTCGTTCGGAAATCACTTCCACTACCGCTGGAACGCGGAGACCTATGCCGGCGCGGGCTTCGCCGCGGTGATGGTCGACTTCCACGGCTCGACCGGCTACGGACAGGCCTTCTGCGATGCGATCCGCGGCGACTGGGGCGGCGCTCCGTACGAGGACCTCATGACCGGCCTCGATCACGCGCTGGACAAGTATCCCTTCCTCGACGGCGACCGCGCCGGCGCCGCGGGCGGCAGCTACGGCGGCTACATGATCAACTGGATCCAGGGCCAGACCACGCGCTTCAAGGCGCTGGTGGCACACTCCGGCAATCTCGACGAGCGCATGGCCTACTACGACACCGAGGAGCTGTGGTTCCCCGAGTGGGATCACGGCGGCCTGCCCTGGAACGAAGCCGAGCACTACGCGAAGCACAATCCCATCGAGTTCGTGAGCAAGTGGCAGACGCCGGAGCTCGTGATCCACGGCGACCTCGACTACCGCGTCGTCGCCACGCAGGGCATGTCGGTCTTCACGGCGCTGCAGCGCATGGGCATCCCGTCGCGCTACCTGCGCTTCCCCGACGAGAACCACTGGATCCTCAAGCCGCAGAACAGCGTGCTCTGGCACGACACCGTGCTGGACTGGTTCCGGACTTACATGCGCTGAAGCTCAGCGCGCGGAAAGCGGCACGAAGGCGCGCTTGGTCGGCCCGGTGTAGATCTGGCGCGGGCGGTTGATGCGCGTCGTCGTGTCGTCGCGCATTTCCTTGAGGTGCGCGATCCAGCCCGGCAGGCGTCCCAGCGCGAACATCACCGTGAACATGTCGGTCGGGATGCCCAGCGCGCGATAGATGATGCCGCTGTAGAAGTCCACGTTCGGGTAGAGCTTGCGACTGACGAAGTACTCGTCACGCAGCGCGACCTCCTCGAGGTTCTTGGCGATGTCCAGCGTCGGGTCCTTCACGCCCAGAGCCTTCAGCACGTCGTCGGCGGCCTGCTTGAGGATCTTTGCGCGCGGGTCGAAGTTCTTGTAGACGCGGTGGCCGAAGCCCATGAGCTTGAAGTTGCTGCCGTGGTCCTTGGCCATCGCCACGAACTTCTGGTGGTCGCCGCCGTCGGCGCGGATGGTCTCGAGCATCTCGATGACCTCCTGGTTGGCGCCGCCGTGCAGCGGGCCGGACAACGCGGAAATGCCGGCGGCAATCGTCGCGAAGAGGTTCGCCTGGCTGCTGCCCACCATGCGCACCGTGGACGTGGAGCAGTTCTGCTCGTGATCCGCGTGCAGGATGAGCAGCATGTTCAGCGCCTTCTCGACCTCGGGCGCGACCTTGTAGGGCTCGGTGGGCACCGAGAACATCATGTTGAGGAAGTTGCCGCCGTAGGGCAGGTCGTTGCGCGGATACACGAAGGGCTGGCCGACGCTCTTCTTGTAGGAGAACGCAGCGATGGTCGGCAGCTTGGCCAGCAGGCGCGTGATGTTGATGTCCGACGTCGGGCCGGTCGTCTCCGGGTAGTACGTGGACAGCGAGGCCACCATCGCGGCGAGGATCGCCATCGGGTGCGCGTTGCTCGGGTAGCCCTCGAAGAACTTCTTCATGTCTTCGTGGATGAGCGTGTGCTGCGTGATCGCACCGGAGAAGTCGGCCCACTCCTGCTTGTCGGGCAGCTTGCCGTAGATGAGCAGGTACGCGACCTCGAGGAAGGACGCGCCGCGCGCGAGCTCCTCGATCGGGTAGCCGCGGTACTGCAGGATGCCCTTGTCGCCGTCGATGAAGGTGATCGCGCTGCTGCACGCGCCGGTGTTGCCGTAGCCCGGGTCGTACGTGACCGCGCCGCTCGCGTCGCGGAACTTGCGGACGTCCACCGCCGTCTCGCCTTCCGTCCCCACGATCACCGGCAGCTCGTAGTCCTTGCCGTTGAATGTGAGCTTTGCCGCTGCCTGGGTCGCCTTCGTGGTCGTCGCCTGGGTGCTCATGCCTGCTGATCTGCCTTCCTGTATCGATGCCTGTCCGGCCCCGCGGGCCCGACTCGGCAATCGTAGCAAGGCACGTTCCACCGAGGCCACCCGACGCCCGTGCGTTTCCCGCCGGGCAGTGGTCGCGGGCTCGACCGGCGGGCACCTGTCCCGGCGCCCGCGCCGGATTTCCCGAGGGTCATCCCCAGCGTCTCGCCCTGTCGCCGCGCGGCAGCGTCCCGCCCCTCGGCCAGTCTCTCCCTCCCTCGGCAGGCCTGCGCGGGGCGGCAGCGACCGCGCTTCTCGCCCTGCTCGGCGGCCCCGCTGCCGTCGGCCAGCAGCAGCTCTTCAACGTTCAGGGCGACCTGCTTCGCGATCCGTCGTCCCTGGCGGGCACGAAGGCCTTCAGATCAACGACCTGGCTCGGCTCCATCTGCCTTCTCCCTGCGCACGCATCCTGCTGGGACCGGAGCGCGTTCAGCGGGGGCGCTCTGCACTGGCCATCAGCGCTCCGGCTGCAAGCCACTCCAGCAAGTCCACCGTGTACAGGCGCTGTACCGACCAGACGAAGAGCGCAAGCACGACCGGTGCGGCGACGCGCACCCAGGCGCGCTGCCTCGTGATCATCGCGAGCAGGCAGGTCACGCCGCACGCCGCGACCGCGACGGCGATCCACCACTCCCCGAGAGCGTCGCTGGTGGACATGAGCGGCGATAAGGGCGCGTGAAAGCGCGTGGACAGTTGTCGAACGGCGGCCACCGCCCTGAACATCCCCACGCCCGACACTCCGATGACGACGAGCGCCGGCACCGTGAGTGCCCAGCCGATGCCTTCAGCACGGGTCATTCGATGGGTCCACCAGGTCTTCATTGAAGGATCCCCTTGCCTGCGCCTCGCGAGACGGGTCTTCATCGGCCGGACGCAGGCCGGTGCCGTCCCTTCCGGCGCGGTGGGCAGCATGGTAGCGCCGCGCTTGTCGCGGGGCACGCCCATCCCGCACGCTGTCTGCGACCACCTTCCCCGCGGAGAGGATCCATGCCGGTGCCGGCCCCGACGCGCGACGGCCCGCTTCGCGACACGCTCCATCGCGACGCGACCGAGCCACATCGGGCCAGGCGCGACGCGACCGAGCCACAGCGGGCCAGGCGCGATACGGTCGAGCGCGGACCGGCCAGCCGCGAGCGCTTCGCGCGCCGCTCCTCGTCCGACGGACCCCGCGCGCCGTTCCGCGCTCCCGACATCGCCGCCCCGGAGGCAGCATGGCCTCGCGTCCGCCCGTCGCACTGAACGACCTGCTCGCGCAGTGCATCGACGCGCTGGAATCGCGGGGCGACGCGGCGGTCGACGCGATGGCGGACGCGCATCCCGAGCACGCCGCCTCGTTGCGTGCGCACGTCGCGCGGCTGCGTGACGTCGGCCTGCTGCCGCCCGCATCGGGCGCGGCGGGGCTTCTGGCGGCGACCGTGCCCGAGCGCCTCGGCGAGTTCCGCCTGCTCGCGAAGCTCGGCGCGGGCGGCATGGGCGTCGTGTACGCCGCCGAGCAGAGCACGCTGGGGCGCCTCGTGGCGCTCAAGCTCGTGCGCCCGGAACACCTGTATTTTCCGGGCGCTCGCGAACGCTTCCGGCGCGAGGTCAGCGCCGTCGCGCGGCTGCAGCACGCCGGCATCGTCCCCGTGCACAGCGTCGGCGAGGACGGCGGCATCCCGTACTTCGCGATGGACCTCGTGCGCGGCGCGTCGCTGGACGAGGTCGTGCGCGAACTGTCCGAGCGCCGCCCCGAGGAGCTGACGGGCCGCGACCTGCGCGCCGCCGTGACGGCCATCACCTCGCGCCGCGACGACCAGCTCGACGCCGCGCGCCAGGCCATGCCGGCTGGCGCGGCCGACGCAGCTGCTCCCACGGCTGCCACCTCGCGAGGCCGCGGCACGCGACATTCCACCGGCAACGCGGCTCCACGCGCTGCGCCCGAGGCGGCGCTCCTCGCCGCGCCGCACGCCGCGCGCGACTCCGCGGGCGACACGGAGGCCAGCGACCGGATCTTCGGCGGCAGCTGGGCCGACGCCTGCACCGGCATCGTGCGCGCGGTCGCCGAGGCGCTGTCGCACGCCCATGAGCGCGGCGTGCTGCACCGCGATGTCAAGCCGAGCAACATCATGCTGACGCCGCAGGGACGCGTGCTGCTGCTCGACTTCGGCCTCGCCGCATCCGAGGGCAGCGCGCGCCTCACGGCCAGCGGCAGCCAGCTCGGCTCGCTCGCGTGGATGTCGCCGGAGCAGGTGCGCGGCGAACACGATGCGATCGACGCGCGCAGCGACGTGTACTCGCTGGGCGCCACGCTCTACGAGCTGCTCACGCTGCGCGCGGCCTACGCGAGCACGACGATCGAGGGCACGCGCCGCAACATCCTCCTCGCCGCGCCCGTTGCTCCACGCGCGCTCAATGGCGCCGTGCCGCACGACCTGCAGACCGTCTGCCTGGCGGCCATGGAGCCCGACCGGCAGCGGCGCTACGCCGGCGCGGCCGCCTTCGCGGAGGACCTGGCGCGCGTCGCCGGGCACCGCCCCATCGCGGCGCGCGCCGTCTCGCCTCTGCTGCGCGCGCGCCGCTGGACGCAACGCCACCCGGCCGCCGCCGTGGGCGTCGCGATGGGCCTGCTCCTCGTCGTCGGCGGGCCGCTGGTTTACGCGATGCAGCAGCGCGACAAGCGCCTCGCGGTGGAGGAGCAGCGCGCGGTGGCCGAGGAGCAGCGCCGCGTCGCCGATGAACTGCGTCACGTCGCCGACGAGCAACGCGCCCTCGCGGAGGCCAACCTCTCCGCGGCGCTCGACGCCGTGGAGCAGATGCTCACGCGCGTCGGCGACAAGACGCTGCAGAACGTGCCGCAGATGGAGACGGTGCGCCGCGCGCTGCTCGAGGATGCCACGCGCTTCTACGACGACTTCCTCGGCCGGCACGGCGAGTCCCCGGAACTGCGCCTGCTCGCCGGGCGTGCGCAGCAGCGCGTCGGACGCCTGCACGCGCTGCTCGGCGACCCGGCGCGAGCCGAGACCGCCTATCTGCAATCCATCCGCCTGCTCGACGAGCCTGCCACCCGCCTGCGCGCCGACTACGCGCGCGGCGACCTGGCCGAGCTGCTGCTCACGCAGCCCGGTCGACTGCGCGACGCGGAGCCGCTGCTCGTCCGCGCCCTCGACGACCTGCAGGCGGTTGCCCCCGACTCGCCGGACCACGACGAGGCCTTCAACGCCGTCGCGGTCTACCGCCACGACCTCGCCTTTCTCCAGCAACTCACCGGGCGGCCGGACGAGGCGCTCGCCAACTACGAGACGGCGCTGCGCCTGCAGCGCGAGCTCTTCGCGCGCTCACCGGAGGATCCGGGCGTGCGCAACGGCCTCTCCACGACGCTGCTCGAGCTGGCGCAGCTGCTGCTCGCGGCCGGCGACGGCACGCGCGCCAATGCCTTGCAGGCCGAGGGCGTGGACCTGCTGCGCGATCTCGTCGCCGAACAACCCGGCGACGCGGAGCTGCGCGAACGCCTCGCCATCGCCCTGTGCCAGCTGGGCATGGCCCGCTTCGGCGAGGGCCAGCGCGCGCACGCCGAGGACGACGTGCGCGCATCGCTCGAGCTCACGCAGACCCTGGGCCGCGACTTCCCCGCTATCTCGCGCTACCGCTTGACCGAAGCGGGCCTCGACAACGCGCTGGCCGTGATCCTCGCCGCCGACGATCGCCTCGAAGAGGCCGAGGAAGCCTACGTGCACACGCTGGATCTGCTGACGGAGGTCGCGCGCACCAACCCCGACGTCCCCGGCCTGCTCTCGCAGCGCGCGGCGGCGCTGCTCAATCTCGCCGACGTGCGCGAACGCCTCGGCCGCTGGGACGAGGTCGCCGCGCCGCTGCTGCAATCCGTGGAGCTGCGCAACGAACTGCATCGCGACAACCCGCAGGATCCGCTTGTCGCCGGCCTGATCGACCTGCAGGTGTATGTGCTGGAAGCGCTGCTTCCGTACTGGACCGATGCATCCGCGCTGGCGGCGCTGGCGCTGGAGATCCCCGAGCAGGCGCCGCGCGACGATCCCCAGTGGTGCCACAAGCCGGCGCTCATGCTGATGCGCTGCGCGGCGCTTGCCGACGCCGCGGGCGATGCGGCCGCCGCGGCTGCGTGGCGCAGCCAGGCGCTGGACCTGCTCGAAGCGGCCGCCGCGCGCGGATGGCGCGCCGTCGGCGCCCTTCGCGACGAGCCGGTGTGGTCGTCGCTGCACGCGGACCCGCGTTTCGAAGCGCTCCTGCAGGCCATGGGCGGCGAGTGACCGCGCGCCGGCGGCGATGCCCCTCGGCTCCGGCGCGCGAAGGCCTCATTCCGGAATCAGGTAGCCGCGGGCCAGCGCCTGGAAATCGCGCACCTGCGCGGTGCTCCACGCAGCGTCGCGGTGCAGCTCCGTGGCGAGCAGCGCCGCGACGGCCGGCGCCATCGCGGCTGCGGCGCGCGCATCGAGGAAAAGCGCGCGCGTGCGGCGTGCCAGCACGTCTTCCACGCTCCGCGCCATTTCGTGCCGCGCCGCCCACACGACCTCCGCGCCGGTGTACGGCAGCTTCGCGTGCAGCGCCCGGGAAAGTTCGGGGCGCGTGCGCTGCAACTCGCGCAACGCAGGCGCGTCGGCACCGTAGATCGCCAGCGGGTCGTCGCCGAAGGGATCGTGCACGGCGTGGTCGTCGCGCGTCGGACCCTGGTCAGCTGCATCAGCTGCATCGCGCGTCGGGCCGGCGACATCGCGAGTCGCCTTGCGGCTCGGCCTGGCCACCCAGCCGTGCACGTCCAGCTCCTTCGTGCGGCACGGGCGCTCGGGGAGCTGGCCCAGCAGCGCGGCCTGGTCCACGCAGTCCTCGGCCATGTGGCGATACGTCGTCCACTTGCCGCCCGCAATCGTGAGCAATCCGCTGGCATCGATGTGAATCACGTGGTCGCGCGAGAGCGACGCCGTGCTGCCGCCCGCGCGCTCTCCGGTGGCGCCGAGGTGGCGCGCCAGCGGACGGATGCCGGCGAAGACGGCGCGCACGTCGGCGCGCGTCGGCGCGCGATTCAGGTACAGCGCCGCCGTCTGCAGGATGAATTCGATCTCCTGCGCCTGCGCGCGCGGCTCAAGCGCCGGGCCGTCCAGCTCCGTGTCCGTCGTGCCGACGAGCGTGCGGCCGTGCCACGGGATCGCGAACAGCACGCGGCCATCGCTCGTGTGCGGCACCATGATTGCGGACTGCCCCGGCAGGAAGTCCCGGTCGAAGACGAGGTGCACGCCCTGGCTCGGCGCGATGAGCGGCGCGGCGGCAGGTTCCGCAAGGCGCCGCACGCCGTCGGCGAAGGCGCCCGTGGCATTGATGACCACGCGCGCCTCGACGCGCAGCTCCGTGCCGCTCTCGTCGTCGCGCGCGACGACGCCGTGCACGAGGCCCTCCGCGTCGCGCAGCAGCGCCGTCACCGGCGCGCGGTTGAGCAGCGCGGCACCCTGCTCGGCCGCGGTCTGCGCGAGGTTCACGAGCAGGCGGCTGTCGTCGAACTGGCCGTCGTAGTAGACGACGCCGCCGCGCAGGCCTTCGAGCTTCAGCGTCGGGATGCGGGCCAGCGCCTCCTCGCGCGAGAGCAGCGTGCTTGGCCCGAAGCCGTAGCGGCCCGCGAGCAGGTTGTAGAGCTTCAACCCGAGGCCGTAGAAAGGCGTCTCCCACCAGTCGTACGTCGGCACGACGAAGGCGAGGTCATGCACGAGGTGCGGCGCGTTGCGGCGCATGAGGCCGCGCTCCTTGAGCGCCTCCATGACCAGCGGAATGTTGCCTTGCTCCAGGTAGCGCACGCCGCCGTGCGCGAGCTTGGTGCTGCGGCTGGACGTGCCCTTGCCGAAGTCGTGCGCCTCGAGCAGCAGCACGTCGTACCCGCGCGAGGCGGCATCGAGCGCAACGCCCACACCCGTGGCGCCGCCGCCGATGACGATCAGGTCCCATGCGCCACGTTGCGCCGCGACGCGCGCGAGCATGGCCTCGCGGTTCATGCGCCCGAGGGCTCGCCGTGCGCCCAGTGGCCGGCGCGCAGCAGGGCGTCCTGCCAGCGTTCGCGGCGTGCAGCCACCTCCGCGCGCGCCATCGACGGGAGGAAGCGATGTTCCTCGCGCCCCGGCGTGGCGAGCGCCGCCTCGTCGGCCCAGGTGCCGGCCGCGAGGCCCGCGAGGTAGGCGGCGCCCAGCGCCGTCGTCTCCGTGACGACGGGACGCACCACGGGGACGCCGAGCAGGTCGGCCTGGAGCTGCATGAGCAGGTCGTTGCGTGCGGCGCCGCCATCCACGCGCAGCTCCGTGAGGGGCGCGCCGGCATCGGCGTTCATGGCGGCCACGAGGTCCGCGACCTGGTGCGCGATGCCCTCCAGCGCGGCCCGCGCGAGGTGCCCGCGACTCGTACCGCGCGTGATGCCGAGCAGCGTGCCGCGTGCGTCCGCGTCCCACGTCGGCGCGCCGAGACCCGTGAGCGCCGGCACGAGCACGACGCCGCCGCTGTCCGGCACGGACCGCGCGAGCGGCTCGACCTCCTCGGCCGACTCGATGATGCCCAGCCCGTCGCGCAACCACTGCACGACGGCGCCGCCCGTGAACACGCTGCCCTCCAGCGCCCACGTCGTGCGGCCGGCCACCGTCCACGCCACCGTGGAAAGCAGGCGGTTGCGCGACATCACGGGTTGCGCGCCGGTGCAGCGCAGCAGGAAGCAGCCGGTGCCATAGGTGTTCTTGGTGAGGCCCGGCGTCGTGCAACGCTGCCCGAAGAGCGCGGCCTGCTGGTCGCCCGCGATGCCGAGCACGTGCAGGCCGGCCAGCGCGTGCGGCGCGACGATCTCGCCGAAGTCGCCGCTGCTGGCGCGCACCTCGGGCAGCACCGCGCGCGGCACGTTCAGCAGCGCGAGCAAGTCGTCATCCCAGTCCAGCGTGCGCAGGCCGAAGAGCAGCGTGCGGCTGGCATTGGAAGGATCGGTGGCGTGCACCGCGCCGCCGGTGAGCTTCCAGAGCAACCAGGTGTCGATGGTGCCGAAGGCCAGCTCGCCGGCCTCGGCGCGTGCCCGCGCGCCGGGTACGTGGTCGAGGATCCAGGCCAGCTTGGTGCCGGAGAAATAGGAATCGAGCAGCAGGCCGGTGCGCTCGCGGATGGCCGGCTCGTGGCCCGCCGCGCGCAACGCCTCGCAGGCCGGCGCCGTGCGGCGGTCCTGCCAGACCAGGGCGCGGTGGATCGGCCGCCCCGTCGCGCGCTCCCACACCACGGTGGTCTCGCGCTGGTTGGTGATGCCGACGCCGCCGAGCTCGCGCGCCGTCAGCCCCGCGGCCGCCAGCGCCTCGGTCGCGACGGCGGCCTGGGCTTCCCAGAGCTCCAGCGCGTCGTGCTCCACCTGGCCAGACTGCGGGAAATGCTGCGTGAACTCGCGCTGCGCTGTCCCCAGCGCGCGCCCGTCGGCGGCGAAGACGATGGCGCGCGCGCTGGACGTTCCCTCGTCGAGCGCGAGGATGGGACGTCCCGAGGCGCCGCGCGATGGGCCCGCGAGGGCCGCGCTCACCAGCCGCGGTCCTTGCGCAGCTTCGCGATGGCCTCCAGATGGTGCGACCCGTGCCACGCGTAGATGTCGAGCAGATCGGCCAGCGTGATGTCGCCGCGCTCGGGATGCAGGGCGCGGCGCGCGAAGGACGCGGACGGCTGTGCACCGAGCAGGAGCGCCATCCGCGCGTGCAGGCCGTCGAGGATGAGCAGCGAGTCGTCCACCGGCGCGGAGACGGCGTCGGCCTGGTTGGCCCAGACGTTCTCGTTGAAGGGCTTGACCGTCGGGTGCTCCTCGGCGAGCACGAACTTCATGCGCGTGAACGCCACGAGGTGACTGTCCGCGATGTGGTGGATGACCTGCGCGATCGTCCAGCCGCCGGCGCGGTAGGCCGTGTTCAGTTGCTCGGCCGACAGTCCGGCGATGGCCTGCCGTGCCTGCTTCGGGAAGAGCGCGATCGCCGCGATGCGGTCCGCGTTGCATCCTTGAAACCGCGGCTGCTGCGCGGTGTGCTCGTCGCCTGCATGGCGCGCAGCGGTCGGGGCAGCGGTCGGTGCAGCAGCCGGGGCCGAGGTCTGGAGCTGGGGCGGTGTTGCGGAAGGCGCGGGCGCAGGGATGTGCGGCTGCGCAGGCTGCGGCGAGGAGGCGTGGCTCATGACGGTTCGCTCCGGTCGTGGGTTGGTGGCCCACGATAGCGCGCCGCGGCGCCACGCGCCCTGATCGCCCGGCTGGCGGATGCTCGCCGGCACGTGCGGCCTGTCCGCGCCCGACGCAGCCCGCACGAACGCTACTGGATGTCCAGCACCTCGTCCATCGCGGGGACGCGCGCGCGGTAGTTGTTGTTCGCCGAGAGCCGCGCGTTCCATGGCAGGTTCGAGGACTCACAAAGGCGGCCGAGGGCCACGCAGGCGAAGGCACGTGTGATCGGCGGCTTGCCCGTGTCCCGCGCGAGCGCCACCAGCGGCTCGATCGCCGCGCCGTCGCCGATCAGCCCCAGCGCGCGGGCCACCGCGGAGCTCACGCTCAGCGTCTCGGCATCCTGCAGCACCGTGATGAGCGTCTGCACCGCCTGCACGTCGCCCAGGAGTCCGAGCGCCGTGGCCAGCTGCAGGCGGAACGTGGGCACCTGACTGCGCGCCGCGCACTGGGTGCGCAGCGTGTCGGCCGCCTCGGAATAGCCGAGAAAGCCCAGTGCCAGCGCGGTGTAGCCGCGATGATCCTGATCGCGCGACTCCTTGAAGTCCGCAAGCAGCGCTTCGCTCATCACCTTGACGTCGAGCAGGCCGAGCGCCAGCGCGAAGGCGCTCTTGAAGGACGGGTCCTTCTCGCGTTCCCACGCATCCATGAGGCGCGGCTGGAAGGCCGCCGCGGCCTCGGTGTCCGCTCGCCCGAGGATGGCGGCCGCGAGCGCCGCCCATGAACGGTGTCCCGGGCTCGACTGCCTGGACAGCTCGCCGCCGAGGAACTTCACGAGCGCGCGACGCGCCTCGGCCTGCGTGTCGTCCTCGCCGTCGCGTGCCGCGATCTGCGCCAGGCTGATGAAGCAGAAGTGCCGGGTCTGCTGGTCGCGGCCCTCGCGGATGTATTCCTCGAGTGCCGTGATCACGCGCTCCTGCCCGAGGCTCGCAAGCTGCCCGAGCCCGAGCACCGCGCTCTGGCGCACCATCGAGTCGGTGTCGCGCGAGGTGAAGACGTCGAGCAGCGGCTCCAGGGCCTCGGCGCATCCGAGACGGCCCAGCGCGATGGGCACATAACTCGCGATGATCGCGTCGAGCTTGCTGTCCTGCAGCTTCTGCAGCAGCCAGCGCGAGGCCGGACCGCCCTCGCTCTCGCTCATCAGGCTCAGCGACACGATGGCCGTCACCTTCATGTCGCGCTCGCTGTCCTTCGTGTGTTCGAGCAGATCGATGAGGCGCGGCACCGAGGCCTCGTCGTCGAGCAGCCCGATGGAGAGCGTGGCGAACGCGGCAACCAGCGTCGGCACCGGACCGCCGCCCATGAGGCGACGACCCTCCGCGGAGCCCGTCATGAGCGCCTGGAGCAACGGCACGGCATCGGCCTGTCCCGCGATGCCGAGCGCCAGCGCCGCCGCCGACTGCACGGACAGTTCCTTGTTGTCGAGCAGCGCCGCCGCGAGTCCGACCACGTCGCCGCGCGAACCTCGATCGCCGGCACGCGCCAGCGCCACGATGGCCGAGTCGAGGATGTCGCGATCGCTCGACGTGCGCAGCAGCTCCTGAAGCATCGGCACCACCGTGGCGTGGATCTCTTCGTACGACGGCCGGCGCGAGCCTGCATCCCCGGTGTGCCGCCCCTTCCCGGTGAGCGCCGTGACACCCGACGTGGCCCCTGCGCCGCGGACCAGTCGGTGCTTCAGGTCGAGAAAGGAGTCCTTGTTGGCTTCCCACCAGAATTCCCAGCTTTCATAGGCCGTTGTGAAATCGCCGCTGCCCGTGAGAGCCGCTGTCCGGGAGTCGCCGCGGCCGGCATGTCCGCGGCCCGTGCCGGTCGTCCCCGGCGAACTCCCGGGCGACGTCGACGGGGCACCGGGGCCCGGCGCCGGAGCACCACCCGGCGATGCGGGCGGCGCCGAGTTGCCACCGCCGGCACTGTTGCCACCTCCGGCATCGGCGGGTCCCCAGTACTGGCCCCCGTGCGCATGCAGCGGCGCGAGCAGGCACACGAACGACAAGACGACCATTCCCGCATGACGCATGAGTCCCCTCCGGATCCGGGTGGAGTCGGACGCGGCCCACACCCATCACGCACCGCGCCGCGATCTCGGGGACCTGCCCGCCCGATGTCAGCGCGGAAGTCGCGGTGACGATCGGCGCGCAGGGAAACGCCGGGCAGCAACTCGCCGGATGACCGACCTCTCGATCACTGCGCGCGGATGCGCACCACGAGATCTTCGGCGAGCGCGTTCGGGACCGGCAGCGCGAGGTTGTACTGCGCGATGCGCCAGCCATGCGGGCCGGTCACGAGCACGCCGCTGCCGCGCACCTCGCCATACTTGTCGTTGTGCAGACGTTCGTCGAACCACGCGACCTCGCCGCTGTCCGACAGGAACAGGTGCCGCTCCATCGGCACGTACGTCCAGCCCTGGCCCCGGCTGAAAGACGGCATGGCGTAGGCGCGGAATTGCTCGATGTTCCAGCGTTCGGTGGCGTCGGTGCCGAGGAAGATGGCGCCCGGCGCGAACAGCGCGAAGTAGGCCTCGCCGTCGGCTCGCGAGGCCGCCGCGTGCAGCGAGTCGACGACCGCCGCGGCCTGTCGCTCGGAATCGGCAGCGGTCCCCTCGAATCTGCCGGGGCCGGTGCAGGCGGCCAGCAGGAGGGAGAGGGCGAGCAGACGCCAGTCGTTCAACGGTCGTCTCCGAGGCTCTGGAAGGCGGCGAGCGCCATGGCGGTTCCGTAGGCGCGGCCCAGCGCGGGCATGTCCGCATACGCGCCTTCCGCGTCACGGACATCGAGGATGTCCTGCAGCAGCGCGCGGCGGAAGCTCTGCTGGTGGTGACGCGGCAGTTGCGCGACAGCCTGCGCCGCGAAGGCCCAGTCGAAGAGCAGGTAGTGCGCGCCCTGGCCCTCGGGCCCGGTGTGGCAGGTGTCCTTGCCCCACTCGCGCTTGAGCGCGGCGCGTTGCGCGTCGAAGCGCTGCAGCGAGGTGCTCAGCTCATCCAGCGTGCCGGAGCCGCCGCGCAGCAGCGCCAGCGCGCACACGGGCCCGCGCCCTGCGGCCTCCGGGTTGTCCTCCGGCTCCGGTGCATCGCGCATGTAGCGGAAGCTGCCGTCCGCGTGGCGCAGCCTGGAAAGGAAGACCTGGCCGCGATCGAGCGGGAGCTGCGGCACGCCGATCCCTGCCGCGCGCACGTCCAGCAGCGCGAGCAGAACGCCCGCCGTGAGAAAGCTGGTCGAGGGATCGAAGCCCGTCGTGCTCGTACTGCTCGCCAGCGAGATGTATGGCCAGCCTCCTCCCGCGTGCTGGCTGCCGAGCACGGATTGCAGCAGATCGTCGAGCGCATCCGTCAGCCGTTCGTCGCCGCCGATGTGCGCGTGACGGCACTGCGCGAGGAAGCGCAGCGTGTACAGCCGTCCCCAGATGGAGTAGACGCCCGCAAGCGTCTCGCCTGCGCGGAGCCCGCCCGCAGCGTGCACCGACACCAGGTATTCCTCGGCGCGATGCACGGCATCCCTCACGACGTCGTTCTTTTCCGCGAAGGGCAGCAGGCTGCTGCCACAGAGTCCGGTGATCGCAAAGGTGTAGCCGCCGGGCTGCGCGCCTAAGGCGTCCATCGGCGCGAGCCACGAGCCGTCGGGGCGCTGCGCGGAGAGCAGGTACGCGATCGCGTCGCGGCGCGCGCGTTCGAGCTGACCGAGCGGCAGCCGCGCGACAGGCGGGCGCTCGATCGCGTGGAAGGTCGCCGCATCGGGCCAGTCCAGGCGCTCGCCGCCATTCACGAAACTGCCCTGCCCCGCGAGGTTGGCGGCGGCCTTCCAGGCCCAGCGATTCTCCGGGTGTTTCGCGACCAGCGTGCGCCATCGCTCCCTGCCCTGCGGGTCACCCTGCTGCAGCATCTCGAGCGCGCCCAGCCAGAACAGTGCCTCGGGAGCGCGGCGGCCGTCCGGCGTCGCGGCGACCGCTCCCTGCAGCGACTGATGCGCGTCGGCGAAGCGACCCATGCGCATCTGCAGCACACCGCCTTCGACGGTGAGATCCGCGAGCAGCGCGGCGTCCGCGCCGCGGCGCGCGATGGCGAGTTCCGCGAGCGCCTCGTCGCCGCGTCGCTGCAGGGCCAGGAGCATCACGCGCAGCGCGTGACCGGCCGGCGTGTCGGGATGATCGAGCGTCACGCGCGCGGCCTGAAGCTCGCCACGACGAAGCTGCCTTGCGGCGAATTCGAGGCGAGCCTTCGCATCGCGCGGTGTCGCCTCACGCGGCGCGGGTACGGCGGGCCCGCCGCGCGCCAGCACGCGCCGCGCCGCGTCGATCACGGGAAAGGCGTGGGGCACGCCCAGTTCCTCCAGCACCTCGCCCTCCGCGGACACGAACAGGATCGAGCCGCCCCACGAGTGACTTCCCATGCCCCGCGCATCGGCCGCGCGGAACGGCGCCGGGTCGTCGACGCCCAGGCGCAGCGGCACGAAGCGCTCGGCCAGCAGCGCGACGAGGTCGGTGTCCATGAGCGCGCCCGAGTCGATGGTGTGCGGTATCTCGAGCACCGTGTAGTGCTCGAAGACCACGCACACCGGCTTGCCCTCGGCCCTGGCGCGAGCCGACGCAGCCGCCCAGTCGGTGGCCCACGGAAGCTCGCTGCCGCAGCGTGCAGCCAGCGCCGCAAGCTGCTCGGCGGCCTCGTCGCGCACGGGCAGCTTCGGTGCGGACAGCTCGAACGAGGCAACGATCGCATCCAGCACCGCGTCGGGCCGCGGTCCCTCCGCGGCCCAACTGCACTGCACGGCGTACACGAAGGGCGGCACGACGAGGTAGCGCAGCTCGGCGACGTACTCGCCTTGTCCGTCCGCGCGCTTCGCCCGGCAGCGCAGCAGCGCGGCAGGCCGGCCGGCAAGCGTCGTGTCGCTCTGCTCCAGCACCTGCTCGCCGTGCTGGACGAGCGTGGCAGCAGCGCTCGCGCGCACCTCCTCCGCCGACGTCTTGCCGTCGTGATCCGCGACGTACACGACGACGGACGGCAGGTAGGGCGTGTCGCGCTCGTAGAGCGTCAGCGTGTACGAGGCGTTGTCGGCCCCGGCCTCCGCCGCGTAGCTGATCCACTGCGCGCCCGGACGAACGATGCGGAAGCCGAAGCGCTCCTCGAAGAGTGCGAGCTCGTCACCCTGCGGTGCGCCCTGTGCGCTGCCTGCCGCCTGCGCATCGCCCGCGTTGGCCGCGGCGCCCGCATCGGCCGCAGTTTGCGCGCTCGCCGGCGCTTCGCCGGCCGGAGAGGACTGCGCGCCGAGCGATGCGGCGCAGAACAGCCAGGCGGATACGCACATCACGATCCTTCGCGGCGGCATCATGCTGGGCTCCCGGCGCGACACGTCGACCACGCATCACGCGACCGGCCAGCGACGGGGCCGTCGGATGCGCGACGCGCGGCCACCGTATCACTTCCGGTGCGCGCCACGCCCGCAGGCGCAAGGGGCCATGCTCGCCCACGCAACGCTCGCCATGCTATGACCATTCCTCCAGGGCTCCACTCCCGGGAGCTGTCATCCATCAGGAGGAATTTCCATGCGTCTCACTTTCCGTCGTTCCGTGTTGTGTGCCTGCCTTGCCCTCGTCGCGGGTTGCGGTGATGAAGGCTCTGGCGCAGGCCTCGGCAAGCTCGGCTCCGACCTCAAGACCGTCGGCGACAAGGCCGCGACCGAGGCGAAGGATGCCGGCGGCAAGATGGCGGAGCAGGCCAAGGGCGCAGGCGCCGCGATGAGCACGCAACTCGCCGAAGCCGGCAGCTCGCTGTCGAAGCTCGCCTCGGATGCGGCCGCGGGCATGAGCATGAAGGGCGACGAGCTCTCCAAGATGCTGTCGGCCAAGCTGCCCGAGCTCAACAAGGTGGTTGCCACGGTGAAGGAGCAGCTGGCCGCGAAGGGCGGCGCGCTCAAGGACATGATCCCGGGACTGACGACCAAGCAGGATGGTTTCGCCAAGTCGCTCGAGGCGCTCACCAAGAGCGGCGCGAACGCGGGCGCGGACCTCAAGAAGTCCGCGCTGGACGCCTTCTCGTCGCTCACGGCCGGCCTCAACGACGCGATGGCCAAGCTCAAGGGCTGATCGCCCGCATCGCTCTCACGAGCGACCCGGCAAGCACGACGCCCGGCGCGGGAACACTCGCGCCGGGCGTCGTCGCGTGAAAGGCGAAGCGCGCGGCGCCCGCGTCAGCCTGCGTCGGCGCGCAGCAGATCCTTTCTCAGGCACCAGCGGCGCGAGCGCGAGACGAGCGCCACCGCGCACAGCACGATGAGCGCGCCGTTCTGCGCCAGCTTGTTGCAGGCATTCACCACGCCGCCGCCGCAGCCGCAATCGAAGGCGACGCTGCACGCCGCGATGTGGCCTGCTGCCGCGAGCTCGGACGTGCGCAGCGCGATGGCCACGGTGAAGACGAGCATGAGTCCCAGCAGGAAGAGCGCCGTGCCGCGCACGGCGGCGCCGGCCAGCAGCAGGGCACCGCACAGCAGCTCCGCAAAGGGCAGCGCCGCCGCCGTCGCGTTCATGAGCCACGGCTGTCCGGGCGGAAACATGTCGTACTCGCGCAGCGCCTTGAGGAAGGCCACCGGATCCGACAGCTTGTTCCAGCCCATCGCCACGAAGGTGATGCCGACGGCGAGACGCGCGACGAGCAGCGGCACGCCGCTGGCGTCGAGGCGCGCCAGGCCGCGCGGCGCCTCGGACGGCTGCGCTACGGCCGGGCGAGGTGCGCCGGTCTCAACCATCGCCGCCGCCTCGCGCGCCTTTTTCCACGGGCAGGCCGGCTGCGGACCACGCGGTCCAGCCGCCGACGTAGACGTAGACCGCATTCGGATCGATGCCGAAGGCCGGAAGGTCCTGCGCCGCCATCTCGGAGTCCTCGCAGTTCACGCCGATGCAGTAGACGATGACCTTCAGCGCGCCGGCGCACGCGGCTTGCACGGCCTCGACGTGCCGATCGAGGTGGTAGCGATCGAACTGCACGGCGCCCGGCACGTGCCCCGCGCGATACGCGTCGTCGCCGCGTGCATCCACGAAGACGTAGGCGCCGGCCGCGAAGGCGGGATCCTCGAAGAGTTCGCGCGCCTCCTCGTGAGTCACCACCTTGAGGCCGCGCTCGCGCAGGCGCTCCGCCACCGCGGCATCGGCCCCCGCGACGGCCGCGACCGACTCACCCGACTCGGTGCTCGTGCTGCCCGGCGCGGCCTCATGCCCAGCTGCCGCCTCGTGCCCGGGCGTCGCGGTCGGCGCCGGGCCGGGCAGATCCGGTCGAGCCGGCGTGCTCGTGCGGAAGTGGTCGCGTGTCAGCGACAAGCCGTCGCGATTCAGCTCGTTCGCCACCAGCCCCGCGCCCAGCGCCACGGCGCCGACGACGAGAGCTTCGAGGCAGGTGCGGGCTGGTTCTTTCATGGTTCGGGCACGCCCTACGCAGCGGCCGGGCCGGATGATAGCCAGCAGGGCTCCGGCCGCCTATCACGCCGTTGCTGCTCCGCCGAAGTCTCGTCGCCTCAGCCAAAGCGACACCGACACGAGGCCGATGAGCACCGGCACCTCCACCAGCGGACCCACCACCGTGGCGAAGGCCACGCCCGAGTCGATGCCGAAGACCGAGATGGCCACTGCGATGGCCAGCTCGAAGTTGTTGCCGGTGGCGGTGAAAGCCAGCGAGGCGGCGCGCGGATAGTCGGCGCCGACGCGCCTGGCCATGAAGAAGCTGGCGAAGAACATCAGCACGAAATAGATCGTCAGCGGCAGCGCGATGCGCAGGATGTCCAGCGGCAGCGCGAGGATGCGGTCGCCCTTGAGGCTGAACATGACCATGATCGTGAACAGCAGCGCGACAAGCGTGATCGGCGCGATGCGCGGGATGAACGTGCCCGAGTACCAGGCCTCGCCCTTGAGCCGGCGCAGCACGAAACGCGTCGCCATGCCGCCGAAGAACGGGATGCCGAGGTAGATCATGACGCTGGTGAAGATCTGGCCGATGGACACGTCCACGGCCGCGCCCGGCAGCCCGAGCAGCGGCGGCAGCGCGGCGGTGCGGCGGTGCGGCGGTGCGGCTCGTCGTGCCCACGGACAGAAACGCGAACCGAGCGGCCCGGCTGCTAGCATGCCCGCCGATCGCCCCGGGAGACGGATGCATGCAGGCCTGCCTCGATGTGTCTCGTGACGCGCGCCTCGTGCGCCCGGCTCGCGTGTCCTTGCTGCTGCTGCTGCTGGCGGCGTTGCCCGCCTGCGACACGCACGCGACTCCGGCCGCTGGCGCGGGAGCCGCGCCTGTCGCCGGCGCCAGGTCGACGGACGTCGCTGCGGTGCATCTGGCCGACGCCCTCGCCTCCGCCCGCATCAAGGCCGCGCCCGCCGCTTCCGCCGAGCGCGCGCCGCGCGTGTGGACCTTCGACGAACCGCGGCCCGACTGGACCGTGCAGGACCATGCGCAGACCGCGCGCCTCGCGGCCGTGACCACGGCGCAGCAGCCCGACTCCCTGCGGCTCGCGCTGCACGCCGCGGACGGCGTCACCGGCATGCTCATGGGCGGACTCGTCGGCCTGGTCGACGGCGGACCGCTGTCCAGCTGGGCCGGCGTGCGCGTGCGCGCCCGCACGCACGAACGCCTCTCGGGCGTGTCGGTCGGCTACAACCTGGACGAGGACGGAGCACTGCCCCAGCGCTGGGCGTTCATGATGGCCGGCGAGGGCACCGCGCCGGTCTTCGGCGACGGCTCGGTGCAGGACTACATGCTGCCGCTGCGCCCCCGCGAAACCGGCGCGCCGGCCACCGCTTCAGCCACCGCGTCGGGCGAGAGCGGCGCCGTGCTGCGCTCGCTCGGCATCTTCATCGGCGCGCCGGGCGAGGGCAGCCTCGACATCCTCTCCATCACGCTCGTGCCGCGCGGCGCCGAGTTCGAGCACGACACCGGCACGCTGGCCGTCGCGCGCGGCGGCGAATCGCGCCACTCGCTCTACGCCCACGCGCCGGCCGAGCTGGCCTTTCCGCTGCGCGTGCCCGTCGGCGGTCGGCTGGATGTCGGCCTGTCGGGCCTCGCGGGCGAATCCGTGACGCACGTCATCTCGGTGCGCGCCGACGGCGTGACCAGCGTGCTGCTCGACGAGCCGATCGACAGCAGCGACGCCTGGGCGCAGCGTTCGCTTGACCTCTCCCCCTGGGCCGGGCGCGACATCGAGCTGCTGCTGCAGGCGCACGCCGACGAGCCCGATGCCGTGGCGCTCTGGGGCGCGCCGATCGTCGGCGGCACCGCGCGCGACGCACGTCCCAACGTGCTCTTCTACGTGATCGATGGCGGCGGCGCGGACCAGATGTCCGTCTTCGGTTACGACCGACCCACCACGCCCTTCCTGTCCGAACTGGCGAAGCAGGGCATCGTCTTCGAGCGCGCCTTCTCCAGCGCGACGTGGACGCAACCCTCCACCGCGGCCTTCATGACGGGCCTGCACCACAGCGTGCTCGGCGGACTGCGTCGCGGCCTGCACAGCACGCCGGTGCCCGACGCCGCGACCACGATGGCCGAGCATTTCCGCCGCGGCGGCTGGTTCACCACGTCGCTCACCACCAATCCCAACTGCGCACGCGTCATCGGCCTGCAGCGTGGCGTGGACGTGATGGACGACTCGGTCGAGGAGACCGAGGAATTGCCCTCGTCGCTCGCGCTGCAGCAGCGCTTCCTGGAACTGCGCGCTCAATACCCGCAGTCGCCGTGGTGGGCGCACATCCAGACCACCGACGTGCACGAGCCCAACCACCCCACGGAGCGCTTCGAGGGACACTTCGTGCCCGAGGCGGACCGCGAGGAGCTCGAGCAGTGGGACGATGCGCTGCACGAAGCCGGCAAGGGACTCTTCGGCGCGACGAGCATGCTGCACTTCTACGATGAGGCGCTCTCGCGCGCGGGCCTGGACCGCCACGCCTACTACGACCGCCGCCGCGGTCTGTACGACGAGACGATGATGCAGCAGGACGAGTCGCTGCGCCTCTTCGTGCAGCAGTTGAAGGACGCGGGCGAGTGGGAGAACACCATCCTCGTCATCGGCGCGGACCACGGACATCCGGCCGGCACCTTCGCGCGCTGGGGTCGCGGCCTGTTCGAGCCCAAACCGCCGGAGTGGGAAGGCGCGCTCTTTGATTCCTACTCGACGCGCGTGCCGCTCATCGTGGTGTGGCCTGCGCAGCTCAAGGGCGGCCGCCGCATCGCGGAAGCCGTGTCCATGATCGACGTGCTCCCCACCGTGCTCGACCTGGCGGGACTGCCGCAGCCCGAGGTCTGCCAGGGCCGCTCGCTCGCTCCGGCGCTGCGCGGTGCCGCGCTGCCCGCGCAGCCGGTGCTCTTCGACGAAGTGCGCGTGGACGAGGCCAGCGGGCAGTTCATCGGCAACATCGAGGCCATCGACGGCCGCTGGGGCGCGTCGCTGGAGGTCGGCCCGGGCGCGCCCGGCAGCGATGGCGTGCACGGCCGTTACGCGGTGCCCTCCGGCGGACGCTGGGCCGCGGTGCATCCGTGGTTCGCCGACACGCCGCGCCTGCTGCTGTACGACCTGCAGGACGACCGCTTCGTGCGCCACGCGGTGAACGACGAGCACCCGGATCTGGTCGCGAAGTACGAGAAGCTCCTGCGCGAACGCTGGCAGGCCCACCAGCTTCTCGGCCAGCGCTACGGTCAGGCGGCGAGCGCGGAGCTCTCGGCCGAACAGCTCGAACAACTCAAGGCCCTGGGATACGTCCGATGAGCCTCATCAACTGGATCTTCGACATCTACCAGCACACGCAGATCTCGCGGGCCCGCGAGGAGACCTCGCGCATGCAGTCGGAGCTTGCCGCCGTGCGCAGCAGCGGGGGCGGCGTCGACGTCGCGCGGCTTCAGGTCACGCTCGAGGAGCTGGCGCTCGCGGTCAAGACGCTGCAGCGCACGATGATCGAGAAGGGCGTGTGCACGTCGGAGGAATTCGACCGCACGCTGCGCAGGATCGACCTCGAGGACGGCACCGCGGACGGCCGCAGTCGCCTGCGCTGAAGACCTCCGTCGCGTCGGCGCGCGACGGAGCGGGCGGCTCAGAGCCCGCTCTGCGCCGTCGCGGACACGGAGATCGCGGAGTAGAGCTCCCTGTTCGAGGTGTCGAAGCGATAGCCGTCGGCGGCCGTGAAGCCGACCATCCGCTCGGCGCCGCCCTCGAGCCAGATGATGACCGCCCACTCGTTCTGCAGGTCGCCGTTCATCTGGCGCCAGACCACGCTGCGGATCGCGCGCGTCGGGATGGTCAGCGATTCCGACTCGGAGCTGTACACGATCGCGTCGCTGCCGACGAGCAGCGTGCCCATGGCGCTGAACGGGATGTGATTGTCGGGCTGGATGTCGGCCCGGTACCAGACGTTGGCCAGCGTGCGCGGGAGCGTCACGCTGCGGTCCACGTCGTCGGAGCTGGTGGGCCGCGTCGAGCGCGCGGTGGTCTGGCAGCCGGCGCTGAGCAGCGCGAGCGTCGCGACGCAGGCGAGCGACATCGCGGCGAAGCGCGGCCGGCGCACGGCATGCGCGCCACTCGGATGGCCACCATGGCCGAGGCTGGAGCTCCTGTTCGGGCTTGCGTCGATCAGCTTCATGCGAGTGTCCTTCTCGTGCAGGGTGGCGGCGCGTCCCCCGAAGGGTGCCGGCCGGGAGCGCATCGTGCGAAATGCGACGCCTGTCAACCAGCGGGAGGCGCGCCCTCGGGGCAGCGCACTGTGATCCGCGGCGACCTTCCACGACAATGCTCCGGGGCGGCGTGCTCGGCGAACCACGGACCTCCCCGGACGCGCCGCACGCACCCCTCGAGCCCGCCTGCACAGCCATGAGTTCCAGCTCCGCACAGTCCGCATCTGCCCAGCCCGGGCCCGGGGGCACCCGCGCCGAGCTGGAAGCCGGCCTGAAGCGCCTCGGCTACGAGGGCTTCCGGCCCGGGCAGCGCGAGGCCATCGAGACGCTGCTCTCCGTCGGGCGGCTGCTGCTCGTGGCCCCCACCGGCGGCGGCAAGAGTCTCACCTTTCAATTGCCGGCGACGCTCCTGCCGGGCACGACGCTGGTCGTCTCGCCGCTCGTGTCGCTCATGGCCGACCAGGTCGCGGCGCTGGCGGCGCGCGGTGTGGCGGCCAGCTACCTCGCGGCCACGCTGCCGGCCGACGAGGTCCGCTCCCGCATGCGCGCGATGGGCCGCGGCGAGCTGCAGATCCTGTACGTCGCGCCCGAGCGGCTGGCCTTCGAGGGCTTCCGCTCGCTGCTGGCCGACATGCGCTGCCCGCTCATCGCCGTGGACGAGGCGCACTGCATCAGCGAGTGGGGCCACGACTTCCGGCCGGAGTACATGCAGATCGGCGACCTGATCGCGTCGCTGCCGCAGGCGCGCGTGCTGGCCTGCACGGCCACGGCGACGCCGGTCGTGCGCGACGAGATCCTCGCCCGCCTCGGCCTGCCGCCGGACACGCCGCAGGTCGTGCACGGCTTCGCGCGCCCGAACCTCGCGCTGCGCGTGCGCGAGGTCGAGAGCGCCGCCGAGAAAGTGGACGCCGTGGACGACGCGCTGGCCGAGGCGCTCGGCCGACCGCGTGCGCGGCGTGCGCCGCAGACGGGGCGAGGCCCGGGCATGGCCATCATCTACGCGCCGACGCGACGCAGCACGGACGCCGAGGCGGCGCGTCTCGCGAAGCTCGGCTGGCTGGCGCAGGCCTATCACGCCGGCATGTCCGGCGCCGATCGCGAGGCGGTGCAGCAGACGTTCGCTGCGGGCGGCCTGGAGGTCGTCGTCGCGACGAATGCCTTCGGCATGGGCATCGACCGGCCCGACGTGCGGCTCGTCGCGCACCTCGCGCCGCCGGGATCCATCGAGGCCTACTACCAGGAGGTTGGGCGCGCGGGCCGGGACGGCGAGCCGGCGATCGGCCAATTGCTCGTGTCGCCGGGTGATCTCGCGCTGCGCCGCTCGCTCATGGAGCGCGATGGCGATCCGGACAGCGAGATCGCGAAGCACAAGTGGAACATGTACCTCGAGCTCATGCGCTGGGCCGAAGGCGGGAGTTGCCGGCACGACACGATCCTGCGCTACTTCGGCGACGAGGCCGAGACGCTCTCGGGCTGCGGCCGCTGCGACGTCTGCGTCGCGCTGGGCGAGTTCGACGACGGCGGCGAGCCGGGCGGGAGCCGCAGCGCGGACGGCGGCGATCGCGGCGAGGGAGGCACGCGCGTCGGCCGCGGCAGTGCGCGCCCCGATGCCGAAGAAACGACGCTCGTCGTGCGCAAGGCGCTTTCCGGCGTGGCACGCGTGCACGGCCGCTACGGCATGGGGCTCGCCGCCAGGCTGCTGAAAGGACTCGCGGACGACCGGCTGCAGGGCGCCGGGCTCTGCAACACGAGCACCTTCGGCGTGCTCTCGGAGCGCAGCGAGGACTGGTTGCTGCGACTGCTGCGCCGTTGCGTCACCGCCGGCTGGGTGGACTTCCGCGGCGGCGACCGACCGGTCGTCGTGCTCACGGAGGAGGGCGGGCAGGTCATGTATGGCAAGCGGCCCGTGCGGCTTCTGCTCCCGGCGGAGCAACGAGCCTCCCGGCGCGCCACGAAGCGTCCGCACGAGCGACGTACGCGGGCACGCCCGCCGCGCGCGCTCGGCGACGACGGCGACCTCGTCCCGCCGGGCATCGACAGCGAGAGCGAGGCGGAGGTGGGCGGCGATGTCGTCGGCCGCCGCTGGCGCCGCGGTGCCAGCGGCGAGGACGACGGCTCGGCCGAAGCACTCGGTGACCGCAGCGGCCGCAGTCGCGGGCGCGGCCGCGGATCGGTCGCACCGGACGACGAGGAGATGCTCGACGAGGCCGCGACGGAGTTGTTCGAAGCCTTGCGCCACCATCGGCTCGTCGTGTCGCGCGCCGAATCCGTCCCGCCCTACGTCGTGGCCAGCGACCGCACGCTGCGCGACATCGCGCGCCGCCGCCCGGCGACGCTGGCGGAGTTGCAGGCAGTCCACGGCATCGGCCCCGCCAAGGCGGAGCGCTTCGGGCCCGGCCTGCTGGGCGTGGTGACCGGCGAGGCAGCGGCCGAGTGATGCGGCGCCTTCGCTGATGTCAGCACGCCGATGGACAGCGACGCTGTGGCTTGCGGCGGGACTCATGCTCGCAGGCCCCGCGCGCGGCGCAGAGGAGCTGGTACTCCGCGTGTCGCCGTCGGAGACCTCGCTGGCGGAAGCCGTGCAGCGCGCGACGAAAGCGGCGGAGGATCCGGACGTGCTGCGCGTGCGACTCGTGCTGCTGCCTGGCGTGCACGGCGTCGGGCAGCCGGTCTCGCTGAGCGGCGTGCGCGTGCCGCTCGAGATCGTTGCGGCCGGGCCGGGCGTGCGCGTCGTCGGCGGCGCGGTGCTGCGCGATCCCGGGTTCGTACCCGTCACGGAGCGCGCGTTGCTCGAGCGGCTGCCGGCCGCAAGCCGCGGGCACGTGCGCGGCCTCGTCCTGCCGCCGGAGGTGGCCATCGGACTGGCCGGCATCACGCATCGAGGCATGGCGGTGCCGGTCGAGCCGGTCGAGAGCGAGTTCATTCTCGACGGCGTGCTGCTGCGACTCGCGCGCTGGCCCGATGCGGGCTTCGCGCCGGTCGCCGAGGTGCTCGACCGCGGCTCGGTGCCGCGCGACCGCGAGCCGGATGTCGCGCCGGAGAAGCGCGAGACTGGCCCCGCACGCGGCGGCGTCTTCCGCCCCGCCGACACGTCGCGGCTCGCGGCGTGGGCCGCCGAATCAGGGCTCTGGGCGCAGGGCTACTGGTTCAACGACTGGGCCGACGAGCTGCTCCCTGTCGCCGGCATCGACGTCGCCGCCCGCACGCTGACGCTCGGCCTCCCGCACCGCTACGGCCTCGGGCCGGAGGGACGCTTCGCCATCGTCGGCGCGCTGTGCGAACTGGACGCGCCCGGTGAAGCATGGTTCGACCCGCCGACGGGCACCCTCGTGCTGTGGCCGCCCGACGGCGCGCCGTGCAGGGAGCTGCTCGTCACGCGCGCGACCGGACCGCTGCTGTCTCTCGACGGCATGCACGACGTGACCGTCTCGGGCATCAGCTTCGAGGCTTGCCGCGGTTCCGCGATCGAGGCTCGACAGGCGGAGCGACTCCTCATCGAGCACTGCAGCTTCCGCAACCTGGGCACGCACGCCATCGTGCTCGACGGCCTGCAGTGCTCCGTCCGCAACTGCCTGTTCGAGGACGTCGGCGCGAGCGGCGTGCGCCTGTCCGGCGGCGACCGTGTCACCCTGCGGCCCGCCGGCAACGACGTGACGAACTGCCTGCTGCGCCGCTGCGGGCGATTGTTCCGCACCTACCAGCCTGCGGTGCACCTGTCGGGCGTCGGCCAGCGCGTCGCGCACTGCCTGCTCACCGACCTGCCGCATGCCGCGATCCTCTTCGAAGGGAATGATCACGTCATCGAGGCCAACCGCATCGAACGCGTCGTGACCGAAACCGGTGACGCCGGCGCGGTCTACTGCGGCCGCGACTGGACGGCGCAGGGCACGACCATCCGCGGCAACGTCTTCCGCGATGTCGGCAGCGCCGGCCGGCGCTACGAGAACGCCATCTACCTGGACGACATGGCCAGCGGCATCCGGGTGCAGGGCAACCTGATCGTCGGCGGCCACTGGGGCATGCTCATCGGCGGCGGACGCGACGTGGAGGTGACCGGAAACGTGCTGCTCGGTTGCCGGCTCGGGCTGTCCTTCGATGCGCGCGGCACCGGCTGGATGGCCGGCGCGCTGGCCGACCCGGAGCACTCGACCCTGCGTCAGCGCTGGCGCGCGATGCCTGTCGCCAACGCGCTCTGGCGCGCGCGCTACCCGTCGCTGCCGGACTACGAGTCCGATCGCATGGGCCGTCCGGTCGGCAGCGTCGTGGCCGGCAACCTCTTCGTGGCGACGCCCTTCGGCCGCGTGAGCGACGCCGAGGTCATGCGCGTCGAAGACAACCTGCTGCGCGAGGCGAGCGACACGCTGGCACCCGACCGGCCGCTGCCAGGGCGCATCACCTGTCCCGGACTGGCGAACTTCGTGCCAATCGAGGTCGACGCGGCAGGGCCCGGAAGCGCCGACGTCGGCGCCGCGCGAGGAGAGTGACGCCGGACATGCGGCGCGCGCCGTGCTCGTCGCGCCTCCCCCTGCCGGCCTTCCCTCCCGAGCAGGCGCTTTGGTGCAATGTTCGCCCACCAGCCGGATCCCGGGCGCCGCACCGCGCCAGAAGGAGCAAAACGTGTCGAAGGACAAGGATCGTCCCAAGGTCGGAACCGATGGCCGCGCATTGCCCGTGCTGCCGCCGGAGCGCGACGTGCGCGTGTGGGCCAAGCTCGTCCGCATCATGTTCTACACGCCGGGATTCATGGCGCTGCTGCTGCTCAAGACCGGCGAGCCGACCAGCTTCGGCATCACGGTGGAACTGCTCATGCTGTCCACCGCGGCGGCCATCGTCGGTGGGCTGTTCGTCGGCACGCAGTCCGACGGCAAGGGCGCCAATCAGTCCTCGCGGACGGGCATCTGGTGCGGCTCGCTGGTGATGGAACTGCTCGCCGCCGTGCCCTTCCTCTGCGCCGTGCCACCGCTGTTTCACGAACTGGCCAGCAGCACGCTGCTGCACGCCAAGGCGCCGGAAGCCGTGAACGTTTCGCTGGGCCTCTCCGAGCTGCTGCCCGCCGTGGCCATCCTCCCGTTCATGATCTACCAGCTGGCCGGCTTCGGGACGCTGCATTACGTCGTGCCGCGCCTGGTGAACTGGACGATCAACTTCGGCATCCTCGGCCTCATCGTGGCTTCGTACCTGTCGAACCACTCGGGCAACTACGCCATGGAGAAGACCTTCGTCGCCGTGCTGGTGGTGGCGATGGCTGTCATCACCTTCTACGGCATCCTCAAGCTGCGCAGCATGCAGGCGGACTTCGACCGGCGCTGCCCGGTCAAGGAACCCAAGTAGGCCGAGGCCGCTACCGCAACGCCGCGAGCTCCGCCTCGAGCGCGGTGATGCGCGTCTGCAGCGACTCGATGAGCGGCGCGACCTCGCTCGCCGCAAAGCGCGGGTGGATGTGCTGCTGGCAGTTGACGTCCCACGCTTCGATCGTGATGACGATCGCGCGCTCGGGGCGGCCGCTGTAACTGCTGTCGTGCAGGCGCTCGAGCAGCGCCGGGTCGTCCGTGACGACGCGCGCGGTGCCCCACACCTTCACGCGTCGCTGGTTGGCGTAGTCCATGAGGAAGACGAACACGCGCGGGTTCTCGGTGAGATTGCCCCAGCTGATGTACTGGCGGTTGCCGCCGAAGTCCGCGAAGGCCAGCGTGTGCTCGTCGAGCACCTTGAGAAAGCCCTTCGGACCGCCGCGGTACTGGATGTACGGCTGACCTGCCGCGTTCGCCGTCCCGAGATAGAACATGTCCAGCTCGGCGAGGAAGCCGGAGAGGTCGGGCGTGGCCTGCGTGCTCCAGCCGCCTTCCGCTTCCATGCGTGCGTACTGCCTGCGCGAGCCGCGCGCCGCCTGCAGGGCCTTGACCGCGGGCGTGAAGGCGATGTCGCTCGGCACCGGATGCGTCATGACGAATACTCCTTGGACATCGACCGATCGCGCTGCAACGGAGTGCAGCCGACGACTGCACCGGCGCGACACGCTCAGGGTGCGACACGTTCCGCGAGGAAGCTGCGCATCTTCTCCGCGATGACCTGGCCCTGCGCCGGCACGACGGCGGGAGGCGCCGTCGCTGCCGGTGCAGCGCGAACCGTCGCTGCATCGGATGCTCCGCTCCGGACAGCTTGCTGCAGCGCGGCGGCCGCCTCGTCGGGTGGTGTGTCCCCGACAAGGCCGCCGACCGCCTGTTTGAGCGCCGACACACCTGGCACGTCCCCGCTTGCGACCCCGCCGAGCATGGCTCCGGTCAGGCTGAGGCCGAGCAGCGAACTGAGCATGAGCTGGTGCATCGAGAGTCCGTCCTGTTCGTGGTGGAGACGACCGGGGCGCGGTGCCCCGCGTGCTGTCCGGTGCGCTGCGGTCAGAGCGCCGGGGCCGCCGGGAAGTCCACCGCCGGGTCGGCGACGTGGTTGAAGTAGTTGGTGAACAGATTCAGCGCGACGTTGGCGACGACCTCGGCGATGGCGTCATCACCGAAGCCCGCGGCGCGGACCGCGCCGAGATCGGACTCGCTCACGCGACCGCGCTTCTCCACCACGGCGGAAGCGAAGTGCAGCAGCGCGTTCGTGCTCGCATCGGCCGCATGGCCCTTGCGCGCCGCGAGGATCTGCTCCGGCGCCAGGCCGGACTTGCCGCCGATGAGCGTGTGCGCCGCGAGGCAGTAGTTGCAGTTGCTCGCCTGCCCGACCGTGAGCGCAATCAGCTCGCGGGTCTTGGCAGGCAGCGCACCCTTGGCCAGCGCGCCACTCATCTGCAGATAGGCGTCGAGAGCCGACGGGGCGCGCGCCATGGCGCGCATCATGTTCGGGACGACACCCAGCTTCGCCTTCACGGCGCCGAGCAGTTCCTTGGCGCGGGCATCTTCGGTGGTGTCGGGGGCAACGAGAGTGAACGTGGACATGGCTCGGTTCCTTGCTTCTTGAGGTGGGTGGCACACCGACTGGTGCGCCCTTGCCCCCTACCAAGGCACACGCCGTGCCGAACTCGCACACTTGCTGCAAGTTCATGCGTGAAATGGACTTGCATCCAGGAAGCCACCCGGACGACTCTCACGACATGTCGTGGTTGCACGACTTTTCGTGACGGCTCCACGATATTTCGTGGATGCTGGGCCCATGGATTGCAACACGCCCTCCCCGCTGTTCCTCGACCCGAAGCAGATCCTGCTCGACCTGGCCCACGAACGCTCGCTGCCTGCGCTGCTCGAGCTCATCGTGCAGCGCCTCGCCGCGTCGCCGCGCATCGCGCTGGCCCGGGTCTGGCTCCGCGGACCCGGTGACTCCTGCGACACCTGCGCCTTCCGGAAGGACTGCCCCGACCAGGCCGCCTGCCTTCACCTCGCCGCAAGCGCCGGCAGTTCGCAGGCCGAGCCGGGCCGGACATGGACCGGCATCGAGGGCGATTTCCGCCGCATCCCGCTCGGCGTGCGCAAGGTCGGCCTCATCGCCTCCTCCGGTCAGGCCATCGAGGTGCGCGAGGAGGTGGCGGCCAGCCAGTGGATCGTCCACCCGGTCTGGGCCGTGGCCGAGGGCATCGACGGCTTCGCCGGTCAGCCGCTCGTGCATCACGGCGAGGTGCTCGGCGTCCTTGCGGTGTTTGCGCGCGGCGCGATCGGCGACGGCTGCATGGACTGGTTGCGGATGATCGCCGACCACGTGGCCGTGGCGCTGGTGAACGCGCGCGCCTTCGAGGAGATCGAGGCGCTGCGCTCGCGCCTGCAATGGGAGAACGACTACCTCAAGGAGGAGGTGGCCGAGGCCCACGCTCTCGGCGAGCTGCTCGGCACCAGCCCCGCACTGGAGGCCGTGGGCCGCAAGATCAACCTCGTCGCGCCGACGGACTCGGCCGTGCTCATCCTTGGTGAAAGCGGCACGGGCAAGGAGCTGGTGGCGCGGGAGATCCACCGCCGCAGCCGGCGCGCGGAGCACCCGCTCATCAAGGTCAATTGCGCCGCGATTCCCCGCGAGCTGTTCGAAAGCGAGTTCTTCGGCCATGCCCGCGGCGCCTTCACCGGCGCCCTGCGCGACCGGGTCGGCCGCTTCGAGCTGGCGCACGGCGGCACGCTGCTGCTCGACGAAGTGGGCGAGATCCCGCTGGAGCTGCAGGCCAAGCTGCTGCGCGTGCTGCAGGAAGGCGAGCTGGAGCGCGTCGGCGAGGAGCGCACGCGCAAGGTGGACGTGCGCGTGCTCGCCGCGACGCACCGCGACCTGCGCAGCGATGCGGAGGCCGGCCGCTTCCGCGCCGACCTCTACTACCGCCTCTCGGTCTTCCCCATCGAAGTGCCTCCGCTGCGCGAGCGCACCGAAGACATCCCGTTGCTGGCGGAGGCCTTCCTTGCCAGCGCCGCCCGCAAGCTCCAGCGCCGGCCGCCTCGACTCACGCGCGCCGTCGTGCAGCGCCTTTCAGCCTACGCGTGGCCCGGCAACGTGCGCGAGCTGCAGCACGTCATCGAACGCGCGGTGCTGACCTCGCCCGGAGCGGCGCTTGACGTCGAGCTGCTCGAGTCGGCCTCCCCGGTGGCGGCCGCGTCCTCCCCGGCGGCCCGCGCCATCGCCGCGGGGCCTCCGGGCAGGCCCGAAGACGGCGGCACCGCCGGCCGAGCGGCTGCTCCACCGATTCTCACCGAGGCCGAGATCCGGCAGCTCGAGATCGAGAACCTGCGCGCCGCGCTGGCTGCAGCCGACGGCAGGGTCTACGGCGCGAGCGGTGCTGCGGAGCTGCTCGGCATGCGGCCGACGACGCTCGCCTCTCGCATGAAAACGCTGGGCCTGGACACGCGCAGCCTGCGCCGCGGCGCCAGACGATGAGGCGCGGGCCGGGAGCCATCCCGTCCGATCGCAGCTCCCGGCCTGACGGCCTGCCCCCCAGCGGCCCCTCATTTGCTCTGGGATGGGAGCAGCGACCCAGCAGCCGCCACGCACGCTCGTAGGCAGCGGGCACCCCAACTCCCTAGACTCGGACGACATGAAGACTGCGCACGAGGCCCTTTCGGGGCCGATTTCCCCCATCGCGCCGAGCCGTTCCCGCCGACGTCCGGCACGCTCCCCGGTGGCCTCGCTGGCGACGAACCTCCTCGCGATCCTGGCTCTCGGCGGCGCCCTGCCTGGCTGCGGCGGCAGCGACTCCGGCGTGAGCCGGCTGGAGAGCTCGCGCGCCTACGAGCCGGTCGGCCGGCGCATCCGCTGGAACGCCCCGGCCGCCGAACGCTTCGGCATCTCGGCGCGGGATTTTTCGGGTGGGTCCCCGGGTGGGTCCCCGGGGGGATCCCCGGGGGGATCCAGGGGTGGATCCATCGGTGGCTCCCCGGCGGGCGCCTCCGGCATGCCCGATGATGACACGGGAGTCACGGCGCTCCACTGGGCTGCTCCGGCAGGCTGGAAGGAGAGGCCGGCCGCGATGTTCCGCGAGGCCAACTTCTACGTGGCAGGCGATGAGCGCGCCGAGTGCTACCTGACCACGCTCGGCGGAGATGCCGGCGGATTGGAGGCGAACATCAATCGCTGGCGCACACAGCTCTCGCTGCCGCCGCTCGGACCGGCGGAGATCGCCGCCCTTCCGACGCTGCCGTGGCTCGGCGGCTCGGGTGTACTCGTGGACTTCCACGGCCAGTGGAAGGGCATGTCGGGCGATCAGGCCGAGTCCGACTACCGGCTCGTCGGGCTCGCACTCGTGCAGCCCGACCGCTCGCGCTTCCTCAAGATGGTCGGCCCGGCCGACGTCATCGGGCGTGAGGTGGCGGCCTTCCGCGGATTGGCGGCGTCCTTCCACGAGGGCAGCGGCCACGCACACGATGCCGGCGACGACGCGGCCTCCCCGCCGCCTTCCATGCCGCCACAGGAACTGCCTCCCGACCATCCGACGATCGGCCTCGGCGCGCAGGGCAACGGCGCGCAGCAGGGCAACGCCTCGCTGACGTGGCGCGCCCCCGCCGGCTGGACCCTCGGCCCCGAGAAGGCCATGCGCGAGGTGACGTACTTCGCCGGCGCGGACAACGCGGTGGAGTGCTACGTCACGCTGCTGGCCGGCAACGGCGGCGGCCTGCTCGCCAACATCAATCGCTGGTGCGGGCAGATGGGCGCGCCGACGCTGAGCGAGGCGGACCTCGCGCCGCTGCAGCGCGTGCCGATGGCCGGCGCCGAGGGCGTCATCGTGCGCCTGGCGCGCGGCCCCGCAGCGACAGCGCCCGCAGGACAGGACCTGCTGCTCGGCGCGCTCTGCCTGCTCCCCGATCGCGCACTCTTCGTGAAGCTCACCGGCCCCGCCGAAGCAGTGCTGGCTCAGCGCGATGCGCTCATCGAGTTCTCCAGGTCTCTCCAGGTCGTGAGGTGATGGCGATGCGCCTGGTCCACCGTGTCATCGACGTGCTCTCGTCGCTCGGCCTGAGCTGCACGCTGCTCATCTTCCTCGCGCTGCTCACGTGGCTCGGCACGCTCGAGCAGGTGAACACCGGGCTGTTCGAGGTACAGAAGCGCTACTTCGAGTCGCTCTACGTGGTCCACCACGTCGGGCCGATCGGCATTCCGCTGCCGGGCGCGATGCTCGTCATGGCGGTGCTCTTCGTGAACCTGATCCTGGGCGGCCTCGTGCGCATCCGCAAGGGCGCGGCCACGGCCGGCATCATCGTCACGCACGTCGGCATCCTGCTGCTGCTCGCCGCGGGCTACGTGAAGGCCTACCACTCGGTGGACGGACACACGACGCTGTACGAGGGCCAGGCCAGCGACACCTTCGACAGCTACAACCGCTGGGAACTCGCGATCCTCGAGAAGCTCGACGACGGCCGCGTGCGCGAGACCGTCGCGCCGCAGGAGAACTTCGAGCGCCACGAGGACGTCGCGCCCGCAACGCTCGTCTCCGACGCTCTGCCGTTCTCGGTGGAGCTCTGGTACTACGCGCCGAATGCGCGCGTGCTGCCCAAGGGCCCGATGGTCAAGACGAGCATGCCCGTCATCGACGGCTTCTTCATCGATCCGTTGCCCATCGAAATGCAGAACGAGCAGAACGTCGCAGCCGTGTGCGCCGCGGTGACCGACAAGGCCAGCGGCACGCGGCAGGAGTCCATCCTGTACGGGCTGGGACGCCAGCCGTGGACCTTCGAGGCCGGCGGCCGGACCTGGGGCCTGGAGCTGCGCCGCGAGCAGTACCAGATGCCGTTCACCGTCGCTCTCGACGACTTCACCAAGGAAGACTATCCGCGCCTCAACATGCCGAAGGCCTTCTCGAGCGACGTGACCGTGCTGCAGGCCGGCAGCAAGCGCCCCGTGAAGATCTCGATGAACGAGCCGCTGCGCAAGGACGGGCTCGTGCTCTACCAGGCGTCGTGGGGTCCGTCCAATGCGCGGCCCGGCGACCCGCTGTTCTCGACGCTGGCCGTCGTGCGCAACCCTGCCGACCAGTATCCGCTCTACGCCTGCATCGTGATCGCGATCGGGCTCGTGCTCCACTTCTCGCGCAAGCTCGGCAAACACATCCGCTCCCAGGCGCAGAGGACCCCATGAAGATCACCGCCCGATTCCTCGCCTCCGTCCTCGGCCTGATGCTCGCGCTGCAGGTCTCCGCGTCCGCCCAGTTGCCGGACGGCATGCCGCGTCGCGCCGCGCCGTGGTCGGAGCGCGCCATCGCGCTGGCCGAGTCGCTGCCCATCCAGGACGGCGGCCGCATCAAGCCGCTGCGCACCTACGCCAATTTCACGCTGCTGCGCTTCAACGGAAAGTCCTCGCTGAGCCTGCCGGACGGCATCGCGTCGGACGGCTCGGTGGTCAAGGGCGGCAAGCTGGAGGCGCTGCCCTGGCTGCTCGACACGCTCTTCTACCCGGAACAGGCCGCGGACTACGCGATGTTCAAGGTGGACGACATCCAGGCCGTCGAGGCCATCGGGCTGAAGTTCGACGGCAAGCAGAAGCGCGACCGCTACAGCTACAACGAACTGAAGCCTGGCATCGGCAAGCTGTTCGAACTGGCGCGCCAGTACGGCCGCAAGGAGGAGAAGGAACGCTCCACCGTCGAACAGCAGGTCTACACGCTGGCGACATCCATGGACGACTACCTCCGCCTGCGGACGCACTTCGACTTCGCGCGCTTCTCGCAGGACGTCAGCGCGAGTCCCGCACTCGCGGGAGTCTTCGGCGGCGACGAGGCTGCCTTCAGCCAGGTCGTCGCGAAGCTGCCGGAGCTGCTCGCGCTGCAGGCGACGTGGCGCGCGGATCCGGCGCACGTGAAGGACGGCGGCGAACTGAATCGCGTGCTGCAGACGGCGGCGCAGCTCACGGACGGCACCGAGGTCCTGGCGCTCATCCCGCCGACCGGCACGCTGGAGGCCGAGCCGGAATGGCACTCGCCCGGAGATCTCTTCGGTCTTGCCGCGGCCGGCAGCGCGATCGAGCCGGCCTACCTCAGGACTCTGGAGCAGTTCGAGACGCTCTCACGCTCGATCGAGGAGCCCGCCCGCTTCGAGCAGTCGCTCGCCGTGCTGCACGACAACGTCGTCGCGGCGGCCACCGCGCGCGGCGAGCTCGAGAAGCTGGGCCTCGAGCTCACCTACTACAAGTCGGACCTCATCGCGAACTCGCTCGCGGTGTACATCCTGGGCTTCGTGCTCTGCGCCGTGCTGTGGATGGCGCCGCGCAACAAGCTGCTCTACCGCGGCGCCGCGCTCGCGGCCGTCGTCGCCACCAGCCTGCTCATCGCGGCCATCGTCATCCGCTGCATGATCCGCGGGCGCCCACCTGTGTCGACGCTCTACGAGACGATGCTCTTCGTCACCGCGGTGGGCTCGGTCCTGCTGCTGGTCACGGAGTGGATCAGCAGGCAGCGCATGGCGCTCTCGGTGAACACCGCGCTGGGCATGATCGGCCTGTTCCTCGCCAACGGCTACGAGACGCTGGACAAGAAGGACACCATGCCGCAGCTCGTCGCGGTGCTGGACACGAACTTCTGGCTGGCGACGCACGTCACCGCCATCACCGTGGGCTACGCGGCGGGCATGGTCGCGGCGGCCATCGCCACCGTCTATCTCATCGCGCGGCTCTTCGGCATCAAGAAGAACGAGCCGGCCTTCGGGAAGAACCTCATCCGCATGACCTACGGTGCGCTGTGCTTCGGCCTCATCTTCTCGGTGGTCGGCACGATCCTCGGCGGCATCTGGGCCAACGAAAGCTGGGGCCGCTTCTGGGGCTGGGACCCCAAGGAAAACGGCGCGATGCTCATCTGCCTCGCGCAGATCATCATCCTGCACGGCCGCATGGGCGGATTCCTGCGCGACTTCGGCACCGCCGCCGCGGTCGCCTTCCAGGGCACGGTCATCGCCTTCTCGTGGTTCGGCGTGAACCTGCTGGGCGTCGGCCTGCACAGCTACGGCTTCACCAGCGGCATCCACACCGCGCTGTGGTCCTACTACCTCTTCCAGTGGGGACTCATCACCGTATGCAGCGTGCAGTACTACCTGCAGCGCACGCGCGAACAGGCGGTGAAGGATGCGGCGAAGGCTCAGGGTGCCAAGCCGGCTCGCGCCGCGCGGGCCAACAGCAGGTGAGCTGAAGCCGCAGCCCGCCCGGGGCGTGCCAGGAGGCCAGCGTGGACCGGGAAGCCGTGCGGGGAGCACCCTCCCGTTCCTTGCTGCCCCGGAACTGCCCCTGATCCTTGACCGGATCGGTGCAGGCCTCCCGTTCGCGCGCCTCCCCGCTTCGTCGCGAAGCGCAACACCGCTTAGGATGGCGACCATCGGGGCGCGGACGCTGGCTTGATGCTCCGCCGCCGCGATGCCGTCGCAACACACGACAGCGGGAGCAATCCGATGAAGATGCAGGATGCGAGGTCCGGGAAGGCCGGCCACGTTGAATCCGGCAGCAGCGCGCTGGCCACCGGCCCGGTGGAGCGGCTGGCCGCCGAGTGCCTCGCCCGCCTCGGTGCCGGCGAGAGCATCGACGTGGAGGCCGCCTCCGCCCAGTTGTCCGACAAAGCGGACCGCGCGCAGCTGCGCGACATCATCGAGGACGCGCAGCGCATCCAGGGCCTGCTGCCCGCGCAGGTCCGGCCCGGGCTCATGCTCGCGGGCCGCTATCGCCTGGTGCGCGAGATCGGCTCGGGCGGCATGGGCAAGGTCTACGAGGCCGTGGACAACCAGCTCGAGCGGCGCGTCGCCGTGAAGATCCTCGCCGCGATGGGCTCGCAGTCGTTCGACCCCGAGCAGCTCTTCATGCAGGAGGCCGTGCTGCTGGCCAGCCTGCAGCATCCCAACATCGTCGCGGTGCACGAGCTGGGCACGGACGGAGACATCACCTTCATCGTCATGGACCTCGTGCAGGGCACGGCCGTGAGCGACGTGCTGACGCGCGTGGCCACCGTGTGCGGCGCCGGAAAACGCAGCGCGCCGCGCCGCGGCAAGCTGCTCGAGGAGGCCATCGGCCTGCCGCTGCCTGCCGGGCGCCCCAGCATCATCCAGGACGATTCGTGGTTCCGCGCCGGGACGCGCGTGGTGCTCGAAGTGACGCGCACCATCGAGGAGGCGCACGGCAAGGGCGTCATCCATCGCGACATCAAGCCGCACAACATCCTGCTGCGCGGCGACGGCAGCCCCGTCATCCTGGACTTCGGCCTGGCCGGCACGCTCGATCGCGCCCAGGGCTCCATCACGCGCGGGCTGTTCGGCACGGTGGGCTACCTCGCGCCCGAACAGGTGGCGAGCAGCCGCATCGGCGTCGACCGGCGCACGGACGTCTACCAGCTCGGCCTGCTGCTTTACGAGTTCCTCACGCTGCAGCGCGCCTTTCCGGGCGAGCAGATCACGACGCTGCTCTCGCGCATCAGCCACGGCGAGTTCCGCCGACCGCGCACGCTGGACCCCGGCATTCCCTTCGAGCTGGAAGCGATCTGCCTCAAGGCGATGGAGCTCGATCCGGCGCGCCGCTACGCGACGGCGACGGCGCTGCGCGAGGATCTGCAGCGCTACCTCGACGGGCACGAGGTGCCGCTCGCCGCACGCGGTGGTGCACTGGCGGCAAGCGCGCGCTCGTGCCGCTACTTCCTGCGCCGGCAGAAGCCGGCGATCGCCGTCACGCTGACTCTGGCCGCCGCCGCGCTCGCCGTGTTCCTCATGCGCCGCGACGCGCTGATGCAGGACGGCGATCTCCAGGCCTTCCGCTTCAACGTCGACGACGACGCCCCGGTCTATGCGCCGCTGGCCACGACCGTGAAGCCCGGCGGCCTCCTCGGGGTGACGCTCAAGGGCGACACGCCGCAATACGTCTACGCGCTCTCGGTCTACGGGGCGCAGGATCCGCCCGACTTCGTGGCCCCGATGCAGCTCGTGCCCATCACGACGAGGGATCCCGAGGGTCAGGCGCAGAACTGGGGCCGGCGCATGGAGCCCGGCACGTCGATGAACTGCACGAAGATCACCGAGTCGAGCAAGGAAGGCAGCTTCGAAGGCCTGTGGATCTTCACCAGCCCGGAGCCGCAGGAGCGCCTCGAGTCGTGGATGCACGACATGGCCATCACCGCGGCCAACTCCCCGGCGCAGGCGGTCACCGTCGAGCAGGCGCGCACGGCCTTCGCGGCCTTTGGTGCAAGCGTGCCGCCTCCGCTGACGCGCGGTGATCCCGTGGGCGAGGTCGCGCCCGAGGTCCTGCGGAAGCAGGCCAGCAGTCTCGACGCCGCCTCCGTGCTGGGCGAGAAGGACTGGCCCTTCAAGGACCCAAGGCGCCTGGCCTTCTTCTTCCGGGTGGAGCGCTGAGAGCCCGCGTGACCAGGCCGACCGATCTCACGTTGACGCTCGACCTGCTGCGGCGCGCCCAGGGCGGCGAGAAGCTGGCGCTCGAACGACTGCTCGAACGCTACTACGAGCGCGTGCGTCGCATCGTGCGGTTGCGGCTCGGCTCAGCGCTGCGCCGCCGGCTCGATTCCGGCGACATCCTGCAGGACACCTTCCTTGCGGCCGTGCGCAACTTCGCGCGCTTCGAGGTGCGCGACGAAGCGTCCTTCATCAACTGGCTGTCGGTGCTCGCGGAGAACCAGATCCGCGATGCGGCCGATCATCACGGCGCGCAGAAGCGCGACGTGGGACGCCAGGTGCCGCTGGAATTCACGGACAAAAGCGGCGCCATCGGCATCGACCCGGTGGCCAGCGGACTCGCGCCGCCGGGACTGGCCAGCAAGGCCGAGGAGATCGCGCGCATCGAAGATGCCATCGACAAGCTGCCGCCCGAGCTTCGCGAGCTGATCATCCTGCGCGACTATGCCGGAGCGTCCTGGGAGACGATCGCAGAGCAGACGGGCCGCCCGAGCCCCGACGCCGCGCGCATGATGCACGCCAAGGCGATGGTGCTGCTCACACGGCTCGCCCGGCAGAGCTGAGCGACCGAGCGGACGGCCTGCGCCGCACCGGGTCGCACCGCGTCGCACCGCGTCACGCTGCGCCGCGCTGCGCCGCGCCACGTCGTACCGCGTCACGCTGCACTCCGCCGCGGGCGCTCAGCGCTTCTTGCAGTAGGCGATGAAGGCCTTTTCGAGACCGTCGAGATCCACCTGATAGACGCGCCGCGTGGCGGCCTCGATGGAGGACACGTCGTTGCTGCGCGTGACACCGACGGCGTGGAGCCAGTCCAGGAAGCCGGCCTTGCCGAACTTGCTCTCGCGCAGGAACTCGATGAGCAGCGCCGCCTGCTTGTACTGGTCGCCCGCCGTGTCGCCGGTCTTCTCGTTCGTCGGCGAAGAGAAGATCAGGCTCTCCTTGCGCATGAACTCACCCAGCGGAACGGCCTGGCCCTTCTCCACGGCGCGCGCCGCCATGCCGCGCTCGTTCGGCTTGGAGGACACGTACTCCGCAAGCCCTTCCTGGAACCACGAGCCGCCTCCGCCGAGTCCCAGCCGGTTCCTGATGATCTGGTGCGTGGCCTCGTGAATGTGCACCGGATCGCCCGGCGCCTCGTACCACGAGGTGTAGAAATCCGAGTAGGCGATGCCCGCGGTGCGCCTGGCGTCCTCGATCGACATCCCGAAGGTCTTCCCGAGGAAGGCGTAGTACTGGTCGTTCGTGCGGAACAGGAACATCGGCATGAGGCGGCGCTCGGCGACCTCGTCGAAGGGATAGATCTTGCGGATGGCCGCGTAGCACTCCTCCATCTTCTTGGCGAAGGTCTTCCCGCCCGAAGAGTTGGTCAAGATGATGTAGTGCGGCGTGCGCAGCACATCGCCGAGCTCGTCCTTCAGCTCGTCAGGCATGGCGGATTCCCAGCGTTCCTGCGCCTCCGCCTTCGTCCACCTGGCATCGCGCTCCGGGCCGTCGCTCAGCACGCCCTTCGCGAAGAAGGCATTCACCAGCTTGAGATCCGCGGCGGAGAGCGCCGGCTGCGCGCGGAGCTCCAGCACGTAGCCCCCGTCCTGCAGCAGGCCGGTCAGGCGCAGCACCTGGCTCGGGCCGGCCTCGCCCTTTTCCGTGGAGCGCGCGACCGTCGCGTAGGCCGCGTAGCCGAAGCGGCCCGAGAGATAGCTGATGTCGTCGAAGTGAAAGGTCGGGTCGCCGCCGTTGTCGGGGTCCTTGAGGTTGGAACCGACGACGTCCATCACCTCGCTCGGCTCCTCGAAGCCGAACTCGTTCATCGGGAGCACCAGCAGTTGCATGCGCACGGCCGACGCGCCGAGGGTGCCGGCCCACGTGGCGCGCACCTGAGGATCCTTGGAGGCCACCTGCTCGGTGAGCGAGAGGCCCTCCGGAAAGCGCAGCGTGAGCGTGAGATCGTCGAAGCGCCGCTCCTTCGGTGCCGCCGAACCACCGGCCATTGCCGCGGCGCCTCCCGCGCCGTCGGCGCCCTTCGCGCCGTCGGTGCTCTTCGCGCCGTCGGTGCTCTTCGCGCCGTCGGTGCCGGGCGCGTTGCCCTTGCCGGACTGGGCGCTGACGGGCAGCGCCAGGGCCAGCGCGAAGGACAGCCCCCATGGCACGACGAAGAGCGGATGCAGCGGGCGCCAGCGAGTTGAACGATGCATGTCGGAAGCTCCGCGCCGAGGTGGCGCAGAGTCTAGTCCCCGCAGGTCATTCACGCGACTCGTGGCGAAGCATCGGTGCAGCCGTTGGCCGCTGCGTGCCCGGGCCGATCAGCCCGCGGCCACCGGGGCTCACTCGACGGCGCGCAGCGCGCGCTCGACGGCGCACGGCCCGAGCCGTGACTCGAGCCGCGCGAAGCCTGCACGTCGTGCCGGGAACAGCGAGGCCTTACTGCGTCACTCCCTGCAAGCCGTTGCTCGCCGAGTAGCCGTAGGGCGCTCCGGCGTCCTCGATCCAGTACTGGAGGCGCAGCGGCACGCCTGGGCCAGCGCCTGCCGGGAGGATGAACGGGACGCTCAGCGAGCCCGAGGCATTCGTGACGAGGTAGATCAGCAGGTCGGGCGCCGGCACCAGGATGCCGCCTTTGACCGGCATGTTGAGGAGCGTGACGCTCGAGACGAGGATCGCCGTCGAGGCAGGATTCGCGTTCGCGAGCGTGAACTGGTTGGACGAGTTGACACTCAACGGCCCGCTGCCGACGAGGAGCGGCACGCCGGACGAGCCGGGCTTCCCGAAGCCGAGGTTGGACCAGCTGCTCACTTCGGGCGGCAGCACGGAGGTCCACGTCGTGCCCACGCGGATCTCGTCGGTGGTGAAGCCGGTCCCGTTGTCGATCGACAGAGACGTCGGCAGCGCGGAGACCGCGTTCACGCCGTACTGCACCGCGGGGAAGCCGGGCTCCGGCGAACCGATGACCGGGTCGAGGTACATGCGGTAGGTGAGGCCTTGCGTCGGCGTGGTCTTCGAGATCTTCACGACCACGAGCGTCGTCTGGCCCTGGAGGAGCGGTTTGCTCGCGGCATCACCAGCGCCCTCGCTCAGCATGAGGCCGTAGGTGTACCAGCCGAGTGGCGAACCTCACGCTGAGATGACTACGAGCTTCCGAAGGTCAGCGTGGCGGGAGAGGGTCATGGCCTCGTGCCTGGCACGCTTGCAACCAGCTTTGTGCACGTCGCGTGCCAAGGCCTGCGCCGCGGCCACGGCATTCCCTGCTCGATTCAAAGGCCGCATGCGGAGCGCGTGCTCCACGCATGCGGATCATGGCGCGCGACGTCGCTCGATCTTCCGTGACCCATGACCGATTGCTCACTTGCTGCATGAGCGCACCGCGCATCGCGCATCGCGCATCGCGGCGCACCGCGGCGCATCACCGCGCATCAGCCGCCGAGTGCCGATGCCCGTGCCCATGCATGGTCAGGCGCTTCGGCTGCTACGGCGTGATGCCCTGCAAGCCGTTGCTCGCGGACAGCCCTTTGCTCGCGCCTGCATCCTGGATCCAGAACTGGAAGATCGCCGTGAGACCCGGGCCCACTCCAGTCGGCCAGGTGAAGGGCAGGCTCATGGCTCCTGCGGCGTTCGTCATGAGCGGAAGCACCACGAGCGGCGTCGGTACCAGCGTGCCGCCCTTGAACGGCGCATTGAGAGCCGTCGTGCCGAACATCAGCGTCGCGGCCGAGAACGGTCTGGCGCTCGTGAGGTTGATCTGGTTGGCCGATCCGTCCGTCAGCGGTCCGCTGCCGACGAGGTGCGGGGTGCCGCCGGTGCCGGCCTTCGCATGGCCGAGGTCGGTCCACGTCACGGGAGCGGCGCCGGTGTCGAGGCGCTCGACCGTGGCCGTCGGGCCGCTGTCCGTCACGCCGCCGATCACGTAGATGTATCCGTCGGAGCCGAGCGTGACGCCGAAGTCGTAGCGCGCGATGTTCAGCGACGGACCGATCGTGAGCTTCGGCTCGAAGCCGCTCTGGTCGAGCACGTAGACCGTCGGCGTGATCACGCCCGCACCGATCGGGCCGATGTTGCCGCCGATGACATACACGCGGCCGTCGGCGCCGGTCACCGCCTTGCTGTCGCTGGTCTGCACCGGCAGGAACAGCGCGCCCATGGTCTCCCATGTGTTGGTCGAGACCGTGTACCTGATCGTGTCGTAAAGACGGGACCCGCCAAAGGACGTGTAGCCGCCGAAGCCCCAGATGTGGCCCTGCCCGTCGTAGGTGGAAGCGATGGACGAGCGCGAGTACGGGAGATAGGCGATCGGCTGCCACGTGTCCGTGATGCCGTCGTAGCGGCTGCAGACGCCCGAGTTGAAGATGCACGCGTCGCAACCGCCGCCGAGCCGGTAGATGCGCTGGTTGCCGTCCACCGCGAGGCCGAAGTTCTGCGGCGGGTGGACGTTGGAGACATCAGCCGGCGTGAGGTAAGTGCTGTTGACGGGGTCATAAGCGCGCGGCTCCGCAAGGTCGCCGGTCGCCTGAATGAGGCCGCCGAACACGATGATGCGATGGAGAGCGTCCACGCCTCCGCCCTGACCGACGGCCGGCCCGATGCCTTCGAGCGAGGCCGCCGAGGTCCATGCACCGTTGGCGAACTTGTAGACGGAGCCGTCCTGGTCGGTGCCGTTCTGCCAGGGTGACCCGCCCACCATGTAAATCGCGCCGTTGTAGGTCACGGCGAAGGTGTTCACCTTGGGAGCCGGCATCGAGGGCGCCAGTTCCCAATCGGCAGCGCGGACGGGAATCGCCCACGTCGCGAGAATGAGCAACACGGAGGCGGCCTCTCGAACGAACGCTGCATGCTGGAGCATCGTGGTGGTTCCTGGGGCGAGGGAAGCAGCGTCGCGAGACGTTCCGCGCGCTGCCGCACAGGGTCTACATGGCGCCAGGTCACAGAGACAGTGACCGGTCCGACATGCGCAGCGCACAATCCCCCAGTTCGGATTTCACGCCCGCGGCATGAACTCGGTCGAGCCGTGATCCTCGGGCGCCTGCGGCGGAAGCGGCGCGCGTGGCGATTGCATGCGCACCGACGGCAGGCGGATCTTTTCCCGCGGCAGCAGCTCCCGGGCACGACGAGCCGCCTGGAGCAGTGCGGAGGCGGCGAGAATGAGCAGCAGCGGCTCGATCACCGAGCGGAAGCGTCCCGAGCCGTAGAAGACGAGCGAGCCGGCCAGCGTGAGCAGCGCCGTCAGCACGAGTGCCGATGCGCCGGTGCGTGCGGTGGACGCATCGAGGCCGCGCGTCGCGGGCGACTTCTCCCGCGTGAGCCTCAGCAGTCCGAGCAGCATGAAGGGCAGCAGCAATCCGTAGGACAGGCCGACGACCCAGTTGAACAACGCATGCGGCGTCCTGCTGAACGGCGTCCAGAATGCGAGGAAGCGGTACGCGAGCAGGCGCGGCAGCGCCAGCGGGTTGTCCGCGAGGAACTGCCGGCCGAACTGCCACTCGAGCCTGTCGCGATCGACCTCATCCGGGAGCGCCATGACCTGCGCCTTCTGTTCGAGCATGGCGCTGGTGGTCACCCAGCCGCCGCGCAACGACTCGTCGTCCAGCACGAGCTGGTTCGTGGCGCCCCAGAACGTGGAGCCGCCGTTGGTGGCGACGAGAACGAAGCGGTCGTGCACGAACCAGTTGCGAGCTGTCCAAGGCGCCACCGGCACGACCGCCGCCACGAAGAAGAGCAGCGCGCCCGCCGTCGCGAACCGGGGCCGCCGTCTCGCGGCGACAAGGACCAGCAACGCGAGGCAGGGCACGAAGTAGACGGCCAGCGGGCGCGTGAGTACCGCGTAACCGAGCAGGAGTCCCGCGAGCGACTGGTCCGTCAGGCTTCCGCAGCGCAGCCCGCGGAGCAGCAACCACAGCGACGTGGTCAGCAGCAGCGTGTACAGCGGCTCGCTGGAGAAGTGCATGCACCAGTACAGCAGGTTGGGATACACGGCCACGAGGAGGCTCGCCAGCAGCGCGGTGGCCTCGTCGGTGATTTCGAGCGCGAGCTTCCAGGTCGCCAGCGTGAGCAGCGCGCCGATCAGGCAGAACATCACGTGCGCCGCGACATGGTTGCCGGTGCCGAACACCAGGTACACGCTGGCGAGCAGGAAGGGAAAGCCGGGCGCGCGGAACGACGACAGGCCCTCCGGGTCGATCACGTAGCGACCCTGCTCCACCAGGTTCACCGCGGCGGAGTCGAACTCCACCCCGTCGAAGAAGGCGCCAGGATCGGGGCCGGAGTCCAGCGGCTCGAAGGCCACGTTGCCCAGCAGGCGGAGCCCGAACGCGAGCACGAAGACGAAGGCGAGCCGACGCCCCCAGCGCGGTCCGCTTGCAGGCCGGGCCTGCGAGTCGGACGCACCGCCCTGCGCGGCACCTCGCGTCGCGGCGCTGCCGGAAGCCTGGGAGGACACGTGCACCTTCCGTTCACGGCATCGGCGGTCCGTTCGGCCGAACCGCAGGCGGGATGTGCAAGCCATGCCGCCCCGGCGGAAGCACGCAGCATCGGCGCCTATCGAACATCCGCGGAATGAACTTCACCGGAAGTCGCGCGCCGCCGGAGCCCGCGCGCTCGCGGCAGGCACCGTCGCCCGGTAGCATCCGCGCTCCTCATGTCGCTTCCCGTGCGCCTTCATGCGCACAGCGCGGCGGCAGGTCCCCGACGACAGCAAAGCGAGACGGCATGCCCTCCGACATCGACATCGCCCAGCAGGCCCGCATGAAGCGCATCACGCCCCTCGCGGCAGAGCGACTCGGGATCTCCGAGGAACACCTCGAACCCTACGGCCACTACAAGGCCAAGATCTCGCTGGACTATCTGCAGTCGCTGGAGGGCCGCCCCGACGGCAAGCTCATCCTCGTCACCGCCATCTCGCCGACGCCCGCGGGCGAGGGCAAGACGACGATGACCGTGGGCCTCGGCGACGCGCTGGCGCGCATCGGCAAAAAGGCGCTCATCTGCCTGCGCGAACCGTCGCTCGGGCCGGTCTTCGGCATGAAGGGCGGCGCGGCCGGCGGCGGCTACGCGCAGGTCGTGCCGATGGAGGACATCAATCTCCACTTCACCGGCGACTTCGGCGCCATCCAGCTCGCGAACAACCTGCTCGCGGCGCTGCTCGACAATCACATCCATCACGGCAACGAGCTGAACCTCGACGTGCGCCGCATCAGCTGGAAGCGCGTGCTGGACATGAACGACCGCGCGCTGCGCGAACTCGTCGTGTCGCTGGGCGGCGCGACCAATGGCTTTCCGCGCCAGGACGGCTTCGACATCGTGGTCGCGTCCGAGGTCATGGCCATCTTCTGCCTGGCCACGTCGCTCGCGGACCTCAAGCAGCGCCTCGGCAACATCGTCGTCGGCGAGACGCGCGACAGGAAGCGCGTGACGGCGCGCGACCTCCAGGCCCACGGTGCGATGACCGTGCTGCTCAAGGACGCGCTGAAGCCCAATCTGGTGCAGACGCTGGAGAACAACCCGGCCTTCATCCATGGCGGCCCCTTCGCCAACATCGCGCACGGCTGCAACTCGGTCATCGCGACGCGCGGCGCGCTCAAGCTCGCGGACTACGTCGTCACCGAAGCAGGCTTCGGCGCGGACCTCGGCGCCGAGAAGTTCATCGACATCAAGTGCCGCAAGTCGGGCCTGCGCCCGGCGGCGTGCGTGCTCGTCGCCACGCTGCGCGCGATCAAGTTTCACGGCGGCGCGGACGCCAAGCAGCTGAACACCGAGGACCTCGGCGCGCTGGAGCGCGGCCTGGCGAACCTCGAGCGCCACGTGCACAACATCCGCACGCACTACGGCCTGCCCTGCGTGGTGGCGGTGAATCACTTCACGCACGACACCGCCGCGGAGCACGCGCTGCTCGCCTCGCGCCTCGCGAAGCTGGGCGTGCAGGCCATCGTCGCGCGGCACTGGGCCGAGGGCGGCAAGGGCGCCGAAGACGTGGCGCGCGCGGTCGTCGCGCTGGCCGATGCGCCGGCGGGCGGCATGAAGTTCGTCTACGAGGACAGCCTGCCGCTCTGGGACAAGCTCGAGACCGTCGCGCGCAGGATTCACGGCGCCGCGGGCATTTCCGCGGACAGCAAGGTGCGCGCGCAGCTCGCGCGCCTGCAGGCCGACGGCTTCGGCCACTACCCCGTCTGCATCGCCAAGACGCAATACTCGTTCTCGACCGACCCCACCGTGCGCGGCGCGCCGAGCGGCCACGTCATCGACATCCGCGAGGTCCGCCTCGCCGCCGGCGCGGAGTTCATCGTCGCAGTCTGCGGCGACATCATGACCATGCCCGGCCTGCCGAAAACGCCGGCCGCCACGAAGATCGACATCACCGCGGACGGCAAGGTCGTCGGGCTGTTCTGAGGGGCGCTTGGGGCGCGGTTCCGCTGGGCCGGGTGCTGCCCCTCTGTGGCGAGGTGGTCGGGGGTCGCATGCAGCGGGAGAGCGCGGCTCGGGAGGCTTGCCCGGCGCTGCGCCCCTGGGACGAATGAACGCGCAGCCATTCCGGGAGCGGCGCCCTTCGCGCCGGACAAGCCTCCCGATCCGCGCTCGCCGAGGCACGAGTCTCCGTGCCATGCGAAGCGGGGCAGCGCCCGGCTGACGCTACACCGCGCGTGAAGCGCGTCCCTGGTTTGGAACGCATCCTCCGCAACCCGATAGCGGTGTAGCCGCAACACGGTCAAGCAACGCGTGATCGGGGATGAGGAAGGGTGGGCGGCGTGACGCATGCGCTCCACCGTGCGGGATGGACGTTGACGCCGCGCCGCCGCACGTGCGGGCCAGCATGAATGGCCTGGAGCGATTGAAGGTCTCCGCGGACGTCCTGGCAGCGCTCTGCCGCGAGTTCGGTGTCGTGGAGTTGAGTGCGTTCGGTTCGGTGCTGCGCCCCGACTTCGGGGCCGAGAGCGACGTGGATCTGCTCGTCGTCTTCGAACCGGGCAGGGCTGTCGGATTGTTTCACCTGCTGCGCCTGCAGCACCGACTCACCACGCTCATCGGACGACCCGTTGATCTCGTACCCAAAGCCGGCCTGAAGCCCCTCATCCTGGAGCAGGTCCTGGCCAGCGCCCGGCCACTCTACTGAGTCCGGCGTTACTTTGGGATGATCTCTGCGTCAGGTCTGTATGATCACCCTGATGAAGCGTCGCGATGCCCGCAGCCTGGACCACGACACATTGGAGGAGCTGCGCCGGTTGTCGGTGCGACGCGTGCAGGCGGGCGAGCGGATCAAGGACGTCGCTGCGAGCATCGAGCAGCATCCCAATACCGTCAGCAAGTGGATGGCGGCCTTTCGCGAGGGTGGCGAGGCTGCGCTGGCAAGCACCAAGGCTCCAGGAGCGCCGACCAAGCTGAATGGGGCGCAAGCGAAGCGGCTGGCACGCATCGTGATCGGCAAGAATCCGCGACAGCTCAGCTTCGGACCGGCCTTGTGGACACTTCCGTTGGTCGGGCAGCTCATCACTCAGTTGTTCAACGTGGTGCTGCACGAGACCACCGTTTCGAGGGTCCTCCACAAGCTGGGCATCACGCCCCAGAAGCCGGTGCGCCGCGCCTTTCAGCGCGACGACGATGAGGTCAGGCGTTGGGTCACGACGACGTTTCCCGCCATCGTGCGCGCCTCCAGGCGTCGTCAATCGACGCTGCTTTTCTCGGACGAAACCGGTGTGCAGGAAGATCACGCGTTGGCCACGACGTGGGGGTTGGCGGGCAAGACACCGGTGGTCGACGTCACGGGCAGTCGGCGCCGCATCAACGTGATCTCGGCCATCAGCGTGCGCGGGCGTCTGTGGTTCCGCTGCTACAAGGGCACGCTGACCGCGACGCTCTTCATCGCGTTCCTGCGCGACCTCCTGCACGACACATCCAAGCCTATCGACCTGGTGCTGGATCGCCACCCCGCACACACCGCCGCGGCCACCATGCGCTTCATCCACGAACATCGCGATCGGCTGCGCGTGCACTGGCTGCCTGGCTACGCTCCCAATCTCAATCCCAGCGAGCACGTCTGGTCTCTGCTCAAGGGCTTCTTCCGCCGCAATCCACTTGATGCGCGTGAGGATCTCAAGCAGGCGGTCGAGGACGAGCTTGCCAACGTCAAGAGTGACCGCGAACGTGTGCGCGCTTTCTTCGGCCACCCCGAAGTGAGCTACATCCGCGAGGCACTCGGATGGTGACACGTTCACTCCCTATCCAATGCAAGACTCAGTA
>JBBQUR010000028.1:0-44988 GCA_038212275.1 Planctomycetota bacterium
TGACCGGCAGAAAGACGGCGCGATCCTGATTCAGGCTTTCATGCGGAACGTGGGAACCTGGCGCTCCGATGCCAAGGGAGACGTCCAAGAGGTTGGAACCTCAAGGGCCAGAGTACCGAAGCGGAGCGCAGGGGCGGATCGGTTCGTAGTAGCGACGAAGTCCGGTAACTCGGATGGAGCGAAGGGGCCGACCTGTCCAGCCGAGGGTTTGTGTCAACCCGCAAGGGGAGGAACGCATGCCTGAGGTGAAGCCGTTCAGTATTTCCAAGGAACTTGTTGTGCAGGCGTTCCGGCTGGTGAAAGCCACGCAGCCGCCGTCGTCTGCTCATCGTCCTGACCATGAACGCCGCCGTCTCCGAACCTGAGGGGGGCATCGTCGAAGGCGAAGCGCGGTTGGCGCTCCTGCGCCGCCTGCAGGCGGGCGAGAAGCTCTCGATGCCGGTGGCACGCCCCATGCCGTCGATCGGACCTCGCTGCCTGGAGTTGCGCATCCAGGACAAAAGCCAGCGCTGGTACTCTGGGTATGCGAAGCGTCACACAGTCGCTCTGATCCCGATTCAAGTGAGTCAGCGCTCCTCGCGGCGCCCGCCCAGACCCTCCCAGGAGCCGATCCATGACTTCTTCACTTCGCCGTTCCGCCCGCCGCTCCCCGCTCAGCCGCGTGCTGAGCGCATCGCTTGGCGTGGCCGCTTCGTCCGGTGTCTGCCTGGCGGCCGCTTTGCTCCTGCCGGCACTCGGCCTGACGAGTTGGACGAAGTTCGACCCCGACGGCAACTGGAACGTGTCGTTTCCCACAGCGACGAGCCTGCGCATGACCGAGACGGTCAGCAGCTCATCGGTGCATCCGGGCTGGGTCGTGAGCGACTTCAATCTTGCGCCCATCGTGACGATCGAGTTCGACCTGAGCGTATCGGCCGGGACCAGTGACAACGACTTCATCGGCTTCGGTTTCTCGTACCTGGACGGGAGCCATTCATGGCTCCTGGACTGGAAGAAGACCGCCGAGAGCTTCGATTGGGGTCAGCCGGTCGCGGTCAACGACGATCTCGCCGAGCAGGGCCTCAAGATCAAGCGGATCAACGGCGCGTACACGTGGGATGGATTGTGGGGCGGTCAAGACGGCCTCGGCGTGAGCACCATCGCCGGGCCCACGGGCGGAGGTTGGCTTGCGGGCACCGTATATCACTTCGTGATGCACCTCTCGCCCGGCCACATCTGCATCATGCGCGATGGCGTCGCGCTCTTTGATCTGCTCGATCCTTCGTATCCGGGCGGTGTGGGCGCGATCGCCAGCTACGGGTTCAGCCAGGACAACATTGACCTGGCGCAGGTCCGCATCACACCCGCGCCGTGGATCAACCTCGGTCTCGGCAAGGCCGGAAGCACCGGAGTGCCGCAACTGTCAGGCAGCGGTACGTTGAGCGACAACTCGCTCAACGTGCTCTCGCTGGTGAACGCCGCGTCGTCGGCGCCGGCGACGCTGGTCTTCGGCTTGTCCGCGATCAACGCGCCCTTCAAGGGCGGCACCCTTGTGCCGTATCCCCTCCTGGTGTTTCCGCTGGGAACCAACGCCCTTGGCGCCGCGAGCCTGCCCTTCACGTGGCCAGCCGCCGTTCCGGCGGGAGTCTCCATTTATTTCCAGTACTGGATCCAGGATGCCGCTGCGACCTTCGGCTACTCGGCCAGCAACGGCCTGGAGGGCGTGACGTCCGGATCAATCGCCAGTTCCCAGACGAACCTGCTGGTCAACGGTGACGCTGAAACCGGCGACCTCACCGGCTGGACCGATGCCCTCGGCCACGGCTTCACCGTCACGTCAACGCTGCCGTATGTCAACTCGGGAACGTTCAGCTTTACCCCGGGGCTGTTCGGTCCATCGGGAGCCTGGAACCACGAGTTGTTCCAGACCGTTGACGTCTCAGGCATGTCCGCGGCCATTGACGCTGGCATGGTGACGAGCGTGTTCCTGGGTGCCGGCCGCAGCAACTCGATACCGGGCGCCGTCGATGCGGGAAGCGTCGTACTCGAGTTCCGGAGCATGAGCGGCGCCGTGCTCCAGAGCTACGCAAGCGGGACGATCGCCCCGTACGACACCTGGCGCCCGCTGTGCGACACGCGCCTGATGCCTGTCGGCACGCGCACGCTGCGGTTGCGCCTGCTCGGAACGCGAACCGTCGGGCTGTCAACCGATTGCTTCTTCGACGACCTGATCCTCAAGGCGTACTGAGGTGGCAACGCGGCGCTCGTTCAGCTTGCACCTGCCGTTGAATCCAGCCGCTGCCGGCCTATCGATCGTGGCCTCGCTGATCGTCTTCGGGGCGGGCGAGCCCGACGGCATCCACGCGGTGTCGCCGGCGCTTTCGCTGACGCTGGAGAATTGATCGCGAAGCTCGGTGTCGGCCGCCGGGCCCGGATTGCGTAATGAAATGTGGTGGCTGCGTGCCTCGTGCATGCCGGCAGCCGCGCGGCATCACGTTCCCCGCCGCACTCCGGAGATGTCCCATGCTTCGCTCGGCTCGTGCGCTCTGGCTTCCCGGCCGGTTCGGGCGCCATGCGGGCGGTGGCGCCGTGACCGGGCGGTCGCGCCGCCGTGAGCGGCCCTGGCGAGCGCCTTGGCGAGCATGGCTCGTCGCGCTGGTGGTCGCGGCGCCGACCCTGCGCGCGCAGGACCTGCTCGTCGCCAGCCGCTTCACCGACGAGGTGCTGCGCTTCGATGCAGCCGGCAACTTCACCGGCGTCGCGGCGACGGGCGGCGGGCTCGACAATCCCGTGGGCATCACGCTGGGTCCGGACGGCATGCTCTACGTGGCGAGCGGCGAGACGGGCCAGGTGCTGCGCTACGACCCGGCGACCGGCGCGAGCCTCGGCGTCTTCGCGTCGGGCGGCGGCCTGTCGGGCCTGCGGCAGCTGCAGTTCGCGCCCGACGGCGCGCTGTGGGTCACCAGCGCGAACACGAACCAGGTGCTGCGCTACGACGGGCAGAGCGGCGCGTTCAGCGGGCTGGCCGCGACTTCGGCGGACCTGCAGGGGCCGAACGGCATCACCTTCGGTCCCGACGGCAACCTCTACGTCTGCAGCGTGCTCAACAACCGCATCCTGCGCTACGACGGTCACACGGGTGCCTACCTTGGCGTGTTCATCACGGCCAACAAACTCAATGGGCCGCACGACCTCGCCTTCGGGCCGGACGGCCGGCTCTACGTGACCAACGCCTTCGCGTCGCTCAACAAGGTGGTGCGCTACGACGCGAGCACCGGCGCGTTCCTCGACGCCTTCGTGAAGGACGCGGCTCTCTCGGCGCCGCTGGGGCTGTGCTTCGACCTCGACGGCTCGCTCCTGGTGGCGAACCAGGGCGCCGACGACGTCCGTCGCTACGATGGCAAGACCGGCCAGCTGCTCGGCGTGGTCGTACCACCGATGTCCGGCGGCCTCGATGGCCCGCTGTACATCCTGCTCGCGCGCACCGTCGCGGCGATCACGCAGGACGCGCCGACGCCCGCGGGCGTCGGCCACGACGCGGTGTTCGCACTGCAGGGCGCGCGGCCCGGCGCCTTCGCGGCGCTGCTCGCCGGCAGCACTCCCGGCAGCGTGCCGATCCCGGCCTGCCCCGGCCTCGTGCTCGGCATGCTCGACCCGATCATCCTGCGCCTCGCGCCGTGCGACGAGTCGGGAAACCTCGTGCTGCGGCTCTTCGTGCCCGCGGCCGTGCAGGGTGTCACGTTCCAGCTGCAGGCTGTTGATGCCGGAAACTGCACCGGCAGCGTCACGCTGTCGCATGCCTTCTGATCGCATCGCCCGATGACACGAATTCCCACGCGACGGCAACGAGCGGTGCTCCTGAGCCTTGGTTGCCTTCTCGGAACCACATGCTTCAGTGCGCCCCTCCGTGCCCAGGTCGGCGCGCCGCGCGAGGTGCGCCCCGAGCACGACCTTCTCAGTTATGAGGTCGTGGTCACACTCCCCGGCATGGACAAGGTGCGCGTCGTCCGGGACGTCACCTACAAGAGCGCCGATGGCCTCGCGCTCCAGATGGATGTCACCTATCCGGCTGATGCCCCGGCCGGGTCGCGCGCCCGGCCCGTGGTCGTCTTCGTCAACGGCGTCGGGGACCGGCCCAACGCGAAGAAGCTCCGCACGTGGGGCCAGTACACCTCATGGCCCAGGCTTGTCGCGGCATCCGGCTTCATCGGCGTCAGCTTCGACGCTCGTGGCGGAGACGAGGATCAGCTCGCCGAAGACGTGCGCGATGCCTTTGCCTTCGTGCGCGACAAGGGCCCGGGCATGGGGATGGACGTGTCACGCATGGCCGCATGGGCGTGCTCGGCCAACGTGCGCGCCGCCGTCGCGCTGCTGATGCAACCCGGCGCCCCGCTCGTGACATCCGCGGTCTTCTACTACGGCCACGGCGACGTCCCGTCCGTGCGGAGCGACCTTCCCGTGCTGCTCGTGCGTGCCGGCAAGGACCGGCCGCAACAGAATGAAGGGATCGACCGCCTTGCCGCACAGGCCGCGGCCGCGAACGCGCCGTGGACGGTCGTCAATCTGCCCGGAGCGCACCACGCCTTCGATGTCCTGGACGAAACCGACGAGGCCCGCTCGGCCGTGCGCCGGACGGTCGCGTTCCTGCACGACACGCTCGATCCGCCGCCCGCCCCGACCCACGCACCGCACGACGCTCTCGCCGCACTGGCGCATTCTTTCGCGGGCGAGTGGGCCGAGGCCGAGACGGCCTATGCCTCCTACGTCGTCAAGCACCCCGACGACGCGGACGCCTGGACGCAGCTCGGCACCGCGCAGGTCGAACTGAAGAAGTCCGCTGAAGCGTCCGCGAGTCTCCACCACGCGATCGAGCTCGATCCGCGCGTGGGGGAGGCGTGGTCGATGCTCGGCAAGCTCGCGGTGGAAGAGACCGACTACGACGAGGCGGTGCGCGACTTGAACAAGGCGGTCGAGCTCATGCCGGAAGACGGCGAGTCTCGCTACCAGCTTGGTCGCGCACAGCTCGCGCAGCACCGCGCTTCGGAGGCGATCGCTACCCTCGAACGCGCCGTCGAGCTGGCCCCCGGGAATGGCTGGGCGTGGAACAGCCTGGCCTATGCCTATCTCGAGACGAAGCAGCCGGCGAAGGCTGCGGCAAGCTTTGAGCGGGTGCTCCCGTACGCGCCGAAAGACTCGATCCTGCTCTACAACACCGCCTGCGCCTACGCACTCGCGGGGAGCACCGACAAGGCGATCGAGATGCTCGATCGTGCGATCACCGAAGGCTTCGACGACAAGGCGGGGATCGCGGCCGATCCGGATCTCGCCGCGATTCGCGCGGACCCGCGTTTCCAGAAGCTCGTCAAGCGGCTGGGCTGACGACCTGCGCCTCGCGTCGTGCGACGAGTCGGAAAACCTGGTGCTGCGGCTCGATGTCGCCCGGGATTGTCGGTCGAGCGCATGTCCGCGTGGATCTCATTTCATGAATCACGGATTCCAACCGCTGAACCCGACACGATTCCTTCGTGCGCGAAATCATTTTCTCGATCATCAGGCAACTCGCTGCGGCGACACGGGCATTCTGCGGTGATCCTGTGAGTGGCTCGGCAGCTCGCCACAGCGAGAATGTCACCGACGAAAGTAAATTATCCCCTGTGTGCTTCGACGTGCGCCTTCGTGTTGCGCGGCACCGACGCGTTCTGGCGAAAAGTCTCGTCCAGAATCCGGGCTCCGTGTCTGGATTGGCGACATGAAATCACACGGACCACACAGCCGGAGGGAGGCCGATCTGTTCACGCTGTCGATGCGCACGGGGACGGTACGGAAGCGCACTGGTGCCGTGGCCATGCCATGCGCTGTGAGTCGGCACGGCGATTGCGAATCGAGCCCTCTGTCGATCGCCGATCGACTTCATCCTCCATGCATTCACATGCACTCACGAAAGGTCTCCTCCATGAAGCTTTGCACCTTCGCATGTCTCTGGGTCCTGCTCGCGCAGATCGATGCTGCCGGCGCCCAGCACTCGCCGCTCTCATCGCCGCAGCGCGCCTATGAAACCGGCGCCGGTGCGATGCTTCCGAACACGCCCTACCGTCCGAACGAGCACGCGCTCGCGGACCTCGACGGCGACGGAACGCTCGACGTCGCCTGTGCGCAGATCGGGAACTTCCTGACGCCGCAGGTGTCGGTGGCATTCAACGACGGCGACGGAAACTTCGGCGCACCGCTGTTCCTGGCGGCGCCGGGCGAGACGGCGGCCGTCTGCGCCGCGGACCTCGACGGCGACGGCGACGTGGACCTCGCCTTCACGCAGTCGTCCGAGGGCGGGCAGTCCGGGCAGAGCGTCGTGCTGTACCGCAACCAGGGCGCGGGCACGTTCGACGCGCCCGTGAGCATCCCGTGCGGCAAGGGCCCGACCGCGATTCGCGCCGTGGACTTCGACCTCGACGGCGACCTCGACCTGCTCACCGTGAACAGGAAGCTCGGCGAGAGCGATGTCTCGCTGCTGAGCAACGACGGCACGGCGCACTTCACGCGCACCGACTTCCCCGTCGGCCCGGAGCCCTACCGGATGGTGGTGGGAGACCTGAACGGCGACGGTCGGCCCGATGTCGTGACGACGCACGTCGGCCCGGCACCGCCCGCCGTGACCGTGTCGTTCAACACGGGCAGCGGCCTGTCCGCGCCGGTCGGACTGCTCACGGGCGCGGCGCAGCTCGCGCAGCCCGGCCCGATTCCTGCGCCCGCCATCGGCGACGTGGACAACGACGGCGACCTCGACGTGATGTATGGCTATGCACCGTCCGCCGGGAACGCGCTGGCGCTCTGGAAGAACGCCGGCAACGGTACGTTCGCCGCCGTCAGCGCGATCGAGAGCGCCTCCAACGCCGCGACGCCGTGGTCGATGGAGCTGGTGGACGTCACGAACGACGGCGTGCTGGACCTCGTGACGTGCGGCGGCCAGGCGCTGTCGTGGTGGGGTTTCCATCGCGGCCTCGGAGGCGGAGCCTTCGCCCTGCCGGAGACCTTCGCGTCGGGCGAATACTCGCGCTGGATCACCGCCGCCGACATCGATGCCGACGGTGACCGCGACGTCGTCATCACCAACCACGGCCTGATGACCGTGCAGGTGCACCGCAATGATGCCGGCACCTTCCCGGCCTTCGACCACCTCGACGCCGTGGACTCCTACCGCTGCCAGATCGCGGACGTGGACGGCGACGGCGACCTCGACATCGTCGCGCTGGCGGTCAGCATCTACACCTACATCAATGACGGAAACGGCTCGTTCACGCGCCTGTCGTACTTCGGTGGCCCCGGCCGCTTCCGCAACTTCCTGCTGCGCGACCTCGACGGCGACGGCCGCCCGGAGATGCTGAAGGTGAAGGATCCGTCGTCCGCTCCGTATCACTTCTACACCAACAAGAACCTGGGCGCGGGCACGTGGGGACCCAACCAGCAATGGACGCTGCCTGCCTCCTGCGGCGTGTATCACTTCACCGCGCTGGACTTCGACAACGACGGCGACCTCGACGTCGCGTGCAACGAGAGCGGCGGCTGCCCGAGCAAGCCGGCCAATCAGATCTACCTGCTCGCGAATCAGGGCGACGGCACGTTCGGAGCCGCGACCACGATCAACAAGGTCCAGTGGGGCATCAGCGACATCGACAGCGCCGACCTCGACGGCGACGGCAACGCAGACCTCGTGGGCGTGGGCAGCACGCAGTTCAACGGCGCTCCGGCGCCCACCAGCGGCTACGTCGTGCTGCACGGAAACGGGAACGGCACCTTCGGGACGCCGGTCTCACATCCCCTGGATCCCTTCATCCTCACCATCACCGTGCGCGCCGTGGACATGAATGCTGACGGCGCGGTCGATCTCATCGGCGCGGGCCTCGGCACATGGGGATCGACCGACCAGGTCGTGGTCATGTTGAACGACCTCGCCGGCGGCTTCATTCCGTTCAGCGCGCAGCCGGCGCCCAAGTCGCTCTCCTACAACGGCACCAACGGCATCGCCTTCGGCGACTTCTCGCACGACGGCCTGCCGGACGTGGTGGTCGGCGGCGGCGAGGACGCGGTGCTCTACATCAATGATGGCGAAGGTCGTCTGCTGCCCGGCCTGCGCCACGGGATCGGCGGTCAGGCGCTGTGGGTCGCCACCGGCGATCTCAACGCCGACGGACTGCTCGACGTGGCCGCGATCGCGCTGCGCATGCCGGTCATCACGCTGAGCGAACAGGTCTCCGTGCTCTTCGGCCAGCCCGTGCCGGCGTGGACCGACGCGGGCTCCGCGCTGGCGGGCGCGATCGGCACGCCACTGCTCAAGGGCGCCGGCACGCTGGCGGTCGGCAGCGCCTGCGCCGTGACGCTTTCGCACGCCGCAGGCTCCGCGCCGGCAGGATTGTTCGTGGCCCTGGCCAGCACACCGGTGCCGTTCAAGGGCGGCACGCTGCTGCCGTTCCCGATGCTGCTGACTCTCGTCGCCAGCACGAGTCCCGCGGGCGGCATCGCGCTGCCCTTCACGATGCCCGCCGGCTTCCCCGCCGGCACCACGCTCTGGTTGCAGTGGGCGATCCAGGATGCGGGCGCCGTGCAGGGCGCCGCGCTGTCGAACGCGATCAGCGGCCTCGTGCCGTAGCGCCGAAGTCGCGGCGAGAGCAGATGTCCCGGCGACCACGACGGGCAGCCTGCCGGTAGGCGAGTCCGCGGACTCCGACCATCACCCGGTGCGAGCGACTGGCGCTCGCACCGGGTGGTGCTGCCTGCACCTTCACGTGCTGATGCCGGCATGCGCCGGTGCCGGGCGTTCGGCTGGGGATGGCTGTCGGCCGGCGAGCCCGGATTGCGAGATGGGGGCTGGCGGCCTTGTGGACCTGCTGATGCCGGGATTGCCGATCGACGCCGCGGGCGCGCAGACGCCGGGCGGCGCGTGGCGACAGGCCAAGCCGTCCACGCACTCTCCGGAGCCGCGCAGTCGCTGGACGGCACGGCCGTCACGCTGTCGGTGCCCTCACCGGTGAGCGAGCAGCCACTGCTCACGGTCACGTTGAGCGAGCCGCCCGGTGCGCCGGTCATGCTCATCGCGTCGCCGCGCTCCGGCATGCTCACGATCGGCGCGGTGAGCGGGCCGCTGCTCACCGGCGTGCAGGCCCTTTCCTGGACGCTGCAGGTGATCACCGTCGAAGGCGGCCAGCGCATCGCCGGCCCCGCGACCTCGCTGCTGCTGCTGCTGGACGCGGCGCTCTCGTCCGAGCCCCTGCTGATCCGCGCCTCGTCACGCACTCCGCGCCGCGAGTCGCGTGGAGGTTGTCGGGTTTCGGGCCCGGACTCCGTATGTGGTCACTGGACGCCGCTCCACCGACGGACTCCGGTGACGCCGCTGTTCTGAATCCTCAGCGCAGGGCTCAGTTTCCGATCGAAGACCACCATGTGCTCACGGTGAGCCACGTGCCGCAGCCGAGAGGCGTCACGCTCGCGGACATCGACCTCGATGGCCGACAGGACGTCGTCGTGGCGGAGTTCCAGAACTTCGATGCCACGCGCACGCTCTTCAATCGCGCCTATGGTCCGGGCTCGCCCTTCGTCGATCTGGGAGCAGCGCTGGCCGGCAGCAACGGGCAGGCGCGTTCGCGCCCGCTCAGTTGCGGAGCGCCTGCAATCGGGCCAGATCGTCCGCCGCCTGGCGGGTGTTCGGATGATCGGGACCCATCGTCTCGAGCAGCATGTCGTGCGCCTCGATCAGCAGCGGTTCGGCCTCGTCGTAACGCTCCAGCGTGACGAGGCATCGGCCGAGGTCGTCAAGGAAGGTGCCGGTGACGATGTGGCGCGCGCCCCAGATGGTGGCGGCGCTCGCCGCCGCCTCGCGCAGCAGTGGCTCGGCCTCGACGGCTCGACCACACTGCGTGAGCGTGACGCCCAGATTGTGTTTCGCCGCCACGGTGTCGCGATGCGCGGGACCGTGCAGGCGCAGCGGCGTCGCGAGCAGCTCCGTCTGCAGCGCGATGCACTCGTCCACGGCGCCCCTGTACAACAGCAGGCGCGCGAGGCGGCTCGCCGTGGACGACGTGCGGGGGTGATCCGGTCCGAGCGTGCGGCGGCAGGCTTGCAGCGTGGTCCGCAACAGAGCTTCGGCCTCGTCGTCCCGGCCGAGCTGGCGCAACACGTCGGCGAGCCCGTTGGCGCAGTTCAGGGCCGTCGGATGGTCGGGCCTTCCGGCGGCTTTCAGTGTCTCGATCACGCTCCGGTACAGCGGCTCGGCTTCGGCGGGCCGGTTGTCGATGATCAGCACGTCGGCCAGGCGGTTGGTCGTCGACAGCGTCGCCTCGTCCCGCTCGCCGAGGATCTCGCGCTGCAGCGCCAGGGTCGGCCGCAGCAACGCCTCGGCCGCCTGCAGCTCGCCACGGTCGCCGAGCAGCCCGCCCAGTGACGACTGTGCGAGCAGCGTGTCCGGATCGCGCTCGCCGTGCAGCGCCGTGCGGCCGTCCACGACCTCGCGCAGCAGGTCGCCGGCCTCATCCAGGCGACCTTGCCGCTGCAGCACGCGAGCGAGGCGTTCCAGGGTGCCGAGCGTGTCCGGGGCGTCAGCCGGCAGGATGCTGCGGCGGATCGAGAGCGCACGCCGCAGGTGCTTCTCGGCGCTTTCGTGCAGGCCGAGCCCGAGATAGAGCCGGCCGCAGGTGTCCTGCAGCGACGCTTCGATCGCAGGCTCCGCGGCGAACGACGCGGCCAGCCCGTTTGCAGCGACGTCGAGCAGGTCGGCGACGCGCACGTCGCGCCCCTGGGCCTCGGGCTCGGCCGCGAGCAGCATCGACTCGAAAAAGTCGTTGGTGGCGGCCGTGCGCGCCGACTCGCGTTGCACTTGCCCGAGGCGCTCCTCCGCGAGTTGCAGCGCCTGCGCCTGCCGCGCTTCGGCCTCGCGCGCGCGCACCAGCGCCAGGCCCACGGCGACGAGGCCGCCGACGAGCACGACGAGCACGGCGGCCGCGGCGCCGAGCGCGAGCCGGTGGCGGCGCACGAAGCGGCGCACCTGGTAGGCGGCGTCCGGCGCGCCTGCAAGCACGGGTTCGTCGCGCAGCAGCCTGCGCAGGTCCTCGGTGAACGCGGCCGCCGACGGGTAGCGGCGTTCCCGGTCCGGATCGGCGGCGCGCGCGATGACCCACTCGAGGTCCATCGAAAGCTCGGGACGAAGGGCGCGCGCCGAGGGCGGGCCGGCATCGCGCAGCCACTCGGCCGCGCGAGCGGGCGCCAGACCCTCGAGCTCGTGCGGTGGGCGGCCGCAACAGAGTTCGTGCAGGATCACGCCGAGCGCGTAGACGTCCGAGCGGACGTCCACGAGATCCGGCGCACCGAGCAGTTGCTCCGGGCTCATGTACTGCAGGGTCCCGAGCAGCTCGCCCGCCGAAGTGACCGGCGGGCCGCCCGCCGCCAGGCGCGCGATGCCGAAGTCGATGAGGCGCGGGCGACCGGCTGCATCGAGCAGGATGTTTTCCGGCTTGAGGTCGCGGTGGATGACGCCGTGCTCGTGGCTGTGCTGCACGCCCTCGCAGACGGCGAGGAACAACTCCAGGCGGGCGCGCAGGTCGAGGCCGCGCTCGTCGGCGGCCGTGGTCAGCGGCTGTCCGCCCTCGACCAGCTCCATCGCGAAATAGGGCACGCGCTCGCCGACGCCGTCGCGCACGAAGCCCGCGCCGAAGACCTTCGCGATCGACGGATGGCGGAGCTGTCCGAGGATTTCGGCCTCCACCTGGAAACGCCGTGCCGCGGACGCGCTCATCCCCAGGCGCAGCATCTTCAGCGCGACGGTGCGGCGCGGTTGCTGCTGCTCCGCCTCGTAGACAGTGCCCATGCCGCCGTGCGCGAGCACGCGGCGCAGCTCGTAGTCGCCGATGCGCACGCCGGCGACGGAGCCGCCGAGCCGCGCATTGAGCGCGAGCCAGCTCGCGTCCGGGCCCGCGTCGAGCAGCGCATTCACCGCGTCGGAGGAATCGTCGGCGGCGAGCAGCGCTTCGACCTCGCCGCGTCGCCGCCCGTCGTCGCAGGCAGCGTCGAGGAACGCGGCGCGCTCATCCACCGGCAGCATCACCGCCTCCTCGAAGAGCCGGCGCACGTCGGGCCAGTCGAGGTCGCTCACGGCGCGCCCGGGCCGCGATGGGGCGGGTCGTCGTCGCGCGGCGGCAACGACTGGAAGCCGATCGCGTCGTGCAGCCAGGCGCGTGCCGTGCGCCAGCCCCGTTCCACCGTGCGCGAGGACACGCCGAGCACGGCGCCTATTTCATCGGACGTGAGTTGGCCGAAAAAGCGCAGCTCCACGATGCGCGCGAGCTGCGCGTCGAGCGCGGCGAGGCGCTCGAGCGACTCGTCGAGCGCCAGCAGGTGCCGCGACCGCTCCGCGACGAGGAGCGCGTCGTCGCCGAGCGTCACGCGGTGCAGCCTGCCGCCGCGCTTCTCGGCGCCGAGGGCCCGGGCCTCGTCGACGACCACCGAGCGCATCGCCCGCGCGGCGAGTCCGAAGAAGTGCGAGCGGCTCTCGTAGCGGCGTGCGGAGGGCGCCACCAGCTTGAGGAAGGCCTCGTGCACGAGCGCGGTGGGCTGCAGCAGGCGCGGCCCCGACCGCTGCGCGAGGCAACGCTCCGCGATCCGGTGCATCTCGGCATAGAGCAGCGGGAACAGCTCGTTGCCCGCGCTCGCATCGCCGTCGCTCCAGCGCTGCAGCAGGACCGTGGTGCGGGAGGTGGCGCTCATCGTGCGCCCGCATTCTTGGGCCACGCGCCGGGTCTGGCAAGGAGTCTTTGCGGCGATGCCGCGCCTTCGAAGGCGCCGACGAGGCCGGCTTCAGCGCGCCGGCTCCGTGACGCTCTCGCGCGGAGCCGTGGCGCTGGCGTCCGCGGCGACGAGCCACGGCGTCCTGCGTGTCCTAGCGTCCGCCGGTCAGCGCCGTGCTCCGTTGCATCGCGTCGATGAAGAAGAACGCGTCGCCGACGTCGGCCCACGGGCCTTCGCAGGCCATGAAACCGAAGGGGGCCGCCGTCATGGGCGCCCGGGGGAAGGCGCCGCGCTCCGGATCGCTGCTGCGCAGATCGACAAACAGGTACGGCGCCCCGTTGCGGTGGCAGAGTTCCTCGAAGGATCCCTCGGCCGCCGGCCCGATGGGGAAGACCTGGCTTCCACCTGCCGTGCACGATTCGCCCGCATAGGTGGTGAACATCACCGTGTACAGCGCGCTGCCCAGCGCCGCGTGCACGACGTTGCCCATCACGACCATGTCCTTGTAGATGTCGGGAGCCTCCGGCGGACCCACGAGGTGCAGGTCGTGGCAGAGGTGTCGCGCGGCGCCCCAGACGATGAGCTTGCGCCCGCGGTAGCGCTCGTTCGCGAGCCACACGAGGTTCTCGCCCATCGCCTGGTCGCGCAGGTTGCTGCTTTCGAGCATCTCGTTGGCGAGCATGTGGGCGCGCAGCGCGACGGCCTGCTTCCAGCCTTCCAGAGTGCGCTGGGCGAAGCGGAGCGCGCGCTGGTCGCCGTCGTCGGCGCGGAGCGCCGCCGCGAGGGCGGCTTCGATCGGCGCGGCCGCGCTCTCCGCCACGGCGGTGGTCGTCTCGTCACCCGTGCCCGGCTGCCTCGTCAACCCGGCATCGGCCGCACGGAAGGCCTCGAGTTCCTCGGGAGCGAGTCGGTCCTCCCCGACCTGCGCGATGAGCCAACTCGCGTACTCCTTCCCCGCCGAGCCGGACGGCTGGATGTCGAAACCGGCGAACTCCAGCGGGTGCCCGTCATGAGCCGCGGCCTGGGCGAGCTCGAAGACGGGCTGGCACTCGACGCTGTTCGCCCACAGCGGAAACAGGCCAAGGCGCGCGATGGCGTCGGGATCCTGATCCGAGCTCAGGGCTTCGTTCATCTGCGCGCAGGCGAACATGCCGGACTCGAAGGCCAGCACGTCGAAGCCGCACTTCGCGTGCAGGAAGCGGATCAGCCGGGCACGCGCGCGAAACGTGGAACCGTCGCCGTGCGAGATCTCTCCGAGCTGCACGACGCGGGCGTCGCCGATCGCCGCGGCGATCGGCGCGAGGTCCGCGAAGTCGTCGGCGTCGCCCGAGTCGATCGTCTGCACCACGACCGCGTGGGCCTTCAGCCAGTCGGTTCCCGCAGCCGGCAAGGACTGGGGCGGGAGGAGCAGCGCGAGTGGATCGAGCGGTGCGAGCAGCATGAGCCAGATGAGCCAGGCGTTCGTGTTCATGCCTCGCAGGCTACGAGGAACTCATCGCAGAGTTGTCGCAGCCGCGTCGCGTTTCGATGACGCGTGACGCGTGACGCGTGGCGCGTGGCGCGTGGCGCGTGGCGCGTGGCGCGTGGCGCGTGGCGCGTGGCGCGCCGGCTCAGGCCCCGCCCAGGACGATCGTGAAGCGCGTGCCGCGCCCCGGGGAGGAGTCGACGTCGATCGTCCCGCCCATGCGCTCGGTCAGCTCGCGCGCGAGCGCGAGGCCGAGGCCGAGCCCGCCGTCCCGGCTGAATCCGGGCTCGAACACGTGCGCGAGGGTTTCGCGATCGATGCCGCCACCGGTGTCCTCGACGCTCACGAGGGTCCGGCCGGAGCGGGTCGAGACCTGCAGGCGCACGAGGCCTCCCGGGTCGACGTGGCGCAGCGCGTTCTGCAGCAGGTTGGCCAGCACCTGCTCGAAGCGCAGCCGGTCGAGCCGGTGGGTCGGCGGCGCGCCGGGGTCGGCGTGAGAGACGAGCGCCACGTCGTACTGCGCCGCGAGGTGTGCATGGGCCCTCGCCACCACATCGACCGAATGCGCGACGTCGACGTCCTCGATCCGCAGTTGCAGGCCGTGAATCTCGGCGCGCGCGAGCTCGCCCAGATCACCGACGAGATGCGTCAGACGAGCCACGCCGTCGTCGAGCACCTCCACCTCGGGCAGGCGGGGGCCGCGCGCGCGCAAGCCGTCGACGGCGGCGCGCAGGGCGGTGAGCGGATTCTTCAGCTCGTGCGAGACGCGCCCGAACAGGTCGCGGCGCGCGTTCGCCATCGCCTCGATCGCCACGAGCTGCTCGACGCGCCGCGCCATGCCCCGCGCCGCGAGCCAGGACAGCAGCAGCGCCGGGGGCATCACCATCGGCAGCGCAAGCGCCGCGAGGCCCCCGACCACGACGACGATCGGCAGCACTCCTGCCACGATGCGCACGGCGAGCTGCGCGTCGCCGGGCAGGCCGGCCGTCAAGCTGCGCATGTACCCGGAATCCAGCTGAAAGATCGCGTGGACCAGCAGGGCCAGGCCCGCGAGCGTCGCGACCACCACGAGGTGCGCGTGCGTCAGCGACCAGATCAGTGAACGCTCGCGCAGGCGCCCCCAGGCACGCAGGGCGCGAGAGGCGCCGAGAGCGGCGCACTCGCCCGCAAGCACCACGAAGGAGAGGCCCGGCAGGTCGCCGGCCCAATCGCCGAACGCAGCGCGCTCGACGAGCAGCGGCACGACGCAGACGAAGGCACCGCCGAGCAGGGCGGCCCGGAATGGCGCAGCACGCAGATGAATCCCGAGCCAGGCGCCCGCGAAGAGCGAGGACAGCACGACGCCCTGCATGCGCAGCGTGGCGGGCAGGGCGTCCAGCGAGGCGAGCCATGCCTGGAAGGCGGCGAGCGTCACGGCGGTCCCGATGCACGCGCGCGCCGTCCGGGCGCCGCTCATGCCGGTGCCCGTGCCCAGCGGTAGCCGACGCCGAAGACCGTCTCGAGGCGCGGGCCGCAGCGCCCCAGCTTCCGCCGCAGGCGCACGACCATGTGGTCGATGGCGCGTTCAGTCCCCGCGTAGTCGTGCCCGCGCAGCCGCTCGACGAGGAAGCCGCGATGGAACGCGCGGTCGGGGTGCGTGGCCAGCAGGTCGAGCAGCGCGAACTCGCCCTTCGTCAGGGCGACGTCCGCCTGCGCCACGCGGACGCGGAGCGCCGTGCGATCCAGCTCGAGCAGGCCGTCGGTCAGCGTCGGCGGCGCAGCGGGCGGCGCCGCCTCGATCGATGCGCGCCGCTGCAGTGCCTTGAGCCGCGCAAGCAGTTCCCGGCGCGCGAACGGCTTGACGAGATAGTCGTCGGCGCCGAGTTCGAGCCCGACGAGCTTGTCCTCGAGCCCGTCGCGCGCCGTCAGCATCAGCACGGGCGTCGTCGCGTGCTGCCGGATCCGGCGCAACACGTCGAGGCCGTCAAGCGAGCCGCGCAGGCCCCAGTCGAGGATCACGAGGTCCGGCGGCGAGTGCGCGAACTGCGCCAGGGCCGAGCTGCCGTCGCCGGCCGTCGTCACCGTGTAGTGCTCGGACTCCAGCTCCCGCCGCAACTGCCGGACGAGACCTCCGTCATCATCGACGAGCAGCACGCGATGCATGGAAGCCCTCCCGACTCAGGTGCCGGCGCGCGTCCCGGCCCGTGGCGTCGACACGCCGTGAGAGTATCCCTCGCCCGATCGGCCTCCTGTCGCGCCTGATGGCCCGTGTGTGGCACGCAGCGCCGTGCCGCCGAACACGCGCCGGACTGGCTGGGCGTCGCGGGCGACGGCGGCGGCGGGCCCGCGCTCGACTTCGCGGGCGCGATGGCCTTCGGGCCCACGCCGATCGGCCGCTGACGCCGGGGAACGGATCGCGAAGCTCGGTGTCGGCCACCGAGCCCGGATTGCGTGATGGAGGGTGGTGGCTTCGTGCCTCGCGCCTGCCCGTCTTCCAGGCAGACGGACCCTGTGCTCCCCGATCCCGGAAGCAACCCGATGATGTCCCTCCGTTCGTTCCTCCTTGCCGCGCTCGCCGTCGTCCTGCCTGCGAGCGCAGCCGGCGCCCAGGGTGCCGTGCATGTCGTCGACTTCAATGATCCCGGCGCCTTTCCCGACATCGCCTCGGCCGTCGCGGCCGCCGCGGACGGTGACGTGATTCTCGTGCGCACGCTCGCCATCAATGCCCAGTTCACGGTCGACGGAAAGTCGCTGCTGATCGCGGCCGATGAGGGCTTCGCTCCCTTCGCGATCACGGCCTTCGCCATGAACAACCACCACCTGGACGTGCAGCCCGGCGAGCACACCGTCATCAAGAATCTCGCGGCGGGCCAGCGCGTCGTGCTGCGCGGCGTGTCCTTCGGCGGGCTGGACGTGAGCCAGGTCGCGGGGCAGGTCTGGCTGGAGGATGCGAAAGTGAGCTTCACATCGCCCGCGATGCAGGCGACCAACTGCGCCAGCGTCGTGCTCCACGACGTGCAGGTGCAGGGCCCGAACAATGTCTCGGACCAGAACTTCTTCCAGTCGGGCGGCGAAGCGCTGAAGCTGCAGTCCAGCGCGGCCGTGCTGCACGGCGTCACCGCGGACGGCGGGCAGGGGAACGACTACACATGCACGGTCTTCTCCTGCTCGAACAGCTCGGGCTTTCACGGCATCGCGCTCACCGGAGGCTCGCTGTGGCTCGCCGGATCCGAGGCGAGCGGCGGCAACGGAGGCGTGGGCGGCAAGGACGGCCTGAGCATCTGCTCACCGGGCGGAAGCGGCGGCGACGGCGTGCGCCTCTCCTCCGGTGCGCCGCAGGTCCAACTTCGTGACGTGACGACGTCCGGCGGCACGGCGGCCACCGGGCCGGCTCAGAGCACGTGCTTCCTCGGAATCGGCGGCGACGGCGTGCCCGGCCAAGCCGTCCACGTGCTCTCCGGAACCGCGCAGTCGCTGGACGGCACGGCCGTCACGCTGTCGGTGCCCTCACCGTTGCGCGAGCAGGAATTGCTCACGGTCACGCTGAGCGGGCCGCCCGGAACGCCGGCCATCCTCATCGCGTCGCCGGATTCCGGCGTGCTGACGATCGGCGCCGTGAGCGGGCCGCTGCTCACCGGCGTGCCGCTCCTCGTGGTGCCGCTCGGCGCTCTGCCGCCCAGCGGGTCGCTGACGCTGAAGGCGCGTGTGCCGGAACTCGGCGCCGCCGTGCAGGCCTTCTCCTGGACACTGCAGGCGATCACCATCGAAGGCGGCCAGCGCATCGCCGGCCCCGCGACCTCGCTGCTGCTGCTGGACGCCGCGCTCTAGTCCGGCGTCCGCGTGTAGCCGGCCGAAGCGCCGCGCGCCCGTTCCGCCCGTTTGCATGACGAGGACCATCGATGCTCCGTTCGACGACCTGCCTGCTCGCTCTCGTCTCCGCGACGCTGTGGCTGCTCGCTCGCCCGCTCGTGGCCCAGGTGCTCACCGTTCCGTCGGGCACCGAACCGACGCTCGACGGCACCATGGGGCAGGAGGAGTGGCGCGATGCGGTGGTGCTCGGCACGTCGGGCGAGGCGACCTGTCTCGCCATGCGCGTGGGCGACACGCTGTTCGTCGGCCTGCGAGGCGCGGGCTCGGGCATCACGACGCTCGGGCTGCTGCCTGACGGCGAGACGCGTCTGCGTGTCCTGCACGCCTCGGGTTCGCTCGGCACCGCCGAGTACGAGCGGGACGGGCAGGGCTGGAAGCGGACTCGCGCCTTCGCCTGGGGCGCGAAGTCGGCGCCCGGTTCGCCGGAGGGAGACGCCGCGCGCGCGGCCTTCCGCAAACAGGAAGGCTGGCTCGGCACGCTCGCTTCGATGGGGAAGGGCGACTCGGAGATGGCGATCGACCTGAGGGCCGCCGGCTGGATCGGTGCCACGGCCAGTCCTCACCTGCGCTGCGCGATCGCACACCTCGGTGGCGCCACGGTCCGCCTGCCCGCCGGCTCGAACGACGAGCTGTTCGGGGTCTCGCTGCAGATGGGAACGGCGCCCGACACTCTCGGCGCGCAGCCGGAGCACTGGCTCGAACTGTCATGGGCCGACGCACCCGACGCACCCGACGCACCCGACGCGCCCGACGCGCCCGAGGCGCCCGAGGCGCCCGACGCGCCCGAGGCGCCGCTGCTGGAGGGCTTTCACTCCGTCTCGGCCGGCACGACCTGGGTCTACGCTCCGCAACGCGAGGAGGCGCAGGCGCTGATCGCGGATGTCCAGGCGGCCGCGCGCGACTTCGAACGCTGCTTCGGCCGCGCGCCCGAGCCTGGCGCCGTCGTCGCGATGCCGGGTTCATCCCTGCCGCCGGACTGCGACGCGACGCTGCGCGCCGCGGGAGCCCGCTGGGTCCTTCCCTGGATTTCGGTGAGCAGTCCGCCCGGAAAGGACGAGGCCCTCGCCACGCAGATCGAGAGTCAGCTCCGCCAGCAACTCGGGCCGCTGGGCCTCAGCGACGCACAGATCGCCACGCAGGTCGACGCGGTGCTCGCGCAACTGTCGGGCACGCCCGCAGGCGGACTCGGTCTGCTGCGGCACGAGTTGGGGCACGTGTGGTTCATCAGCACATTCTGGGGGCCGGACGCGGCGCGCTCGCCCGTCGCAGGCGAGCGGCACTACGCCGGACCCGCGGCGGACTGGCTGGACGAGACCGCCGCGATCCTGCTGGAGTCCGAGGCGGCGACGGAGAGCCGGCGCTCCGCCTTCGCCGCATGGCGCGCAGCCAACCCGGGCAGGATGCGGCCACTCGATGAACTCTTCACCATGGTCCATCCCGCCGAGTCGGGCGTGCCGGGGTCACCACCGGTGGACGCCGCGGCGAGCGGTTCGGTGGCCGTCCGGATCCAGGTGGCTCCGGCAGCCGGGACGGGCGACGGAGGCGTCGAAGACGGCGACTGCCCGTTCTACGAACAATGCCGCAGCCTCGCCGACTTCCTTCGGGAGCGGGCAGGCGAGCGCGTCTTCCTTTCTCTCGCGACCGGCGCGGCGCGAGGAGTGGACATGCAGCACTGGCTTGCCGTCGACGGCGCGGAGCTCGGCCTGTCCGCCAGCACACTGGAGCTGCAGCAAGCCTGGCTGGCCTGGCTCGACGAATCGTCGGAGCCTGCCGCGGCGCGTGCTCCCGCTGCGCGCGGGCGCTGAGCCCGGCATGCGCGCTCGCGACCGCCGTGATGGTTCAAAAATCGAGCGAGGTGGAAACGGGCTCGATCGAGGGTCGGCGGAACCTACGTGAAGCAACTCGACTCGCGTGCCGGATTCATGATTGAGGCTGGCGAGCGTGAGACCTGTGCGAGTCGACGGACCATGGGCGTGGCCTCCAGGTCGGTCGCCGGCTCCGTTGCCGGAGCGCGCGGGATCGGCGCATTGCACTCCAGCGAGATGTGCGGGTGCTCGGCGTTGTCATGGGCCTGGTACTCACGGAGCTGGGCCAGCAGTGCCGCCTCGCGCTTCGCGATCATGTGGTCGCGGCCTTGCGGTGGGCCGCGCAGCGCCGCACGCCTCAGCTCACCGGCACCGGCACGATGGTCGGCGGCCAGTCCGGGTCCATCGACCAGACCAATGCCAAGCCATCGTCTCCGGCGGTGCTCTTCGTGGCAGTGTCGAGCGTGCCCCTTCCGTTCAAGGGTGGCACGCTGGTGGCCGTGCCGGCGCTGCTGACATCGGTGCTCTCGACGAGTCCTGCAGGATCGATTCCGCTGCCGTTCACAATGCCGAACGGCTTGCCCTCGGGCCTCGATATTTACTACCAATGCGGCATCCAGGACTCAGCGGCCGTGAAGGGTGTGGCACTGAGCAACGCCTTGAAGTCGACGACTCCGTAGCGAGCACTGGCGCCGGCTTCATCGAGGCAACCGCAGGCGCTTCCCAGGCCATCGATCGGTCTGCGGTGACTCGGACTGCGAGTGCGTGACAGTGATCGGAGCGGGCGCATCGCTTGCCTGGTCGATCAAGACGCCATCGTGATCGAGGATGTCGTCCCGAAACAGAAGGCGCTGGCATCAGCGGGTGGCGCATGCACTCGGCCGAGTGAGTCCTGCCTGGCTCGACCTGCGACCTGCACTCGACCTGCAACCGCAGCGGCCTCAGTCGCCTGCGCGGATCGTCGCCAGCATCTGCCGGGCAGTGCGCGTCCGCACGTGGTCCGGGCCGAAGAGCGCCGACAGCCGCAGCGCCGCGCGCTCGGCATGCGGCAGTGCCTCCTGCGGCCGGCCTGCGTCGAGCAGCGCGCGGGCCAGCGCAGACTCCGTCTGTGCGGCCAGCGGATGGTCGGGGCCCAGCGCGGACGTGATGTCATCGAGCAGGGTGGTGAAACCGGCGGCGGCTTCGTCGGAGCGGCCTGACTTCCACATCGCGTTCCAGTAGCCGTAGCGCGTCGTCAGCGTGTCGAGCGCCAGCGCCCCGACCTGTTGCGTGCGCTGCGCAACGAGTTGCGCGAACAGCACCAGGGCACCCTCGACGTCGCCGAGGTCCGCCTGCAGGCCGGCGAGATTGGCCTGCAGCGTGAGCGTGTCCGGATGATCAGGGCCCAGCAGCTCGGCGGCCACTGCGGCGGCGCGGCGCAGGTGCGGCTCGGCCTCCGCGTCGAGGTCGAGATCCTGCAGCGTGGCGCCGATGTTGTTCTCCAGGCCGAGCACCAGCATGCGAGGGGCGTCGGGCTCCGTGTCGAGCACGCGCAGCGTCTCGATGAGCATCTCGAGCGCGCCCTGCGTGTCGCCCTGCGCGTCGAGCAGCTGCGCGACGTTGCTCGTCGTCGCCGCGACGAGCGGATCGTCGCGGCCGAGCAGGCGGCGGCGGCCGGCGAGGGCCTCCTGCAGCAGCGGCCCGGCATCCGCCGTGCGGCCCAGCGCGAGCAGCGCGAGGCCGAGGTCGTTGAGCGCCGCATAGAGCGCCGGGTCGTCGGGACCGAGCACGGGCCGTGCTCGCGCGACGAGTGGAACGAGCGCGTCGTGCGCCTCCTGCCAGAGTCCGCGCTTGCCGAGCAGGCTTCCGGTGGCGATCTCGGAGTGCAGCGTGTCGGGCGCATCCGCTCCCGACGCGCTGCGTCGCATCACGACCGCGCGCTCAAGCTGCTCGCCCGCGACCTCGTACGCTCCGAGCGCGGCATACGCCTCGCCCAGCGCATGGTGCACGGCCGCCGCGATGATCGGGCGCGTCGGGAAGCGGCTGTCCACCAGCCCGGCCGCGCGGTCGAGCAGCGACATCACGGTGGCGTCGCGTCCGTCGCGTTCCGGCGAGGCGGCGGCGAGCAGATCGTCGGTGAGGAAGCGGTTCAGCTCGATCTGCGCGTCGGTCTGGTCCTGCGCGGCGGCCTGCTGGCGTCGCGCCTCGAGCAGGCCCGCGGCGAGCCCCGCGACGCCCAGGCCCAGCGCGAGCGCCACCAGCGCACCGGCCGCGACGAGCACGCGGTTGCGCCGCGCGAAACGCCGCGCACGATAGCTCCACGACGGCGCGCGCGCGGCGATCGGCTCGCAGGCCAGCAGCCGGCGCAGGTCGTCGCCCAGCGCGCCGACCGACGCGTAACGGCGCTCGGGCCGCTTCTCCAGCGCCTTGCCGATGATCACGTCCAGGTCCGCGAGCACCGCTCGTGAGCCGGCCGGCGGCGTGCGCACGCGGCTCGCCGGCGGCGGCACGCTCTCGCGGATCGCTCTCAGTGCGGCGAGCGGATCGCCGCCGACATCCACCGGCGGTGAACCCGCGACGAGTTCGTGCAGCAGCGCGCCCAATGCGTAGACGTCGGCGCGCGTGTCGACTTCGCCAAGGCCGGTCTGCTCCGGCGCCATGTATGCCGGCGTGCCGAGCGGCAAGCCGATCGTGGGCGGCGAGTCGGCCAGTGCCATGCCAGCCACCGGTTTCGCGATGCCGAAGTCCAGCACCTGCGGCACGGGACGCCCGTCGCTCTGCGTGACCAGGATGTTGCCCGGCTTGAGATCGCGGTGAATGACGCCGCGCTGGTGCGCGTGCTGGACCGCATCGGCGACGTCGAGCATGAGGCGCACGCGCTCCGCGATGCTCAGCGCGTGTCGCTCGCAGTAGCGCGTGAGCGGCTCGCCCTCGACGAGGTTCATCACGAGGTAGGGCAGGCCGTCGGGCGTGCGGCCTGCGTCGAGCACTCGCGTGATGTTCGGGTGGTCGGTGGCCTCCAGTGCGCGGCGCTCCACCTCGAAGCGCGCGGCCAGCTCGGGATTCACCGCGGCCTGCGGCACGACCTTGATCGCGACGCGCCGGCGCACCGGCTCGTCCTGCTCCGCGAGGAAGACCTGACCCGAGCCGCCCTGACCCAGCCGCCCGAGCACGCGGTAGGGCCCGAATCGCGCGGGGATCTCCGCGGCGGGCGGCAGGTCCTCCGCGTCGAAGGCGAGCAGCGATTGCACCTCGCCGGCAAGCGGCGCGTCGTCGGTCGCCGTGGCGGCGAGCGCCGCGTCCCGTTCCACCGCAGGCAGCGCGCGCAGGGCGAGGAACAGCGTCGAAGCGCGCGCATGCAGCGTGGCATCCACCTTCGCTGGCGGGGTGAGCGCCGACCTCGCGCCCGTCGCGTGAGTCCCCGGCTGCGTGTCATGCGCCGGAGCGATGGCGTCGCCTTCGCGCGGCGGGCTCATCGCGCGCCGGCGGGCGGCTCGCGCGAGAGTTCGCGGCGCAGCCATGCGCGCGCCACCGTCCAGTCGCCCTCCACGCTGCGGCGCGACACGCCGATGGCTGCGGCGATCTCGTCCATGCCCAGCCCGCCGAAGATGCGCAACGAGACGACCTCGGACTGCCGCGCGTGCAGTGCCGCGAGCTTCTCCAGCGCAGCGTGCACGGCCTCGACGTCCACGAACGTGGGCTGCATCGCGACGAGACCTGGATCGAGCTCGACGCGCACGCGGCCGGCGCCGCGCTTGTCGGCGTCGCGCCCGCGCGAGTGATCGATGAGTACCTGCCGCAGCACGCGCGAGGCGAGGGCGAGCTGTTGCTCGCGCGGCACGTCCGGCAGCGGCGAGGTCGTCATCAGCCGCAGGCACGCTTCGTTGACGACGGCCGTCGGCTGCAGCGTGTGGTCGGAGCGCTCGCCCGCGAACAGCCGCCGCGCGATGCCCTGCAGCTCCGAGTAGAAGCGCTGGGTCACGGCCGGATCGAAGCGGTCGGCGGGCGGGTTCGGCATGAGGCCCCGGAGGCAGGCTCCGGGGCGCGGAAGACTCCAGCGATCCGCGCACGAAGCAAGCCCGGAGCTTATCCCGTCCCGCGCAACCCGGATAGCCGGCGCAACGTGTCGAGCCGGCGCGACGTGGAGAGCCGGCGCGACGCGGAGAGCCGGCGCGACGTGGAGAGCCGGCGCAACGTGTCGGGCGTTGCCCGGCCTGCGCAGGCGCACGGAATGTCGCGCGGTGCGCCGCCCGAGTCGCGCCCGACGCAGGCCGGCTGCGTCGCGACGCGGGCGCGGCGGCGCGGTGGCTTCAGGTGGCAACGAAGATCTCGCCGCAGCGACTGCACATCCACGAATGACTCCAGCGCTCGTGCAGCTCCGGCTGCACATTCCTGTTCCAGGCGCGCCACTTCATGGCCGTGAAACCTGCCCAGGCAGTGAGCGCCAGCATGATCAGCGTGCCGACGCCGGGGCTCGAGAGGCCGCCCAGCGTGAACATGCCGCAGATCGCGGCCAGGCCGGCGAGCAGCAACCAAGGTCGTTTCGCGGGCGGCGAGGCCTGCTTCGAGAGCGCCGTCTGCTGGTGGCCCACCGATGAGGTGGTCGCGGTCCCGAAGCCGACGCCACCTCCGCCGAAGCCCGCGCCGCTCGTGGTGCCCTGCGTGCGGATCGTCGAGCGACCCTCGTCGTAGATCAGCGAGAGCTTGCGGGCCTCGCTCCCGGTGCACTTGGGACACGCCAGGTTCATGGCGCCTCCGACTGCACCGCGTTGCTCAGTGAGACTCCGTGCACCGCGCCGGCGTCCTGCACGGCATCCTGGAAGTAGATGCTGAATCCTGACGGCAGGCCCGTCGGCCACGTGAAGGGCAGCGTGAGTGCGCCGTTCGCGTCGCTGGTCAGCACGAGGGACAGCAGCGGCGGCACAGGCACGAGCGTGCCGCCCTTGAAGGCCGTCGTCGTCTTTGCGGTCCCGACGAAGAACAGCAGCGTCGACGAGGCGCGTGCGTGGCTCAGCGTGAGCAGGCCGGCCTGTCCGCCGGCGAGCGAGCCGCTGCCGACGAGCAGCGGCGCGCCCGAGCTGCCGTCCAGCGCGTAGCCGAGATCGGTCCAGCCGGTGCACGTGGCGGTCGTGGTGTTGCCGCCGTTGTCCGTGAAGGCGCCGCTCGTGTTGCCGCCGGAGTTGGAGCAGAAGGACGTGCTGCCGATGGACAGTGCCGTGCCGCCGCCCGCGAACACGCCGCCACCGATGAGTCCCTCATTGTCGGAAAAGCTGCAGCCGGCGAGCGTGCCTGCCGAGCCGTTGGTCACTGCGAGGCCGCCACCGAACACGTTCGCGACGTTCTGGTGGAAGCTGCAGCCGCTGAAGCTGGCGCTGCCGCCGTACACGATGAGCAGCGCGCCCGCGCCGTTCTCCGCGCGGTTGCCCGTGAAATGGCAATCCGTCACGAGCAGCGTGCCGCCGCCCTGCGCCTGCAGCCCGCCGCCCGAGACCGAGCTTGCCAGCGTCGCGAGGTTGTTGAGCACATGGCAGCCGGAGAGCGTGGCGTGCGCGCCGTTCACGCCGATGCCGCCCGCGGCTGCCGCCGTGTTCTCCTCGATGCGGCAGTCGGTCAGTGTCGCGTTCGCCGTGCTGCCGAGGACCGACACGCCGCCCGCGCTGCTGGCCGACGTGTTGTGGTGGATGCGGCAGTCGCTGAGCGTGACGGTGGACTGCGCGTTGGCCTCGAGGCCTCCGCCGGTGAGGCCCGCGTCATTGGCGGTGAAGCTGCAGCCCTGAAAGTCCGCGCTGGCGTCGTTGACCCACGCGCCGCCGCCCGCGGTGGCCGCGTGATTTTCGAGGAAGCTGCAGTTCTCGAAGCTGACCTGCGCCGAGAACACCGCGGCGGCTCCGCCGCCGCTCATCGCCGTGTTGTCGGTGAACGTGCAGTCCTGCACGGCGAGCGTCGCGCCTTCCGCGAACAGTCCGCCACCTTCGCCCAGTCCGGTGAGCGCCGAGCCGCCGCGGACCGTGAAGCCCTTCAGCGTCGTGCCGTCGGCCGAGCCGACGCCCACGTGCACGGCCGGCAGGTTTTTTCCGGTGGCATCGATGGTCGTGACCGCCGCACCGGACGCGCTGCGCAGCGTGATCGTCTTGCCCGAAAACTCCAGCGCTTCCGCATAGGTGCCGGGCGAGACCTCGATGACCTGGCCCGTGAGCGCGGCGTCGATCGCGGCCTGGATCGTCGGCTGGTCGGCGGGCACGAGGATCGGCGTCGCCGACGGCGGGCCGAACAGGCGCATGCCGAGCGCCGTGCTGCCTCCCAGCCCGAACCACGCCGGGTTGCCATTGCTGAAGAAGGAATAGGCCGCCAGCGGATTGGCCACGCCCGGCGGCATGGTGCCGATGCCCGTCGTGCCGTTGGCGGGCTCGAAGGTCAGCCAATAGGTCCCTGCAGGGAGATTCCAGCTCAGGCCACCGAAACTGGTCCAGCCGATCGCGAAGGTGTACGTGACCGGTAGGCTCGCCGAGAAGAGTTCCGAGCCCGGCTGGTTGCTGCCGTTGTTCGTGCGGATCTTGCATTGCAACGTGCCGCCGCAGGTGGACATCCAGCCCTCCGCGGTGGCGATGGTCGCCGGCTGCGTGAGCGTGAAGCGCCCGCCGAGAAACTGGAAGCCGCTGTTGTCGTTGAAGAAGCTCGGTGCGCCGATGGTCGTGTTGCCGCCCGGGCCCGTGTCCAGCAGAGTGGTCTGCGCGACCGCTGCGCGGGACGCCACGAGAATGACCAGCAGCGCGCAGGCGAAGGACGCCGCGTGCCGCAGGGTCCGCAGGCCGGGTGCCGCCGAGCCGAGAGCGCTGCGGCGGGCTGGGGCGGCGGAGCGCGCCGGGACGGCCAGGGAGCGGGAACGATGGGGCAACGCAAGCATGGTGTCTGACTCCGGATCTCGAGGACGCGGCCTGCGCCCGAGCGGCGCGGCACCCCTCCATGCGAGAACGCCGCCGAAGTCCGCAGGCCTTTTCATCTCCCCTCGAGACTCACCGCGGGTCAGCGAAGGCCGGGATGATTCGACGGTCCCGCCGTGCGTCAGGCACCCGCGACGCGCACGGGATGGGCGCGCAGGGTGACGCGCGTCGGAGCGGTGGTAGGCTCTGCCGGGTCCGGAGAGATTCCATGCCGCAGTTCGCTCCGACGTCGATGCCGCTGATTCTCGGCCTGGTGTGCCTGGTCGGGCTTCAGGGATGCGCTGCGGACCTGACCGATGGGCAAAAACAGGAATTGGAGGCGTATCAGTCCCGCGGGCTGGCTGTTGAAGAGTGCGATGAAACCACTGCCATGTGGTGGGGCATCGCTCCCGGCGGCGGATCCTTCTATACGGGTCGTGTGGGGACGGGAGCAGCAGACGTCTTCCTGTGGCCCGTGTCGATCGCCTGGGAGACCGTGAACGGCGGCCGCTATGCTCGCATCAGCAATTACATCGCGACCATGCGGAACGTGTCGATGCTTCGTGCCTCCGAGCGTGATGAGCTGGACGAGAAGCTGGGTCGGGGGGAGCTTGATGCGACGGCCTATGAGCGTGAAGCGCTCCTCTTGATCAGGAAATATGATGTTTTCGCCCCGCCGGCGGAGCGCGATTCCTGATCGCCGCGGCCGTGACTCCCGAGAAGCAGGCACGAGGTGGCCCTTCCCGGGATGGCAGCGCAAGTTCCTGAGCCAGGTCGGTCGCCTTCGTCCGCGAAGTGGACGGGCCGCCGATCATCGCGGCATGAAGGCAGTCTGCAGCTTCTGCATTTCAGGTGACACGCACACGACGGTGCACTGCGGCGACGCCGCGCCGATGCGTCATCGCGAGTCCCAATCGGCCATTGCGGGCCCGCAACGCCCTCTGAGTTCATCCGGTGGCATCGGCACGGGCCTTGCGTGACAGGCAGCATGCGCGGTGAGGCCGTGGTGCCTGAACTTGCGCCGATGGGTCGGTGTGCTTGTCGAGACGCCGGCCATTCCCTGCTTCGGAGTCCCTCATGAAAATGATCGCCAGTCTTCTCCTCCTCGCCCTGCTGACCGCCGGATGTCAGTCGGGCACTTCCTACAACAACCACTACCGCGGATCGACGCCGCACGTCGAGGATGACGTGTTCGTCTACGTCCCCGAGTCCGATCGCGGAGACATCGCCACGGCGCGCGCCGAGAGCAGCCGCATGATGGACAGCGTGGCCGTGGCCAAGCGCGACCTCGACCAGGAGGTGCAGCGCCTCTCCCTGGCCGAGGACCAGCTCGAAACCACGGGCGATGAGGTGGACACTGCCCGCGAGTCGCTTGCTCTGGCTCGTGACAGCAACGAGGCTCGGCGCGAGAAGGAAGTCGAGAACGCCACTCGCCAGCTCGAAAGCGCTCGCAGCCGCTGGCGCTACGGCGAGTCGGCGGTGGCGTACAACGAGTTGCGCGTCGACCAGCTGGAATCGGGTGTGGCGCTCGCGAAGTTGCGCGTGACGCTTGCTGACGCACGCATCGAATTCGCCAAGGCCCATGCGGTCAGCAAGCTCGATCGACCCGAGGCGCAGGACGTCTCATTGCCCGACTTCCAGGCCTGCATCGATGAGCACGAGGCTCGCATCGCGATGGCCGAAGTCGATGCCGATGCCTGGAAGAAGAAGCTTGAGCTGCGCCAGAAGGCACTCGACAGTCGGCGTGAGGCGAGCGCAAAGGCCGAAGCCGACGCCAGCTGATGTGAACTCCGCAAGCGCGCCCCCTGTCGGTTCCGAGATCTCGGCGTGAGCCTCGGAGCATGACAAATCGTGTTCTTCGCCGAGTGCGAGGGGGTGCGTGAAGCGGTTGCGAGGCGCCCGGAATGGCTGCGAGGCGCCCGGAATGGCTGCGAGGCGCCCGGGGTGATCGCGAGGCGCCCGGGGTGATCGCGAGGCACCCGGGGTGATCGCGGGAACGCCGCAGGCTGCGCAACGCTGCACCGTGCACGGACCATCTCATCCGCCCCCGTCTCAGGCGATGTGCTCTCGTCTCAGCCGTCGGATGAGGCACGTGCGATGCTGCGATGCGAGGGGATGTCCCGCGCTCTGGTCAGCCTTCGGGCTCGGCGTCATTGGAGCGCGGCTTGCCGTTGATCGACCGGGGGCGCCATGTCGCCCGTCCGCAAGTCCTCGTTCGGGATCGCACCCATGAACACGCTTGTCCTGGTTCTGGTTCTCCTGCTCCTCTTCGGCGGCGGCGGCTACTACTTCGGGGGGCCGGCCTATGGCGGCGGCGGTCTCGGGCTGGTGCTGCTGATCGGCCTCATCATCCTCTTGCTCGGTGGCTTCCGCGCAAGGCGAGCCTGACCGGTCGGAAACCGGTGCGCGTGCAGGTCCACGAGGTACTCGCGGCGGGTCGCCGCGAGAAGCGCTACTCCGGCGGCAGCTCGAGCACCCCGTGGCTGGCGTCGAGCAGGCGACCGTCCCGGACCAGCGTGTCCCAGATGTCGGGCCCGTAGCTGTCGGGCGGCGCGACGCCGGTGATGCCCGAGCGCTCGCCCTTGCTGAACATGCCGCCGATGCGCGACTCCTCGTCGAGACGCGTGACTTTCAGCCGCTTGCGGAAGGCCTTGACCGCGCGCTTGAGCACCTCGCGATCGTGAACCGTGCGCAGCGTCCTGCCGGACTTCCAGGCGGCGAGCAGGGCGGTCAGCGCCGCGGTGTCGCGCGCCTCGACGATGACCAGCAACTCGTCCTTTGCCTCCCTGGCCGCGTCGAGCGCGGCGCGCGCGGAGACCCAGTCATTCGAAGAGCCGTCGGCCAGGGGCGCGAGAAGCGTGCACAACAGGTGAGTGGAGGGATCGAACATCGCACCGATGCTAGCGGAAACACGCCCACCGCGCGCTCCGGAGCACGATTTCGTCCGGCCGCGATGCCGCAGCCTCGGCGCTTCAAGCTTGTCAGGGGACCCGGGCCGCGTGGACCTCGCTTCCGCCCTGGTGCAGCGTGAATCCGTTGTCCGCGGGCCCGGCGCCGCGGCTGTCCGCGGGCCGGGCCCGGCTTGTGAGCATCAGAAGATGATGATCGCCAGGACGATGACGCCGATGATCACGCCCGCCACCGCGAGGTCGTGATCGCTCACGGCGCCGGCCCGCAGCGTGTCGAGGTCCGCAGACGAGGCTGCCGCGCGCGCCAGCTCGGTGCGCTCGGCCGGCGCCACCTGCGGAACCGGCTCGGATTCACCGGCGCGCAGTGACGCGATGTTCGTGACGGGCTGCGCGGCGAGGGCGGTGCGCTCGGCGTTCGTGAGGTCGCCGGCAAGCGCCGTCGAGGCGAACGCGAACATCAGGGTCAGCGAGGACAACAGCGGATACTTCATGTTCCAGTCTCCTGAGAAGGGTTGATCCGCGCGATCGCGGCTCGAGCCGGGGTCGCGGGCACGGCAAGAAGCGTGAAGTGCCGGACGGCACTCCACAGACGTTCAAAGGTTTCGTCGGGCAGCAGCACCCGGCCTCGGCGCGGGTCGAGCAGCACGACGTTGGCCAGTTCGGGGTCGTGGCCGATGAGCAGGCTGTAGTGATTCACTTCGTCGTCGGCCGTCATCACCAGCAACGGTCGTCCCTGCTCGAGATGATTGAGGACTCCGGTGGGCGCGCGATCGAACGTGCCCTCGAAGACGAAGACCTCGAATCCCAAGCCTTCCAGCGCGGTGCGCAGTTCGGCGCCCGACAGGCCCTCGCGCTCGGCGGCAGTCTGCGCCAGTGCCTGACGCTCCGCCTCCGGGATGGTCACCTGGTAGTAGCCGCAGAGCGACGACACGGCAGCGAGCCCGCACTCGTGCAACTCGTCCTGAGCGACGAGCGGCGTGGGCAGGACCGTGGCGCTGGCCGAGAGGGTCTCGGGACGCGTCGGCCCCGTGGCACAACCGACTGCGGGAACCAGCATGACAAGCAACGCGAAGTCGAGGAGTCGGTGCAGCAGCGGGAATCGTCGGAGTGACATGCAGTGGACCTCGTGGGGATGGCGGCTGGGCGCAAGTTCTCCGCGCGCGGCATCCGAGCGCGCTGGAACAGCAACGCCCGTGCCGGGCGCTCCGCAGCAGGCCGACCTGCCGCGGACCTGTTTCAGCGCTCGTGCAGGTGCGCCTCGACCTGCCACGTGAGCTTGTCGATGCCGCGCGAGATCTCGGTGAAGAGGTCGGCACTGCTCCGGTCGCCCAGCTCGTCGGAGCGGGCGACGCCGGCGCGCATGAAGGCGCCGAAGTGTGCGAGCGCGTCGGCCACGGTCGCAACGTGCCCTTCCTCGGAGCTCAGGCGGTTGTGCACCGTCGCCAGTGAACTGTCCAGAGCAACGGCAGGCGCCGAACCTTCCGGCGTGCCGCCGAGCTGGACCGAGCGTTCGGCAAGCTGGTCGGCGAAGGTCTCGGCCTCGCTGGCCACGCTGTCGAACAATTCGTGCAGCGCGATGAAATTCGGCCCCTTCACGTTCCAGTGCGAAGCCTTCGCGTGGAGGTAAAGGTCGATGGCGTCCACGAGCCGCGCCTGCAACAGCGTGACGAGCTGAGCGCGCGTGTCGTCGGGAAGGTCATTGCGCGTGGAGTTCAGCGCGGGCCGCGCGTCGTGCGCGGACGAGGAGTGAGGCACGGCGACCGTCCTTGGCGCGCGGTCGTCCGCCTGCGCAGTGACGGGCGCCATGGCGTCGGTCGCGGCGCGGAGAGTGCTGCGGCGGAATTCCTGCGAGCTCATGTCGGTGGCCTGGAATGGGGATGTGGATGTGGGGATCAAGCCGGAGCCGGAGGATCGCGAGCGACCCTCCGACCCCGGAGCCAGGTGTCAATCGGGAGATCAGCCGCGCTTGCGATCCGCCGCGTGCTCGTCCGACGCATCGGCCTTCGCGGCGGGCTTGGCGCTCGTGAGGTTGACGGGCAGACGATCCATGTCCAGATCCGGCAGCTTGCTGACGCTGTCCCCGGTCATCGGAATCGTGATCGTGCCATCACTCCACGTGAGCCGGTCGAACGCGACCGCGTGAAGCTTGTCGCCCACGCCGAGCACGCCGCCGGTCGAGACGATCGCGTACGCGACGAGGTTGCCGCGCAGGTCGATCGCGAGGTCCTGCACGTCGCCGACGTCGTCGCCGCCCGAGCCCTTGACCTTCGATCCGAGAAGCGTCTTCACGGAGCACGGCTTCGTCGCGGCCATCATCGCCTCATGGCCGGGCATCGCCTTCGAGTCCTTCGAGTCCGCTTCGCCCTTCGGCGCCGCCATCGGGCGGCCGGCAAAGTGGTCCATCGAGTGCTTCATGCACTCGCGATCGACCATCTTCGCGTCCTTGACGGTGGGCACGGAGTCGAACAGAGCGCGGTCGCCCTTGAGCGTGAACTGCTTGATGTCCGGCGTCGCGCCACTCATGGAGGCTTCGGCCTGAGCCTTGGCTCGGGCTTCCGGCTCGTCCGACTTCGTCAGGCGCGCCTCGAGCATCGACATCGGCACGCAGAAGTAGAGGTCATCCTCGCGCTCGACGCACGCGACGACTTCGCCGGAGTCGGCGACCATGAGGTCCTTGATCTCCGCGATGTCCTTGCCGGCAGCGTCAACGATGTTCAGGCCGATGAGTTTGCTGGCACGCGCGGGCGTCTCCGGCGCGGTGTGCAGCGACGGGTCGGACGAGGTGGTGGCCACGACCGACGAGCCCTTCGGAGCGACCGGGTGCGCCGCAGCCGACTGGCCGGCAGCCTGGGCGGACGCGTCGGAAACACAGAGGCCGAGGGCCAGCGCCCCGGATGTCATGAGAATGGAGGTGATGTTCATGGGCAGAGTGTCCTTCTGATTCGATGGGTCCTGGATAAGTACAGCGGCACCGTGTTGCAACCGCCGTGCCAGCCGGCGCGGTGCCCGGCATCTGCACCGAAAGGGCGCTCCCGCGCCTGTCCGCCTTCGTGGCGCAGGCCTGGCGCCTGTCGCGTGCAGCAGGATCTGCAAACTTCCCATGCGCTCCACGGCCACGATGCCGCCGCGACCAGCGTGATGCCACCCGCAGCGAGTCTTCCCGGTCACGGCTGACCGACGGCCTCACCGGGCTCCGAAGCGCTGCGAGGTCGGATCCACGAAATGACGCAGGAGCGCTCGCCGACCAGGTCTGCGAGCGCTCCACTGCTCTGCTGCGCCAGGTGCGTGAGGCCTTCGATGGGGATCCTGACGAAACACTCCGCTTCGCCAGCCAGTCCAGTCCATCGAAGCAACCGCGATCACTCTCACGCGGTGCCCTGATGTGGTCAACGCTTTCGCGCGATCAGCATTCCGAGCAGAAGACCGATGCTGCTCGCCACGACCAGCGACGTCATCGGCCGCTCGCGGACATGGACGCGGACCCTGGCGCGCACGTTTTCGATGGACTGCGGGCCAGTCTCGAGCATGGCGACACGCACTCGCCCGCCATGTGCGCAGAGCCGAGGTAGCGGGCGAGGTTCTCGCGGCCACGCCACAGCAGCGACTTGACGGCCGCGTTCGACAGGCCAATGGACTCCGCGACCTCGAGGTTGCCGAGGCCATGCAGACTGGAGAGCACGAGAGCCACGCGCTGGTTGCCAGGCAGCCGATCGATGGCTGCGCGGATGGTGAGCGCTCTCTCGTTGCGGTCGGCTTCGTGCGCCGGCGATGACGAGTGGTCGTCCGGGATCGACTCGCTGATGGTGATGCCGTCGCGCCCTATGTCGTTGAGTGAACAGGCCGGGCGGCGGCGCGTGTAGCGCATGTGGTTGACGCAGAGGTTGCGGATGATGCGCTGCAGGAAGGCACGCAGCGGCGCGGTGGGCTGGTAGCGCCCGCGGCTGCGATAGAGACGCAGCAGGACCTCCTGCGAGAGGTCCTCGACCGCCGTGCGTTCCTTGATGAAGCGGCGTACGCAGCCGCGGATGAACGGCTGGTACTGCTCCGCCAGGCGCTCGAACGCACCGGGCTCGTCGGCGGCGACCGCAAGCATGAGCTGGCGGCCGTCATCCGGCGATGACAGGGTGCTGCTGGACTGGATCACGAAGCCTCCACGTGCGCGTCCGCGATTGGGCGGTGGCACGCTGCGCTCGGGCGCAAACGCCGTGCCACCTCGTGGACCATGTGCCCCGTCCTGAAGAGGGCCCTGAATGGCGACGATCGGCACGCGGCGAAGACTGCGGGAGCAGCTCCGGCGACACCTGCGGTGCGACCGAGGTGCAACTGCTGCGTGCAATTCGCACAATTCGCAAAGCAGGCCATCGCGCAGTGCGCATGACGCACGCCTGCGGCATCGGAGAGATCAGCGGCGTCAGCTCGGGTTCTGCTATCCTCAGCACGCAGCTTTCCGAGGCATGCGCCTCTCAGGTGCCGTGCGGGGAAGCCTTCTCAAGTCGATCGGAGTCACAGTGTCCCTGCAGGGCTCCGGTCCATCCTCGTCCGCGGCGCACCGCGCGTGACGAATGAACCCAAGATCAGACCCGTGGCGCTTCTCGTCGATGACCACCCTGCGTTTCTTGCCAGCCTGCAGGCGCTCGTCTCCGAGGAAGGCTTCGACTGCGTGTGCGCCACGACGCTCGAGCAGGCCCGCGCGCACCTTCAGGCGGGCCTGCCTGACATCGTGTTCCTGGACCTGAACCTGCCCGAGGGCAACGGCCTGCAGTTCGCGCGCGAGCGCGGCCTGCTCGAGACCACGGAAGTCATCGTCGTGACCGGCGAGACCAGCGTGCAGGCTGCGGTGGATGCGCTGCACGAGGGTGCAGCGGATTTTCTGTGCAAGCCGCTCGACGCGGCGCGCCTGACGGCGTGCCTCAAGGCCGTGAAGCGCACGGGCGCGCTCAAACGCCGGGTCCGCACGCTCGACATCCAATTGCGCGGACAAGGCCGCTGCGGCGCGATGGTCGGCCGCTCGGCGGCGATGCTCGGCGTGTTCGAACTCATCCAGCGCGTGGCGCCCACGTCGGCCGGCGTGCTGGTCTCGGGCGAGAGCGGCGTGGGCAAGGAGCTGGTCGCGCAGGCGATCCACGACCTGAGCGCGCGCGCCGCGCAGCCCTTCGTACCCGTGAACTGCGGCGCCATCTCCGCAAATCTCATCGAGAGCGAGCTGTTCGGCCACGAGCGCGGCAGCTTCACCGGGGCGGACAAGCGCCGGGACGGCATCTTCGAGCGCGCCCGCGGCGGCACGCTCTTTCTGGATGAGATCACGGAAATGCCGCCCGAACTGCAGGTCAAGCTGCTGCGCGTGCTGGAGAGCCGGCGGTACACGCGCGTCGGCGGCCACGAGAGCCTCGAAGCCGACGTGCGCGTGATCGCCGCCTGCAACCGCGACCCGCGCGCCGCCGTGCGCGACGGCACGCTGCGCGAGGACCTCTTCTACCGGCTGAACGTCTTCCTCGTCGCCGTGCCGCCGCTGCGCGAGCGTGTGGACGACATCGAGCCGCTGGCGGAGCATTTCCTCGCGCGGCTCAACGCCGAGCACGGCACCGTCAAGCGCTGGATGCCTTCCGCGCTGGAATGGTTGCGCGTCCAGCGCTGGAGCGGCAACGTGCGCGAGCTGCGCAATGCCGTGTGGCGTGCCTACATCCTCAGCGGCGACGACACGTTCATCGAGCAGCCCGCGGAGGTGGCGGGCAGGCCGCCTGAGGACATGCCGGCGGGGCGCTTCGAGGTGAGTGTCGGCAGCCGCATCAGCGATGTCGAGCGCACGCTCATCGAGTCCACGCTCGCGCACTTCAACGGCGACAAGCATCTGACGGCCGAGGCGGTCGGCATCAGCATCAAGACGCTCTACACCCGGCTCAACCTCTACGCGGTGGGGCGCGCCGTCGAGGCGAGCTGACGCGGCTGGCGCGGGAGCGCCACGTAAAACGTCGCGCCGACTCCCGGCACGCCTTCGGCCCACGCGCGGCCGCCATGCCGTCGCGCGATGCTGCGCACGATGGCCAACCCGAGCCCGACGCCGGCATCGTCCGTGCGAGCATGCACGCGTCCGAAGGGCTGGAACAGCCGCACGGCCTGATCGCCGTCGAAGCCGATGCCGTTGTCGCGCACGAACCAGACCAGCTCCCCGGCAGGCGTACCGGAGGTGGACGCGGCAGCGGGCCCGTGCTGTCCGACTTCGATGAGCGCGTCGGGGCGGCCTGCGGTGGCGAGGATCGCATTGGAGAGCAGGTTGGCGAGCAGCAGCCTGAGCAGCGTGGGGTCCGCCCACACCTCGTCCGGCGCGTGGATGGACAGTCCGGGTCGTCCAGCGCCTGACCGTTCCGTCTGCAGGTCGAATGCCGCGCGCACCTCGGCGCCAAGGTTCAAGGCGACGGGAGCGAGCTCCCGCTGGCGGGCCTCCGCGAACACGCCGAGCCTATCCAGGATGCATGTGATCTCGCGCGCGCAGCCGTTCAGGCGAGCGAGCAACTCGCGACCGTTCTCGTCGAGAGCCGCGCCGCTGCCTTTCGCGAGCAGCGAGCCGAAGGTGACCATCGCGCCGAGCGGCGAACGCAGTTCATGCGCCACGACATTGGACAATGCCTCAGCCTCGGCAAGCAGTTCCGACGCGTCATCATCCATCGAGGAGATGGATGATGCGGCCGCTGGCGCGGGATTCGCTCGCGGCGCAGGTGGCGCAGGTGGCGCAGGTGGCGCAGGTGGCGCAGGTGGCGCAGGTGGCGCAGGTGGCACGCGCGGCACGCGCTGGCCCGCGGCCGGGCTGAGGGACGGCTCGGCGCACCCGTCGCTCCCCGTCATGGCTCGGCTCCTTCCGGGAGCTCGCCCGGGCCGGAGCGACTGTCGCGGCTCATGCCTGCGTCGGGAGCGGCGCGCGCGCGTTGTGCCGCCGCGTGCGCACGCACGTTCCGGACCATGGCCTGAAGCGTGGCGTCGTCCACGGGCTTGATGAGGTGACGATCAAAACCGGCCTCGCGCGACCGACGCCGGTCGTCCTCGTTCCCGTAGCCGCTCACCGCGATGATGAACAGGGATTCGCCGCCGGGAAGCCGGCGCAGTCGCCGCGCCACTTCGTAGCCGTCGATGCCCGGGAGGCCGATGTCGAGCAGCACGATGGCAGGCCGGAAGGCGGCCTGGCTCTCGAGCGCCGCCTTGCCGCCGTGCGCCGTGATGACCTCATGACCGGCGAGGCGCAGCACCATGGCCATGGAATCGGCCGCGTCCACGTTGTCGTCCACGATGAGGATGCGCTGGCCGTGCGCCGCGGGCGACGCCGCGGGATTCTCGGCTTCCTCGATCAGCATCGGCAGTCGCACCTCGAACTCGCTGCCCTTGCCGATGCCGGCGCTCCGGGCTTCCACCGTGCCGCCGTGCAGCTCCACGAGACTGCGCACGAGCGTCAGCCCGATGCCGAGCCCTCCCTGCGAGCGCGCCAGCGAGTTGTCCGCCTGCGAGAACAGGTCGAAGACGGTGGGCACCGTCGCGGCATCGATGCCGATGCCGTCGTCGCGCACGCGGATCACGACGATGGGGGCGCCCTTGTGCCCGGCCGGCTCGATCGAGACCCAGACGTGCCCGCTCGGCATGCCGTAGCGCACGGCGTTCTGGATGAGGTTGATGAAGACCTGCTTCAGGCGGGTCACATCACCGTCCACGGGCACCGGCCGGGACGGGAAGTCCGTGGTGAGCGTCCTTCCGTGGAGCGCGAGCGCGTGGCCGCATTCCTCGACCGCCTGCTGCAGCAGCCCGACGAGTTCGATGCGCTCGCGCTTGAGCTGGATGCGGCCGCGCGCGACGCGCGAGGCGTCGAGCAGGTCGTCCGTGAGTCGCACCATGATGCGAAGCTGCCGGCCGGTGACGTCGCGCGCGTGCTGCTGCTGCTCCTGCGTGGCCGCCGAGTTGGAGAGCAACACCAACCCGCTGCTGATGGCGGCGAGCGGGTTGCGCAGCTCGTGGGCGAGCATCGCGAGGAACTCGGTGCGGCTGCGATCCACGCGGGCCAGGTCTTCGAGGCGCGCGTGCAGATCATCCTCGAGCTGCTTGTGCCGTGTGAAGTCCTCGATCGCGAGCAGGATCATGGACGGCTCGTCGCCGCCCGGGATGAGCTGCCGCGCGTTGAGCAGCATCGTCTTGCGGCCGATGTCCTTGAAGTCGCGCGTCACCTCGAAGCCGTCGAAGAAGGTCTGCTGCGGCAGCACCACCTCAAGCAGCCGGCGCAGCTCGGGAATGTCCCACTGGCGGTCCGCGAGCTCGTGCAGCAGGCGGTTCTCCGTCTGCTCGGGCACCATGCGGAAGGTCGTGTAGAAGGCGCGGCTCGCCATGCGCACGCGGAAGCCGGCATCCAGCACGAGCAGCGGCTCGCGCAGCGTGGCGACGACGTTCTCCGCGAAGGCACGCGCCCGCTTGATGCGGTCCACGTCGAACAGCATCAGCACGATGCCGTCGATGCGGTCCTCGGGCGTCCGGTACGGGCGGACGCGCAGCGAGAACCAGCGGCCCTTGCCGTCCTGAACCTCGGTCTCGCGGGGACTGCCGGTGCGGATCACGTCGCGCAGCACACCGTCCAGTCCGGGAATGTCGATCGCGAGGTGCACGTCGTGGATCGGCCGACCGACGTCCGCCGTGGAAAGCCGGAGCACCGTGCTTGCCAGCGGGCTGAAGCGGCGGATGCGCAGCTCGCTGTCCAGCATGGCGATGGGCATCTGCACGCCGCCGATGAGGTTGACGAGGTCGTTGTTGATCCTGCTCACGTCGAGGTTGCGGTCGTTCAGTTCGTCGTTGACGGTTGCGAGTTCCTCGTTGCTCGCCTGGATCTCCTCCTGCGACGTTGCGAGCTCCTCGTTGAAGGTCTGCAGCTCCTCGTTCGCCGCCTGCGCGCGTTCGTTCGCGGTCAAGAGTTTTGCGTTGACGTCGTCCTGCTGCTCGATGACGGCCTGCAGGTGCTCGCGCGTGGTCGTGAGTTCCCGGGCCAGTCGGTGGCTCTGCGTCTCGGCGGAGGGAACGCCCGGCGCCTGGCCCGGAACGTCGCCGTCGGAGGCGACGTTCCGGCCCGATCCGAACGTGGCGTGCAGCAGCGTCATGAAGGAGGATCGCGGCGCGGCCTGCGCGGCGGCGGGCGCGGCGATCGAGGCCAGCTCGGTGAACAGCACGAGCATGCGGCCAGCGTTCGCCTCGCCGGATGTCAGCGGGACGATCTCCAGGCTGACCTCATGGTCTCCGCCGTTCCACCGGAAGGGCGCGCGCTGCTTCCTGACGGCAACGCCGTCCTGCTTCGCCTCCCGGATGGCGGCGCGCAGCGCGAGCGGCAGCCCGTCGCGGGCCATCTTGAGCAGCTGGAAGCTGGCCCGACCTGCTGCGGGAACGAGGTACGGGCTGGTGTCCCCGCGGAAAGTCAGGATTTCCAGCTCGGCGTTGACGACCACGCCGGCCGGCGAGTACCTGCCGAGCAGGAGACGATCCACCTCCGCCTGCACGCCGATGTCGTCGGTGCCTGCTGAAGCGATGGCAGGCGAAGCGCCGGCAGCCGAAGCGGCGACCGGGCGCGCGGGCAGTGTGGCGGCAACGGGCATCGTCCGCGTCGGAAGGACCGGCGCACCCGCCGTGGGCGGCCTGCGCGCGTAGATCCGGTGCTCGGCGTCACGGGTCTCGAACAGCTCGCTGTGCAGCCCGGCCGTCTCGGAACTCCCGAGGACGAGCAGGCCGTCCGGGTCCATCGCGTAGTGGAGCAGCGGCATCAGCTTCTCCTGCAGCACGGGCTCCAGGTAGATGAGCATGTTCCGGCAGCTCAGGACGTCGATGTGCGAGAAGGGCGGGTCGGTCAGCACGTTGCGCCGCGAGAACACGCACATGTCGCGGATGTCCGCGTTGATGCGGTGACGGCCGCCCTCTTCCGTGAAGAATCGCCGCAGACGCTCGGGCGAGAGGTCGTGGGTGACGCTCTTCGAGTAGCTGCCGGCGCGGGCCTTTTCGATGCCGACATCGCTCAGGTCCGTCGCGAAGACCTGGAAGGTCTGCTCGCTGCCCGTGCGCTCGGCGGTCTCGACCAGCGCGATGGCGAACGAGTACGCCTCCTCGCCGGACGAGCATCCGACCACCCAGACGCGGATGGGCGCACCTGCCGTGTGCTGCGCGAAGAGCTCCGGAAACATCGTGGTCTGCAGCGCCTCGAAGACCTCCGGGTCGCGGAAGAACCCCGTCACGCTGATGAGGATGTCCTGGTAGAGCGCCTGGAGTTCCGCGGCCTGGTAGGTGAGCAGGCGCGCATACGCCTGCAGGTCGTCCAGCCTGTGAAGGGTCATGCGGCGCTTGATGCGCCGGTGCAGCGTCTGCGCCTTGTATCGCGAGAAGTCCACGCCGGTCGTGACGCGCAGGATCTCGAGAATGGAGAGCAGGCCGGCTTCCGCCTCGGAGGCTTCGGCGGGCGCGGCCGTCGCCAGGCCTGGCCGAGGGTGGCGGGCGATGCGGGTGATTTCCGCGGCGATCGCATCGGGCGCCAGCACGAGATCCACGCAGCCGGCCGCCACCGCGCTGCGCGGCATGCCGTGCTGCTGGGCCGTGTCGTCCTGCGCGAAGGTGATGCCGCCCGCGGCCTTGATCTCCTCCATGCCGTGCGTGCCGTCGTTCGCCGTGCCGGAGAGGATGACGCCGATCGAGCGCACACCCTGGTCTTCCGCGAGCGAGCGCAGGAAGCGATCGATGGGCCGATGCAGCATGTGCCCGACTTCGCGCCGAAGGAGCTGCAGGACGCCGCCCGCGATGGTCATGTCGCAACCGGGCGGGATGACGTAGACGTGGTCAGGCGCGACCGGCAGCTTGTCCGTGGCTTCGGCGACCGGCATCGAGGTCAATTTCGCCAGGATGTCCGCGAGCATGCTCTCGCGCGTGGAGGCGAGGTGTTGCACCAGCACGAAGGCCATGCCCGTGTCGGCGGGCAAGGCGCGCAGCAACAGACTCAGCGCTTCGAGCCCACCTGCCGACGCGCCGATGCCGACGACCGGCGGCCCCCTGCTGTTGTCCTGCGAGGGCGCCGATCGCTCGGTGGACTGCATCTCCGGCAGCATCGGCGGCAACGCTTCGCCCGGGCCGATGCGTCGCGAAGGGTCGGCTGGTGCGCGGTCCGTCACGGCGCGCTGCCAGGCCACGACGGACCGCATCGCGATGTGGTGGCGAGGCGGCAGGTCGCGCGGCGTGCCGAACCCGGGAAGCGCTTCGCGAATCGACCCGGCGAAGAGCACATGACGGCGAGGCCCGGGTTGTCAGGAGCCTCTTCGATGCGAGCGCGAGCCGCTCGTCGCCGGGGCAACAGCGAGCATAGCAGTCCGACTCGGAGTGCTGTTGCGGCATTCAGCGGGTGGATCGTCGCGGCGTGCATGGAAGCTGAAAACCGTGGGTCACCGGCGGGGCGTTCATTCGCCGGTGTCCTGAGGCAACACCGCAGGAGGGATACAGGTGCGGCTTGCGCGACAAACGCCGCTGCACCGCTCGCGGTTTCAGACGACGCGGCATCGCAGAGTCGACGTCGGCCCATTGGCACGTCGCATGCGATGCCCGTGGGGACAAAGCGCCTGCGATTCACTCGGGGGATGCCAGCATGGACAGCACGCACTCTTCGCCGCGATCTCGTGGCGCCCATGAATCCGGGCCGTTCGCAGACCCGGGGCTGGCGCCTGACGATGTCGGAGCGGCCCGCGACCCCTGGACGGATCCCGCGAGCTTCAGGCGTGACGAGCAGCTGCGCGCGTCCGCCCGGCGTTTTGAAAGCGCAATTGAAGAATCGGCCGCGAGCGGAGAGGCGCTGGCGACGACGGCGGTCCGGCTCCCGGCTTCCCAGGCGGCGCCCAGGCCACGGCACCTGACGGCAGTGGCCCCCTCCGCATCCGAGTCCCTGCGCCCCGCGCTGATCCGGGCTCTCATCGTGCTCGGCGCCATCCTCCTCGAACTCGTGCTGGCGGATCTGCTGCGCCTCTGCTCCGCGGCGACGGCCCGCACGACCCGCCACGACCCGCGTCATTCCTGGAATGCGTGACGCCGCGCCGACCGCAGATGCGGCCGGCGCGGCGCCTTCATTCATTCATCAGGACAGACGGTCGCTCAGGGCGTCAGCGTGTCCAGTTCCAGCTCCTGCTCGGACGTCAGGCCCGAGTCGTCGCCCTGGATGTTGCCGCTCGAACCGCCGTCCGTCGTGCCGCTGCCGTCGCCCAGGCCGGCCAGGTCCGCTCCGAGGTTTCCCTCGCTCTTGTTGAGGCGGATCAAGGTCGCCGTGCCCCAGTTGTCGATGCCGTCGTTCAGGCTGTCGTGCACCGTGTTGCTGAGCAGCGAGTTGCCGTTCGCACCCGAGGTGACCTGCAGGCCGTCACCCTTGTTGTCCCGGAAGCTGTTGTCCTCGATCAGATTGTGGCCCGACGTGACATGGATGCCGTCGCCGCCGTTGGCCTCGAGGCGGTTGCGGATGACCCGGTTCTGGCCGTCCACCGCTCCGTCGAAGGACGAGACCACGAGGCCCATCAGCGTGTTGCGCCGCAGCGTGTTGCCGTGCAGGGTCGCCTGCTCGGCCTTGAGGAAGATGCCGCCCGCGCGGTTCAGGTTGACGTCGTTCTCGCTGGCCGTGAAGAAGCGGCCCGTGAGATCCATCCCGATCGCGTTGACCTCGAACCTGCTCTTCTCGATGAGGGTCAGCGCGCCGACCTCGTCGAGCAGCAGCAGGCCCGTGCCGCCGTTGCCCATGCTCTTGTTGCGCGAGAACACGCTGGCGGTCGGCGTGGTGCCGCCCGACACGGCGAGGAAGGTGACGTGGAAGCCGTCACCGGTGTTGTTGATGGCGCTGTTCTGCGTCATCAGGAAGGGACCGTTGTCGGCCACGATGCCGGCGGCGCAGCGCTCGACGGCGTTGCCGGCCAGCACGATCTGATCGCCCGACGGGTTGCCGCTGTCCACGGAGAGGCCCGGGCCCATGCAGGCCGAGACGTCGCAACCAGTGATGCGGCCGTGACCGAGGAGCTTGATGCCGAAGCTCGTGCAGCCTTCGACTCGGCAGTCCACGATGGACGCGCCGTCGCCGACGACGTTGAGGCCGCCGCCCGCGGCCACGAAGCCCGAGTTGGAGGCCGTGCCGCCGTTGACGAACAGCAGGCCGATGATGCTCACGCTGTCGGCCTGCACGTCGAGGCAGGTGCCTGAGTACGCGCCGTCGAGGATGACGTTGCGGCCCTTGAGCGTGAGGCCCGACGTGGTGATGGTCACGTTCTCACGGTAGTAGCCCGGGCTCACGACGATGGTGTCGCCGACCTGCGCCGATGTCACCGCCGCCTGGATCGTTGCGAAGTCGCGGGGCACCTGGATGGTGCCGGCCGAGGCGACGCCCGAGAGCGCCAGCAGGGCCGAGGAAAGGATGAGTGGAGAAAGCTTCATGGATACGGCTCCGGTTGATGGTCTGGAACTTGGAGGCACCACCGCGTGCGAGGAACCGAGACCGATCCGAAGGCGCTGACTTCCCGCGACGTTGCCGCCGTTGCAGAGCGAAGCGCGTGCCGAGCCCGCGCCGAGCCCGTGCGCGGCGGCCGTCGTGCCGCGATGCCGGCAACGCAGGCATTTCGTCTCCGCGCGGCCCTCGCTCTCACAGATGGCCGCGATCCGCGGCGCGTCTGCGTGTCGGTGATTTGCAGCAAGTGCCTGCCGCGCAGGGAGCGGCTTTCGTCGCGGTGCGCGGTGTGCACTCACCTCAGCACTCGCGACACGCACTCCCGCGATTGCGGGAGCCGCACCGGATGGCGAAGCCGATCGGTGTCGGCCCCGCCATCCGGGTCAGCCGGCGTTCACCCGATGGTGACGACCACGGCATTCGTGCCGGAGTAGCCGCACGGCGCGCTCGGGTCGATCACGAAGGCCTGCAGGACGAACGAACCGCTCGCGCCCGGGGGAATCGAGCCGACGAGCGTGGCTGAACCGCTGATCGAGAGCGGAATGATCAGGGAAAGTGGACCCGGGCGCACCAGCAGCTCGCACCCGCAGGCGTTGGTGTGCGAGGCCGCACCGCCGAGGAACAGGATCGCCGAGCTCCCCGCGAGTCCGTTGGTGATCGAGAGCGTCACGTCGAAGCCGGCGATCGGAGTGGTCATCGCCAGCACGGGGGCCGTGCCGTTGCTCCCGATGCAGCCTGTGCCCTGGCTCACAACGTTCTGGCACTCGATCGGGATCGACACGTCATTGGAGTCCATCGTCACGGCGCCGTTCAGCGCGAGGAGCCGCCCGGACACGGTCGCGCCGGTCGCCAGCGTGATGCTTGCCGTGGCCAGCACGTTGCCCGCGAAGTCGGTGGTCGACCCGAGCGTCGCCGACGACCCGATCTGCCAGTAGACGTTGCAGCCGGTGCCGCCGTTGATGAGCACGACCGACGAGCCGGAGGCCGTCGTCAGCGTGCTTCCGATCTTGAAGATGAATTCCGCGGACGGATTGCCCCCGGCGTCCAGCGTGAGCGCGCCGGTCAACTGGGCGGATGAGGTGAAACAGTACACGCCGGGAATGAGCGTGAGTCCGCCAAGGTCCTGGCCCGAGAGGTCGAAATCACAAGCCGAGCCGGCGAGCGTGTTGTAGGCCGTGTTCGCGTCGCTCTGCGCCTGCAGGGCGACGGCATCGGTGATGTGCATCGTTCCGGTGACCATGCCCGGCGGAAAGCCCGTGACAGAAGTGCCCGGGCTGAGGCCGAGGTCTCCGGTGATCGAGGTTGGCCCCGTGTTGGTGATTGCGGAGGCGCCGAGGACGGCAAACCCCTGAGCAGTGCCGAGCGCGACCTGCGCGAAGACCGCAGGCGAACGGCAGACCAGCATCGCCAGCGCGACGCCAGCGAGTGAACGTGAAATCGAACCCCTCATGAGACACCATCCTTGCGAGAAGGCAGCCGAACCGGGCGAGCGTCCGTCCGCGTGAGTCGTAGTAGCAACCATGACGACAGGCACACGCTCGAGGTCGAGCGGCGCGCTCGCGGTGAGTCCGCGTCGATCCATCCGGGCAGGTCCCTGTCTTCGGAGCACCCCAACACCTGCAAATGTCCGAGCGGTACGGTTCAAAGTTGTGAATCTTTCAAGATCCGGTTCGCCGGCAGCTCAGTTCGTTTCGCCATGGCAGCGCGAGGCGTGATTTCCACGTAAGCGTCCGGGCAGGCTTTCCGCAGGCAGTTGAGGCGCCGACCTGCGGTCGTCCTACTGGTGCGCATGAAGACCAGGACCGTGCGCCGATCGTCCCGCGAGAGTGAGAGCTACCACCGGACGCTGCTGCGCGAGCAG
>JBBQUR010000029.1:0-44753 GCA_038212275.1 Planctomycetota bacterium
CCGCCCCCGGAACGCCGCGCTTCGCTTCAGCCAGCCGAGGGCTGGCTTCGCGCGGCTCCCCCCGTCCCGCTCCAACGGCATCGGCTACGATGCCCGTTGAGGCTTAACCATGTGTCCACCGAAATGGGGCAAGGTCAGATCGAGAGGGGCGAGGCCGTGCCCAGTGTCCCAAGTGCAGGAAGCTGGCACCACCCGGGACTCCGCGCCGCTCGTGTGGCGCTGCGCCTTTCTTCCGCGCGAGCCGCGGCGTTAGGCTCTGCGCGCTGCGATCCGCACCGGGACCCCGCGTTCCGGCCGGATCGTCCTGCCCGAGTCGTTCTACCCGGCCCGCTTCGCGAGGTTCCCGCCGTGCTGCGCCTGCCCGCCTTCACCTACGCCGCGCCGGACAGCGTGGACGGCGTGCTGGCCGCGCTCGCGGCGGCGCCGGGGCGCGCGCGCGTGATCGCCGGCGGCACGGACCTGCTGCCCAATCTCAAGCATGGAATCGAAGAGGCGGACGTCGTCGTGTCGCTGCGGCACGTCGCGGAGCTGCACGGCATCAGCGAGCTGCCCGACGGCACGCTGCGCATCGGCGCGACGACCAGCCTGCAGGACGTCGCGGCACACCCGCGCGTGCGCGCCGAGTTCCGCTCGCTGGCGATGGCGGCGGGGCTCGTCGCCGGGCCGCACCACCGGCGCATGGGCACGCTGGGCGGCAACGTGTGCCTCAACACGCGCTGCGTCTACATCAACCAGACGCACTTCTGGCGCTCCGCGCTGGGCTTCTGCCTCAAGAAGGACGGCGAGGTCTGCCACGTGGTCAAGGGCGGCAAGCGCTGCGTGGCCGCCGCGAGCAACGACACCGCGCCGCCGCTCATGACGCACCACGCGCGCCTGCTGCTCGCGCGCCGCGACGCCGCGACCGGCGCCGTGCACCGCCGCGAGCTGCCGCTGGCCGAGTTCTTCGTGAAAGACGGCGTGCACAACAACACGCTTGCGCCCGACGAATTGCTGCTCGCCGTCATCGTGCCGCGCCCGCGCTCCGGCACCCGTTCCGCCTACGTGAAGCTGCGCCCGCGCGACAGCATCGACTTCCCGCGCCTCGGCGTGGCCGTGGCGTTCGAGCTGCGCGGGGCGGACGGGCAGGGCGTGGCCGGCGCGGCCGGCGCGGCCCGCTCGACGCACGGCGCGGGCGGCGCGACGCGCGCGCTCAGCGTGCACGACCTGCGCATCGTCGTCACCGCGCTGGCCGCCGTGCCGCAGCCGCTGCGCGACGTGGGCGCGCTGGTCGAGGGCAAGGCTGCTGGCGAGGCGCTGTGGGACGAGATCGCCGCCGTCGCCCACAAGCAGTGCCACCCACTCGCCAACATCGATGGCGACGCTGCCTGGCGGCGGGAGATGGTGCCGGTCTTCGTGAAGCGCGCGATGCGGGCTGCGGTGGGCGGATAGGCGTGGCGCGAGGGGAAGACTGGTCCGCTTTGGAAGTGGAGGCTGCCGTCGCTGACTACATGGAGATGTTCACCGCGGAGCTTCGAGGTGAACCTGTCGTCAAGGCCGAACACAATCGACGCCTTCAATCGGTCCTTGATGGACGCAGTCACGGGTCTGTGGAGTTCAAGCACCGAAACATCAGTGCAGCGCTCGACGAGCTGAACCTTCCGCACCTGAGCGGCTATGTCCCAGCCTCCAATCGACAACAGATCCTCTTCCAGCATGTCGACGCGCGACTGGCGCGGGACCCCGAACTCATGGCTCTCATCAAGCAACATGCCGAAGCTGCGTTCAAAGCTGAACGGAGTTGGGCGCTGCTTCCGAGCTTCGAAGCGCCGCCTTCCGCGCGTGAACCAGGCACCTCCGGAGCTGAGCCGCTCCCGCGAGCCTTTCGGCCGCCAGTGAACTACCTTGCTCGCGAGGCGGCCAACTCTTCGCTTGGCAGAGCCGGTGAGGATCTCGTCCTTCGCATTGAAGAGACGCGACTTTTCAAGGAAGGTCGCGCCGACCTTGCTCGAAAGATCGAGCACACGTCCGTCTGCGAAGGAGATGGCGCAGGCTTTGACATCCACTCTTTCGAGCCCGATGGAGGCGATCGCCTCATCGAGGTCAAGACGACCGGCTATTCGAAGAGCACGCCGTTCTTCGTGACCTGCAATGAACTGGCGGTCTCCACTGAACGCGCGAACTGCTATCACCTCTATCGAATCTTCAACATGCGAGCGATGCCGCGCCTGTTCTCACTGCAGGGGGCGCTCGACCGAACGTGCGTCCTTCTCCCCGAGGTCTACAAGGGTCGGGTTGCTTGACCGCGAGTGACGAGCCCACGCATGTCCGCCTCGTGTACCTCTATCGCGATGGCGACAACTACAAACGCCTCAGTGACGTCGTGGTCGACAATGAAGACGGGCTGTCCGTCACGGAGGCTGGCTCACGCCTTCGTGTAGCGTGTGAGAGTGGGCAGTGGTTCAACGCGGCTCAAGTCGGACTTGCCGAGTTGTTGTTCGAAGACGGCGTCGACGACTCGGACCACTCCTGGCACGAGTTCGTGTCCCTCGTCCCCACGGCCGACGCCGTCTCGGAGACGCGCTCCCTGACCAGACTGGTGTGCGAGTTCGAGCGCACGTCGAGGTCGGGCTGGCGGATCGACTTCGACCGCCTTGATCCGGATGCCGCGTGCGATCGGTGACGTGAACGGCGGCGGCCTGAGGTTGCCCGGGGGCGGGCCTTCGGCTGGCCGTCCGGCCGTCGCGAGGACGTTCCGCGAAGGTTGAAATCTTAACGGTGAGTGTTAAGATTTCAACCCATGCCAGAGCAGGCTTCCGGACTGGACCGCCCCCGACACCAGCGCGAACTGGCGAAGCTTCTGAAGCGCTCGCCGGTCGTGGCCATCCTCGGCGCGCGGCAGGTCGGCAAGACCACGATCGCACGCACACTGGCGGGGCGGGTGTCGAAGCGCATCACGACGTTCGACCTCGAGGATCCTGGGGACGTGAAGCGGCTCGGGGATCCCGGCCTGGCGCTGCGTACGCTGAAGGGGCTCGTCATGCTCGACGAGGTGCAGCGGAGGCCGGACATCTTCCCGTTGCTGCGCGTCCTCGCGGACCGGCCCCGGACGCCGGCGAGGTTTCTCGTGCTCGGCAGCGCGTCGCCAGATCTGCTGCGGCAGGGTTCCGAATCCCTCGCGGGTCGTATCGCGTTCCACGAGCTGGGCGGTTTCGACCTCGAGGAAGTCGGCTCAGGCGCATGGCGCCGCCTGTGGCTGCGCGGAGGCTTCCCGCGATCCTTCCTTGCGACGAGCGACGTGGCGAGTTTCGATTGGCGCCGCGACTTCATCAGCACATTTCTGGAGCGGGACATTCCACAACTCGGAGTGGCGATTCCCGGCAGGACGCTGCGCCGCTTCTGGTCCATGCTCGCGCACTGGCATGGCCAGATCTGGAACGCATCGGAGTTTGCGCGCGCGTTCGGGGTCAGCGTTCCGACCGTGGGCCGATATCTGGACCTGCTCGCGGGCACCTTTGTCGTGCGTGTCCTTCCCGCATGGCACGAGAATCTCTCCAAGCGGCAGGTGAAGGCGCCCAAGGTCTATGTCGCCGACAGTGGTCTTCTGCACACATTGCTCGGCCTGCGCACCGAGCACGATGTGCTTGGGCATCCCAAGGTCGGTGCCTCATGGGAGGGCTTCGCGATCGAGCAGGTCATTCGTCGACTGGGCGCGCACCGCGACGAATGCCATTTCTGGGCGACACACTCGGGATCGGAACTCGATCTCCTCGTCGTCCGCGGTCGCCAGCGCCTGGGATTCGAGGTGAAGCTCACGGAGGCACCGTCGCTGACGCGCTCGATGCACGTGGCGCTCGAGGATCTGGGACTCGCTCGGCTTGATGTCCTGCATGCGGGCGAGCACACCTTTCCGCTCGCGCCGCGTATCCGCGCCGTGGCGCTGGCCAACCTGCTGTCCGACATCGCGCCGCTTCGCTGATGGTCAGCCCACGTCAGGCTTGTCCCTCGGTGCCGTTTGATGGCTGGCGGGCCTCGCGTACGCTGTCGCGGTCGTGACAGTCCTTTCGCTCGATCCTGTCGCAATGCCCGAAGCTTGAAGAGGCGCTCATGATCACTGAAACCATCAAGGCCAACAGGCTGCCCTGATGCAGGGCTCGCGCGTCCAGCGCCTCCTTGATCTCGTCGAGCGCGCCGGCAACCGGCTGCCGGATCCGGCGGTGCTGTTTCTGCTCGGGTTGTTCGCGACATGGGCGCTGAGCAAGGCGCTGTCGGGCGTGGCCTTCGACGCGATCGATCCGCGCACGATCAGCGCGGCCGACCCGGCGGGCAGCGCGATCCGCGTCAACGACCTGCTCACGCTGCCGGCGATGGCCACCTTTCTCACCCGCATGGTGACGGTGTTCACGGACTTTCCGCCGCTGGGCATCGTGCTCGTCGCGCTGCTCGGCGTGGGCGTGGCGGAGCATGCGGGCTTCATCGGCGCGGCGCTCAAGGCGCTGCTCAAGCTGACGCCGGCGAAGCTGCTGACGCCGATGCTCATCCTCGTCGCGCTCATGTCGCACGCGGCGGCGGATGCGGGCTTCGTGCTCGTCATCCCGATCGGCGGCGTGCTGTTCCTCGCGGCGGGGCGGCATCCGCTCGCGGGCATCGCCGCGGCATTCGCCGGCGTGTCGGGCGGATTCTCCGCGAACCCGCTGCCGTCGAGTCTCGATCCGCTGCTCTCGGGACTCACGCAGGCCGGCGCCGCGGTGCTCGACCCGTCGCTCGCGGTGAATCCGCTCTGCAACTATTTCTTCACGGCCACGTCGTCGCTGCTCATCATCGGCCTGGGCTGGTGGGTGACCGATCGCGTCATCGAGCCGCGCCTGCGCGGCGTGGCGGTCGATGGCGACACGTCCGAACTCCCGAAGTTCGAGCCGCTCACGGCGCGCGAGCGCAAGGGACTCGTCGCGGGCCTGCTCACGCTCGGAGTGTGCCTCGCGCTCATCGCGCTGTGGGCGCTGCCGGTCGACTCGGCGCTGCGCGCACCCGACGGCTCGCTGAGCAAGGCCGGCAGCGCGGGCTCACCGGGCGCGCCGCTCATGGGCGCGATCGTGCCGCTCATTTTCCTGCTCTTCGTGCTGCCAGGCGTCGTGCACGGCTACGTCGCCGGCACGTTCCGCAGTCATCGCGACATCATCACCGGCATGTCGCGCGCCATGGGCACGATGGCCTACTACCTCGTGCTCGTCTTCTTCGCGGCGCTGTTCATCGACGCCTTCAACCGCAGCAATCTCGGCGCGCTGCTCGCGCTGGAGGGCGCCGCATTCCTGAAGTCCGTCGGTGCGTCGAACGTGCTGTCGATGCTCGGGCTCATCGTCGTCGCGGCGTGCGTGAACCTCGTCATCGGCTCGGCCTCAGCCAAGTGGGCGCTGCTCGCGCCGATCTTCGTGCCGATGTTCATGAGCCTCGGGCTCTCGCCCGAACTCACGCAGGCCGGCTATCGCGTGGGCGACTCATGCACCAACATCATCACGCCGATGATGCCGTACTTCCCGCTCGTCGTCGTCTTCTGCCAGCGCTACGTGAGATCCACCGGCATCGGCACGCTGACCTCGCTCATGCTGCCGTACAGCGTCGTGTTTCTGGTCGCGTGGGTCGGATACCTGCTCGTCTACTGGCAACTCGGCCTGCCCCTTGGCGTGGACGCGCCGTACGGATACCTGCCGATGCGGTGAACGCACGACGAGCGGCTCGCGCACGACCGGCTCGCGCAAGACGAGCAGCTCGCGCAAGACGAGCAGCTCGCGCAAGACGAGCGGCTCACGCGCGACGAGCGGGCGATGCGCGCACGCCGCTCGGGCGACGCACCCGCGTCACTCGGGTGCCCTGCGCGCGTCGTGCCATCAGTTGTGGAAGGTGAAGCGGATCGCGTTGCTCAGCGTGATGCCCGAGGGGTGAGCCGCGCCGGCGTCGAGCGCGGCGCACTGCGTGACCACCGAGACGCCGACGAGCACCGGGTCGAGCGGCAGCAGCGCGGGGATGGAGAATGTGCCGGCGCCGCCGACACCGGGCGCGCCGCCGATCGGGAACGCGACGATGTCGAGCAGCGTGCCCACGTGGAAGCTGCCGCCGAATTTCGGCACGTTCGTCTCCGAGAGTCCGTAGGCGAGGAAGGCCGGCGCGCCGCCGAGGAAGCGGTCGCCGCCGATCGCGAAGGTCGTGCTGCCCAGCTGCGGCAGCCCGCCCGACAGGAAGTGGCGCGGCGCGAAGCCGGCCGTTCCCGCCGTGCCGGCACCGAGCTTGACCACCGGGCAACCACCGGGAAGTTCCCAGAGCGAGGCGGAGGTGGTGCCCACTTCGAGCGTGCCGCTGGCCGTGTCCAGCGCGAGGGCCGCGCCGTTCGCACCCAGCGGCACGTCGAGCGCCACGTGGAAGCTGTCGCCGTGATCGGTGGAGACGAGCACGTGCCCCGACGCATCGCTGACCCACATCATGTGCGGGAACTGCGGGTGCAGCAGCAGGTCGTTGTTCTCGTGCAGTCCGACGCCGAGCGACTGCCAGCTGGCGCCGCCGTTGCTGCTGCGCCAGAGGCCGCTGCCCGTGTCGCCGCGGTACATGAGGCCCGGCTCGAACGGATCGAAGGCCAGCAGCATCGCGATGCCGCTGCCCGGCCACGGCGCCTGCAGCGGCCCCCAGGCCTGGCCGCTGTTGGTGCTCACGGCCCAGCGATTGTTGTAGGCGAGCTGCACGACGCGGCCGGGCACGAACGGGTCGAAGGCCACGGCCTGCGTGCCCCAGGCGGTCGTGCCCGGGACCTCGATCCACGAGCTGCCGCGGTCGGTGCTGCGCAGGATGGCGGCGTTGCCGAAGTCGCCGGGGAAGATGCCCGCCACCAGTTTGTTCGGGTTGCTCGGGTCGAAGGCGAGGTCCTTCACGACGCCGGCGCCGGAGCGCTCGTAGGCCTTCGTGAAGGCCGCGCCGTTTCCGGTCTCGACGTAGATGATGGCGTTGTCGAAGAAGGCGCCGACGCCGCCGGAGATCCAGCGCGTGGCATCGGCGGGATCGACGGCCACGACGCGCGTGTCGGCGCCGAGGTCGGCGTGAAACTCGGTCGGGGTCGGGGCCGCGCCCGGCAGGCCGGCGTAGACGCCGCCGCCAAGTGCGAGCACGCGCAGTCCGCCCGGCTGGGCCACCGCCACGTCGCGGATCAGCGCTGTGAGGAAGCCGATGTGCTCCCACGTGGTGGGCGTGCCCGCCGGCATGCGGTACAGGCCGCCGCCCGACTGGTCGTAGAGCCCGCCGCCGTCGCAGCCGAGGTAGCGCTTGCCGTTCGGGCCCGTGGCGACGGTGAGGGGCAGCGGCGTATTCACCGGCCAGCCGCCGGTGGCGTTGATCCACGTGTTCCCGTCATCGGGCGTGAAGACCACCGAGGTGAGCGTGCCGTACCAGAGACCGTCCGGTGCCGGCGCGAACCACTCCGAGTTGCCCGCGGCCACCGGGTTGGTGACGGCCTGAAACGTGACGCCGCCGTCCGTGCTGCGGGTCAGCCCCGAGAAGGTGCCCGCGAAGACCAGGTTCGGCTGCGTGGGCGACACCGTGAGGCATTGGGTCCAGGTGGAGAACGGCCCGGCGTCCACGAAGGACAGCCCGCCGTCCGTGCTCTTGAGGACGCCGCGGGTGAGCGTGCCGAGGTACGCGGTCGAACCGTCCGCGGAGTACGCCACGGAGTCGAAGAAGTCGCCCGCGAAGGGCACCACGCTGGAGGCGAGCGTCCAGGGCGTGCTGCCGTCCGGCGAGTGCCAGGCATTGAAGGCGTCGATCACCAGCACGTCATCGCCGACGGCAGGGAGCGCGATGCGCTTGAGCTCTTCGGTAGAGGTGAAGCGCACGCTCCACGTCGCGCCCGCATCCGACGAGTGCATGAGGCGCATGCCGTCCAGCGCGTAGATGCCCGTCGCGCTGGTCGGATCGCGCACCAGCTTTTCCACGCCGTTCGTGAGGCCCGTGCCGAAGGGCGCGAAGGTGATGCCGCCGTCCACCGAGCGCATGAGTCCGACGGTGTAGGTCGCCAGCAGGATCACGTTCGGGTTGAAGGCATCCACCAGGATGGAGGATGTCGAGCCGCCGAGCGGGCCCAGCGGCACGGGCTCGCTGGCAGGCTCGAGTTGCGCTGCCAACGGCGCCACGAAGGCCGGACCGGAGGCGAGGGCGAAGCCCAGGACGAGGGCGACGACTGCAGGCAGGGACACCGCGGAAGGCTTCATGGCGCAGCTCTCGAAAGGCGGGGGTGCGAGGCCCCGCTGCGGAGCCCCTGAAAAGTTTCCGGGAAACTACCGGGAGTCTCCGGATCGCGCAAGTGGGAAGGCCGAAATACCCCCCGACGTCCCAGCGAGGCTCCTCCAGGATCGGCTCGCCCAACCGTCAGGAAGGGGCCTTTCAGGCGCATGGCAGTCCAGTACCCAGGACGTGGGTTGGCACTTCGCAAGGTTTCAGGGAAACTGTGACGTGCCCCGTGGCTGAACCGCCACTGGACAAGCGAGAATCGAGTCCGCACATGGGGCCTCGCCACCACCGCGCCCCCTGATGACCGCTCCCGAGATCACCCGCATGAATCCTCCCCGCACGCCGACGACCTCTCCGGCCTCGCCTGGCGGGTCAGCCCCGCTCGGCGGGCCGGCAGCGCACGGCAGGCCGGTCGCGCAAGGTGGGCCGGCAGCGCAAGGAGGCCCTGCCGCGCACGGCGGGCCGGTCGCAGCGACGGCGCACGCATCTCTCGAGGCGCGCATTGCGGCATCGGGCGCCGAGCTGGGCCTCAGCCTCAACGCGGTGCTCGACGCGCTGCCCGAGGGGCGCCGCGGTCCGCAGCTGCTCGCCCGCGCGCTCGGCCTGGACAAGGTGCTGACCTCGCGCCTGCTCAAGGCGGCGCGCAGTCGCGACCCGCTCTCGGTGACCCAGCACGCCCCGGGGCCCGAACCGTTGCGACGCTTCCTGCGTGCGGCGCGTCGACGCGGCGTCGAGGCCGCACACATCGCCCGGGCCGACGCGGCCGTGGACGGCTTCGAGTCGCTCATCCGCCAGGAGGTCGGCGACCGCAGCGCGCTCGACGCGATGCTCTCGTCCTGGCTGCCCGAGGCGCGCGAGGTCTTCGAGGTGCGTCGGCGCCAGTCGGCCTACAAGGCACTCAGCCAGCTCAAGGGTGCGTCGGCCGAAGTGAACGTCGGCACCGTCGTCGTGCACCCGTCGCCGGATGGCAAGCGCCTCGACATCGTGTGGCTGGTGGGGTTGCTGGGCATTCAGCGCCTGCGCGCCGGCGTGACCGTCAAGCTGTCCTCGCGCCGGATGCCCGGAGAGTCCAGCGACCGACACCCGCAGACGCTGCAGGGCCAGCCGATCGGTGGCTCCGAGGGCATCGAGGGCCTGCGTCAGGACGCCTTCTGTCACCTGCCTCCCGCGCCCGTGAGCGTGCGGCGCATCGGCGACACGATGCAGTACGTGCTCGGCGGGGACGCCTTCGGCCCGCAATCCGCCGTGGATCTGATCCTCGCCGAGGTGAACCTGGCGGAAATGGGCCGCTTCGTCCCGCACGGCTCGGGGCGCAGGAATTTCCTCTTTGCCGAGGTGGGCACGCCCTGCCGCACGCTGCTCTTCGACGTGCTCGTCCACGAGGAACTCTACGCCGGCGCCGCGCCGTCGCTCGTGGTCTACGACACCGCGCTGGAGGGCGTGGCCTCGGTGAACGACCCGATCCGCGACATCGACAGGCTGGACCTGAGCGGCAGTTTCCGCGCGCTGGGCCGCGGCATCGCAGGACTGCGCACGCCGAAGGTGCCGCGCTACGCCGAGCTCGTCGCGCACGTGTTCGACAGTCTCGGCTGGGACCCCGGCGCCTTCCGCGCCTATCGCTACGCCAGCGACTATCCGCTCTACGGCTCGCAGGTCGTGGCGGCGTTCCCGCCGTCCGAGGACCCGGCCCCGCCCTGAGTCGCCGGCACGCCCCCGGTCGCCGTGACGCCCCTGGTCGCCGTGACGCCCCGGTCGCCGTCACGCGCTGAGTCGCCGTCACGCCGTGCGGTCGCGCCCTGCCGTGTGGTCGCCTCCTGCCGTGTGGTCGCGCCCTGCCGTGCGGTCGCGCAATGCCGCGACGCGTCGCAGCACGTCCGGCGCGTCGTTGTGGGAGTGGGTGAAGCCGAGCGCGCGTTCTTTGGCCACGGCGCTGGCGGCACGGAAGGCGACGACGAAGCCGCGGCGCCAGCGGTCCGACGTGTTGCCGCCCGAGCCGTGCAGTGTTCGCTCGTGGTGCACGCTGACATCGCCGCGGTGCAGGCGCGCGGGGCGTGGTCGGTCGCGCGCCGGGTCGAGGGTTGCCACGAGCGTGTGATTCAGCGAGCGGTCGCCGTGCAGGGGAAGGTGCGGGCGCAGCGCAGGCTCACGATGGCTGCCGTCGACGAAGCATACGCAGCCGTTGTCCTCGTCCACCTCGTCGAGCGCGAGCCAGAAGGAGGCGGTGCGCGTGTCGGCGGTGGCAGGCCAGTAGGCCTGGTCCTGGTGCCAGTGGAAGACCGCGTCGGACCTGCGCGGCGGCTTGGCGACGATCTGGTCGTAGTCCAGTGCCATGTCCGGCCCGCAGAGCTGCGCCGCGACGGCCGCCGCGCGCCGCTCGTACGCATTGCCGCGCAGCGGCGGGTGATACGCCCGCGGCAGCATCACGTTGAGGATCGAGAAGTCCTCGATCGGCCGGCCGTAGTCCGAGGTCATGTCGCAGTAGTCGCGGCCCGGCACGGCGATGTCGCGGCGCAGCAGCGCCATCGTCACGCGCTCCAGCTCATCGCATTCTGCCGGCGTCAGCAGATTGCGGATCACGATCCAGCCGTCGCGCACGAAAGCCTCCCGCTCGTCTGTGCTCAACACGAGCGCGCCGGGATCGCTCGGAGCGAGGTGGGTCGGCCCGTTTGCTTCCGGCACGCCGCAGCTTCCGGGCATGCCGGTGGAGTCGGCTGGGTCGACGGAGTCGGCCGGGTCGGAAGGTTCGGAAGGTTCGGGCGGGTGGCCGCCGGGCGGGTGTGAGGCGCTTTGATCGTCGGCGTTCATCCGGTCCTCGCAGGCGTCCTGCCGGAAGTGTGGTCGAGCCGGTGCCGTGCCTCGCGCTCGGAATTTCGGCATGATCCGTGGCGACGCCGGAATCATCGAGTATTCGGTCGGTGCCGCGCACGGACGTTCTCGAGCCCCTCGCCTCCCGGAGCCTGCCCATGTCCACCGGCCACGTCTTTCATCCCGGTCATGACGAGTGGCACGGCCAGACGGTGGTCATCTTCACCGGCGGGCCGCGCACGGTGGTGGGCCGCTGGCACGAGATCGGCGGCGGGCGGCTGCACATGCACGACGTGGCGGTGCACGACTGCAACGCTGCCGCGGCGGCGGCCGGTCCGGCGGCCGAGACCCGCGACGAGTGGCTCGCGCGCGTCAAGCAGTACGGCATTCCGGTCACGCACAAGGACTTCTCGATGCCGCAGGCGGAGATCGATCGCGTGACGAGATTGCGCGACATCTGAGGCCGGTGGCGCCGCCTCTTCGCGGCCGGTCAGTTGTTACAAGGTGCAGCAAGCCTTTCGGATGAGTCGTTTCGTTCCCCGCCCCTTTCACGGAAGTTGCCGCATGCTCCGCTCGCCCTGCTCGCGTGTCCTGAGCTCCTTCGCATGTCTTGCCGTGCTGGGCTGCCTGCTCGCCGGCTGCAGCACCACGCCGCGGGCCACGCAGGCGTCGGCGGCCTCCTCGCACCAGTGGCTGGCGCTGACATCCGCCGGAAGCCTTCCGGCCGCGCGGGCCGGAGCACCCGTCTCGGATCTCGCCGAGCCCGTAGGCGCGCCGTCGGTCGCCGCTGCAGACGATGACGACTCCAAGGAGCACGGCTTCGTTCATGTCGTGCTGCTCTACATCCCCAATCGCATCTTCGACGTGCTCGACATCGTGCGCGCGCGCGTTCGCCTCGGGCCCGGCTTCGCGGCGGACATCCGCGCCACGGAACTGGCCGATGCCTTCATCGGCGCGTACACGTCGGTGTTCGTGGGCATCCCGGGTCCGCGCGGCGCCCCGTTCATCAACTGGCCCTTCGGCATCGAGAACAAGGCCGGCGCGGAGCTCAGCGTGGCAGATGCGTCCACGGACGGTCGCTTCGGACCACACTACGGCGCTGCGGAGTTCGGTCTCGGTGCGCAGGTCGGGCTGATCGGCGCGGACCTCGGAGTCGACCCGTGGGAGCTCGTGGACTTCGCGGTGGGATTGCTGACCTTCGACCCGGTGCATGACGACTTGTAGGCGGCACGCTTGGGGCGCGGCTTCGCTTGGCCGGGAGCTGCCCCTGCGGGCGAGATGCGCGGGGGGCGCGTGGCACGGGGAGTGCGCGGGGCGGGAGGATTGTCCGGCGCTGCGCCCGTGGGGCAACAGGACGCGTCATGATTCCGGGAGCGGCGCCCTTCGCGCCGGACAAACCTCCCGTCCCGCGCACACGCCGAGGCACGGGGTTCCGTGCCATGCGGGGGTGGGGCAGGTCCCGGCGGGCGCTTCGCTGCGCCTCACGCGTGGGTTTTTGGGGGAACGCATTTTCCGCAATGAGATGGGGATGGACTTGGCATGCGGTCAGGCATCGCTTGAGCGGGGATGGGGAAGGGGCGATGCACGCCGTGCGATGTTCGAGCGTGCAAGGCTCGGCGCGCGAGGCTCGGCGCAGGATCAACCCGCCGGGCGGCAGGCACAGGGAGCGCGTCGGGCAGCGGCGCAGACGTCAGGCGTCAGCTGAAACGACTCGCAGTTCGGCGGCACACGACTTCGCAGCGCTCACGCTCCAGCGGACCGCCGTCATTCGTCCGGGCCACCGTTCCGCCCGAGACACCGGCCAGGCGCGCTCGCCGTCCGGACGTTCAACCTCAGCAGGCGCGCGACGGCGTCGTGAAGCCCAAGCGCCGGGAGTGCTGACCGCCTCGCCCCGCACGGAAAAACGCACCTCGACGTGTGCGCGGGACGGGAGGTTTGTCCGGCGCGAAGGGCGCCGCTCCCGGAACCGTGACGCGTCCTGTTGCCTCACGGGCGCAGCGCCGGACAATCCTCCCGCCCCCCGCACCCCCCGCCCCCAACGACGCACCGTCATGCACCCCCCCCGCGCGGGCAGCACCCCCGGCGCGACCGCAAAACAAAGCCAGTCACCCCGCCCCGTCCCGTCCCTTACCCCATTTTCTTGCCCGTCCCCGGACAGCCCGCTATCCTGCCCCGCCTTCTTTCCGCAGGGCCTCGCGGAAACAGGTGCCGACAGCCCAGCCCAGGACACGCCAGCGCACCCATGTTCAAGCCCGTGCTGCACTTCCTCGACCGCTTCGGCAACGTCGTCGGCAGGACGATGATGACGGTCATCTACTTCGTGGCGGTCATGCCCGTCGCGCTGCTTTACGGGCTGTTCACCGACACGCTGCTGCTGAAGAAGGCGCCGACGAGCACCTACCGCCCGTGGGCCGCGATCAACGAGACGCTCGACGACGCCCGGCGGCAGGACTGAGCGCATGTACATCCTCGGCCTGTCCTTCTACTACCACGATGGCAGCGCGGCGCTCATTCACGACGGCACGGTGGTCGCGGCCGGCGAGGAAGAGCGCTTCTCGCGCCGCAAGCACGACCCGGGCTTCCCCGAGAAGGCCATCGCCTTCTGCCTGAAGACCGCCGGCATCACCATCGACCAGGTGGACTACGTCGTCTTCTACGAGAAGCCGTTCGTGAAGTTCGAACGGCTGCTGCTCACGGCCATCTCCACCTTTCCGCGCTCGGCCAAAGTCTTCCGCGAGTCCATGCTCACCTGGCTCCAGAAGAAGCTCTGGGTGCGCAGCATGATGCTGGAGAAGCTGAAGATCCCGAAGAGCAAGCTGCTCTTCGCGGACCACCACATGAGCCACGCGGCGGCGGCCTTCTACTGCTCGCCCTTCGACGAGGCCGCGGTGCTGACGCTGGACGGCGCGGGCGAGTGGTCCACGTCCACGATGGGCGTGGGCAAGGGCACCAAGCTTTCGGTCATCAAGGAGATGCGCTTCCCGCACTCCGTCGGCCTGCTCTACTCCGCGTTCACGGCCTACTGCGGTTTCGAGGTGAACGAAGGCGAATACAAGCTCATGGGCATGGCGCCATACGGCGAGCCCAAATACGTGGACCGGATCATGAAGATGATCCGCATCAACGACGACGGTTCGCTGTGGCAGGACATGAAGTACTTCGCCTACCACTGGTCGGCGACGAACAGTTTCACGCCGGCCTTCGAAGAGGTCATGGGGCGCCCCGCGCGCGACCCGAAGCACGAGGACAAGAGCCTCGACCCCTTCTACTGCGACGTCGCGATGTCCATCCAGAAGGTGACCGAGACCATCATGATCAAGATGGCGCAGCACCTGCACGAGACGACGGGGCTGACGAAGCTGTGCATGGCCGGCGGCGTGGCGCTCAACTCGGTGGCCAACGCCAAGATCGTGAACGAGACGGGCATGAAGGAGCTGTACGTCATGCCGGCCGCCGGCGACGACGGCTGCTGCGTCGGTGCGGCGCTGTGGGCCTATCACCACGTGCTGGGCAAGCCGCGCGTCGGACCGCTGGAGCACGCCTACCTGGGCAGCGAGTACAGCGATGCCGAGGTGCTGGAATTCCTGAAGAAGAACGAAGTCAAGCACACCTACATCAAGGATGACGAGACCTTCTTCAACCGCGTGGCCGACGACCTCGTCGCCGGCAAGGTCGCGGGCTGGTTCCGCGGGCGCTTCGAGTTCGGGCCGCGCGCGCTCGGTGCGCGCTCGATCATCGCCGACAGCCGCAGCACCGAGATGAAGGAGCTGGTCAACGCGAAGATCAAGTTCCGCGAGGCCTTCCGGCCCTTCGCGCCGTCGGTGCTGTCCGAGGCTGCCGACGAATACTTCGAGCTTCCCAAGGGTACCGGCGAGCCGTGGCCGGCGCGCTTCATGCTCTACGTGGTGCCCGTGCGCCCCGAGAAGCGCGACGTCATCCCGGCCATCACGCACGTGGACGGCAGCGGCCGCCTGCAGACCGTGATCAAGAAGTTCAACCCGGCCTACCACCGCGTCATCGAGTTGTTCGGCAAGAAGACCGGCGTGCCGGTCATCCTGAACACGTCCTTCAACCTGAAGGGCGAGCCCATCGTCGAGACGCCCGCGCAGGCCTTCAACACCTTCAGCCGCAGCGAGATGGACGTGCTCTACCTCGGCAACTACATCATCGAGAAGGCCGACAAGAAGATCATCGACAGCACGCCCTTTATCCTGCGCCACGAGGGCGATCGCATCGTGGAGATGATCTCGTGAACGGCCCGCTCGGCACGATGGAGTTCATTTTCCTCGGGCTGTGGGCGCTGATGTCCACGCTCTTCTGGCTGAACTACCGCAAGGAAGAGAACCTGCTCACCGCGGCGCTCAAGGTCGGATGCATGCTCGGCTTCGTCTACGGGATGATGAAGCTCTTCGACTGGATCGGCGCGAAGGTGCCCGTCAGCGAGGCGATCACCTTCGGGCTCTCGTTCCCGGCCCTGAAGGGTGAGGAAGTCGCGCGCATCCCGCTGCTCGAGGACGCGCTGCTGATCTTCGTGGGCGCGCTGCTGATTGCCGTCGCATGGTACGCGCGCCGCAAGGTCGGCACCGTCTGCCAGCTCGTGCTGTCCACGTGGGACCGCGGACACTGGTACATGCTGCCGGTGATCTTCGTGCTGCTGACCATCGGCCTGCTGCTGGTGGCCGCCGCCGCCTCGCCGGTGCTCTCGCCGTTCATCTACACGCTGTTCTAGGCAGTCTCCGGGAGCGGTACGCGCGCTGCTCCCCCTTCTGTCCACCGCACCATCCTGGAGCGACTGGGGACGGGCACGATGGCGCAGACCGCGAGCCGCACCTGCAGGTGCACGTCACGCGGCTGCTCCTGCCGTTTGGCTTCGCACGGATCACGCGAACCTCCGGTCTGGTGCACAAGGGCCGTTTCACATACGTCGAGGTGCCGTGTGCGGCGTTGGCCGTGCACCGCACGGCCTTCCACGGCCTGACCTGCAGCAGCCGCGACGCGAGCAGGATCGGCTGGGCGCCGTGTGCGTGGGCCTCAATCGCACGCGCTGAGCGTGTCTGAGGCGACTCGCCTCTCGCGCCCTGCAGCACTGATGGCGGTCGACAGCTCTTGCAAAACGAGGGAGGATGCGAAGTTGACAGAATCTTCGGGGGGGGGGTAAGCTGCCAAGCGCTGGTCGGCGGAATTGGGGCCGACTCATGCAAAGTTCACGGGAGAAAGGGAGAGTTCACATGAACAATCAGAGTGCTTTTCAAAGCAACCTTCTCGGCCTGACGGGACTCGCGTTGATCGCGACAATGCTCCTCGGATTCATGTCGCCACTGCCGAGTGGGCGGTGCTCGGGCGTGGGAAGCGGATCAGGTGAAATGGCCATGCTGACCTGCTCCGGAACCTGCACCTCGTGTCCGACCGTGAAGACGCTGCCCAACGAGAACAAGGTGTGTTCGTGTGTCGACGGTCAAGGACCGGCGTGCTGCCACGTCGAGTTGGAGAACCCCGGCACTGGCGAGGCAGCATTCGTTTCCGGCGGCGACTGCCCGAGTTGCAATACCGTGGGTGTCTGCACGGTGCTGACTTTCGCTGGTCAAACGCAGGCGACCTGCCTTCTTCCTCACGAGTGAGAGAGTGGGAGGTTTTTGCATCCAGAAGCCGAGGGCCGCCACGTCATGGGCGGCCCTCGGCTGGTGCAATCGACTCGTCTGCTCAGTGTCCGCGCCGACCCCGTTCGTCACTGTCGCCTTGCCTCACAGTGCCAAGGGGCCTGACGAACTGCCTGCCCAGCAACATCGCTCAGTCAACTCTCCCATTCCTCGCACAGCGGGATGCTCTCGGAGACGCCGGGAGGACAGCGCATGAAACCAAACCGACCCATGTTGGCAATCACAGCCCTGCTGGTTGCGCTCGTTGCCGGCCTGCTTCTGAGGCTCCTGCTGACGGACGACAACGCGGCTCACACGCATGTACCGCTGCGAGGCGAGCGAGAGGTGGCCTCGCCATCACCGAGATCCACCATAAAACTCGTTTCCGCCGATGATCAGGGCGAGGCCATTCCGGCAATGCCGCTGACGGGGTCCAATGAGTCGATGGTCACGGTCGTGGACAGTGCTGACCATCCCGTGACCGGCGCGGAGGTCTATGTCGGAGAGGGCAATGACCGTATCGGTCCCGAGGCCACCAGCGCCGATGGGATTGCACGAGTCAGGATCCGCCCTGCCTTGGCGACCATGATCGCAGCCAGCCATCCGGGCTACTCGATCGGCCTCGTCCAGTTGAATCCGGAGGTAGCGCCACGGCCCGCGTACATGATTCATCTGATCGATGAGGTAACGATCACAGGAACGGTCATGGATGCCGTGGGGGGCCAGCCTCAGGTGGCCTACGTGGTCAAGGCGTGGCGGCCGGATGCTGCCAGGTCCGAGGGCGACGTTCGCGGCGTCTCGCTCGAAGCATTGCGAGTGCCCGAGGCTCTTTCCGGCGCAGATGGGACATTCACGTTGCGCGGTTTGGCGCCGAAGGCGGGGGTCACTCTGATCGCTTACGGTCCGGGCAGGCTGTCATGGCCTGTGTCGGCGAGCGGTGGCGATCGAAGTGTGGTCCTGAAGGTCGAACAAGGATACGGCGCCCTGATCCGATTGGAAGATGCCGAAGGAGGCCGGCCACGCAGCAATCCACGACTGCTGGGTCGCGGGCCGACGATTCAGGAGCCGGGTGGTGGTCACTATCTGAGTCCCAATCGGGCCGACTTGGCGCTGATCGGAATCCCTGCCGACCTCCTGGGTCCACGAAGTCGTGACGCATGTCTTGTCTTGCACTCCGATACCCACTCGGGTGCACAGATAACCGCCACGGTGCTGCTCGATGCTCCAGGCTACGAATCGGTGACTGCCGACATCGTGCTGGGCCCACTTCATGAAGGAATTCCTGAATACAGCTTTCCGCTGCGGCGGAAGGTCGATGGATTCGGCACTGTCCGAGTTCACCTGGCGGATCCCACGGTCCCCGACAGGAACACGTTGACTGGCCATACCTCGATCTGGCTGCTGCCGGGACAGGCCGATGACGTCGATTCCGCAGCCCTCGCCTTCGAGGTGCAGGAATGGAAAAGCGGGGTCATTGAAGTGAAAGGCATTCCTTGGGGATCGTATTCACTGCAAGTGAATGCACTTCATGGAATGTTCCGCCGCACCGCAGTCTGCGGTGAGTCTGCTTCCCAGTCATTCACGCTGGCAGGCGCGCCGGTCGACGTCACTGTGGATGCATCCGGCACCTGCGGCCTGGAAATTCTGTCGGCCGATTCGTCAGGCAACTTCCTCGATCGGATTGGTTTCATTGACCTGAAATATGAGGGCGCTCCGACGAGCAGCCAGATCGGCTTCCGCACTCCACCCTACAGAGTGTCACTCCTTCCTCCCGGGCGTTGCAAGATCAAGCTCGTGCAACCGTACGAGGCGACGGCTGTCGACGAGTCGGGGCAGGCGATCGAGTGGGTAAACCTCGTCGCAGGTAAAGTGACGAAAGTCCATCTCTCCGAGCACGCGGCGTCCTTGATGCCTGGATCCAAGTGAAGGAGCGAAGTGGCGTCGTTCTGGTTCTCATTCGGTGCGCGCTTGCGCTGATCCTGTTGTTCAGCGGCGTCCTCAAGCTCGTGACGATGCCGTCCGAGTCGGCGACAAAAGTGAGTTCTGCCCTGCTCCAGCAGTGGACGGCCTCGCGACTCTTCATGGTCCCACTTGGCCTCGTCGAGATGACCGTGGGTTGCGGGCTGCTGTTCTCCGGAATGAGAATCTGGAGAGCATCCGCGGCGGTCCTGTGTGCGGCACTCATGACGTATGCCTTCGTGCTGGACCTTTCTGGCGTAGATCTGAGCGATTGCGGCTGCTTTGGCATCGCAGCCGTGGGCCGGGAATCACATCTCATCCTGCTGGTTGGCATGGGGATGATGGCCCTTGCTCTGGCTTGGCCGGAGCGTCGTCAGCAGGGGGCCTGAATCGTGGAGGATGTGCGAGGGACACTTCGCACGTAGGTGCGTTCGCAAGGTGCTTCAAGCGACGCTGACCACACCTATCGCAGCGCCGCGCGATGCGCCTCGGGAAAGAGGTAGGTCATGTTGTCGGCCAGCCCGCTGGCCAGCGCCGGCGCGCGGGCTTCGTCGTAGCCGTTCGCGACGTACGGCAGATCCCGCACGTAGGGCAGCAGCAGCGTCGCGAACAGGCATGCGATGAACAGGCCGACGAGCGCTCCGAACGGCTTGTGCTGCGGTTCGCCGGTAGCCTTCTTCTTGCCGGCCGAGCCGCCGATCAGCCGCCCGATGAGAGGCAGCGTCAGCACGAGCGCGGTGATGATGCCGTAGGCGGTCAGCGTCGCCGACGGGTCACCGGGCTCGGCCGTGTTCGGCATCCACGACACGACCTGCGCCGAGAGATGATGCGCCAGCCACAGCGCGGCCAGCATCCACAGCAGCATCCCGAAGGCGCGCGCCAGGCCGGCCATCGCGCCGGCGGCCACGCCGAGCAGCACGATCGCCAACGCGAGCCAGTCCACGATGGGCAGCCAGGTGGTCACGGCCTCCTGCGCCTGGGCGACCGCGGTGGTGGCCGCGTCCTGCAGCGGCGCGGGCAGGCACGTCGGCGCGAGGCACGCGGCAAGGATCAGGCTCATCGCGAACTCCGGCAGCCGCAGCGAGATGGACGTGCTCTACCTCGGCAACTACATCATCGAGAAGGCCGACAAGAAGATCATCGACAGCACGCCCTTTATCCTGCGCCACGAGGGCGATCGCATCGTGGAGATGATCTCGTGAGCCTCGCAGCGATGGGCACTTCCGGTGCGATCCTCGGGCTGGCGCAGTCCGGCACCGCCGCTGCGCCAGGTCCGCTCGGCACGATGGAATTCATCTTCCTCGGCCTGTGGGCGCTGTTCTCCACGCTCTTCTGGCTGAACTACCGCAAGGACGAGAACCTGCTCACGGCGGCGCTGAAGGTCGCCTGCATGTTCGGCTTCATCTACGGGATGATGAAGTTCTTCGACTGGGTGGGTCACAAGGTGCCCGTCAGCGAGGCCATCACCTTCGGATTGTCTTTCCCGAAGCTCGAGGGCGCCGAGGTGCATCGCATCCCGCTGCTCTCCGACGCCTTGTTCTGGTTTGTCATCGTGCTGCTGGTGCTCGTGGCGTGGTATGCGCGCAAGAAGGTCGGCACCGTGTGCTCGCTCGTGGTCTCCACCTGGGACCGCGGCCACTGGTACATGCTTCCAGTGATCTTCGTGCTGCTGACCATCGGCCTGCTGCTGGTCGCCGCGGCGGCAAGCCCCGTGCTCTCGCCCTTCATCTACACGCTGTTCTGAACGCGGCGCGTCAGCGCAGCGTCTCGCGGTGCTCGATCGGGTAGAGGTAGGTCATGTTGTCGGCGAGGCCGCCGGCCAGCGCGGGCGCACGCGCCTCGTCCCAGTGCTCGCCAAGATAGGGGAGTTCGCGCACGAAGGGCAGCATCAGCGTCACGAACAGGCACGCGATGAACAGTCCGATCAGTGCGCCGAAGGGCTTGTGCTGCGGCTCGCCGGTGGCCTTTTTCTTGCCCCCGGCCCCGCCGAGCACGCGGCCCAGCACCGGCAGCGTGAGCACCAGCGCCGTGATGACGCCGAAGGCCGTCAGCCGCAGCGTCGGATCACCGGGCTCGGCGGAGTTCGGCAGCCACGACACGACCTGCGCCGAGAGGTGATTGGCGAGCCAGAGCGCCGCAAGCATCCACAGCAGCATGCTGAAGGCCCGCGCCAGCCCGGCCAGCGCGCCCGCGGTGAGCCCGATCAGCACCGCGGCGATCGCGAACCAGTCGACGATGGGCAGCCAGGTGGTGACCGCCCGGGTCGCCTCGGCCGCCATCCCGGCTGCCTCCGAAACCTCCTGCAGCGGGGAGGTCAGGCATGCCGGCACGAGGCAGGCGACAAGGGTGAAGGCCATCGACGACTCCGATCTGCGGATGAGCGCCGGTCGAGCCGGCGTGCGTGCAGCCTATAATCCGCCGCCCTGCCGGTCGGCTTCAATCCGTCGTCGTGCGCGAGACCGGCCGCGCGCCAGGAATCCCGGGAACCTCTGCGCATGCGCCCGCTCCATCAACTGAAGGCCGAACTTCCGCACTGGGACAAGACCGCCGACCTGATCGACCAGTGCCTCGACCTGTCGCTCAACCTGAGCCAGAGCGGTCACCCGGGCGGCAGCCGCAGCAAGGTGCACGCGCTGGTGGCGCTGCTGCTCTCGGGCGGCATGCGCTGGGACATCCGCCACCCCGAGGCGCGCTTCGGCGACCGCTTCGTGCTGGTGGCCGGCCACTGCAACCCGGTGGTCTACGCGACGCTCGCGGTCTTCAACGAGGCGCTGCGCCTGCGCCACGCCAGGGAACTGGCCGCGGCGACGAAGGCCGGCGCGCAGGGTGCGGACCTCGCGGCGCGCGCCGCCCGCTTCGCCCACCCGCTGGGCCGGCACTTCACGCTGCTGCCCGAGGACCTGCTCACGCTGCGACAGAACGGCGGCCTGCCGGGACACGCCGAAATGGAAGGCCGCACGCTCTTCTTCAAGGCCAACACCGGTCCGTCGGGCCACGGCGCGCCCATCGCGGCGGGCGAGGCGCTGGCGCTCAAGCACGCCGGCGCCGGCTCCGTGCGCGTCTTCGCGATGGAAGGCGAGGGCGGACACACGGCCGGCGCGCACCACGAGGTGAAGAACACCGCGTGGGGCCTCGGCCTCGGCAACTTCTTCTACATGCTCGACTGGAACGACTGCGGCATCGACGACCACCGCATCTCCTCGGTCGTGCACGGCACGCCGGAGTCCTGGTTCAAGAGCTACGGCTGGCGCGTGGCCGGCACCGAGGACGGCAGCAACTTCGCCTCGCTGCTGCCCGCGATGCACGAGCTGCTCGGCGATGCCGAGAGTGCCGGCGCCAACGGCACGGTCGGCGCGCAGGGCACTTCCGATCGTCGCGGCCCGGACGGCCGCGGCCAGTCCGTGCCGGGCTGCCTGTGGTTCAAGACGCGCAAGGGCCGCGGCTACCTCAAGTACGACAACAAGTCGCACGGCTCGCCGCACAAGTTCAACGACGCCAACTTCTGGCAACTGCGCGCGGAGTTCGGCGAGAAGTACGGCGTCTCCTTCGATGGCCAGGGCAGCGAGGGCCCGTCGGACCGCAAGAGCCGCGTCGCGCAGTCGGCCGATCACCTGCGCGCCATTCTCTCCGTCCTCGAACGCGACGACGCGCTGCTGAACTTCCTCAGCGACCGCCTCACGGACCTCGGCGAAAGCGTGCCCGCGACGCTTCCGACCTTCAGCTGGGACAAGGGCGCTCCGGCCACCTCGCGCGAGACGGGCTCCGCATCAGCCGGCACTGCGTCCTCCGCCGCGGCCCTGTCCGCGAACGCCGATCCCTTCAGCGACCCGCGCCTCACGGACCCGGCCGCGCTGCCGGCCTCGATCTTCTTCAAGCCGGGTGACAAGCAGCCCAACCGCGCGGGCTTCGCGAAGATGGGCGCGTACATCAACGCCCTGGGCAAGCAGCACTACGGTCACCCGCTCTTCCTCGTCTGCGCCGCGGACCTCGCCGACAGCACGAACATCTCGGGCTTCGGCGCGAAGTGGGCCGGGGACGTCGCGGCGGCCGCTGCTGCACCGGGAGCTTCCGGCGCGAGCGCCGCGGCCGTCGGCGACTTTGCCGGCTACGGCTGGTACGAGCGCAGCAAGGCGCCGGGCGGCGCGATCCTCCCGCAGGAGATCACGGAGTTCACGAACTCCGGCCTCATGTGCGGAGTCGCGTCGGTGAACCTGTCCGACAAGCCGCTGGAGAACTTCCGCGGCTACTCGGGCGCCTGCTCCACCTACGGCAGCTTCAGCTACCTCAAGTACGGCCCGATGCGCCTGTTTTCACAGACCGCGCAGGACAGCCAGATCAAGCTCGGGCGCGCGCTGTGGGTCGCCGGCCACAGCGGTCCGGAGACGGCCGAGGACAGCCGCACGCACTTCGGCATCTTCTCGCCGGGCGTGACCTCGCTCTTCCCCAGGGGGCACGTCGTCAACATGCACCCGTGGGAGGCCAACGAAGTGCCGGTGGTGCTTGCGGCCGCGCTCGGCAGCGGCGTGCCCATCCTCGTGCTGCACCTCACGCGTCCGCCGATCGAGATCCCGGACCGCGCGAAGTGGGGCATGGACAGCCACCTCGAAGCGGCGCGCGGCGCCTACATTCTGCGCGACTTCGACAAGCGCCGGCCGAAGGAAGGCACGATCATCGTGCGCGGCACGATGAGCACGGCCAATCTCGTGAAGCTGCTGCCGTGGCTGGCCAGCGACGGTCCCAACGTGAAGATCGTCGCGGCCATCTCGCACGCGCTCTTCCGTCGGCAGCCGCAGGCCTGGCGCGACCGCGTGCTGCCCGCGCGCGAATGGGCGCAGTCCTTCGTGATCACCAACACCGCGCGCTGGAACATGACCAACTGGATCCCGCACGCGGTGGCGGCCGACTACGTGCTCTCGCCGGACTTCGACAACCGCTGGCGCACGGGCGGCACCGTGGACCAGATCGTGGCCGAGAGCCGGCTGGACACGGAGAGCCTCAAGGCCGGCATCCTGCGCTTCACGTCGGAGCGCCCGGAGCGCGACGAACGCATGCGCGAACTGCTCGGCGGGCTCGGCGTGGAGGCTGGCAGCACCGTCGGCGCCTGAGACTCGCGCCTTCCGGTGCGTGCACGTGTGGGGCGAGTGGGGCGAGTGGGGCGCGGGATCGTCGCGACGATCAGCGCCCTGGCGGCTTGCCGCCGTCGCCGAAGTAGCCCAGCGCCTGCATGACGCGGAAGGCCTCGGGGTCCAGCTGCTCGCGCTCGGCGGCGAGCTGCTCGGCCAGGTCCGTGAAGTGCACGTCGGCGGCGGAGAAGCGCAGCAGCTCGGCGCGCAGGCGGTCCATCGGCGCGCCGGGCGGCGGGGCGTCGGCGAGGTTGATGGTCTCGTGCGGGTCGGCGCTCAGGTCGTAGAGCTCCTCGCTCAGCAGGACCAGTTCGCGCGGCATCGGCGCGTCGGCGGCTGTGCGGTAGGCGTAGCGACGCAGGAATTTCCAGTCGCGCAGGCGCACGCCCTTGATCTGCACCGTCTTCGCGAGCGACTCGCCCTCTGTCTTCTCGACGAACACCGGGTTGTCGGGCCGGCCGGTGCCCGCCTCCCGCAGGAAGCGCGCGAAGGAGTGGCCGCTTGGCGCGGCGGCCGTGGTGCGCCCGGGTGGCGGCGACAGCGGCGGCAGGCCCGCAAGGTCGAGCATCGTGGGCGCGAGATCCACCAGCGAGATGTCGCTGTCGCTGTGGCCAGTCGGGATGCCGGGGCCCGCGATGAGCAGCGGCACGCGGCAGGTCGCCTCGTAGGCATAGAGCCCGTGCTCGAACCAGTAGCGGTGCTCGCCGAGGCTCTCGCCGTGGTCCGCGGTGATGACGACCAGCGTGTTGTCCGCGAGACCGGCCTCGTCGAGCGCCGCGAGCAGCCGCCCGATCTGCGCATCGACGAAGTGGATCTCGCCGTCGTAGAGCGCGCGCACCGCGGCGGCATCGATGCGGCCGTCGGGCAGCAGGCACTCGGGCGGTGCGTTGTAGGCGGTGACCCGGCGGCTGTGCAGCGGGTCGGCGGGCAACTCGCTCTCCGTGGGAATCGGGTCGGGCGCCTCGCCGCCGAAGAGGCGGTCCTCGGGCGGCGGGTCGTAGCTGCCGTGCGGATCCATGAAGTGCAGATAGAGGAACCACGGGCGGTCGGGCTGCACGAGCGGCGCGTGCGGCGCCGGCGCGTGCGGGTCGGACGGCGGCGTCGCGAGGCCCAGCGCGACGAGCGCGCCGTCGGCGAGCGAGCGCGCCTTGCGCTGCGGCACGTCGTCAGGCGGGACGCCCTGCACGTCGGGCAGGTCGTCGATCCACGCGTCGAAGCCGCGCGCAAGGCCCGTCGTCGAGCCACGCAGGACGAAGTTGCCGACGATCGCCGCGGTGGTGTAGCCGCCGCGGCGGAAGGCCTCCGCGAGCACGGGGATGTCGCTCGAGAGGTGGCCGGCGAGGTCGCGCACGCCGTGCTCCTGCGGGTACAGGCCCGTGAGCAGCGAGCTCACGGCGGGCGTCGTCTTGGCGCGCGGCGACTCCGCGTGCGTGAAGCGCGTCGCGCGCCCGGCGAAGTCCTGCAACCGCGGCGTCGTGGGCCTGGCATAGCCGTTCACGGAGAGGTGGTCCGAGCGCAGCGTGTCGATCACGACGAGCAGCACGTTCGGGGCGCCGGGGGCATCGCCGGGCGTGCCCGAGTCGCCGCATGCGGCCGCCGTGAGGCACAGGGCCAGCGGGAGGGATGCGAGCACCGCGCGAAGGAGCATGGTATCGGGCGAGTATACGCAGGGAGAAAGTGCGCCGCGGTGGCAGGTCCGGCGCCGGCCCCCTATGATCGGCCGACCATTCGGAGCCGCGAGGACGACATCGGAGTCGACATCCCCGGCGGCACGAAGGCTCAGCACCGGGCCTTCCTCCTGCCGACAAGGCCATCTGCCGACAAGGCACCTACCCATGAACGAACCACGCACGATTCTCGAGCACATCCGTCGGCGCGCGAAGCAGATGCCGGACGGGTTGCACGGCCGCTACGTCCACGCCGACCGGGCGCCCGACGAGCAGACCTACGGCCAGCTGGAGGCCCGCACGCGGCAGTTCGCCGCCGCGCTCGCGAAGCTCGGGACGCCGAAGGAGCGCGTGGTGCTCGTGATCCTGCAGCATCACCCGGACATGCTGCCCGCGTTCTACGGCGCGATGTGGCTCGGCGCGATTCCGGCCTTCCTGCCGTTTCCGACGGGCCGCCTGCACATCGGCAAGTACTTCAGCGACCTGCGCGGGATGATCGAGCGCACCGTGCCGCACGCCATCATCACCTACCGCGAGCTTGCGGCAGAGTTCTCGCCGCTGCTGGCCAGCGTGCCGCAGGCGCCCGAAGTGCTGCTGTTCGAGGATGTCGCAGCGGACGCGCCGAGAGCCGGCGACCCGGTGGCCGCCGACCCTGAAGACGTCGCGCTCATCCAGTACAGCTCGGGCAGCACGGGCCTGCAGAAGGGCGCGGCGCTCTCCCACCGCGCGATCCTCGCCGAGTGCGAGGGCGTGGGCGACTTCTTCGGCATGGGCGCCGACGACCACTTCGTGACCTGGGTGCCGCTCTATCACGACTGGGGCCTGGTCTGCGACGCGATCCATCCGCTGGTGCTGGGCGCGCCCTTCACGCTCATGTCGCCGATCCAGTGGGTGGGCCGGCCGGTCTCGGCCTTCGAGGTCATCACGAAGTACAAGGCCACCGTCTACTGGCACCCGAACTTCGCCTTCAACTTCATGACCACGCGCGTGAAGGACAGTGAGCTGACCGGCATCGACCTGTCGTCGCTGAGACTGTGCGGCAACGGCGCCGAGCCGTGCCTGTACGACAGCCACGAGATGTTCGCGAAGCGCTTCGCGAAGCAGGGCTTCAAGCGCGAGGCGCTGGGCATCGTGTACGGCATGGCCGAGGTCGTGAACTCGGTCATCGGAGCGGGCGGCACGCGCGGCCGCGGCGCCAGCGAGCCCATCCTCGTGGACCGCATCGACCGCAGGCAGCTGCAGGAGACGCACCGCGCGGTGCCGGTGACGCCGGGCCATCCCGACGAGCTGCCGATGCTGGGTGTCGGCCGGGGCTTCAAGGGCACGACCTTCCGCATCGTGGACGACCACAACGTCGAGCTGCCGGACCGCACCGTCGGCGAGATCTCCATTCACAGCCGCTGCCTCTTCCACGGCTACTACAACAATCCGGAGGTCTCGGCGCAGAAGGTGAAGGACGGCTGGTACCAGAGCGGCGACCTCGGCTACCGCGCCGACGGCGTGCTCTACGTCACCGGCCGCAAGAGCGACCTGATCATCATCGGCGGCGAGAACATCTACCCGCAGGACATCGAGTACATGGTGGCCGAGCACCCGCAGGTGGTGGCCGGCCGCGTGGCGGCCATCGGCGTGGAGGACCAGGCGCTGGGCACGCAGAAACTGATCGTCATCGCGGAGAGCAAGTCGGATGACCCCGAGGTGCACCGCGACATCATGCGTTTCGTGCGCCGTGAGGTATCCTCGCGCCTCAATGTCCGCTGCGACAAGGTCTGCATCGCGCCGCACAAATGGCTCTTCAAGACCAGCAGCGGAAAGATCGCGCGCCTCCCGAACCTGGCTCGGCTGCACGAGATCGAGAACCGCGTCACCGAGCCGGGCTGAGCACGTCCATGAACGCCGACATCCGCGAAGCGCTCCGCAGCTACTTCACCGAGAAGATCGGCGGCGACCGCTCGCTGCTGCCGAAGGACGGCGAGTCGCTGGTGGACGAGGGCATCCTCGACTCCTTCGGACTGGCCGAGCTCGTCGCCCTGATCGAGCAGGACTTCGGGGTCAAGGTGCCGGACGGCGACATCCAGCTGGCCACCTTCCAGAGCATCGAGAAGATCGACGCCTACGTCACGTCGCGGCGCGGTTCGGCCCGCTGAGCGGCGTGGTGCGCGTCGAGCGGTGTCGGCGGATGTCGGGTCGCACCTGTCGGCGCGCGCGAGTGCCGGTGCGTGACGGAATGCCGGTGCGTGACGGAGTGCCGGTGCGTGACGGAGTGCCGGCGTGGACCTGATCAGCACATCCGCGGCGCTGTTCGTGGCGGCCGTGGTGCTTGCGCTGGCGCTTCCGCTGCCGTCCTCGGCAAAGCGCGCGCTGCTGCTGACGGCGAACTTCGCCTTTCTCTGGTTCTTCGATCCTCTGGCGCCGGTGCTCTTCCTGGCCACGGCGCTGCTGGCCTTCGGCGTCGCGATGCTCGCCGCGAAGGGCGTGCGCGGACTCGCCCTCGGCGGCCTGTGCGTGCCGCTGCTCGTGCCTCTGTTCCTGCCCAAGCTCGCCTTCTTCGCAGGTGCCGGCGCGGGCGCCGCGGGGGCCGGTGTGGCCAGCACCGGCAACATCGTCGGCATGCGCGTGGCCTACTTCATCGGCGCGTCGTACTACACGCTGCGCGCCCTGCACTTCGTGCTCGATGCGGGGCGGAAGCGCGCGCTGCACTTCGGACTCTTCGACTACCTCGTGTGGAACTCCTTCTTTCCGTCGGTCGTCGCCGGGCCGATCGAAAGGGCCGACCACTTCGCGAAGAGCTACGCCTCGCTTGGCCGGCCCACGGTGGACGACCTGTGGCAGGGCGTGGTGCGCATCTTCCTCGGCCTGCTCAAGAAGGTCGTCATCGGCGGGCTGCTGGCGCAGTGGGCGCTGCCGATCACCGGCTTCGGCTCGGGCGCCGCGATCGGCGGCGGGACGCACATGGCCTGGTGGGAGGCGTGGCGTGCGCTCTATGCCGTCGCGCTCTACGCCTGGATGGACTTCGCCGGATACAGCGACCTTGCCATCGGCGTGTCGCGCCTGATGGGCCTGCGCCTCGCCGAGAACTTCGACAATCCGTACATGCGCCCCTCCATCGCGGAGTTCTGGAAGGGCTGGCATCTCTCGCTCTCCTTCTGGATCCGTGACTACCTCTTCCTGCCCATCTGCGGCCGTTCGGCCAGCAAGCTGCGGCCGCACGCGGCGGCGCTCGGCAGCATGCTGCTGTGCGGACTGTGGCACGGGCCGAATCTCGGCTGGGGGCTGTGGGGGCTGGCGCACGGCGCGGGCCTTTCGATTCACCAGGTGTGGACTCTGAAGCTGCGCAGCCACTTCAAGCTGAAGAAGAAGCTCGCGCAGTCGAAGGCTTTCCGCGTCTTCGGCATTCTGCTGACCTTCCACTTCGTGGCGCTCACCTGGACGCTCGTGTCCATCGACGCGACGCGTCTCGGCCCGACGCTCGCATACCTGCGCGTGCTCTTCGGCCTGTCCTGAGCGGCGCGCCCGCGCCTCAGAAGACCGCGTAGAGGAACTGCTCGAGCGGCGGCCCCTCGATGAGCGCCACCGCGATGAGGAACAGCGCGAACACCACGATCGCGGGCAGCAGCAACTCGCGCCACAACAGGCGGACGATGGCTCGCGGGCCGAGCTCGGGGGACGGTGACGTGCCGGGCGTCAGAACCATGAGAAGAGGTCTCCGCCGTAGGCATTGATCACGATGTCCTCATCGGTCTCCATCGGCGGCAGTGAACTGGGAGGGCGCCACGACGAGGCTTTCAGCGCGTCATAGACGTCCCGGGCGCCGGCGACGTCACCCTCGCGGGAGAGTGCCCAGCCGAGGTAAATCGCCTCGAAGATGTGGTCCCCGAGTTCCTCTCGCGGCAGGGTGCGGCCGAGCCGGATGGCCTCCTGATTGTCGCCGGACACGATGGCCAGGTTCATCCGGTTGGGAAGCGGCAGCGGACAGCGCGAGATGAGGCGCAGCACGAGCTGGTCGGCGGAGGCCAGCGCGGGGGCGTCCGCGGCCGCCAGGCCCGGCACGATGTCGCTGGCGCGGATGCCGTCCAGGATGGAGCGCGCAATGATGCGGCTGACCGACGGCATCGGGTGGAATGAGTCTGAGAACTCGTCGTAGCCAGGCAGCCCGTGCGCCGCGATTTTGATCAGGTGCGGGTACGGGTCGACGACCGGCACGCCGCTCTGCGTCGCCGCCTCGGTGATCAGGGCGCGCATCGGGTGCTGCAGGTAGGGCTTCTCGTATTCCTCGCGCGCGGAGCCCCAGCGCTGCAGCTGCTCGAAACACTCGCCGAGATAGAAGGCGAGGATCTCGTCGTGGTCCTCGACGTAAAGCCTGCGCACGCCGCGCAGCTTCACGATGGCCCGGGCCCAGTCGCCGTCGCGCTTGGACTGCAGTCCCTCTTCATAGAGACGGTGCCATTCCGCGATCTTGCCCGGCTCGATCTCCGACGGGTCCACGTGGAAACGCAGGTAGAAGGACGCCTTGATGTTGCGCAGCGGGTAGACGAAGAGCAGCGGGACGCCGTGTTCCCGCGCCAGTTCGGCCATGGTTTCCAGATTGCGCACGAATCGGGCGTGAGCGTGGGTGATTTCCTCGGCCGGAATGGGGTGCGGCATCACGGGTGGCACGCGATCGTGCTTCAGCTCGAACAAGCGGGAGAAGTTCTCCGGCGTGAACGGGCGCGAGAGCGCATAAGAGGCGAAGGCGGAGAAGGCCGACATGAGGTTGGCCGTGCTGGCGTGGAAGGGCAGCAGTCGGTCGTAGAGTTCGCGCGCCGCGACGTAGGTGCGGAGCGGCGCGAGCCATCGCCGCGCGAGCACGCGCGCGGGGCTGGCGTCGTCGGCGCGCGCCATGAGGCCCTGCGGCGCGGGCGGAATGAGGTTCTTCTCGCCGCCCTCCGGGTAGACCACGAGCAGGTCGGGCTGCAGGTCAAGCGCCTCGCGCAGGGTCTCCAGGTTGTGCACGGACCCCGCGCCGCCACCGCCGGCGTTGATTACCCGCGCCGTGCGTCCCTCGGGCAACGCACCCTGCAGGTACAGCTCCAGCATGTTCGAAAAGGATCCATCCGGGTCCCTGAACAGGTCGAGGCGTACCGACGAGCCGCCGATGCAGAAGACCCGGAACTCGCCGGCCGGCTTCTCCGCAGCGAATTCCTGCGGCCGGTACATGCTCTTGTTGGGAGAGCGGCGCATCACGGCGGTGCCGTCGTCGGAGGTCTCGACCCGGTAGAGCGGGGAGGTGCCCGGGAAGCCCAGGTAGGGATCGGGCAGGTCGGTCGGGTCGAGGAAGCCCGAGAGCCGCGCCACGGCCTCGAAGGCCAGCACGATACATGCTGCGACAGCGATGGAACGGATCAGCCTGCTTGCGCGCATGGTCGTTGGCGCGAAGTATCGCACAGCACCGTGGCGGAGACGACCCCCTGCGCGGTCCGCCGGGCGTGGTTCGCCGCACACGCCGACCGCGCGCGCCGACCGCGCGCGAGGGCGTCGTCTCGACCATGCATGAATTCACCCCCTCCCCTAATCCGCCGAGTTGCGCTACGTTGCTGTCGGCTGGTGATTGGTGGTGGGGTTCGTTGTCGGCGGCATGGCGGGATCGGGCAGATCCGTGCTTCTTGTCCCGCTCGACTGCGCGTGCCTGCCTCCCGTCTCGGCGGGCATCGGCGCAGCGCCGCGCTGCCGCATCAGGGAATCGAGCACCGTTGGCGACCGTCAGGTCACTGCACGTGTTGATGCAGGCCTGCTAGAATACGACTCATTTTCCAGACGACGAGGAAACACGTGCCGACCAGGACCCCGACCCAGCCCAGTCCAGCGCTTCGCATCGCCGAGCGCATCCCGCGTTCCGTGGCGCTGGCCTTTCTCAAGGGTGAGGCGCGCGAGAACGTGTTCCTCATCTCGCGCATCCTCAAGTCCGGCATGGACAACCCGCGCGACCCGATGCACGGCGTCTTCCTCGGCGTCTTCGACGACACCCAGTCGCTGCGAGGGCTCTGCTTCATCGGCAACAGCGGCACGCTGGTGCTCTCGGTGGACGAGCCGTACGTTGCGGACCTCTTCGCGCGCGCCATTTCCGAGCGCGGCAAGCGGTTCACCCTCGCGGTCGGCCAGGACGACGCGCTGCGCCTCTTCATCAACGTCTATCACAAGCTCGGGGGCCCCAAGCCCTCCCTCGACCGGCGCCAGCCCTTCTACGTCCTGGAGAAGGGCGAGATGGGCAAGGGCGTCAAGGTCATCGACATGGAGCAGGCCAGCCTCGACAGCATCGACGAGTTGACCGTGCTCGCCTGCGAGATGGTCTGCGAGGATCTGAAGCTCGAGCCCACCGAGGTGGACCGCCGCAAGTACCGCCTGCGCATGACCGAGCGCATCGTCGACGGCCGCGCCTACATGTGCCGCGATGAGCAGGGCCGCGCGGTCTTCAAGTGCGACCTTGCGGTGGTGGGCCCGGAAGGCGCGCTGCTCGAGGGCGTGTTCACGCCGAAGGCCATGCGCGGCAAGGGCATCGCGACGCGCGCGCTGTGGACACTGTGCAAGGACCTGCTCGAGAACGACAAGGTGCCGTTCGTCGCGCTGCACGTGGATGAGCGCAACAAGGCCGCCCGCGCGGTCTACGAGAAGGTCGGCTTCAAGCACTCCGGCGACTTCCGCCTCGTGCTCATGCCGACGCCGTGACGGCCGGCGCGCGCCGCCCTGCGGCGGCGGCGCGCCACGGCCTCGCAACGGCACCGCGTCGCGCCCTCCGGCGTGGCGCGGTGTCGCGCGATCAGTGCCCTGCGAGGAAGCGCTCGGCCTCGAGCGCCGCTGCGCAGCCCGTGCCGGCGGCCGTGATGGCCTGCCGGTAGACGGTGTCGGCCACGTCGCCGGCGGCGAAGACACCGTCCACCGAGGTGCGCGTGCCGGTCCGCAGCGTCACGTAGCCCTTGTCGTCCAGTGCGAGCTGGCCCGCGAAGATCTCGGTGTTGGGCTTGTGGCCGATGGCCACGAAGCAGCCATCCACCGGCATCTCGGAGCGCTCGCCGGTCTTCGTGTTGTGCAAGGCCAGGGCGCGCAGCTTGCGCTTGTCGGCCTGTGGCAGCATCTCCTCCACGGTCGTGTCGGTGATGAACTCGATCTTCGGGTTTTCCTGCGCGCGCTTCAGCATGATCCGGCTCGCGCGGAACTCGCTGCGGCGATGGATGATCGTGACCTTCTTCGCGAACTTCGTGAGGTAGTTGCCCTCCTCCATGGCGCTGTCGCCGCCGCCGATCACGGCGACGTTCATCTCGCGAAAGAAGGCCGCGTCGCAGGTCGCGCACGCGGAGACGCCGTAGCCCATGAGCTGGTCCTCGCCCTTCGTGCCGAGCAGCATCGCGCTGGCGCCGGTGGCGACGATCACGGCGTCGGCCTCGACCGGCTTGTCGTCGCTGTCCACGAGGCGGAAGGGGCGCCGCGAGAAGTCCACCTTCTGGATGCGCCCCGGGTTCATCTCCGTGCCGAAGCGCTCGGCCTGCTCCTTCATGAGCACCATGAGTTCGGGACCCATGACGCCCTTCGGGAAGCCCGGGAAGTTCTCGACATCGGTCGTGATGGTGAGCTGGCCGCCCGGCTGCAGTCCTTCGTAAAGCAGGGGCTTGAGATCCGCGCGCGATGCGTAGATGCCGGCGGTGTAGCCGGCCGCGCCGGAACCGATGATGACGAGCTTGCGGGCCATGGAACGCTCTCCTTGTGCGGTGGGCGTCGGTCGGGCGAGCGCGCGCCAAGGTGGCCACGCCTGCGCCGGTCGCGCGACGAAGGGGGCGGAGAATAGCACGCGTGCACGCGCCGGCTGAACGCCCGCAGTCCGCCCTGATCGGGCGGCTACAATCCGCCGTGTGGGTCGTCGCGACGAGAGACAGCCGTTCTCATGGTTCCCCGGCGGCACGCCCGACGGTAGCGACGCGCCGCCTCCCGCGCGCCGCCGCCCGCCCGCCGCACCAGCGCCAGCACCAGCACCAGCGCGCACCGCGCCCGCGCCCGCGGCTTCACCCACGACTTCATCGGCGCCTTCATCTGCATCGTCGCGCACCGCATCGCGCGGCGGTCCGGCGACCGACGGCTCCGGGCGCATCGCCGAGCCTGACGAAGAGACGCTCACCGTGCCGCAGGTCGCGACGCGCCTGAAGTCGATGCTCAGTGCCGCCTTTCCCGAGCCGTTCTGGCTCGTGGGCGAGGCGAGCGGCCTCTCGCGCGGCCGCCTGGGCGCGAGCGGCCACTGGTTCTTCTCGCTTGTGGACGACCAATGCGACGACGCGCGCACGCGCGCCAGCCTGAGCGTCACCGTCTGGCGCACGACGGTGGCCCGGCTCTTCGGCCCCCGCGGCAAGCTTCGCGCGCTGCAGCCGGAGGACGGCATCGTCCTGCGCGTCAAGGTGAAGCCCGATTTCTACGCGCCGCGCGGGTCGCTGGCCTTCATCGTCGAGGACATCGACCCGGACTTCACGCTGGGCAATCTCGACCGCCAGCGCCGCGAATTGCTCGCGCGCCTGACGGACGAAGGCGCGCTGGCATGGAATCGCGCGGTGTGCCTCCCCGACGTGCCGCTGCGCATCGGCCTCATCACGTCGGTGGAGTCCGCAGCCTCCAACGACGTGCTCAAGACCTTCGCCGAGAGCGGCCTGGGCCTGCAGATCCTGGTCTGCGACGCGCGCATGCAGGGCGAGGACACGGGGCGCAGCGTGCGCGCCGCGCTGGCGACGCTCGTCGCGCGACGTCCCGACGTCATCCTGCTGTGTCGCGGCGGCGGCAGCCGGCTCGACCTCTCCTGGTTCGATCGCGAGGACATCGCGCGCGCCATTGCCACCTGCAGCGTGCCGGTGCTCACGGGCATCGGGCACGAAATCGACACCTCCATCGCGGACGCCGTCGCGCACGCGAGCTTCAAGACACCGACGGCCGCCGCGCAGTTCCTCGTCGAGCGCGCCCGCGACGGCCTGGCCGAGGTGAACGATGCCTTCGAGGCGCTGCTCCGGCTCGCTGAGGACGTCACCGAGGATGAACAGCTCCGGCAGGAGGAGATGGCGGCCCGGCTCGGGCGCGCGGCGCTGGGTCGCGTCGAGCGCGAAGCCGGCGAGCTCACGCTCCGGCGCCAGGCCCTGCGCTCGGCCGCCGAGCGCTCGCTCGCGACGGCGCAGCACGAGTTGCTCGAGCTGCGCGTGCGCCTGGGGCGCGGCCGGCACATGGAGCTGCTGGCCGCGACGGGCGCGCAGCTGCAGGCGCAGCGAGAGCGTCTCGTCGGCGCGGCGCGCGCCTTGCTCGACAGGCAGGCCGCGTTGCTCGCGGGCGCGGCGGATCGCGTGCGGCTCCTCGATCCGCGGCACGTGCTCGCGCGCGGCTTCGCCTGGTTGCGCCGGCCGGACGGGACGGTGCTCAAGGACGCGGCGACGGCGCGCATCGGCGAGCAGTTGACGGCCGTGCTGCGCGACGGCGACCTGCCCGTGCAGGTCCGCGCGGCCGCGACCGGATCGGGTGCCACCGGATCGGGCGCGCCGGATGCACCGCACGATGGATGACGCGCGGCCCGGTCTGCGGCCTCGCCGCGCATGGTGGCCCGCCGGCATCGCGCAGCTTCTGCTCGTGGTGCTTGTCGCCGGCTGCGCGCCGCCGTCGCCGCGGGAGCAGCTGGCTGCCGCTGCCGGCTGGCCGTCGCCCGTGGTGCTCATCGTGGTGGACACCCTGCGCCTCGATCACACGAGCCTTGGCGGATCGGCCCGCGACACGACGCCGTTCCTCGCGGAACTCGCGCGCCACGCCGTGGTCTTCGATGCGGCGCGCACCGCGTCGAGCTGGACGCGGCCGGCGATGGCCAGCCTTTTCAGCGCGCGGCTTCCCTCCAGCCACGGCTGCGTGGGCGAACTCGGCCGCGTCGCCGAGGGCGTTCCACTGCTGCCCATGCTGCTCCGCGACGCCGGATACGACACGCGCGCCATCCAGGCGAACGGGAACATGGCCTCGATCTACGGCTTCGACCGCGGCTTCACGGATTATCGCTTCGTGAAGGGGCGCCCGCTGCTGCCCTACGCCGACGCCGCGCTGCTCTCGGACTTCGTCCAGGTGTCTGTCCAGGAGCTGCAGTCGCCGCCCTTCTTTCTCTATCTGCATTACGTGGATCCGCACGATCCGTACCTCCTGCATCCGGAGCGCAACTGGAATCCCGGCTACACCGGCACCTTCGACGGGAGCGACGCCTCGCTCGAGCCGTTCCGGATGCGGCGGCCAAGCGCCGCCAATCAGCAGCGTGCCGTGGATCTGTACGACGGCGAGATCGCGTGGACCGACGACCGGCTCCACGAGCTCTTCAACTGGTTGCGTGCCCAGGGCGCGCTCGACCACGCCTGGATCATCATCACCAGCGATCACGGCGAGGGGCTCTGGCAACACGGGATCCAGGGCCACGCGAACGAGCTCTACGAGGAGCAGTTGCGCGTACCGCTGCTGCTGATCCCGCCGGGCGGTCTGGACAAGCCGCTGCACGTGTCCGAGCCCTTCCCGCTGATCGACCTCGCGCCCACGATGCTCGAACTGCTGGGCCTTCCGGTATGCGACGACTTCCAGGGCCGCAGCTGGGCCGGCTTCCTGCTGCGCGGCGCACTGGCGCCGACGCGACCCGTCATCGCGCAGACGGAGACTTCGTACACCGCGCTCGACGCGATCTTCGACGGGCGCTTCAAGCTCATCGTGAACAGGCGCGACGGCTCGCGAGAACTGTTCGACCTGCAGAACGATCCGCTCGAGCTCCATCCGCAGGACCCGAAGGGCGCGGCGGCCCCCGTGGCCGAGAGACTGGATCGCGAACTCGAAGCCGCGCTCGCCGCCGCGCGCGCCCGCCGGCCTGATGTCGAGGAAAGCCAGTTGCAGTCCGTGCCCGAGGACGTCCGCCTGCAACTCAAGGCGCTCGGCTACCTGGGCGACACCAAGTAGACTGGTGCCCCATCGACCCGCGCCGGAGATGCTCGTGACCCGAAAGAAGGACCTGAGCTTTGCCGAGGCGCGCGCTCGCCTCCTGGACATCCTGCACGAGGTCGAGAGCGACGGCGGCGACGTGGATCAGCTCGCGAGTCGCCTCAAGGAAGCCGCGGAGCTGCATCGGTTCTGCAATGAAAGGCTCGCAGCGGCGCGCGCGCAGGTGGCCGCCGTCGTGGCGGACCTCGCCGCAGCCGAGCAGGGCCTCGCGCATTCGGCCTCGTCTTCCGCCGACGCGGCATCGGATGCGGACGAGGACGCTGCCGACGACGGTGAGGACGAGGACGACGAGGACGACGATGAGGACTCCGCCGACGATGAGGCCCGAGACTCCGACGGCGGCGCGTCGCGCAAGGCGGGGCGTCCGGGGCGACTGCCCTTCTGAGTCAGCGCGCGCGCTGCGACGCGCCGTGCATCAGCCCGGGAAGCTGGCGCGAAACGCGGCGCGAAGGGCATCGATCACCGCGCTGGGCGGCATGCGCGTTTCCGCGTCCTGCTCGAGATCCGGGTCGCCGAAGTGGACCCGGTTGGCGCGGCGCGGGTTGCCGAAGCCCAGCTCCGCGATCGGGCGCTGAATGTCCGTGCACCACCAGCGGTCCGGACCGTCGGCGACGGCCGGGTCCGTGCGCTGCAGCGTCGCCACAGCCGGCTGCAGCGGCCGGCGTGTCCGGGGCGGCTGGCTGACCAGCTCAAACCACGACTCGACGCGGTTGTAGAAGCGGTAGCGGAATCCGGTGCGCGAAGGCCGCACCAGCAGCACCCGCGTGCGCGCGCCGGCCGCCAGGTGCATGCCGATGGAGGTGATCGGCCGGTCGCTGCTCACCAGCGCGAGGTCGTCGTCCGGCCAATCGCGCACCGACACGCCTGTCCCGCTGACGATGCGTTCCACGTCCGCCACCACCGCGGCGTGCTCCTCCTGCCACAGTTCCTGAAGCAGGAAGGGTTCGTTGAGCAACTCAGGGAGGTGCTCCAGCAGCCAGTCGTAGCCAAGCTCCCAGCGCCGGGCGTCGCTCATGTCGGGCGACAGGCTGGCGGCGAGCGGGGAGCGCGGGTGATGGGTCAGCGCCGTCACCGACAGGTCGATCGCGAGCGCTTCCGGGCCATGCCAGGTGGCGAAGTCGCCCGTCGCCGCTGCATCGAGCAGCGCCGACTCCCGCGCGAGGGCCTGCTCGGGATGGAGCACCGCGAACGCGGACAGCACGCCGTCCGTGTCGTAGTGATTGTTGGCAATGGCCTCGAACGTACCCATCAGCCGGGTCTGTTCGGCCAGCTCCAGGCGCGCGAAGTTCAGCGCGATCCCCGTGGAGAGGTCGTGCTTGAGCTCGGCGGGCGTGGAATTGCCGGGCCAGTGGCTCAGGCTGCGGAAGCCGGGCTCCGTGCCGTCCACGTAGACCGTCGTGGACGAATCACTGTCCGGCGGGCAGAAGCGGAAGGACCGCGGCGAACTCAGAGGTCGCAGGGGCGAACCGTGGAGCGCTTGTTGGCATTGGTGCGCTCGGCGGCCTTCTCGAGCGCCTGCCGCACGAGGTCGGAAACCGCTTCCGGCAGGTCGCCGGAGCACATCAGGCCCTTCGTCTTCACGAAGGCCTTGATCTTGCTGCCGATGACAAGGCTCTCCTTGGAGTCGGATTCGGGCGTCTCGTTTTCCATTGCTGGTCCTCCCTGCGTGACTTCGAACGTGCCTCGTATCGGCCCGGCAGGATACAGCGCGTCCCTGCCCGATCGAGACCGAATTTCCCGCCGTTTGAAACGACCTCCGGTGGCTGGTATCACCGACCCGGTCTCAGGATCAGGTGCACGGACTGCTACTCGTTCGGCGCCTCACCGCATTACATCGATCGTTGTCTATGGAAAGTCCCATGAAGCATCACCTTGCTGCCGGCCTGCTCTCCCTCTCCCTGCTGACCTCGTGCTCATCCACGAACGCCAGCGACTACCTGCTCAATCGCGGCGGTGACCTCGTCGACATCGTTCGCCTGCACGTGATGTTCGGCAAGGGCGTTGCCGTGAAGCTCGACGTGACGCGCGGCCTGCAGCTCGGCATCGGCTGGGAATCCAATGTGTGGGCCTGGGGACTGGCCAACCGCGAAGTGGCCGGCTGGAGAGAGTCCATCTTCACGTGGGGCCTGCTGCTCGGTTACCACGACGAGAAGGAAATCGTCGGCATCGACGGCTGGTACAGCCACAGCTACGGCTGGAGGTTCGGCGCCGAGGGCGGCAGCACCTTCACGGCCTCAGAGCCTGACAACCCGCTCGACTTCCTGACCCTGCGCGGCACGCTGATGCTCGTGGTCGGCGTCGACGCCGAGATCCGCTTCGGCGAGGTGATCGACTTCCTCGTCGGCATTTTCCAGTTCGACCCGGCCGGCGACGACCGCCCGTACTCCACCTACAAGCGCCTGCCGGACGACGAGATCGAGGTCGAGGTCACGGAAGACTGATCCGTGCGCCGGATCGCGACGCTTGCGCTGCTGCTGTCGCTGATGCCGCTGTTGCCGGCCTGTCAGAGCCAGGACACCTACTGGCAGAACAGGTTCTACGACGCGACGGACATCGTGCAGGGCCACGTCATCGCCGGCCAGGCCTTCGGCGCGCAGATCGAAGCCACGCACTTCCTGTCGCTCGGGTGGACCTCGGAGACGAATGCGTGGTGCGCGGGCTGGTGCAACCGCCACTTCAGCAAGTGGCATGAAACCGTGTCGACGTGGGGCCTGATCCTCGGGCGCCACGACGAGCAGAAGGTCGTGGGCATCCCGCGCGTCAGCGGCTCCTACGGCTGGAAGTTCGGCAAGGGCTGGCCGACCTACCAGTCGGACAACACGCAGGCCTTCATGCCCTGGTTCGCCGTGCGCGGCACGGTGGCCGTCATCGTCGGCGTGGATATCGAGGTGCGCCTGGGCGAGGTCGTCGACTTCATCGGCGGCATTTTCACCTGGGATCCGTCGCACGACGACAAGAAGTGAGCCGCGAGCCGTCGGCTCGCCGGCATGGCGCTCAGTCCTGAAGGCGCGCGTCCATCAGGTGGTGCGTGTCGAAGAGCGAGGTCCAGTCCGCATCCATGGGGAACGGATCGAAGGGCGCCGGGTCGTTGACGCGTGAAGGGCGCACGGTGACGGCCAGTCCGAGCACCGTGCCGGCGCGCAGGCGCAGGCCTTCTTCGATCGGGGCATTTCCCGGCACGAGCACGTCGTCGGCGCCGGGCCCGAGTCGCCGCGGGAGTACGGCGAGCAGCCGGTAGCTGCCGCCCGCCTGGCGCTCCGACGCCACCATCGCGCCGGGCAGCGGCCGGTTTCCCACGAACACGCCGATGGGGATCGTGTTGGCGCGCAGCGTGATGCGCGACGGTCCGGCCCAGACGTCGGAGGCCGGGTTCGTCGCCGTGCCCGTGTTGACGTCCGTCTCCCAGCGACCGAGGCCACCGCTGCCATCGATGTCGAGGAACACGTCCATGGGGCGGTCCGTCAGGATCTCGAAGGCGAGCGCCTGCTCGTTCCACGATGCCGACAGCAGCACGGGCGGCTTGTCGGGATCGGCCGGCGTGGGAACGCTGGCGAGGAAGCGCGGCAGGCGCGACTTGCTCACGACGCCGGTGAAGTTGGAGAGCGGCCACGGATCCTGGCCGTCCGGCAGGCCATCATCGTCGCTGTCCGGGTTGAGCGGATTCGTGCCGCGATACAGGCCTGCGGCGGCCTCCGCGAAATCCGGGAGCTCATCGCCGTCGGTGTCGGGGGAGAGGGGGTTGGTGCCGAAGCGCAACTCGTCGAGTGGCACGCGCGCGTCCGCATCCGGCAGCCCGTCATCGTCGCGGTCCAGCACTTCGAGGGGCCGGCGCCACGGGGGGCCGATGCGCGCGATGTCGTCGAAGCCGGCCAGCAGAAGGGCGGCGCCGTCCCAGGCCTCGTTGCCGTCGAAGGGGCGGCCGCGCGCGGTGCCGAGCATGCCCAACGGCCCGAAGTCTTCCGCGAAGTGGCCCGAAGGCAGCGGCAGCGGCTGGTCGCTGGCGGCGACCAGTGCGGCAAACACGTGCTGCAGCTCGTGCACGAAACTCCAGGCGATGTAGGGCGCCGGCCCGAGGGCGCCGCTCGGCGTGGGCACGCGCGCGCCGCGGCCCATCGCCCCGATCGAACGCCCGAGCAGGTGGAATCCGGCGTAATCGCCTTCGACATCGTTCGCGATCGCGAACACGACGCCGAACTGGTCGTCGCGGATGCCGAGGTGCCTCAGGCGTTGCTCGATGCCGAGCATCGTCGGGCCCGTGGTGACCGGCGTCGGGCCGGACACTGGAAGGTAGACCGGATCGAGGACCACTCGGCCGAGGCTGTGCCTGTAGATGAACAGCCGCGCGGCCTCGAGGCTCGCGATGGCCGCCTCCTGCTCGCCCGCAGCGAACGAGTCCGTGAAGAGCGCCACGAGCACCGGGATGCGCCCGGGGGCGGTCCAGCCGGAGGGCAGCCGCTTGAAGGTGCGCACGCGCACTTCGTCGCTGTGCTCGGTGACGGGGTTGTCGAGCCGGTCGGTCCGTCGCACGGTGTAGGCGTAGGCCATGCCGGGTTCGACGGTGTCGTCGTAGTAGACGTTCGTTTCGGTGCGGCCGAGGGCCACCTCGGTCTTGTCGCCGGTCGTGCGCCGCGAGATCTGGAAGGGCGGGTCGCCCTGCAGATGCAGGGTGACGACGGCCAGGCCTGGCACCGCCTCGGGCACGGGCGGCGGAGGCGCGATCGCGGTGACCATCAGCGGCCTCATGAGGCTGCGCAACATGCCCAGGTGGGCCTGCAGGCTCACCGGACCCTGCACGCGAGTCGCCGCGCGGAAGCCGGGTTGCAGCGCGAGCGCACGCTGCGGTTCCACGACGAGCTGGATGCGTTCGGTCAGGTCAGGCCTGCCGCCGAGGCTGTCGTGGCCCAGCACGCGATAGGGGAAGCTGCCGCCGTCGGGCAGCGTTTCGGGCACATCCTCGAGCGAAATGGCCATGATCTCGAGCTGGCCTTCCACGCGAATGTCGGCAAGCGACAGCGGCGCCTCGCCTTCCAGCCGCGTCACGTCCACGCGCAGCCTGGAGACCGTGACGTCGGCGAGATGGAAGACGGCCTCGGCACCTTCGCGCACCTCGAACTCGCCGACCCTCGCCTGCTGATTGCCTTCGCCGATGACGGTGAGCGCTACGCGTGCCGGCGTCGTCGAACCGGTGATCACCGTCACCTTGCGCACGATCTGGCCGGACTGGAATGCGAGCAGAATCTCTGCGTCCGGCACGCCAGGGATGCGCACCGTCGTGCGCGGATCGTTGTCGAGGAGCGCGTCGGGGCCGCCGATGTCCAGCGGGGGGCCGGTCACCGTGAGCGCGCCGGCCTTTCGCCAGCCCTGCAGGTCGAACGCCGCGAAGAGTCGTTCGGAAGCGTGGGCGCGCGGCGACGACAGCGCAAGCGCAAGCGCAGTGGCGAGCGCGAAGGACACGCGAGGGGCATCGGGGAGCGCCCGTATCACGGCGTGGACTATCTCCGATCCGGGGAATTCATTCCATCCCGGTCGTGTCGACGCCCGCCTCTGCCGTCCCGGCGACCCGAGCGCCTGCGGCAGCAAGCGCGTCCCTGCCTTCCGGCTGTTATCGTGGCCGGCCCTTTGCAGGCCGTCACGGCCCTCGCCGGAGACGTCGGCGAGGTTGGAGCCGGGCGGACTTGCAGGCTCGGGCAAGGAATCAGCATTCATGGCCAGCTTGAACCTTGGTGGCGCCCCTCTGGCACTGGCCGATCTGGACAGGATTCTCAACGGCCCTGCGCCGACCCTGGTTCTGGATGCCGAGGCTGCGCGGCGCGTGGCCTCGTCCCGCCGCGCCGTGGACGCGGCCATGGCCGAAGGGCGCGTCTGCTACGGCATCAACACCGGCTTCGGCAAGCTGGCCACCGTGACTGTGCCTCCGGCCAAGCTGCGGAAGCTGCAGGTGAACCTCGTGCGCAGCCATGCGGCAGGCGTCGGGCCGCACCTCGACCGCGGCGTGTGCCGACTGGCCTTCGCGCTCCGCATCTCCAATCTCTGCCGCGGCTACTCGGGCGTGCGGCGGGCGCTCATCGATCACGCACTGGCCGTCTTCAACGCGGGCATCGTGCCCATCCTGCCCAGTCGCGGTTCGGTGGGGGCCAGCGGGGATCTTGCGCCGCTTGCGCACATGGCGCTCGTGCTCATCGGCGAAGGGCGCGCCTGGTTCGGGGACGAGGAACTGCCGGGCGCCGAGGCGCTGCGCAAGGCCGGCCTCAAGCCGCTGGTGCTGGGCGCCAAGGAGGGCCTCGCGCTGGTCAACGGCACGCAGGTTTCCACCGCGCTTCTCGCCGATGCGAGCTGCGCGGCGCTGCGCCTCGCGCGTGCCGCCGACATCGCCTGCGCGCTGACGCTCGAGGCGTACAAGGGAACCGACACGGCGTATGACGAGCGCATCCACCTGCTCCGCGGCCATCCGGGCCAGTTGCTCGTGGCATCGAATCTCAGGCGGCTGCTGGTTGGTAGCGAGATCCTCCCGGGACACAAGAACTGCGACCGCGTACAGGATCCCTACAGTCTGCGCTGCGTGCCGCAGGTGCACGGCGCCTCGCGCGACACGCTGGCGCACGTGCTCGGCGTGCTCGAGCGCGAGGCCTTCGCGGTGACGGACAATCCGCTGGTCCTCGAGGGCGGAGACATCGTGTCCGGCGGCAACTTCCATGCGCAGCCCGTGGCGCTGGCTGCGGACTCGCTGAAGGTCGCCGCGGCAGAGTGGGCCAGCATCTCGGAGCGGCGCATCGAGGACCTGGTGAATCCGGACATCTCGGGCCTGCCCGCGTTCCTCGCGCGCGAGGGCGGCCTGCAGAGCGGCCTCATGATCGCGCAGGTCACGGCGGCAGCGCTCGTGTCGGAGAACAAGGTGCTCGCGCATCCCGCGAGCGTGGACAGCATCCCGACCTCCGCCGGCAAGGAGGACCATGTCTCGATGGCTCCGGCCGCCGGCATCCAGTGCCGGCAGATCGTGCGGCATTCCACCTATGTGGTGGCGATCGAACTCATGACGGGCTTCCACGGCCTGGCCTTCGAGACGAAGCTCAAGGCCGGGCGCGGCGTGGAGGCCGCGAGGCGCGCGCTGAGCAAGGTGCTGGCACCGCTCAAGGACGACCGTGTCATTGCCGGCGACATCGAGGCTGTGGCCGCGCTCATCGACGACGGCTCGCTGCTGGCGGCGGTGGAGAAGGTCATCGGCCCGCTGCCGTGACGGCGTGCGGCGCGTGCCGCACGGCGTGAGGGGCGCGGCGTCCGGGGCGGCGCGCGTGCCCGGGCAATCCGTAAGATGTCCCGCTTCTCACGCAGCGGGACTCCGCGGTGGCCGCCCGTTGCGGTGGTGCAACACGCTCCGTCCCGTCGACCACGCCGGAACCACCGCATGACCCGCCCCTACGTTCCCGTGCGCGCGCCGCACGGCACCGCGATGACGTGCCGCAGCTGGCTGACCGAGGCTGCGCTGCGGATGCTCATGAACAACCTCGACCCGGAGGTCGCCGAAGACCCGGAACACCTCGTGGTCTACGGCGGCAGCGGGCGCGCGGCGCGCAGCTGGGAGGACTTCGATCGCATCGTGGCGGCGCTGCGCGCGCTGGGCGACGACGAGACGCTGCTCATGCAGTCTGGTCGCGCGGTCGGCGTGTTCCGCACGCATCGCGATGCGCCGCGCGTGCTCATCGCGAACAGCAACCTCGTGCCTCACTGGGCGACCTGGGAGCACTTCAACGAGCTGGAGCGGCTCGGCCTGATGATGTTCGGGCAGATGACCGCGGGCAGCTGGATCTACATCGGCAGCCAGGGCATCGTGCAAGGCACCTACGAAACCTTCGTCGAGATGGGCCGGCAGCATTACGACGGCAGCTTGTCCGGCCGCTGGATACTCACCGCGGGCCTGGGCGGCATGGGCGGTGCGCAGCCGCTGGCGGCCTCGCTGGCCGGCGCCTGTTCGCTCAACATCGAATGCCAGCAGAGCCGCATCGACATGCGCCTGCGCACGCGCTACGTGGACGAACAGGCCGCCGACCTCGACGACGCCCTGGCGCGGATCGCCAAGTACTGCGCGGCCGGCGAAGCCAAGTCCATCGCGCTGCTGGGCAACGCGGCGGAAATCCTGCCCGAACTGGTGCGCCGCGGCGTGCGCCCCGACGCCGTCACCGACCAGACCAGTGCCCACGACCCGCTGCACGGCTACCTGCCGGCCGGCTGGACGCTGGAGGAGTGGTTCAGCGCGCAGAAGAACGACCCGCAGAAAGTGGTGGAGGCGGCCAAGCATTCGATGCGCACGCACGTCGAAG
>JBBQUR010000030.1:0-39482 GCA_038212275.1 Planctomycetota bacterium
GGGCGCGGGCGGCGCGGGCGGCGCGGAGGGCGCGGCCGGCGCGAACGGCGCGAACGGTGCGCCCGGCGCCGTCGTCCGCGTGCGGCCGCTCGACGTCACCTCGGCGATGCTCTTTCCCAAGTGGACCTTCGAGCCGGGTGAGGCCGACCTCACCGTCATGCGCGTCGCCGCCGAGGGCCTGCAGGACGGCCGGCGCGTGCGCATGGCGTGGGACCTCTTCGACCGCTACGACCCGGTGACCGACACGCGCAGCATGTCCCGCACGACGGGCTTCCCGGCCACGATCATGGCGCGCCTGCTGCACGACCGACGCTTCACGAAGCCGGGCGTGCACCCGCCGGAGACCATCGGCGCGGTGCCGGGCCTGCTCGATGCGATGCTCGCGGAGCTGGCGGCGCGCGGCATCACGTACACGGCAAGCACGCTCCCGATGAGTTGAGCCGCGGGCCGACGACGGCTGCGAGGCTTTCGGCCCGCGTGGTAAGTTTGCGGCGCACGGCGAACGGGCGCAGCGGACGCACGTCGAGGTGCCCCGCAGCGCGCCACGCCGCGGCGACGCGTTGCGACGGAGGGCAGCAGCCATGAGCGTGAAGCTTCAGGTCAATGGTGCAAGCGCCGCGGTGGATGCCGACCCGGCCATGCCGCTGCTCTGGGTGCTGCGCGAGCATCTCGGCCTCACCGGCACGAAGTTCGGTTGCGGCGCGGCGCAGTGCGGCGCGTGCACCGTGCACCTCGACGGCCGCGCGGTGCGCTCCTGCGTGCTGCCGCTCTCCGCCGCCGAGGGCCATGAGGTCACGACGATCGAGGGCCTGAACGGCAAGGTGCGCGACGCCCTGGTGGCGGCGTGGGTGGCGGAGGACGTGCCGCAGTGCGGTTATTGCCAGACCGGACAGATCATGAGCGCGGCCGTGCTGCTCTCCGCCCGACCCGCACCGGACGACGCCGACGTCGATCAGGGCATGGCCGGCAACATCTGCCGCTGCGCGACCTATGTGCGCATCCGCAGCGCCATCCATCGCGCGGCCGCCGCGCTGAAGGGCGGTGCGCGATGACGACGCCGGCTCTCGCGCGCCGTGATTTCCTGAAGGCTTCCGTGGCCGTGGGTGGAGGCCTGCTCATCGGCTTCCGGTGGCTGACGTCCGACGCGGCGGCCGGCATCGACGCGGGAGTCGGAGCGCCCGCAGTCGCCGGCGGTGCGGCGGGCGCTGCCGGTCTTGCCGGCGCTGCCGCGGGCGCGGCCGCGGCGAAGCACGCCGCGCAGTTCATGCCCAATGCCTTCGTTCGCGTCGGCACCGACGGGCGCGTGACCGTGATCATCAACAAGGCGGAGATGGGGCAGGGCGTGACGACGTCGCTGGCGATGCTGCTGGCCGAGGAGCTGGATGCCGACTGGAGTCGCGTGGGCTTCGAGCTCGCGCCGTCCACGCCCGAGTACGGCGACCCGATCTATGGCATGCAGATGACCGGCGGCAGCACGAGCATCGCGCACATGTTCGAGCCGCTGCGGCACGCCGGCGCCACCGCGCGCGCGTTGCTCGTCGCGGCCGCGGCGCAATCCTGGGGCTGCGCGGCGGGCGAGTGCTCCACGGAGCCGGGCGTCGTCGTGCACGCCGCGAGCGGCCGGCGCGCCAGCTATGGCGACCTCGCGACGGCGGCCGCCGCGCTGCCGGTGCCGACGGACGTGCCGCTGAAGGATCCCGCGAGCTTTCGCATCATCGGCAAGGCGATGCCGCGCCTCGACACGCCGGCGAAGGTCGCGGGCACGGCGATCTTCGCGCTGGACGTGACGCGTCCCGGCATGCTCGTCGCGGTCGTCGCGCACCCGCCGGTGTTCGGCGGCAAGGTCCGCAGCGTGAACAGCGAGAAGACGCTCGCCGTGCCGGGCGTGAAGCAGGTCGTGACCATCGGCAACGGCGTGGCCGTCGTCGCGACGGGCTTCTGGGCGGCCAAGCGCGGCCGCGACGTGCTGCAGGTGGAGTGGGACCCGGCGAGCGACGCCTCGCTGTCCAGCGCCGCGCTGCACGAGAGCTACCGCGCCCTGTCGCGCACGCCGGGCCTCGTCGCGCGCAAGGAGGGCGATGCCGCGGCCGCGCTGGCCGCCGCCGCGCGCACGATCGAAGCGGACTACGAGCTGCCCTACCTCGCGCACGCCCCGATGGAGCCGCTCTCCTGCGTGGTCGAGCTGCGCCCGGACGGCTGCGACATCTGGGCCGGCTCGCAATTCCAGACCGTGGATCAGGGCGCCGCGGCGGCCGTCATCGGCTGCAAGCCCGAGCAGGTCGCCGTGCACACCACCTTCCTGGGCGGAGGCTTCGGGCGCCGGGCCAATCCGGTCTCGGACTACATCGTCGAGGGCGTGCAGGTGGCAGCGGCCGTCGGTGCCCCGGTCAAACTCATCTGGTCGCGCGAGGACGACCTGCGCGGCGGCTACTATCGCCCGCTCTGGCACAACCGGCTGCGCGCCGGCTTCGACACGCGGGGCGCGCTCTCCGCGTGGACGCACACCGTCGTCGGGCAATCTATCGTCGCCGGCACCGTCTTCGAGGCCTTCATGGTGAAGGACGGCATCGACGACACCTCGGTGGAAGGCGCCGCGGACATTCCCTACGCCATCCCCGCGCTCCAGGTCGAGCTGCACACCACGCAGCCCGACGTGCCCACGCTCTGGTGGCGCTCCGTCGGCCACTCGCACACGGCCTTCGCCGTGGAGAGCTTCATGGACGAGGTCGCGCACGCGCTCGGCGAGGATCCGCTGGCCCTGCGGCGCCGGCTGCTGGCCGGCAAGCCGCGCTGGCTCGGCGTGCTGGACCTCGCGGCGAAGCATGCCGGCTGGGGCACGCCTCTGCCGCACGACCGCGCGCGCGGCATCGCGGTGCACCATTCCTTCAACTCGTGGGTCGCGCACGTGGCGGAGGTCTCGATGCAGGACGGGAAGCCGCGCGTGCACAAGGTCGTCTCCGCCGTGGACTGCGGCCGCGTCGTCAATCCGGACACCGTGGTGGCGCAGGTGCAGGGCGCGGTGGGCTTCGGCCTGACGACGGCGCTCTACAGCGCGATCACGCTGCAGGACGGGCGCGTGGAGCAGAGCAACTTCCACGACTACCGCATGCTGCGCATGCACGAAATGCCGGAGGTGGAGGTGCACATCGTGCCCAGCGAGGAGCCGGCCACCGGCATCGGCGAGCCGGGCGTGCCGCCCGTCGCGCCGGCCGTGTGCAATGCGCTCTTCGCGCTGACGGGGCGGCGCATCCGCAAGCTGCCCATCCGGCCCGAGGACCTGGCCGGGGAAGGGAGCGCGCGATGAGGCGCCCTGCTCGCGTGCAGCGTCCTGCGTCCCTCGCGCTGGCCGGCGTCGCGGTCGTCGCCGTCGCGCTGGCGACCCTGACCTGCGGCTCGCCCTCAGGCACGAAGGCAGCGGCTACTGCGCACGGCGCGGCGACGCAGGCCGGCGCCGGTCCTGCAGCAGGCACGGTGCCGCCGGACGCGGCCTCGCGCGCCGCCGCCGTCGCGGCCTGGGACGTCGTCTACGGCGTGCTCACCGGACCGCGCTGCGCCAACTGCCATCCGGCGGCGGACAGTCCGCCGCTGCAGGGCGATGCGATGGCCGTGCACGCGCAACTCGTGCAGCGCGGCCCAGGAGGTCACGGTGTGCTGGGCATGCGCTGCGCGGCCTGCCACCAGGACAACAACCTGGAGGCGGCGCACCTCCCGCCCGGCGCACCCAATTGGCACATGCCGCGCCCCGACATGCCGCTGACCTTCGTCGGCGTCGGCAAGCGCGCCTTGTGCGAGCAGCTTCGCGACCAGGCCCACAATGGCGGCAAGACGCCGGAGCAGCTCTACGAACACATGGCGAGCGATCCGCTCGTGCTGTGGGGCTGGGACCCCGGACCGGGCCGGGCGCCTGTGCCGGTGCCGCACGCCGAGGTCGTGGCCGCGATGGCTGCCTGGGTGGACGGCGGCTGCGGCTGCCCCGAGGACTAGCCGCACGCGCGGCCGTGTCGGTGGCACCGGCTCTCGCGGCCGGGCGGCCTCCGCGGCGTGCCGGTGCGCGATGTCAGCGCTTGCGCGCCGACACGTAGAGTGCGTCGGTGCGCAGCGCCGTCACGCCCTGCCTGGAGAGATAGGCGATGTTGTCGTCGCGGACGCGCGCGGCGGCTTGCGGCCCGAGTTGCTCGATGATCCCGCGCAGGCCTCCGCCCAGCACGATGGTCCACCAGTCTTCCGGAGCGTGCAGCGGCAGGTCCCGCTGCTCCACCTCGACGGGTTCCAGTTCCTCGGCGTCGAGGTCCGCCTCGAGCAGCAGCGCGGACAGCGCGGCCGCGTCGGTGAGCCGCTCCCATGGATGATTCCGCACGGAGAGGTCCGGTCGTTCCGCCGCGATGGCCGCTCCGAGCCGATCCACGGCGGGAGCGAAGAGGCTCGGCCCCCAGGTCGTGATGGCGAGCTGGCCGCCTGGCTTGATGAGGCGCCACAGGGCACGCACCTGGGCCGCCATGTCGGCCACGAAGAACACGCCGAACACGCACGTGACCGCGTCGAAGGATGCGTCGGCCTCGCCGAGAGCCCGCATGTCCGCCTGGCGGAACTCCATCTGGCGCAGACCCAGGCGCACGGACTTGTCGCGCGCGCGGGCGAGCATGCGCTCGGCCATGTCGCAGGCCAGGACGTAGCCGCCAGGACCTACCGCCTGCGCGGCGGGAATGGCAGACGCTCCGGTGCCGCACGGCACGTCGAGCACGCGCGCGCCGGGCTGCAGGGCGAGGCGCTCCACGGTGTGCCTTCCGCAGTGCGACCAGAAACTGAGCGGCTCGGCATCGTAGTGATCCGAGGCCGCGTTGAAGGTGTGCGCCGCGAGCAGGGCCGGGTCGATCGTCGTGCGTGTGGGTTGGTCGAGCATGGGGCGGGGAGAAACATACCCGACAATCGAAGGGCCGGCCGGATGCGGGGTCGGGGTCATCGGGGCCGGTCGGGCAAGCCCTCTCCCGCAGCGCATTCGAAGGCTGCGGGGACCTGCGCGCGGAGCTGCAGCCGCGTGCCGGTTCCGGGATGGTCGAGCTCCAGGGAACGGGCGTGCAGCATCAGACGGGGGAATCCGCTGGCCCGCGAGGCCTCGCCATAGCGGCTGTCCCCCGCGATGGGGTGGCCGACGGAGAACAGGTGCGCCCGGAGCTGGTGGCGCCGGCCCGTGAGCGGCTGCAGGGCAAGGAGCGTGAGGCCCGGTCGCCGCTGCAGCACGCGCCAGGTGGTGACGCTCGGCTTGCCGTTCGCGAGGTCCACGCCGGTGCGGCCCGAGCCGAAGCTGCGCAGCGGCGTCTCGATGCGGCCGCTTTCATCTGCGACATCGCCGTGCACGAGCGCAAGGTAAGTCTTGCTCACGCTGCGCGCCTCGAATTGCAGGCAGAGCGCGCGGTGCGCCGCGGCGGTGCGCGCAAAGACGACGACACCGCTGACCTCCTTGTCGAGGCGGTGCACGATGAAGAGGCGGCCGTGCGCCTGCTGCAGTCGGGCAAGCAGGCAGTCGGTCGCGGGATCGCGCTCGGGGATCGTGGCGAGCCCCGTCGGCTTGTCGACGGCGAGCAACGTCGCGTCCTCGTGGAGGATCGTCGTCATGAGAATCGGGCACCCGCGGGAGAGTCGGCTTCCAGTGTGCCCCGACCGGACCCCCTCGTGCGACCAACCCGGGCGACGAGCCGCCGCACGCGCGCTGCGTGCTGGGCAACGGGCGCCTCGGGAGGCTATCGTCAGCGGCCCATGAACCGCCGCGTGATGCTCATCATCGTTCTCGTCCTGGCCGCCGGGGCCTGGTATGCGCTGCGAGGCGAGGCTGCAGAAGCAGGGCCGAATTACCGCACCACCGCGGTGGAGCACGGCGACCTGCTGGTGGCCGTCACCGCGTCGGGCACGGTGCAGCCGGTGACGCAGGTGCAGGTAGGCACGCAGGTCAGCGGCGCGATCCAGGCGCTCTTCGCGGACTTCAACTCCATGGTGACCAAGGGGCAGGTCGTCGCGCTGCTCGACCCGGCGACGTACGAGGCGCGTCTGGAGTCCGACCGCGCCAACCTGATCCGCGCCGAGGCCGACGTCACGCGTGTGCAGGCCCTGCTGAAGCAGGCCGAGAACGAAGCGCGACGCATGACGGATCTCATCGAGAGCAATCTCGTCACGGCCTCGGAATACGACCAGTCCATCGCCAACCGCGATTCGCTGCTGGCGCAGATCAAGGTGGCCGAGGCCACGGTCAAGCAGCAGCGCGCGGCGCTCGTCGTGTCCGAGGTCAACCTGCGCTACTGCACGATCGAGTCGCCCATCGACGGCATCGTCGTGTCGCGCAGCGTGGACGTCGGGCAGACGGTGGCCGCCAGTCTCTCCGCGCCGACGCTCTTCGTCATCGCCGCGGACCTCGAGAAGATGCAGGTGCAGGCGGCCGTGACCGAGGCCGACATCGGGCGCCTGAACAACGGGCAGTCGGTGAGCTTCACCGTGGCTGCCTATCCGGGCGAGGAGTTCCTCGGCACGGTGAGCCAGGTGCGCCTCGCGCCGACGACCGTGCAGAACGTGGTCACGTACACCGTGCTCGTGGATGCCGACAATCCAGGCGGCCGCCTGCTGCCGGGCATGACCGCCGACCTCTCCTTCGAGCTCGACCGACACGACGACGTGCTGCTGGTGCCCGACTCCGCGCTGCGTTTCTCTCCGGAAGGCGAGAGCGCGAAGGGCGGCGAAGGCGGGCCCGGCGGCGCTCCCGGCTCGCGCGGCAGCGGCGAGCGCCCGGTCGGTGAAGGAGGGTCGAGCCGGTCCAAGGGCCAGGCGGTCGGTGCCGCCGGTTCTTCCGCGCAGGCCGTCGATCGTGCCGACGGCGCCGTCGACGTCGCCGTGGTGGCGCCGGCGGAGCAGCCGGGCCGCGTGTGGATCCTCATGCCCGAAGGCCCGAAGGCCGTGGACGTCATGGTGGCCCAGAGCGACGGGTTGCGCACCGCTGTGGTCGGCGGCGACCTGAAGGAGGGCGACGAGGTCATCACGGGCGTGATCGCGGCTCAGTCCGAGGTGGCCGGCAACCCGTTCTCCCCGGCTCCGCGGCGGTCGTCGGGCACCGGCCGAACGCGCTGATGCCCGGCGCCGTGAGCAGGCCTGGCGCCGAGCCGGCGCATGCCGGCGCGACGGACGCCGCGGCAGGTCGCGAGGCCGTCATCGCGCTGGACGATGTCCGCAAGACCTATCGCATGGGCGAGGTGGACGTCATGCCGCTGCGCGGCGTGTCGGTGACCGTCAAGCGCGGCGAGCTCGTCGCCATCCAGGGCGCGTCGGGCTCCGGCAAGACCACGCTTCTCAACATCATCGGCTGCCTCGACCGGCCGACGAGCGGCCGCTACGTGCTGAACGGCCGTGACGTCAGCCGGCTCTCCAAGGACCAGCTTGCCGCGGTGCGCCACCAGACCTTCGGCTTCGTCTTCCAGCAGTTCAACCTGCTGGGCCGCACGTCCGCGCTGGAGAACGTCGAGCTGCCGCTGCTCTACGGCGACCCGCCGCCGACGAAGGAGCGCCACGACCGTGCGCGCGCCATGCTGGAGCGCGTCGGCCTCGGCGATCGCATCGACCATCACCCGGGGCAGCTCTCCGGCGGTCAGCAGCAGCGCGTGGCCATCGCGCGCGCGCTGGTCACGAAGCCCTCGGTGCTCCTCGCCGACGAGCCGACGGGCAATCTCGACAGCAAGGCCGGCGCGGAGATCCTGGAGCTGTTCATGCAGCTCAACCGCGACGGTCTGACCATCGTGCTGGTCACGCACGACCCGTCGGTGGCGGCGCGCGCGCCGCGGCAGATCGTGGTGCGCGACGGGCTCATCGTGGAAGAGGCCGGGACATGAGGGTCGGCGTGACGCTGGTGCTCGCGCTCAAGTCGCTGGCGCGGCATCGCGTGCGCACGGCGCTGGCCATGCTGGGCATCGTCATCGGCATCGCGGCGGTCATCGCCATGGTGGCCATCGGGCAGGGCGCATCGGACGTCGTGCAGAACCAGATCGCGTCCATGGGCCGCAACATCCTCATGATCTGGCCGGGCGCCGCGACGTCCGGCGGCTTCTCGTGGGGAGCGGGCACGACCGTCTCTCTCACGAGCGACGACACCGAGGCGCTGCTCAAGGAAGTGCCCGAGATCCGCGCGATCACGGCGACGGTGCGCACGCGCACGCAGATCGTCTTCGAGGGGCGCAACTGGAACCCGCAGACGATCAACGGCACCGACGCGTCGTACAGCGATGTGCGCGACTGGCAGCTCGTGGACGGCGACTACTTCACGGAGCGCGACGTCATCGCGTCCGCCAAGGTCTGCGTCATCGGCCTGACCATCGAGGAGAACCTCTTCCTCGGCGAGTCGAGCCTCGGCAAGACCGTGCGCATCAAGAACATTCCCTTCCGCGTGGTCGGCGTGCTGGCGCGCAAGGGCACCTCGTCCTACGGCAGCGACCAGGACGACATCGTGCTCGTGCCCTGGACGACGTGCAAGGCGATGCTGCAGGGCTCGGCCTTCCGCAACGTGGACCAGATCATGGCGTCCATCCGGTCGGCCGACGAGGTGGAGACGGCCATCGCCTCGATCACCGAGGTGCTGCGCGCGCGGCACCGCATCCAGCCGCGCGACCCGAGCGACTTCCGGCTGCTCACGATGACGGAGATGGCCTCCACCGCGAAGGACACTCAAGAGACCATGTCGACACTGCTTGCGGTCATTGCGTCGATCTCGCTGCTGGTCGGCGGCATCGGCATCATGAACATCATGCTCGTGTCGGTGAGCGAGCGGACGCGCGAGATCGGGCTGCGGCTCGCGGTCGGCGCGCGCGGCCGCGACATCCTGCAGCAGTTCCTCATGGAGGCCGTGCTGCTCTCCGGCGCGGCAGGGCTGGTGGGCATCGCGCTCGGCTACGGCGCCGCGACGCTGACGGCCAGCGAGATGGCCTGGCCTGTCTCCATCTCGTGGAACATCATGGGCATCGCCGCCGCCTTCTCGTGCGCCGTCGGCGTCTTCTTCGGCTTCTATCCCGCGATGCGCGCCGCGCGCCTCGACCCGATCGAAGCGCTGCGCTGGGAGTAGCCACCGCGCCGCGGCCACCGGCGTCACGCGGCGACTGGCGTCACGCCGCGACCCGACCCGGCGCGGTCCCGCGCGGTCCCGCGCGGTCCCGCGCGGTCAGCGCGGTCAGCGGAGTCAGCGGAGTCAGCGCGGCTGCTGCGGACTCTCGCTCCCGGAAGTGGGTCGCACGCGGGCCGATTCCGCGGTGGCCCAGTCGGCCAGCAGCTTCAGGTCGGCGGGCGACAGGTCCGCTGACGGGTGCAGAGGCAGGTAGAACCACGGCGGCATCTCGCCCTCGGCCGTCTGCTCCACGATCTCCTCGAGCTTGTGCGCGCGCCGCTTGGGGCTGGAGAGATTCCAGGTGGAGAAATTCAGCTCGCGGCGGCCTTCCCTGACGTCGCGCTCGAGCAGCCACGAGACCGGCGCGACCGACGCGTACCACGGCATCGACACTTCGTGCGAGTGGCAGTCGTAGCAGCTGCGCCGCAGGATGGCCGCCACCTCGGGCGGCGCCGCGATGTCCTCCTCGACGGGCGGATTGCCGAGCTCCACCGGCACGAACTGGATCGCGACGAACGCGACGAGAATCACCAGCAGCGCGATGCGCAGGACACGGCGGCTCGGTCGGAACTTCATGCGGGCATCACGCGCCGACGCCTTCGGCGCCGAAGGGATTGTCGATCGCGAAGCGCCAGGTGCCGTCGGGCTGCCGGCGCACGACGTCGGTCGCGCTGCCCGCCATGATGACGGGCTTGCCGTCCTGTCCCGTGGCGACGAGCGTCCACGGCGCGAAGACGAGCGCGACGCCGTCGGTGTCGATCACGCGCCTCGACGTCATCGAGAAGGTGCCGCCCAGCGCGAGGAGGTCGGCCAGTGCGTTGCGGATGGCCGCCGTGCCGTAGGCCGCCACGCCGGGCTGCGGGAAGAGCACGGCCTCCGGCTCGTACAGCGCCACGAGCGCGTCGAGATCGCCCGCGGCGAAGTGCCGCGAGAAGAGGCCGTGCAGTTCTTCGGGATTCCGGGCGTGCATGGAAACTCCGAGGAATGCGGTGGTGGCCGCGCAGTCTAGTGTCCGGGTGCGGCCGCTGGGAACAGGGCGCTCCGCGTGCGGTGCGGCTCAGGCGGGATCCATCGGCAGGTACGCAGGCACCCACATCGCGGCGGCGACGGCTTCCGGGATGTCCTCGCTCCCGAGGGGAGCGCGGGCGACGCCGGCTTCCTGCGCCTCGCGCACCACGGCCGCCGCGATGCGCGCCGTGACGCGGCGCAGATCGCCGATGGGCGGGAAGACGTTGCCGCTCGCGAGGTCGTCGTCGCTCACCTCGCCGGCGAGGCAGTCGGCGGCGGCGACGAACATGCTGTCCGTCACCTCGGAGGCCTGCGCGACGATGGCGCCGAGGCCGACGCCCGGAAACACGAAGGCGTTGTTGCCCTGCCCGATCACGTGGCGAACGCCGGCATGCACGACGGGCTCGAACGGGCTGCCGGTGGCGACGAGGGCGCGCCCGTCGGTCCACGCCAGCAGATCCGCCGGCAGCGCCTCGCACGAACTCGTCGGGTTGGACATGGGCAGGATGAGCGGGCGCTCCACGTGCCGCGCCATCTCGCGCACGATCTGCTCGCTGAAGGCGCCTGCCTGGCCCGTCGTGCCGATGAGCACGGTCGGCTTGACGGCGTGCAGCACCGGGATGATGTCGCGTGGGCGGCCGGCGCCGAGGCCCGCGCGCGCGGCCAGCGCCGCGGGCCACGCGAACGGACGCTTGTGCTCGTCGGCGATGGGTTCGTCGTCCACGAGCAGGCCCTTGCTGTCGATGCATGCCGTGGCGGACAGCAGCGCGTCACCCGACAGGCCGGCGCGCTGCAGCGTGCTGCGGATGAGGCGCGCGATGCCGATGCCCGCCGCACCCGCGCCCAGCAGCACGATGCGCTGCTCCGGCAGCGGCACGGCCGTCAGTCGCGTGGCGGCGATGAGGCCCGCCACCGCCACGGCCGCGGTGCCCTGGATGTCGTCATTGAACGAGGGCAGCACGTGGCGGTAGCGCTGGAGCAGCCGGAAGGCGTTGGCCTTCTTGAAGTCCTCCCACTGCAGCAGCGCGTGCGGGAAGCGCCGCTGCACCGCGTGCACGAACTCGTCCACGAGCGAGTCGTACTCCGCGCCGCGCAGGCGCGGCTCGCGGTGGCCGACGTACAGCTCGTCCGCGAGCAGGCTGGCGTTGTCCGTGCCGACGTCCAGACTGATGGGCAGCGTCTGCCACGGCGGGATGCCCGCGGCCGCCGTGTAGATCGCGAGCTTTCCGACGGGGATGCCCATGCCGCCCGCGCCCTGGTCGCCCAGCCCGAGGATGCGTTCGTTGTCGGTGACGACGATGAGGCGCACGTCGTCGAAGGGCGCGGCGCCGAGCACTGCATGAATGTTCCCGCGGTGGGCCGGCGTGATCCACAGTCCGCGCGGCCGGCGGTAGATGTGGCTGAACTCCTGGCACGCGAGGCCCACGGTGGGCGTGTAGATGATGGGCAGCAGTTCGGCCAGGTGGTCAAGCAGCACGCGCTGGAAGAGGTATTCGTTGCGGTCCTGCAGCGCGATGAGGCCGATGTGCTTCTCGAGCGCGTCGGTCTTGCGCGTGATGTGCTGGTAGGCGCGGTGCGCTTGCTCCTCGATCGTCGCGACGTGCGCCGGCAGCAGTCCGTCGAGCCCGAACGCGGCGCGTTCCGCCAGCGTGAACGCCATGCCGCGCGAGTACATGCCGTGCCGCAGCAGGTCCATGCCTCGATAGGGGCACTCCACCCGGAAGCGGCCGGGCGCCACCTGTTTCAGACCGTAATGACTCATCGCACCTCCGACACCATGCGGCGATCATCGCTTCGCAGGCAGCCGCACGATAGGGCGACACGGCGGATCGATCGAAGGGCCGCGCAGCGGCACACCGGCACACCGGCACACCGGCACACCGGAGCGGGCCGGCCGGGCTCAGCGATCCATGATCGGCAGATAGGCGCGCCACGGGCCGACGGCGTCGCGATACTGCTTCGCGAGGACGCGGGCCACCTGCGCCACGTGGCCGAGATCGTGCGCGACCCACGTGGCCAGCAGCTGGCGCAGCGTGACGGTGCCGAAGGCGGGGTGTTCGCCCGGCAGGTCCAGCTGCGCGTCCGAGAGGTCGAAGCCGTCGAGCGCGACGAGGTTGTCCGCGCGCAGGCGCGCGAAGTCCTCCAGCAGCACGGGCAGGGACTTCCCCGCGCTTTCATGGACGTGAGCGAAGCGATCGACGGGAGCGAAGCGGGGGGCGGCGCCGCGCGCCAGAATGATCCGCACCCGAGGAATCCAGTCGCTGCGCTCGCCGTGGATCAGGTGCCCGAGGACGCCGGTGGGGCTCCACGTGTCCGGGCCTTCGGTCGCCTCCGCCCAGTCGGGCGGGAGGTCGTCGAGCAGCGCGTGCAGGGTGCGCGGCGTGCGCTGCAGCAGCGTGCGGGCGTCGTCGAGTGCGAGCTTCATGCGGCCTCGTGCTGGAGCACGACACGGTAGCCATCCGGATCTTCGTAGGTGCGGCCGCGCCTGTCCCAGTAGGGATTGAGCGACGGCACCGGCTTGTGGCCTGCTTGCTCCATGCGTGCCACGGCGGCGGACCACTGCGCCGCGTCGGGCAGGTAGAAGACCAGCAGGTGCTCCGGCCCGGGAGCGCGGCCGGCCACGTGCCCGGCATGGCGCGTGAACTCCAGGTGATATCCCGCGTCGCGGTGGCCGAGCATGAGGCCGTCGAAACCATCGTGGTCGCGGAACTCCGAGAGCAGCTCGAAGCCGAGGCCGTCCCGGTAGAAGGCGAGCAGCGCGGCGAGGTCGTCGGTGGGGCGCGCGACGCGGAGGTGGGCCGTGCCGAGCGCGGTGTGTGCGTCCATCACCTGCCCTCAGAGCGGGAGCTTGACGTCGTAGCGAGTGCGCAGCGTGTCCAGATGATGCCGCACGTGACCCGCCATGATGAAGGCCAGCGCGCGCACGCTGATGGCGTGGCCGTTCGCGAGGCCGCGCGCGGTCCACGTCGCGTCGTCGAGCGCGCGCAGCATGCGCAGGTTGGCCTCGCGCAGGAAGACCAGCTCATCGACGAGATCGGTCAGCGGCGTGACGTGCGAACGCGCGGCGGACACGTAGGCGTTCTCGTCGAAACCCGGCAGCGGCGTGGCGTCGCCGTGGCTGAAGGCGAAGGCCCGGAAGCCGAATACGCGCTCGCCGTCGCCGAGATGACCGACGAGCTGGCGGATGCTCCACTTGCCCGGCGCGTAGGCGAAGCTCTCGCGCGCCGGCGACACGAGCGCGGGCAGGCGCCGGAGCGTCTCGAGCTGCGCGGCAAGCACCGGCAGGATCTCCGCCTCCGGCACGCGGCCGATGTAGCCGGCGTAGAACGGCGCGTATTCGTCGGGGTTCGGGCGCCTCGTCACGCGCTCGTCCCCTTCGCTCCGGCTTCCTGTGCCGTCATGCGGTCCCCCTCGCAGCGCCCGCGGCACGCGAGACCCTTTTCGAACTCCACGGCGCAGGCCGCGCACACGCCGCGCAGGCATGACTTGCAGCAGCGGACGGCCTCGCGTTGCTGGTGCTGGAAACAACTCATGATCTGGACGGTGCCTCCGTGAAGCCGGCTGTGGCGGGCCGGACTGATGGCCTGATCACACCATCCGAGACCGATGCTGGCCAGAGCACGCAACAGCCCCGTCGCCCGCGGCGCCGGCCGTCGTTATGCTCCCGGTCCTGGCGCGTCGGCTGCGCCGGTGGCGCCGGGCGGTGCTGCCGCAGATCACCACGATTTCCAGCAGTGGCCGCGGCCCGCGCGCCGCGCACTCATCGGAGCCTGCCATGTCCGCCATCGTGATCACCGACGAAGCCCGCCACTGGCAGGCCGTCGCGCACAAGGTCGCCGAGGAAGTCGTGCGGCCCATCGCGAAGCATTTCGACGAGGTGCAGGAGTATCCGGAGGAGTTGCGCCGCGCCTACATCGAGAGCGGGCTGCTCGGCGTATGGATTCCCAAGGAGTACGGCGGCCACGGCGCGGGCATCGTCGCGCTGTGCCTCGTCGTCGAGGAGTTGTCGCGGGCGTGCGGTGCGACCGGCGTCGCGTACGCGGTCAACGCGCTGGGCAGCTTCCCGATCCTCGTCGGCGGCACGGAAGAGCAGAAGAAGCACTACCTGCCGCAGATCGCGAAGGGCGAGAAGATGATCGCCTTCTGTCTCTCCGAGAAGTTCGCGGGCAGCGATGCGGGCGGCATGCGCTGCCAGGCGCGCCTCTCCAAGGGCACCGGCGCCGGCGGCAGCGACGAATACATCATCAACGGCGAAAAGAAGTGGACCACGAACGGCGGTGTGGCCTCGATCTACACCGTCTTCGCCGTCACCGACGCCACCAGCAAGAGTCGCCGCATCAGTGCGCTCATGGTGGAGAAGGGCACGCCCGGTTTCAGCGTCAAGAAGATCGAGGACAAGATGGGCATCCGCGCCGTGCCCGTCGTCGAGACGCACTTCGACAACGTGCGCGTGCCGGCTTCCGCGCTGCTCGGCGGCCGTCCCGGCATGGGCTTCCGCCACGCGATGAACACGCTGGATTTCGCGCGGCCGGGCGTCGCCGCACAGGGCCTCGGGCTGGCGCAGGGCGCACTGGAATACGCCGTGACCTACGCGCTGCGCCGCCAGCAGTTCGGGCAGAACCTGGCGAGCATGGGCACCATCCAGGACATGCTCGGCTCGATGGCTGCCAAGGTGGAGGCCGCGCGCGGGCTGGTCTATCGCGCCGCCACGGCGGTGGACCTCAAGGACGAGGCCTCCATCAACCGCCTCGCCGCGATGTGCAAGAGCTTCGCGACCGACGTCGCCATGGAGGTCACCACCGACGCGGTGCAGATCTTCGGCGGCTACGGCTACATGAAGGACTATCCGATCGAGAAGTACATGCGCGACGCGAAGATCACGCAGATCTACGAGGGCACCAACCAGATCCAGCGCATGGTCATCGCGCGCAACCTGATCAAGAGCGCGGGCGACTTCAGCTATCTCGAGAACTACATCCCGCGCGAGACCTACAACAGCTACCACGCTGAGCCGGACGTCGCGCCCGACTCCGCGACGGATGGCAGCGTCTCCGCAGCGGCGCGCTGAAGCGCGCGACGCCGCGACCCGCCGGGGCTCGATTCAGTAGGGGCTGCCCTTCTTCTTCTTGGGCTTGGGGGCCGCCTTGGGCGCGGCCTTGGGCTTGGGCGCCGACTTGCCCTTGAAGGTGCCAAGGCCCTTGGGCTTGCCGATGGCCTTGGATTTCGCGGCCTGTTTGGCCTTGGCCTTCTCGAGCAGGTCGATGCCGTAGATCGGCGGTGGCACCACGTTGTCGAGCGGCGTGGCGGTGGGCTTCGCGGCCTCCAGCGCCAGGAGCAGTTCGCGCTGCGACTGCAGCAGCTGCCAGCGCGACCACGCCGAGTCGTCGACGTCCTCGCGTTCGCCGACGATGCCGTCGAGCCGGGCGCCGAACAGTGCGCCCATCGTGTCGAGGTCCAGGATGCGCCGCCGGATGAGCTGCTCCTGCGCGTCGGCGAGTGCGTCGAAGGTCTCGGGGTCGGGGTCGGTCGTGTACCACTGCTGCTCGAGCTCGGCGCGGCGCGACACGATCTTCACCTTCTTCTCGAGCGCCGCCTTGCTGGGCGACGCGATCAACTCGGCATTCACCTTGTCGAGCTCTTCGCCGAGCTGCGTGTCCTGCTCCGCGACCTTGCTCAGGTCCGCCTTCTCCAGGAGCTCCGACTGCAGGGCGACGACCTGCCCGGTCAGCTCCTCGGCAGGCGGCAGCGGCGCGGCGGCCTGCAGCGGCACGGCCAGGAGGCCCACGATCTCCGTCATGACGCGCGTGCGGAGCTCGGGGTTGGAGAGCACGAGCACCGCGAGGTCGCTCGCTTCCGCCGCGGGCTCGGGGACCTGCTCGTGCAGCATGGCGATGAGATCGGGGATCGTGCCCTCATCCAGCGTGCCGCGGCGGAGATCCCACGCCCGGTGCGTGAGCGTGGTGAACATCGCGCCGCGATCCGTCAGTTCGTCGCGGATGCCGACGGCACGGTCGCGCGCCGCCCAGTCCTCCGACTTCAGGAAGCTCTGATTGAACTGCTGCATTTTTTCCAGCGGCTTCGTGTCGCGCGTGGATTCGTAGGCGCGCAGCAGGGCTGCGTAGAATTTCAGTGCGGCAGGCGCGGTGCCGGGCGCCTGGGCCGGGTCGGGCATCGCCAGCGGCTTGATCGAGAATTGTCCGGCGATCGCATGACTGGTCCGGTCCTGCTCGATGCGGAGGCGGCGCGTCTTGCGGTAGCCGTGGAGCGTCTCCGGATCCTCGAGGCCCAGCGAGTTGGCCTCGAACTCCTGAACCTGCAGTTCGAGCGCGAGCACTTCGCGCGCTTTGACGGCATAGGCCCTGGCGGCCGTTGAAATGGGGGCGGCAAGCTGCGCATCCGCGTCCTGCCCGGCCGGAGGCTTGGCTGCCGCGGCGGCCTGACCCTCGGGCACCTGGCCGCCAAGGACTTGCTCGGCCGAGGCGGCGGCCTTGGCCGCGCGTGCCGCTTCGAGCCTGGGCCGCGATTCGGCCTGTGAGGCCGGCGCCGCCGGCGCATGCGCCGCGCCGGAGGCAGCGGCGGCCGCCTTGGCCGCCCGCGCGGCATCCTTCTCCTCCTGGGTGCGCGGGTCCTTCGCCGCTGGGGCCTCGGCTTCCTGCGATGCGTCTGGCGCAGGTGCAGCCTCTGGCACCGACTCCGGTCCGGGAGCCTCCTGACAGCGAGCGTTGGTGCTGATCGCCATCAGCGCCAGCACGAGCACTGAGGCGGCGAAGCACGAGTTCGCCCGGGCGGTCAGGCGAGTCAGGCGCTGCCACCGAGCCGCCGGGGCGTCCCGACCGGGGCGGGAGCCGTCGGCAGTTTGGGATCCGCGCCCCGTGCCGCTAGAATCCGCCCCTCCATTTTTCCCAGCATCGAACTCCAGCGGACCGCTGCCAGCCCGGCGCCGGTCGTGCCCCTGCCCCGGAAGGCCGTCATGGCGAAGAACAACCGCAAGATGAAGAAGGCCAACCACGGCAAGCGGCCCGCGAGCCAGAAGCAGCGGCGCAAGCGGCTCAACAAGATCCGCACCTGATCCGCGCGCTTCGGCGCCATCCCAGAGCGCGTCAGCGTCAGCCGGCATGCCGGCCGCGCAGGAATGACTTGTCCTCCCAGGCCCGGGAGATGCGGCGGATCGCGTCGTTGACATCATCGGTCACGTGGACGAGGTTCAGATCCTCGGCCGAGATCAGTCCGTGCGCCAGCATGTTGGTGCGCATGAGCTCGACCACGGGAGTCCAGAAGGCCGTGCCGACGAGCACCACCGGGAAGGGCGCGATCTTGCCGGTCTGTATGAGGGTAATCGCCTCGAACAGTTCGTCAAAGGTTCCGAATCCGCCCGGGAAGATGCAGAAGCCGCACGAGTACTTCACGAACATCACCTTGCGCACGAAGAAGTAGCGGAACTGCAGGACGACATCCTGGTAGTCGTTGGGGTCCTGCTCGTCGGGCAGCGTGATGTTCAGGCCGATGGACAGACTGCGGCCCTCGAGCGCGCCCTTGTTGGCGGCCTCCATGATGCCGGGCCCGCCGCCGGTGATGACGTTGAAGCCCGTCTGCGAGAGGCCGCGGGCCAGCGCCTGCGCCTGGAGGTAGGTGGGGTGATCGGGCTTCGTGCGCGCCGAGCCGAAGATGGTCACGGCGGGGCGGCAGGTTTCCAGGCGCTCCGTGGCCTCCACGAACTCGCCCATGATGCGGAAGAGGCGCCACGCCTCGGGCGCCTTGAAGTCGTCCACGGCGGCGTAGTTCCACGCGCCGGGCTTGCGCGGGCGGCGCGGCCGACGCGCGGGCGCTCCCGAGCCGTTGGCTGAAGCATCATCCCCGTCGTGCGGAGCCTGCGGGTTGCGCCGGTGGTTGTTCACTGCGTTGCGACGGCCGCTCGAAGCAAGCGGCCGAGGTCCTGTAGAGAATGAGAACGCGGACTGTCGGCAGCCCTGCTGCCCCGGTGAGGCGGACCCGTTCTTTCGGCCGGCGGTGTGCGCCGGCTTGAACCCGGCGCCGCGCCGAGGCGCCGGAATGCGCAGCGCTGCGACGCGTCCCGCCCCGCGGGCCGAGCACGGGCCTGTCGCCTTCGGCCGGCGCGTCGGACACAATCGCGCGCTTCGGGCATCCGGGCAGCGCGTCGAGCGGCAGACGGATGGAGGCGTGGTCGTGAGCTTCACCACGGCTGCGCTCTTCGAGATCGAGCGCCAGGTGCTGCGCCACGGCGGCCGCGTGGAAGTGCTCGAGCCGACGTCGCTGCGGGCGAGCGTCGGCGCCACGGCTGCGGCCATCGTGGCAACGCATCGCTGAGTGCGGCGAGTGACGCCCGGGCCCGACGGGCAGCAGTCCACCCCTTCTCGGGTTCCCCTGCGACTGAGGAAGGACCCGGGCGTCGGGCGTGAGAATCCCGGGCGACCGTGGACAAGCAGTGTCCATGGCCCGGCAGAACCTCTGATGGCAGAGGTGCGCGGGCGGGTGGTAGTGTCCGCGGGCCAGAGCCGACCATCCGTCCCCTCGCCAGCCGTCCTTTCGATCGCCAGCCGTCCTTTCGATCGATGGCGGAGCAACACATGGCGCAGATCCTCGGCCTGAAGCTGAAGGGCGGCGACGGACTTCACGCTCAGGCGCGACGCTGCACAGGAGTCCGCATGAGCGCGGCTGAGTCACCGTTCCTGACCGCGCAGTGGCGGCATCTGGCGATGCTGAACTTCGAGATCGGGCCTGACGTGCTGCAGCCCTTCGTGCCCGCGGGCACGGAGCTGGATTCATGGCAGGGCCGGAGCTTCGTGAGCATCGTCGGGTTCCGTTTTCTCGACACGCGCGTGCTCGGTGTCGCGATCCCCTTTCACCGCAACTTCGACGAAGTGAATCTGCGTTTCTACGTGCGGCGGAAGGTCGGTGACGAGTGGCGACGCGCGGTCGTCTTCGTGAAGGAGATCGTTCCGCGCGCCGCGATCGCGTGGACGGCGCGGGCGCTCTACGGCGAGAACTACGTCGCGACGCGCATGCGGCACTGCATCGAACCCGTCGGGGGCGCCGCGGTGTTTCCGCAATCGGTGTCGTATGCCTGGTGGTGGCGCGGACGCGAGCACCGCATCGAGCTCACGCTCGAGGGCGAGCCGCGCGACGTCGCGGCGGGCAGCGCTGCGGAGTTCATCACGGAACACTCCTGGGGTTACGCGCGGCGGCGCGGCGGGCACACCACCGAGTACCGGGTCGAGCATCCGCGCTGGAGGGTGAGCCCCGCCGTGACGGCGCGACTCGAGTGTGATGTGGCCACCGTCTACGGCGCACGCTTCGTCGAGTGCCTGCAGGCGCCGCCAGCCTCTGCGTTCCTCGCCGACGGTTCGGAAGTGAAAGTGTTCAAGGGTGGGCGGATCCCCTCGTGAGCGCGCGGGCAACGGAACCGCTCGGCTGGGTGCTGTACGACGACTCCTGCGGATTCTGCCGCCGCTGGGTCCCGTTCTGGGCACCGACGCTGCGCAGGCGGGGCTTTTGCATCGCGCCGCTCCAGGCAGCTTGGGTCGTGCGGCGCCTCGGCGCATCGCCGGAGGATCTGCTGTCCGATCTGCGCATGCTGCTCGCCGACGGCACGCCTTTGCGCGGCGCCGATGTCTACCGCCACGTCCTGCGGCGGATCTGGTGGGCGTATCCGCTGTACCTGTTCTCGGTGACCCCGCTGCTGCGGCACGTGTTCGATGGGGGCTACCGCACCTTCGCCCGCTATCGTTATCGCTTCTCGCGCGCGTGCCGGCTCCCCGCAGGACCGGACGCCGGCATCGACACGACTTCCTCTCACGGGAAACCCGCATGGCCCGACAGCGACCAGCCGCCAACTCCAGCGCGACACGAGCCACGCAAGTGAAAGCCGCGCCATCACGAGCCGCGAAGGCGTGCGTCGCCGCAGCGTGGGTGCTGGCCCTGCTGCTTGCAGTCAGCAGCACGGCGTGGGCGCAGAACGCGGTGCCGCCCGCCACGCCGGTCCCGGCCGAGGACGCCGCTGATCCCGCTCACGCCGCCGATGCAGCCCACGCCGATGCAGCACGCGACACCGCGGCGGCACACGGGTCGCCCGTCGCGTCCGCTCCTGCGGCACTGCCCGCCTGGCCCCCGACGCAGCCTTCGCCCGACGGCAAGCCCGGTGCCTTCCGCATCACACTGCACGTCGGCGCCGACGCCCACGCGCTGCCGGTCACCGTCGTGCTGCCCGAGAACATGCCGACGGGCGATGCGCGCCTGCCCGTCGTCATCGCGCTGCCGCCCGGCCAGGGCAATGCGCAGATGTGCGCGGTGGTCCGCGAGCTGTACTGGGACTTCGAGGCGCGCGGCCGCGGCTACCTGCTGCTCGTGCCCGAGGTCCTCGGCCAGTCGCTGCAGACGGAGGGCGCGGACGTCGCGGCGGCGCTCTTCGGCTGGCTCGACGCCGTGGTTCCCTACGACGCCTCGCGCGTGACGCTGGCCGGCGTGAGCAACGGCGGCGTGGGCGCCTTTCACCTGGCGCTCGCGGCGCCGCAGCGTCTCGCGTCGCTGCTCGTCCTGCCGGGCGCTCATGAAGGGCCGCCCGAGGCCCTCGCGGCGCTGGCCGACGTGCCGGTGCGCATGCTCGTCGGCGCCGACGACACCGACTGGCTCGCGCTCTGCGAGCGCAACGTCACGGAACTGCACGCCGCAGGCGTGACCGCCGAGTTGCTCGTCGTGCCGGGCCAGGGCCACGTGATCCAGGTGCCCGGCAGTGACCTCTTCGACTGGATCGACACGCACGGCACCCGCAAGCCGCCGCCCGCCGCGGACACCGCAACTCCCGCGAAGGCGGCGAATGCCGCGAAGGCCGCGAAGGCCACGAATCCCACGAATCCCGCGAATCCCGCGAATCCCGCGAATCCCGCGAATCCCACGAATCCCACGAATCCCACGAATCCCACGGACACCGAGGGGCACGCCGGCGCCGCTCCCGCAGCCGGCGGCTCTCAGCCCCGCAGGTGAGCGCGGGCCAGTTCCAGATAGTGGGCCGCGTGCCCGCGGAACAGTTCCAGCTCCGCGTCGCTGACCTGGCGCATGATTTTCGCCGGCACGCCGGCCAGCAGCGAGCGCGGCGGGATGACGGCATTCTCTTTCACCACGGCGCCGGCCGCGATGATGCAGCCTGCGCCGATGTCCGCGCCGCCGAGGATCACGGCCTTGATGCCGATGAGGCAGCCGTCGCCGACGCGCCGACCGTGCACGACCGCGCCGTGCCCGATGGTGATGCCCGCGCCGATGTCGTTGGGCACGCCGGTGTCGGCGTGGATCACCGCGCCGTCCTGCACGTTGGTGAGCGCGCCGATGCTGATGCGCGCGCAGTCGCCGCGGATCACGGCGCCGTACCAGACGCTGACGTCCCTGCCGAGCAGCACGTCGTCGGTGATGACGGCGGTCGAGGCGACGTAGGCATCGCCGCGGCGCAGCATGCGCGGGTTGGAGAAGGCGTCGGAGGGCAGCGGCGTCGAACTCATGTCAGCATCCCGGGAGCGAGGGTGGCCACCAGCAGCGTGACGCCATTGTGCAGCGCATGGAAGGCGAGCGGCGCGGCGAGGCTGCCGGTGCGCTCGTAGAGGATGGCGAGCATCACGCCCAGCGCGGCGGCCGGCGCCGCGGCCACCGGTTCATGGGCCAGCCCGAAGAGCAGCGCCGAGGCCGCCACCGCCAGCGCCGGATGCAGCGTGCGCCGCAACGCGCCGTAGATGCCGCCGCGGAAGATCAGCTCCTCGAAGGCGGGCAGCAGCAACACGATGGAGCCCCACGCGAGCGGCGAGGTGCGCGCCTCCGGGTCGGCGAGAAAGAGGCGCAGCGGCTCCTGCAGCGCGGCCTCGTAGCCGAGCGCCGTGAGCGCCTGCGTGTTGAGCCAGGCCACGCCGACGAAGACGGGATAGAAGGCAAGCCACGCCGCGAGCGCCACCACGAGGGCGGAGGGCCCGCGCCTCCCGCGCAATCCCAGCGCCGCCACGCCCTCGGGCCGCCGCGCCATGAGGGCCAGCACGACCGCTGCCGCCACGGCCGCCGCACCGACCTGCAGCGCGAGGCGGTCGACCAGGTCGTCCGACGCGGGGAGCAGCTTGACGAGCAACATGGCCGCCGCGAACTGCACGGCGTACCCGGCGATGGCCGCCCAGCCGGTGAACGTGACCGTGTTCTCCGCGTGCAGGCCCGACAGCCGCGGCGACACCCAGCGCCAGAGCAGCAGGCCGGACAGCCCCATGCCCACGACGATGAGCAGCCCGGTGAGCAGGATCACGGCAGGCGTTCGAGCAGGCGGTCCACTTCGTCCGCGGTGTTCCAGCCGTGCGGCGAGAAGCGCACGCCGGGACCGCGCGCCGTGACCGACACGCCGCGTTGCTCGAGCAGGCTCACGACCTCCATCGCCGGGAGCCGCGGATGGCTGGCGGAGAGAATCCCGGAGCGCTCGCCGCGCTGCACCTCGCTGTGTCCGACGGCCTGGCCGCGCCCGATGGTCTCGCTGCGCCCGGTGACCTCGCTGCGCCCGGTGACCGGGCCGCGCCCGATGGCCTCGCCGCGCCCGACAGCCTGGCGGAGCCCGCCGACCGGGCCCGGCAACGCCGCCATCGGCGTGTGGATGCTCCAGCCGCGGTGCCGGAGGCCGGCGGCGAGCTGGTCGGTCAGCTCCAGAATGCGCGTGCCGATCTGCTCCGTGCCGACTTCCAGGAGCATGCCGAGGGCGGCATCCAGCCCGTAGAGGCAGGCGGTGGGGAGGCAGGCATACTCGAAGCGGCGCGCGTCGGCGTGCAGCGGCGCGTCGGGCGTCCATCGGGCGAAGGGCTCGGCCAGGCTCCACCACGAGGTCAACGGACTGTCGAGCACGCCGATGAGTTCGCGCCGGCAATAGAAGACGCCGATGCCCTCCAGGCCGAGCATCCACTTGTGCGAGTCGGCCGAGAGGAAGTCGATGCCGGACATGTGGACATCCAGTGGAAAAGCGCCGAGCCCCTGGATCACGTCCACGCACAGCAGGACGCGACGGTCCGGATCCGCGCGGCCGGAAGTCGCGCCTGGAAAAGCGCTTGAGCTCGAAGGCGCGCTCGGCAGGGAGCTGCTTTCGCGCGGGGCTTCCGTGATACCACCGACAGCAGCGACGGTGTCGAAGCCTGTGGAAAGTCCGGCAGCGACGCTGCCGTGCGCGATGGGCTCGATGGGGATGGCGGCGTGCGTGCTGGTGCTCGTCGAGGCGCCGTGATCGGCACGCTCTCCGGCGCCGGCGCCGCCCTCCGGCTGCGTGCTGCCTGCCCACGGCGTGCGCGCGGCGTTCACTTTGGCGAGTCCGGCGGCGAGCGCCGCCAGGTCGATGCGGAAGCCCGTGTCGTAGAGCACCCAGGGGATGGCGAGCAGTCGCGTGCGCGGCGTGATCGCGCCGAGCAGCGCTTCGACGCTCACGCGGCCGTCGCGGCGCGGCACGACGACGATCTCGACTCCGCGACGGCGCTGACGAAACCATGGAATCTGGTTGGCCGGGAAGTCATCTTCGACCACAACGATCTGATCGCCAGGCTCCAGGCGGAGGCCCTCGGCAACCATGAGCAATCCCTGGGAGGTGCTGGTCGTGAATGCGACTTCACCAGGTTCGGCACCGAGGAGCGCAGCGGCACGGCGGCGTGCGCTCTCGCGCCGGGCCAGCCACGCCAGGAAGCCGGTCGAGCCCTGCCGACTGGCGTCCGCGAGAAACTCCGCCACGGCAGCCTGCACGGGACGAGACACCGGGGAGACCGCAGCGTGATTGAAGTAGATCCACAATTCCGCGACTGGGAAATCACCACGGAATCGCGCGAAAACGTCGGACAAGGCGACCTTCCTGCCGAGGATCGGGGGCTGGCCGCCGGGCTCCCCGCCCGACGCGCGGGATCCGTTCTACACTACCCCGAGCGAGGGAACCACGAAGCCGGCACGGCCGGCGCGGGTCCTTCCGCGTCCTCCGCGAGAGCGCGGGCAGGTTCGGGCATGGCGACACATTCCGGCAAGGAGTCCGCACTCGAGCTGCTGCTCGAGCAGCCCTCCCGTCTCGAGAACGGACTCGTCGTGCTCGACCGGCGCCTGCCGCTGGACGAGTCCGTGGAAGTGGACGCGCTGCTGCGCGATGCGCTCGGCTATCCCGTCGTCGTGCTGTTCTGCAAGGGCGAGATCGGGCCGGAGCTCGGGCGCATGGCGGCCGTCGTCGCCGGTCTGCAGCGCGGCCGCTACCTGCTCGCGCGTCTCTACGGCGAGAAGGGCCTCGACGCAACGCTGCGTCCGCGCTTCGTGCTGCTCGGCAGTCGCTTCGCCGACGATGCCTCCGCGCTGCTGGACATGATGTCCGGCGTCGAGGTGCACGCGCTGGAGTATCGCGTCGTCACCGGCAACAACGGCCAGCAGGTGCTCGACCTCGCGAGCTTCCACCGCACGTCGGGGCCGACCTCGGTGGCGAGCGCCTGGCGCAGCAGCGACAAGGCCGCGCCGCCGAGCATCGCGCCGAGCCTGACGCCCGGCATCGCATCCGGCGCCGCACCGAGTTTGTCGCCCGGCATCGCATCGGGCATGGCATCGGGCATGGCATCGGGCATGGCATCGGGCATCGCATCGGGCTTGACGCCCGGCCTCGCATCGAGCACCTCGCTGAGCATGGCTTCGGGATCGACTCCGGCGCGGGCGGCGGCGCCGGCGCAGGCCGCGCCTCGCCTGGCGCCGGACGGGCAGACCGCCGGTGCGGCGCGGCTCGCGGCCACCGCGCGGCCTTCGGGAGACGAGTTGCAGCTCATCGACGAGGATTCCGCCACGCCTGATCTTTCCCGCAGCTACTTTCTCCGTGCTCGCGACAGCATCCGGTCGCTCTCGAGCCATGTCTCCGAGAACTCGGACAATGGTCGCCTGCGCTATCGCGTCGCCGACGAGGATCTGGCCACGTTGTCGCTGGATGCCGGCGGCTTCCATGTCCAGGTCGGCAACGACAAGGACGGCGCCGGCGCTCCGGTGCGCGTGACCGACGAGGCCACGTTCAACGAGCGCCTCAATGCGGTGTTCACGCTGTACTTCAACCGGTTGGGGCCTGACCGGCCGCCGGCGTGAAGCGAGCGAGCGCTCTCTTCGTCCTGCTCGGGGCCGTGCTGCTGGCCGGGACGTGGCGTTCGCCGGAAAATCTCGGGGCCAAGGACTGGAACTGGTTTCTCGGCCAGACCGAGGCCGAGATCACGAGCCTCGTGCACTACGGGCAGTTTCCGCTCTGGTCGCCGTGGCGGCACGGCGGTCAGGTCTGCTTCGCGCAGCCCGAGTCGATGTTCCTGTCGCCGGTCACGCTGCTGGCGCTCGCCGTCGGCACGCTCCTCGCCTTCAAGCTGCTGCTGCTGCCCGTCTACGTCGCCGGTGCGCTGGGCATGGTGGCGCTTGCGGGAGAGCTGGGCCTTGCGGGGCGCGCGCGACTGGTGCCCGCGCTCGTCTTCTTCTGCAGCAGCGTCGTGCCGCTCTACGTGCTGGCCGGCCTGCCCAACTGGCTGTGCGCACTCGCCATTCTGCCGTGGTTGCTCTGGGCGCTGCGGCGCGCACGGCACGACCTGCGCTGGCTGCTCCTCGCCGGCCTGCTCGATGCGGGGCTGCTCTTCTGCGGGGCGATCTTCTGGTTCACGCTTTTCCCGGTGCTGCTCATGCTCGACGGAGCGTGCGCCTCGGTGATCGAGCGTCGCGTTCGACCGCTCCTGCTGGCGGGCGTTGCGCTGCTGGTCGGCGTCGTGCTCGCGGCGCCGCGCATCGTGCCGCTGTTCGAGGTGCACGCCGAGCATCCGCGGGAGATGGCCGCCACGGGCTACTTCCTGCCGCCGTCGCTCGTGTGGCCCGCATGGCTCTCCACCGAGTGGCCCGATCTCTCGACGCCCAACGGCAGCTTCCTCGTCACCGGCGAATCCGCGGTGTACTGGCCCTACATCGGCGCGTGGATCGGCCCGCTCGCCCTGGCGCTCGCGGCGCTGGGCGTGCTGGCCGGCGGCCGTCGCGCGCTCGGCTGGCTGCTCGCAGGCGCCACCTGTCTCTGGGCTGCCTTCGGTTCGGGCGTTCATCCGAGCCTGTGGGACGTGCTGCACAAGCTGCCCGGCATCACGTCCATGCACGTGCCGTCGCGTCTCATGCTGTTGACGACCTTCTGCCTCGCGCTGCTCGCGGGCTTCGGCTGGGAGCGAGTGGAACTCTGGCTCGCGCGCGCCGGCCGATCGCGCGGCGTGCTTGCCGTCGGACTGCTCGCGCTGCTCGTCGTGCCGATGCTCGTCGTGAATGCGCCCCTGTCAGCGCTTGCCTTCACCGTGACGCCGACGCCGGACGTGCGCTTCGAGCCGGAGTTCCGGCAGCGCACCGTGCCGGCGCGCCCCGAACAATGGTTGGGCGAGGCCTTCGAGAGCGTGCGCGCCAACGTCGGCAATCCGATGGCCGCGACGGACATTCCCACGCAGCTTGCCGTGGCGACGGACGATGCGCCCGACTACCACGGCGAGGTCTACCTGCTCGCGGACGCGCTGGCCGGACGGGGCCCGCGCGGGGCCGAGGTGTCCAGCAGCCTGACGCCCAACCGCATCGAGGTCGCTCTGACGACGCCGGTCGACGACTTGCTCGTGGTGAATCAAAGCTGGTTTCCGGGTTGGCGCGTGGAGGTGCTTTCGGAATCTGCGACGGGCGACGGGCACGTCGGGAAGGCGCAGGATCACGACGGGCTGATTGCGGTGCCGGTGCCTGCGGGACGCATGCGCCTCGCCTTCGTCTTCGATCCGCCGGGTGCGTGGCGCGGGATGCTCATCGGGGCGCTCGGGTTGGCGCTCGGAGGCGCCTGGCTGTGGGCGCGTCGCGGCGCGGCGCCGTCGGCGCTCAGCGTGCCGGCGGCTCCGGAGTGGCTGGCCTTCGGCGCGTTCGGCGCCCTCGCGCTGTCCGTCGCGGGTTCCTGGGCGATGCCGACCGCGCCGGGTTCGCCGGGTTCGCTGGCACGAACGGGAGGCGAAGCCGCCGCGTGGCTCGCCGCCGGAACGGTCGTCGAGGCGCCCGCGGCGCCGAACGGCGTGCTCGATCTGCAGCCGACGCTCGACGCCGCGCGGGCCGGCGCGTTGCTGCTGCTGCCTCCCGGTCGCTATGCGGGCTTCTCCATTCCGCGTGGCGTGATCCTTGCCGCCCTGCCCGGCGGCAGCGTGGCGGTGGAGGGGCCGGTCACGCTCGATGCGCTGCCGGCGACGCAGCGCGTCGCCCTGCTGGCGCTGTCAGGCGGCGAGCTGCGCCTGCGTGCGGGCTTCGTGGCGCGGGACTGCGCGGGCGGCCTGCTGCTGCAGCACGTGGAACTCGAGCCGCTGGCCGGCGCGGCATCCTTCGAAGCGGCGCGCTGCCTGCGCGTGGCGCTGCTCGGCGTGCGCTCCGGCGCGGTGACGCTGCGCTCGAGCGGAGCGAGCCTGCTGCGCTGCGAGGTGAGCGGCGCGCCGGGGCTCGCGGCCATCGACGCACTGACCTCCACGCTGGTGCTGCGCGACGGACTCCTCGCGGGCGGTGCGGGTTGCCCCGCGACGGTGTGCCTGCGCGGCGGTTCGCTTTTCGCCGGAGTCAGCGGTGATGCCCCGGATGACGCGGGCGGCGACGGCAGACTCTTCGCCGCGGGAAGCCTGCCGCTGCTGCTGCAGCGCGGCGCGCGTGCCGTGCTCTCCGGCCTCGGCGACGATGCGGCGCATGCGCTCGTCGAACCGGGCAGCACGTTGACGCTCGCCGCCGGCGTGCCTCCGGAGATTCACCTCGTCGAGAGCCGCTACGGCGGCGGCAAGCTGCTGCTCGAGCTGGCGGGGCGGCCCCGGAGCAGCGGCTTCGTGCTGCTCAGCAGCAGCAGTCAGGTGCTGGACGTGCCCGTCGTGCCCGGCGCGCTGCCGGAGGGCGGCGTGCTGATCAGCGACCCGCGTCAGAGCAGGCGGATCTCGGTGACGCTGCCCGCGTCGGGACAGCTCTCGCAGCGCGTGCAGATTTCTTCCGCGATGCGCCGCCCCGGCAACGAGGTCTTCGTGCAATTCGCTTCCGAGACGGGCGCGGACGGCGGCTATCAGCTCTCGCTTCCCGACGCGGTGATGCTCGAGCTTCGCGGGGTGCGGCCATGAAGCTCGCCTGGCTGCTCTTCGGGGCGCTCGGACTCGCGCTGCTTTTCAATGCCTACGACACCGGCTGGAACCGCATCGGCGGGCAGGACTGGAACTTCTTCCTCTCGCAGTCGCAGGCCGAGGTCAGCTCGATCACCACGTGGGAGCAGTTCCCGCTGTGGGCGCCGTGGCGGCGCGGCGGGCAGCCGAGCTTCGGGCAGGCGCAGTCGATGCTGCTCTCGCCCGTGACGCCGATCGCGCTGGCCGTCGGCGTGCTGGCCGCATTCAAGCTGCTGCTGCTGCCGATCTTCCTCGCCGGCTGTCTCGGCATGTATGCGCTGGCCGGGCAGTTGCGGCTGCGCGGGCTGGCGCGCCTGGTGCCGGCGCTCGTCTTCTTCGGGTCCAGCATCTTTCCGCTGCATGTCCGCGGCGGCCTGCCCAATTACCTCTTCGCCTTCGCGCTGCTGCCCTGGATTCTCTATTCGCTGCGCCGGGCGCGCGCCGACCTGCGCTGGCTGGCGCTGGCCGCTCTGCTCACCGCGGGCCTGCTGCTGTGCGGCGCGGTCTATCACTTCGTGTTCTTCCCGCTTTACTTCCTCATCGACGCGTCGGCGGAGTCGGCATCGCTGCGCAGCCTGCGGCCGCTGCTGCTGCTCGGCGCCGCGCTGCTGTGCGCCGTGGCGCTGGGCGCGCCGCGCCTGCTGCCCGTGGCCGACGTGTGGTCGCAGTATCCGCGGCCCGTCGCGGCCGAGAAGAGCGGTCTGTCGACGGAGCTCATGCTGCGTGCGTGGCTCGACCCGGAGCTGCCCGACCTGTCCACGCCGCAGAGCGCCTTCGTGCTGACGCCGGGCGCCGGGGCCTACTGGGTCTACGCCGGCGCGTTCATCGGGCCGCTCGCGCTGCTCTTTGCGGCGCTGGGCCTGCGCAACTGGCGCCGCACGTGGGGCTGGCTGCTCGCAGGCGTCTTCTTCGGCTGGCTCTCGATGGGCGACGGCGCGACACCCAGCCTGTGGGCGGCGCTGCACCGGCTGCCGGTGTTCGGTTCGATGCGCTTTCCCGAGCGCCAACTGGCGCTGGCCACCTTCTCCATCGCGCTGCTGGCAGGGCACGGCTTCCAGCAGTTCGAGTCGTGGGTGCGCGAGAGGTTGCGACGCACCGACGACGAGCTCGAGCCGCGCTCGGCCGTCGTGCTGGCCGCGATCGTCGTGCCGCTCGTGCTGGTCAATGCGTCGATCACGCGCGATGCGTTCAACGTGGAGCCCGCACCGAGGCAGACCGCCCGCGCGGCGTTCCGGCAGGAGCAGGTCGCGGGCCGGCCCGAGCAGTGGGGCGGCGAGGTCTATGAGAGCGTGCTGGCCAACGTGGGCAATCCGCAGGGCATGTCGGACATTCCGACGCCGCCGGTGGTGCGCGCCGTCGGCGAGCCGGGCTACCGCGGCGAGGTGTACCTGCTTGCGGAGCACGGGGCCGTGCTGGCCGAGATCACGCCCAACGTGATCACCGTGTCGGCGCAGCTCTCGGAGCCCGACGTGCTCATGGTGAACCAGAACTACTTCGGCGGCTGGCGCGCGGAAGGCGACCTGCCGGACTTCGTGGAGCAGGACCTCACCAATCGCGACCACCTGCTGGCGCTGCCGCTGCCGCCGGGCAACTTCCACCTGCGCCTCGTCTACTCGCCGCCCGGCGTGGCGCGCGGCTTCCTGCTCGGCGGCCTCGCCGCCGCCATCCTCGGCGCGTGGTGCCTCGCGCGGCGGCGCGCGACCGCGGACCAACCGGGGCGTGCCGATCTCGTCGCGCTGCTGGCGATGGCGGGCCTCGCGGTGTGCGTGCTGGCCTCGGTGCCGCCGCCGCAGGAGGCGCCGCTGGCCGAGGAACTGAACTGGGTGCAGGGCGCGTATGTCGTGGATGCCGATGCAGATGCCGAGGCTGGAGCCGGGGCGAACGGCCCGACCTTCCGCGACGTGCAGTCGGCGCTCGATGCCGCGCCGCCCGGCAGCCGCGTCGTGCTGCGGCCCGGCGAGTACGACGGCTTCGTGCTGCGCAAGCCGCTGCTCCTCGCCGCGCTCTCCGGCGGGCCGGTGCGCGTCCGCTCTCCGGTGGAGGTCACCGGGTTGGAGGAGGGGCAGCGCGCGTGCCTGCTGGCCCTCGGTTCCGACCCGATCGAGCTGGCCTCGTCGCTCAGCGTGCACGGCGGGGCCGGGCTGCTGCAGTTGCAGTCGGTGCACTTCCCGCACGGCGCGCTGAGCGTGCAGCGCTGGGGGCGGCTCGAACTGCTGGGCTGTCGCGTGAACGGCACGGTGAATGTGCGCGACGCGACGCTCTTCGCCCTGCGCACCGCCTTCGCGGGAGAGTCCATCGATCCGGCCGGCAGCCGACCGGCTGAACCCGCGCTCACCGGCTCCGACGCGCTGCTGCTGCTCAACGAATGCACCGTGCGAGGCAGCGAGGCGCCGCGCGAGGCCGCCGCGGCGCGCGGCGCCCGCGGGGCGCCGGGGATCAAGCTGCTGCGCTCGCGGCTCGTCGGCACGTCGGCGGCAGGGCTGACGTGGGGTGGCGGCGGCGGCGAGCCGGCCCTCACGCTGGCCTCCGATTCGCAGGTGCGGCTCTCCGGCGTGGTGCTGGACGGCGCCCCGCCGTCGTCGGACGCCAGCAGCCGGCTCGAGCGCGTGCGGCTCCCGAGCGTCACGCTGCGCGCGAACAGATTCTTCGGCGGCTCGATCCTTCAGCTCGACCTGGCGGGGGCGCCGGGGGCGGAAGGCTACGTCGTCGTCAGCCTGCTCACGGTGCTGGAGCCGATGGCCGAGCGTCTCTCCTATTTCCAGTGCGACGTGGTCAGGCAGCACGAGTCGCTGGCAGTGACCATGCCGGAGAGCGGCCGCCTCGAGCAGCTCATGCGCGTCTCGTTCAACACGGCGGTCCCGGCGCGCGGCGTCTTCGCGCAGTTCGTGTCCCTGGGTTCACCGGGCCATGCCGGCATGGAGTACTCGCTGGCCGACGGATCGCTGGAAGGCGTGCTCCTCCCGCTGCCCTGAGCGCCGGGCCGCGCGGCCGCGCCGTCGCGCCCTCGCGCAGTCGCGCAGTCGCGTGCCTGCGTGCCTGCGTGCCTGCGTGCTCGCGTCCTCGCGACGGCGGCGATGTAACGCCTTCCGCGCGGCGCCGTCGTGGGAGGCATGGGAACGCACGAAAAGGTGGTGGCCAGGCGCGGCGACAGAGTCGACGTCACCGGCACCAGTACCAGCACGGGCACCAGCACGGGCACGGGCACGGGCACGGGCACCGTCGGCGGCGGTGACCGCGACCGGGGGTTCGGCGGTGAAGACCTCCATGTCGAGGCAGCGCGCGCGCGACGGTGGAGTGGCGCCGGGCTGCTGCTCATCGGGGCGCTGGCGCTGGTGCGTGCCCATCTCGCGGCGCAGCCGCCGCCGGACGTGTGGACGCTGGGCGAGTCCATCCCGCTGGACATCGAGAGTCTGGCTGGCGAGGACTTCCGGCTGCTTCCGGGAGTCGGGCCGGTGCTGGCGGGGAGGCTCGAGGCGGCCCGCGTCGCGGCAGGCGGGCGCCTGCAGCCTGGCGATCTTCACACGGTTCCGGGCGTGGGACCGACCCTGCGAGGCCGATGGCAAGCCCTGCGCACGCACTGAACGGTGAGTCTCCCATCGGCAACGAAAGCTCGTCTTCATGGAGCACCTGCCTCGACGGATGCCGACGCTTGCAGCCCGTCGCTGCAGGCGGAGGTTGGTGGAGGCGGGGCAGTTCGGCTCGTGGCCATCCCCTCGCCCATGGCGGGGGCGCTGCGTTACATTCCTTCACATGACTTCCACGCCTGAGCACTCCCGCCTTGTTGACGACTTCATCGATACCGAGCACCTGCTGGCGGCCGCGCTCGCGGAGGACCTCGGCGACCGGGGAGACGTCAGCACCGCGCTGACGCTCGGCGGGCGGGGGCGCATCGCCGGCGGGCGCATCGTGGCGAAGGCCGCGGGGCGGCTGTCGGGCGTCGCGGTGGCGTGTCGCGTGTTCGCGCACGTGGACGACACGGTGCAGCTCACGGTGCGCCGGCACGATGGCGAGCCCGTCCAGGCCGGCGATGAGGTGTTGATCGTTCGCGGGATGGCGGCCTCGCTGCTGGAGGCGGAGCGCACGGCGCTCAACTTCCTGTGTCACCTGTCGGGAGTGGCGTCGCTGACGGCGCGCTACGTCGCCGCGGTGGCGGGCACCACGGCGCGCATCATGGACACGCGCAAGACGACGCCGGGCATGCGCCTGCTGGAGAAGGCGGCTGTCCGCCACGGCGGCGGCAACAACCATCGCGTCGGCCTCTTCGACGAGGTGCTGCTCAAGGAGAACCACTTCGCGATGGCCGGCGGCGACTACCGCGGGCTGGTCGCTTCGGTGCGCGCGGCGGCGCCGCAGGGCATGCAGATCATCGCGGAGGCGCGGACTCTCGACGAGGCGCGCGCCGTGGCGGATGGCGGCGCCGACGTGCTGCTGCTCGACAACTTCCACATCGACGAGCTGCGGGCCGCGGTGGCCGCGCTGGCCGGGCACGCGCGGCGCCCGATGTTCCAGCTCGAGGCCAGCGGCGGCGTCAACCTGGCGACGGTGGCGGCCATCGCGCGCACGGGCGTGGACCGCATCTCGGTGGGCGCCCTCACGCACAGCGCGCCGGTGCTTGATCTTTCCATGCTGCTGGACACCCAGTCCCTGCATGCGCAGCCGGCAGGGCCCGGGCCACGCGGATGAGGCTCAGCGCGTCGCTGCACCGCACCGTCCTGATGGATGGTTCGCCGGAGCCGGTGCGAGCGTTGCGCAACATGCTGACGTCGTTTCTGAAGGATCGGGCCGTGCCGGACGAGGTGGTGCGCGCCGTGGTGCTGGCTTTCGGTGAGGCGCTCGACAATGCCGTGGAGCACGGCATGTCCGGACGTGGCACCCTGCACGTGTGGCTGCGCTACTCGCCCAACTTCATCCTGGTCTCGCTGCTCGACCAGGGCTCGGACAAGGTGCCGCTCGGCCGGCCCGTGCTCCCGGACGCCAGCAGCGAGCGGGGCCGCGGCTTCCAGCTCATGAATCGCCTCATGGACTACGTGCGCGTGCGCAGCTACCCCACGGGAGGCACGCGGGTCTCGATGCTGCGACGCCTCAACGGGGCGCACCGGCCCGCGTGATCGCAGTCTCTGGCGCACCTGGCGCACTTGGCGCACCTGGCGCACCTGGCGCGATGAACGGTCGATGATCGCGATTCGCTCACGCCTCGTCGCGGTGCTGCTGTTCCTTTGCTGGACCGCCATGGTGTGGGAGCTCTGCACGACCGCGCGCATGCCGCGCCTGCCGCGCTACGTGTGGTCCCCCTGGATCTGGAACCTCGGCCACGCGCCGCTCTTCGGCGGCTGGGCCGCGCTGCTCGCCGTCTCGCTGCGGCCCGGGGTGTGCCCCGGACCGGCGGCGACGAGCGCGGCGGCGACGAGCGCTGTGGCGGCGACACCGGCGGTGGCGCGTTCGGCGCACGACGGCGATTTATTGCGGGACCAGCGGATCTGGTGGGCGGCGGCGCTCGCCGGCGTGGCGTTCGGCGCGCTCATCGAGTGGCGCCAGGCATCCGTCCCGGGGCGCACGGCCTCCGCGCTGGACGTCGTGACCGATGCCGTCGGCGCGTTCGGCGTCCCCTGGGCGCTGGCCACCGGCGCACTGTTCACGCGGCGGACGCTGGCCGTGTTCGGCGCCGCCGGTCTCGCGGCGCTGGCGGCCACCTACGGCTGAGCCCCCGGCGCCCAGCGACAGGCGCGACCGCGGCGGCCCGTGGCGCATGAACTGCCGCGCCGCGCGCCGGACGCCGGACGCCGGACGAGGCTCGTGCATGGGTTCGGGGATCTCATGCATGAGGGACTTTGGCGAGGTGTGTGATGTAGAGGCAGTGCCTCAACATCACACGGCTCGCCCGAGCGAGCTGCTGGTGTGTGTGTCCGCCACCTTCCGTGATGGTGATGCTGACGCTGGCGGTGGCGGTGAGCACGTGGGTGCCGGAGTAAGCGTGAGTACCGGGGTACGTGTGAGTGCCGGGGTGCGCGTCGGGGGGGCGCTGGCTACAGTGGGCGTGGCGCGCCGCGCCGGCGCGGCGGGATGGCTTGGATGCTTGGAGGGCGACAGGAGCGATGGGCGATCACGACAGCTACAGTTCCCCGCTGGCTTCGCGCTATGCGAGCGCAGCGATGCGCCGCAATTTTGGCGAGCGGACGCGCATCGGGCACTGGCGGCGGCTGTGGCTCGTGCTGGCCCAGTGCGAGCGCGAGCTGGGGCTTCCCATCACGCAGGCGCAGGTCGCGGACATCGCGGCGCATCAGGAGGACATCGACTTCACGGCGGCCGCAGCCCACGAGGCGCGGCTGCGGCACGACGTCATGGCCCACGTCCACACGCTGGGAGACGTGGCCCCGGAGGCGCGGCCCATCCTGCACCTCGGCGCGACGAGCTGCTTCGTCACCGACAACAGCGAGCTGCTCCAGCAGCGCGACGGGCTGGACATCCTGCTGCCGGTTCTGCTGGCGGCCATCGAGGCGCTGGCGACGTTCGCGCGCACGCACCGCGCGTTGCCGACGCTGGCCTACACGCACCTGCAGCCGGCGCAGCCCACGACGGTGGGCAAGCGCGCGTGCCTGTGGATCCAGGATCTGGTGGACGACGCCCGGCGCCTCGCGCGCGTGCGCGCGGAGCTGCGCTTTCGCGGCGTGAAGGGCACCACCGGCACGCAGGCCAGCTTCCTGCAGCTGTTCGGCGGCGACCACGACAAGGTGAAGGCGCTGGACCGCATGGTCACGGAGCGCATGGGTTTCGCCAGCGCGTGGCCGGTCACCGGGCAGACCTATCCGCGCAAGCAGGACTTCACCGTGGTGTCGGCGCTGGCCGGATTGGGTCAGAGCGCGGCCAAGTTCGGCAATGACCTGCGGCTGCTGCAGCACCTCAAGGAGATCGAGGAGCCGTTCGGCAAGGAGCAGATCGGCAGCTCCGCCATGGCCTACAAGCGCAACCCGATGCGCGCCGAGCGCATGTGCGGCCTCGCGCGCTTTCTGCAGTCGATGCTGCTGAACCCGGCGGAGACGGCGAGCACGCAGTGGTTCGAGCGCACGCTGGATGATTCGGCCAACCGTCGCCTCGCCGTGAGCGAGTCATTCCTCGCCGCCGACGCGATCTGCCAGCTGCTGCTGGACGTGAGTTCGGGGCTGGTGGTGCACGAGAAGGTCATCGCGCGGCACCTCGCCGCCGAGCTGCCTTTCATGGCGACGGAGAGCATCCTCATGGCGGCCGTCGCGGCCGGCGGCGACCGGCAGTCCGTGCACGAGTCGATTCGGCGCCACAGCATCGCGGCCGGTGCGCGCATCAAGGACGAGGGCCTCGACAACGACCTGCTCCAGCGCGTCGCCGCCGACCCGGTCTTTGCCGCCGTGCGCGACAGGCTTCCGCAACTGTGCGACGCCGCGACCTTCGTCGGCCGCGCCCCTCAGCAGGTGGACGAGTTCCTCGCCGACGAAGTGCAGCCCCTGCTCGACGCCCACCGCGACGTGCTGCGCAAGGCCGCCGCGCGCGGCGGCGATGTGAGAGTGTAAGAATGCCCCACGGAGGAAGCGCATGACCGGTGAACCTGGCAACTGCCCCAAGTGCGGAGGAAAGATGCAACGGGGTGTCGTGGGCGACCGCGGCCACATGGACCAGCGAGGGTTGAGCTACTGGGCGCCCGGCTCGCCGGTACACTCACGGTTCTTCGGCATCATCACGGCGCCCGTCGCCGGGGAGATTCCGATCGGCACGTTCCGCTGCGCGACGTGCGGCTTCCTCGAGTCGTGGGCGCGGCCGGAGTTCAAGGGCAAGCCGACGACATGACCGATGACGCCTTTCCGTACGCCACGTTTCTGGACATCGCGTTTCCCCAACTCGCGGTTGTCGACGTGCCACGGCTGATCGGCGAAGCGAATCACCCCTGGTACAACCAGACCCTGTGTAAGGTGAATGACTCGGTCGTGCGCCTCGGCGTCATGCAGGGCGAATATCACTGGCACAAACACGACCGCGACGACGAGTTCTTCTTCGTCCTCGACGGCCACTTCATCATCGACCTCGAGGACCGGTCGATCGACCTCCAGCCGCGGCAAGGCTTCGTGGTGCCGAGAGGCGTCGTCCACCGCACGCGCGCCCCGGACCGCGCCGTGATCCTGATGGTGGAGACCGCCGCCATCATCCCGACCGGCGACGGCTGAGGCGGAAGGCGCACAAAACGGTCGCCGCACGAGACCGGCGCCGCAGGTGCCCGATGGCGCCCGAGCCTGATGGTGCCCGAGCCTGATGGAACGCAAGCCTGATGGAACGCGAGCCCGGCGGCACGCGTGCCGGCGGTGCGCGAAACGCCGGGGCTGGGCTGCCGTCAATCCGCGGGAGGCGCGGATGGTGGAGGGCGGAGATTCCGGGGACCCGCGGGGCGGGCGGCTGATCGACCGGATCCACCGGGCGGCGCGCGTACGGCGGCTCGCTCGGCGGACGGAAGAGGTCTATGTCCACTGGATGCGGCGGTACTTCGAGTTTCACGGGCGGCGGCATCCGGCGACGCTGGGGGCCGAGCACGCGACGGAGTTCCTGGGCTGGCTGGCCACCGAGCGGCAGGTGGCGGCGTCCACGCAGAATCAGGCGCTGGCGGCGCTGCTTTTCCTGTATCGCGAGGTGCTGGGCGCGGACCTGCCGTGGCTGGATGAGCTGGTGCGCGCGCCGCGACCGGTGCGCCTGCCGGTGGTGATGTCGCGCGACGAGGTCCGTGCGGTGCTCGACGAGCTGCACGGCCCGCCGCGCCTGATGGGTCGGCTGCTCTACGGATCGGGCCTGCGGCTCCTCGAATGCTGCAGCCTGCGCGCCAAGGACGTGGACTTCGGGCGGCGTCAGCTCATCGTGCGCCAGGGCAAGGGCGCCAAGGACCGGGCCACGATGCTGCCCGGCGCCGTCGAGGTCGCGCTCCGCGAGCAGCTCGCCGACGCGCGCCGCCAGCACGTCCGCGACCTGGCCGCCGGCGCCGGATGGGTGGAGCTGCCCGAGGCCTTCGCCCGCAAGGCCCCGAACGCCGGCCGCGAATGGGCCTGGCAGTGGGTCTTCCCCGCGACGCGCACCTACCTGCACCCCGACACCAGCCAGCGCCGCCGCCATCACCTGCACGAAACCGTGATGCAGCAGGCCGTCCGCCGCGCCGTCCGCGACGCCGGTGTCGGCAAGCGCGCCACATGCCACACCTTCCGGCACTCCTTCGCGACCCACCTGCTTGAAGACGGCACCGACATCCGCACGTTGCAGGAGCTGCTCGGCCACCGCGACGTCTCCACGACGATGATCTACACCCACGTCCTCAACCGCGGCCCCGCCGGCGTGCGCAGCCCGATGGATCGGCTGCTGGGGGCGTGAGGACGGAGCCGGCGGGAAGGTGGTGCCGGGCGATAGGCAGACCCGCCTATCACGTCCCGCCCCAAGGCCCGCCCGCGTGGTTGGCAGTGGCCCAGAAAGGACTTGCCTCGACCTGCCCGCAAGCCGGCTCGGCGGCTATGCTGGCCCGCTCACTGGATGGAGCCGACTATGCAGGTCTCTCGAATACTAGTTAGCTTGGCAGGGGAATCAGGTAAATGAGCGGCCAGCTGAAGCAGGCAATTCGCGGCGGCGCGTTGAGCGCCAGCTCGGTTGCTCGCACGCAGCGCGGCGCAGTCACGCACACTTCCAAGGAGCGGTGCGTCGGTCAGTTGTCTGGCAGCGCCATCGCACCGCGCCAGGCAGCAGGCCTCGCAAGTGGCCTCATCTCTGCTCAGAGTGCGGGCCGCGGGCTCATGCGTCGGTTGCTTCTGTCCGGCTCGGCGGCCGCGGGCGGCAATCGCCTGCTGCGCCACCGGCGCTCAAACTCGTGGCAAGCTAACCCGCCACTGCAGCTGACCGGCTCGCGCGTGTGCCATGCTGCACCACATGGCCGGCAGCTGAGCGGCAGAGCCGTTCGGCGAACAACACTTCACTCCACGAGTCGAGGCGCTTGCATGCGATATGAGTACGATGACAAGGCGAGGTGGGAGCTGATCCGCCGCGATGATGTCTTGGTTCCGCGGAATGAACAACCGATTGTGCTTGACCTTGCGCAAGCAGTGGCATGGGTAGAAGAGAATCGGCCTATCCCCTGGATTGGCTCCGCGATCTCGGTTCCCGCCCCATCTGCACTACCGTCTGGAGCGGCGATTTCCAAAGCGCTCTTCGGTGCGCTGTGCCCGTCGCTTCGAGACCAGTGGGACAGTCTCCAAGACAGCTTCCTGAGTCTTTGGCCTTTGGAGCGGCTATTCGATGCGACCGACCTGCTCGGCGGGAACCTCAAGGAAGCGGTTCTTGAGTGGTTCGCGCAGGCGGAGAAACTCCGAAAGCCCAATGCACTGCACCATGCGATCGCAGAGTACGTTCGTCGCTTCGACATCAATGAGTGCGTGACGACGAACTGGGATTCACTGATTGAAGGTGCAGTACGGCACACGGGACGCTCAAGCAGATCAGTTGGTGTCGACGGAGGCATTGAAGCCAGCAAAACGAGAGATTTGGAACACGAGCTCCGCGTCTACCATCCCCACGGATCGTTTGCGCAGAGTGATGTTGTGTGTTCGCATTTCATCCAGGCGCGCGGGGTGCCCATTTGGCCAGCGCGTCAAGGACGGAAGTTCCTGTTCCTCGGATACTCCGGATACGAGCCAAGCATGTACCCGCATCTGGAGGGTATTGGGAGTATCGGAGCGCTTTGGTGCGTCAGGAGTATGGATGACCTTCACACACGCATGAAGCACAGACTTCTTACGCTCCGCAATGCACTAGTCTATGTGGGTGATCTTCGAGAGCTTCTACGAGCAGTCGGTGTTCTTCACTCGGATATCTCCTTCCAGTCAGGCCCGTGGGACTGCCGCTTAGAGACCCCGAATGGAGATGGAGCCGCGATGGATGGTGTACTTCGAATGTCCATGGGGAGGATGACGCTCGCGGAGGCTTTCGCGTGGGTAGGCAAGGCGGAAACGGCTGGAGGGTTTGTGCTTCGGCTGCAGTTCCTTTCGGACCATGTCGGGCGTCTAGTTCTATCGGGCTGCCAGGATTCTGACATTGAACGAGTAATCACCAGCGTAATATCGAATGCGCCGCCGATCGCAAGCGAATTGCACTGCGTAGACCAATATTGGTTGTGGTATGTCGCGCAC
>JBBQUR010000031.1:0-38612 GCA_038212275.1 Planctomycetota bacterium
CACGGGCGCAGCGCCGGACAATCCTCCCGCCCCGCGCACTCCCCGTGCCACGCGACTCCCGCCCGTCTCGACCAAGGGGCAGCTCTCGGCCAAGCGAAGCCGCGCCCCAAGCGCGACCGCCCCAAGTGTCTTATCCCCTCCGCAAACCGGCGTTCTCCGCACGCAGCGCGGCAACGACATCCTCCCAGCCTTCGCTGCGCAGCAACTCGTGCAGACCCGCTTCGCGCAGCGCGAACAGGCGCTCGCGCTGCGACAGCGACAACTCTTCGGCGGCTCGCGCGTCGCCGGAGGGCTCGCGCCAGGCGCTGCGTGCGGCGAGGTCCGCGTAGAGCGGCATGAGCCGGGCGAGGTGCTCTCCGGCATCGAGGCGCGCTGCGGCCGGCGCGGCGGTCATCGCGGCGCGGGCTGCGGGATCCGTCGCGAGGCGTTGCAGGGCGCGGGCGAGCGCGGCCGCATCGCCTCGCGGGAAGAGCTCGAGGCGGCCGGTGGCCCGGTCGGCCAGCGCGCCGAGGTCGCTGGCGAGCACGGGCACGTTCAGCGCGCAGGCTTCGTCGAGGGCGAAGGAGTAGCTCTCCGCGCAGAGCGTCGGCAGGACGACGGCGTCGATGGCCGCGCGCGAAAGCTCCGCGGGACGGTAGGCCCCGTGCCAGACGACGGCCGGCGATGCGGTGACGGCATCGCCGGAGCGGCCGACGCGCCGCGCGTCGACGACCCGCTGGCGCAGGGCGGCCTCGCCTGCAGCATCGGGAGCCGCGCCCCACACGTGCAGTTCGACGAGCGCGGGGTCTGGCAGCGCGGCGTGCGCATCGAGCAGCACCTCCACGCCCTTGAGCGGATGCAGGTGGCCGAAGGTCCCCACGCGCAGCGGATCGCCGCGGCGCGCCACGCGAGCGGCGAGCGGCGCGGTGGCGGGCTGCAGGTTCACGTCGCTTGCCGGCGCAAGCACGGTGATCGAGCGCTGCAGACCCAGCCACCGGAGCACGCGGGCGCCGTGGCCGGCGGTCGGCGCAAGCAGCGCGTCGGCCGCCGCGACCTCCGCGCGCAGCTCCGCGGCGAAGGCCTCCACCGAAGCGTCGATCTCGGCATCGCCCTGGAAGCGCCAGCGCGGCGCGCAATGCCGGCACGCCTCGGGCGAGGGCGGCACCTCGCAGAAGGAGAGATCGGCCTTCACGCGGTGATAGCGCGGGCAGCTCGAGAACAGGTCGTGCAACGACAGCGCCACCGGCACGCCGCGCAGCCGGCAGCAGCCCACGAGCGTCGTGGTCAGCCGCGCCCAGTGGTGCACGTGCACGACCTCCGGTCGGAAGTCGTCGAGCCAGGCGAGGAAGGCGCGTTCCACGAACGGGTCGTGCAGCTTGTCCCAGCGCTCGAAGAAGAGGTCGCTGCGATGCACGCGCACCACACCGACACCCGGCGCGCGCTGGCTGCGCACCACCTCGAAGCGCGGGCGCCACTCGATGCTGCCCGTGAAGATCTCGATCCGGTGGCCGGCGCCGGCCAGCGCATCGGCCAGCGCGGCGACGAGGCTCTCGGTGCCGCCGACCAGCTCCGGCGGCTGGCCGTGCACCACGAGGCCGATGCGGGTCACGGCTTCTTCGGCCCCTTGGGCGTCGGCGTCGGCCGGGCGTCGGCGGGCCGCGCGTCGGCGGGCCGCGCGTCGGAGGCCTTGGCGTCCGGGGTCCTGGCTGTCGGGGACTTCGCGGGCGGCGACTTCGACGCGGCGGGCTTTGCCGCAGGAGACGGCGACGGCGCCGCCTTGCCGGAGGCCCCCTTGCCGGCCTGCTTGCCGACGGCGACCCGGACCGGCGGCGTGAGCAGCTCCTGGTAGAGCGCCTCCATCGCGGCTGCGTCGTCCTCGATGGTGCGCGGCGGATCCATCGCCACGCTCCAGGTGCGCAGCGTGGTCGGGTTCTTCAGCACCGCGCCCATGTGCGCGGCCAGCGCGGCGACGTCACCCGCCGGGAAGAGCCGCCCGGAGCGTCCGTCCGCGATGAGCTCGGCCATGCCGCCCTGACCCGACGCGATGACGGGCACGCCCGCGGCGAAGGCCTCCTGGATGACCACCGGCGAGTTTTCCAGCCACAGCGACGGCATGACGAGACAGTCGATCTGCGCAAAGGCCTGCCCGATCTGCGTGCGATCCATCGGGCCGCAGAAGGTGACGTCGAAACCGTCCGCGAGGTCGCGCAGCGTGCGGCCGTAGTCGGCGTAGTGCGCGTCGCTGCCGAAGATGAGCAGCCGGCAGCGCTCGCGCGGCAGCTGGCGCAGCGCGTCGACGAGCACGTGGACTCCCTTGTGCGGAGCCAGCGTGCCGATGAAACCGAAGGTGATCTTGGCGTCCTCGCGCTGGGGCCGCACGGCACCCACGAAGGGCCGCGTGTCGATGCCGTAGCGCGAAATGCGCAGCTTCGTGCGCGGGATGCCCCACTCGGTCACGCGCTCGGCCACGGTGGCGGAGGGCGAGAGGAACATGTCCACCTGCTCCACCAGCTGCTTCACCTTGCGGATGCGGTGCTGCAGTTCGTCGCGCAGGTTCTCGTCCGCGCCGGCCTTGGCGCTGCTGCTGGGCGTGGACTGCTTGCGCTTGCGCAGCAGGCTGCTGCGGTCCTGCGCCCAGTAGACCAGCGGCGCGAGGTCCACGCCCGACAGCTCGCGCGTGACCTGAAGCAGCCTGATCACGAGCTTTTCGGGCTTGCCCTGGCTGAACACGAAGTCCTTCAGGCACGACTGGCAGTCCGGAAGGTTGGGGCCGTCGCACAGGTGGCCGTTGGGCAGCAGCAGCTGGCCGAAGCGCACGCAATAGAGCCAGAAGTCGTTCAGCGTCATGACCACGCGCGCGCCGCCCGAGCGCGCCACCTGCGGCAGACCGAGCGACAGCAGCATGAGGTGCTGCACGTGGACGATGTCCGGCTTGAAGGCCGCCTGCACGCGCTGGAACGCGGCCTCGACGCGCTGGTTGGCGAACGTCTCCGAAAACTGCTCGTGATCCAGGTTGTTGATCAGCACGTGGCAGCGGAGGCCGTCCACGTCGCGCTCGATCATCGTGTAGCTGCGCAGCGAGAGTTCCTTCTCGCTGCAGAAGATCTCCACCTCGTGGCCGCGGGCCTGCAGGGCGCGCGCCAGGTTGTAGGTGTAGACCTCGGTGCCCGCCGAGTGCTGCGGCAGGAAGAAGTGCACCGGCATGAGGATCTTCATCGCGGGCTCGTCGGCATCGTGTTCGGGGTCATCGTCGTCAGCCTGGTCATCGGGGGCGGGTTGGCGGGACGGCTCGTCATCATCGGCAGTCGGTCACCGGGGCCTGCGCGCGAATCGGGCGGCCACCGCCGCATCGACGCGGGCGCCGCGCAGTCCGTCGAACACGCCGCGCAGCTTGGCCAGCGCCGCACGGCCGTGCCCGCGGACGAGGCCCCGCAGGAAGGCCAGCGGCCACAGCAGCACGTCGAACACGATCAGGGCGGTCCACCCCGACAGGCTGCCGTGCTTGCGCAGGAAATGCACGGAGTTCACGCCGGTCATGTATTTGCGGCCGGCCGAGTAGCCGCCGCCCGTGCTGGACGACAGCGCGTGATACGCGATCGCGCCCGGCACCGCGACGACGCGCAGCCCGGCCTCCCGGATGCGGACGCACCAGTCGGCGTCCTCGAGGTAGCAGAAGAAGGCCTCGTCGAGCAGGCCGGCCGCGTCGCAGGCGGCGCGGCTCACCATGAGGCAGGCGCCCGGCAGGTAGTCCACGTCGAAGGGCGAGCCGTTGCGTCGCGCGCCCCCGTGGCCGAGCAGCTGCGTCACGTTGAGCTGCGGACCGATGCGCCCCCCGCAGGCCCAGACCACGTCCGGCCGGTCACTGTAGAGCAGGCACGGGCCGGCCGCGCCGACGGGGCTCGCGCCGTCGCCCGCATCCTCCTCGGCTTCCAGCACGCCCGAGAGCAGCGCGCCGAAGGTCTCGGGCGCGACGACCACATCGCTGTTGAGCAGGCAGACCCAGTCGGCGGCCAGGACATCGAAGGCGTGGCGCAACGCGCGGTTGTTGCCGCCCGCATAACCCAGGTTGCTCCCGAGGCGCAGCACGCAGAGTCCGGGGAACTCCGCGATGGCGCGGTCCACCGAGTCATCCACGCTGCCGTTGTCCGCCAGCAGCATGGCGGGCCGCACGGTCGTCACGGCGGCCAGCGAGCGCAGGCATTCCAGCGTCTCGTCGCCTCCGTTCCAGTTCAGGACGACAGCCACGATGCGGGCCTGCGGAGTCAGCACGGCCGCATCGATCGGAGTGGGCTGTCCGTGCAGGTCATCTTGCCTCGGGGAGCATCCAGCGCACGGCCCGCCACCAGGCGCGCAGCACGACATTGAATGCCTTTTCGAGCCGCGCTTCCAGACGCGAGCGCACGATCACCGACGAGAGCGTCAGATCGTCGCTGCCCAGCAGCACGGCATCGCCGAGCACCCGCCGGCCGCCGAGCAGGCGGCGCTGGGCCATCGCCCTGGGCACCAGAGCGAGCAGGTCCCGATGGCCGCGCAGGGCGCTGCCCAGCATGCCGCGGCTGGCGGAAAAGCCGAGATAGACCAGGGCATAGAGCCCGCGCCCCGGAAGCGTGAGCACCAGCGTGCTCCACGAAAAATTCTTCAGGCAGAGGTAGCCGCGGTTGCGTGCGTGAAGGTAGGCCCGGCGCGACGGGTAGGCCGGTGCGCCCGGCCGGAACGAGATGCCGGCCGTGCCCTCGCGGTGCAGGACGATCGCCGCGGGCACGCGCCGCAGCCGCAGCCCGCGCGCGCGCAGCCGGTAGGACAGGTCGGCGTCCTCGAAGAGGATGAAGAAGGCGTCGTCGTAGCCGCCCGCGTCCAGCACGGGCTGCCGCGCGAGCAGCAGCGCCATGCTGATGACGGCGTCCACGTCCTCCGGCTGCGTGGGCGCGCCGGCGACGCTGCCCATGAGCCGGTCCAGGCAGAGCATGCCGGTGTAGTGCATGCGGCCGCCGTCGTAATGGATGACGGACGGGTCCGACGCGAGCACGGCGCGCGGCTGCACCGCGACGACGCCCGGCAGCTCCGCCTGCGCCGCGAGGAGCTCCAGCGTGTCGGGCCGCACGAGCACGTCGCTGTCGAGCTGCAGCACCCATGCGGTGCGTGCGCGCGACAGCGCGGCATTGCGCGCGGGACACGGGCCGGCGTTGGTCGGCAGCTCGAGCAGCTCCAGCGCGCCGCGGCCTTCGCGGGCGCGCGCGACCCACGCGGGCGCAGCCGCCACGGCGCGCCACCGCGCCACCGAGTCGTCGGTGGAGGCATTGTCCACGACGAGCACCTCGGCGACCTCGCCGCGCAGCTGCAGCAGCGCGTCCAGGCAGGCCTCGAGAAACGCGGCGCCGTTGTAGTTGGTGACGCAGACCGTCACCGGGCCGAGGCCCGTCACAGTCCGGGCAGCCGGAAGTCGGGCGCGCGCACGACGGCGCGGCGCGCCAGGCAGTAGGGCAGGTTGGCCAGCGCATTGAGCGTGGCCTTCACGACGATCCACCACGCGCCGGGCGTCTCGCGCATGGCCTGAGCGAGGCCCATCGTGCCCGTGGCCTCCAGCTCGCGCTCGTGTGCCGCGGCCGTCGCGTCGGGGCGCACGGCGCCGCGCTCCGGCGCGGGCTTCGAACCGCCCAGCGCCTTGCGCGCCATGCCCCACGCCGCGCGGAACACGTCGCTCCATGCGCAGTTCTTGAAGGCGTACAGCCAGAAGTTGCGCACGTGATAGTAGAGCGAGCGCTTGCCGGCCTTCATGCCGAAGGGCGTGGCATGGTGGATGACGGCATCGGGCAGCTGCACGATGCGGAAGCCGCGCGCCAGCACGCGCGCCGCGAGGTCGCGCTCGTTGCCGTAGATGAAGAAGCGCTCGTCGTAGCCGCCGCAGTCGCGCAGCACGGCGCTGCGCACCAGCGTGCCGCAGCCGCGAAACGTGGAGGCGTAGTAGCGGCCGCGCGCAACCTCGGCGCGCTGGTAGTCCTCGGGCATGCCCGGCTCGATGATGCGGCTGCTGATCATCGCGGTGGTCGCAGGCTCGGCCTCCAGTGCGGACTCCAGCGTGGCCAGCCAGTCGCCGGTCGCGACGACGTCGTCGTCCATGATCGCGACGGCGTCGCCGCTCGCCTTCCAGAAGCCGATGTTGAAGGTCTCGCAGGCGCCGAGGCGGTCGTGCGGCAGTTCCACCAGCACGACCTCCGGATGCTGCTCGCGGATGGCGGCCGCGGTGCCGTCGCGGCTCGCGTTGTCCACCACGACGATTTCGTCGGGCACGCGCCGGCCGGCGCGCAGCGCCGCGAGATTCGCCAGCACGGCCTCGCGCTTGTTCCAGGTGGAGATGACGGCCGTGATCTTCATGCGGGGCGCGGGAGGCGACCTCCTGGTGCCACACCCGGGAACAGTCCCAGCTCCTGCGCCAGCGCGGCCAGCGAGCGCCGCGCCGACGCGACGCGCGCCGCGGGAAGCTCCAGGAAGGCCTCGGCGTGCGTGACGGCCGGAAGGTCCACGTTCACGGTGCGGGCGCGACTGCGCGCATCGGCCTTGGCGACGAGGTCGATGACCCCGAGCTGGCTCGCGAACGCCGCCAGCGCCGCGCCCTTCGCCGCTGCCACCGTCGTGATGTCGAGCAGGAAGCTGGCCATGCACTCCGTGTTGACCTCGTACAGCAGCAGCAGCGGCCCGTTGGCGGTCGGCATCGAGGCGCCGGCCGTGACCGACGCGGTCGGAGGCGCGGCCGGCGTGACGGGCACGCCCTGCGCGGCGCACAGCGCGCGGCTCACCGCGTCCAGCGTCGCGACATGGTCGGGATGCATCTCGAAAGGCGACGGCGCGTAGACCACGACCGGCTGCACCCGAGCCAGCAGCACACCGAGACGCGCCTCCAGCGTGGCGTCGGAGGCCACGCACCCGTCGGCGGCCCCGAGGCAGCTGACCTGCGTGCGCCCCAGCGCCGCGGCAGCCGCACGCGACTCGGCGAGCCGCGCCGTGCCGTCGCCGCCCCCCTCGCCCGCGGTGACCAGCGCGACGTGCACGGCGTCGCCGCGGCGCACGTGCAGCGCGATCGCGCCGCCGCAGCCGAGGATCTCGTCGTCCGGGTGCGGCGCCACGACGAGCACCGCGCCGCGCGGCACGCGCGACAGGTCGTGCAGCGGCGGAAAGCCCTGCGCGGGGCCGGCGGACGGAGCGGTCATCGTCGTCTCCCGGAAAGCGCCCGAGCATAGAGTGCCGCCACGGCATCCGCATGCGCGGCGGGCGTGAGCTGTTCGTCGCGCGCGGCGCCGGCCCACTCCAGCAGCGGCCGGCCATCGCGCAGCAGCGCGGCCAGGAGATGCGCCAGCGCCACGGGGTCGGCGGCAGGCACCACGGCACCCGCCGCGCCGACACCCTCGGGCAGCGCGCCCCGGTCGCTGGCGATCACCGGCAGACCCAGCGCACGCGCTTCGGCAACCACGAGCCCGAAGGTCTCTTCCGCGCGGCTCGGGAACACGGCCACATCCGCCTCCGCGCGCAGCGAGGGCAGGTCGTCGGCCGTGAAGCGCCCGCGAAACGTGACGTCCAGGCCCTCGGCCGCGTCGAGCAGGGCCTCGGCGTGCACGGCGTCCGTCGGCTCGCCGAGCACGAGCAGCGCGAGGCGCTCGTCGCGCACCAGGCGCATGGCGGCCAGCAGATCCAGCACGCCCTTCGCCGGCGCGAGGTGCCCCCACGTGGCCAGCACGAGGCGGCCATCGCCCCGGTCGCGCGGCGGCATGGGCGCACGGTCCGCGAGCGCCACCGCGTGCGGCAGCGTGACGAGTCGCTCGGGCGCGAACAGGCCGCTGCGCAACCAGCGCGCGCGGATCGTCTCGCGCGGCACGATGGCCAGCGCATACGCGTCCGCCTCCGCGGCGGCGCCGTGCTGCCGCGCGTGCAGCTCATGCTCCAGCGCCACGCGCCCCGCCGGGAAGTCGGGCAGCACGCAGTCCACGCAGCGCGCCGACGGCAGCGGAAAGCTCCGCTCGCAGCTCTGGCCGTCCGGGCGCACCAGGAAGAAACGCGCGCAGACCAGCGTGAAGTCGTGCAGCGTCGCCACGACGGCCTGGCCGCGCTCGGCGAGCCGCGCCCCGAGATCCGCCGAGAGGTTCAGCGTGTGGTGCACGTGCACGACGTCCGGCGCGGCCTGCCCGACCAGACCGACGACCTGCTCCGCGACGCGCGGCAGGCGATAGTCCATCGAGTAGTTCTCGCCCGTGCGGCGCAGCACGCGCAGCACCTCGATGCCGTCCACGCGATCGGCGCGCACCTCGCCCTCCACCTGCCGCGGGTCGCAGCGCAGGCCGCTGCCGGCGATGACGAGCACCTCGTCGCCCCGCGCGCGCTGCGCGGCCGCGAGGCTCTGCACGCAGCTCTCCGTGCCGCCGCGGAACTCCGGCGGATACTGATGCACGACATGAACGACCTTCACGCGCCGTTCCCGGACCGCCGGGAAGGCGCCGCGCCGGAGGATGCATCGGGCGCAGTGCCCGCCCACGCCACGAAAACCTCGGCGTGCTGGCCGCCGGGCGGCAGCAGCACCGCGCGATAGCGGTTCAGGCCGTCCACCGCGCGCGGGATGTCATTCTGCTCGAGCTGGCTGGCGTAGCAGCGGATGGCCTCCAGCTTGCGCGGGTAGACCGCGCCGACGTCCACGGCGAGGTCCGCGTCGAGCGGCGACCAGACCTCGTAGCCGAAGAGCGCGGCGGCGCTGCGCGCGTCGCGGTGCGCGGCCTGCACGGCGAGCGCGACGAAGTGGTGGTCGCTGTGCGACTCGAGCAGGTGCGGCGCGTAGATCACGTCGGGCCGCGTGCGCGCGAACAGGTCCGCGAGGCGCGCCGTCACCGCCGCCAGGTCCGCGGCCGTGACGACCATGCCGTCCGGGTAGGCCCAGAACTCCGTGCGCCCGATGCCGAGCACCGCCGCCGCCGCGCGCGCCTCGGCCTGACGGGTCGCGACGTATGCCGCCGGATCGTGCGCGTGGCGATGGTCGCCGTGGACGCCCGAGGTCACGAAGAGCGCGTCCACCGGGTCGCCCAGCGCTCGGTGCAGCAGCAGCGTGGCGCCGGGGCCGATGGCCTCGTCGTCCGGGTGCGGCGCGACGACGAGAACGCGTCCGCGCGCCGGCGGCGCCGTGAGCGGTCGCGCCACTTTGGGGGCGGGCAGCGCGAAGGGCTGCTCGTGGCTGGCCTGGCTGGTCATGCCGCGCGAGTCTAGCAGCAGCGCGCCTGCAAACCTCCCCGCGACGGCCGCACGCTCAGAAGATGTCGGTGTCGCCCATCGTGAGGAACCAGTGCGCCTTCGCCCACTCCAGCTCGAGCACGGAGCCGAAGGTCATGATGCACAGGTTGAAGGCGGTGGGCACCGACTGCAAACCGAGCGCGGAGAGCGTCGCGTGGTGCGAGGTGTTCGGCGTGATCCAGGTCTCCATGCGGCGCGCGCCGGCATCCAGCGCGATCCGGCCGACGCGACCGAGCAGCGCGGCCAGCGCGGCCCGGTCCGAACCGGGACCGATCCAGTCGACGAGCGGGACGAGCGGCTGCCCCATCCAGCCCATGCGGAACACGACGAGGCCGGTCAGCTGCCCGCCGCGCGAGGCGAGCAGCGCGCGGTACTGGCAGTCGGGCCGCGGGCGATAACGCCACGTGAGGTAGGGCGCGTCGCGCCACAGGCCGAGCGGCACGTCGGCGAGGTGACGCTCGAAGAGCGCGGCCGCCGGACCGACGTCGGTGCCCGTGAACTCCTCGACGCGCACGCCGTCGGCGGCGCCCGCGGCCATCAGTCCGTCCAGCCAGCCGGCGCTGGCGGGCGTGACGTCGTGCACCAACGCGTGCAGCGGCACGAGCACCGGCTTGTAGCCGATGATGCGCGTGCCGATGGGAAAGGCCTGCTCGTTGGGCAGGCCGTACATGAAGTCGTCGAAGGGCTGCCGCCCCTCGGTGCTGTGGTGGCGGATGAACTCCGTGGCGATGGTCACGAAGAGGCTCTGCTTGCGGAGGCTGCCGCGCCAGGCGCGATCCACGCAGGAGTCCACGGCCTGTGTGCACATCCGGCGTTCCCCGCGCACCACGGAGGCCGCGGGAATGCTGCTGTAGTTGGCGATGACGTGGCCGTCGGCATCGAGCCCGACGAAGGTCTGCATGCCCGCCGGATTGTCCAGGTAGATGCCGCGCCAGCTGTCCATGCTGCGCGGCACGAAGGCCGGGTTGCCTTCCGAGAAGACGCGGTTGAAGAGGGCGAGCAGGCCTTCTTCGTCACCGGGCTCGTAGGGGCGCACATGGAAGCTGCTCATGCAGCGGGATTGTGTCAGCCGGCGAGGCGGCTTTCATCTGCGGACTCCCGTCCGGCGCGGCGCAGCGCAGCGAGCGCCCGCGCCTGCAGCTGGCGCACGCGTTCGCGCGTGATGTTCAGCATGGCCCCCACTTCCACCAGGGTCAGCGCGCGTTCCAGGCCGAGGCCGTAGCGCAGCTTGAGGACGGTACGACTGCGATCATCAAGCGTCGCCAGCAGCCGGATGATCCGCTCGCGCTCCATCGCGGCGTTCGCGGCCTCCCACGGACTGTCGCCGAGGTCGGGAAGCCCGTCGCCGGGTCGGCCGCCCTCGTCCTCCACCGGCGCGTCGATGGGCACGTGATGCCGCGCCGCCGTCTCCACTGCCCGGACGACACCCTCCACGAGGCCCGCGTCCAGCTTCACGCGCGCCGCGACCTCGGCCGACAGCGGCGCGCGCCCCAGGCTGCGCGCCAGTTCCGTCGTCGCCGCGCGCCACGCGGCGGTCCGCGTCAGCATGTGCGCCGGCAGGCGGATCGGCCGGGAGCGCTGCAGGGCGCGCCGGATGGACTGCTGGATCCACCACACGGCATACGTGGAGAAGCGACAGCCCATTTCGGGATCGAATTTCGCGACGGCACGAATCAGGCCGATGTTGCCCTCGGCGATGAGATCCGCGAGGTCGAGGCCGCGCTTGCGGAAGCGGCCGGCCACCATGACCACGAGGCGCAGATTGGCCGTGATGAGCGCCTGGTGCGCCTCGGGACAGCCGGCCCGTGCGCGCCGGGCAAGGTCGCGCTCCTCCAGCGCGCCCAGCAGCTTGTAGCGCCCGATGACGGGCAGCCAGGCCTCGACGTCGGGGTGATTCTCGCGCGGGTTGTGCATCCTCGGCTCCTGGGGCGGCCAGCTCCCGGCGGTCTTGCCGGAGCCGGCCGGAGAGGAACGCGTCGACGGCCGGCGGACTCCGCAACCCCACCGTCCGCGGCCCCCTCCGGCGAGGCCCCGGGCTCGGCTAGACTGGGCGCGGAGGACCGCGGCCATGACTGCTCATTCCGCCGACGACGCCACGCAGCTTCTGGCAGGCGCAGAATCTGGACGGCGCGAGGAAGCCGACCGGCTCATGCTGCTCATCTACGACGAGCTGCACTCGCTGGCGCATCGCCGCATGGGACGCGAGAACGTCGGGCACACGCTGGAAACCACGGCGCTCGTGCACGAGGTCTACATGCGCCTCATCGACCAAACGCGCGTGGACTGGCAGGGCCGCACGCATTTCTTCGCGATCGCAGCGCAGGCGCTGCGCCGCGCGCTCGTGGACCATGCGCGTTCGCGCGGTCGCGACAAGCGTGGCGGCGGTCTGGTGCGCCTGGAATTGCGCGAGGACATCGCGCTCTCGCCCGGCCGCTCGGAGGATGTGCTCGCCGTCGATGAGGCGTTGAAGACCCTCGAGGCGCTGGACAGCCGTCAGGCGCGCGTGGTCGAGCTGCGCTTCTTCGCGCAGATGAACATGGACGAGGTCGCGCTCGCCCTCGGCGTCTCGAAGCGCACGGTCGAATCGGACTGGACCGCGGCCAAGGCCTGGTTGCGCAGGGAACTGGCCAACACCACCGACGCCTGACGTCGGTCGCGAGCGCGCCCCCGGGGCGGGTCACGCGCCTCTCGCCGCCCGGTCAGTGAGCCCTGCGCCGGGACGGCTCGGGATCCCGAGGGAGGAACGGGAAAAGAAGGACCCGCGACGACGCCCCGACGCAGGAGCTCGGAAGGCAACGCGCCGTGCGGGCCGGCACTCCGCAGCGGTAGCATGGCCGCCATGTCCGCAGCGGAGTCGACGGGTCACGACGGCAGGGACACCCGCACGCGCACCGTGGACGCGGCCCTGCACGCGCGGGCCAAGGCCCTGTTCAGCGAGGCCGTGGAGCTGGACCGCGGGGCGCGCGACGCGCTCCTCGCGCGCGTCGGCGGCAGCGACCCCGCCCTGCGGACCGAGGTCGAGTCTCTGCTGGAACACCACGTGCCGGCCACGCTCATGGTGAGTCGCGACGAGCTGCCCGCTCCGGCTGCTTCGCGGCCGCCCGCGGCAGCCGACGGCCCGCTGCCGGTGCTGCACAAACGCGCCCGGACGATCGTGCCGATGAGGCGCCGTGTGCGCCTCGCGGCCCTGCTGCTGCTCGTGGCGCTGCCGCTCGCCGTCGTGCTCTGGGTGGCGCACGACGTGCAGGTGTCGCTCACCGAGCAACTGGCCAGCCAGCTCGTCGCGCGGCGCGACGGCAGCGTGCGCGCGCTCACCGTGTGGATGTCCGGCGAGGAGTCGCTCGTGCGCGAGTGGGCCGAGGATCCGCGCGTGACGGCACTGTCGGAGTCGCTTGCCGGCATCGCGCAGCAGGCCGTCACGCAGCAGGCCGTCACGCAGCAAGCCGTCACGCAGCAGGGCGAGGACGCGCAGGCGGCGCTCGGCGCCGCGCCGGAGGGCGCCGCCCTGCGCGAGCTGCTCGCCCCCGTCGCGCGCCGCGGTGGCCATCGCGCCTTCGCCCTGCTCGACCCGGACGGCATGCTGCTCGCCCGCAGCCCCGTCGAGCAGGGAGTGTCCACGCTCACGGTCGGCATGAAGGTAAGGGAGGGTGCGCGCAACGAGCTGGCGCGCCTGTTCGACGGCCGCACGTGGATGCGGCAGCCTTTCCGGCTTGGCGCATTTCACGATGCGTACACGGGCCCGGATCGCGAGGCCATCATGGCGTCGATCGCGCCGGTGACGGCCGGCGACGGAACGGTGGTCGCCGCGCTCGCCTTCCTGCTGGAGGCCAATGCAGACTTCGGAAGTCTGCTGGCCAGCGCTCAGGTCGGCCGCACCGGCGAGACCTATGTTTTCGACCGCGAAGGAAACCTGCTCTCGGAGAGTCGCTTCACCGACCAGCTTGCCGCGGCGGGCCTGCTTCCGGATGCGTCGGGCGCCACGCCGTCGCTGCACCTTCCGCTGCGCGATCCGGGCGCCGACCTCACGGCCGGCGGCCGCGCCGTCGGGCCGCGCGAGAGCTGGCCGCTGACGGTCATGGCCGCATCCGCCGTCGCCGGCCACGACGGCGTGAACGTCGATGGCTACCGCGACTATCGCGGCGTGAAGGTCGTCGGCGCCTGGGCCTGGCTGGAGGAGGCCGGCTTCGGCGTCGCCACGGAAGAGGACTACGCCGTGGCGTACGCGGCGCTGGACAGCGCCCGCGTGGCGCCGCTCGTGCTGGCCGGTCTCTTTGCGCTGACCTTCGTCGCCCTGGCGCTCGCGCTGCGCCTCGTGCTGCGGCTGCAACGGGACGTGACGGCCGCGCGCGAGCTCGGCCAGTACACGCTCGTGGAGCTGCTCGGCGAGGGCGGCACCGGACAGGTCTGGCGCGCGCGTCACGCGCTGCTGGCGCGCCCGGCGGCCGTGAAGGTCCTGCGCCCCGACGCGCTTGGCCGCCACGCACTGGAGCGCTTCGAGCTGGAAATGCAGGTCACCGCGCGCCTCGACCACCCCAACACCGTGGAGATCTACGACTCGGGCCGCACCGAGGACGGGCAGTTCTACTACGCGATGGAGTGCCTCGACGGGCTGTCGCTGCAGCGCTTCGCGAGGGCGCACGGCGCGCAGAGCCCGGCGCGCGTCGTGCATCTGCTGCGCCAGGTCTGCGCGTCGCTGGCCGAGGCGCATGCGGCCGGACTCGTGCATCGCGACGTCAAGCCCGGGAACATCATGCTGTGCCGCCGCGCCGGCGAACTCGACGTGATCAAGGTGCTCGACTTCGGGCTCGTGAAGGATCTCGCCGCGCCGGCGGCGGAAGCCACCGCGATGAACGGCCTGGCCGGCACGCCGGGCTACATGTCCCCCGAGCGGCTGAAGCCTGGCGCCGAGGTGAATGCGCGCTGCGACGTGTGGGCCGTGGGCGCGGTGGCCTTCCGCCTGCTCACGGGACGCGACCTGTGGAGCGGCAGCCTCGCGGAGATTCTCGCGCAGATCGTGACGCAGGAGCCGCCGCGCGTGTCCGCGTTCGCGCCGGGCCCGCTGCCCGCGGGCCTCGACGAGCTGGTGGCCGACTGCCTGCAACGGGACCCCGCGCTGCGCCCGGCCGACGCCGTGGTCCTCGGCGCGCGCCTCGCTGCACTGGACATCGCGTCCTGGACGCAGGACGACGCGCGCGCGTGGTGGGCACAGCACGATCCCTCGACGCGCGGGGCGACACCGCGCGGCGGCACGGCGCGCGGCGGTACGGCGCGCGGCGGCTGACGTCGTTCGGCGTGCGCGCAGCCGCAGGCGCGCAGGCGCTCACTCCGCGTTCAGCTCACGCTTTCCACACGGAGCGCACGGCGGCCCACACGGCGGATCGTGCCTCCGGCGGCGCCCCGTTGCGACGCAGCGTGCGCACCTCCTCCATGCCGCGCACGGTGGACATGACACGCGCGATGATCGTCCCGCGCCAGCCGAAAGCCTTGCGATAGTAGGCGAGCCGGTTCCTGTGCCACAGCGCACCCATCGACGGGAACTGCGACGTGCTCCGGCCCTCGTGATGCAGGATGGTCACCTCGGCGACGTAGGCGACGGAGTGGCCCGCGGCACGCAGGCGCCGGCACAGGTCCACGTCGTTGAAGAACAGCCACAGTTCGGGATCGAAGCCGTGAAGCTGCTCCCACAGCGCGCGCCGGATGAGGAAGGCGGCGCCCGGAGGCTGGTCCACGTCGCGCGACGAGAGGTGGTCGAAGTCCGCCATGAAGTAGCGCGGGATGACGCGGTTGGACGGGAAGCGGCGGTCCATGAACGTGTCGAAGTACACCGCCGTGCCCAGCGTGGGGAAGGTCTTGCACGACAGCTGCGGCGTGCCGTCCGGGTTCACGAGGCGCGGCGCGCAGGCCCCGTGACGCGGATGGCCGTCCAGGAAGGCGAGCAGCGCGGGCAGCGTGCCGGGGCGCACTTCGGTGTCCGAGTTGAGCAGCAGCAGGTACTCGCCGCGGGCGAGCGCCGCGCCGAGGTTGTTGCCGATCGCGTAGCCGTCGTTGGTCGGGTTGCGCAGCAGCAGCGCCTCGGGGAAACGCTCTGCCACCATGTCGGCGCTGCCGTCGGCGCTGTCGTTGTCCACGACGATGAGCTGCACGGCGAGCTCGTGCGCCACGGCGCGCAGCGACGACAGGCATGCGGCGAGGAGCTCGCGCGTGTTCCAGCTCAACACGACGACGGAGAGTCGCGGCGTCGCAGCGGGCGTGTCCGCGGCGGCGGCGGCGCGGAGTCCGCCCCCCGCCGGGCCGTCGGTCATGCGCCGTGCGCTCCGGCGGCGGCCAGCTCCGCGGTGATCGGCACCGAGGCGCCGGTCTTCGTCAGCGACACGGTGCGCAGGATCTCGCCGCCCGCGCGCGACAGGAAGCGCACGTAGTACGTGGCCGGCACGAGGCCGTCCCACACCGCGTCGGGGATGGCGAACTGGCGCGAGACGTCCAGCCGTCCGGCCGCGAACATGAAGCCGGGGTCGGCGGAGACCTCGGCAAGGTAGGCACCGTGACCCGGCACCGTGATCTCCGGGACGCGCGCGCACACGCCGAGGTCCTCGATGTGCGTGAAGTGGTGCCCCTCGCCGTGGCCGGAGGACAGCGCGCCGAGCGCGCCGTACATGAGCCGCCCGGGCAGGCCGTAGCGCTTGCCGTAGAAGCGGCGACGCGACACGGCGTAGCGCGACAGCGAGGCCTCCTGAGCCTGGCCCGCGCTGCGGTTGAAGAAGTGCACCATCTGCGCGCGCGGCACCAGGTCGGTGGTGAAGCCGCGCTTGTGCAGCTGGTGGCAGAGGTCCGCGTCCTCGTAATAGAAGGGGAACTGCGGGTCGAAGGGCCCCAGCTCGCGCGCAAGCGCCGTCGGCATGAGGAAGCAGAAGCCGCTGATCTGCGAGAGCGACACGGGGCCGGTGGCGGTCCAGGCCGCCAGCGCGCGGCGCGAGCGGCCGTCGGCGTGCATGCGTCCTGCCGTCGTGCAGCCGCGCGCCAGGGTTTCCGAGAACAGCCCGCAGAGAGTCGGCAGGTCCACCGGAGGGAGCTGGAAGAAGCGCTCCGCGTCGAGGTAGCCCTTGGGACCGGCGAGGCCGCAGCCCTCCGTGCCGCGCAGGTGCTCCACGAGCGCCGCCAGCGCGCCGCGGAAGGCCATGACGTCGGGATTGCTGACCAGCACGAACTCGCCCTGCGCGCGCTCGCATGCCAGGTTCATGCCCACGGCGTAGCCGCTGTTCTGCGCCGAGCGCACCAGCGTGACGCCCGGGAGCTTCTCCAGCGCGGCGAGGTGCGGCTCCTCGGCAGGTCCCGACGCGTTGTCGGTGACGATGAACTCCACCGTCCCGGCGCCGCCGTCGGCGGCGGCGAAGCGCTGCCGGCGCAGGTTCTCGATGAGCGCGCGGGTCATGGCGCCGCTGCGCCAGTTGACGATCAGTACGGAGACGTCGGGTCGGGTCATGCCGGTCCTTGAATCGGGACGGTCTCGAAACGGTGGTGCAGCCGCACCATGCCGGGGTGATTCTGCTTCAGCGCCACGAGCAGGTTCTTGAGGGTCTGCTTGTGATCGTACATGTGCACGCCGTGCTCGTCGAAGAGGTATCCGACGACGCTGTACTCGCCCTCGGAGAGGCGCAGGTCCGGCAGCGAGAGCCGGCAGCGGTAATGACCCGGCTCGCTCACCGAGGGGACGCCCTCGAGCATGCTGTTGAAGGTGGCCGCGAGCACGTTGTCCGTGCGGAAGATCGCCGCTCCGACGTTGACCGGCTGCCGGTGCGAGCGCACCTGGAAGTCGATTTCGAAGCGCAGGTCGGCCCCGGTGCGCACCACGTCGGGAAGGGGCTGGCCCTCGGCGCCGTCCTCGAGCAGCAGGCGCACGGCCTCGATGTGCGGCAGATCCTGGCCCTCCGCCTTGAGGTGCCCGGCCGTGAGGAGCTCCGGATTGTGGTCGAGGCTGCGCTCGTAGTTGGCGTAGGCCAGCGTGACGTCCTGCGGCAGCCCCTGCATCTCGATCCGGCCGCCCTTGATCCAGATCACGTCGTCGCAGATCTGGCGCACGTCATAGAGCGAGTGGCTGCAGAACAGGATGGATTTGCCGCGCTTGCGGAAATCGAAGATGCGGTCGATGCACTTCTTCTGGAAGTACAGGTCGCCCACCGCGAGGATCTCGTCGATGATGAGCACGTCGGGGTCGATGGCCGTGGCCACGGCGAATCCCAGGCGCATGATCATGCCCGAGCTGTAGGTGCGCACCGGCTGGTCGATGTACTTGCCGAGCTCGGCGAAATCGATGATGCCGTCCACCTTGGACTCGATGTCGCGTCGCGAGAAGCCGGAGACCTGCCCGGCCAGGAAGATGTTCGCGCGGCCCGTGAATTCCGCGTGAAAACCCGTGCCCAGCTCGAGCAGGCTGGAGACCGAGCCGTGGATCGTGAAGCTCCCCGACGTGGCCTGCGTCGTGCCGGCCACGATCTTGAGCAGCGTGGACTTTCCGGCGCCGTTCTCGCCGATGATGCCCAGCGCGCGGCCGCTCGGCACGGTGAAGCTCACGTCGTGCAGCGCGCTGTGCGTCGTGTGGAAGCGCTTGCGCCCGAGCGTGAGCGCTTCCTTGAGGCGCGCGATGGAGCCCGAGTAGAGCCGATACTCCTTGCCGACGTTGTTGACAGTGACTGCGTCCACGTCAGACCTCGTCCGCAAAGCGGCCCTTGCTGCGGAGGAAGTAGGCGTATCCGCCCCACAGCACGAGCGCGGACACGAGCGTCAGCTTCAGAAAGCCGACCACCGGAAAGGGCACGGCGCCGAAGCTGAACATCGAGCGATAGAGCCCGAGCAGGATGGCCATCGGGTTGTAGTGCATGGCCGTGCCCGCGAATGAGGCCCAGTCGAACTCGCCGGGTGCGCCGGAGAGCGCGCCGGCCTGCATGATCGCGTTGAGGTCGTAGAAGACCGGCGTCGTGAACATCCAGAAGGTCAGCAGCATCGGCACGGCCTGCATGATGTCGCGCACGAAGACGTTGGCGGCCGAGAGCAGCATCGCCAGGCCCGTGATGAACATCATCTGCACGAGCAGCACCGCGGGAAACCAGATCAGCGCCATCGGCAGGCCGCCGTTCACGGCCAGCTCCAGCACCAGCAGGATCACGAAGCCCACCAGGAAGTAGACGTGGTAGACGATGACCTGGTAGATCGGCAGCAGTTCGCTGGGAAAGGCGATCTTCTTGATGAGGTTGGCGTTCTCGAGCACGACGCCTGTGCCGCGCGCCAGGCTCTCGGCCAGCGCGCTCCACGGCAGGATGCCGCAGATCAGGAAGAAGGTGGTGCGCCAGCCGGTGCCCGCGTCGCCGAAGGGCGGCATGGTGTCCGCGAAGCGCTGCTTCATGAGCTTGCTGAAGATCACGAAGTAGATGGCGAACAGGATCGCCGGCTGCACGATCGGCCAGATCCGCCCGAGAATCGAACCCTCGATGCGGGCCTTGAGGTCGCGCCGCACGAAGGCGGAGAGCAACTCGCGGTAGCGCAGCACCACGAACGGGAGGCGCAGGGCGTCGGTGAGCGGTTTCATGGGGACGGTAGCGCGTGGTTCTGCGGTGTCGGGTTGGGCGGACCGGTCGTGGCGCGTGGCGGACGCATCATGAATCGCGCGGGAGCATACCTTCGGCTGCGGCCGCATGCGCCAGCCATGCGGCGCCCATGAGCCCCGCGCGGTCTCCCAGCGCCGCAGGCAGCACGGTCACGGCGCCCGCATCCGCGGACAAGGGGTGAGGATCGACCGCCGCACGCGCCGCCTGAAGCAATTCCGGCGTGCGCAGGGCGACTCCGCCTGCGATGACGATGCGCTCGGGGTCCATGAGCGTGACGAGCAGCCGGCACAGGCTGGCGATGGCGTCCTGAGCGTCGCGCATGATCTCCGCGGCCCCGCGATGTCCCTCGCGCCAGGCCTTCATCAGCGCCGCGGCGTCGGCGCCGAGGCCTGCGTCGCGCGCGCGCTCTCCCAGCGCGCTGCCGCCGAGGTAAGCCTGGTAGCAGCCGGCATGTCCCGCCGGACAGGCAAGACCGCCCTCGCGCCAGATCGCATGGCCGCCCTCGGCGGCCATGCCGTGGTGTCCTTCGATCAGCGTGCCGCTCGAGACGAAGCCCGTGCCCACGCCCGTGCCCACGAGCAGGGCGACGAGATTCGAGCTGCCGGCGTGGCGCGCCTCGCCCCACGCCGCGGCGTTCACGTCGTTGACGAGGCGCACGGGCAGGCCGAGCGCCTCCATGAGGGGCGGGCCCACGAGCGCATCGCGCAAACCGAGCGAGGGCGAGGCGTAGACCATGCCGGTGTGCGTGTCGGTGTAGCCCGCCATGGCGATGCCGATGGCGACCGGCCGCTCGTCCGCTTCGGACAGGTGCGCCCTGGACTCGCTCAGGATGGCGGCCGTGAGCGACGCGACGCTGTCCACGGGTGTCGGGCGGTCGCGTCGCGCGCCGAGCCGGCCGTGCCCGTCCACCAGCGCGCTCCGGAGATTCGTGCCGCCGATGTCGAACGCGAGGACGTTCATCGCGGCGCCTCCGGTGCCACGTCCGGCGCGATGTCCGGCGCGATGTCCGGCGCGATGTCCGGCGCAAGTACGGACGAGAGCTGCGCAGAGCGGAGGAAGGGCTGGCAAGGCGCCGTGAGCAGGCATGCGCGCCACCAGTCGGAGAAGGCCGAGTCGAGCGAGCGCACCTGCACCCCCAGCGCCTTGTCGACGCTGCCCGCGAGCACGTCGTGCTGTGCGGCCGGGTCCGTGCGCCGATCGAAGAGCGTGACGACCTCGTTGCCGTCGTCGGTGATGGCGAGCCAGTCGCGCGACCGGCTTGCGTGCATGGCGCGCGTCGTCACGTCCGGAAACGGCACGAGCACCGAGTGCGAGACGGGATCGGGAAGCCTCGGCCCGAACGGCGGCGGCAGTCGCCCCTGCAGCGTGGACATCGAACTGAGATGACCGAGACTGCCGAGGATGCGCGTGACGTCGAGCAGCTCGATCGGCTCGCTCTCGACGAAGGCGCCGCCCGAAGCGCCGCGCACGCCCCGCCCGGCGAGCACCAGCGGCACCGCCACGACCTCGTCGTGCAGCGTCTGCCCGAAGAGCCGCCCGCCGTGCTCGAAGTGCTCTTCGCCCATGCTGCCGATGACGACCACCAGCGTGTCGTCGAGCAGCCCCTTGCGCTCGAGCGCGGCGAGCAGCATGCCCACCGCGCGATCCACGCCCGCGACCTCCGCGTCGTAGAGCGGGCCGAGTTCCACGGCGAGCGCCTCGGCCGCACCGGGCCGGCTGTCCAGCTTCCGCAGCGAGTCCACGAGCGCCTGATCGGGCGGCCCCGACACGGCAGCGAGGTCGGTCAGCGAGGCCGAGTACGGATAGGCGGGATCCGAGAAGTGCAGGGCGAGGAACCACTGGAATTGCCCGGCCTGCTCGAGCCAGTCCAGCGCCTGCTCGACGAGGATCGGGGCGGGCAGTCCATCCAGCACGAAGGTCTCGAAGCCCTGGTCCAGGCCATGGCTGCCCGAGATCCACGGACTGTTGCTGAACATGGCGGTGCTCATGCCGCTCCAGCTCGCCGATTGCGCCAGCGTCACGAGCCGCGGCGAAAGCACGCGGCCGGGCCACATGCCGAGCCCGTGGCTCACGGGCGAGACTCCGGTGAGCAGGCTGGCGACATTGGGCAGGTTCCAGCTGGAGGGAGCGAGGACTCGCTCGTAGCGGCCGCCGCGCGCAGCCAGCCCGTCGATGGCCGGCGTGGCGGCGTGGTTGTAGCCGTAGCAGCCGAGCCGATCGGCGCGCAGGCAGTCCACGCTGATGAGCAGCACATTGGGCTCCTTGCCCGGCTCGTGGACGGCGCGCGCCACCGTCGCCGGTGCGCTGACCGACAGCTCGCGCAGGCCGACGAAGAGCTCGGTCCCGCCCTCGCGGCGCAGCGCGAGATTCACCGACCGCCCGGCCCACGCGGACAGATCCACGCGGAAGAGCAGGTCCGCCGCGAGCGGATCGCCCTCCGGCGGAAGCGCGACGGGGAGCGCAGCAAGCGGCAGGTCGTCGGCAAGCAGCGCGACCGTCGCCGGCTCGGGGGGCGGCCCGTTGGCCCACTTCCGCCCGACGTGCAGCACGATGTCGAGGCGGGCCTCGCGCGGCAGGTGTTCCGCCGTGACGAAGAAGGGATCGCGATCGATGAGCGGCACGCACGGCGGGCCGTCCATGGAAATGCGTGCGCTGTCGGTCGTCGGCGGCGAGAGCACGGCCTGATCGCCGTGGCGCGCGGCCAGGTCCGCGGCCAACGCCCGCGTGCGGATCGGGATCTCGCCCTCATCCACGCCACGGCCCTCGGACTCCAGCACCATGTCGGCGAAGTAAGCCGAGGCGATGCCCGGCTTGCTGCGGCCGTCGAGCACGGCGAACTCCAGCGTCACCTCGTCGCCGGCGGACACGGGAAGTTCGATCGAGCGGACCTGCCACGCCTGCGCGGTGGTCTCGTGGCGCTCGATCTCGTCGCGCCTGCCGTCGGGCCAGAGCACGGACACGGCGACCTCGGGATGCGCCCGCAGGTGCCCGTCGTGGAAGCGCAGCGTCGCGCCGTCGCCGGGAATCGTGACCGGTATGGACAGGCTGCGACCCGCCGGCACGAACACGGCATCGCGCATGTCGCCCCCGAGCACGAGCGACGGCACGGCCTCGAGCGGCGGGAGCAGCACGCCGGGCTGGAGGCGCACGCGGAGATCCACGCGGAAATCGGGCAGTTTCTGGCGGGCCCACCACGCACCGAAGAGCACCAGCACGGCGAGGACCGCGGCGAGGCGGCCGGCAGCCCACCACGCCGAGGCAGCCGGACGATTCACGCGCACGACTCCATCGCTGCGGCGACCACGACTCCCGTCCTCGGCAGGCTCACGGCGACGGCGTCCGGTCCCCGGTCAGTCCCCAGCGCTCCTCGAACTCCCGCGAGACGCGATTTTCCGCGAGCAGCGCGGCGATCTTGGCCATCAGGTATTCCGCGGTGTCGAAGTTGTCCTCGAAGCTCTCCCAGTCGTCCGTCTCGCGCGGGTTCATCGCCAGCAGTCCGCCGCGCGGAATGACTTCCTCCGCGACGCGCAGGCGCACGCGGTAACCGGGCACCTCGTTGTCCAGCGGCTCGATGTGCGCGAAGACCTTGCGGCGCGCCGGCCCGCGCACGATCGCGTTGCTGTTGCCGTAGACCCAGTCGCTCTCGATGCGGCCCTTCTGGACATCGCGCACCCGGGCCGGGTAGCCCTCGGCGTCGATCGTGGTCTGCACGATGGCGTACAGGTTCTGGTAGCTGATCTTCTGGTAGGAGGCCTCGGCCCAGCGCTCCTTGGACGACGCGCAGCTGCCGCACAGCAGCAGCAGGGGAAGGACCAGCAGCAGGAGGCGATGCATGGCCGGAGTCTAACAGTCCGGGCAGCCGTCCGGACCACTCACTCCTTCGTGTCGGATTTCCGCGCCTGATACTGCACGCGCACGGGGACCTCCGAGTACGGAAGCTCGGCCTGCAGCTCATGCAGCAGGTAACGGCGCCAGTTGTCATCGAAGAGGCCCGGCTCGTTGACGAAGAGCACGAGCGTCGGCGGGTGCGTGGCCACCTGCGAGCCGTAGTAGACGCGCCCCACGCGTCCGCCCTTGACCTTGGGCGAGTGCTTCTCGAGTGCACGCTTGAGCACGCGATTGAGTTCGCCCGTGCTGACGCGGACGCCGGCCTGGTCGTGGAGCTGCGCGGCCAGCGCCAGCAGCGGCATCAGGTTCTCGCCCTGCAGCGCGGAGATGAAGGCGATGGGCGCCCACGGCAGGCCCGACAGCGTCTTGCGCAGGTAGGACTCGTAGTCGCCGGTGCTGGCCCGGTCGCGCGCCAGGTCCCACTTGGTGACGACGAGCGCCGTCGGCACGCACAGCTCCTGCACCTGTCCGGCGAGCTGCTTGTCGATGCGCCCGACGTCGGCGGTCGCGTCGATGAGCAGCAGCACGACGTTGGCGCGGCGCAGGGCGCGGATCGTGCGCGACTGGCTGTAGAACTCCACCGAGTCCGAGACGGTCTTGTCCTTGCGCAGGCCGGCCGTGTCGATGGCGACGAACTGGCGACCCTCGGCAAAGAAGCCCACGTCCACGGCGTCGCGCGTGGTGCCGGGAATGTCCGACACGATGAGGCGCGGCTCGCCGACGAGCGCGTTCACGAGCGTGGACTTGCCGACGTTCACGCGGCCGACGATGGCGAGGTGCACCACGTCCGACGGCACCTGCGGCGCCAGCGCCTCCTCGCCCGCGCGCTCGACGATCAGCTCGAGCAGGTCGGCGATGCCCATGCGCTCCTTGGCCGACACCGCGATGGGAGCGCCGAAGCCCAGCGCGTGCGCCTCGCCGATGCCGGAAATGGCCGCGCGTCCTTCGTTCTTGTTCGCGATGACGAGCACCGGCAGGTCGAGGCGGCGCAGGCGCTCGGCGATCTGCCGGTCCCACGAGGTGACACCTTCCTTCGCGTCGATCACGAACAGGATCTGGTCCGCCACCGCGAGTGCGAAGCGGATCTGCTCGTCGACCTCCTCGGCCAGCGCCGTCTCGTCCACGAGGCCGATGCCGCCCGTGTCCACGAGCTCGAGCTCGCGATCGCCGACGCCGAGCAGGAAGCTCACGCGATCGCGCGTGACACCCGCCATCGGATCCTCGATCGAGATGCGCCGCCCCGCAAGCGCATTGAAGAGCGTGCTCTTGCCCACGTTGGGGCGCCCGACGATGACGACGCGTGGCGGACCTCCGACCCTCATCGAACCCCCAGCAGCTTGTGCACCTGCGGCACGACACGCACGTCGAGGCCTGCCGCGAACAGCAGATCCGCCAGCGCATCGAGGCGCTCGCGCGGCAGGGCCGGGCTGCCGCCGAGCGGCGTGACCGGCTGCAGGAAGACCGGCGCCGACGGCATCCAGCGCGCGAGCAGCGCGGCGGCCGCATCGACCTCCGCATCGGTCGTGTCGCCATCGGCCACGAGTTTGAAGAAGGTCCGCTCGGGCGGAAGCGCTCCGCTCGCGAAGACCTCCGCGTGGCGCGACAGCACGTCGGGCAGGCCCGTGGCCGACGGCAGCTTCAGATCCGCCGCGATCCAGCGGCAGCGCGGAGCCAGCAGCGCCAGCGCGGCGCGATGCAGGCCCGAGGTCTCGAGCATGATCTCGCGTCGGCCGGCGGGCGCGGAGGCGTGCAGCGCGTCGATCAGCGCCGCCGTGAACTCGGGCTGTTCGCAGGGCTCGCCGCCCGTGATCGTCACGGCCGCCGGTCCGCCCGGAGCGTCAGCCGGGTCGGCCGCCTCCACGAGCCGCAGCACCGCCTGCGCGTCGAGCGGGTTGTCGTGTCGCGCGCCGGGCCGTCCCGGTTCCGCGACGGAGGCGGGCGCATCGAAGGCCCACGCGGTGTCGCAGTAGCGGCAGCCGACGCGGCATCCCGCCAGGCGCACGAAGACCATGCGCCTCCCGAGCAGCAGGCCTTCGCCCTGCCAGCTTCGGAACACCTCGGCGACGGAGCCACGCGCAGCCAGCGACATCGGAGCGGACATCATGGCAGGTTCCTGCGACCCGGATGGAACCGGGCCGCGGCGGGAAGGCGTGCGCACATCGCGCGCCACGACTCCCGGTGGATCGGCGCTTACTTCTTGCCCGCCGGCTTGGCGGCAGCGGCGCCCTTGGCACCCGCCGCAGGAGCAGCGGCCTTGGCGCCGGCGGCTGCCGCAGCGGGCTTGCCGGCGGCACCGGGCTTGGCGGCCGCACCGGGCTTGCCGGCCGGAGCCTTGGCAGGCTTGTCGCTCTTGACCTTCTTGCTCTTGAAGGTCGTGCGCACCTTGGGCAAGCCGTACACGGACGCGGAAGGTCCGATCTTGCCGGCCTTCTTCAGCGCTTCGATGCGCTCGAGGCGGCCCCAGACGTTGCGGGCGCGCAGCAGCCCTTCCTTGACCTTCAGGCTCCTGTGGACGGACATCGCGCGGGCTCCCTGTCCCCGGGCGCCGGATTTGGCGCATGCGGGACGCCATATCCTCCGGATCCGCGCGTCTCCGTCAAGCGCCGACCCGGCCCGGCATCCCTCACGCGGCGCCGCGCTGCCCCCCGCTCGTGGCCACGGCATACTCCGCCCTCATGGCCTCCCTGCCGAAACCCGCCCGCCGGATGCCCCGCGCCTTCTGGCTGGCGGTGGTGCTGGCGGTGGTGCTGGCCGCCGTGCTGCCCTACCTCAGTGCCTTCGGCAACGCCTACGTCCGGGACGACGAGGTCATCATCCGCGACAACCCCGCCTTCGCCTCGTGGCCGGCGCTGCTTCACGGCCTGACGCGCAACTACTGGGGCGACGCTCAGCCCGACTGCGGTCTGTGGCGCCCGGTCGTGCTGGCCAGCTTCGCCGTGGACCGCTGGCTGGGCGGGCCCGGCACCACGCTCTCGACAGCCATCGACCTGGCGATCCACGCCGGAGTGTGCCTTGCCCTGCTGGCGCTCATGCTGCGCCTGAGAGTCGCCTGGCAAGGCGCGCTGGCGGCAACCCTGCTCTTTGCGGTGCATCCCGTGCACACCGAGGCCGTCACCGGGTTCGTCGGGCGAGCCGACACGCTCTCCACGCTTTTCGTGCTGCTCGCGCTGCTGTGCCACCGCGCCATCCCGGTGGCCGGGGCGCGCGCACGCCTCGGCGCCTGCGCCGCGCTGCTGCTCGCGCTCCTTACCAAGGAGAACGCCCTCGTCGTCCTCGCGCTGCTGCCCATGATGGACTGGTGGCTTCCCTCGCCCGACCGCGACGGTCGCCCCGTGACGCTGCGCTCACGCTGGCGGCGGGACTACCTGCCCTACCTGTTGCTGGCGTGCCTCGTGCTCGCCGCGCGCTGGCAAGTGCTCGGGGAACTCGGTCCGCGCACCGAGACGATCGCGCCGCTCTTCAACCCGCTCGTGCCCGCCGTGCAGACGCCGCTGGGCGACGTGCGCGGCGCCAGCCCGAGCCAGGCGCTCTGGACACCCTTCGTGCTCGTCGCGCACGCGGCGCGGCTGCTGGTGTGGCCCGCCACCCTCTCCATGGACTACAGCTACGACCAGATCCCGCTGGCCGACTCGCCCTTCGATCCCCGGGTGCTCGCGGGCCTGGCCATCGCCGCCGGACTGCTGCTGCTGTGCGTGCGGCTCGCGCGGCGCGCACCGGCAGCGGCGTTCGGCCTGGCCTTCCTCGCCGTGGCGTGGGTGCCGGTCTCCAACCTGCTGGTCCCGATCGGAACCTTCTTCGGCGAGCGCCTGCTCTACCTGCCCAGCGCCGGCTTCCTCATCGCGATCGGCGTGCTCTGCGCGGCGCTGCTGGCGCCCGGAGAACGTGCACCGCGCCAACAGGTCGCTCCGCAGCGCGCGCGCTGGCGTGGCGTGACGCAGGTGCTGCTCGTCGTGGCGTTGCTCGCGGGCGCCGCGCACACATGGGCCCGCAACCCGGTCTGGCGCGACACGGGCACGGTCACGGCGGACATGGTCGCCACCGCGCCGCGCAGCGTCTTCGCGCAGTATGCGCGCGGCATGTACCTGTCGGAGAGCGCGGACAAAGCGCAGCAGGACGGGCAGCCCGAACGGGCGCGTGCGCTGCTCGACGAGGCCGACGCCCACCTGCGCCGCGCCCTGGCGCTCGCGCCCGAGCACGATCCCGCCCACCGCGCGGCCATCTCCGTGGCGCGCGCCCGCAATGACCTGCTCGGGTCGCTGCCGCTCTATGCGCGCCTCGCGCAGCTCGCGCCGGGGGATCCGCTCGTGCTGGGCGGCTGGGCTTCCGCGCTCATCACGCTGTCGCACGCCCAGGGCGGCGAGGCGGGTGCGGCATCCGCGCGGGAGGCCCTCGAGCACCTCGATGCGGCGCTGGCGCTCGACACGCACTACGTCGACGCGCTGGTGACGCGCGCCCTGCTGCTGCGCGATGCCTTCGACCGTCCTGCCGACGCGGCCGCCAACCTGCGCCGCGCGCTCGGCCTGCGGCCGAACCACCCGGAGGCCGCGGCGATGGCCACCGAAGCGACCCGGTTGGAAAATGCGGCCGCGGCGCGCGATCCGGCCCCGCGCTGACCCGCGCACCCGACACTCCGCACGCTTACCACGCCGCGTACTTACCACGCCGCGTACTTACCACGCCGCGCACTCGCCAGCGCGCTCCACACGCCACGCACTCAGCTCCCCGGAGGCGGCGGGTCCGGCAGCAGCTCCACCGGCGGCCCCCACAACGCAGCCTCCACGTCCGCGTCGGACAGCTCCCACACCAGGATGGAGTGGCCGATCTGCGCGTCGGGCGTCCGCCGTCGCAGGCTCGCGCAGAGCCTCGCGAAGCGCAGTTGCTTGAAGTCCTCCACGCGCGAGTTCCAGAAGCCGGCGCCGCGCTCTGCGACGAAGGCGTCGAAGCGCGCGCGATCGGTGCGCGCCGCATCGAGCGCCGCCATGTCCTGCTGCGCCGCCTGCCATTGCCGCTCGTCTTCGGGCGACCACGGCGCGGGCAGCGGCGTGTACAGCCCGCAGAGCATCGTGGCGCTGATGCAGTAGACGCCGCCGGTGAGCGCCGCGAGTGGCGCGTCGGACGCGCGCTCCGGCACGCACGGGAGCAGCGTGACGCCCGGACCCGCTGCCGCGGCGGGGTCGTCCTGCCCGAAGTACGAGAGATGGACCTCGGGGCGGGGCGCCGGGCCGCTCTCTCGCGCCGCGAGCCAGCGCGAGAGCCCCGGCAGGTCCTGGCCCCAGTCGAGCGAGCTGTCCACCAGGTGCCGCCAGCCGTTGGACGGGCCGCCGGCCGCCGCGTTGAAGAAGGCGAGGTCGTCGGGCCAGTTGGACAGCGACTCCACGGCGAAGAGCAGCAGCACGGCGACCAGCAGCGCGCGGCCGACGGTGCGCGCGAGCCAGTGAGCCGCCGCGCCGCAGAGCACGAGCAGCGGCATGAGCGCCGGCAGCAGGTGACGGTCACCGATGTTGAGGCGCGTGGACAGCGCGGCGACCCAGACGACGGCAATGAGCACGAACAGCGGCATGCACGCGACGAGCAGCGCGTGCTCACGGCGAGCGTACAGCGCCGCGGCCGCGGCGAGGGCGAGCAGCGCGAGACCGATCGGCAGCTTGAAGGCGAAAGCGCGCGGGAAGAAGTCGGGAAAGCCGCCGTAGCGCACCTCGCCATCGAGGTAGCTGGCGCGATCCGTCGAGTGCACCAGCACGAAGCAGAAACCGTAGAGCCAGGCCTCGGGCAGCACGCCGTGCGCGCGCAGGAACAGCGCGGTGGACAGCACGGTCCCGCGATGCACGTCGGCCTCGATGTGCTCCCAGCCGCCGGAATAGAAGCTGGCGGCAGTCCGCGACGGCGGCAGCGCTGGCGCCTGTGACGACGTCGGCGCCCGTGCAGGCGCCTGAGTCGGCGCCTGAGTCGGCGCCTGAGTCGACGCCTGCGTCGACGGCGCGAAGGCCGACTCCCGGAAGCCGTAGGCGCCCCACAGCACCAGCGCCGCCACGGCCACGTGTGCGAGGCCGACGACCAGCAGCACGCCGGCGCGCGCGAGCCGCGGGCCGACGCTCGTCGCGCGCCGCAGGACCTGCACCGGCAGGCCCTCGCGCGAGACCAGCCGCTGCACGACGAGCACGCCGGCCACCGGCAGCAGCAGCAGGCCGCTGTGCTTGGCGAGCAGCGCCAGCCCGACCGCTGCGCCGGACAGCAGCACGCGCCCCGGCGTCACGCGCCGCAACACGCGCGCACACAGCGCCGTTCCGAGGAGCAGGGCTGCCGCCGCGGCGACATCCGACGTCGCCAGCGCGCCGTGGCCTCGCACGGCGGGCGCCAGCGCGAAGGCGAGCACCGACATCAGTCCTCCCGTCGGACCGAAGAGGGCGCGCGACCACGCATACACGCCGAGGCCGAGAGCCATGGCGAGCAGCACGAACACCGCGCGTGCGTCGTAGAGCAGCGCGGCCGGATCATTGCCGAGCTCGAAGAAGAACTGCCGGCCGAGCGTCCACACGTCGGAGTCCGCCCACGCCTGCTGGTCAAGCGACGGAAAGCGCGCGCCGCTCAGGGACGAGGGCAGTCCCGCGAGTCGCTCGGGCAGCAGGCCGTTCTCGGGTTGCAGGCGAAGGTCGCCGGTGCGCCAGGCCGCCGCACCCGCGGTGATGTGGCCCAACTCGTCGTAGGTGAGACCCTTGGTCGCCGCGCCCCCGAGCGAGAGCGCACCGAAGCACAGCACGACGAGCAGCGCCGCCCACGCGCCGTTCCACCAGGTCACGGCGCGGCTCAGGACGGACCTGCCCGGCGCGTCGCCGCCCGGTTCAGTGCGTCGCCGCCCGGTTCAGCGCGGCGCGACGGTCGGCGCCGGCGCAATGCGCGGTGCCGCGAAGGCCGCCTCGCCCTTGCTGTTCTTCAGCGCGCCCAGCTGCGCGAGCAGCCTGTTCAGATCGGCCTTGTCGCCCGCCGTGCCCACGAGCAGGTCGTAGCTCTTGAACTCGCCGGCCTTGGCGGACGGGTAGCCCAGCACGCGCACCTCCGGAAAGCCGGCCTTGCGCAGCACGTCGCCGCAGGCGGTCGCGGCGGTCTTGCCGGCGGCGCTGCCGTCCCACGTGGCGGCGACGACGGCGTAGTGGCCACCCACGCTTGCGGAGGACTTCAGCGCGGCACCGCCGCTGCTGTTGACGCCCACGAGGTAGATGCCGAAGCCGGCCACGATGACCAGCGCAGAGTAGAGCAGGACGCGATTGACCGAGCCCGAGAGGCCGGCGCCGCGCGACGACGCGCCCGAGGCGGCGCGCTTCGAGGCGGGTTTCGAGGCGGGCTTGCCGGCAGCCGGCGCCGGACCGCGCGTCGGCATCGCCGCGATGGCCGCCGAACTGTGGACGCGGGCCGAATCGGCGCGCTCCTGAGCGCGGGCTGCGGCGGCGGCCCGCGCCGCCGAGATCAGCGGCGCACCGCGCTCGAGCTGCGCGCGACCGGGCGCGGCGGAGTGATCCGAACGGGCCGCGGCGTCCGCGGCTCCGGCGCCGGGCCGCGGCGTGCTGGCCACGACCTTGCCAGGAAGCGTGCGCCGGTCGCGCGAGGCGGAGTCGAAGCCCGTCGGAGTCGTACGGAAGATGTCGAGTGGATGCTTCTTGCCCATGACCGCCTGACCCAGAACCCGGGAAGTGACACTGCACTCGCGAAGCTAGGACAGGCGGAGGCCTGTTTCCATCACGGGTTCAGGCAAAAATCGCGGGCGCGGCCCGTGCGGGTGGCGAGTGGGACGAGGTCGGCGCCGGAGCCGTCGTCAGCGCTGCGTGCGGACCAGCTCGCGGAAGCGCGCCTCTTCGCTCTCGAACGTGCGACCGGTGGCGGCCTTGTAGGCCTCCGGCAGCGGCTTGCTGGCCAGTTCCCGCACCCACGCCATCGCGGCACCGGCGCCATACAGCGAGATGACGTGGTCCATGAAGGCGTAACTGAGCAGGTAGGCCAGCGCGACGGTGTCGCGGTCGGCGATGTCCACGAAGGAGGCGGGCAGGTCGCCGATGGCCTGCAGTCCGGCGCGACCGCCCGGGCGCGCGTCGAGGTAGTCCGCCAGGCGCTTCATGCCGTTGCCGCGACCGAACTCCATGACCTGCGCGAGGCCCTCGTTCACGAGGGTCGGGCAGCCGGGCGTGATCTCGGACACGATGAGGTGCGTGAACTCGTGCCGGAAGGCCGCCTCGATCTGCAGGCGGTCGCGCTCCACATCGGCGATGGGCAGGCGGATCTTGCGGTCGAACAGGCCGCCCACCCATTCGTGCGTGCCGGTCACCGCGCGGAACTCTTCGGGCGGGTACAGCACGACGATCGTGTTGCGGTGCTCGGGAGAGACGGCCAGCGCGCTGCAGACCTCGGTGCGGGCGCGTTCCAGCACGCCGGCCAGTTTGCTGCCGAAGGCCGCACTGGTGTTCGGGCCGCGGATCGTGAAGAAAGTCGTGAGGTCCGTGCGGTAGTTCTTCTCGACGGCATACTGGCGCTCGGTGCGCTCCTTGCTGGTGCGCGCGATGGCGGCCACCTGAGCGTCGTCGCCGCCAAGAGCCTTGTCGTAGGCCGCCAGCGCCTCGGGCAGGCGGTCCTGCAGGCCGAGGGTGTCGCCCAGCAGCAGCCAGCAATCCCAGCTCGTCGGCGCGTCCTTCACCGCGGCGGCCAGCACGTCTTCCGCCTCGTCGAGGCGGTAGTTGCGCATGAGCAGCTGGCCGAGGTTCACGCGGTAGCCGATTTCTTCGGCGTTCAGCTTGACGGCCTGGCGGTAGTCGCCGATGGCCTCGTCGAAGCGGAAGTCGGCGGCCCAGCCCTGGCCGCGTTGATAGTAGGCCCAAGCGAGGTTCCGGGAGAGGACCGGCTCGTCGGGCGAGAGCTTGAGCGCCTTCTGCAGCAGCAGCACGGCCTCTGCCGGCTTGCCTTCGTCCAGCGCCTTGCGCGCGCGGTCGTTGAGGTCGTTCACCTCGTCGACGGCCGGTGCCGCCGCGAACGCGAGAACGGCCAGCAGCGTGAGCGCAACGCGGATCATGGACGCACGGCCTCCACGAAGGGACGGTACTCGTACGCGATGCCGAACTCGTCGTGCAGTGCGCGCACTTCGGCATGGTAGCGCTCGTACACGGCTGGCATCTCGTCGGCAAAGCCCGGATCGCAGAAATACACGCGGCAACCGAGCGGGCGGCCCTGCCGCTGGGTGCAGCGTCCTTCGACATGCCACGGGCACAGACCTGAGGGCGCGTCGGGCACCCCGGCCGAGGCCGTCGCCACCGCGAAGGCGCTCTCCAGGCTGCTCGCGTAGAGGCGGTGGCCGCTGGTCGGGAAGTCGCAGCAGCGGCCGGACAGCTCGCAGCGCGGGTTGCGCGCGGAGATCTCGGCATCGACGCGCCCGTACAGCGCGGCCAGCGCGGCGAAGGCGGCCGTCGTCGCTTCGTCGGGCGTGTCGCCCGGCCGAGGCTCCCGCCCTGCGTCGCGCGCGCTCACCGGTCGCGCCGCTCGCGCTTGCGGCGCAGGCGCGACAGGCGGCGGCGCTGCAGCTCGCCTTCGTCCACGCCCTCGACGGCCGGCGCTTCCTCGAGCGTCTTCTTGCCGCTGACCTGGTTCTCGATGTCGGCCATGAGCTCCTGCGGGTCCTGGTAGCGGATGTCGCGGTCCTTGGCCATCATCTTCTCGATGAAGTAGTGCATGAGCGCCGAGATGCGGCCGCCCTTGGTGGCCTCGGCCGACAGGCCCTCGAGCACCGCCTTCTGCACGAGTTCGGCGTCGTCGCCCGCAAAGGGCAGCTCGCCGAGCACCATCTGGTAGAGCGTTGCACCCAGCGAGTAGATGTCGCTGCGCACGTCGAGGTCCGCGCGCCCCATGGCCTGCTCGGGGGAGAGAAAGGCGGCGGTGCCGCTGGTCGTCGCCGCCGGGGCCGCGGGCTCGGCGCCCACGACGCCGGATCCAGCGGAGTGCGCGGTGCCCTGCGCGGCCGCGAAGCCGAGGTCGATGACCTTCACCGTGTTGTCCGCGGTCACGAGGATGTTGCCCGGCTTGATGTCGCGGTGCACCAGGCCCTCGCCGCGCAGGTATTCCAGCGCGCGCGCCACCTGCAGGATGACGCGCAGCGCGCCGTCCTCGTCGAAGGCTCCACCCGCGGCGATCTTCTCCTGCAGCGTGACGCCATCCACGTCCTCCAGGAAGAAGAGGTAGCGGCCGGCGAAGCGGCCGGCGCGATATCCCTTCACCACGTTGGGGTGCGACAGGCGCTTGAGCAGCGTGGCCTCCGCCAGGAAGGTCTTCACCGTCTCCGGCTGACCGGCGAGCGACTCGTGCAGCACCTTGACGGCCTCCGTGCCACCGTCGGCGCGGCGCACGCGGTACACACAGGCCGTGCCACCCTCTCCCAGCTTGGTCACCCACGAGTAGCCGGGGAGTTCGGGCACGTCGTCGCCGTCGGTCTGGAAGTAGCGCAGCAGGCGGTCCTTCTCGATGAGGCCCGCACGAATCGCAGCGGCGGAGAGGCCGACCGTGCTGCCCTGCGCGCGCGCCGCGGCCACCTCGGCGAAGAGACGCGAGACGGCTTCGGCGGGAAGCACGCCGCGCAATGCCAGCTTCCCGAAAAGCCTGGCTTCGGTGGCGGGATCGGGACGCATGGGGCGCGATCCTACTTCTGTCTCAAGGTCGCTGCCACCGTGCTGAATTCCAGCGCGCAGCGCAAAGAATTCACGGATCGCGCGGGGTGCGCCGGGCGCCGTCGCGCGCGTCCCGGAACAGCGCGCTCAAGGCCGGTGCGACGCGCGACCGAAAGGCACCGGACCAGCTCGTGAGGCTTGCAGGGAGACCGTCGTGGCGTCAGCGGAAGAGAACATCGTGCTGAAGTACTGCGAGATCCTCGACGAGTTCATCCGCGTTCGCGCGACGAACGAGGACGACGCCCCGCGCCTGCTCAAGGGCGCGGACGTGAAGAGCCGCGCCGCCTATCACCAGCTGGTGGTGAAGCTGTGCGTCGTGGACTTCGAGCGCCAGGTGCTGCCGCTCTTCGAGCGCCACAACAAGGTCTACCAGGCCGAGGCGCTGGTGGAGCTCCTCTATCAGGTCTGCATCGAGGTGAACCCGCACCTCGAGATCCACAGCGTGACCCTGCCCACCGGCACGGTCGGCAGCGCGCCTCCCGCCGGCTCGGCCGCGCCCGAGGACGACGGCCAGCGCTCCGAGGAGGAGCGTCGCGCGCTGCAGCGCCGCGTGCTCAACATCGAGTCGGCCCTGGCCGCCGCCGTCGTCGGCCAGCCGCCCGCGGTGCGCGCCATCAGCCAGGCGGTCAAGAAGGCGGCGGTCGGACTCAAGGACCCGCGCAAGCCCGTCGGCGTCTTCCTGATGGTCGGGCCCACCGGCACCGGCAAGACCGAGATGGCCAAGGCGCTGACGCGTCACCTCTATGGCAGCCTCGCGCACCTCGTGCGCATCGACTGCAGCGAGTATGCGCTGCCGCACGAGTACGCCAAGCTCATCGGGGCGCCGCCCGGCTACATCGGGCACAACGAGGGCGGCCAGCTCACCGAGGCCGTCAAGCAGAAAAAGACCTGCGTCGTGCTCTTCGACGAGATCGAGAAGGCGCACGAGAAGGTGCACAACCTGCTGCTGCAGCTCATGGACGAGGGCCAGCTCACCGACAGCAAGGGCGAGCACGTCTCCTTCCAGCGCTGCATCGTGCTGATGACCAGCAACATCGGCGTCGACGAGCTCAAGCGCATCAGCGGCCGCATGGGCTTCGACAAGCGCGATCGCGGCGAGGTCGGCGGCGAGCTGCGCGGCGCGGCGATGTCCGGCGCCGTGAAGAAGAACTTCAAGCCCGAGTTCGTGAATCGCATCGACGAGGTCATCGAGTTCCGGCCGCTGTCGGTGGCCGACTGCCAGTCCATCGCCCGCCTGCAGCTGGCCGAGATGGCCGGCTACCTCGAGCGCACCGGCATCAAGCTGCGCTTCACCTCCGCGCTCGAGCGCTGGCTGGGCGAGCTGGGCTGGTCGGCCGAGTACGGCGCGCGCGAACTGCGCCGCCACATCCGTGACCAGGTCGAGCACCCGCTCACGGAGCACCTCATCGACGGCCGCTTCAAGCGCGGCGACACGATCGCCATCGGCGTGCGCGGCAAGGGCCGCGTGCTCATGTCGCGCGCCCGCTCCCGCGGCGGCCTGCGCAGCACGCGCTCGCGGCCGCAGCATCCGGCGCCGAACAGCGAGCGCGGCGCGGCCTGAGGGCTGGCAACGCCGTCGCGGCACGCGGCGCGGCCGGAGGCCGGGTTTCAGAGGGAACCACACCTCACGGGCGCCATGACATTCGGCCAGGCGGCGTTATCCTCTCGCCCCATGAACCACGACACGCCGCAGCGCTTTGAAGCCCGTCGCATCCAGGGACTCGCGCAGTCCGACATCCGGAAAATGTCGCGGCGCTGCATGGAGGTCGGCGGCGTCAACCTCGGCCAGGGCATCTGCGACCAGCCGACGCCCGATGTCGTGAAGGCCGCGGCCAGGGCGGCGATCGACGCCGACCAGTCCATCTACAGCAAGTACGAGGGCATCGATCCACTGCGCGCCGCGATCGCGCGCAAGATGGGCGCCTACAACGGCCTGCCCTGCGACCCCGACACGGAGGTCATGGTGACGGCCGGCAGCACCGGCGGCTTCGTCGCGGCCACGCTCTCGTTCATCGAGGAGGGCGACGAGGTCATCCTCTTCTCTCCATTCTACGGCTACCACCTCAATGTGCTGCGCATGGCGCGACCCACCGTGCGCAGCGTGACGCTGCGCGGCGCCGACTGGTCCTTCGATCGCGACGAGCTGGCGCGCACCTTCAACGCGAAGACCAAGGCCATCGTCGTGAACACGCCGTGCAACCCGTGCGGCAAGGTGTTCACGCGCGAGGAGCTGCAGTTCATCGCCGACTTGTGCGTGCAGCACGACTGCCTCGCGATCACGGACGAGATCTACGAATACATCCTCTACGACGGCCGCAGGCACGTCTCGCTGGCCACGCTGTCCGGCATGCGCGAGCGCACGATCACGCTCTCCGGCTTCAGCAAGACCTACAACATGACGGGCTGGCGGCTCGGCTACGCGGTGGCGCCGGCCGCGCTCACCGCACGCATGGGCGTCGTCGCCGACCTGCTCTACATCTGCGCGCCGACGCCGCTGCAGCACGGCGTGCTCGCGGCCTTCGACCTCCCCGCCGACTACTACGTGCAAATGTCCGCCGACTACGAGCACAAGCGCCGGGTCACGATGGAGGCCTGCGACGCGGCGGGCCTCACCTCGCTCGCACCGCAGGGCAGCTACTACCTCATGGTGGACGTGCGCGGCGCGGGCTTCGCCTCCGACCGCGAGGCAGCCGACGCGCTGCTCTCGCGCTGCGGCGTGGCCACGATTCCCGGCAGTTCCTTCTACAGCAACCCGGACGACGGCCGCTTCCAGCTGCGCCTCTGCTTCGCGAAGCAGGACAAGGACCTCGCGCGCGCCTGCGAAGGCCTTGCGCGGTTGCCGCGCGTCCACGCCTGACCCGCTGCGAGTCGACACGCGCACCGGCCGACGCGGCGCACGCCGCCTCAGCGCTCGGCGTAGACCGGCAGCTCCGCGCCGGCGCCGGCGGCGATGACATCGTCGAAGGCATTCCACACGAGCAGCCCGTCGTCGGCCTGCGGGTCCAGGATCTGGAAGGCGAGGCGCGCCAGCGGCTGATCGAGGCCGATGCGCAGGCTGCCCGCGGGAAACCGGCGCTCCTCGCGACGCGTGACCCACTGCACACCGCGCGCGCGGTGCCCCTGGAACTCCTCGGACGCGAGCGACGTCTCCGCGACGCGGCACACGTCCACCGACACGGTGAGCGCTGCGGTCAGCGTGTCGACGCGCAGGCCGTGGACCTCGAGCCTGTGCCGCAGCGCGGCCTGCTCCGGCGGCAGCAGATACGCGCGCGGCGCCTGCTGCTGCTCCGTGGCGCGGAAGCCCACGAAGCACGGCACCTCCAGCGTCGTGCGCGGACCTGAGGCGACCTTGGTGGTCGCTCCCGTGTCGGGGTCGGTGCGCAGTTCGCTGCCGCGCAGCAGCAGCGGCTCGATGCCGCGGCTCACCAGTTCCGCGCCGGTCGCCTGGAGCAGCGCGCCGTCGCGGCCGGCGGCCGCGGTGCGCGCGTCGGCCGCCGCGCAGATCTCCTGCAGTTCCTCGCCGCGCTCGGCGGCAAGCTGGAGGATTTCCGTCACGAACGCAGCCGTGGCGTCGATGCGCACGCGGAAGTCCGCATAGCTGTAGGCCTCGCTGAGGATCGCGAAGCGGTTGCGCAGGCCGACGTAGTTGTTCCCGAAGCGCGGCCGGTGATCGAAGGTGCGCCAGCCCGTCACGGTGTCCGGCACGTCCACCTCGTCCTCGTTGAAGGCGTTGATGAAGTTGCCGTAGTCGAAGAACTCGAAGCCGTAGTCCGTGCGCGCGCGCCGCCGCAACTCGGGCAGCCATTCCTGCTCCAGCGTGTGGCGCACGACGAGATCGGCGCTGGGCGACAGCGGACCCGCGTAGGTCAGCTCGTAGCCGTGCGCGCTGCCGTTCGTGGTGTGCAGGTCCACGACGACGTGCGGATCCCAGGCCGCGAGCAGCGCCACGAGCGCGCGCGCCTCCGCCGTCTCCAGCTTCAGATAGTCGCGATTGAGATCCTTGCCGTCGGCCGTCGCGCGCGTTCCGGTGAGCGCCGGCCCGTTCTGCAGCGGCCGGTTGGTCGGGCCGAAGCGATCGTTGCCGTCCGCGTTGTAGATGGGCGCGACGAGCAGGACCACGTCACGCACCGGATACGGCTCGCCGCGCACGACGTCGCGCACGACGCCGCTCGCCGCGCCCCGCCCCGACGCGCCACCGTCGCCTCGCGGCGTGCTGCCGTCGCCTCGCGGCGTGCTGCCGTCACCGCGCGGCGTGCTGCCGTCGCCACGCGGCGTGTCACCGACGCCTCGCGGCGTGCAGGTGCCGAAGACCACGTCGCGCAGCAATTCCAGGCAGGCCTCCTTGCCCTCCACTTCGCCGGCATGGATGTTCGCCATGACGAAGACGCACGGCTTGCCGCTGGCGCGCGCCTCCGACGGATTCGCCACGGGCGGGTCGGCCACGATGAGCAGCGGCAGAACGCGTCCCTCAGGCGTCGTGCCGAAACTCGTGCGCACGAGGCGCGGATCGCCGGCAGCCTCCAGCACGTCGAGAAAGGCCATGACCTCCGCATGCGTGGACGTGCGCCGGTTGCCCGTCAGCTCGGGAACGGTGGACGGAGCCGCCACGCGGACGGACGGTGACGGTGAACGCGAAACGGTCATGGTCTGCTGGCAACCCGGGGCGAAGAGCGACGACAGGACGACGAGCAGCACGAGTCGGCGAGGTGCTGTCGACATGCGGGGCGAGGTTAGCAAAGGGAGCGCGCGCCGGGGGGCGCGGCTTCGCTTGGCCGGGAGCTGCCCCTGCGGGCGAGATGCGCGGGAGTCGCGTGGCACGGGGTGTGCGCGGGGCGGGAGGATTGTCCGGCGCTGCGCCCGTGGGGCAACAGGACACGGAGCAATTCCGGGAGCGGCGCCCTTCGCGCCGGACAAACCTCCCGTCCCGCGCACGCACGCCGAGGCACGGGCTTCCGTGCCATGCGGGGGTGGGGCAGGTCCCGGCGGGCGCTTCGCTGCGCCTCACGCGTGGGCTTTTTGGGGAACGCATTTTCCGCACTGAGATGGAGATGGACTCGGCATGCGGTCAGGCATCGCTTGAGCGGGGATGGGGAGATTGCGGTGCTCGGCGCGTGATGCTCAGGTGCGGAATGCTCAGCACTCAATGATCAGAACGCAATCCTCAAGCGGGCAATGTTCGGCGTGCACG
>JBBQUR010000032.1:0-30101 GCA_038212275.1 Planctomycetota bacterium
CGTTCTGATCATTGAGTGCTGAGCATTCCGCACCTGAGCATCACGCGCCGAGCACCGCAATCTCCCCATCCCCGCTCAAGCGATGCCTGACCGCATGCCGAGTCCATCACCATCTCAGTGCGGAAAATGCGTTCCCCCAAAAAGCCCACGCGTGCGGCGCAGCGAAGCGCCCGCCGGGACCTGCCCCCCTCGCATGGCACGGAGCCCCGTGCCTCGGCGTGTGTGCGCGGGACGGGAGGTTTGTCCGGCGCGAAGGGCGCCGCTCCCGGAACCATGACGAGTCCTTCCGCCCCACGGGCGCAGCGCCGGACAATCCTCCCGCCCCGCGCACTCCCCGTGCCACGCGACTCCCGCCCATCTCGCCCCCAGGGGCAGCTCCCGGCCAAGCGAAGCCGCGCCCCAAGCGCGCCGCCCCCTCTCAGTACCTCCAGGCCGGAATCCAATACGTCCTGAGATACCGCATGCCGCGCTCCGCCTGGAGCTTGGCGCACATGTCCGGGAGATGTCCCGCGCCGTAGAAGATGCCGATGCGCTGCGGCCCGTCGGGCTTGTCGAGTTCGGCTTCGACCTCGTCGATCACGACGCGGTTGCGCAGCTCGATGAGCACGACCTTCAGGCCTTCGGCGCCGGCGCGCTGGAAGATCGTGTCGGGGTCGGCCATGAGCGGCGCGATCGTCGCGCGGTAGGGGCGGCCGATGAGCTCGCTGCGCGGAATGCTGTTCGGGTCCACGAGCTTGAAGATCGTGCCGAAGACCGCGCGGAACATCTGCTCGTTGGGCATGATCTTCAGCTGACGGGCGTCGAGTTCCTGCTGGAGTTCGTTGACGCTCATGTCGCAGTTGCGCCAGAAGGCGCGCTTGTAGTCCACCTCCTGCAGCTGGAAGTCCAGATTGAGGATGTTCTTCAGCATCACCTGGGTCTTGAACAGGACGTCGAAGCGTTCCAGCGCTTCCTCCGTCGGCGCTTCCTTGCTGCCGACGCCTTCCCAGAGCACGAGGTCCATGGAATCCAGCACGGACTGCAGCGCATCGAAGCAGTCCGCATGCGCGATGTGCACGGCCCCGACGAGGTAGACGCGGCGGCCGGTGACGGGGTCTTCGAGCAGGCCCACGCCGACGTCCAGCGAACCGCTGCCGTCCTCGCGCACCGTGGATCGCACGAAGTTGCGCGGCGGCTCCTCGTCGTCGGCGTCGGGAACGTGGCGCCACAGGATGGTCGGGTCGACGAAGGGGCCGGTGCCTTCGATCGCGCGGACGTTGATGCGGGCCAGCGACTGCTCGTCTCCGTCGCTGTCCTTCCATGCGAGGATGCCGTCGTTCACGGCCGACACGCTTGCGTCGAGCACCGCACCGCTCTTGAGCACGATCGCGTCCGGCGGTGGTGTCGTGGCGCAGCCCGGCGCGGAGAGCAGCATCGCGGCGAGACAGGCCGCGCCGGCAGCAAGCGTGGCGAAGCCGAGCGTCGCGACGAGGGCGCGTCGGATGCGGCCGTGCGGCACGGGTTCGGTGGTCGAGGGAAGGCGCGGCTCGGTCGGTGCGACGTGGGTCATGAGCGCCACGATAACGCGGGGCGCGGCCGCTACCATGCGGCAGTGGACAAGGATCGAAGCACGCCGCTGCCGCACGAGGCGCCGCACGAGCCGCCGCCCGCCGGGCCCTTCGTCGGCTCGGTGCGCGTGCCGGGCGACAAGTCGTGCACGCAGCGCGCGCTGCTGCTGGGCGCAGTGGCCGAGGGGACGACGGAGGTCGTCGGCGCGCTGGCCGCCCTCGACACCCTGGCGACCGCCGCGATCGTCGCGCAGCTCGGCGCCGGCGTGTGGTGGGGCGCCGACGTGCGCCAGGATGCCGGCGCGCGCCAGAATGTAGGCGTGCGCCAGAGTGCAGGCGTGCGCCAGAATGCAGGCGTGCGCCCGGATGCCGGTGCGCCGCGGGAGACTGGCGCGCTGCAGGCCGCTGGTGCGCTGAGGGACACCGGAGCGTCCGTCGGCACGGGGCGGCTGTCCATCAGGGGCGTCGAGTCGCTCAGATCGGATGGACGGATCCTCGACTGCGCCAATGCGGGCACCGCGGCGCGGCTGCTCATGGGCCTGCTCGCCGGTCATCCGGGCCGCTGGATTCTCGATGGCGACGCCTCGTTGCGCCGCCGCCCGATGGGGCGCGTGGCCGCGCCGCTGCGCGCCATGGGAGCCGAGGTCTCCGGAGATCGGCTGCCGCTCACGGTCGTCGGCGCCGCGGCCCCGCGCGCGCTGCTGACCGGCATGCGGCTCATCGTCAGCGTGCCTTCGGCGCAGGTGAAGAGCGCGCTGCTGCTCGCCGGCCTGCGCGCCGAGGGGCCGACCACCGTCGTGCAGCACGTCGCGACCCGCGATCACACCGAGCGCATGCTGAGGCGCTTCGGCATCCGCGTCGACGTCGAGCCCGGTGAGATCACCGTGCATCCCGGCCGGCCGCGTGCGACGGCCCTGGACATTCCGGGAGATCCGAGTTCCGCGGCCTTCCTGCTCGTGGCCGCGCTGCTGACGCCCGGCAGCGACGTGTGGGTCACCGACGTCGGCTTGTGGCCGCGGCGCACCGGCTTCCTGCGCGCGCTGCAGCGCGCCGGTGCGGACTGCATGGTGCTGCGTCGCGACGACGCGGCGGACGGCGGCGATCCGCGCGGCGACGTGCGCGCCGGCAGCTCGGCCTTGCAGGCCTTCGACATCGCGCCGGAAGACGTGCCCGACCTGGTGGACGAGATCCCGATCCTCGCGCTGGCCGCCGCGCGCGCGCGCGGCACGAGCCGGTTTGCAGGGCTCGCGGAACTGGCGCTCAAGGAGTCCGACCGCATCGCGGCCATCGCGGAGCTGCTCGACGCCTTCGGCGTGCCGGTGGAAGCGGGAGCGGACAGTCTTGCGATCACCGGCGTGCCCGCCCTGCGCAGGCCGTCGCGCGAGCTGCGCTTCGACGATCACCGGCTGGCGCTCACGGCGGCGGTCGCGTGCGCTTCGGCGGGCTTCGCGCTGCCGTCGCTGCAGGCTGCCGACGTGTCGTTCCCCGGATTCGCGGACACGCTGCGCGCCTTGCGCTCCGGCGACTCAGCGCAGTGACGGCCACCACGGTGCGAGCGTCGCGCGCGCCCGGCGAGCGATCTGCTGCGCATCGGCGGAGGGTGCCGCGTCGAGGGCGGCGATCGCGTCGCGAGCTGCGGCCTCCTCGCCACGCGGAGTCGTCGCTGCGGTCATCGCAAGCAGCGCGGCGCGTACGCCTGCCGTCACGCCGGCCGGGTCGTAGCCGCCTTCCAGCACGCAGGCGAGCCGGCCGGGGCAATGCGCGTCGGCCCAGCTCCGGAACAGCGAGAAAAGCGCCGAAAAACCGCGCTCCGTGACGGCCATGTCGCCGACGGGGTCGCCGTGCCACGTGTCGAAACCCGCGGACACCAGGATGAGGTCGGGCTGCCAGGCGCGCACCACCGGCGACACGACCTGCTCGTAGACGTGAAGCAGTTCCGCGTCGCCGGTCCCCATGGGCAGCGGCAGGTTGATGCTGAAGCCTGCGCCGCGACCGCTGCCCGTCTCGTCGTACCAGCCGGTGCCTGGATAGAAGGGATAGCGGTGGCTGCTCACGTAGAGCACCTCGTCGCTTGTCTCGAAGCGGTGCTGCGTGCCGTTGCCGTGGTGGATGTCCGGGTCGAGCACCAGGATGCGGCGGCACTCCAGGGCGCGCAGCGCGTGCGCCGCGGCGATCGCGACGTTGTTGAACAGGCAGAAGCCCATCGCACGCCCGGACTCCGCGTGGTGGCCCGGCGGGCGCACGAGGGCGAAGGCGCCGCGGGCTTCGCCGGCGCAGACGGCCTCCGTGGCCGCGAGCGCCGCGCCGGCCGCAAGGCGCGCCACCACCCACGAATCGGCGCAGGTGGCCGTGTCCGCATCGAGGCGCGTCGCGGCGCGCTCGGCGGTGGCCTCCACGGTGTCGACGTGGCTGGCGTGATGCACCGCGAGCAACTCGGCGCGCGTGGCGGGGCGCGGCGCAAGCACGACCGTGCCCGCGACAGGACGCGCCGCGAGATCGTCCATCACCGCGCGCAGGCGCGCCGCATTTTCCGGGTGTCCGGGGCCCGCGTCGTGCAGCAGGAAGCGTTCGTCGCGCAGGATCAGCGCCGGTGCGGTGGCGCGGGGTGCGGAGGCGCGGTCTGCGGTGGTGCGGGACGTGTTCACGGGAGGCGGGAGGCGGGAGGCTGGAGGCGGCGGTTGGCGGCGGTTGGCGGCTGGCGTGCCGGCGTGATGGCGCGCTGGCGCGACTACTCCGCGGGCTCGAAGCCGGCGGTGCCGAGCTTCCAGAAGCCGCTGAAGCTGTCGAGCACCACGCGCTCGCCGTCGCTCCAGAGGATGCCGCTGCTCGCGCGGTGGCCGCCCGGGTTGAGCGCGACGACGCAGCCTTCGAGTTCGCTCTGCGTGAGGAATTTCTCCAGATCGTTCACGGGGAAGGCCGTCAGTCCTTCGCCGGCATCCTCGATGAATTCGGTGGCGGCGGCTTCGCTCGTGAAGAGCACGCCGTGCGGCACCGCGTCCTGCTCCTCGCCGCTGGTGATGACGATGGGCGCGCCGAACTCCGGCCCCGCGGAATACAGCCGCCCGTCCGGGGGCCAGCCGACGACCGGCTGCCGTCCGACGGCCGCCACCAGGCGCGCGTCGCAGGCCTCGGTGTTGTCGATGAACTCGATGGCTTCCTCGCCGTCGTACGCGGCCCAGGCATCGGTCGCGTCGAGGATCTCCATGTTCACCTTGTCGCCGGAGGTGGACTTGCCGATGCGCAGGAACTGCAGATCCTGCTGATCATCCACGCAGAAGAAGACGGGCTGTTCGGCGTTCCAGACGGCGCCGGAGTAGCCCTCGCGCACGAGGTGCGTGAAGAACATCGCGAGGTTCTCGACGGGCACCAGGCCTTCCTCGCCGGCCAGCGCCACGGCGTCCGCTCGCGATGCATGGCAGAAGGCGGCGAATCCCATCGGCAGCGAGACCTCCAGCGTGCCGATGAAGCTGTCGTCCTTCATCGCGGCCCAGGCGACGGGCGCCGGCGCGCGCCGGCTTGCGCGGTAGTCGTCGATGAGCTTCGTCACCGTCTCGCGCCGGGCCTCGTGGCGCGCATCCGGAATGCGCAGCTCGTCGGCGGTCCAGCGCGCGACCGGCTGCCATTCACCCTGCGTGCCCCAGCGCAGCGGCGTCATCTCCTGGTTGCGCGGAAACTCCGTGTCCATCGGCCGCGCGAGCAGGATCACGGCACGGGTCGCGGCGTTGTAGCCGCCCTCGACCAGCAGGTATTCGCGGTCGTCGTGCCGCACGAGGGTTCCGGGCTGTTTCATGGGGCTGCATCCTTCAGGGCGCGCTGGAAGTCGCGCCTGCATTGCGCGCGGGTGAAGACGAACTTGATCAGGTGGAAGGGTAGCGAAAGCAGGTCGCTCACGAGCCACCACACGATGCGGGCGGCCTGGCTGCGTGACGACGTCATTTACAGATCCTTCGCACAGCGGAAGCCGATCGGGCGGGTGTAGCGCTCCGACGCGAAGGCGTCGTGACCCGGCGCCGTCCAGCGATAGCGCGTGAACAACTCCTCGCGCCGGCTCGTGTAGCCTCCGCCGCGCACGACCACGTTGAGCAGGCCGTCGGGCAGCGTGACGAAGTCCTTGCCGTCTTCCAGCGTGGTGGTCCACTCCCACGCATTGCCCGCCATGTCGAAGCAACCCGCGGGCGAGACGCCTTGCGGAAAGCTCTCGACGGGAAGCGTGGTGTCGCTGACGCCGTCGCCGTTGGCGTAGCCGGGGTGATACTCGTTGCCCCACGGATACGCGAAGCCGTTGATCCCGCTCGCTGCGGCTTCCCATTCATCCTCGGTGGGGAGGCGCTTGCCTGCCCAACCTGCATACGCGGCGGCCTGCTCGAAGTTCACGTGGATCACCGGGTGGTCGCGCAGGTTGGGGTCCACGACGGCCAGCTGCTGCTCGTCGAGCTTCCAGCCGCGCGGCAGGGCCGCAGTGCGCTGCGGAGGGGGCAGCGCATTGACGTAGAGCTCGTACTGCCCCTGCGTGACCTCGTGGCGGTCCAGCGCGAAGACCTTCAGCGTGACCCGGTGGGCGGGACGCTCCCAGCCCGTGTTGGCGCCCAGTTCGTAGTTGCCGCCGGGGACGACGACCATGCCCGCCGGCGCCACCTCGCCGCGCGAACCGTAGCGCTCGGGATGCCTCAGCCTGTCCACCGCAAGCCCGGCCGCTTCGTACGCGACGGTGGCGCGCTGCAGCTCGATCGCCGCGGGAAGTTGCGCGTGGAAGGACTGATTCCAGAACTCGTACCAGGAGAGGTCCTTCGGAAACAGGTCGCGCAGCGTGCCGAGCATCTGAACCTCGGTGATGCCGTCGAGCGATTCGCGCGTCGAGAGCGTGTCCGCCATCCGTTCCGCGATCCACGCACACAGCCGATCGTCGACGGGCGTGGCGTGGGTGGCAGGCTCGGCGAAGGCGTCGTTCAGGATCTGGCGACGCGTGCCGCGCAGCACGGCTCGGCCCCTGGCGGCCTCCGCGGCGAGGCGGGTCTTCGCGGTCGGCAGGCTGTCCATGAGGGCAAGGACGAGGGCGTGCTGATGGGCGGCGGCCTCGGGGCCGGTGGTCAGTGCGGTGTAGTCGTCGGCGAGCTCGGTGACCATTGCCTCGAGCGTGTTGTAGGCGGTCTCCTTCGCGCGGCGCGCCTCGGCCAGCGTGGTCTGCGCCGCGGCCAGCGCCGGCGAGATGTCCTCCCCCGGTGGTTGGGCCCCGCCGCTCCGGGACATGGCCGGATCGTCCGGCGACTGCTGAGCAACGGTCGGCGGCGCGGCAAAGGCGCAGGCCGCGGCGAGCAGCGCGGCCCGCGCGAGGCGGCGCGTGGCGCACCCCGGAAAGGCCCTCGTGTTCGTCTGCCCTGTGATCATGATGAGGACCGTGGTTTCACCGGAAAGAATGAGGCGCATTGTGACCGCAGACGCTCGGGCGGCGCCACCGCCAGTTGCCCGCGTCGAGCCGACGGGCGGCGCGCGCGCTGCAGCCTCCGGCGCCCGCCGGTCCGCACCCGCCGCGCGGCCGACGCGGGCCCCGCAGTCGGCGCCTGCCCCGCAGCCGGCGGGCCACGAGGCGCTCCTCGGGTTGCCGGGCATCGCCGCGCGACGCGCCGAGCTCTATGCCGCGGCCGGCCTGCGGACACGCCGGCAACTCCTCTATCACTTGCCGGTGCGCTACCGGCTCAGGCCGCCCGCGCGGGCGCTGGCGGATCTGCTGGCGGAACTGCAGTCCGAATCGCCCGATGGCTCGAGTGGCGCGCTGAGCGGCACGGTGCAGCGCGGCAGCCTGCGACGTCGCGGGCCGCACAGCACGGTGAGCCTGCACCTCCTGTGCGATGGCGGGGGGCAGGTCACCGTGCTGCTCTTCAATCGGGCCTATCTCGCGCGTTCGCTGCGGCGCGGCACGCGCCTGTGGGTCGCGGGGCGTCTGTCGCCGGCCGACGCGGACCACGCGCTGCCCCGACTGCTCGCCGCCGACTACGAAGTGCTCGGTGCCGATGCCGATGCGAAGGCCGGCGTCAACGGCGCGGAACACGGGGGAATCGTCGAGCGATCGCCCGCGCCGGCGCTGCCTCCGCTCTCGATCTATCGACTCCCCGCCGGCGTGCCACCGCGCGTCCACCGCAAGTTGCTGGCCGCCCTGCTCGGCCCGGACGAAGGCGAGCGCCACGTACGCGATTGGCGGAACGACCTGCCCGCCGCGATGGCGGCCCGGCTTGCCGAGGCGCTCCGCGCGGCTCACTCCGCTTCGCGAGCCGGGACGGCGCGGGGCGTCGACGTGCAGGGCCTCGACTTGCTCTCGGCCTTGCGCGCGATCCACCTGCCGCGCGATCTGGAGTCGGCCCGCGCGGCGCGACAGCGACTGGCCGAGGACGAGGCCTTCGCGTTGTCGCTCGAGGTGGCGGCACGACGCCGGATCGCCGAGCAGGTCGCCCACGCCTCGCTCTCGCTCGACGCACGCCGTCACGCGCAGTTGCTGGCGTGGCTGCCGCACGTGCCGACGGCCAGCCAGGCGCGCGTCCTGGACACGCTGCGCGCCGAACTCTCCGACGCGGGGGCGGCGCAGCCGATGTCGCGCCTGCTGCAGGGCGACGTGGGGTCGGGCAAGACGCTCGTGGCCTTTTATGCGCTGCTCGCGGCGGTCCTGAACGGGCATCAGGCGGCGATCATGGCGCCGACGGAAGTGCTGGCGGCACAGCACGCGCGCGCCCTGGCCTCGCTCGTGGCGCGCGGCGTGCGCGACGGCAACTGGCCTGCCTGCGTGCGCCCCGCCCTCGCCTTCGTGGCGGGTCCGGGCTCCGCGCCGCCGCTGCCCGAGCCCGGGGACGAGTCCGACGTGGAGATCCTGTGCGGCGCCCCGGCGCGGGCGGCGCTTGCGTCCGGCGCGGTGTTGCTCGCCGTCGGCACGCACGGCCTGCAGTCCGCACGCGTGCGTTTCGCGGACCTCTCGGTCACCGTCGTGGACGAGCAGCACCGCTTCGGCGTGCGCCAGCGCGGACGCTTCCGCGAGAAAGGCGATCGCAGCCACCTGCTGGTCATGACCGCGACGCCGATTCCGCGCACGCTGGCGCTCACCGCCTACGGCGAGCTGGACGTGTCGATCCTCGATGAGCTCCCGCCCGGACGCGCGGCTCGCCGCACGGAGCTCATCGAGCGGAGTCGGCAGGGAGCTCTCTGGGCGGCGTTGCGCGAGGCCGTGCAGCGTGGCGAGCGAGGTTTCGTCGTGTGTCCGTCGATCGGAGCGAAGGCGAAGGACGGAGACGCGCTGGCCGGGTCCGACGACGATGCCGACGACGCGTCGGTCACGCAGACGCTCGTGCGCGTGCGGCGGGCGCTCGGTGCGGACGTGGCCGTGGGCTTCGTGCACGGGCGGCTGCCGGCGGCGGAGCGCGACGCCGCGCTGGCGGCCTTCCGCTGCGGCGAGCTCTCCGTGCTCGTGGCCACCGTGCTCATCGAAGTGGGCATCGACGTGCCGCAGGCCACGTGGGTGGTGGTGCCCGACGCGTCGCGCTTCGGGCTTGCCACGCTGCACCAGATTCGCGGACGCGTCGGTCGCGGCGCCCTGCCCGGCCGTTGCCTGCTGCTCGGCCCGGTGAACGCGCCGCCGGCCCGGGCGCGCGTGGCGGCGCTTCTCTCCAGCGACGACGGCTTCAAGCTGGCCGAGCAGGACCTCGCGCTGCGCGGACCGGGCGAGTTGCTCGGCACGAGGCAGCACGGGTTGACGGACTTCCTCGCGCTGGATCCGGTGCGCGATGTCGAACTGCTGGCTGCGTTCCGCGAGCTGGCGCTCCACGTGGCCCGGCCGCTCCCGGCCGCAGCCCTGGCGGCCTTGCGCCTGGCCGTCTTCCCGGAGCTGGAGCTGGCGCCGGAGCATCTGCTGGCCGGCGGCTGAGCGCGGCAAGGCCCCGGCGCCGGTGACGTCCTGGCCGCCGGCACGCTGCACGCCGCGGACGAAGTGATCGCCAGCGGAACGATCATCGTGCTGCCCGAGCACTTCGGTCTCGTCACCGCGAAGGCCAGCCTGCTGCCGCACGGACCTGGACGCTCGCCAGAGACTCGCCAGCCAGCGCGCCGGCAACATCGCCAACAGCAGCAGGTGCTGATCGTTATCATGCCCGCCCTAGAATCCCGCCATCGCGGGACGGCAAGACGCTGCGAGCCGGCCTGCCGGCTGCAGTTGCTCCGAAGGCGGGCGTGGAGGTGAGTCAGTGTCCGACATCCTGGAACGCGGCGCGCGCATCGAGGCCGAGGCGCGCTTTCTGCAGGACCTCGTCAGCGAGGTCGAGCGCGTAGTGGTGGGCCAGCGCCGGCTCGTCGAGCGCCTGGTCATCGGCCTGCTGACCGACAGCCACATCCTCATCGAGGGCGTGCCGGGCCTCGCCAAGACGCTGGTCATCCGCAGCCTGGCGCGCGCGCTGGACATCTCCTTCCACCGCATCCAGTTCACGCCGGACCTGCTGCCCAGCGACGTGACGGGCACGCAGGTCTACAACCCCGCCAGCGGCGAGTTCACGGTGCGAAAGGGCCCGGTCTTCGCCAATCTCGTGCTCGCCGACGAGATCAACCGCGCGCCGGCCAAGGTGCAGAGCGCGCTGCTCGAGGCGATGCAGGAGCGGCAGGTCACCATCGGCGAGACCACCTTCGACCTGCCGAAGCCTTTCTTCGTGATGGCCACGCAGAACCCGCTGGAGCAGCAGGGCACGTATCCGCTGCCCGAGGCGCAGCTCGACCGCTTCCTGCTCAAGGTGCTGGTGGACTACCCGGCGCGCGACGACGAGCGCCGCATCGTGGACCAGCACGCCCGCACCGGCTCCCATGCCGAGGTGAGGCAGGTGACCTCCGCCGCGCAGCTCCAGCACGCCATCCGCATGCTGGACGAGATCTACGTGGACGAGCGCGTCACCGGCTACATCGTCGACGTCGTGCGCGCGACGCGGGATCCCGCGGCCGTGAAGCTGCCCGACCTGGCACCGCTCATCGACACGGGTGCAAGTCCGCGTGCCTCCATCGCTCTGGCGCTCGCCGGCCGCGCCCACGCCTTCATGGCGGGCCGCGCCTACGTCACGCCGCAGGACATCAAGTCCATGGCGCATGACGTGCTGCGCCATCGCCTGCTGCTCTCGTACGAGGCCGAGGCGCGCGACATCAAGGTGGAGGACGTGATCACGCGCATCCTTGATCACGTCGAAGTGCCCTGAGCGTCCCTGCCACCCGCGCGCCGAAGCCCGAAGCCCGAGGCGCAGGCGTGTCGTCGTTGGAGTCCGTGAGTCACGTGAAGCAGGTCTCGCCGCAGCAACCCGTGGACAGTGCCGGTGAGCCGGACACCGCGGAGATCCTCCGCGCGGTGCGGCGCGTGCAGCTCGCGACGCGGCGCACGGTCACCGACATGGTGGCGGGCGGCTTCCGCTCGTCGTTCCGCGGCAGCGGCATGGAGTTCGAGGAGGTGCGCGAATACGTCGCCGGCGACGACGTGCGCGCGATCGACTGGAACGTGACGGCGCGCATGGGCCACCCGTACATCAAGAAGTTCGTCGAGGAGCGCGAGCAGACGATCATGCTTGCGGTGGACAGCTCGGCCAGTGCGCGCCTCGGTTCCGGCGTGCGCAACGTGCGCCAGGCGGCGGCGGAATTGGCTGCGATCCTGGCCTTTTCCGCGGTGGGGAGCGGCGATCGCGCCGGACTGCTGATGTTCTCGGATCGCGTGGAGCTGGAGCTGCCCCCGCGCGGCGGAAGCCGGCAGGCCTTCCGCATCACGCGCGAAGCGCTGTATCGGCACGCCGAGTCGCCGCGCACCTCGGTGGGGCTCGCCTGCGACCATCTCGCGCGCGTGCTCAAGCGCCGCGCCTACGTGTTCCTGCTGTCTGATTTCCTCGCTCCGGACTTCGAGCGCCCGCTCGGCATCCTCGCGCGACGCCACGACGTGGTTGCGCTGCGCCTCGTGGACAACTGCCAGCAGGCGCTGCCGGACGTCGGCCTGCTCAACTGGAATGACCCGGAGACGGGCCGGACGCTCCTGGTGGACAGCAGCTCGCGCGCGGTGCGCACCATGGTGGCCGAGCGCGCGACGGCGCGGCAGGCCGCGTTGCGCGCGACCTTCGGTCGCCACGGCGTGGACCTCGTCGACGTGCCGGTCGGGGCGGGCGTGGTCGAGCCGCTCGTGGCCTACCTGCATCGACGCGAACGGAGGTTGCGGTGAACGCGTGGCGTGCCCTGCTCGTCGCGCTGCTGCTGCCGTGCGCGGCGCTCGCGGACCTCGTGAACACCGAGGTACCGCAGCCGGCGTATTCGGTGCAAGTGCCGCCGGGCGTGCTGTCCCTGGGCCAGCGGCTCGAGCTGCGCGTGCGCGGCCCGCTCAAGTCGGACAGCTACCTTCCGGTGCCGTCGCCGCCCGAGGGCATCGAGGTCGGCGCGAGCCGCATCGAAACCGGCTCCGGCGAGAGGGTGCTCTACCTGCCGCTGCGCGTCACGCGCGAAGGCGTCACGCGGCTCGACGGACTCGAGATCGTCAGCGGGGACGTGCACGAGCCGCTGCCGCCGGTCGAGTTGACCGTGGCGCTCGACCTGCCTGCGGGGCACACGCCTCGCGTGGCGGCGGCGCTGCCGCCCGTGACGCTGCCCGGCGTGCCGGCGTGGATGATCGCCGGCGGCATCGCGCTCGGCGCGGCGCTGCTGATCGCGGCGTATCTGCTGTGGAAGCGGCGTGGCGTGCCCGAGGAGCGCGTCGTCGCTCCGCCGCGCGCTCCGGCCGAGGTGGCGGCCGAGGCCTTCGCCCGCCTGCGCACGCGCCTGCCGCGCACGGCGGACGACGTGCCGCCCTTTCTCACGGAACTCTCCGACGTGCTGCGCACATACATCGAGGACCGTTTCGGCGTGCGCGCGCCGGAGTCCACGACCGAGGAATTCCTGTCGGTCGTCGCGCAGCGGCATGACGCGCTGGCGAGCCGGCGCGAGTCGCTTGCGGGTTTCCTCACGCGTTGCGATCTGGTGAAGTTTGCGCGGCATCGTCCGGAGCCGGGCTTCGCGCTGCCGTTGCTGGAACTCGCGGAGGGCTTCGTCGCCGCCACGCGGCCGGCGCCGGCTGCGGACGACGCGGAGGCGAGCCCTCCCGTCGATGCGGCGACGCCCGCAGAGGTGGCCGCATGATCCTCGGCGACCCGTGGTTCCTGTTGCTGCTGCTGCCGCTGCTGGTGCTGGCCTTCCGGCGCCTGCGCCGGGCGCGGCCCGCCATCGACGCCGGCAGCGAGTACGTGCTCGCCGACCTGCCGTCGACGTGGCGCACGCGGACCGCGTGGCTGCCCGGCGCGCTCTCGCTGCTTGGCGGCGTGCTGATCGTCGTCGCGCTGGCGCGCCCGATGGTGGGCCGCGAGGAGTCCCGCGTGCTCAGCGAGGGCATCGACATCATGCTCGTGGTGGACACGTCCACCTCGATGCTCGATGACAGCCTGCTGGCCGGCACCACGAACCTCGACGTGGTCAAGGCGGTGGTGGCCGACTTCGCGAAGGGGCGCAAGGACGACCGCGTCGGCCTGCTCAGCTTCGCCGGCTTCCCGCGCACGGAATGCCCGCTCACGCTGGACATGGGCGGCCTGCTCACGCGCATCGGCGACGTGAAGTGCGTGAGCAAGAACAGCGAAGAGGACGGCACGGCCATTGGCGTCGGGCTCGCACAGGCCGCGCGCAAGCTGAAGGACAGCGACGCGAAGAGCAAGGTGATCGTGCTGCTCACCGACGGCGAGGAGACCCGCTTCACGATCGATCCGGCCGAGGCCGCCAGGCTCTGCCACACGCTCGGCATCCGCGTCTACACCATCGGCGCGGGGCGGCAGCTCTACCCGAGAGGCGGGATGATCGCGGAAAAGCCGTTCGACACGACGCTGCTCGAGCAGATCGCGGCCGAGACGGGCGGCCGTTTCTGGCGCGCGCGCGACGCCGAGACGCTGGCCTCGATTTATGCGGAAATCGACACGCTCGAGCGCACGCAGCGCCAGGACGTCCGCTACACGGACTGGGACGACCTCTACCCCTGGCTGCTCCTGCCGGCGACGATCCTGCTGGCGCTCGAGCTGCTGCTCCGGCGCGGCCCCTACCTGGAGTTCGCTGCGTGACCTTCACGACACCACAGATGCTGCTGTGGCTGCCCGCCTGCCTGGCGCTCGCCTGGCTCGCGGTGTGGGCGTCGGGCGCGGCGGCGCGGCGGCGGCAGCTCCTGCTGGGGCCGCAGGCAGGCCGGCTCGCGCCGCGCTTCTCGGCCACGCGACGCCTCGTGCGGGACGGACTGGCCGTGCTCGCCGTGGCGCTGTGCCTGCTCGCCCTGGCCGGGCCGCAGTTCGGCAGCTTCCTGCGCGACGTGCAGCAGCGCGGCGTGGACGTGATGGTCGTGCTCGACACCAGCCGCAGCATGCTGGCGCGCGACATCCCGCCGTCGCGGCTCGAGCGCGCGCGCCGCGAGGTGCGCGGGCTGCTCGACAAGATGCACGGCGATCGCATCGGCCTGGTGACCTTCGCCGGCGATGCCCGCGTGATCTGCCCGCTCACCGCGGACCCGACGACCTTCCGCCTCTTCCTCGACGACGTGGACACGTCCAGCAGCAGCACCGGCGGCACGGCCATCGGCGAGGGACTCGAGAAGGCGCTCGACAGCTTCGATCCGAACGTGACCAGCGCACGCGTCATCGTGCTTCTCTCGGACGGCGAGGACCACGACAGCGACCCGCCGCCGTCGGAGGTCGCCTACCGCGCGAAGGTCGCGGGAATTCCCGTGCATGTCGTGGCCTTCGGCGCGCCGGGCGGTGCCGAGATTCCCATCGTGGATGACGACGGGCGCCTCGTCCTCGTGCGCGACAAGGACAATCGGCCCGTCATCTCGGAACCGGACGACGACCTGCTTGCGGGCATCGCCAATGTCGCCGGGGGCAGCTTCCTGTCCGCCGCGCGCACGGCCTTTCCGCTCGACGAGATCTGGGAGAAGCGCATCGCCACGATGGAAGGCGTGACGCGCGACAGCAGCACGCGGCGCGAGGGCGTCAATCGCTTCCAGTGGGTGCTCATGCTGGTGCTGGCGCTCCTCGGCGCGCGGGAGCTCATGGCGGAAGGACGAAAGTCCGGGTCACACCTGCCTGCCGGATCGCACCTGCCTGCCGGATCGCGCCCGCAGTCCGGAGCGCCGCTGCCCGTGGGGTCGCGCTCGACGTCGGCGACGCGGAAGGCCGTCGTCGGCTCACCTGCCGCGCCGCTCCTCGCGCTGCTGCTGCTCCCGCTGCTGGCGCCGACCGCGGCCGCGGACGAAGGCCGCGGCGAGGCGCTGCTGCGCGAAGCGCTCGCGGCGCTCGCCGCCAATGATCCGACAACAGCGCTGGAGAAGGCGAAGGAGGCGCGCCCCGATCTCCCGGGCTCGCCGGTGCTCGCCAACATCGTGGCGGACTGCGAACGCATGCTGGGCCACTGGGACGACGCGCTGGCGGCCTATGCCTCCGGAGCGCAGGGTGACTACGGGCATCGCGCGCACTTCAATGCCGGCGTCACCGGCCACGAGCGCGCGGAGAAGGCGCTGGCCGAGGCGCAGGTGCCGCTGGATCCTGCAGGCCTGCCCGAAGGACCGCAACCCGAGATGCTCAAGGCGATCAACGAGAACATGCCGCACCTGCAGCGTGCACGCGAGCAGTTCCTGGATGCGCTCGACGAGCAGCCCGGCGATGGGGCGGCACGCGAGTCCGTGGGCGCCCTCAATCGGCGCCTCGACGAGCTGCGCTCCATGCAGGAGGAACTCGAGAAGCGCAAGCAGGAACAGCAGGACAAGGACAAGCAGGACGACAAGGACAAGGACAAGGACAAGCAGGACAAGGACGAGCAGAAGAAGGACGACCAGAAGGACCAGGACAAGCAGGACGGCGACAAGGACAAGCAGGACCAGAAGCAGGAGCCCGAAGACAAGCCGGGCGACAAGGACAAGCAGGGCCAGGACAAGCAGGACCCGAAGGACGGCAAGCCCGACGATCAGCCCGGCGATCCCAAGGACGGCAAGCCCGACGACAAGCTCGGGAAGGAGCAGGTCCAGCAGCTCATGGACCAGCTGGCGGATCTCGAGAAGCAGGGACGTGAGCTGCAGAAGGCGCGCGAGGTCGCGCGGCGCCGCGCCGTGGAGAAGGACTGGTGATGCTGCGCGCGGGACCATGGCGCGGCGTCTTCCTCGTCGGCTGCGTACTGCTGTTCGCGGCCGGGGCCCTGGCGGGACAGGGTGCGGACACGCCGCGTTTTTCCGTGCGCGTGGATCCGCCGTCGGGCGAGGTCGGTCAGCTCATGACGATGTTCGTCGCGGTCGAAGGCTCGGTGGGTTCCGACTGCAATCTCATGGAGACGCCGCTGATCGACGGAGGCCGCCTCGACTTCGCGCAGGGGCCGAACAACCAGCAGAGCAGCAGGTGGGAGAACGGCCGGCTGACGCGCTCGATACGCACCGAGTGGGTCTTCCAGCTCGTGCCCGAGCGCGCCGGTCAGATGGTCGTCCCGCCGCTGCGCTTCAACTGCCGTGGTGAGGAGGTCTTCACCGCGCCCGTTTCGGTGCTGGTGACGCCATCGACCATCGAGGGCGGTCTGCTGACGCTCGACCTGCAGCCCAGCGCAGACCGCCTGTGGGCCGGCCAGTCCTTCCAGATCGATGTCGTGGCGACCATCGACTTGAAGCGCTTCGACCAGATCATGAAGAACTCGTACACGCTGGACCTGCCGTGGCTGGACGGCGTGCCCGGCCTGCTGCGGCTGAACACGCCGCCGCCGTCGGGCGATCCGGCCACCGTGCGCCTCGTCGGCCGGCGCGACGCGCTCGAGATGCGCGCATCGCGCGACGGCACGGGCACGCGCCTCGTGCTGCGCCGCACCATCGACATGCTCGCCACCGCCGCGGGCCAGATCGAGCTGCCCGACTCGCGTTTCGCCGCGACGCTCGCCGTCGAGACGGCGCGGGATCGCGGTGACCGGTTCAGTCTCTTCGGCAACTCGCTTGAGGTGACGAAGGCGGTGGTCGTCGATGCGCGCGCGTCCGGCGTCACCATCGACGTGCAGGCGCCGCCCGAGACGGGACGCCCGCCGTCCTTCACCGACGCGGTGGGCCGCTTCCGATTCACCGGCACTGCCGCGCCCACGACACTCCGCGTCGGCGACTCGTGCATGCTCACGCTGACGCTCACCGGGGACGGCAACCTGGACTACATGACCTGGCCGGCCTTCGACGAGCTTTCGCGCAACTTCCGGATCTACGGCAAGAACGAGCGCAAGCTGCCGCGCACGCGCGTGCTCGAGATCCAGGTGTCGCCGAAGACGGCGCTCGTCACCGAAGTGCCGAGGCTCGAGGTCTCCGCTTTCGATCCGGAGCAGGGCCGCTACGAGACCCTGAGCACGGGCCCGTTTCCGCTGTCGGTCAGTCCGGGCGGAGAAGACGGACTGTCGACGCTGGAGAGTCGCTCCGAGACGCTGTCGAATCTGGAGACGATCCGCGACGTGCTGCCGCCGCCGTCCGGCGCGCGCGCGCCGGCCTGGTTGTGGTGGGTGCCGGCGCTGCTCGTGCTGCTCGGCGTGGACCTGCGCGCGCGGCGCCAGGCGTGGCGCGCCCGCAACCCGTCGATGCTGCGGCGCAAGGCGGCGCGCGCGACGCTTGAAGTGGCGCTCGCCGCAGCCGGGGATGCACACGCGGTGTGCACCGCCTTCGGACACTTCCTCTCCGCGCGCCTCGATGGCCCGCCGGCCGGACTGACGGCGGTGGAAGCCGGAGAGCGCCTGGCGGACGCGGAGCTTCGCGAGGCCCTGCGCCAGGCCTACGGGCGCTGGGAGGCCAGCGCGATGGGCGGCCTGCGCTTCGACCTCGATGCGGCGCGTCGCGACGCGGCGCAGCTCGCCGACCGCGTGGAGGCCGCGTCATGATCCGGCGCCTCGCGATGGCCTGCGCGCTGCTCGTCGCCTGCTGCGCGCCCGCAACGGCTGCGCCAGTCCCGCCAGTCCCGTTAGTCCCGCCGGTTCAGTCGGTTCAGTCGGTTCAGTCGGCCACACCGTCGACTACCGAATCGGCGCCCATCGCACCGGAGATCGGACAGGACGTGGAGTCGGCTGCGATGACGATCGATGCGGCGGGCGCGATGCAGGACATCCGCGGTGACGACGCATCGGAGCCGAACCCGGACATGGCGTCGGCCGTCGCCGCGTACCGCGCGGGGCGATACGCCGAGGCCAGCATGGCCTTCGCCCGGCTTGCCGACGCGGAGCCCGACGCGACGCGCGCCGGCGTGCTGCACTGCAACGCCGGCACGGCCGCCGCGCGGGACGAGCAGCTGGGCGAGGCCCTGTGGCAGTTGCGGCGTGCACGCATGCTGCTCCCACGCGATCCTCAGGCCAGCGCCAATCTCGAGCGGGTGAGGGCGCTGCTGGCCGCGTCCGCCGGCAGCCCGGCTGTCGCGGCCAGCAGCGACACGACGACGTTCGTGCGCACGCTGCGCGACCTGCCCCTGCACGCCACGCTGGACGAGTCGGGCACCGCCTGCGCCATCGTGGCCGGCGTTGCGCTGCTGCTGCTTGCGGGCTGGCGTGCCGCAAGGCTGCCGCGCGCGATGGCCGGCGTGGCACTGACGCTGCTCTGCATGTCGCTCGCCTGGTGGTTCCTGGCCCGTGCGGGGTGGGAGCACGAAGAGCGGCGCGCCGTGGTGATCGCCGCGTCGGTCAACGGCCGGGCCGAGCCTTCCGCCGAGAGCGAGACGCTGTTTCACCTCGCGGCCGGCACCGTGCTGACAGCCGAGGAACAGCGTGGCGCATGGCGGCTGGTGCAGTCCGACACGAACGCGCGCGGCTGGGTGCCGGCCGACGAGGTGCGTCCGCTGCGCTGAGCGCGTCAGGGCTGCTGCGGGGCGAGCCCGAACTTCTCGACGCGGTAGCGGATCTGGTCGCGATTCATGCCCAGAAGTGCGGCGGCCCGCGTCTGGTTGCCGCCGGTGCGCGCCAGGGCCTGCGTGACGAGGTCGCGCTCGAGTTCCTCGATCTTGAGGCCATCGGCCGGCAGCCGGAAGGCGCCCTGCATGGGCTGGTCGGGTTGCTGGATCGGGAAGTCGCCCGGCTGCAGCTGTTCGCCGTGCGCCAGGAGCATCGCGCGCTCGACCGCATTGCGCAGTTCGCGGATGTTGCCCGGCCACGAGTAGCTCTGCAGCGCCGCAAGCGCTTCCGGCGCGACGCCGGTGACGCAGCGCTTGAACTCGCGGTTGAACGTGCTCATGTAGTGGGCAAGCAGCATCGGGATGTCACCGGTCCGCTCGCGGAGCGGCGGCAGGGCCACCGGGAGGACACCGAGGCGGTAGTAGAGGTCCTCGCGGAAGCGGCCCGCCTTGACGTCGTCCTCGAGCCGGCGGTTCGTCGCGGCGATGATGCGCACGTCCACGCACACGTCTTCACTGCTGCCGACGCGACGGAAAGTCTTTTCCTCGAGGAAGCGCAGCAGCTTGGCCTGCGCGGCGGGCGAGAGCTCGCCGATCTCGTCCAGGAAGACGGTGCCTCCGTGCGCGGATTCGAGCAGGCCCTTCTTGCGGGCCCGGGCGTCGGTGAAGGCGCCGCGCTCGTGGCCGAACAGCTCGCTCTCCAGCAGCGTCTCGGGCATGGCCGAGCACGTGATGTTCATGAAGGCGCCCTGCGCCCGGCTGCTGTTGTAGTGGATGACCTTGGCGGCCAGGTCCTTGCCGGTGCCGCTCTCGCCGGTGAGCAGCACGGTGGAGGCGGGGCTGGCCGCGATGCGCGCGAGCAGCTCCTTCACCTCGCGCATCGGGGCACTGTCGCCGATGATGGCCTCGATGCCGTAGGGCTGGCTCTGACCTGCTCGCAGCGCCTTGACCTCGCGCCGCAGGCGGGTCGTCTCCAGCGCCTTCTCCACCTGCAGCATCATCTCGTCCACGTTGAAGGGCTTGATGGCGTAGTGCCAGGCGCCCTTCTTCATGGCCTCGACGGCGTTCTGCACCGAGCTGAATCCCGTCATGAGAATGACGAGCATTTCCGGATCGCGATCCTTGATGCGATTGAGCAGGGAAAGGCCGTCGCCGTCGGGCAGCTTGAAGTCCAGCAGGACGAGGTCCACGTCGTCCTTGACGCGCTCGAGGGCCGTGGCGCAGTTCTCGGCTTCGAGCACGCGATAGCCGCGCTCCACGAGTCGCTCGCGCAGGCTGAAGCGGATCAGCGCCTCGTCGTCGACGATGAGCACGGTGGGGCTGGGCATCGGTGGCCACTGTAGCGGAGCGATGGCCGCGGCCGGGACCGATTCCTCGCCGGGCTTGTCCTGGGGCGGTCGCTTCATCATGTGTACATGTCCGGGTCAGTGCTTTGCGAGGGCGCTCGCGACAAGGGATTCCACCTCATCGAGGTCAAAGGGCTTGAGCCGGACGACGTACGCCCCGGCTGCCATCGCCTGCTTCGCGATGGCCGGCGAGTCGTCCGCCGTGAGCACGATCACAGGGGTCGACGGGTGGCGGGCGTGGAGCACGTCGAAGAGCTGAAGGTCACGGCTGTCCGGGAGGCGCAGGTCCAGCAGCACGAGTTCGGGAGGCAGCCGCGCCACGCCGCAGAGTTCGAGCGCCTCCCGGGCCGACCCGGCCTGGAGCACCCGATAGCCCGCCGCGCTGAGGCGCTCGCTGAGAGCCCACCTCACGAGGTGGTCGTCATCGACGACGAGGACTGTGGCTGCAGTCATGGGGTGTTCTTGCCGGCGCCGGGAGTGGGGCGTAACGTTGGCCCGGGGCTTGCAACTGCAAATCCCGGGCCGACGAGGTCCGAGTGGAGGTCGGGAGACCGCATGCACCCAAGTCGGCCTGTTGTGCTCGCGATGGCCCTCACCGCCGCGGTGTTCGCGATCGATCTCGTCACGCCGCTCGGGGTGGCGACGGCAGGCCTGTACGCGCTGGCGATTCTGCTGGGGCTGCGTGCCCTGAATCCCACGCAGATCGTGGTCCTGGCGGGCATCGAGTCGGTGCTGGTGCTGGTCGGGCTTTGGCTGTCGCCGTCCGGCGGTGGCGAGGCGTGGATGGGCATCGTGAACCGGGTTCTGAGCCTCGCGCTCATCTGGGGAATTTCCGCAGCGGTTCTGCGATTTCGCGCGGTGTCGGGCGAGCTCAACCAGATGCAGCGCATGAAGCAGGCCGTGCTGGAAACGGCCGGCGTGGGCCTGCTCGTGCTGGACCGGTCGGGCCGCATCGTGCTGGTCAATCCGGCCGCCTGCCAGCTGCTCGACGCCGCGGAGCACGACATCCTTGGCACCGACTGGTTCCTGCGCTGGGTTCCGGAGCCCTCGCGCGACGAGGTGCGGCGGGTCTTCAAGACGCTCGTCGACGGACTGACGCCGGGGGCCCTGCAGCACGAAAACCACGTGCTCACCGGCGACGGCCGGCTGCGACTCGTGTCGTGGCAGAACGCCGTGCTGCGCGACGAGCACGGCAGGATCACCGGCGTGCTTTCCTCGGGTGAAGACATCACCGTACGCCGCGAGGCCGAGGAGGCGCTGGGCGAGTCGCGCCGCGCGCTGCTGTCGTTCAAGCAGGCGCTGGACCAGGCGGCCATCGTGGCCACGACGGACGCCGAGGGCCGCATCACGTACACCAACGACCAGTTCTGCCGCATCTCCGGGTATGCGCGTCACGAACTGCTCGGGCAGGACCACAGGCTCGTGAACTCGGGCACGCACCCGCGCGAGTACATCGCCGGGATCTGGCAGACCATTCGGGCCGGGCGCGTATGGAAGGGCGAACTCTGCAACCGCGCCAAGGACGGCTCGCTCTACTGGGTCGACACGACGATCGTGCCGTTCATGGATCGCGAAGGACAACCCTACCAGTACCTCGCCATCCGCGCCGACATCACCGAGCGCAAGCGCGTCGAGCGTGCGCTGCGCGAGCAGGACGCGCTCGTGCGGCTCGGCGAGATGGCTGCCATCGTGGCGCACGAGGTGAAGAATCCGCTGGCCGGAATCGCCGGAGCGATCCAGGTCATCGGTGGACGACTGCCTGCGGACAGCGGTGACCGGGCCGTCGTGACCGAAATCCTGGCGCGCATCGATGCGCTCAACACCATCGTGCAGGATCTGCTGACCTTCGCGCGGCCCCGCACGCCGCAACCCGAGAAGTTCGCGCTGGGGGACCTGCTGCGCCAGACGGCGCAACTGCTCACGAGCGATCCGCAGGGTGAACACGTCAGCATCGAGCTGCCCGTGCAGGACTCCGTGATCGACGGAGACGCGGATCTGCTGCGGCATGTCTTCGTGAACCTGATGCTCAATGCGGCGCAGGCGATGGGTGGCCGCGGGCGACTCGTGGTGTCCACGTCGACGGTCGGCGATGTGTCCCGCATCCAGTTCGCGGACAACGGGCCCGGCATTCCCGCCTCCGTGCGCGAGCACCTCTTCCAGCCGTTCTTCACGACCAAGCACCGCGGCACCGGGCTCGGCCTGGCCATCGCGAAGCGCATCGTCGAGGGGCACAACGGTCACATCGACGTGGACTGCCCCGAGGGCGGGGGCACCGTGATCACGGTGTGCCTTCCGGCGGCGGCGCACGCCGGAGTAAAGCAGGCGTCCGACCGGGGTTCCGCGGCGCAGCCGTGACCGCGTGGGCCCGGCATGCGTGCCGCGTGCAGCGGCTTCACATGCGCGTCGTCATCAGCCCCAGCAGGAACTCGGCGTTGTTCTGGGTCTTGCGCATGCGCTCGAGCAGTTTCTCGATGGCCTGCACGGGCGCCATGTCGGCCAGTGCGCCGCGCAGGGCCTTCACCAGCTTGGCTTCCATCGGATCGTAGAGCAGGTCTTCCATGCGCGTGCCCGAGCGATTGATGTCGATCGACGGGAAGATGCGCTGCTCGGAGACGGCGCGCGACAGCACGAGCTCCATGTTGCCGGTGCCCTTGAACTCCTCGAAGATCACCTCGTCCATGCGCGAGTTGGTCTCGATGAGCGCGGTGGCCAGGATGGTGAGGCTGCCGCCGCCCTCGATGTTGCGCGCGCTGCCGAAGAAGCGCTTGGGCTTCTGCAGCGCGTTGGCTTCGAGGCCGCCCGAGAGAATGCGCCCCGTGGTGCGCGCCACGGCGTTGTAGGCGCGCCCGAGTCTCGTGAGGCTGTCCATGAGCACGACCACGTCGTGGCCGGACTCCACCAGGCTGCGCGCGCGCTCCGCCACGCGGTCCGCCACCTGGATGTGCCGGTGCGCGGACTCGTCGAAGGTGGACGCGATGACCTCGGCCTTCACCGAACGCTGCATGTCGGTGACTTCCTCGGGGCGCTCGTCCACGAGGAACATCAACAGCCGCACCTTGGGATAGTTGGCCGCGATGGCGTTGGCCAGGTCTTTCAGCAGCACGGTCTTGCCGGCGCGCGGCGGCGACGTGATGAGGCCGCGCTGTCCGAAGCCCAGCGGCGCGACGAGGTCCACGACGCGCGTGCTGAAGTTGCGCGGATCTCGCGGCGTCTCCAGCAGGATGCGGCGGTTGGGGAAGATCGGCGTGAGCTCGTCGAAGGGCGCCCAGGTGGCGGCGAGTTCAGGGGTCTCGCCATTCACCGAGTCCACCACGTCCACCGCGAAGTACTTCTCCTTGCGGCGGCCGGGGCGCACGCGCCCCGAGATGGTCATGCCGGCGCGAAGCCTGTACTGCGTGATGACGGCCGGGGCGACGTAGAGATCGTCGGGCGACGGCAGCAGCGAGTTGCGCAGCGAGCGCAGGAATCCATAGCCGTCCGGCAGCACCTCGAGCTGGCCCTCGCCGCGCACATCCAGCTTGTGGCGATCCATCGCCCGCATGAGCATCACGAGCATGCGCGAGCGGTCGATGCCCTCGTGCACGGTCAGCCCGTAGTGGCGCAGGCGTTGCACGAGCTGCGGGACGGCAAGCGTGCCCAGCTCGGCCAGGCGGCACGGTTCGGAGCTGCCTTCCTGACCGGGCAGCGGCGGCGCCTTCTTCACGAAGACGGCGTGATAGGCGGGCTCATCGGTTGGCGAGGCGGTCTCGGGATCGCCGGCAGAGGGCGCGCCGTCGTCGAGTTCGTCGTCTTCGTCGCCGGCGGCGCGCTCGTTGCCGGGGCGCGGCGCGTCGTCACCCGCCTGCTGTCGATCAGCGGGAGCTCGATCGGCGGGCGCTCGGTCGGCGGGCGTGCGACCTGAGGAGGAGCGTCTGGCCGACGGTCGGTCGGCGGGGGCCGTCACGGCGGACGGCTCGGACTTGGGCTTGCGGCGGATGGGGGGCATCGCGACTGTGTTCGTGCGGCGTTCGCGGGGGGATGGTGGAGCGGGAGAACCGCGCGGCACAAGAGTGGCCGGGGCCCGAACCAGCGGTCAAGAAGTCAGGCGTTGCGCCAGCGGAATAGCAGCGCATCGACCGAGCGCTCAAGATCGCCGATATCGCCGCTGTTTTCCAGTACGGCGTCGGCGCGGGCGCGCTTCTCGGCCAGGCTGGCCTGACGCGACTCGCGCCGCGCACGCTCTCCGGGTGGCCAGCCGCGCGCCGCGACGCGCTCGTCACGCACGGCGTCCGGCGTGTCGATGAACAACCAGTGGGTGACCCGCACGGCCAGCGGTGACTCGAGCAGCAGCGGCACATCCAGCACCACGTCGCGCGGGCCGCCGGGGCGATGGCACGAGGTGGCGGCGGCCAGGCCGGCGGCGAGGCGCTCCCGCACCGCCGGATGGACGATGGCGTTGAGGTCGGCCGTGCCGCGCGCGTCGGCAAAGGCGAGGCCGGCCAGCCGGGCGCGGTCCAGCTGGGCGTTGGCGTCCAGGATGCCGGCGCCGAAGCGGGCCACCAGCGCCGCGAGCACCGAGGGCTGCTTGACGGCCGCCCGCGCCTCGACGTCGGCGTCCAGAACCACGCAACCTCGTGCGGCGAAAGCTTTCGCGACGGCCGACTTGCCGCTGCCGATGCCGCCGAGGAGTCCGATGACGAGCGCCATGCGGTGCCGAGGATACCCGCGGCGTTGCCGTTGCCGGGGTGAGGGGGCCTCCCTATAATCCCCCGCCTTCGAGATCGTGCCCAGCGGGCCGACTCTCGCAACCCCCAGCCGAACCTGAGGATGCCCGCCGTGATGGAAGCGCTCCGCCCTGTCCGTATCGCCGATCGCTCCCAGGCCGGCGCCGTGAGCACCAACTGGCTGGTGGTGATCATCATTGCTCTGATGGCTGCCCTCGGGCTCTGGTACTCGGCAAACGCCGACATCGAGAAATTCAAGGGCCGGACCACCGAGGCGCAGACCGAGCTGGCCGAGGTCACGGTCGAGAAGGACGCGGCTCTCGACGGCCGCAAGGCGCTGTCGCACCTGGTGGGCTACCGCGACGAGAGCATCGACACGGCGTTCTCGGACGAGACGGCGATCCAGACCGCGATCGAGGCAGCCAAGGCCGAGGTCGGCCAGTCGCTGGGCGGGCCGGATGCCAAGCCCACGCTGCAGCGCGTCATCGCGGCGCTCATCTCGGCCAACCAGGCCAAGGCGCAGGCGCTGGCCGCAGCCAAGGCGGACCTCGACAAGGCGACCGCCTCGCGCCAGGCCGCGGAGAGCAAGACCGACGACATCGAGAAGACCTTCAGCGACCAGATCGCCGCCCTGACGCAGCAGTTGAAGGACGAGCAGCAGCGAGCCGACAACCAGTCCAAGTCGGATGCCACGCGCTTCGATGAGCTGACCGCCAGCCAGCAGACGGCCGATGCCTCGGCCCGCGCCGCGCAGCAGGCCCTGGCCGAGTTCCAGGTGGCGTCGGGCCGCGAGGTCGCCACCAAGGAGGCGCAGATCCAGGCCCTCGCGCTGCGGCGCGAGCCGGTGGCGCCGGAAGGGCCGGATGGCAGCATCCTCTCCGTCAGCAAGCAGGGCGGCACCGCCTTCATCGACGTGGGCGGACGCGACGGTCTCAAGCGCGGCACGCGCTTCGAAGTGCTGCGTCCGGGCAAGGCCGGCCAGATGATTTCGCGCGGCTCGGTCGAGGTGCGCGAGGTGCAGAGCGACATGGCGCTCGTGGGACTCCTCGGCGAGCCCGATCCCTTCGATCCGATCCTTCCCGGCGACCTGGTGCGCAACCCGCACTTCGAGAAGGGGAAGGTCAATCACTTCTTCCTGCTCGGCGACTTCCCGCTCACGCTCAGCAAGGACTTCGCGGCGGCGCGGCTCGTCGAGCTCGGTTCCGTCGTGGACACCAAGCTGGACACCGGCACCGACATCCTCGTCGTGGGCGAGAAGAGCCTGAACGACGAGTTCGCCCAGGAACTGACGGCCACGGACGAGTACAAGCTCGCCGAGAAGCTCGGGATGCAGATCATCCGGGTTTCCGAGCTGTCCGACTTCCTGCGCTACTGAGTCGCCCGAGCGGCCGCGGTGCGCGTCGACGTCGCACTCACGCCGGCCCTCGTTCCAGCCGGGGCGCTGGCAGGCGTCGACGTCGTGGTCATCGATGTGCTGCGCGCGACGACCACCATCGCCGCGGCGCTGGTGTCGGGTGCTGACGGCGTTCGGCCGGAAGGCAGCCTGGAAGCGGCGCTGGCTGCGGCGCGCAGCAGCGGCGCGTTGCTCGGCGGGGAGCGCGAGGGGCTGCCGCCGCCGGGCTTCGACCTCGGCAACTCGCCTTCCAGCTACACGCCGGAGCGTTGCCGCGGCCGCAGCGTGGTGTTGTCCACCACCAACGGGACGCAAGCCGCGCTGGCCGCGATCGGCTGCCGCAGCCTGCGCGCCGGCAGCCTGGCGAACGCCGAGGCGACCTGTCGCGCGCTGCTGGCCGACGGCGCCGAGCGCGTGCTGCTGATGTGCTCGGGCACGCGCGGCCGCGTGGCTGCCGACGACACCGCCGCCGCAGGCTGCATGGCCGGCAGCCTGCTGCTGCTCGCTGCCGCGGAGCTGACCGACTCGGGGCGCCTCGCCATCGCGCTCTTCGATGCATGGAAGCACGATCTGCCGGGCCTGCTGCGCCGCTGCGAGTCGGGACAGCGCCTGCTGCGCATCGACCATGCGCATGACATCGCAGACTGCGCGCGCGTGGACTCGGTGCCGTTCGCGGCGCGCCTCGACGCGGCCGGCGTGTTCCGGCGCGAGGCCTGAGCCGTGGCCACGGGCATGGAAGACCGTCGCATGCCCCTGCGCGAGCACCTGCAGGAGCTGAAGTTCTGCCTGATCCGCTGCACGCTCGTGATCATCGTGCTGTTCGTCGTGGGCGTGATCTTCGACAGGCCGCTGATCTTCTTCATCGCGATCCCGTGGATGCAGGCGCGCCAGGCGTGCCTGGACGCGGGCATCCAGGAACCCGGGAAGCTCACCTACCTCGGCCCGGCCGAGGGCATGATGACCGCGCTGAAGATCTCCTTTCTCTTCGCGCTCGTGGTCGGCGCGCCGTTCCTGCTGTGGGAGCTGTGGAAGTTCATCGGGGTGGGCCTCAAGGAGAAGGAGCGCCGCGCCATCCTCAAGGTCTTCGTGCCGGCCGTCGTGCTGCTCATCACCGGCATGGCCTGCGGCTACGTCTACCTGCTGCCGACGAGCCTGGAGATGCTCGTGACGTATCTGCCGCCCGAGCTGGCCACGCCCAATGTCACGCTGACCGCGTATCTGACCTTCGTGACCAACCTCACTCTGGTCATGGGCTTCGTGTTCGAGACACCGCTCATCATGTGGGCCGTGGTGCGGGCCGGGTTCGTGCAGGTGGCGACGCTGAAGAAGTCGCGGCGCGTGTCCATGATCGCCATCCTGGTCTTCGCCGCCGCCGTCACGCCGGGCTCGGACGTCGTGTCCATGTTCCTCGTGGCGGGCCCGATGATCGTGCTCTACGAGGTGGGCCTCCTCCTCGGCTCGGGCGCGGAAAAAGCGCGCGCGCGCGCCGCGGGGGGCAGACTGTAGGCTCTGCGCCTTCCCGTTCCCGTTTCCCGCGACAGGTCATCGTATTCATGGGTCTCGCCTGCGGCATCGTCGGTCTCCCCAACGTCGGCAAGTCCACGCTGTTCAACGCCATCACGGCGGCGGGCGCGGAGTGCGCCAACTACCCGTTCTGCACCATCGAACCCAATGTGGGGATGGTGGCCGTACCGGACCCGCGGCTGGAGGTCATCCGCAGCCACATCGCGTCGGAGAAGATCATCCCGGCGGTGCTCAAGGTGGTGGACATCGCGGGGCTGGTCGCCGGGGCGAGCAAAGGCGAGGGCCTGGGCAACCGCTTCCTCGCGCACATCCGCGAGACGGAAGCCATCCTGCACGTGGTGCGCTGCTTCGAGGACGGCAACGTGATCCACGTCGCCAACAAGGTGGATCCGCTGTCGGACATCGGCGTCATCGAGACCGAGCTCATGCTGGCGGACCTGCAGACGCTGCAGAACTCCATCGACAAGGTGGCCAAGAAGGCGCGCGGCCAGGACAAGGTGGCGATGGTGGAGCACGCCGCCTACGAGAAGGCGATCGCGTGGCTGGAGGCGGGGCGGCTCATGCGCGCCGGCACGTGGACCGAAGTGGAGAGCGAGGCGCTCTCGCGGCTGTACCTCATCACCGCCAAGCCCGTGCTCTACGTGGCCAACGTCGCCGAGGATGACCTGCAGGCGCAGTCGCCGCTGGTGGACATCGTGCGCCGGCATGCGGAGGCCAGCGGCGCGGAGTGCGTCGCGCTGTGCGCCTCCATCGAGAACGAGCTGGCCGTCATGGCGCCGGAAGATCGCGCAGTGTTCCTCGCGGATCTCGGGCTCGAGCAGCCGGGCCTCGAGCGCCTCGTGCGCTCGGCCTTCCATCTGCTGGGCCTCATGACCTTCTACACCGCGGGCCCCAAGGAAATCCGCGCGTGGACGATTCACCGCGGCGACACCGCTCCGGTGGCCGCCGGCGTGATCCACACCGACTTCGAGAAGGGCTTCATCCGCGCCGAGATCTATTCCGTGGACGATCTCGTCGCACTGAAGACCGAGCCGGCGATCCGCGCCGCCGGCCGTTTCCGCAGCGAGGGCCGGGAATACGTGATGCACGACGCCGACGTCTGTCACTTCCTGGTCGGCAAGTGAAGCCCGGCTTGTTGCGCGTCGCGATCCTCGCGGTGGGCGACGAGCTGCTCGCGGGCGAGCTGGTGGACACCAACTCCGCGTGGCTGGCGCGGGCCGCGCGCGCGCATGGGCACGTCGTGACCGGCCTGGCGGCGGCCGGCGACGATGCGCCGGCGATCGCGCGCGCCGTGACGGCCGCCGTCGCCGACAACGACCTGGTGCTGATGACCGGCGGGCTCGGGCCCACCGAGGACGACCTGACGCGCGACGGCCTCGCGCTGGCTTTCGCGCTGCCGCTGGAGGTGCGGCCGGATCTCCTCGCGACGCTGGTGGCGCAGGTGCAGCGCGCGGGCGTGCCGCTCTCGCCCGGCAATCGCCGCCAGACCGAGCTGCCGCGCGGCGCGACGGTGCTGCCCAATCCGCGCGGCACGGCGCCGGGCTTCCTGCTGCGCATCGCGCGACCGGGGCCGAGCGGGCGTCGCGGCTCTGCGCACGAGGTGCATGAGATGCACGACGTGCGCGACGTGCTTGACGTGCACGACGTGGACGAGGTGCTCGTCGCCGCGATGCCTGGCGTGCCGTCGGAGATGCAGGGCATGGCGGCGGCGTTGCTCGCGGAGCATGTTCCGTCGGGGCCGGCGCTCATCACGCGGCGGTTGCTCGCGTGCGGGCCCAGCGAGTCGCAGCTGGGCGCGGAGCTCAAGGATCTCATGCACCACGCCGACGCGTGGCGCAACGACGCGCGGCTGGGCATCAACGTGTCCTCCGGCATCATGGCGATCATGATCCGCGGCAACGACGCAGCGGCGGTTGCCGCGATGGAAGCCGCGGTGCGTCAGCGCATCGGCCCCGCGCTCTTCGGCGAGGGCGACGACACGCACGCCGGCGCCGTCGTGGCTCTGCTGGATGCGCGCGGGCAGACGGTGACCACCGCGGAGTCGTGCACGGGCGGCCTGCTTGCCGCGGCCATCACGTCGGTGCCGGGCAGCTCCCGCGTCTTCCGCGAGGGCCTCATCACCTACTCCTACGAGGCCAAGACGGCGAGGCTCGGCGTGGCAGCCGAGGAATTGCTCGCCCACGGCGCCGTGAGCGAGCGCGTGGTGGCCGCCATGGCCGACGGCGCGCGCCGCCGGGCCGACGCAGACTTCGCGCTGGCCATCAGCGGCATCGCCGGCCCCGACGGCGGCACGCCCGACAAGCCGGTAGGTACCGTCGCCCTTGGCCTGGCCTGCGAAGGCGGCGAGCGCACGGTCACGCGCCACTGGCTCGGCTCACGCGACGAGATCAGGCGGCGCTCCGTGACCTTCGCGCTGGAACTCCTGCGGAGGCGGCTGCTGGACCAGGCCTGAGGCGAACCCGGCCGCCGTGGCCCAGGCGGGGGCGGCGACGCCGGGCGCGGCCCCGGCCGGGGCACACCACGCCCGGGCCGCGTTCGTCGGGGGTTGCGTGGCGCCGCGGCGCGGCGCCGCGGCGGCGAATCACGAGGCGGGCCGCGATGGGGTGGTGCGCGGATGCCGGGGGTGGGGGGCAGTGCTGTGAGGTTGCCCGCGGACTCTCGCAAGCGCC
>JBBQUR010000033.1:0-28969 GCA_038212275.1 Planctomycetota bacterium
AAGCCGGTCGCCGGCCAGCAGCCGGCGCGCTGAGCGACTGCCGCGGTCGAGGCGGCTGCGCGGAGATCTCGAGCCCTCCGGCGCAATCAACCCACCGAGCGCAGATCAACCCGCTGCCGGAAGCTCGGTCGGACGCTTACCTTGCTCTCGGCGGCTTGGCGACACAATGCTCTGACTCGGCCGCATCCCGGAGTTCGCCATGGAACCCGTCTTCACGTTGCCCTACCCGGAGTTCTGCGTCGCGCAGCGACTGCACAAGCTCTTTCCGACGGCCGAGGGCTACTCACTCTTTGTGCCCTTGTCGAGACAGGAGAAAGGCGTGGACCTCATGCTCGCGCATCGGGGAGGCCGGACGCGTGCCGTGACGATCCAGATCAAGTCGTCGCGCACGTATTCAAGCCCGCCGCCTGCACGGGAATCGATCCTCACTTCACTCTGAGGCTGAAGGAAATGAGACCCTCGCAGGAGCGGTAGGAAGCCCCGAATGAGGCACAGCCGCACGCCCGGATCCGCGAGGATGAAGCCGAATGGTGATCTACTCGACGCCAAGCATAGAAGGACTGAATCGGCGCGGATTAGGATGCCTCGTGCGAAGAAGGACAAGACGATTGGGAGATGGCGCACGACTCAATCCGTCAAATGGGATGGAAGTGGAATTCGGTGCGATCTGCGTGCTGGGCGCTGAGCAGCGGTGAGCCGGCGAGGCTGCCGGCACTTGGGAAGCCAAAGAGCGCGCTCAGCGGTCTAGCGCCGGCGTTTACTGTCGGAGACCGATCGCCAGACCGGCGCTGGGGAAAGACACGCTGCGGGCGCTGAGGTAGGGTGGGGGGCGCTGATATTTGGCTCTTGTGGAGCGCCAGTGGTCGCATGCCGAACCAGGAGACCCACGCATTCGTACGTAACCTCCGGCGACAGTCCTTAGAAGGGAATCAAGCGGCGATGATGCAGTTGTGGCAGCTCTGCTGCGACAACTTGCGGCGCTTCGTACGCATACGCCTCGGTGCGGAGCTGCGGGACCGGTTCGAGGCGAGCCACATCTTGGGGCCCATGATCCGCGCGGCACTCCTCCAAGAGACACTCAGCGTACTGAGCAGTGAGCGGGCATTCATCGGGTGGTTTGCAATGATGTCGAACGAAGCCGACAGAGACGCCAGCGAGGATGTCGGCGTGCACCCGCGCGATCAAACGGACAATCTGCCACCCTGGTTCAGGATCAATTGCAGGCCGCACGGCGTGAACCTCGTGGCGACAGACATGCTGCCGGATTACTCGCCCCGGGTGTCATGGACACCTGCGCGCCTGGTGGCTTGCCTCGAGACGTCGTCGAGGGGGTTTCGTGAACGGTTCATTCTTCGTGAATACATGGGACTTTCGTGGACGGAAGTCGCCGGGTTGACCGGGCAACCGAGTGGAGCCGCCGCGCGCATGATACATGCGTCGGAAAGTGATGAATTAAGGCGGCGGATGGGCGACCCGTGACGAGGTCGTGCTTGCATAGCTTCGGAGTTGCGCGGGCAGGCCGCGTAGGCCGTGGTGAGAATCATGCGGTGCTCGAGATTGGGGATGGCCGCCAGGAACGTGAGCACGTCTTCCCGTGAAAGGACAGTGGGCAGACCCCGCGAGCGCCGCGGGAAGGGGATGTACTCGATGGCGAAGGTCGCGTGGAGCACAAAGCGGTAGAGGACCCGCAGCGCGCAGAATGTCTGGACGAGGGTGCCCTCGCAGGCGCCGAGGCGCACGAGGTGGATCTGGTATTCGTGGATGCTGTCGCGATCACGTAGCCGGTATTTCGGCTCGGTGCCGTCGCCGGGGAACGCTTTCCGGATCTGCCGCGCCGTCCACGCTGCCGTGGGGTGGGCCGTCACGGCGACATGCACGATGCGCCGACGGTCACCCTTGACGTGTACCTGCGGGCCGCACGGTCTCCCCGGAGGGCCATCCCGTCCGGGCCACTGGATTCAGACCGCCGCCCTGTAACGATGGTGCAGCCCACCAAAGATGGGCTGAGCCGACCGGATCGTGGACGCTGCCACCCGGTGACGACCAGATCGTGGACACTGGCACCCGAGGGCATCAGCGGCGGCAGCGCCGGGGCACGGCCGCCTTACGGCGTCACAGCCTTCAGTGCATTGCTCAATGATGCGCCCTGCGGACCCGCCGCGTCCTTCACCGCACACTGGAAGAAAAGCGTGGTCAGCGGCGGGACGGCCGACGGCCACGTGAACGGCAGCGCGATCGCGCCCGAGGCGTCGGTCCCGAGGCCGAGCGTCAGCGCGACCGGGAAGGCCGCCAGCGAGCCGCCCTTGAACGGCACTGGCGCGCTCGAGAGGGACACGAACAGCAGCGCGGGCGACGAGGGGTTCGCGGCCGTCAGTGCAAGGCTCGCCGAAGTGCCGCGGACCAGCGTGCCCGCGCCCGCGAGACTGGGGATGCCGCCGCTGCCGGCCAGGCCGGGCGCGAAGTCCGACCACGCCGAGTCCGGGTGGAGGTCGCGCAGGAAGGCGTCCACGGACGCGTTGGTGTCGTCGGGAACGAGGTTGCTCGACGCGCTCTCGAAGGTCACGAAGCGACCGTCGGCCGAGATCGCCGGCATGTCGGCCCAGTAGTCACCCTCGGTGCCGTCCGAAGCCACGCTGATCCGCTCCGTCGCGCCGGTGACGCGATCGTGCAGGAAGACGTCCGACCAGCCATTGCCGTCGCCCGGCACGAGGTTCGTCGCGGAACTCATGAACGCGACGAAACGGCCGTCGGGCGACAGCGCGGGATTGAGGCTGTCGAGATTGGCGGCGTGACCGGCCGAATCCACGCTGACGAGGTCCGTGACGCCCGTGACGCCGTCGTGCACGAAGATGTCCCAGACCAGGTTCGTGTCGCCGGGCACGAGGTTGTTGGCGCTGCCATGGAACGCGACGTAGCGACCGTCGGCGGAGATCGACGTGGGCACGCTGAGCCCATTCGCCTGCAGGCCACCTGCGCCGACGCTGACGCGCGTGGTCGTACCGGTGACCAGATCGCGCTCGAAGGCGTCTCGCTCGTTGTTTGTGTCGCCGGGAACGAGATTCGTGGCCAGGCTCGCAAAGGCGACGTGATGGCCGTCGGCCGAGAGGAAGGCGGAGTAGCTGTTCTTGTTGGCCTGCACGCCGGCGGTGGTCACGCTGGCGCGCACCGTCTGGCCGGTGACTCCGTCGTGCACGAAGACCTCGTAGATCTGCGCGCTGTTCGTGTCTCCGGAGACGAGGTTCTTCGCCTGGCTGGTGAAGGCCACATATCTCCCGTCGGCCGAGATCGAGGGCGCCGTGCTGTTGTTATTCCCCTGGACGCCGTTGGAGCTGACGCTGAACCGCCGCGTCGCGCCGGTGAGGGAGTCGTGCACGAACACGTCGGAGAAGCCGTTCGTGTCGCCGGGGACGAGGTTGATCGCGAAGCTCGAGAAGGCGACGTAGCGGCCGTCGGCCGAAATCGACGTCACGCGTTCGTCGCCCGCGGTGCCGGGATTTCCAGCCGAGTCCACGCTGACCTTCCAGACCACGCCCGTGAGCCTGTCGCGCTCGAAGATGCCGCCCGCGCCGCTCACTTCGCCGGCCACGAGGTTCGTGGCGTAGCTCTGGAAGGCGATGTAGCGACCGTCCGCCGAAATCGAAGGCGGAGCACTGTCGCCGTCGCCCTGGATGCCCGCGAGGCTCACGCTGAGTCGCGTGGTCTCGCTGGACTGGGCGGAGGCTGGGTCGCGCGTGCATAACGCCAGCGTGAGGAAGGCGGCGGTCAGGAACGGTGACTTGTGGATCATGGAACTCCGGCACTGTGGATGGGCATCGAGACGGTTCGAATCATGAGTGAGCAAACGACGCGCCAAACCACGGCCGCGGCGCTGCAGCGCCGGGTTCGGCCGTCACGCGTGCCACAGCGCGGGCTGGCACGGCCTGATTCACCGTACGCTCTCGGCCGCGGGCACTTTCCGCCTTCGACCACCTTTGCTGTCCCATGAGTCAACCGCCCCGACCGCCCGACGACCTGCTGCGCGATCGCTCACTGCTGACGGCCTGCGCCCGCAGCCGCGCGAAGCGCCGCGCGACGTCGTAGTCCCGGTGCCTCGTGGTGCGGTCGTCGAAGGCCAGATCCTGGATGCGGGAGGGCGGCCGGAAGGTGCGTGGGTGTTCCTGATCAGCGGTGGCGAGGCGCCGCATGCCGAGCGGCATGGGGTGCACGATGGCTACTTCCGCCCCGAAGGGCTGCCGCCGGGCCACGACAGAGTCGTGGTTGCCCATCCGAACTATGAATGGACGTGGGACGATCCCGAGAGCGCAGCAGAGGCCGCAGCAAGCGTGCAGTCGTCGCTCGAACTCGACCTGGAGCCGGGCGAGCAGCGCGAGGTGACGTTGCAGACCTCGCCCTGACGGGAGCCAGCGCTGCCGTCCGCGCCCCCTGACGGACAACAAGGCTCTCCGCTCTCCCCGATGCCCCATCCCCGCAACATCCGGTTCAGCACGCTGCGCGCTACCATGCCGCGCATGACACGAGAGGCGATCGGCGACGGCACGGATCGACGCGAGTTCCTGACGCAGGGCGGCGCGTTGCTCGCGGCCGTCTCGCTCGGCGCCGCCTTGCCCGCCGCAGCGTGCGTGAGCACGGCGGCTCAGGACAGCAGGCCAGCCCGGCGCCCTCCGCCCGACCGACTCATCGTCTCGACCTGGAACTTCGGGCTCGCGGCGAACTCCGTCGCCTGGCAGCGCCTCGTGCAGGGCGCCGCGCATCCCCTCGATGCCTGCGAGGCCGGCGTCATGGTGCCGGAGGCCGACCCCGCCGTGACCTCGGTCGGCTACGGCGGCGCGCCCAATGCGGCGGGCATTGTCGAGCTGGACAGCGCCGTGATGCGCGGTGACACGCTCGACTGCGGCGCCGTGGCTGCGCTGCAGAACATCCTGCATCCGGTCTCGGTCGCGCGCGCGGTCATGGAGCGCACGCCGCACGTGCTGCTCGTCGGCGACGGTGCGCTGCAGTTCGCGCGCCGGCTGGGTTTCCACGAGCAGGACATGCTGGCGCCGGCGGCCCGCACGGCGTGGGAAGAGTGGCAGCGCGGACGCCCGCAGCAGCTCGAGCCCTGGGAGCAGCCGCGCTCGACGGCCGGCGCTGTCGGCGCTGTCGGCGCTACCGGCGCTGTCGGCGCCACGGCTCCCGCAGCGGCGGCCGCACCCGTCGCCACGCCGGCGGATCACGACACCATCGGGATGATCGCGCTGGATCACGGCCGTCTCGCCACCGCCGTGACCACGAGCGGGCTGGCCTTCAAGCTGCCGGGACGCGTGGGCGACTCGCCGATCATCGGCGCGGGCAGCTACTGCGACGACGAGGTCGGCGCGGCCGTCTCCACCGGGCTGGGCGAGGAAGTCATTCGCGCCGGCGGCTGCGTCTCGATCATCGAGGCGATGCGCCACGGCAGCAGTCCGCAGCGCGCCTGCCTCGACGTGCTCGCCCGCGTGCGCCGCACGCTGGAGCGCACCGGCAAGCCGCGCGACACGCTCATCGCCTTCCTCGTCGTGAGCCGCAGCGGCGAGGTCTACGGCGCCGCGCTGCGCAGCGGCTTCCAGTATGCGTTGACCGATGCTGGCGGCTCGCGACTGATCGACGCCGACGTCCTGCCATGATCGAGCGGCCGCATGACGACGCGCGCCGCGACGACAGTCGCCATGAGCCAGGCTCCGGCGACCACGGAGGCCTCCCCATGCCCGACCACACGCCGCACACCTTCCGCTCGGCGCAGCTGCAGCCCGGCGAGAGCTGCCGCATCAGCGAAGCCGAGTGGTATCACTTCCTGGAGCTGGTCGAACCGCTGCACCAGTGGGGCGCGGCCTTTCTCTTCGACGAGGAGCGCGCGCCGGCAGCCGCACGCGCCAGTGCTGGCGGCCCGCTGCGCCTCGTGCGCATCTACCTGCGCGACGATCGCGCCCGCTTCGGCGGCGAGAGCGGCACGGCGGTCGGCGAGCACTCGTGTGTGCGCCTTGACGCGCTGCGCTCGGCGGCGGCGCGCGCGGGCGTGGAGCGCGTGGAGCAGACCTCGCGCGACGCGGCCGACATCATCACGGCCCTGCAGGACAAGGCCTCGCTCTCCGTGGCCGACATGGAAGCGCAGGAAGCGGCCAGCAACCGCTTCGTGCAGACCGCCGAGGCCCTCTACCGCGAGCTGCTCGCAAACTGACCCGGAGCACTGGCCGGCCCAACCCTTGCGGGGGGGGAATAGCAGCTACGCTGCACCGGTCAGGGGGCATTGCAAGGAACTCGGAGAGGGTTTGCCATGAAGCTTGCGGGATTGGTTCGTCTGCTGGGAGTCGTCGCGCTGGCCGGTCTCGCCACGGCGTGGGTGACGCAGGATGCGACGCTTCAGAAGGGCGCGGGCGCCGCTGAGCCGCAGCCATTCTTCATGAAGAACATCAGCGTCGCTCTCGGCGACGACCAGATGGTGAATCTCCACTTGATGGTCGGCCTCGGGCCGCTCTGCAGTGTCGAGGGTGTGGAGGGCGTCCAGCATCGCCCGCTCGTCATCTCGAGCGTCTTCGACTACGGCTGCGTGCTCACGAGCAGCAGCACCAGCTTCAGCATGGTGGATGCAACCACGGCGGACGCCGTGCCGGTCAACGGCGGCGGCGCCGACCCGGTGGAGGCGAAGTGGTTCGCGAGCAAACTCCTCGGCGATTCCACGAAGTACGTCGAAGGCGAGCCGCTGCCCTCGTGGCGCATCACGGTGCAGCCGAACGAAGGACTCACGTGGGGAGGCATCGCGAGCAAGGCCGATCTCTCCGTGACCTGGGAGCCGATCGCTCCCGGGGAAAAGAAGTAGCCGCAGCATTCCCGGCCGACTGACCGGCCCGCCGAAGGACCGGCCCGCGGGCGGTCTGCGGCCGGCCGCCTCAGAGGAGGCTGCGCGACGGCGCGGTCTCGCCCGACATCGCGGCAAGCGTTGCCTCCGACGTCGCCTGGCTGGTGCGCGCGGACGTCGCTTCGCGCGGGGGGCCGGCCGCGCGGCCCGTCGCACCACGGCGCGGGCGTTGTTCGTAAGGCAGGCCCAGAGGCGGCAGCTGCGCCAGCGGCAACAGCGTGCGGCGCGTGAAGACCGACGCGGCGCGCATCTTCATGAATCGCAGGAAAAAGCGGGGAAAACGCGCCCAGCTCATGTCGTAGCCCTGGTGCGGGGCGGGCCAGCGCGACAGGTTCCAGGCCTTGGTGAAGGCATACCAGACGCGCGCGGCACGGAACCAGCCCAGCCAGGACGGGATGCGCCAGAGCCCCGTGTCGTTCAGGAAGTTGGCCAGCACCGGGTGGAAGAAGTTGCGCACCTCGAGCCGCGCCGCGTAGGGCTTCGCGAAGCCCTTGTGATAGCGGCGCATGGTGGAGATGTCGCCGCTCTCGGCGACGCGCGAAATCGTGTCGGCCATCTCCTGCGAGATCGTGCCCGCGTTCACGGACTGCTGCAGGATGTCCGCGCCGGCCCAGATGTCCAGCCAGTAGACCGAGACGACGTCCGGCGGATGCGCGCGATAGAAGCGCTCCATGTAGGCGCAGTCCGCTTCGGTCTCGCTGGGCAGGCCGAAGATCTGGTCCACGAAGAGGCCGATGCCGTGCTTGCGCGCCAGATCGATGGCGCGCGCGATCTGCGCCTCGCTGTTGGGGCGCCCGATGAGCTTTCGGATGTCCGCGTTGAGCGACTGCACGCCCATCTGGATCTGCGCGCAGCCGATCTGCTTGAGGTAGACGATCGTGCGCTCGTTGATGTTGTTCGGGATGGCGAAGCACTTGAACGGGATGCGCTCGGCATCCGTCATGCGCTCGGCCAGCTCCTTGAGCCACGGCTCGTCGCAGCAGATGTCGTCGTCGTTCACGCGCATGATGCGCGGGTTGTGGCGCGCCTTGATCTCGCGCAGTTCCTCCAGCACCTTGTCCACCGACTGGCTGCGCACGAAGTCCTTCGTGTACATCCAGTCCTTACGGTCGCCGTAGTACTCGCGCCGGTAGTAGTTGTTGCTGCAGAAGGTGCAGCCCCACGGGCAGCCGCGGCGCCACTCGACCATGTGGCCGGTGTCGAAGGGCACGCCGATCTGCAGGAAGAGGTCCTTGTCCGGGCGGCCGTAGCGGTCGAGGTCCGGCTCGTAGGGGCGCAGCGGGTTCTCCCGGTAGACGCGGCCGGCGGCGTCCGGGCTGGCCGTGCTGCCCGTGCTGCCCGTGCTGCCCGTGCTGGCCGTGCTGCCCGTGCCGCGCGCTGCGGGCTCCCTCCAGGCGAGGTTCGGGATGGAGGTGTCCACCGCGCCGTCGGCCAGGCTGTTGACGAGTTCCACGAAGGAGTCCTCGGCCTCGCCGCGGACGATCCAGTCGATGGTGCCTGTCTCGAGCACGGCCTGCGCGCTGGCCGTCGCGTGGTAGCCGCCGGCGACGCGCACGACGCCCGGCAGCCGGCGGCCGATCTCCGCAGCATATTTCATGCACCAGTCGGCGTTGGCGGTGAGCATCGAGAAGGCCACCACATCCGGGCGGAACTCCTCGACCCGCGCCAGCAGCTGGCTCTCGAAGGAGCACAGCCTGGCAAGCAGCCGGCTGTTGTATTCGTGCCGGAAGAAGTCGAACAGGCGCGGATCGAAGACCAGACCGGTGGTGTGGCCTGCGCGCCGGAGGGCTGCCGAGAGGTACTGGATGCCCAGACTCTCGACTTCGTTGTAGAGGAACAGGACGCGCAAGGACGGTCAGGCCGGAAGGGGGCGGGGAGCTGGCGCCGACGGCACGGCCGCAGAATAGCACGCCTCCTTCCCGCCGACCGGCCGGCGGACCTGCGTCGGCCACGCGCCGAGGGGTGCCGAAAGGGCGCCGATGGGCCGACGAAGACGCCCGGCGACACCCCGGCGAGTCGCCATCGAGCCGCGTTGCGGATGTCATCTCGTGCGTCACCGGTTGACAAGATGGCGCGCCGGTGATTTCGTGCTGCGCAGAGTCCGGCCCCGTCCCGGACAACGGATCAGCAACAGCTCGGCAACAGCTCGTGGAGTGGCGCAATGTGGGAGTGCATGGAGTGTTCCGAAGAGAACGATCTCGACCCCGACGCGGAGGAGGGTCAGATCGTCGAGTGCGTCGAATGCGGAACGGAGTTCGAGATCGTGCGCAAGGAGCCGCTCGCTCTCTCGCCGCTTGCGGCCGGTGACAGCGAGAGCGGCGGCGACGACTGGGACGATTGACGTCCGTCGGCGCGCGCGCGCACGCGCACGCATGCCGCCGCGCATGCCGGCGGGCGTGCCGCGGCCGCGAGAGCGGCCGTCGCGCTGCGTGAGCTCAGAGCGGCTTGCGTGCCACCATCACCAGCGAGTGGCCCGCCGGTGAGCTCACGTGCCGCAGCAGCTTCGCCTCGCTGCTGAAGATTCCCGCGAGCATCTCGTTCGTCCAGTGCGGGATGCCGATGCCGACGTTGCTGCCAGCCTTGCTGTCATCGGGCTTGCGGATGGACTGCAGCGCCTTCAGCGCAAGCACGGCGGGCAGGATCACGGGAAACAGCCACACGTTGATGTAGCTGCCCTTCAGGATCTCGAACCCCGCCGAACGCGCCTTGCCGGTCATCTCGCCCAGCGTGTAGCGGCGCACGTGGTGCGTGATGCGATCCTGCTGCGCGAAGAGAAACTGCCACGCAGGTCCTGACGCGATGAGGATCCCGCCCGGCTTGAGCATGCGGTGGATTTCCCGCATCGAACCGACGTCGTCCTCGATGTGCTCCAGTGCGTCGAAGGCCGTGACGCAGTCCAGCGTCGCGTCGCCGAAACAGCCGTCCGGCCCGTTGCAGGCGACGAGGCGCGGAAAGTTCCGCGCGGCGCAGTGCTGCAGCCCCTTGAGCGTGACGTCGGTGCCGATGACGCGCCCGTACTGCGCCATCGGCTCGAGCATGCCGCCCACGCCGCAGCCCAGGTCCATGAGCAGTCGGGGGCCGCCCGGGTCGCGCCGGACGTAGCTGTCCAGCAGGGACACGAAGATGGCGCGGCGCCCGCGGAACCACCAGTGCGTCTGCTCGAGTTCCAGGAACTCCTGGTAGACGGCGTCTTCCATGAACGGCAACCGCGAGGTGAGGTTCCAGCGCGGGCGGATTCTAGAGGGCCGCCACGGCTGCCGGAAGATAAGTTTGGCGGCCGTGGGCGCGCCAACGCAGACAGCAGTCCCGGATGCCTCGCCGGATGGCGGGCGGCGCGAGCGGCGCGACGCCCCTCGTGACGAGGAGCCGCAGGCGGCGCGCCGCGCCTCGCTGACCTCGCTCGCGATCGTCGCGCTGCTGTCGCTGCTGCTCGTCGGCGAGGCGCTGCTTCCCGGCAGGCTCTTCCTGCCACTGACGCCGGACGACTTCCCGGAGTGGCAGGCCGGCCGGGACCCGGCCACGCTCCAGCATCACCCGCATCCCGACTGGAGCATGTCGGACGTGCTGCACCTGCTGGTGCCTGGACTGTCCGTGAGCCAGTCGGCCGCGCGCGCCGGCCGACTGCCGCTGTGGGACGACAGCCAGGCGCTTGGCGTGCCGCACCTGCACGAGGTGCATTACGGCGTGCTGTATCCCCCGGCGTGGTTGGCGCTGGCCTTCGGTCTGAACGGGCTGGCGTGGATGGCGCTGCTGCACCTCGTCGCCGCGGGCTCGGGCATGCTGCTCTACCTCACGGCAATCGGCCGCTCGCGCACGGCCGCGCTGGCCGGCGCGCTCTGCTTCATGGCAGGGGCGTGGGTGACGGCGCGGCTGCACAGCTTTCCCGTCGTGGGCGCAGCGGTCTGGCTGCCGTGGATGCTGCTCGGACTCGAGCGCGGCGCCGCTGCCGCCGCGCCGCGCACCCGCACGCGCTGGCGCATGCTCGCGGCGGCAAGCGTCGCGCTGTCGCTCTACGCGGGCTTTCCGCAGGTGTCGCTGCTGGCGCTGGCGCTGGCTGCCTTCGTGGAACTCTGCCGCACCATGGCGACACTCGGCAACAGGCGTCGCGGACTCAAACCGCGCATGGCGCGTGCACCGCTGCCGACGCTGGTGGCTGGCGCCCTGACGTTGCTGCTCGGCGTGGCCCTCGCGCTGCCGCAGCTGCTGCCGACGCTGGACTACCTGCGCGACGACTCGGCCCGCAGCGAGCAGAGCACGGCCGCCCTCGCTGCCGATGCGCTGGAGCTGCCGCTTTTCTGGCAGCTCATCGTGCCGCACCGCTATGCGACGCCCGACCTGACCGGACCGCACCCGCTGGCGCTGCGTGACCTGCGCGCGGCCCAGATCCCGGCCTCGATCAACCACGCCGAGACGGCGATGGGCATCGGCGTGTCCGGCCTGCTGCTGGCGATCCTGGCCGTCGTGTTCGGACGCGGCTGGCGCACCCGGGCCTTCGCGCTCGTGCTCTGCGGCACGCTGCTGCTGCTCGCCATTCCCTGGCTGCTCGGCTTCACGGCGGAATGGCTGCCGCTGCTGCGCTTCGGCAGCCCGAAGCGGCTGCTGCTGCTGAGCAGCTTCGCGCTGGCGGTGCTCGCGGCCGGCGGTCTCGACCTCGCCCGCGGGAGGCAGCTGCGCGTGACCGTGACGGCCTGGGCGCTCGCGCTGGTCATCACCTTTCTGGGCCTGGTCGCGCGCACGACGGTGCCCTCGGTGGAACTGCCTTCGGACATCGACGCCTGGGCCGCGTCCATCGCCTCGTCCGCAGGCGGCGGACACACCGCTGCCGAAGTGCTCGCCGTCGTGCCGCTGGGCAATTTCCGCACGGCTGCCGAAGCGGCCTCGGGCGGCGCGATCACCTGCGTCCTCGCCGGCGTCTTCTGCATCCTCGTGTTCCGTCCGCGTCGCCGGCCGACCGTCGAGGGCTGGAGCACCATCGTGCGCTCGACACCTGCCGTCATCGTGGTGGCGCTGGCGATCGAACTCTTTCTCACGGGCTGGACCTCGCTGCGTGCCGCGCCCACCGACGCCGTGACCGAGCGGCCGTCCGAGATGGGCGCGCTGAAGCGCCCCGAACTCGCCGAACTGGCGGCAGCGGCAGGCGCAGACGAGGCCGTGCCTCCGCGCGTGCTTCGCTACGGCAATGATCCGCCGTGGTTGCGTCCCAACCTGCCCGTGCTCTTCGGGCTGGCCGACGTGCAGTGCTATGCGCCGATGGCGCCGCGCCGCCTGTGCGAATTGCTCGACGCGATGGAACCCGGCATGGTCGTCTCCGGCTCGGCCATCGGCGGGCTGCTGAGACCGCAGACGCTGGCCTCGCCGCTGCTCGACCTGCTGGGCGTGCGCGCGCTTTTCACTTCCGATCCGGCGCTGTCCGAATCGCTGTGGCGCGAGGCCGGCTGGCGCCTGCTCGGCGCGGTGGGCGACGTGCGCGTGCTGGCCAACAGCGAGTCGCTGCCGCGCGCCTTCGTGGCGAGCCGCGTGGAATGCGTGCCCGACAGCGCCGCGCGCCTGGCGCGCCTGACGGCGCAGGACTTCAACCCGCGCACGACGGTGCTGCTCGAAGAGCCGCTCCCCGCATCGCTTGCCGCCGCGCTGGCGGCGCCGCCTGCCGGCGAGGCGCCCGGCGAGCCGCAGGACGAGCGCGCCACGAGCATCGTGGACTGGACACCCGGTCAGGCGCACCTGCTGGTCAGCGCCGGCCCTCCGGGGCTGCTCGTCGTCAGCGAGAGCTGGCACAGCGGCTGGCGCGCGCGGGTGCGTCCGGCGCACGCCTCACAGGGCGGGGACGGCGCGTGGGCGCCTCTGCCCGTGCTGCGCGCGGACCACGCGCTGCTTGCGCTGCCGCTGGAGAGCCGTGAGGATCTGGTCGTGGATCTCGCGTTCGACCCGCCGTTGGTGTCCTGGGCGCTGGGCTTCGGAGCTGCGGCGGGGCTGCTCTGGTTGCTGCTGCTGCTCTGGCCGGCGCGGCGCGTGCGCGACGGCCGGTTCGGCGCGACCCGCCCAATCGGCGCGAACAGCGCGGCCGGCGCAACCGGCGCAACCGGCGCGGCAAGCGCGACCGGCGACGGCCCGCCCTCGCCAGCGGGGGCCGGCGCGTCGTGAGGGCCGCGTGGCGCCGAGTCGTCGTGGCTGCGGCAGCCTGCGCGTCGCTCGTCGTGGCGTGCAGTGATCCGCCCGAGCCGCCGCCCGTCGTGCTGCGGCTGTGGCGCGGCCAGCCGGCTGAGGACGCGGCCGAGCGCGCGCGCCTCGCCGGCGAGGTCACGACCACGGGCCTGTCCGGGCCCGGAACTCTGGCCGGCACGACCGGCACGACCGGCACGACCGGCTCGCCGCGCCAGCCCGTGGCGGGCGAGTCCGCCGTCTTCGTCACGCACTTCGATGGTCACGACACGCGGCGCACGCTGGACGAAGAGGCCGTCGGGTGGTGCCGTGTCGTCAAGAGCAAGGCGGCAGGCGTGCTGGAACTTCTGCCCTTCACGCCACCGAAGGACGGCAAGTTGCCGCTTCAGCACATGCTTGCGTGGGCGGCCGTCACGCAACTGCGCGTGCACCCCGGCGAAGCGCTCTCCGTGAGCGTCGTCGCGCGCACGCCGGGCGGCGTGTCGCCGGCCGCCGTGCCCGTGGTCGCACTCGTCGAGTTGCGCGAGCCGCAGCCGCCCGGCAGCAGTCTCAGCGCCACGGAAGTTGCCAACCTCATGGACACGCATCGGCACGCGACTCACGTGCTGGAGTCGCGGCTTGGCCCGCAGCCGGTGACGTTGCGCACGGACTTCGTCGTGGACGCCGACAGCCGCTATCTGGCGGTCTACCTGCTGGCGCCGCTGACGGAGACACCGAAGGTCGTGCTGGTCGAGTCGCTCGAGGTGCTCTCCCGGCCCGTCACCGCGCACGTCGCGGCGGGCGGTGAGTTTCCGCGCCTGCAGCGCCTGAGTGCTCCCGGCGTCGTGCGCGTGGCCCTCGACCGAGACGAGCGCGAGGGCCTGCTTGCGCTGCCCGGCGCGCACTGGGCCTTCGATCTGGGGCCGAGCGCTTCGAGGCGCCGGCTCGATCTGGCGCTGGGCTCGGCGGGGCGCCAGGGCGGCGACGGCCCGCAAGCCGCGGCGTCCACGCTGGACATCCGGATCGTCGCGCGCGGCGAGGACGCGGAGGGCGAGGCCTTCCGGGTCGAGTTCAGCAAGTCCTTGCCGGGCACCGCATCACCCGAGGACGCGGCCTGGCAGGACGTCTCGCTCGACCTGCCCGCGAGCCCAGAGGCTCCGCTGCTGCTCACGCTCTCCGCGACGGCCGGCGGCGAGCGGCCACCGCTCGTGGTCTTCGGTCACCCCACGGTGCGCGCGCCGCGTTCGCCAGGCCCGCGCGAACCGGCTGGCCCCTCGCCACAGCCTGCGCCTCCCGAGCCGCCGCGGCCGAACATCGTGCTCATCAGTCTGGACACGCTGCGCCCCGACCGGCTCGGCTGCTACGGCGGCGAGGCGGGCTTGTCGCCGCACCTCGATGCGCTGGCGGCGTCGGGCATGCGTTTCACGCAGGCTGAATCCACCAGCAGCTACACGCTGCCGAGCCACGGCTCGATGCTCACCGGGCAGTACCCCGCCTTCCATGGCGCCGTGGCCATCACCGACAAGCTCGATCCTGCGCGCTCGCCCTTTCTCGCGCGGCTGCTCGCGGATGCAGGCTGGGTGACCGCGGCCTTCACGGGGGGCGGCTACGTCTCGCCGGAATACGGCTTCGCGGAGGGCTTCGATCGCTACTCGACCAATGACCCGGTCTGGGCGCTCGACGGTCTGCGCGGCAACCAGCTGTTGGTCACGCGGGCCTGGGAACGCACGCCGGTGCAACTGCCGCTGCTCCGGCGCTACGCGGCGCCGATGATCGCGCGCTGGATCGAGGATCAGCAGGACGGCGTACCCTTCTTCCTCTTCCTGCACACTTACATCGTTCACAACTACGCACCCGATCACGAGTGGTTGGCGAAGCGCGGGTTGCTCGCAGCCGACGGCACCGAGGCTCCGTTCAACCATCAGGATCGCGTGGCCTTCAACACGGGCGCGGGCCTCGCGGCGGGCCAGCCGGGCCAGCCGGGCGAGTCGGGCGAGTCGGGCGAGTCGGGCGAGTCGGGCGAGTCGGGCGAGTCGGGCGAGTCGGGTGAGTCGGGCGGGCCGGGCGGGCCGGGCGAGGCGGGCAACTCGGGCGTGCCCGACGAGGCGCTCCGTGACAAGGTGATCGGTGAGTACATGCCGTACTACGACGCGACGGTGGGCATGGCCGACGAGTTCGTCGGTGGCGTGCTCGACGCGCTGGATCGCGCGGGGCTCGCCGGCAACACGCTCGTCATCGTCACCGCCGACCACGGCGAGGAGTTCGGCGAGCATGGCTTCTTCGGGCACGGTGAGACGCTGTTCGAGGCGAACACGCGCGTGCCGCTCCTCGTGCGCCTGCCGGCGGGGACTCCGGAGTCCGTCGGCGGCCGTTCTCCCGCCGTCGTCGACACGCCGATCAGCCTGGTGGACCTTGCGCCGTGGATCCTGCGCATCGCGGGCGTGGAGCCCGACCGGCGCATGGCGGTGCGCGCGCCGCTGGCTCCCGACAGCCTTGCGCCGCCCGCACGCTCCCAGCTCTTCATCGAACTCGACACGCACATGAATCGCCTCTCCGCCACGCGGCAGGGAGCGCTCAAGCTGCACACGTTGATTTCCGGCAAGGGGCGCGGCCTGCAGCCCGGCGAGTTGGAACTCTTCGATCTGGCCGCCGATCCAGGAGAACAGCGGGACGTTGCTGCCACGCACGCGGCACAGCGAGATGAAATGCTCGGCGTGCTGAAACGCCTGCACGATGCTGCGGAGGCCGTGCATCCGCGCGGCAGCAAGGCTGCGCTGGACCTCGACTCGCTGGATCCACAGACCATCGAGAATCTCATCCAGCTCGGCTATCTCGATGCGAGCGGCAGGCCGGCCAACACCGCACCTGTGCAGTCGGAGGAGCATGGAGTTCCGGCGGAGGACGCCGAAGGGCTGCCGGATGCACAGCCAGGGCCCGTCGGGCCGGACCATCTGAAGTGAGCGGGCTGAAGTGAGCGGGCGATGCGAGCTCACGCCGCGAGGTGCCGGTTGATGGCGGGCTCCGCATCGGCCGGGGGCGGTGCGCCGCGGCGCATCGTCTCGCTCGTGCCGTCCACGACGGAGACGCTCGCGGCGCTCGGCGTGTCGGATCGCGTCGTGGGGCGGACTCGCTACTGCGTGCATCCGCAGCCGTGGGTGGCGGGCGTGCCGGTCGTCGGCGGCACGAAGGATCCGGATCCTGCGGCCATCGCCTCGCTGTCTCCCGACCTCATCGTCGCGAACCGCGAGGAGAACAAGCCCGCGGACTTTCCGGCGCTGGAGGCGATCGCGCCGCTGCTCGTCGGCTATCCGCGCGACGTGGAGAGCGCGCTGGCCGACGTGCGAACGCTGGCCGCGCGTGTCGGTGCGGCCGCGGAGGGCGAAGCTCTCATCGAACGCATCGAGCTGGCCAGGCAGCGCATGCACGCCGCGCTGAGGCCGGCGCCCGCCGCTACTGCCGCGCCGGGTGCTGGCGTGCAGGGTGCTGGCGCGCCGGGTGCTGGCGCGCCGGGTGCAGGCGCGCAGGCTGCTCCCCCTGCGCGCTTCCGCTACGCCTACCTGATCTGGCGCAAGCCCTGGATGTCTGTCAATGCCGACACCTTCATCCACGCGCTGCTCGCGGAGGCCGGCGGCGAGAATGTCTGCGCGGCGCGCGCCGAGCGCTACCCGGAACTCACGCTGGACGATCTGTGCGCCGCGGATCCCGACATCCTGCTGCTCGCCAGCGAGCCCTATTCCTTCGAGCCGGAGCACGCGCCGGAGTTCGGGCCTCTGGCGCCGCGCTGCCGCTTCGTGGATGGCGAACTGCTCTCGTGGCACGGCGCGCGGCTGGAGCACGCCTTTCCATACCTCGCGGTGCGGGCGCCGGATTGGGTTCGCGCCCGAGGTTGAGCCGTCGCGTCAGGCGCGCCGGCGCGCGAGTCGGGCGCGCAGCGCCGGTCTGGAGAGATCGCGCACGACATCCTTGCCGACCCAGCGCGGCGCGGCGTCGTCCGATGCGGCGAGGCGCTTCGCGACGGCCATCGTCGCGTCGTGCAGCGCCCGGTTGCGACGGCCGACGCTGCGCAGCGCCCAGCTCACGCCCTTCTTCACGAGGGCGCGTTCGTCGCGCGCGCCCTTCTCGAGCAGGGGCAGGAAGGCCAGGAAGGGCTTGTCCGGCGCCGCCTTGTCGTGGAGCGCGAGGCAGGCCATGAGCACGAAGCCGCCTCGTTTGACGAACTCGCGCGGAGAGGCGGCCCACTTCGGCGCCGCCTTCCACGCATGGGGCGAGCGGTCGAAGAGCTTGAAGCAGACGGTGTCGCAGTCACCCCAGTTCTCGAAGCCGGCGGCCCAGGCATCCATCTGGCGGCGGGTCACGGCCGCGGCGTCGCCGATCAGCGACGCGAGCAGGCGCGCCTCGTACACGCCGCTGTCCCAGAGCGCGAGCGAGAGGGCCTGGTCCGTGCCGAGGCGCTTGCTCAAGGCCAGCAGCGCGCTCATCGGCACGCCGACGGCGTGTCGCGCGACGATGCCGTAGCGGGCCAGTCCGTCGCGGGTCTTCTTCGTGCCCTGCTTCTCGAGCAGGGCGAGGACTTCTTCGGTCTTCAGCTTCATGGGAGCGTGCGCGTCAGGTGCCGGCGGTCGCGCCCGCCAGGTGCAGCCTGTAGAGCTTCCAGTAGAGGCCGTGCTGCTCCATGAGTTCGTCGTGCGTGCCCTGCTCGTGCACGCGGCCCTTGTGCATGACGAGGATGCGGTCGGCGTTGACCACGGTGGACAGTCGGTGCGCGATGACGAGGCTCGTCCGCCCTTCCATGAGTCGCGCGGTCGCGTCCTCGATGAGCGACTCGGTCTCGCTGTCCACCGACGAGGTCGCCTCGTCCAGCACGAGGATGTCCGGATCGGCGGCGAGCGCGCGGGCGAAGGCGATGAGCTGGCGCTGGCCGGTCGAGAGGTTGCCGCCGCGCTCTTGCAGCACCGTGGCGTATCCGAGCGGCAGGCGGCGCACGAAACGGTCGGCGTGCACGGCCACGGCGGCTTGCGCGACGGCCTCGTCGGGCAGGCCGTCCTGGCCCATGCGGATGTTGGCGGCGATCGTGTCGCTGAAGAGGAAGACGTCCTGCTGCACGACGGCGATGCTCCGGCGCAGTTCCTGGTGCGGGATGTCGCGGATGTCGCGGCCGTGCACGAGCACCGAGCCCTGCACGACCTCGTGGAAATGGCACAGCAGCGACACGAGCGTGGTCTTGCCCGCGCCGGTGTGGCCGACGACGGCGACGCGCTCGCCCGGCGCGACCCGGAAGGACACGTCCTGCAGCACCGGCGCGCCGCCGCCGTAGGCGAAGGACACGTGCCGGAACTCGATGGCCGGCGCCGGCCCGGCAGGCGTTGCGTGCGCGCCGTGGCCGGGCGCCGCCTCGGGCTCCGTCGCGACGCGCGCCGTCATGGCCGCGTCCATTTCCGTCGCGAAGAGCGCGGGCGAGGCGACCACCTCGATGGCCAGCGGCGGCGCGTCCTCGGTGCGCGTGTCGAGCACGCCGAAGATGCGCTCCGCGGCGGCCATCGCGGCCTGCAGCACGTTGTAGCGTTCCGCGAGTTCGCGAATGGGCTCGAACACGAAGTCGAGGTAGAGCCAGAACTGCACGAAGACGCCTTCGTCGAGCCGCCCGTTCACGATGAGCCAGGCGCCGTAGCCCAGGCAGCCCAGCTTCACGGTGGTGGAGAGCGTGTCCACGGTGGGGAAGAACAGCGAGAAATGCTTCACCGTGAGCATGTTGTCGCTGTAGTACCGCGTGTTCAGCACGTCGAAGCGGCGCGCGCTGGCCTCCTCGCGCCGGAAGAGCCGCACGACCGCAAGACCCGACAGGCGCTCCTGCAGGTAGGCGTTGAGCCGTGCGATCGATGCCCGCGTGGCCCGGTAGGCGACGCGCGCCTTGAGGCGGAAGCGGAACGAGACCCACATCATCACGGGCAGCATGATGAGCGCGACGAAGGCGAGCTGCGGCGAGATCCAGATGAGCACGCCGGCCACGACGATGATGGTGAGCACGTCATACGCCAGCGTCGCAACACCGGTGGTGAAGAGCTCGGAGAGGCTGTCCACGTCGGAGGTGGAGCGCGTGACCGTCCAGCCCACGGCATGCCGGTCGTACCAGCCGACGGGCAGGCGCAGCAGGTGCGCGAAGAGCTTGTTGCGCACCTCGAACACGATCTGCTGCCCCGTGCGGTTCATCAGCCATTCGCGCACGACGAGCACGCCCGCGTTGACGACGGCCAGCACGAGGAAGATCAGTCCGAGCCGCGTGACGTCATGCAGCGGCCCGACCAGCGAGAAGCCGGGATCGCCGACATGCTCGCGTGCGTCCTTCACCGGGCCGTCGATGACCAGCTGCACGATCTTCGGGCCGGCGAGCCGCAGCCCGAGGCCGATCACGAGCAAGCCGACGGTGGCAAGCAGCGCGTTGCGGTGCGGCCGCGCGAATTCCATCACGCGCGAGAGCAGCCGCGGGTCGAAGATCGAGCCGAGGTCCTGCTCCGCGTCGTGGTGGTCCTTGCTGCCCGTGCTCACAGCGCCTCGATTTCCGCTTCGAGCTTCTGGCGCTCGTGGATCTCGGCGTAGAGACCGCCGCGCGCGACGAGCTCGTCGTGCGTGCCCGTCTCCACGACGCGGCCCTCGTCCAGCACGAGGATGCGGTCCGCGAGCGAGAGCGCGGCGACGCGGTGGCTCACGATGATGGCGGTGCGCTCCTTGAGCGTCTCGCGCAGCCCGCGCAGGATGGCCTGCTCCGTGATCGAGTCCACCGCCGAGAGGCAGTCGTCCAGGATGAGCACGGGAGGGTTGGCGGCGAGCGTGCGCGCGATGGCGGTGCGCTGGCGCTGGCCGCCGGACAGCGTCACGCCGCGCTCGCCGAGCAGTTCGTCGTAGCCGCGCGGGAAGGCCTCGATGTCGGCGTCCACGTGCGCCGTGCGGGCCATCGCGCGCACGTTGTCCATGTCGGTGTCGTCGTGCGCGTAGCCGATGTTCGCGGCGATGGACTCGCTGAACAGGAAGCTGTCCTGCGGCACGACGCCGATGCTGCGTCGCAGGAAGGAGAGCGAGAGCCTGCGCACGTCGTGCCCGTCGAGGAAGACGGTGCCGGCCGGGGGCTCCACCTGCCGCGAGAGCAGCTGCACCAGCGTGCTCTTGCCGCAGCCCGTGCGTCCCGTGATCCCGAGCGTGCCGCCGGCCGGAACGTGCAGCGACACGTCGACGAGCACGTCCGTCGCGCTCCACGCGAAGGACAGGTGGCGCACCTCCAGCTCGCCGCGCACGCCGGACGGCGTGATCGCATCCGGGGCTTCCTGCACGGAGGAACGGATCGCGAAGAGTTCGTTGAGGCGCACGGCGCCGGCGCGCGCGCGGTGGTACATGCCGAGCGTCCAGCCCACGGCAATGAGCGGCCACAGTGCCCAGTTGAGCATCGCGGTGAACAGCACGAAGTTCCCGAGCGTCAGGCGGCCCTGCACCATGTGCCAGCCGCCGACGAGCACGATGAGCAGCATGCCGAAGTCCTTGACCACGTTGATCGTGGCCGAGGTGATGCCGCGGATCGTGGCCAGCTTCACGTTGCTCTCGAGGAAGGCCTGGCCCATGCGCCGGAAGGCGCTGCCGCTGAAGGCCTCCGAGGCGAAGGCCTTCACGACGCGGATGCCGGAGAAGCTCTCCTGCGCCACGGTCGAGAGGTCGCCGATGCGGTCCTGGCTGATCTGGCTCCAGCGCTGCGTGGGCTTCGCGGCGAACTTCACGACGAGCGCGAGCCCGAGGAAGGGCAGCGTCATGAGCGCGGTGAGCGTCGGGTCGATGAAGGCCATCGTGATGAGCGCCATCGGCATGACGACGACGGTCTGCACGTTGTACATGGCCGCCGGGCCGAGCAGCATGCGCACCGCCTCGATGTCCGACAGCGAGCGCGACATGATGTCGCCGGTGCGCAGGTGCGCGATGTCGCGCGGCGTCAGCGTGAGCAGGTGCTGGAAGAGGTCCTGCCGGTAGAGGCGCTCGAAGACGCGCGACGCGCCGGTGACCCAGTAGCGCATGCCGTACTTTGCCGCGCCCTTGACCAGCGTGATGAGCAGCACCAGGCCGATCTTCCCGAGCACTGTATTCAGCGGCATGCGCTGCGCGAGGTCGCTTGTGGTGACGCCGTCGAAGATGTCGCGCACGATGAGCAGCGTGATCAGGTCGAGCGCGGAGCCCGGGATCACGCAGGCCAGGCCCCACAGGAATTCCTTGCGCACCGCGGGCCAGTACTTGAGCGAGCCCGCGAAGGCGCGCATCCCGCGCTGCGGATCGAGCACGGCCGCGCCCGCGGCTGTCGCGCCCGGCGAACCGGAGCCGCCCGGGGGCGTGGCTCCGGAGAGCGCGCCGTCCGGACCTCCGGATCCCTGATCGGCGGCGCGGCCGTTCAGCGCCGGGCGTGCTGCGCGCGCGGGCTCAGACACACTCCGTCGCCCCGGGCGCGCGGTCGCTGTCGGCGTCGCGCGCGGCCTGTTCGTGCGGGCCTGATGCGGGAACGACTCGTGCGGGAGCGCTGATCGCCGTCGCGGCGTGGCGCGCCGCGCGCACCGGACCGGGGCTTGCGGCTCGCAAGCGGCGCGGTGCGTCGTCGGTGACGCCCTCGACGCCCTTGGTCACGCCGCTTTCGTCCATGGAGAGGATTGCGCGCTGCTTGCTGGGCAGCAGGCCCATGTCGCGCTTGATCGCGAAGCAGAGCGAGGGCGGCACGCCGCACACGTGGCAGACCTTGCCCACGCAATACTCGGTCTTGATCTCCTCGCGGGCCTTTTCGCGCTCGGCCCAGAGGTAGTCGCGGCTGGGGCCGATGTCGAGGTGGTCCCAGGGCAGCGCCTCGTCGCGGCTGCGCTCGCGCACGGCGTACTTGTCCGGGTCGATGCCGCAGGCGTCGAAGGCGTCGAGCCAGCGCGAGATGTCGGAGTGCTCGCTCCACGCATCGAAGCGCGCGCCGCGGCGGTGCGCCTCGACGAGCCCCGGCGCGAGGCGACGGTCGCCGCGGGACAGGATGCCCTCGAGATAACTCTGGTCCGCATCGTGGAACTTCAGCTTCACGCGGCGATTGCGGTTGAGCTTGCGCATCCACGACTGCTTTTCGCGCACGACGTGGCGGTCCATCATACCGTCCCACTGGAAGGGCACGAAGGCCTTGGGCACGAACGTGGAGACCGTGACGTTCACCGCGGCGGGGCCCTGGCCCGTGACCTTCTGGCGCAGCTTGGAAAGCTCGTCGGCGAACTCCACGACGGCGCGCAGGTCTTCCTCGCGCTCGCCGGGAATGCCGATCATGTAGTAGAGCTTGATCTGCGCCCAACCCTCGGCGTACGCGGCGGCGGCCGACGCGCGCACGTCCTCGTTCTTGATGTCCTTGTTGATGATGCGGCGCAGGCGGTCCGTCGCGACTTCCGGCGCGAAGGTCATGCCGCTCTTGCGCACGCCGTGCATGAGCGCCGGCAGCCGGGAGAGTTCGCCGGTGACGCGGAGGCTCGGCAGCGAGACCGACACCCTGCGCGGCGTGAAGCGCTCGCTCATCGCGCGCAGCAGCTGTTCGATCCACGGGTAGTCGCCCGAAGAGAGCGAGGTGAGCGTGATCGAGTCGTAGCCGGTGTTCTTCCAGGTCTCCTCGGCCGCGTTGACGAGGTCTTCCACCGTGCGGTAGCGCATCGGGCGCGTGATCATCCCGGCCTGGCAGAAGCGGCAACCGCGCGTGCAGCCGCGCATGATCTCGATGGAGATGCGGTCCTGCACCGAGCGTGCGTGCGGCACCACGGGTCGCGTCGCCATCGGCGCGGAGCTGAAGTCGAAGACGGACGCGCCCTTCACGATGCGGGGCACGTCGGCGAAGCGCGGCGTCAGCCCGCGGAAGGGGCCGTTGTCCGGGTCGAAGGCCGCGGTGTACATCGCCGGCACGTAGGCGTAGGCGAAGCTGCGCGCGATGTCATGCAGCAGCTCCTCGCGCGACATCGGCCCGCCCGGCCGGTCCGCGCGCCGTCGTTCCGCGACGAAGCGCAGGAAGGGCGTGATGGTTTCCTCGGCGTCGCCAGGCAGGAAGACGTCGATGAACTCCGCGAGCACCTCGGGCGAGTGCGCGCCGTGGCCGCCCGCGACGATGATCGGGTGCTGCGGCCCGCGCTCACGCGCCAGCAGCGGAATGCCCGCGAGGTCGATGGTCTCGAGGACGTTGCTGTAGGTCAGCTCGGTCTGCAGCGTGAAGCCGAGGATGTCGAAGTCCGTGATCGGCAGGTGGTTCTCGAGCGTGAAGAGCGGCACGCCGGCCGCGCGCATGGCGTCGGCCATGTCGGGCCACGGCGTGAAGCAGCGCTCCGCCGCGAGGTCGGGCTGGTCGTTCAGGAGCTGGTACAGGATCTGCAGCCCGTTGTGGCTCGTGCCGACCTCGTACGTGTCCGGGTAGCAGAGCACCATGCGCCCGGCGAGGCCGTCCCAGCCGCCGAGGTCTTTGCGGACGCTGTTGAACTCGCCGCCGATGTACTGCGCCGGGTTGGTCACGCCGCCGAGCAGCTCTCGGACGCGTGGAAGCAGACTCTCCGGCATGACCCTGGCACCTCGTGATGACCGCGCAGACGAAGGGCGCAAACATAGCACGGCGGCCCCTCGCCGCGCGGCGCGCGGGCGAGGCGGAGCCCGTGCAGCGGACCCCGTGTCGCGACCCGGTGTTCCCGTCGAGAGTCCCGGTTTTCCGGGCTCGCATCGCGCGGTACGCCGGCTCGAGGGCTCAGCCTTCGCGCGGCATGTCCGGTTCGTCGTCGTCGTGGCTGTCGCGCAGCGGGTTGTTGAAGGCGTCGTCCGCGTCGCTGTCCATCGGGTGTTGCGGGCGTGCGGGGCGCGAGGCGCCAGGGCCCTGCTTGCCAGTGCTCGCGCGTGCGCCGCGCGGCGGGGCGCTCTCGCCCGGCGCGGGCCAGCACGGCGAAAGCGTCGTGAAGCGCCGACGGTGCGGGTGCAGTTCCTCGTTGCCGAGCAGCAGCTGGCTCGCGAGCGGCATGTAGATCGACTCGAATTCCTCGCGGGCGGTGCCGCCGTCGTCGGGCAGTGCACGCATCGCGGCGAAGAGTTCGGCGCCGATCTCGGCAGCCGGTCGCTCGTCGGCCGGTACGGGGCGCATCTGGCGCGTGCGGCTGTCCAGTGCGTAGCGCTCTTCCCAGGGCAGGAAGGCGCGGCGCGCGACGATGCCGACGACCTCCGGGCACACCGGCGCCTCGTGCTCCCAGTCGAGATTCACCGAGAAGAGGCGCATGTCCGCCGAGTGCTTGCCGAGGCTCGCGATGAGCGGCCCGAACTCCAGAGCGTTCGCCGCGACGAGCAGCGCCGAGCGCCCGCGCCGCTCGGTGAGCTCTTCCTCGCACGGCACGCCCTGTGCGAGCGCCAGCGCATGCGCGAGCGGCGCCGACGCCGGGGACACGGGCATGACGAGCTGGTGCGAGAGTCCCAGCCGCTCGTACAGGTGCACGAGCCGCTGCAGCAGGAAGGCCACCATGTCGGGGCGCAGATCGAGGATGTCGTAGCGGCCGAGGCGCGTGCTGTCCTCGAAGTAGCCGCCGGCCACCTTCAGGATCACGCCGGCATGCTGGATGAAGTGCCACTCGCGCAGTCCGAGGGCGTCGAGCGATGGCCAGCGCGCCCCGCGCCCGAGCAGACCGTGCAGCGCGTCGATGCGCTCGCGCTGGTCATCCTCCGGGACGCGTTCCTCGGCCTGGGCGAGGAAGCTGTTCGCGAGGTCCCGGCGGGTGGCGTAGAAGGCGGCCTCGGCCTGCACCAGCAGCACGTCCAGCGTCTCGGTTTCCGAGAGCGAGGCGTCGTCGTCCAGCGGGGCCAGCGTGCGCAGGCAGCCCGTGAAGTCCCGGCTCTGCAGGCGGGCGAAGGCCAGTTCGCGGCGCGTGGAGGTGTTGTCCGGGTTGGCCGCCAGGCTCTTCTCGAGCAGGGCGGCCGCCACCTCCGGGCGCCCCTCGTCCACCATGCGGTATCCCAGCGCGAAGAGCGCCTCGGCGTCGCCCGGCCGCGCACGCAGCTCGTCGAAGAGCATCGCATCCGACTCGCTGCCGAGGAGTCGGCAGATGCGGCTGGCGGCCTGCAGCGCACCCTCGTGTCCGGGGTCCACCGCGAGCGCCTGGAGCAGCGTTCCGAGGGCCGGCCGGAGCTGGCCTCGGCGCACCAGGTCCACGGAAGTGTCGAAAAGTTGCTTGGCACTGGCGGGCATGGTTCGGGATTCTAGCGGAGTCGGCCGCTACTCTGACTGCCCGGAAACCACAGCATGCGACGCATCGCGGTCATCAATCAGAAGGGCGGGGTGGGCAAGACCACGACCACCGTCAATCTGGGGGCCGCCCTCGCCCGCCTCGGCCAGCGCGTGCTGGTCTGCGACATGGACGCTCAGTGCAACCTCACGGTGCACCTCGATGCGGACCCGGCCAGCGATGCGCCCTCGATCTACGAACTGCTGCACGGCACGGCCACGCTTGCGCAGGTGTTGCGCAACACGACCGAGTCGAACCTGCAGATGCTCGCCTCCAGCATCGACCTCGCCGGCATCGAGCTCGAGCTCGTCAACGCGGTGGGGCGCGAGACGATCCTGCGCGACGCGCTGGCCGCCCATGTCGCGCAGCACGGCGACTCGTGGGACTTCCTGCTGGTGGACTGTCCGCCGAGCCTCGGACTGCTCTCGCTGAACGCGCTCGTCGCGTGCCACGAGGTCTTCGTGCCCATCCAGAGCGAGTTCTTCGCGCTGCAGGGCCTTGGAAAACTGCTGGAAATCGTGGAGCTGGTGCAGCGGCGACTCAATCCGACTCTGCGCATCACGGGCATGGTCTCGGTGCGTCATGACCCCAGCACGAATCTCGGGCGGCAGGTGCTCGCCGACATCCGCAAGCATTTCGGCGACGTGCTCATGGCCACCGCCATCCGCCGCAACGTGAAGCTTGCCGAGGCGCCAAGTCACGGCAAGACCATCTTCGAGTACGACGCCGAGTGTCGTGGGGCACAGGATTATCTGGCCCTCGCGCGCGAGGTGCTCGGCGTGACGGCGCCTGCCGAGGTCGCTGCCGTCGCTGCCGTCGTCGCGGCCGCAGCCCGGTCGTCCGCTGCGCCGCGCGTCGCACTCTCCTCGGGATCGCAGGCCAGCGCGGCACCCGCGGCGTCCGCGGCGTCCGCCAGGCTTGTGGCGAGTGCCGCGCCCGCACCGAACGCTGCACCCGCCGCGGCCCGCGCGCGTGCCACGTCTGCGCCGGCTCGTGGCAGGAACGGGACCTTCGTCAAGGCCGGCGAGGCGACGCATCCGACTCCCACCGTTGCGGAGCGGTCCACACCAGCTCCGGCGGAAGCGCCCGCCGCCTCGGCGAAGACGCCGCCCCCCGCGCCAGTCCCGGTGCCGAGCACGACACCGGCGGCCGGGACGATGCACGCGTCAGGGACGCTGCCGACAGCCAGGACGCTGCCGACGGCACGGAGTCGGTCGGCGGTCGAGGCGCGGCGTGATGCACCTCGGCAGCCTGCGGCGCCCGGGAACGCGCCGCCGCCTGAGCGGCCGGCGCTGCGCGGAAAGCGGCCGGCCTCGGCCGCACTGACTGCGCTGGCACACCTGACGGCCGCGCCGAAGGCTGCCGGGCCGTCGAAGGCCGGCCGACCGGCGAAGCTGCCCGCGCCCGCAACAGCCCACAAGGCGGCAACACAGGTCTCGCCAGCGGTCGCGAGGCAGCCGCGCGCTCCCGTTCCCGCGGCGCCTGCCGATCAGACGGCGGCGCCGCAGGCCGACACGGCCGCTCACCAGCCCGTCGGGAAGCCGGAGCCAGAGCCCGCGCGCAAGCCGAGCCCTAAGCCGACGGACAGATTGGATCCGCGCCTCGTGGCGCGCGCGGCGACCCGTGCCGGCGCGGCGATCGCGTCCCCGCGCACGGCCCACGGAACTTCTGCCGCCGCGAAGGGCGCGGCGCCAAAGCCCGCCGCCCCCGCGCCGGTGCGTGATTCGGCCATCGGGATCAGCGAACCTGTCGCGCCCATCGAACGTCCCTCGGCGCTGCAAGGCGCACCCGCCTCGTCGGCACGACGCCCGGTCAAGTCCGCCCCCAAAGCGGCTGCACCGGGCGCACCGCCCCTGAGTGAAAGCAACTCATGACCCAGACCTTCACGAGCCGGCTGATCGGTACCGACAACAACCCGATCATCTTCCTGATTCGCCTCGCGTTGCTGCCGCTCTCGCTGCTCTATTACGCGGCCACGCTGGCGCGCAACGCGGTCTACGACCTCGGTCTGCTGGGATCGGTGCGCGTGCCCGCCGCGGTCGTCTCAGTCGGCAATCTCACCGTGGGAGGCACCGGCAAGACGCCCCTGGTCATCCTGCTCGCGAACCAGGCGGTGGCTGCGGGGAAGCGAGTCGCCATCGTGGCGCGTGGCTACGGCGCGGTGGCGGACGCACACGGGGCGACGGATGAGGTCGTCCTCATGGCGGCGCGCTGCCCCGGCGCACGCCTCGTGGTTTCCCCGGACAAGCTGCTCGGTGCGCGTCAGGCTGCTGCCGAGGGTGCGGAACTCATCCTGGTGGACGACGGCATGCAGCACAGGCGGCTGCATCGCGACTTCAACATCGTGATGCTCGACGCGCGCGCGCCGTTCGGCAACGGCATGGTGCTGCCGGCGGGATCGCTGCGCGAGCCGGCTGCCGGCCTGTGCCGCGCCGACCTCCTGGTGCTCACGCACGGAGAGACGTTGCCCGATTCCGAGCGCGTCACCGTCGAAGCCAGCGTGCGGGCTTTTCATCGCGCGGTGCCGCTGGTGTGGGCGCGCCACGCGCCTGTTGGCGTGCGCTCCGTGAACGGCGTCACGATGCGGCCCGCCGAGTCGCTGCGCGGGCGCAGCGTCTTCCTCTGCTGCGGCATCGCGTCGCCCGCAGGTTTCCGGCAGACGGTCGAGAACCTCGGCGCGCACATCGCCGGCCTGGTGGCGTTCGGAGACCATCACGATTTCTCGGCCACGGATCTCGCCACGGTGCGCAGCCAGGCGCGGGACAATCTCATCGTGTGCACCGAGAAGGATGCCGCGAAACTCGCGCGGATCCCCGGCAGCGACGACGTGGAGTGCCTCGTCATCGACCTGCAGATCGAGGGTGGCATGCCGCTGATTCCCGGCCTCGATGCGCCGTGGTCGCCGCCGCCTGCCGAAGTGGACGAGCATGCCGTGCATGCCGCACACGATGCCCACGCGCCGGCCGGCGCGCACGACCACGGGCACGACCACGGGCACGACCACGGGCACGACCACGGCGCCCACGGCGCCCATGACCACGGCCAGCCTCACGGCGGCCATCACTGAGCCAGGCGTGCGTCCCGCGCTTCAGCGAAAGCGCGCGCGGAGCAGCGTCGGCAGTGTGTCGGGGCGGTGCTCGTCGAGCAGGCGCGCCAGCGCGCGGGCCAGCGAACGGGCCTCGGCCTGCTCCGCATGGATGCCGGCATCGCGGCTGTCCGTGTCGCGAAGTGCGCCACGAACGGCGCTGATTGGAAGTCGATGTAGACCGACAAACAGTGTTGATGCTGCATGAGAGATGGAGGCAGACCCTCCGGGGACGGGTTGCAGGACCAGTCCTCAAACCGCCCGACGCTGCGCGGGGACAAGCTCCCGGGTAGTGAGCGGATCGGGAAACGACAGGGACGACCTGTCAGGTACGGATCAGGAAGGCGAACGCAAGTGAACCGTCGACGAGCTGTCGAAAAGGATCCAGACGTCATCGAAACCAAGTCACTTCGCGGGGCTTGGGATGAAGTTCAGCGGAAACCTGTTTACTGGCTGGGCGATGACCGGCAGAAAGACGGCGCGATCCTGATTCAGGCTTTCATGCGGAACGTGGGAACCTGGCGCTCCGATGCCAAGGGAGACGTCCAAGAGGTTGGAACCTCAAGGGCCAGAGTACCGAAGCGGAGCGCAGGGGCGGAT
>JBBQUR010000034.1:0-16991 GCA_038212275.1 Planctomycetota bacterium
CGCCTGCACGCGTCGCACCGACAACCGGCGCAGCTCCTCCAATGTGTCGTGGTCCAGGCTGCGGGCATCGCGACGCTTCATCAGGGTGATCATACAGACCTGACGCAGAGATCATCCCAAAGTAACGCCGGACTCAGTAAGCAGTTTGTTGCATTCTTGATCGAACACGTTTCTGAAGCATCAGCTGTCCTGCTGAAGCAACTCACGCGGGAAGAGAATCCAGGATATAAGGCAGACTCTAAAGAAGTGGCAGTTATATTTGACAGCGTTGTGGGAATTGCAGTTGCAGTATCGTAGCCAAAGCCGCCCGACACGCCGCTGCAGCTGGCCGACTAGCGCGCACGCCAGTGCTGATCCACGTGGCCGGCAGCTGAGCGGCTGAGCCGTTGGGCCGCCGAATGACACCAAAGCGATTGGCATCCGTGCTGGTATCCAGCCGCGTGCTCCGTGTCCGAGGACCCGACGATTGGATTCGTCTCGGATCGGAACAAACCCACGGTCGCCCTCCGGACACTCGGCTTCAACGTGACCTTCGCCTCCGCGCCCGCCTTCGAACCTACCGATTCTTCCCGCCAACGCCCGGCACAGCCGTAACCTGCTTCATCCAAGCCACAATCTGCCGTTCGTCGAGGTCGCGCACGGACTTGGGCTCCACGCCTCGCGTGGACTTGCCCATGCCGATTGGCGTCACTGGCGGGACCGGCTTGAGCGCTGCGCCGTTCACGAACATGAGTTTGACGTGGCCGGCGAAGGCGCCGCAGCAGAAGCACCAGCCGTCACCGACGCCGTAGTAGGACATGCCCCACTTCACGGAGCGCTGCAGGCCGGGCAGCGTCCTGGCCGCCAGGGCATCGATGCTTTCGGCGATGCCGCGCTGCGGCTGCGGCAGGCTGGCGATGTAGGCGAAGACCGGCTTGTCGCCGAGCGCGGCCTTCGCGGGGCTTGCCCTGCCGGTCATGGATTCGAGCAGCTTCGGGGCGGCCTTGTCCTTTGCCGGCGTGCGCTTGGCCGGTTTCCTGACGGCGGGCTTGGACGTCTTGCCTGTCTTGCGGGTGGGCATGGTCGTTTTCTGCATCCCCGAGAGAGTGCGCCGTGCTCGTTGTGAGACGGCACGAAGTGATACTGGTCGCCGGCGAGGGCGTCAATCAACCAGAATCCACCGAGCCGAGAACGTGGGGCATCGTCACGTTCCGCGTCGGCACGTCGTTCGCCAGGCGCCCCTTCCCGTGGCCACAGCGCCTGGCCGAGCCGCGCCACGTCGCGATGAGCCACGCGATCCTCCGCAACCTGCTTGGCGACAGCGCTGCCCCTTGATGCAATCGGCACCCATGGGCAAGCACATCCTGGAAACCGAGCGCCTGCTGCTGCGCGAGTTCGACGAGGGCGACCTCGCGACGTTCTTCATCCTGGGGAGCGACCCGGCGATCATCCGCTGGACCGGCGATCCGGGAGGCGGGTTCGCGAACCTCGAACGTGCTGCGCAGGTGCTGCAGTCGCACCCGCTGGCGGACTACCGCACGCACGGCTTCGGGCGCTGGGCGTGCGTCGAGAAGAGCACGGGCGCGGTGATCGGGTTCGCCGGGCTCAAGCGCCTTCCCGAGCTGGGCGAGGTCGACATCGGCTACCGCTTCCTCACCACACATTGGGGCCGGGGCCTCGCCACCGAGTCGGCCCGCGCGGTGCTGGCGCACGGCTTCGCGCAACTCGGCCTGCCGCGCATCATCGGACTGGTCGAGCCGGACAACGTCGCGTCGGCGCGCGTGCTGGAGAAGCTCGGCATGCGCAGCGAGGGTTTCATCGACTACGACGGCATGCACGTGATCCGCTACGCCGCCGAGGCGGGGGGCTGAGGCGGCGCCTTCGCGCTTGTGACCTTCGCGCTGGCGTCGGGGCCATGCCGTGGCGGTCTGCTTGGGTCCGACCGCGGCACCATGACCGCCCGTGTGGGTGTAGAGCACGTGAGAGATCAAGCGAGAGGAGAGCGTGACGTGAGCGAGAGCAACCTCGCCGGACCGGCCCTCCAAGGCAGCTCACAATGAGCGAAGCGTCAGGCCCATCACGTGGAGAAGTCGTCGTCTACGAGGCGCAGGACGGTGCGATCCGGGTGGACGTCCGGCTGGATCGGGAGACGGTCTGGCTGAGCCAGAAGCAGATGGCCGAACTCTTCGACACATCGCCCGACAAAGTGGGCCTCCACCTCAAGAACGTCTTCAACGAGGGGGAATTGACCGAGGCGGCAACTACCGAGGAGTCCTTGGTAGTTCAAACCGAGGGCAACCGGCAGGTGCGGCGGCAGGTCAAGCACTACAACCTGGACGCCATCATCTCGGTCGGATACCGGCTGAACTCGAGGCACGGCACCCGGTTTCGCATCTTGGCCATCCGGACGCTGCGCGATCATCTGGTGCGCGGCTTCACGCTGCACGAGCGGCGGCTGGCGGAAAAGGGCATCTGCGAGATCGAGCAGGCGGTCGTGCCGTCCTGCTTCGCGCGCAGGCCTGCGCGGATGGCGTCCATGTCCAGTTCCGGCGTTGTCGGATGCCGCGGCTCGAGGATGAAATGGAAGCACCTTGCATCGGTGACGCGGGAAAACAATGCGCGACCTCGACGATGGCATTCCCCGCCGCCAGCTCGGCTTCCCGCAAGGCACGCAAAACCGCCGGCAGCGCATCAAAGTCCTGACGATGTTCGAGGGCGATGTTCAGTCGACGCGTTCCGGTGGAGTGATGGTCTCGGTCGGGTCGTAACCGAATTCGTGGACGAGTGCGGCATGGAAGCGGTCGCGTTCATCGGAAAGTGCCGCGCCTTCTCCGCCGCTCGTGGCCCAGCCCGCGTAGGTCCCCATCCAATCGACGGCCAGCCTGAAGGCGGCGGCGGCTCGCGGTTCGTTGCCTGCGTGTTGAAACGCCCGCATGCGCTGCGCATACATTTCCGCGATGGAGCCGGCCACGCCGATGTGATCCGTGGCTCGCCGCATCGCCTGCTCGACATCTTCGAGCCGGTCCGGTCCTTCCGTGTTCCGCGCCTCGCGCCACCAGGCCGGTCCGGTGTCCTGCTCCGCACCGGTTGTCGTGGGCGGCACGATCATCGTCTTCGCCGGTGGCTCGCGGCGCATCGGCTCGCTGCCGGGAACGGGAACGTAGTCGCCCATTTCAAAATACTCGCGCATGTGACCATTGCGCGGGCCGGTGCGAGCTTGCAGGGGAAATGCGAGCGCCACCATTCCGGCCTCGCGTTCTCCCGGCTCGCGTTCGATCTGCATGCGAAGTTCCAGCCGGATCTGATCGAACGCAAGCTCGCGCAGAATGCCATGCTCGCCGGCCTGCACCGGGATGCCCGCCGCATCCGTGAACGCGCGCAGCACGGTGACGCGGTGATCCACGCGAAGGTGGTCGACCGTGCAGCTCATCGCATGTCCGGACCTTCGAAGGTCGCGACGATGTCGCCGGCCAGATCGAGCGCGCGGGTGGAGTCTTCCGCCGATGCCGAGACGCGCGCCACGAGGTAACGCCCGGCCCGATTCAGGTCGCGGACGAGGAAGTACTGATCGAGCGTCTCGCTCTCGACGGTCACGCCGCGAACGCCCACACCGGCGATGCCGGAGAACGTGATGGCAACCGACGGCAAGTCCGGCTGCTTCTCCAGATACTGCTGGAGAAGCTGGCGGGAGAAGTCGGCCGTGGACGCACCTTCGTGCAGTCGCTGACTCAGGTTGATCTGGATGCGTCCGCCCGCGTCGAACACAAGCGTGCGCTTGCCGTCATCGATGACGTGCCAGCCGAATGGCACGCGGAAGAAGCCCTCGACCGCACCGGCAGCGAGTGTGGCGCATCGGGTGGCGAGGTCCGTCTTCACGACGCGCGGCACGAGTCCCGCGCCGCGCTCGCGCAGGTTGGCGTTCATCGGATGTTCGACGTCGAGTGACGCCGCGTCATCGGCCAGCGCCAGTGCGAGGAATTCATCGGGAGTCAACACGGCGGTCGGCTCGACGGCAGGAGCGCGGGCGGGCTCGGGCGCAGGCGCGGACGCGGGCGCGGACGCAGTCGCTGTCGGAGGCGGACTGCCGGGAAACAGCGGGACTCGCGTTCCGTGCACTTGGCCGAGTTCGAGCGAGGCGAGCATCGGCGACATCTTGTCGAGGGCGGCCGACCAGAACATCTCCGGCGACATGGCCGACATCTGGAACAGCCGCCCGCCGTCCTCGAGCAGCACGAAGCGCATCGTCATGGTCGAGCCGTCGTCGGCCTGCTGGGATGCGTCGCAGGTGACGGCGGGGAGGCTGCCGATGCGGGTTTCGGTGATGGCCGAATGCGGGTAGTGTTCCTGGGTGCAGATGTAGTCCAGCCACAGCGCGACGGTGCCGTCGCCGAACGCAGGCCGCGCCGCGACAGCAAAGACCATCGGGCCATGGGGCGACATCGCCACGGCGATCGGCATGAACTGCGCGCCGTCCGTGAAATCCGGTGTTTCAGGCGGCAGATCGGCGACGGTGAAATCCGCCGGCTTGAGAAACCGGCAGGTCAATCCCGCGTGCGCCTCAAGTGCGGCGACGTGGTAGTCATACCCGGCGGGAATCGTGTCGGACATGGCGAATGGTCTGCCGGTTGTTGAACGGGGTGCGAGCTTCAACCGGCGTCAGTGTCCGCCGGTCGAGTTGCTTCAAGGATCCTTCACCGCCTTCGGCGGCGTCAATCCTGAGGGAGTGACCTCGCCCTGTTTCAGTCGGCCAGCTCGAAACCACCCTCGGGTAGTTCGACATGCACGTCGATGGCGGTGACGGCAAGAACGATGGTGCCGATGAACGGGTTGGCCACCTCGGTCTCGGTGCGGAAGGGCAGCAGCATCCCCGACACGTCTCGGAAATCACCGAAGGACGTCTTCACTCCGACGCGACCGAGCCCCGTCATGAAGGGGAACGCGGCGATGCGCAGCACCTGACCGGTCTCGGCCTCGATGAAGAACGTCGACGCCGGTCTCGACGTGTCGCCTGTCCGCACCAGGAGGATCGTGTGGCCGTCGTCGTCGAGCTGCTGGATGGCGCGCAGCTCCGGATACCACGCGAGCAGATTGCCGAAGCGGGCGAAGGGCGAGTCCAGACGGATCGAGTCGGCCGGCGGGCCCTCCAGGATGGAGAGGTCCTGGGCCGAGGAGTCGTAGCGCACCACCTCGCCGTCGAACGACATGCGCTCCTGCTTCCCGGCGGCCCTCACGTCGACGCGCGTGCGGTCCGGCCACGCGATCCATCTGGAGGCGGTGCCCTCGACACCGATGGACGCGATGTGCAGATCGCTGGTGAAGCGCACCGGGCCCAACGACTCGACAAGGTCCAGATGGTGAGCGCGGCCGACGAGCGCCACGATGTCCTCGGCCGTCGGCAGCGTGTCCGCGGGCTCGAAGCGAAACTCGCGGTGATCGCCGATGCAGTAGCCCGTCACCTCGCCTGACCCAGAGCGCTGAAAATCCAGGATGGTCGACGGCTCGTCCCGGATCTTCCAACTGTCCTCGCCGACGTAACTCAAGGTCGCCACGGCACGGCCCGGCACTTCGAGCGCCAGGTCGTCGCCGTCGCGCACGATGGCGCGATACCTGTCGCCCTCATTTTCCCGGTAGTATCCGAGGTAGTCCTCCAGCGCTGGCGCGACCACGTCGGCGCTGGTCCGTGCTCCGAGAAACAGACTCGCGAGCTCCTCCTCCACACGAAGCCCGGTGAGGTTTCCCCGCGACTGCGTGAAGTAGAGCACGAGCGCGTCCTGCCCGGGGAAGGCCCACGCGTAGGTGCCGTCGGAGCCGGAGTGTCCGAAGGCGGCGACCACGGGGTCAGCTCCGTCCGCTCCCGGATCCGTCCACAACTGCATCAGCGATCCGTAGCCGGGCGTCAGCCCTGACAGGCCGGTGCTGCCGGGGAAGGGCTGCGCGTTCGGTGTGAGCGCATCCCGCATGGAGTCCGGTGAGAGCAGTGGCTTGCCCTCCACGAGCCCATGGTCCATCCACATCTGGAGGAAGCGCGCGTAGTCCTCGAGTGATGCATACAGGCCCTGCGAGCCGAGGAAGACGGGGAACAAGGCTTCGTCCGCCGGACTCCAGAAGCGGGTCCAGCTCCCGCGCGAACCGGCGTAGTCGGAGACGGCGCGATCGCGCAGCGTGCTGTCCCGGGCCATGAGACAGGTGGTGGAGTCCATCCCCAGCGGGACCAGCACGCGCGCGACGAGGAAGTCCTCGGCGGGCACGCCGGTGACGGCCTCGATCAGTGCGGTGAGCGTGTCGGCGCCCTGATCGCTGTACTGGAAGTCGGTGCCGGGCTCGAACTGCAGCGTCGCGCCCGCTCCGAGCGCGGCCACGGCGCGCACGCTCTCCAACTTGCGCGGATCCGCGCCGGCGATCATGGAGAACGGCAGTCCGCTGGTGTGGGTGAGCAGGTGCCGGATGGTGATGCCGCGCTTGCCGTCGACGTCGAACTCGGACAGGTACTGCGCGATCGGGTCATCCAGTTGGAGCTTGCCGTCCTCGACCAGCATCCGGATGCACGTGCCGATGAGCGGTTTGGTCATCGAGCGCACGCAGAAGATGCTGCCGACCTCCACGGGCGTGTCGGTCTCCTGATCTGCCAGGCCGTACGCCTCATGCAGGATGGAGTGTCCATTCTTGATGACCAGCAGCTCGGCGCCGACGACCTCGCGGCCGTCCACGAAGGACTGCACGAGGTCCCGCAGATGGATGAGACCGCGCTGCGAGACGCCTTCGGCCGCGGCGGTCGAGGGTGGGAAGCCGTCGGCGGGAATCACCGGATCCGCGGCGGGCGTGGCTGTGACGAGCGTGAGTGTGGTGAGAAGTGCGAGTGCGGTGGCGGCAAGGGTCATGGCAGTCCTTCGGTAACGATGTGTGCTGCGGGGGCGAGCGTGAGTCCGGGCCGGTCTCCGCGCCGGTCCGTGCGGTGAGTGCGGTGAGTGCGGTGAGTGCGGCCCGTGCGGTGGTCGGTGAGTTGGTCAGGGCCGCAAGCCGCGCAGTGCGGCTCGCACGATCGAGCGTTGCCACGTCCGCGATTGGGAAGCGCGGCCGAGCAGCGCCATGCCCTGGGTCAGCGCGACGAGCTGGCGCGCCACGTCGTTCGCCGAGGCCTCCGTGTCGGCCGCCCCCGCGCTCTGTGCGCTCTCGATGGTGCGCTGGAAGGCCTGTTCGAGTCGCCCGAGGTAGTCGCGGAGGAGCGCGGTCAGCTCCGGGTCATCGGAACTCGCCTGCGCCATGGCGACACCCAGCAGGCACCCGAGGCTGTCGGGCGAGCCGTGATGCTGCTGCAACCGGCCCAGCACCCGCTCCAGGTTTTCCATGGGACCGTTGCGCGGGTCGGCGAGCCCCGTGCAGATCTTCCGGATAACGGTCTCCGTGTAATGCGCGAGCGACCGCAGGTACAGCTCCCGCTTGCTCCCGAAGGTGTCGTAGAGGCTCTTGCGTCCGATCCCCAGCGTCGACTCGAGCTCGTTCAACGACGTGCCGTCGTAACCCCGTCGCCAGAACAGATCGCGAGCTTGTTCGAGGGCGACCTCGGGATCGAAACGCTTGGAGGGTCCTGGAGTCATGCCCCGCAGGATACGACTTACACCGATCGGTGCAAGATAGAAACCTGTGCGTCCCGCAACGGCAGCGCGGCCCCAAGCTGTCGTTCACGCGCCCGCTTCCAGGCTCGCCCTGGCGGAGTCTCGGCGCGCGGCGTGACGGGTGACTGTCCTGATCGGCAGCGAAAACTGCACGTCGCGAGCTCGTGCCACGTGATGGCGAGCGGTGCCGCGAGCAGCCACCAGACGAGCGCGATGGCGAGGCCGCGGTGGGGCGCGGCGGCCTGGCAGGCGGAGAGACGAAGAGGCGGAGCGCGCCGGCGCCGAGCGTCCGGCCGTCGAGGACGAGGTACGTGGCGAACATCACCGAGCTCAACCGGTAGGCTCTCTCTCCTTCACTGACCCCGGACAGCCCGGACTGTGCCGGGAAGTCGTCGCTCGCAGCCCGCCCGGACCATCGCCCATGACCACCGACGAGATCCGCTTCGATGACGGCGCCGCGTACGAGCGGTACATGGGCAAGTGGAGCCAGTCCGCGGGCAGGACATTTCTCGACTGGCTCGCTCCGAAGACCGGCTGGCGCTGGCTCGATGTCGGCTGCGGCAACGGCGCGTTCACCGAGGTGATCGTCGAGCGCTGCGCGCCGGCGGCGGTGCAGGGCATCGATCCGTCGGAGGCGCAGCTCGCACATGCGCGGTCGCGCAGTTCGTCGGGCAGCGCGTCGGGCGTCGCGCAGTTCCGCCTCGGCGACGCGATGGCCGTGCCGTTCGCCGACGACAGCTTTGACGCGGCGGTCATGCCGCTGGTGATCTTCTTCGTGCCCGAGCCGGCCCGGGGCGTGGCGGAGATGGCGCGCGTCGTCCGCCCGGGCGGCGTCGTCGCGGCCTACGCGTGGGACCTTCCCGGCGGCGGCCTGCCCTACGAAGCGCTGCAGGCCGAGATGCGCGCGCTGGGCGTCGCCGTGCCCGTGCCACCCAACCCGGACGCGTCGCGCATCGACACGCTGCGGGAGCTGTGGACCGGCGCGGGCCTGGCGGACGTCGCCACGCACGTGATCACCGTGCAGCGCCACTTTGCCGATCTCGACGACTACTGGACGACGGTTCTCGGCGGGGCGAGCGTCGGCCGGAGTCTGGCCGCGATGCCACCCGGCGATTTCGCGCTGCTCAAGACACGCATGCTCGCTCACCTGCGGCCTGATGCCGCGGGCCGCATCACCTGCGTCGGCCGGGCCCATGCCGTCAAAGGGTCCGTGCCCGTCTGAAAAAGTGTGTCGCCGCCGACGGCCCGCCGTCTCCGCGCGCCGGCCGCCCGCACCGACGCCTGCTTCGGCCGCCCGCGTCGGCCGCTCGCATTGGCCGCCCGCATTGGCCGCCCGCGTCGGCCTCGCGCGTTGGCCTCGCGCGCCGGCCATCGGACGGCTGCCGGGAGGCGGGAGCCGGAGCGGGCCGTTCATGCGACACTGCGGCCGACCGAGTCCCCGGGAGTTGCGGCATGACTGAGCCGTTGACGAGCACCGAGCTGCGCAGCCCACCGGCCCCGCAGCCGTCCGTGTCGGGCTGGCTCGTGACGATGAGGGCTCCACTCACGCTGGCCGCCGCCAACTTCTTCGTGTGGCCGCTTCTGGCCGGCGCCATCGGCGGTGTCTCCGCTCAGGCCGGGTTCACGAGCGGTCGGCTGGCGCTCATGCTCTGGGCCGGAAGCGTGGTCGTGAGTGCCGGCCGCGGATTGTGGAGCGCCGCGCGAGCCGGGATCGCCATCCTCGTCGTGGATCACGTGATCCTGAAGGGTGGTCTGTTCCTCTTTGCTTACCTGCGCGGCCAGCAAGCCGGAGAGCCTGGCAGCAACACCTATCTCATGGCCTTCGGAGGAGTGCTGGTTTCGTTCGCCATGTTCGGCCCGATCGCCGGCCTGCTGGGATGCCTCGGCGGCCTCTTCGAGCGCCGACGCGCGGCGCGCGTCCGCATCGCCGCCGCATCCGCCGGGACACGCACATGAAGAGTCCATACCGGAACGAACGACACCGCAACGAACGACGCCAGCGCAGGCCGGCGCTGCTCTGCTGCCTGCTGCTGCTGTGCGTGGTCGGCTGCACGTCCACGTCCCGACGAACGTCGTACTGGACGCGGTCGCGCGTGGCCGAGACCTGTGCGCGCATGGCGCAGGGAGTGGCTCAGCTGTGTGGCAGGCTGTGAGCGAGTGGCGCGGACGGCGCGGATCGATCGACGGCGAGTGGAGCCGTTCAAGGTGACGGCAGAAGAATGGGTCACGGTCTTCTCCGGCTCGCCGGCTCGAGTCATGGTGCTGAGAGCAGCTCTCGAATCCGAGCGGATCCCGACCTTCACGCCCGACGAGATGATGAAGGTGGTGGACCCCTTCATCACAGGGGCCAATCCCTTCGCGGTGGAGCTGCGAGTGCCGAGGCAGGCGGTGGCGGAGGCGCAGGAGATCGTCGCCGCGCTTCCGCCGCTGAAGAAAGTCGAACTGAGCGGGGCCGAGCGCGAAGCCCGAGATGTGGCGCGACTCTCACAGCAGGTCCGCTGGTGTCTCGTGATACCGCTCGCCGGCTGGCTCGTCGGATCCTTTCTCGGCTTCCGCTATCTCGCCGCAGCACTCCGGCTGCGTGACTTCCCGGACCATCACAGGACGACCGTCATCATCTGGTGCACGGAGATGTTCCTGCTCGTGGCGTCGTTCGCACTGCGGGTGGCCGTCTGACTCACCGTGGCCGCGGTCTTCGCCTTCGTGGTCTTCACGTCGCGCAACCGCCCGTGAGCTCCGCCCCCGCATGCACGTTGCGGCGCGTGGACACGGTCGACGATGCACTCGTCGAGTCGCTGGCCACGCTGCTGGTGGACTGCGTGGAGGGCGGCGCCTCGGTGAGTTTCATGCTGCCGATCACGCACGAGCGGGCCGCGGCCTTCTGGCGCCGCGTGGCGCGCGACGTCGCTGTCGGCGGGCGCGCGCTGCTGGTGGCCGAGGATCCGCAGGGCGTGTGCGGCACCGTGCAACTCGTGCTCGAACAGCCGGAAAACCAGCCGCACCGCGCGGACCTCGCGAAGATGCTCGTGCACCGGCGCGCGCGCCGCCAGGGCCTGGGCGAGGCGCTCATGCGCGCCGCCGAGGTCACCGCCCGCGACTGCGGCAGGACGCTGCTCGTGCTTGACGCCGTCACCGGCGGCGACGCCGCGCGCCTCTACGCGCGGCTCGGCTGGGTGCGCGTCGGCGAGATCCCCGGCTACGCGCTGCTCCCGCAGGGCGGCCTGTGCGGCACGACCTGCTTCTACCGCGAGCTCGGGGCGTAGCGCGCGAGGCCGGCTCGCACTTGCCCGACCCCTGTCCGGCGCCGTCTGCCCGCCGCCGGACGCCGGCGGAACGCAGCATCAGGGATGCGAGAGATCCTTCGCCGCGAAGGTGTCGCCTGCAGCCATGTCGCCGGTCTGGAAGCCGTGCTTGAACCACGCGGCGCGCTGCTCCGAGGTGCCGTGCGTGAACGAGTCCGGCACGACGCGTCCCTGCCCCTCGCGCTGCAGCGTGTCGTCGCCGATGGCGGTGGCGGCGGCGAGCGCCTCGTCCACATCGCCCGGCTCGAGCAGGTCGTGCAGGCGCCGTGCGTGGTGCGCCCACACGCCGGCGTAGAAATCCGCCTGCAACTCGAGGCGCACCGAGAGCCCGTTGGCCTCGCCCTGCGCGAGGCGTTGCTGCGCCGTGGACACCTTGTCGGACACGCCGAGCAGGTTCTGCACGTGATGGCCGATCTCATGGGCGATGACGTAGGCCTGCGCGAAGTCGCCGGGCGCGCCGAAGCGCTGCGACAACTCGTCGAAGAAAGTCAGGTCGAGATAGACCTTGCTGTCGCCGGGGCAATAGAACGGGCCGACGGCCGCGGTCGCGAAGCCGCAGGCGGAGTTCACGCCGTCGTCGAAGAGCACGAGGTGCGGCTCGATGTAGGTTTCGCCGCGCGCGGCGAAGAGCTCGTGCCAGACATCCTCCGTGTCCGCGAGAACGACGGAGGTCATGTCGGCCACCTCGGCCTGGCGGGGATCGGGCGCGCCGCGCGAGGCGCCGCTGCTCTCGGAGGAGCCGTCGGAGAGCAGGTGCAGCGGGTCGCCCGCGAACACGGTGATGACCACGATGATGGCCAGCACGGCGAGGGTGCCGCCCGACATGCGGCCGCCGGGCAGGCCGCCGCCGCCAAAGCCGCCGCCGCCGAAACCCCTGCCGAAGCCGCCACCTCCGCCGCCGGCGTTGCTGCCGCGGCGGTCCTCGACGTTGCCGCTGCGGCGTTGGCCTGTCCACTTCAAGGCGTGCGCCTCCTGCCGTGAGGTGCGGCATTGTCGGCTGCCCCGGGAGATACGCAAGCGGCGCCTGCGTGCCCTTTGCAAAAGGCGCGCTCACCGTGGCGCCCCCGGCGTGTGCGGTTTACCCGGCGTACCCGGCGTGTGCGGTGTGCCCGGCGTACCCGGTGTGCCCGGCGTTCCCGGCGTGTCCGGCGTGTCCGGCGTGTCCGGCGTGTGCGGCGTGTGCGGCGTGTGCGGCGTGTGCGGCGTGTGCGGTGTGTGCGGCTTTTGCGGCTTTTGCGGCTTTTGCGGCTTTTGCGGCTTGTGCGGCGTGTGCGCTCGGATGGCGCGCCAGAGTGTTGCCGAGGGACCACGCTGCGCGACAGACTGTCGGCTTCCTTCCGGAGAGTGCCTCGATGCGTCACCGTCTCATTCTGTCGCTGTCGTGTGCCGCGCTCGCCGCGTGCGCCGCTCCTGCCTCCGACACCCATGGATCTGCCCCCGCCGCATCCTCCGCGAAGGCCGCAGCGGCCGCAGCCACCGCGGCCCATGCGCCCGTTGCACCGGTCGCACCCGTTGCGCCTGTCGCGCCCGTCGCGCCCGTCGCGCCGATTGCGCCGATTGCGCCGATTGCGCCGGTTGCGCCGGTTGCGCCGGTTGCGCCCGTCGCGCCGGTTGCGCCTGTTGCACCTGTCGCACCTGTCGCACCTGTTGCGCCCGTTGCGCCTGTGATGCCTGTGGCGGCGGGTCACTCGGCTCCTGTGGCCACGCCTGCCGCCGGGCGTCCGGTGTTGCTCGAGCGCGTGGACGACGTCGCCATCGCGCAGCTCTACGCGGACGGCTTCGAGAACCTCTCGCTGGACGACCAGCGGCTCTGCTACCACCTCGCGCTGGCGGCCATCGCGGGGCGCGACATCTTCCTGACGCAGCGCTGTGCGGATGGCGTCGCGCTGCGCGACCTGCTCGAGGAACTCATCACGCATGCCGACGGCATGGACCCGGCCACGCTTGCCGAGCTGCAGCGCTACACGAAGCTCTTCTGGGTGAACAACGGGCCGCACAACTCCATCACGGCGCGCAAGAATCTGCTGCGCTGCACGCCGGCGCAGCTTCGCGCGGCCGTCGCCACGGCGCGCGCCCACGGCGCCGACTCGGTGGCGACCGGCGACGCCGTCCTCGCGCTGGCCGAGCCGTGGTTCTTCGACGCCTCGTACAAGCCGATGGTCACCGCGAAGAACCCCGAGGGCGGCCTCGACATCGTGCAGGGCAGCGGCAACAACTACTACGGGCCGGGCGTGACGCTCGCGGACCTCGATGCTTTCACCGAGCAGTACGAACTCAACAGCAACGTGGTGAAAGGCGCCGACGGCAAGCTCAGTGAGCAGGTCTGGCGCGCGGGCTCGCCGGCCGACGGCATTCCGCCCGGCCTGTATGCCCGGGAGATCGAGGCCATCATCGGCCACCTCGAGGATGCGATGCCGTACGCACCGGCCGCCACGCGCACCGCGCTGGAGAAGCTCATCCGCTTCTATCGCACCGGAGCCGTCGCGGACCGCGAGGCCTACGACATCGCATGGGTGGCGGACAACGCCTCGCCCGTGGACACGGTGAACGGCTTCATCGAGGTCTACGTGGACGCGCGCAGCAAGAAGGGCGGCTGGGAGGGCATCGTCTCCTACGAAGACCCGAAGAAGGCGGAACTCATCAAGCAGCTCGCGGAGAGCGCGCAGTGGTTCGAGGACCGGATGCCCTACGCGCCGGAGTTCCGCAAGCCGAAGGTGAAGGGCATCTCGGCGCGCAGCATCGACGTGGTGTGCGAGACCGGCGACAGCGGCCCGGTGACGCCCATCGGCATCAATCTTCCCAATGACCAGGGCATCCGAGAGAACCACGGCAGCAAGTCCGTGAGCCTCGCCAACGTGGTGGCAGCCGGCGCCGCGCTGGGCAGCTCAGGCGTGCTGGAAGAGTTCTGCTGGGATGCGGACGAAGTCGAGCGCGCGCGTACCTGGGGTCCGATCACCGGCGACCTGCACACCAACATGCACGAGGTCATCGGCCACGCGTCGGGCCAGCAGGATGCGGCGCACCAGGGCGACTCGGCCACGTGGATCAAGGAAGACGACTCGGCGCTGGAGGAGGCGCGCGCGGATCTCGTGGGCCTGTATTTCATGGCCGATCCGAAGCTGGCGGAGCTGGGCCTGGTGAATGACCCGGCCGCCGCGGCGCGCGCCGCCTACGAGAACTACACGCGCAACGGCCTGATGCTGCAGCTGCGCCGCATCCGCGAGGGCAATCAGATCGAGGAAGACCACATGCGCAATCGCCAGATGATCGCGCACTGGATCCTCGCCAACAGCAAGGCCATCGAGGCGCGCACGCGAGACGGCAAGCAGTACTACGTCGTCACGGACGTGAATGCATGGCGCGAGGCGGCCGGCCGGTTGCTCCACGAGGTGCAGCGCATCAAGAGCACCGGCGATCGCGAGGCGGCCGTCGCGCTCTTCGACGCGCACGGCGACACCTTCGACCCCGCGCTGCGCGACCAGATCGTCGCGCGCTACGCGAAGCTCGACGTGCCCAGTTACACGGGCTTCGTCCAGGCGCGCCTCTCGCCGGTGTGGGGCGCGGACGGCACGCTGTCGGACGTGACAATTTCCTACCCGCTCTCGATGCAGGCGCAGATGCTCGAGTGGTCGGGCCGCGCGCTGCCGCCGGCCGTGTTCCCGGAGAGCGCGTCCGCGCTCTACCACGCCACGCTGCAGCGCCTGCTCGACGCGTCGGAACTGCAACTGGCCTACGATGCGACGGCGGACGGCACGCTCGTCGCCAGCAAGCGCGGCACGCTGTCACTGCGCGAGGGCAACCGCCTCGCGCTGACCATCGAGGATGCGTCGGGCGCCGCGACGCCGGCCAGCACGCTGCTCAGCGACGGCGCGCGCTACGAGGTGAAGGTCGGCACGCTCGCCAAGGACGGCGTCGTGCCGGCCCGGCTCAACGAAGGCCTCGTGCACGGCCTGATGACGCGCGGCCTCATGCACAATCTCTACATGCTGGAATCCAACCGCAGCGTGGATCTCACGGACGGCACGTCCGACGGCCTCTCCGTGCGGAATGTCGAGGCGCTCCCCGACGGAGAGGTGCGCGGGGAGCCCGTGCGCCGCATCGCCTTCAAGGCATTCTCGGGCGAGCAGCCGATCGCCGACGTCACGCTGGATATCAGCGTGGCCACGGGCCTGCCCGTCCAGCGCAAGCAGACCGTGCACTTCCCCGAAGGCGACATGCACGTCGTCGAGAACTACACGCTGCAGCGCCCCACGCAGGGCTGAGCCGGAGAGATCACGTCCCCTGCAGGTGCGCCTCGACGAACCAGAGGGACTTGTCGACGCCGCGGGAGATCTCGGTGAAGAGGTCGGCGGTGTCCTTGTCGCCGAGAGTGTCGGCCTGGTCGATGCCCTTGCGCACCGACTTGCCGAAGCCCGCCAGCGCATCGGCGACGGCCTTCACGTGGTCCGTCTCGTGCTCGAACTTGCGCGGGCCGTCGGGCAGGCCGCTGCCCTTGGAGACGGCGGCGGCCGAGCCGTCGGGCGTGCCGCCGAGCTGCACGGAGCGCTCCGCGAGGTCGTCGCCGTAAACCAGCGCTTCGCCGGCCACCTTGTCGAACAGCTCGTGCAGCGCGATGAAGGTCGGGCCCTTCACGTTCCAGTGCGAGTTCTTGACCTTCAGGTAGAGGTCGATGGAATCGGCGAGCCGGTCCTGCAGCAGGGCGGCAAGCTTCTTGCGGGCGTCGGCGGGCAGATCATTGCGCGTGGCGTTCATCGGATCCTCGGCGGATGGAAGTTCGGGAGCTGTCGACGACGGGCTGCTGCCCGCGCCTGGCGAGGCACCTGTCTAGTGTGCGAAATGTCCGGCGTCCAATCGAACTTCGCGATCGGCGTGAGAGCACGGCGCGCTCCGACGTAGAGTCGCGCATCCACGTCGGCCGGCCGGTGTTTTCCGGCAGCGTACCGAGCTCCGTGCGTCAGCGCGCCGCCTGGTGCGTGAGGTCGGGGGCGGCGACGCCGCGCGGGCGGCTCAGCGCTTGCGGGGTGGCGTGCCGCGCTGCGGCCGCTGCGATGCGGGTTTTGCCGGGCGATTGCGCCGTGGCGGCGCGGCCTCGGGCTCGGACTCCATCTCGTAGAGCGTCTCGGGCGCGATGTCCGCGCCGTTGGGCCACACGACCGTGCCGGCCTCGGTGTCGAGCATCGCCTTCCTGAAGTACGCCGGATCGCGCAGCGGCTTGAAGATCGGGCCCTTGAGGAAACGTCCGACATCGACGCGCTTGCGTGTGCCGTCATCGAAGGCCACTTGAAGCGAGGTCGGGCCGCAGGCGCGGACGCTGGTGACTTCGGGGAGGTATGCCATCGGAAGGCCTATTCGAGCGGTGGAACGGGTTGCGGACAAATGCCTGCCCTCGCGTCGTGCCAGCGGTCCATGAGTTCCAGCCGGCGCTTGTCGATCCAGGTACGCAACAGGCGGGTTGCTTGAACGGGAAGTTCGCCAACCAGCAAGGAGCCGTCGGAGATCATGAAGGATCCCTTTCGGCCGGAATACCGCGCGTGCACGTGTGGCGGGTCATGGTCGCCATAGTACAGGTAGACCGAAATCCCGTAGAAGGCGCTGATACGAGGCACCGGCGAGTCTCCCGCGAAGTCGTGGGAGAGATCGATGTCCACTGCGCGGACGGTACGTCGGAGCGGCGACGCGATCGTTACAGCTGCCTCAAGCCGCCCGGCGCTTTTCCGCCACACCCGGCGCCCGCTATGCTCCATTCGTTGACGTCGCCGACGCGGCCCGACACGGCCAGGTCTGCGGCACAGCTCGGCCGCGGGCGGGGCGCGCCCGGCAACGGCCGGCGGCCCGCACGACACGCCATCCCCCGGAACCGCCCGCCGATGCCCATCCGCCCGATCCGCAAGCTGCTCGTCGCGAACCGTGGCGAGATCGCGTTGCGTGTCTTTCGCGCCGCACGTGATCTGGGGATCGCCACGGTCGCTGTCGTCGCGCCGGACGACAAGGGCTCGCTCCACGCGCGTTCCGCCGACGAGACGGTGGAGATCGCGAGCTACCTCTTCTCCGAAGAGAACATCCGCGCGGCGAAGCAGACCGGAGCGGACGCGATTCA
>JBBQUR010000035.1:0-15417 GCA_038212275.1 Planctomycetota bacterium
ATGGGTCAACTGCACCAGGCGCTTCAAATGTCCTTCGGTTGGAGGGACGCCCATGCACATGAGTTCAACGTGCACGGCGACCGCCTGGGCGCTCCCGTGGCCAGCGAGCCTGACGACGAGGACATGTGGGACGAGAACAACGTGCTCGTCGCGAACTTCCTTTCACGTGAGGGCGACGAGTTCCAGTACGACTATGACCCCGGGGACGAATGGATCGTCAACGGCAAGGTCGAGTGCATCGAGTGCGATCCGCTTGCTCAACGCGCCACTCCGTCACCTGTGCCGCGCGCCGAAGTGATCACGTGCCTCGATGGCGCCCGCGCTGGGCCTCCGGAGGATTGCGGCGGACCGCCCGGATACCGCCGGCTTCTGCGAGAGATTTCTAACGCAACTCACGCGCAGCACCAGGAGGCGATCGATTGGGCCACTGACGACTTCGCGCCGGAGCGATTCTCAGTGGACGAGCTAAATCGCCAGCTCGCCGCGATGTCGGTTCGCACCACACAGATTTAGCCCATGACGCTGCGCCCACGGTGCTGCCGTGTCATCGATTTAGCCGTTTTGTGTCATTCTGTGTTTCTTGCTAACTGCATGCCCATTTCCTCCAGACGCTGAGTGAGGCCACCCGGGGGCCGGGCCGGGGCGGGTGAATTGCGTCCAAAGTTGCGCTTTTGACTCCCGTTTCTCGCGAGATCGCCCCCGGAGGAAGCTTTGACGCACCCCCCGCTCCCCGATTGAACCGCCCTTCCGGCTACGCTAGCGTGGTCCCCGTTCCTCACGCGAAGTCCACGAACGGCCGGTTTCCGGCCCGAAGTCCACGCCGAGTCCACGCTCCCCTTCTGCCGCCGGGCACTGCCCGCCGGCCTTGGAGTCGGCCATGGATAGTCCTTCGTCTTCCCATCCAAATGTTTCGACCAGTTTGCATCCCACTGCGCCGCTGCGGGTCCGACGCGTTTCACTGGCGCAGCTGCACCATGACCCGGCCAATGCCCGGCTCCATGGATCGGTCAACCTCGATGCGATCTCCGCGAGCCTGAAACGGTTCGGCCAGGCCGAGCCCCTCATCGTGCAGGCCGGCACCGGGATGGTCATCGCCGGCAACGGCCGGATGGATGCGATGAAGGCTCTCGGCTGGACCGAGTGTGACGTCGTCGAGCTGGACGTCACGGGGCTCGACGCGACCGCGCTGGGCATTGCCCTCAACCGCACGGCCGAGCTCGCCGAGTGGGACAATCCCGCCCTGACGCGCCTGCTCGAGACGCTGCGTGCCGAGGACAGCCTGGACGGCGTCGGGTACTCCTCCGGCGACATCGACAACCTGCTCGACGAGCTGCAGGCGTCGCTCGGTGACGGCAGCAACGGCGACCTCGACGTCGTGCCGGAACCGCCCGAGAACCCGGTAACGCGCCCGGGGGACCTCTGGCTGCTCGGCAACCACCGCCTGCTCTGCGGCGACAGCAGCTCCCCTGCCGATCTCGACCGGCTGCTGGCAGGCGCGCCTGTTCACTTGGTGAACACCGACCCGCCCTACAACGTGAAGGTCGAGCCGCGCAGCAACAACGCCATCGCCGCGGGCAATTCCAGCTTCACGAAGACGCCCCAAACCCACCACCAGAAGCTGGACCTCGCGCGGCACCCCGAGAAGGCCAGGCCGACAGGGCGCATGCGCGCGAAGGACCGCCCGCTCGCCAACGATTTCGTGAGCGACGAGGCCTTCGAGAAGCTGCTCGCGGCGTGGTTTGGGAACATCGCGCGCGTGCTGCTGCCGGGCCGCGCCTGCTACACGTGGGGCGGCTACAGCAACTGCGGCAACTACCCGCCCGCCTTGAAGGCGGCCGGCCTGTACTTCAGCCAGGCCATCATCTGGGTGAAGGGGCACCCAGTCCTGACCCGCAAGGACTACATGGGAGACCACGAGTGGTGTTTTTACTCGTGGAGAGAAGGCGCGGCGCACCAGTACTTCGGGCCGAACAACGCGACGGACGTGTGGGCCGTGAAGAAGGTCAACCCGCAGTCCATGGTGCACCTCACGGAAAAGCCCGTGGAGCTGGCCTCACGCGCGATCCTCTACTCGTCGCGGCGTGGTGAGAACGTCCTCGACCTGTTCGGGGGCAGCGGGTCCACGCTCATGGCCTGCGAGGACACGCAGCGCCACGCCCACCTCATGGAGCTGGACCTGCCCTACTCCGATGTCATCGTCACGCGCTGGCAGAATGCCACCGGACGCAAGGCCGTGCTCGAAGCCACCGGCCAGCCCTTCGATGAGGTCGCCCGCGAGCGCGCCGCGAGCGCCGAGTCCACGACGCCGCCCCCGCCTGACACCGCGTCGCCGCCGGAGTAACGGCCCGTGAACCGCCTCCCGCCCGACGCCTACCAGTACTTCGCCAGCCTCGATCCCAAGCGCCGCAGCTACGAGACCGTGGCCAACCACTTCGGCGTGTCCAAACGCACGGTCTGCACGCGGGCGGGCCGCGAACAATGGCGCGCCCGCATCGCCAAGATCGAGGCGCAGGCCCGCGATCAGTTCGACGAGAAGCAGGCTGAGTCACTCCAGGCGATCAACGCCCGGCATGTGAAGACGGCGCGGTTCATCCTGGCCAAGGGTATTGAGGCGCTGCGGTCAATGCCGCTGCTGTCCGCGATGTCGGCGGTCAGGGCGATCGAGATCGCCATCAAGGTCGAGCGACTCGTGGTGACAGACCCCGGCTCAAACGCCTCCGAAGATGCGGCGGCGAAGCGGCGCACGAAGGCGCACGAGCTGGCGGAAGAGATGCGGCTGGCGATCGCGGGCTGGCATGCCTTGGTGCCGAGCGCGCCGCCGGACGACGCCCCGGAGGCGCACGACGCCGACGCCTGATCGGGCCCGCGACGGAGCGTGCCACGCCGGCGCGATCTAGGCGCAATCCGAACATGTCCTCCCTACTCAACGACCGCCCCGAGATCGGTGGCGGAGCCTGGCGAGAAGAGGCCGGGACGCGAGCCGCTGCGCGTTAAGTTCACGAGGAACCCGCTGAGCTAAGCGACCGGATGCTCGGCAAGCGTGGCTCGGCTTCCCACCGTGAGTCGAAGCACTGACCCGCGCGCGCTCGGCGATACCAGCGCCGCGCTGCTCACGGTCGATGCACTCTTGTCTGGCGCAGGAGGCGCACCACGGCCTTCCCGGGCTCGCTGAGCGCCCACACATCGTGCCCGGCCTTGGTACTCGCATCACCGAGGCTCTCGCGAGCCAGCACTTCCAGAAGCGCGTTCAGCGAGACGTAGGCACCAAAGGAATGCAATGCGAGGTGTGAGCGCTGTAGCAGCGCGCGAATGGCTGGTTCCCTGAGATCGTGCAGCCCGCTGGACATCTCATCGCCGAGGGCCAGCAGGTAGTCAGCCGCAGGCGCAGATTTTCCGCCAATCGAGACCGCTTCGGACTGGAGCGTGGCGACGGCAGCGTGGATGTCTATGCCGTCAATAACGTGCAGGCTGCGTAACCGCAGCCAGGTTGGAAGGCGTGCGTCGAGGGCCCGTAGCCACGAGTCGGGTATCGCGGGCAGGGCGAGTGCCGCCGCTACGAGCATTCCAAGCACCGAGGCCACGCCAAGGATGTTGTTGATCGTCAGCATCTCGGGCGCCTTCCCAGTCGCTTCCTTGGCGCCAAGGAGTGCCGCGTAGCCACAGATCGCGGATACGACGAGGAGGAAAAGCGCAATGACCCGATGCCCAGCTGGAAGGGGAGTTCCCATTCGCGCAGCCTGCCCGCTCGACCACCCCGCTGGCAAACCGGCTCCGGAGTCCGCGCCGCGGCGGTGATCGGCGCCCTCGTCCAAAAGATGCCACGCACGGGCGATCCCAGCGCGACTCCGCGCCGTTTGAGGGCCTTCCCCTCTGCAGCCTTCCCTTCTCCTAGCAAATGAGCCCTGATCCTGGCCGGAGGTCCCAGGATGCAGGTGCGGCAGGCACTCGAACGATTCCTGATCCAGCTTCAGGCCGACGGCCGCGGCGGCTCGATCTGCGCGCAGTACCAGCGGCACGTGCGCTGCTTCGACGCCTGGCTCGCGCGGAACCGCTACAAGCGCGACGTCGCCGGGCTTTCCCACGAGCGCGTTGCGGAGTTTCTCGCGTCACCGGCGGCGCGGGTGCGGCCCGACGGACAGCCGAAACTGGCGACCAGCGTGAACGTCCTGCGCGGCTCGCTGAAGAACTTCTTTCGCTACTGCCACCTCGCGGGCCTGACCGACAGCGACGTGGGGCGCCTCATCCGCCGTGCGCACTGCAGCACGGCACCGCCACGCTGGCTGTCACCCGACGAGTGCACGCAGTTGCTGCGCACGCTCAAGGCCGAGAGGGGCGCTATCGCCCGGCGAGACGCGATGTTCGTGCAGCTGCTGCTCGGGACGGGCGTGCGCCTCGGGACGGCCCTGGCGCTCACCGACGCGGACGTGGACCTCCCCCGCCGCCTGCTCGCACTCCGCGAGATGAAAGGCGACCGCCCGGACCTGCTGGTCATCAGCGCCGGAATCGCCAAGGCCCTGAGGGCGTACCTGCGCGGCCGGTCGCCCGGCGCACTCTTCGACAACGGCGCGGGTCGGCCGCTCGGGCGGCGGCAGGCTGCGACACGGCTGGCCCTATGGGGCGAGCGCGCCGAGTTACCGCAGCGGCTGACCGCGCATTCGCTGCGGCACACCTTCGCGAGGCGGCTGTACGAGCGCACCGGCGACGTCTTGGTCGTGAAGGAGTTGCTCCGGCACAAATCCGTGGCGTCCACCCTCATCTATGCCAGCGTGGACGGCCGCGACCTGCGGCGGGCGCTGGGGTAGGCCGCTGTGCGCAGCGGTGAAGGAGTTGGCCGCGACCGTGGGTCGTTCCGCGCGCCCCCTCGGCCGGTTTGTAGCGCTCACCGGTGAACTCGCCGACCGCGCCAGCCCCGAGTTTCCGCTCCTCCTCACTCGGCACATGGTCCCGCGTGGGCTTCTGCGGGCGGTAGCTCGTCCTTCGTCGCAACGAACGATCGCCCGGAGAATGCGGTCGAGGGGGCTGACAGCACAACCATCCCCTCGCCGCTTGCTTCGATCACCTCGTGTTTCGATCCTACGCACAGCGACACGTCCCCTGCGAGGATGCCGACGATGCGGAACCCGAAGGCCAATAGCCGCGCGCGCCCGGCCACGGCAGGCGTCACGTCGGACGCTCATCCTGTGAATTTGGATCGAGCTGGCCGCACGCTTCGGGATCGCCAGCAAGTCCTCCGACTCTGCAAGCAATCGCCGCTCCGAGCTCTGTCGGTCGAACTCGACGCACATCTGCGCGCCCATGACCGGGAGCCAGAGCCGCGCGGAGGCAAGCGCGGTGGCGGCCATTGGCTCGCACAATCTGCGGACCGAGCGGCCGCATTCGTCCATCACCTGAGACTGAACGACGGCGAGAGCCTTTCAGCGTTGCCAGACATGAACATACGCAAGCATCCACGTCGTGCGTTCGTAAGCCTGCAGATGTGGTGCGAACTGGAAGAACACAACATGATGGGCGAAGTGGATCACCTTGGTGCACGACCCGGCACGCTTGCTGCGCTCCGTGAGCTAATGGATGTGCTCACGATCAACGAGCCATTGCCGGTCGTCCGAAAGGCCGCCCACGTACGGCGAGACTGGGACGAGATCGCCGCCATCGGTAAGAACTGGAAGGAGAACGGACGTCGAGGCCTGCCAGCGTTCGCTGCCGATCACGGATTCACGATCGACGAAGCGAGACGGATCATCGATCGATTCCGCAAGGGCCCTCCCAAGAGTTGGAATCCTGGCAAGCGCTAACTGCACGTTCCGATTCCGACGCGGACTCGCGAGTTCTCGCTAATTCCCGCAGGTCCGCAGCAGTCCCCGGTAGTCCATTCCAAGATGGAATGGACGTCGGAAGGGATTTCCGGATTCCATTCCGAGATCGCCCTTAGAAATCGCGCCGGTGCGGAGAACGGTTCTCCGCTGCTCAGCCGACCCCTGAGGGCGCGTACATGGCCTCCAATTCTCGCGGAGCGCAAGCTCCACCTGCTTTGCTCACCACGCTTGAAGTGGCAACCATTCTGGGCTGCCTCCGACGTCACGAGCGTCGCCTCGCCTCAACGACTCCAGCACAGGCTGGCAAGGGCGCTTCATGAGGATGAGAACCATCAAGCCGGACTTCTTCGCCAACGAATACCTTGCCGAGCTTTCACCGCTGACGCGCCTGCTCTTCGCCGGGCTGTGGTGCTACGTCGACCGTGAAGGCCGCGCTGAGTTGCGTCCCAAGCGCATCAAGGGCGCGATCTTCCCATACGACGAATGTGACGTCGCGACGATGCTGAGCGAGCTCGAATCGCGCGGCTTCATTAGAAAGTACAGCGTTGGTCACGTGGATTACCTCGTGATCCCGAAGTTCCTCGAGCACCAACGGCCTCACTCCAAGGAGGCTGACAGCACCATCCCGAGTCCGCCCCGGCACCCACTTGGGTTGGTGCCGGCACCGACCCTGGTAGGTGCTTGCACTGACCTAGGCAGTGGCGAGCACGCTCAGTCGTTGGGGGCTGGGGAGTTGGATCTTGGTAATGGGATCTTGAATGCAGGTTCGGTGCCGGTCGGCCCCGGCGTGTCGAAGCAAGAAAGGGTCACGCGCAAAGCTGCGACCGGCGCTCACGCAGAACTGCTCGCCTGGTTCGTCGCCCGCTATGCCGAGACGCAGCGATCGCCGTATCACGTCACCGGAAAGGATGGGACCCTCCTAGCTCGACTTCTAAAGATCTTCTCCGCCGACGAACTCCGAGTCCGAGCAGAACGGCTCCTGACGACGGACGACACCTGGATCGGAACCACGGACCGAGGAATCGGCGTGCTGGCCTCGCAGATCAACAAGCCTGTCCTGCGCGGCATTAAGCCGCCCTCCGTGAAACGCGACATCCGGGTCGGCCAAGCCTCGCCGTCGCCGGCATCCGCATTCATCGAAACGCGGGAGGTGCAGCTATGAAGAACGACTTGGCAGGAAGGGTGGCGGCCGCAAGGGCGAAACAGGCAGAAGCGGCCGTTCGCGCGGCTGCTGACGATGGCCGACTGGAGGTCGTCGTGCCGCCGCGGTCTTTCGTTGCCGACGATGTGCCTCGAACTGATCCCGCGGATCTAAAATCCAAAGAGACGCGCGCCGCCCTCGTCGCCGCCGGGGTGCCACTGGACTATGCCGAGCTGGCGTTGAGCGAAGCCGTTCACGACACGTCGTCTGTCCATCATCTTCGCAGTGCGCTCACAAAGGGCGCCCGATTCGTGGTCTTGGCAGGCGACGTGGGCGTCGGCAAGAGCATGGCCGCTGCGTGCTGGCTTCGGCAGATGCGCTCCATCCACGGCCCCTGCGGCATGCAATGGCGCCACGCTCACCAACTTGCGCGGATTGCTGGCTACGGTCACGAGGATGAACAGAAACTGCTCGAGCAGTGCAACTTCCTCGTGCTCGACGATCTGGGAGTGGAGTTCAACGACGCCAAGGGTTTCCTCGCCGCGACGATCGATTCGCTCGTTTACCAGCGGCATGGCAACCGGCGGCACACCGTGTGCACGACGAACCTCGCATTGGATGACTTCAGGGCGAGGTATGGGCCTCGCGTAACCGACCGACTCAAACAAGTGGGCGTCTTCCTGGAGATCGCGGGCCAGTCGCTACGCACCGCACTTAGGCAGCCGGAGGCGGCGTCGTGACTTCATCCGAATCCCCGCCGGCACGCTCCATGCGTGTAACCGTCACGAGTATCCGCCCCGCGGGTGATCGCGAACGCGACCGCGGCCTGCTCGCCTACGTGACGGTGCTGGTCAACGACTCGCTGCGCCTCGATGGCCTCACGATTCGGATCAGCCGCGAGGGCCGGCCGACCGTCTGCTTTCCCGAACGGTCCGATGGTCGTGGTCGCAACCATCCGCTGGTCTGGCCGGTCACGCCGGAAGCGTGGCGCGCCTTCGAGTCCGAGATCCTGTCGGCCACGGACATCGGGCGCTTCGTTGCGCCAGCGGCATCGCGGCCCGCAACGCAAGCGGATTCCGGCCCATGAACGCGTCCACGATTTCCAGGTTCGACCCCGCCACGATGGCCCCGCTCGCGCGCCTGGCCGAGATCGCGCAACTCTTCGCGATCGGCTACCTCCGCGCGCGTGTGCGCGCCACGGCGCGCCGTGTGGCCAAGGATGCGCCCGTCCTCCGCAGTCCTGCCGTCAAGGGCCGAAGTGCCGGCTGTAGCCGCCCCCGGAATCGCCTTGCGCTCTCTCGCGAGCCTGAGCGTGCATGTCCACGCCGAGAGCGGCGGGGCTCCCCGACGCGCGACTCGGCGACGGAAACCACGCGCGAGAGTCCTCGATGAGCAAGACCGAACAGACGCCCCTCTGGTGGAACGCAACGGCCGCGATCCGCTGCCGAGATCACCTGCCCCTGCCGGGCAGCCACTCGTGGTGGCACGGCAACTGGACCATGATGCCGCCGCAGGACCGCGACCGCCTCGCGCGATTGAACGGCCACGCGCCGACGTGCGAGACCTGCGAGTCCGAATCCTCGATCAACCCCGCGTGCGCGCACGCCGCGTACCTCGCCGCCCGCGTCCGCGTCGCCCGCGCGATCACGGCGCTGGTCGAGCACCTCGACATCCTCGATGCGGGCGAGGACATCGCGCAGACCGACTGGTCCTTCGCGGGCACGTTCAACCACGTCGCAGAGACCATCGAGACGCTGGTCCCGGCCGCCTCGACGCGGGAGGCCGTGCGATGAAGACCGCCACCACGCCACGCCCCGTCCTCCGCGACGACCAGCTCTACCTCGGCGACAACGGCCGGATCACCTGCGGCGCGCATGCCGGGATGTCCGCACGCTTCACGGGCCGCGCGCTCGACGGGATGCCCGTGGTCGAGATCACGGGCGCGACGCTCGACGCCATGCTCGCCGACCTTGGGCCGAGCATGGCCCACCTGCTGCGCTGCGAGGTCCCGTCCTGCGCATGCACCCCGAAGCGCGTGATCGTTCCGATGGGCGGTGGCCGATGAATCCGATGACCAAGGAGAAGGCGGCCGCGCTGAACCGCGACCTGCAGGTGGCCATCGCGTCGATCGCCGGCCGGCACGGGATGTTGATCCGGAGCTGCGTGCTCAGCTACGGGCCGACGTTCGTCCGCATCCGCGCCGAGATCGCGGGCGCGCTCGACGACGACTCCCCCATCGCGGACTCCGCCGCCGTGGACTTCGACAACCACGCGGCGCGCATCGGCCTCGGGCACGTCGCGCGTGGCGAACCCGTGAAGCTCAGCGACGGGCGCACGTACACGGTGATCGGCTTCAAGCCGCGGGCGAAGGCTCGGCCCGTGATCGTCGAACGCGACGGGAAGCAGTACATGGTTCCGGTCGCCGAGATCGCGGCGGCCACGCGCGGGGGCGCAAGCGGGCCCGGCGTGGGAGGTGTCGCATGACGGACACATACGGACCGATGTACCCCGACATCCGCGTGACGCTCACGGGCACCGACGGCAATGCCTTCGCTGTACTCAGTGCGGTGAATCGGGCGTTGCGACGCGCCGGGATCGGGAAGGTCGAACGCGATGCGTTCATCGCCGAGGCCACGGCCGGCGACTACGACCACCTGCTAGCCACCGCGATGCAGTGGGTGGACGTCGCATGAAACGCCCCACCACGACCACGCTTCCGATGCACCGCGCCGACCGCGCCCGCGCAGCCGCCAACGCCATGCGCGCGGTCGAGGCCGCCATCGGCCACGCTCGGCAGGCGCTCGCTGCCGCCAGCGCCGCCGAGCGGGAGTCCGGCGCGTGGTCCGACCACGCCGCCCGCGCCCGGCTCGCCGCCACGCTCGTGGACCTGCGCGCCATCCGCCGCGACCTGCTGCGCCTCGCCCGCGGAGGCGGACGATGACTGCGACCGACACCTTATCTATGGCGACCGTCACCCCCCTCGCGCGGGCCTTCGCCGTCGGCCTGCGCCGCGACCTGCTGCCCGCGGTGCTCGCCGAGATCGACGCAGCCAACGCGGCCGGCGACGAGGCGTGCGCCTCACACGAATGGGTGGACGCCAACGAGACGATGGCCGATGCCTTCGCCGCCGTCATGGGCCGCGCCTGCAACCTCGACAGAGACGCCGACTGCGCGCTCTGGAACGCCGCGTGGACGCACGCGCGCACCATCGGGTTCGCCGTGCTGGCGCGAGAGGCGACCTCATGACGCCCCGCCGCATCGAGGCCGCTGGCCCGGCCCTCAGCATCGCCACGCAGGTCGCCGCCTTCTTCCGGATGGACGAGGCCACGCTCCGTGCCGCCTACCGCGACCTGTTCGGCGTCGAGCCCAGCTACAGCTCGCGCACATGGATCGCCAAGGCGTGCGCCAAGCAACTTCAGATCAACGCGCGCGTCACCGAGCCCACGCCTGCGCCGCGCCGCCTCGGCCCACTGCGCCCCGGCGTCGTACTCACGCGCCTCTGGCACGGCGTCGAGCACCGGGTGCAGGTCACCGACCAGGGCTTCGTGCACGACGGCGTGCCCTACCGCTCGCTCACCGCGGCGGCCCGCGCGATCACCGGCCAGCACTGGTCGGGGGCGCTGTTCTTTGGGCTGCGCGGCCGCAGCGGCAAGCGGAGCCGGAAGCCGTGACGACCACGGCCGCTCATCGCCGCACCAACCGCCCGGTCGCCTCCGTCACGCAGCCGATTCGCGTGGCGCTCTACACGCGCAAGAGCACCGCCAAGGGCCTCGACCAAGAGTTCAGCTCCATCGATGCCCAGCGCGAGTGTCTCGAAGCGTTCGTCGAGGAGCATGCTGCCGACGGATGGGAGGCCATCTCGACGCGGTACGACGACGGCGGCATCTCCGGAGCAACTACCAACCGCCCGGCGTGGCAGCGGCTTCTCAGCGATGTGAAGCACGGCCTGATCGACAAGGTCGCCGTCTACAAGCCCGACCGCCTGTCGCGCGACTCGACCGACGCCGCGTTGATGATGAAGTACTTCCGCAGCGTCGGCGTGACGGTGGTGTCGCCCACCGAGAGCCTCGGCCAGGACACGGCCAGCGACCGCCTCTCGCTGGGCCTGCGCATGCAGGTCTGGCAGTACGAGCGCGAGATTGCCGTCGAGCGCATCCGCGACAAGATGCGCGCCGCCCGGAAGCGGGGCCAGTGGCAGGGCGGGCGTCCCGTGCTCGGCTACGACGTGAAGGACAAGAAGCTCGTCGTCAACGCCGCCGAGGCCGCCGATGTCGTGGCCATCTTCGAGACCTTCGCGCGCACGACGTCCATCTTCGCCACGCTCCAGGATCTGGAACGCCGCGGTATCCGGCTCAAGAGCTGGACCACGCAACGAGGTCGCCGCAACGAGGGCCGCGCCTTCCGTGATCCCTCGCTGAGGACGCTGCTGACCAACCCGCTGTACGTCGGCCAGATGTACGCGGGCGACGAGGTGGTGCCGGCCGACCACGAGGGCATCGTCGCGCAGCCGCTCTTCGACGAGGTGCAGGCGCTGCTCGTCGGGCAGACTGCCGCGCGGGCAACCCGGCAGCCGTGGAGCGCACTGCTCACTGGGCTGCTGACGTGTGGCGCCTGCGGAGCCGGGATGACGCCGAGCTACTGCGTGAAGGGCGGCGTGCGGTACGGCTACTACACCTGCCAGCGCATCAAGGAGGCCGGCGCGACGGCGTGCCCGGGCTCGCGCGTGGCGCAAGGCGCGGTCGAGGCAGCGGTGATTGAGCACCTCCGCGCGCTCGGCAAGAACCCCGCGCTACTCGCCGAGACGGTCGCGGCCGCGCACGTCGAGGTGGATGCGCAGCGCGTCGAGCTGGCAGCCGACGCTCAGCGGGCCGGCACGGAGGCCGCGCGCCTGGCCACCGACATCAACGACCTGGTGGCGCGTGGCACGGACGGTCCGGAGCTGCGGCGACGACTCGAATCCCTCCGCGATGCGCACGACGCCGCGACACGCCGCAACACGGAAGCGAAGGACGCGCTCGCCGCGCTCAAGGCGCAGGACATCGACGCGACCGACGTGCGCCGGGCCATCGAGAGCTTCGGGCCGGTGTGGGACGAGCTGTTCCCGGAGGAACGGGCGCGGCTGATCCGACTGGTCGTGCAGCGCGTCACGGTCACGGGGGCGACGGGCGAGACGGCGGTCGAGCTGCATCCAAGATCGGGCGCCTCGAATGCAGAAAACGTACGCGCTTCACGGTGAGGTGTCTGGCCTCCAGCTCTTCGACGAAGGCGCGCAATTTATTACAGTGGCGCGGTATTCCTCGATGGCACAGGGAAGAATGCATCAGCACACTCTCGCCGCGACCTACCTAAAAGGGTTTCTCTCGCCTGAGACAAGACCCGGACACCAGCCGTCATTATGGGTACACAACCTCGCCCGTGACTCATGGAAGGCACGAGCGCCCAGCAACGTCAGCAAGCTGCCGAACTACTATTCCGTCGAGGGCGATGACGGCAAGCTTCGCCACGATGCCGAACGTGCACTTGGCGTCCTCGAAACTAAGATCACTCCGATCCTCCGCGACCTACTTCCCGAACAACGCGAGCTCGATCCAGAGCAACAGTTGGACTTGGCAATGTTCGCCGGGACAACGTTGTGGCGCGTGCCGCATGTTCATGAGGCCGTTCGCCCGAGCATGGAGGCGCGAATGCGTCAAGCATTCGCGCGGCAGTGGGTGTTCGTCCAGTCAGAACCCGAGTTGCTCGCCGAATGGCGCCGCCTCTTCAGCGACACTCTTGGTCCGTGTGGCTCGCTTGAGGAACTCATGGGTGTGGTCTTGGACCCCACCAAGATTCGCATCGTTCCTGAGCGCCACATCATTGTCGGTCACTGTCTTCAGCGTGGCATTGCCACTGCTAGGGCTCTCATGCAGATGGGCTGGCGCATACTTGTCGCACCGCCGAGTACATGCTTCGTCACCAGCGACAAACCCGGCGGTGTGCTCCACCCCTTGCCTGGGCTATCCAGCGTCGGTCACAACGCGTTGGTCGCAGAGAGCATGCTGATGCTCCCTCTGACCAGTTCCCGGGCCTTGCTCGCAGCACCGTGGATGGAGCAGCGAGGCTACGAAGACGCCTCGGCTGACGACGTCGAAATGATGAATGGCGTAACGGTTGAAGAAGCGAACCACGTCGTCGCCCCATCGACAGCCTTTCTTGGCGACGCCTATCTGAGCATCTGGCGTGAGCGCGCGCGAAAGGTCGCGAGGGGGGAGCCCGTGGTGCCAGTCCCCGTGCCTGATGCTGAGTTCTCGAACCTGCTGCGGCAGCACTTCGGAATCCAGGGATGAAGCGGACGTACACCTGGCGCTGACGTGACGGTGGAGTCCAGGACTTGCAGGGGGAACCGAAGGGAAACGCTGGGAAAAGGGGAAGAAGGGAAGATGCGTTTCACGCCTGATGAGGGCAACCCCTCGGCTCCACGGCACGAGCATACCGCAACATCAGGGTCATGCAGGTCCCCTCGCCAACGGTCGCTATTCGAGGCACGGACCGGCGACGGTGCGGGCGCTGAAGCAGCTAGGCAAGGCGGGAGCCTGAGGCGTAGGAGTGCTTTTCAATCACCACGGAACATTCCGTTTCGCCCCTACCTGCGGCATTGGTACACGAATGGGAGTAGGCGGCGAGTGAAGAGGCGGTGAACATGGTTTGGCGCAACAGATCTACTAGGAACCGAGAATGAGAACTAAAGCAAAGTTCTGGCTCGCCGCTGGCAGTTGGGCACTTTGGTTTTTCTTAGCGATGCTCGGGCTGCTCGGCAATTGGGACACCATCGTAGGAAGTCTCCCCGAGTCGTGGTCGGCTCTCTTGATCGGATCTATGCCGACTGGGACGCGCTGGGCGCTACTGGCACTGGCCGCACTGGCAGGAGTAGCTGTACGGCTCTTCATTGAGAATCAGCGCCTCATGGCTGGTGAGGATCCAGTCGTCTTGGCCGAGGTCAAGGGAACCGGTGGCTTCTATTGGCGGGTACTGCCGCGCCCGTACTCGATCCCCGACGATCCCGCGGAACCAGAACGTGGCTATGCCGAGACGTGTATGTTGACGCTCATGAATCGCAGCGGAACGCGTCACGCGGCCGTTGTTCCATTCATTGAAGTCATGCAGCCGAACGGTCCTGCCAAACTTGTGGAAGCGCGCTGGTCGAATGCGGGCGGTAGGCCCGGATCATATCTGCATGAGTGCCTCGCACCAGGACAGGTTTCAAATCCGACTCCCTTCGTCTACATGAAGTCGATGCCCGATCTGGATCTGCTGCGACAATCGAGGCTTGTCCTGCGTGACATGTATCGCGTTGGGGAGCATTACGTCTTGGTGGAGCCCGGCCGACAGACCGAAATCTAGAATCTCTTGCAGCTCTTGGTCGTGGCCAACTCATTGCAACGAACAGATTGAATCACGGTCAAACCGAAGTTAGATATCGACTCCATCCCGGTGAAAGGACCCCGCCCATGAAACTGAAGGACGTCGCCGTTTCCGATCTCCGCCGCGAACTCGCCCGCCGCGAATCCGGAGCCACGAAGCTCCAGGCCACGCGCGCTGCCATCAGCAAGCAGCTCGCCGCGCTCGAGGCTGAGCTCGCCGATCTCGGGATGGATGCGGCTCCCGCGCGGCGTGGCCGCAAGCCGGGCCGCCCCAAGGGCAGCACGAACAAGCCGGGCAAGGTCGGCCGGCCGAAGGGCTCGAACGGCAAGCGCGCCAAGAACTCCATGAGCCTCGTCGATGCGATTCTGAAGGGCGTGCCGACGGGGAAGACCGTGTCCCCCGCCGAGGCAGCCGTCGCCGCGAAGAAGGTCGGCTACAAGACCACCTCGCCCAACTTCGGGATGATGGTCGCGAACGCGCTAAGCAAGGACAGCCGCTTCAAGCGCCTCGGGCGCGGGCAGTACCAGGTCGGCGGCGGGAAGCTCGCTGCGCCGAAGGGCAAGAAGGCCGCGAAGGGCAAGGTGGGCCGCAAGCCGAAGTCTGCGGCCGCCGCTTCGGCCGCGGCCTGAGGATCAAGCCATGATCATGAAGTCGGACTTCGTGCGCGCGCTCGATCCCCGGAGGTCGTACCTGCCGGCACCTCGGGCGCCAGAAGCCACGTCCCGGATCACCGAGCACGCTGACGCCCCCACCAATCGGACTCTGCACGCCATGACGAACGTATCCGCTCTGTCCCTCGCCGGACTCCGTGCCGAGATCGAGCGCCGCGAGAAGGCATCCGGCCAACTCCAGGCACGCCGCGAGAAGCTGGTCGCGGAACTCGCCGCCCTCGACTGGGAGATTGCGGCGATGGGCGGCAAGCCTGGCGCCGCCGTCGAGTCCACGGGGGCGGCGTCAACCCGCAAGTCGCCAGGCCCGCGCGGCCCTCGAGCGAAGAACACCGTCAGCCTTGCCGATGCGCTCGCCATGGCCGTCGAGCCGCGTGCGGTCATCTCCCCCGCC
>JBBQUR010000036.1:0-14313 GCA_038212275.1 Planctomycetota bacterium
ACTCTCCGGCGTAGGGGGAACGGAATGTTGTCACAGTGCTCAGAGCAACAAGGGAGGTCTCATCCGGTCGCTGGCACCACAGCCAGCGTCAGCTTCGGTATAAGTTGGCAAAATGAAATCCGAAGCGATGCCGGGTGAGAAATCGGAGGGGGTCGTAGTGCCGTGGATGGCACGTCAAGACAACCGTGCCGGAGGGAAGGGCCCCTGCTTCAACCCTGTCAAGCGAGGAGGTAAGTGACGGTGCATGCCCAATGGGCCAATCACACCCGGTCCGGCTCGGCCGGACCGCAACATCACGACGACTCCAGCGCGGACTATGCCGCCGGGCCAAGATGGGGAACCGCAATGCTTCCAGCCTGCACTGTGGCGGGCCGCGAACGGAAGCAGTGCGGAGCCCCTCGCACGCCCGCGGCGGACGGTTGTCGGAAAGCCGTATGAAGGAGAACTTCACGTACGGTTTGATGTGGCAGGAGGTGGAGACCAGGCTGCGCGTTGTCGGCGCATCCCAGGCGCCACCTCCTGACCCTGCCAGCGGGCCGGCTCGGCCGTATGCCGTGCGGAGACTCGGTGGCCGGCCGCTGAGCAGCAGGTCGTCGTCAGGCAGGAGCATCGCAAGTCATGACTGAGCGCGTAGGAACAGGCCGCGTCGATCGCGTGGTGCTCATACTCACCATCCTGGGCCTTTCAGTCTCCCTGTGCTCTCTGATTGTGGACGCCAACTGGCCATCTGAGGAGCCCTTCAGCTTCACCAGTGCGAACCAGACGTTCCCTCGGCTCCTCTTGTACTGGTTCACGGGCAGTGCTTTCGCCATCGCATCTGCCTTCGTTTGGCATCAACGGCTTGTGCTGGCGCGGTCTCTTGCCTATTCGGGCGCCTACTTGATGCTGCTCGGCATCAACAACGGTGTGTGGGGCACGGCTACCTACATGCCGCATCGTATTGCAGCGCGTGCAGTGAGCCTCACCGTGGCACTTGTCGTCGCAGCTAGGACTCGGAACCCAAATGTTGTCGCATCCGCCTGACCCGCCGCTGGTGTGCCTTCAAAGCTTCTTAGAACTTGCCGGTGGACGTCCGGCCGACGTCCGCGACGTCCGCTGCCTGCGCAACGAGCGCCTCGACCAGTTGCCGACCGAGCACCTGATGGGCGCGTGCGGCTGATGGATCCGGCGGCGCCGGCGCGACGCGGGTGGAGCCGGTGGCGACGGCGGACAGGTCTCCTCGGCCTCGGGCTGCTGCTGTGCGGCGTGTTGCTGAAAGGCTGCTACGTCCCTCCCGTCGTGCTGGCGGCGGGCGTGCCTGCACTCGACATCACGGAGTTTCCGCCGGGCGCCGAGCTCGTCGAGGTGCGGGCCGCGCCGGGCATCACGCTGCGGGGCGTGCAGATGGCCCCGCCACCCGGTGCGCCCGTGGTGCTGCACCTGCTCGAGTCCATGGCATCGATCACGAATGGCTCCCGGCCGTTCGGCACCATCTCGATCGGCGGTGATCCGGAAAGCGAGGCGGGACAGGTCCGCTCGCTTTCGCAGCTCATGGCCGACGGCTGGCCTGCAGAATCACCGGACGACAAGCTGCGGCTGCAGCACCGCTGGCTCTCTCGCCTGACGGCGCTGGGACTCGGCGGCCTGGTGCTGGATTACGAAGGCGTGGGCGCGAGCGACGGCGCGCGGAGCCCCGACACGCTGCGCCGCGATGCGCGGGCCGCCTGGGAGCGAGCCGTCGCGCTCGCGGGCGGCGACGAGCGGCGCGTCATCCTCCGCGGCACGTCGCTGGGCGCGCTGGCGGCGGCCACGCTCCTGCAGGACGGCGCACGGCCCGGCGCGGTGATCCTGATCGCGCCGGTGCGCGCCGAAACGGTGGCCGTGAACTTCGCGAGCCGCACGTGGAGTCCGGCACTGCTCTTCGTCGCGCAGTGGTTCGTGCGGGACGCCGTGGACGTGAATCTCGTGGAAGTGCTGGGGCGGCTCGACGTGCCGCTGCTGGTCGTCTCGACGCGAGACGATTTCCTGCTGCCGCCCGACGAGGCCGCACTCGTGGCCTCGGCGGTCTCGCGCGCGGGCGGCACGTTCCTTCTGCGGCGCTCGAGCCACGAGGGCCTGTCGCTCAGCAGCCGCGATGTCCTGGCCGTGGAGCTGGCCTTCTTCGATCGCGTGTTTCCCGCCGTGCGTCCCGGCCGGCTCGACGCGGTGCTCCGCGTCGCGCAGGATCGGAACATGGATCCGCAGCTGCTTGCGCCAGGAACCCGGGGGCGCGAGCGGCTGGAGGCGCTGCTGGCGCAGACCGCGCTGCCTGCGCCGGAGCTGACCCTGGCCGCTGTGCTCGCCGGGCTGAGCGACGCGGAACTTGGCAGCGTGTCCGACTGGCTCGCGTGGTTGCCACGGGAACGGATCGGCGCGCTGGCGCAGCCGGAACTCGATGCGCTGCTGAACCTGCAGGATCCGTCCGGGCGCGTCGACATCGCGTGCCTCGGCGAGACCGCGGCCGCGTGGTCCGCCGTGCCGCGCGATGCTGCGCAGATTGTCGCGGCTTTCGTGAGCACGGTCCGCTCCGCGAAGCCGGTCTCCGTCGAGTTCGTCATCAGCTTCATCACCGGGAAGGTGGAGACACCGGATTGCGAAGCGATCGCCCTGAGCGAGTTCCAGAACTCGCGCCGCAAGCTGCTGAAGGACCGCGGCCTGCCGCCCGCCGACGCGGACCGCCTGACGCTGCGCGTGATGCTCAAGGCCGCCGGAATTCCGGAGCGCGTCGTGACGGGCGCTGCCGGCGTGTCGTGCGTGCAGGTGTTCGAGGACGGCGTGTGGCGCGAGTTCGACCTGCCGTGAGTGCCCCGGTTCGCTCTTTCTCGGCCTCGACGTCGTCACGCAGGGCAAGGGTGACGCACGGGGCTGATCATGTTCGCGGCGCGCGATCCCCGGGAGGCTTCCGCCTCGTGCCTCCGAGATGGCCTCGTCGGCACGGAAGTCGCAGCTTCTTACTCATGGCTGCGTGCCTGTTCAGCCTGATCTCGTTGTCCGGCGGCTGCGCAAGCGTGGTGCCGGCGGCGCCCGCGCCGAGGCCGGTGAGTTGGGCCGTGCCGGTGGCCGCCGGTCCGGGCCTGCCTTCGCTGCATCGCGTCAGCTCGTCGCTCTATCGCTCGGCGCAGCCCACCGAGGAGGGCTTCGAGCGCCTGAGTTCACGAACCAGTCTCCTTCCACCCGATGCCCCGATCGAGACCGTCCTCTCGCTGCGCGGCTTTCATGTTGACGACGCGCTCGTCACCGGCCCGGGGCTGCGCCTCGAGCAGATCCGCTTTCACACGTGGCATGCCGAGGACGAGGACGTGGTCAAGTTCCTGCGCATCGTGACCACGCCCGCGTGCCAGCCGGTGCTGGTGCATTGCCGGCACGGCGCGGACCGCACGGGAGCGATGGTGGCCATCTACCGCGTCGCGTACGAAGGCTGGACAAAATCACAAGCCCTCGACGAGATGGTCCACGGCGGCTTCGGCTTCCATCCCATGTGGCAGAACCTGCTGGACTACATCGAGGAACTGGACATCGACGCCATCAAGGCGCAGGTTGCGGAGCAGGGTCGCTGGCCGGTAAGGCCTGCACAGTGAGACTCACGGCGCTCAGGGCGCGGGCCCCGCGCGCTGCACGATGGACTCGAAGGCCTCGACGCCCTGCAGCGAAGCAAAGTCCGTGTCGCGCAGCCGCGGCCGATCCGAGAATCCCTTGGCGACGGCCTCGTCGAGCATCGCGAGGCACAACTCTTCCGAGCGCAGGGCGATCTCGGCGTCGGCCGACGCGGCATGCGCTGCCTCCGCGGCCTCCGCTGCCACGGGTCCGCCCTCACCGGCGCTTCCGCGCGCAGCGGCGGCGAGTCGCCCGGTGATCTGCGCGCCCTGAAACAGGATGTCCGGCCGACGCCCGCCCAATTCGAAGGCCTCCTCGCACACGGCCAGCGCCTCGTCGAAGTCGCCCGTGGCGCGGTGCACGTCGGCGAGCTGGAACAAGGCGCTGGCGAGCTGGCTGCCCACGTCATTGCTGTCCGGCGCGGCCGCGCGCATCTGCCGCACGTTGGCCACGCCGTCCTGCGCTTCGCCCAGCGCGCGCTCCGGATCGCCGAGATTCAGATGCATGCCCGACGCCACGGCCAGCGCCGCGCCGAGGAAGTAGCTGTACTGCAGATTGTCGGGAAACTCCGTGACGAGACGCTCGAGCGTCGCGCACGACTCCTCGATGAGCGTCGCGGCCTCGGCGAAGCGCTTCTGGTTGCCCAACTCCGCACTGAGATTGATGCCGATGACCGCGGCGCTCTGGCCATACGACGGCTCACGCGGAAACTCCTGCGCGAGGCTGCGGCCGGCCTCGAGTCCCGCACCGAGCACCTCCACCGCCTCCGTGCGGTCCGCGCGCGACATGAGCAGCAGCCCGAAGTTGTTCGCGGCTTCGACGATGTCGTGGCGCAGCAGGCGGTCACGCGGGTGGTCGCGCCGCAGGCGGATGAGCGCCTCGAAGGCCGTGCGGAACATCGCCTCGGACTCCTTTCCGTGACCGAGCGCGATGCCCGCCGTGGCGGCGCCATTGAGCGCGGCGGCGTACTGGATCGCGTAGTCCACGGACTCGGGGTGGTCGCGGTGAAGCCGCTCCGCCGTCCCGGCCGCGAGCAGGTAGAGCTGGCGCCCCTCTTCGTCATCGCCGAAGTCGTTCGCAAGGCGCGCGAGGTTCGACAGCACGATCACCTGGTCGCGCAGCCACGAAGGTGCCGGATCGGGCCGCCCGGTCAGGCCTTCGAGCAACTCGAGCGCCTCGCCGTACGTCGCGCGCGCCTCGTCGAGCCGGCCGGCATCCTGCTCCAGCGTGCCCACCTGCGAGAGGCAGCCCGCGAGCATGTGAATCAGCTCGCCGTCCTCCGGCGCCTCCGCCACCAGGCCGCGCAGCGTGGCGATGATCTCGTCGAAGGTCGCGAGCGCTTCGTCGCGGCGCCCGAGTTCCAGCAGGATGTCGCCGATGGAACGCAGCGTGCGCGCGTGCTCGGCGCGCGGCACGACGTCGCCGGGCTGCTCGGTGCTCAGCTCGCGGTAGAAGACGAGCGCGCGTTCGAGCAGCGCGATGCGCGTGTCCTCCATGCCGGGCAGGTTCTCCAGGTCGTTGGAGCCGACCTCCCAGAGCATCTGGTCCACGGCCTGCAGCGTGCGCTGGTAGCCGCGCTCGCTGGCCTGGCGTTGCAGCGTTTCCGCAGCCAGCGAGCGCTGCAGGGCCTGCCGGCCCGCGCTCAGCTCGTCGTTGAGGCGGCGCTGCTCGTCCGCGGCGCGCGACTGCAGCATGCCGTAGCCCACGGGCCCGCCGACGAGCAGCACCGCGCCGAGCACGGAGGCCAGCGCGCGCGCCGGGTTGCGCTGCGCCCAGCGCCGCAGTCGCAGCGTCGGTCCCGGACGGCGCGCGGACACCGGGCGCAGCTCCAGCGCGTTCTGCAGATCCTCGGCGAAGGCCGCCGCGTCGACGTAGCGGCGTTCGCGCTCGAGAGACATCGCGCGCTGGCAGACGGTCTCGGCGTCGCGCGGCACGGCCGCATTGAGGTCGCGCAGCGGGATGAGGCGGCCGTCGAGGATGCGCTGGCGCGTGGCCTCGATGTCGCCGCCGGTGAAGGGCGAGCGCAGCGTGAGCATCTCGTAGAGCGTGGCGCCAAGCGAGTAGACGTCGGTGCGCGCGTCAAGATCGCCGTGCTCGCCGCGCACCTGCTCCGGCGACATCCACGCCAGCGAGCCGAGCTGCGCGCCGCTGCCCGTGATGCGTTCGCTGCCCGCGGCCGCCGCGAGGCCGAAGTCGATCAGCAGCACGCGGCCCTCCGGCGTCAGCATGATGTTGCTGGGCTTGATGTCGCGATGCAGGACGCCCTGCTCGTGGGCGTGCTGCAGCGCGTCCGCGACGAGGCGCACGATGCGCAGGCAGGTCGCGGCCCACGTGCCGGCGAACAACTCCCCGGCCGTCGCACTCGAGCCCGTGCCGCGGCTTGCGCTGGCCGCTGCGCCGCCCGTGCCGCGGCTTGCGCTGGCCGCCGCGCCGCCCGTGCCGCGGCTTGCGCTGGCTGCCGCGCCGCCCGTGCCGCCCGTGCCGCTCGTGCCGACGGAGCTGCCGCCACTCGCCTCGCGCCGGGCCGTCAGCACCTCGACCGCGCGGCGCAGGTGCGCGCCGGTGAGCCGCGACGGGTCGCGTCCGGCAAGCGCCGTGAGCAGCTCTTCCAGCGAGGCGCCGCGCACGCGCTCCATTGCGTAGTACGGGATGCCCTTGTCCTCGCCCGCGGCGTACACCGGGATGATGCCCGGATGCGCGAGCCGCGCGACGGCCTCGACCTCGCGCCGGAAGCGGTCGCGCGCGCCGGGAAAGTAGAGCAGGTCCGGGCGCACGAGCTTGAGCGCGACGCGGCGCTGCAGGCCGTCCTGCTCCGCGACGAAGACGACTCCCATGCCGCCGCCGCCGAGCCGGCCGAGGATGCGGAACTCGCCGATGCGCTCGGGCAGCGGCGCGTCCTTCGGCGGCGCGCCGATGAAGCCGATGGCGCGGAGCTGTTCGACGCGCGCCCGCAGCGCGCTGGCCTGGCCCGGGTGCGCGACGCACAGCGCCTCGAGCGCCGGCGGTCCTTCGCGCTCGATTCTCTCGAGCGCCTGCGCGACGAGGTCCGAGAGCGACGCCGGCTGCGCATCGTCGCGTGGAGGGTTTGAGGGGGCGCGCGAACGCATGGGGGCGCAGTCTATCCGCGGCTCACGCGGAGTCTGACGGCGACGTGCTCTCCGGCAGCAGCCCCAGGTCGCCGAGGATGATGAGCCGGGCGAGCAGGCGCTGCGCCTCCTCGGGGTGGGCAGCCAGCATCGCCGCCACGCCCGGCATGCCCGCCACCTCGAGGATCTCCAGGCATCTGACCGTGAGGTCGAGCAGGTCCTGCGGGACAGGCGGCGGTGGTGGGGCGGGTGACATCGGAGACCTCACTCCCTGAATCCGGATTCCGGCGCAAACGTCACAGGAAGAACCGCGCCCGGAGCCGGCGCCGCGCCCCGGCCGGGCACTGCGGAGATGCAGCGGATACGATGCCTCCGCCCGCGACGCGGCCGTCAGCCGTCCGGTCCTCACTCGAGCGCCCCACCACATGGACCAGGAAAGCCAGTTGCTCGTGCAGCGCGCCACGCAGGGCGACGCTCGTGCCGTCGAGGCGCTGCTCGCGCAGAACCTGCCGGCCCTGCGCGCGTGGGTGCGGCTGCGCTGCGGCCCGGTGCTGCGCTCGCGCGAGTCGGCCAGCGACATCGTGCAGTCCGCCTGCCGCGAGGTGCTGCAGCACATCGACCGCTTCCGCTGGAACGGCGAGGCCGGCTTCCGCGCGTGGCTCTACGCGACGACCGCGCGCAAGATCGCGGACCGCGCCGACCACTGGCAGGCGCAGCGCCGCGACGCCGCCCGCGAGGTGCCGATGCACGCGCCGGGCCCCGACGGCGACACGCAGGTGCTGGACGTCTACCGCTCCTTCTGCTCGCCCAGCGCCATGGCGACAGGCCGCGAGACAATGGATCGCATCGAGCGCGCCTTCGAGAAGCTGGCCGACGACGAGCGCGAGATCATCGTGATGTCGCGCATCGCCGGCCTCACCGGCGCGGAGATCGCGGAGAAGCTCAACTGCAGCGAAGCCGCCGCACGCCAGCGCCTCTTCCGCGCGCTGGCCAATCTCTCCGAAGCGCTCGAGGGCGAGGGCGGCGCGGCCGGGTGACGGACGGCGGCCGCAGCGCTGCGCTGCAAGCCTCACGGGAACGAGACGTGAAGGACTCCGGCAGGAGCCGCGCCGCGCGCCGCACCGGGGGAGGAGTTGCGGCGCGGCGCGCGGGCCGCAGTGGCGGGTCAGGTCACGGCGTCGTGGCGCGCAGGCCGTTCGTCGCGGTGAGTCCCGCGGGACCCGTCGCGTCCACGATCCACTCCTGGAAGTAGAGCGAGAAACCTGACGGCAAGCCTGCGGGCCACACGGCGGGAAGTATCAGCGTGCCGGCGGGGCCGGTGGGCAGGCCGGTGATGATGATGGTCGGTGTGGGGACGAGCGTGCCGCCCTTGAAGGGCACGTTGGCCGCGCCGGCGCCGACGAACAGCGCGGCGCTGGAGTTGGCCTTGGCGCCGGTGAGGTCCAGCGAGATCGGGTCGCCGGCGAACAGCGTGCCCGAGCCGGTGAGGACAGGTGCGGGGTTCGCGCCGGCCAGGCCGAGGCCGAGGTCGGTCCACGTGCCGACGCGCGTGAGCTCCACGCGGTAGTCGGCGTCCGGGTCGGAGTTGTCGGCGTAGTAGTGGTCGTAGGCGCAGAGGAAGAGGTGCGTCGCGCCGGCCGGCACGAGCACCGTGACGACGGGCGACGTGGGCGTGCCGAGGAAGAAGTCTTCGGCGATGTCCGTGGCCTGGTTGCCCTGGAAGGTCGTGATGGTGAAGAAGTCCTCGCCGGCATCGATCGCGTCGGGCACGCGGTGGAGCAGCGCCGCGCCGAGCAGCGTGGCGCTCGAGCTGAACACGCCGAGCGTGTCCGTGACCACGTCGCCGCCGGGGCCCTGGTCGAAGTCGCCGAGAACGCGCAGCCGCACCGACGTGCCGGGCAGCAGGCCCAGCGGCGCGAGCGCGACGGGCACCGCGTTCACCACCGAGTCCGAGTTGACGTGCAGGAAGCTCCCCTTGGCGGTCAGCGGCACGACGGTCTGTGCGGCGAGCGGCGTCAGCGCACTGCCGGCGACGAGGGCAAGCGCCACCGCCGCGAACGAGGCGAGCGGCATGCGAGACAGCAGGTCGGTGGACATGGGAAAACTCCGAAAAGTGTGGTGGTGAGCCGTGGTACGCGGTGATGCGTGGTGCGCGGTGCGGCGAGGCTGCGGATCAGGTCACGGTGTCGTGGCTTGCAGGCCGTTCGTCGCGGCGAATCCGGCGGGGCCGGAGGCGTCTGCGATCCACTCCTGGAAGTAGAGCGAGAAGCCGGACGGCAGGCCGGCGGGCCACGCGGCGGGAAGTGACAGCGCGCCGGCCGGGCCGGTGGGGAGGCCCGTGATGATGAGGTCGGGCGTCGGCACGAGCGTGCCGCCCTTGAGCGGCGCGTTGGCCACGCCGAAACCGACGATGAGCGCGGCGCTGGAGTTGGCCTTCGCGCCGGTGAGGTCCAGCGTGATCGGCTCGCCGCCGATCAGCGTGCCGGTGCCGGTGAGCAACGGCGTGCCGCCCGCGCCGGCCAGGCCGTGTCCCAGGTTGGTCCAGCAGCCGACGACCGTGACCTGCAGCGCGTAGTTGCCGTTCGGGTCGGAGTTGTCCTGGAAGAGCTGGTCGGACGGGCACACGAACAGGAAAGCCGCGCCGGCCGGCACCTTGATGACGATGTCATCGACGCCGGTGGTCGAGATGCTGAAGTCCTCGTCGATGTCCGTGACCTGGTTGCCGAAGTAGGTGTTCGAGGTCAGCACGTCGATGCCGGCGTCGATCGCGCCCGGCACGCGGTGCAGGTTCGAGCCGGCGAGCAGCACGCTGCTCGAGCTGAACACGCCGATCATCGACGTGAAGGTGTCGCCGCCCGGGCCGTTGTCGAAATTGCCGAGGCGCGACAGACGCAGGCACTTGCCGGGCGCGGCACCCAGCGACGCGAGCGAGATGGCCGGCGCGTTGAGCGCGTTGTCCGAGTTGACGTGCAGGAAAGCGACCCTGGGGTCGATCGGCACAGTCGTGGTCTGCGCGGACAGCGGCGCGGCGAATGAGGTCAGAGCAAGCGCGGCAGCCGCGAGCGGAGCGAGGCGGAGGGACATGGGGAGACTCCTTGGGGTGATCGTCGTGGCAGGGCATCGTGCACCCGCTTCGAGCTGCCGTGCAAACCGAAGCTGCCGCTGCCGGCATGACGGAATCGGTGGCGGCGCGCGCGTGTGACAGCTGAATTCAGCACGGCCCGGATGTGGGCCGGCCCGACGGCAGCGCGGCCTGTTGCGGCGCGGCCGCCAGGCGCGGCGGACCGGGGCAGCAGACCGGCGCAGCGGACCGGCGCAGCGGGCCGGCGCAGCGGACCGGCGCAGCGGACCGGCGCAGCGGGCCGGCGCAGCGGACCGGCGCAGCGGACCGGCGCAGCGGACCGGCGCAGCAGACCGGCGCGGCAGACCGGCGCAGCGGACCGGGGCAGCGGACCGGCGCGGCGGCTCGGCAACCGCTGCGCCGCATCCTGACCGTCGTGGCCTTCGAGCGGCCGGGCGTGCGACAGCACATCGGGCGCATGGCCAGGTCCGTCGCTACGATGTGAGCCCACATCCGACGGGAGAACGGACGATGACGATGCAGCTCAACCGATTGACCCCCCTGGCCTACTTCCTGCTGCGCGTCGTGGCGGGGCTCATGTTCTTCCAGGTCGGCTCGATGGTCATGCTCGGCTGGTTCGGCGGCATGCCGGGCGGCGCGGCCTCGCCACCGGAAATCTTCTCGCAGACATGGTTCGGCGGGCTGCTCGAGCTGGTCGGCGGCGCGCTTGTCATGGTGGGGCTGTTCACGCGGCCGGCCGCCTTCCTCGTGTCGGGGGAGATGGCCGTCGCGTACTTCCAGTTCCACTACATGACGCGCGGTGGTTGGCCGGTGCAGAACGACGGCCAGCCCGCCGTGCTCTACTGCTTCGTCTTCCTGCTCATCGCCGCGCAGGGCGCCGGCATCTGGAGCGTGGACGCGATGCTGCAAAAGCGCGAGGCCGCCGCGCACCGCTGACCGGCGCGCCGCGCACCACTGACCGGCCCGGAGCCGGTGTGCGACCGATCGATATCCTGTCTCCTCTTTTCCCAATGCCCCGGAGCGATTCCATGAAGTACGTCGATGGCTACCTGCTGCCCATTCCCACCAAGAACCTCAAGGCCTACACCGCGATGGCCAAGGTCGGCGCGAAGGTGTGGAAGGATCACGGCGCGCTGCAGTACTGCGAGAGCGTCGGCGAGGACCTGAAGCCGCCGTTCGGCATCCCGTTCCCCAAGCTGATGAAGACCAAGAAGGGCGAGACGGTCGTCTTCGCCTTCGTGGTCTACAAGTCGCGCAAGCACCGCGACACCGTCAACGCCAAGGTGATGAAGGACCCGCGCCTGGCCAAGTTCATGGACCCGAAGAACATGCCCTTCGACTGCACGCGCATGGTGTACGGCGGGTTCTCGGCGATTGTCGGGGGGTGAGAGGACTGGACTTGCGGCGAGGATGCACCACATGGCAAGCAGCATGAAAGCCAAGGAACAAGGGCAGTTGATTCGCGCTTTGAAGGATCGCTTCGAAGCGAACATGCCTCGGCATGCCGGACTCTCGTGGGCCAAGGTGCAAACCCGGCTCGAGGGACATCCTGCTGCCGTGAGTGTGCTGCAGGAGATGGAACGCACGGGCGGCGAGCCGGATGTCATCGGCCAGGACAAGGCGACCGGCCAGGTGACCTTCTGCGACTGCTCTCCGGAGAGTCCCGAAGGTCGCCGGAGCACCTGCTACGACGGCGAAGCGCTTCGGTCCCGCAAGGAGAACCGTCCGAAGAGCAGCGCCGTCGACACGGCCGCCGCCACGGGCATCGAGCTGCTGACCGAGGAGCAGTATCGCGCACTGCAGAAGCTGGGCGAGTTCGACATGAAGACGTCGAGCTGGGTGAGCACGCCGCCGGATATCAGGGCGCTGGGGGGAGCGATCTTCTGCGACAGGCGCTACGGCAAGGTGTTCACGTATCACAATGGAGCGGCTTCGTATTATGCGGCGAGGGGGTTTCGGGGGGCGGTTCGAGTCTGACGCACTGATGGTGCGGGCGCGCCGGAGAACGTGGGTTGCGGGAGAGGGGCGAGCAGATGGTCAGGTTCGACACTGCGTCGACGGCGCATACGCTTTCCGGTCACAAGCTGTGGTCATCCCGTGGTATCCTCCGGCGCGATACGCTGATCGCGCCCATCGCAGCATCCGGGGGAAGGAATGTGCGTACCGAAGTCATCTCGGGAGAGCGACTTGCGAACGAAATATACCCATCGATCCCGCCGCGATAGGCAGGTGTGCGGGAGTGGTCACGGCTCGTTGAGCAGGTCCGTTGAAATCATAGTCAGGCGCACGACGTCTGCAGGAGGATGCCAATGAACTGGTACATCGAAGTCATGAAGAAGTACACCGTCTTCAGTGGCAGGGCCCGCCGCAAGGAGTACTGGATCTTCTTTCTCTTCAATTCGATCTTCATTTTCGCACTCGTCCTTATTGACAATCTCGCCGGTCTCGCCGACCGTCACACTGGCTACGGACCTCTGGGAATTCTGTACTCTCTCGCGGTGCTTATTCCGAGCATCGGTGTCGGTGTCCGACGACTTCACGACACAGATCGGAGCGGCTGGTGGCTCTTGATCGCCTTCGTGCCCATCATCGGCGCAATCGTCCTCTTGGTCTTTCAAGTGAGCGATAGCCAGGCCGGAAGCAATCGCTACGGACCCAATCCTAAGGATGTCGCGGCGTGATATTCTCGGGGTGGTGTTGTCGGGCGCGGTCCTGCTTCGACTCGTTCAGCTCACGATCGTCAGGGCAGCGCCTAACTCGCCGCTGCAGCAGACCGGCCGCAGCAGCAGACCGGCCGCAGGTGACGCGAGTGGCTTCGCGACACAGCCATGCGCGGCCGGACTGCTGAGCGGCCGAGTCGTTAGCCAAACGATGAAGCTTCGCTAAATAAGATGCCGCCCAACGGAGACCTTCCAAGCAACTGCTTCATCTGCCGAAGTGCGGTATCCATTGCCTCAAGAAGTGGAATTCGCGATGCCGTCGATATCGCCTGTCCGCGCTGCGGTGAGTACGGCCTCAGTGGCTCCCTTGCAGTAGAGCTTGGCCATTCGGGCCCGCTCAACAAGAAGACGGGCGCTGCGATCAGCTTCTCGGTCCGGCATATGTCGCGCCAGATGCGTAACCCGCTCATCACGCACGAGCTTCTTAGCTCGCTGATCACTGATGCCGTATTGCCGAGCCCCGCAGAGCAGGCAGATCGGATGGTGCTGTGGTTAGGTGACAACCTTGAGGGGCCTGGAACAACCGTCGCGATCGAGGTCGTGTCGTATTCCTCGATCATCGGCGCACTTGATGCGGCAGGCGTTCATTTCATCCTGAAGGCACTACTGGACCGTAAGCTTATTATTGGGGCTAACCAGGTTGGCCCAGTTCAGCAGCTCTCACTGTCGTTCACTGGATGGCAAGAGTATGCCGCACTCAAGAAAGGCTCCGTGGTGAGCCGGCGGGCATTCATGGCCATGGCGTACAGCAACCTTGCACTTACCAACATTTATCGGGAGCAGTTACGGCCGGCCACGAAACAAGCTGGCTTTGACCTTCGTCGTCTGGATGAAGAGCCGCCTGCGGGTTTGCTTGATGCCCGCTTGCGCGTGGAAATCCAGCTTGCTCGGTTTGTCGTCGCTGATCTCACCGATGCTAACGCAGGAGCGTATTGGGAAGCTGGTTATGCCGAGGGGCTGGGCAAGCCTGTCATCTATACTTGTCGCCACGACGTGTTCACCACCAGAGGAACACACTTTGATACGAGTCACCACCATACCATCAAGTGGGATCCTGATAACCCGGCAGATGCCGCGCAGGCACTCAAAGCAACAATCCGCGCAACGCTTCCCGCTGAAGCCAGAATGCAAGATGAGTAGCACCCGTTGGCTAACACGCCGCTGGTGTGCCTTGAAAGGTTCTGAGGACTTGCCGGTGGAAGTCCGGTCGTGGTAACCGCCAGAGGGCCACGTAGCAGACTCCCGCTGCTTTTGGGCGACCCGGGGTGGCGAACCGGAGTGTCCCCTCGTGAAGAGGGCGCAAGGCAGCAGTCCGTACCATGAAGGAAATCCTGCAGCGTCGAAGAGTTAACCCCGCAAGGGGAGCAAGAGAGTGCCGAGCGTCTCAGCGAATCGCGAAGGCCATGGAGGGGGTGAAGGCTCTTGAAGCGCAGCCCCGAAGAACTCTCCGGCGTAGGGGGAACGGAATGTTGTCACAGTGCTCAGAGCAACAAGGGAGGTCTCATCCGGTCGCTGGCACCACAGCCAGCGTCAGCTTCGGTATAAGTTGGCAAATGAAATCTGAAGCGATGCCGGGTGAGAAGTTGGAGGGGGTCGTAGTACCGTGGATGGCACGTCAAGACAACCGTACCGGAGGGAAGGGCCCCTGCTTCAACCCTGTCAAGCGAGGATGTACTGAGTCTTGCATTGGATAGGGAGTGAACGTGTCACCATCCGAGTGCCTCGCGGATGTAGCTCACTTCGGGGTGGCCGAAGAAAGCGCGCACACGTTCGCGGTCACTCTTGACGTTGGCAAGCTCGTCCTCGACCGCCT
>JBBQUR010000037.1:0-14074 GCA_038212275.1 Planctomycetota bacterium
ATCCGCCCCTGCGCTCCGCTTCGGTACTCTGGCCCTTGAGGTTCCAACCTCTTGGACGTCTCCCTTGGCATCGGAGCGCCAGGTTCCCACGTTCCGCATGAAAGCCTGAATCAGGATCGCGCCGTCTTTCTGCCGGTCATCATCCAGCCAGTAAGCAGGTAGCCGCTGGACTGCATCCCAAGTCCCGCGATGTGACTTGGTTTCGATGGCGTCTGTGTGGTTTTCGACAGCTCGTCGACGGCTCACTCGCGTTCGCCTTCCTGATCCTTACCTGACGGGTTGTCCCCGTTGTTTCCCGATCCGCTCACTACCCGGGAGCTTGTCCCCGCGCAGCGTCGGGCGGTTTGAGGACTGGTCCTGCAACCCGTCCCCGGAGGGCCTGCCTCCATCTCTCATGCAGCATCAACACTGTTTGTCGGTCTACATCGACTCCCGCCGCGGCCGCGCCATCTCGCTGCCGCGCCGCGAGTACGCGCTGCTGGCCCTGCTGGCCGCGCGCCGGGGCCGGATCGTGAACACGCACGAGATCGAAGACGCCCTTTACGACGAACGGAACTTTCCGGCGAGCAACGTCGTGGCCTCCGCGATCAGCAGCCTGCGCTCGCACCTCGGTGTCGCCGGCGAGTCCGACCTGATCCACACGCGCCGCGGACTGGGCTACGTGCTGGACGACAAGCCGCCATGAGGTCGCTGCGCGTCGAACTCGGCGTGCGGCTGCTGGCCGGCCTCGGGCTCACGGTGCTCGCCGTCGGCAGCGCGTCGTGGCTGCTGGTGCGGGAGGCCGTGTCGCGCGACTTCGACGCGGCGCTCGCTGCCAAGGCGTGGGCGCTCGGGAAACTCGTCTCCGTGGACGAGGACGGCTTCGATCTGCACCTCGGCGAGGACTCCGCCGCCGAGTACATCGGCGGCGCGGACGCGGAGTACATGGAGATTCGCGAGCACGGCGGCGCCGTCGTCGCGCGCTCGCCTTCGCTCGGCACGTCCGAGCTGCCGCCGCAGTTCGCGGGGCTGGGCGAGCCGGTGTTCTGGGACCTCCCGCTCGCGGACGGCCGGCCCGGGCGCGCGGTGGGCCTGCTGATCGAAGCCGGTTCGGATGACGGCGAACTTCCTGCCGGCCTCGACGGGCCGCCGCGCTTCGTCATCGCGACCGCGCGCTCGCGCGAGCGCCTGGACGACACGCTGTCCGGCGTGGCCCTGATTTCTGCGGCGGGCTGCGTGGTGACGCTGCTCGTGATCGTGCTCATGGTGCGCTCGTCGGTGCGCCGCGCGCTGGCTCCCGTGAAGGTGCTGAGCGAGCGCCTCGATGCCATCGACGCCGGCACGCTCAGCCGGCGCGTGCCGCTCACGGGCCTGCCGGAGGAGCTGGGCTTCATCCCGCCGAAGCTGAATGCGCTGCTCGAGCGCCTCGAACAGGCCTTCGAACGCGAGCGCCGCATGACGGGCAACATCGCGCACGAGCTGCGCACGCCGCTCGCGGAGCTGCGCACGGCCACGGACATCGCGCGGCGCTGGCCCGACGACGAGGCGCTGCGGGCGGAAGCGGTGGCTACCGGGCACACCGTCGCGCTGCGCATGGGCGGCCTCGTGGATGCGCTGCTGAAGTTGTCGCGCATCGCCTCGGGGCACGCGCATCCGGAGCGCGACGAGATTCCCGTGGCGGCTGCCGTCGCGCAGCTCTGGAGTCGGGTCGCGGAGTCGGCCCGCCAGAACGGCCAGGACCTGCAGCTCGAGATCCGCGAGGGGCTCGTGCTGCGCACCGACCGGAGGCTGCTCGACGTCGCCTTTGGCAACCTGCTCGGCAATGCCGTGCGGCACGGCGCGCGCGGCCAGCCGATCCGCTGCGACGCGAGCCCGCACGACGGCAGCCTCAGGCTCACGGTGGCCAACGGCGCCAGCAGTCTGCGCGCCGAGGACCTGCCGCGCCTGACGGAGCCTTTCTGGATGAAGGACGGCGCGCGATCGGACGCCACGGGTGTCGGCCTCGGCCTGGCCATGGTGGACGCCGTCGCCGACGCCCTCGGCGGGCACCTGTCGTTCGAGCTCGCCGAGGGCTGTTTCCAGGCGCACCTCGACCTTCCGGAGGGCGGGGTCATCCTGCCGTAACCCTCCGCAGGCGGAACGTGGTTCATTGGGTCAGTCCAGATTCCCGGGAGGTTGCCATGCTCGAATTGCTGTCATTGTTCCTCGTGCTTCCGTTGCTGCCGCAGGGGGGAGCGCCCGAGGGCGCGCCGAAGTTCTCGTCGCCCACGACGATCACCAATGCCCATGCGCCGTTCGATCCGGGCGCGATGAAGATCTACCGGGGCCGCGCCGACGGTGCCGTATCGCTGATCGTGGAGCAGCACCTCGCGGAGACACGCATCTTCTTCGTGGGCGGGATGGCCGTCGAATGCGTGACGCTGCTGGAGACGGAGTTCCTCGACGGCGCCCTCGCGGAGGTGTCCTTCAACTACTTCGCCCAGGCCGATGACGGGACGGTCTACAGTTTCGGAGAGGTCGTCAACGACTACGTCGACGGTGAGATCGTGGCTCACGCAGGGAGCTGGCTGGTCGGGGGCCCCACGGCGGGCGATGACGCGCCCACGACGGGCACGGCGACGGAACCCACCGAGTTCATGCCCGCGGCTCCCGAACTCGGTCAGAGCTGGAAGCCCGACGATCTCTTCCCGATCGCGGTCGCGAACGCAACAGTCATGGCGCAGGATCTCACCGTGCGGGTCAAGGCCGCCACGTATGAGGACGTGCTGCTCGTCGAAGAGACGAGCGAAGCACCCGACATCGAGACCGAGCGGAAGTGGTATGCACCGGGTGTCGGTGTCGTGAAGGCGAGCGCCAGGGGCGAATCCCTCCAGCTCGTCGCCTCCACGCTCCGCGTGCCTTGAGGCTCACGCCGTTTCGGTGCCGCTCGCCGGACTCCCGGACGAGGTGCGCTAGGCGGCGCCCGCGGCGCTGCCTGTGTCAGTCGCGCTCGATCTCCAGCACGTCGCCCGTGGCGGACACCTCGATCTCGACCTCTTCACCGTCGAGAGTGCCGCTGAGCGAATAGACCGTCCGGCCGTCTTCCTTCTCCATCTCGGCACTGCTCAGCACCACGCCAGGCAGCGCAGCCTGCGCGGCTTCGAGCACGATGCGCGGCACCTGTGCGAGCGGCACGTCCACTTCCTGCTCATCCGCATCATCCGCGTCGTCCGCGTCGTCCGCGTCATTGGCCGGGGAGCGACCGACGGATGACTGTGTCACCGGCCGGTTCATGGAGAGCGCAGCAACGCTGTCGTCGTTCGCGGGCGTGCCGCTGCAGGAAAGGGCGACACCCGCCACCAAGAGACCCAATGTCGAGTACATGATTCTGGTCAAGGAAAGACTCCTTGCAAGAGAGACCTGTTCGCCCGGAATGCACGCGGACCATAGCAGGTATCGCGAGATCGAACATGACGAGCATGTGATGGAAACCGCGAACAGGGAGGGCGGCCACTGCCCGGAAGCGAAGGGGCTGGTGCGGCCAGCCCCTTCGCTCACCGCAGGCTGCACGGAATCAGAGGCCGCTGAAACCCACGAGCTCGAGGGTTTCCGTCGAGCCTTCCTTCGTCTCGAAGATGAATCCGATGCCCGGAGCGAAGAACTTGTGCTCGAGGGCGTCGGGCTCCACGGGAGAGAAGTCCAGGGTCTGCACGCAGTTCACGAAGCTGCCGAGACCGATGGTGACCGAGGCGTCGATGGCCTCCACCGTTCCGGCGTCCTCGGCATCGTCAGCGATGGCCCATTCCTGGCGGTACGTCGTGCCCGCGACGGGCGCCCCCAGCATGACGATGCCGGGCTTGGCGCCGTTCACTCCGGCCAGCCAGGATCCGTCGATGCTCGAGACGTAGCCGCCCTCGAAGCTGAACGAGGTCTCGCCGAAGTACCAGACGTTGCCGGCCGCATCCTGCGCATACCAGTCGAGCGTGTCCTCGACGAGGTCGCCGCCCAGCGTCACCACGTCCCGGACGGTCACGCACGGCACGCCCAGGATCTCGCGGGTCTCCGGGAGCACCGTGATCTCGATCGCCTCGAGGCCTTCGTCGGTCTGCGATTCATACATCCACATCGCGCCGACCGGCCACGGCAGGTACGGATTGTCGACCACGCTGGTGAACTGCGACGGATCGATCACGGGATCGTAGGCCTCCGGGCCCAGCAGCCCGCACAGTTCGAGGCGCGCCGCGTACTGCTCCTTGATCTCCTCCTTGCCCTCCTTGAAGTCGCTCTTGGCATCGGCCTCACAAGCTTCCATCGCGACGGGATCCGTGAGGTTCTTGCAGATCGCCAGCCTCACCTTCAGCTCTTCCTTCAGGTCGGACTCGGCAGCGCGCCGCTGGAGCACCGCGGTCTGCTTGCAGATGTCCTGGGCCGTGGCGGTGGCCGTGATGGCAGCAAAAGCTGCGAAGAGGCTTGCGCCGAGCAGGGTTCTTGAAACGTACATGATTTCTCTCCTTGTCATGGGAGTGCCCGCGTCCACGTGACGGCGGCGCACACCCGGAGGCTATGGCCCTCGCGGCGCGCGCGTGTTACGGCGGCGTGAGCCCGCCAACTCATTCTGCAGCGCTGAACGACGGCGCCGGAGTTTCACGAAGCGCAGCGGCGCCGGTACAGCAAAGGTGGGTCGAAGGCGGAACGTGTCGTCGACCGAGAGCATCCGCTGAATTCGAGGTCTCTGCAGCCGTTCCCTGCTCGATTCAAGGAACCGCGTCGGGCACGCGACAACCGCTTCGTACGCGAGACAGCGTGCGCTGAACAGGCGTTCGGCTCGTCAGCCGCGCTTCGCCTTCGACGAGGCCTTCAGTTCCTGCGCGATGCGCTCGGCCAGATAGACCTTCAGGAGCGATTGGTAGGGGACATCGCGCCGGTTGGCCAGCGCCTTCAGCTCGGCCAGCATCATCTCGGGCAGTCGCAGCGAGATCGTCCTCAGCGTCGGCTTGAGTTGGGGAAAGGTGGACCGCCGGGCCTGGCTCCAATCGACGAAGTCGGTCGAGTCCGACGACGCCCAGAACGATCGCTCGGCGTCCTCGCTGCGGTGCTTGGGGACCTTCTTCTTGATGCTCATGTCGACTCCCAGGCTCGGCGTTCCTTGCGGCTCATGTCACGGGCGGAGATCACGCGCATCAGATTCCCGGCCCGAACGCTCTCGACGATCCGAACTTGGTCCGGGGCCCGCTCAGGCCGCAGATCGAGACAGGATGCCTGCCAGCACTCGCCGCGACACTCCCAGCGCGAGCAGCGCTCGCATCAGCAGGTCGATCGTGACCGAAGGGTCGGCCGCCTCCATCTTCGCCACGCGCGACTGGCTCGATCCGATCTGCTTGGCGAACTGCACTTGGGAGAGGTGACGGGCCTGCCGGCGCTCCTTCAGGCTGTCCGCCAAAGCCAACCGCATCTCGATGAGCGCGGACTCTTCGTCCGACAGTCCCAGGAACTCCTTGGCCGAGCCGACTTTCCAGCCGGCCGCCTTGAGTCGCTTCTGCTTGCTCTTGTTCATGGTTAGTCTCCTGATGTCTCAAAGGGCGTCATAGCTGCGCAGCCGGCGCTGGCAGGTGTCGATGACCCGGGTTGGGGTCGCGCGTGTTCGTTTCGGGAACACTTCCACGATGACGATGGCGTCGCCGTCCACGCGGCAGACGATGCGCCAGCTCTGGTCGCGGTCCTGAACGCGCAGTTCCAGGCACCGAGGTCCGATGGATGGCATCGGACGGGCGACCGGCATCGACAACGGCTGTCCGGCCTGAAGGCGCCTCAGTAACCAGCCCGCCTCGACACGGGCCTCTGACGAGAACGGCGGCGTCTTGATCTCTCCGTGAAGCCATACGAGGGGTTTGTCCGTCGCCGCCACGTGGGACAGCATATGTCATACTCGACATAGTCGCAAGGGCCACTTGAGGCGGACCGCTCGCGAAGGGCCGCGGCTCCTCGCTAACCTCCCGCCCCATGCCAACCGCCAGCGTGCTCTTCGGGATGCTGCGCGCCGCCCTGATCGACCGCCAGAAGCTGCTGCTCGAGAACGCCGTCCTTCGGCAGCAGGTCATCATCCTGAAGCGCAGCGTGTCGCGGCCCCGGATCGAGGACAGCGAGCCCAATCCATCCGACTGTGCACCACCGGCGCCTCGACGATCCTCGACCTCCGCTTCGTCGGGCCGCGTGAGCGCGCCAGCACAAACGCTCACGTCGGGTTGCGCTCGCGCGAAACCCGACGTGAGATTGTGGATGCTCAGACCTCGCCAGCCTCCGGAACCACCAGGATGACCCAGGCCTTGGCGGCAATGGTCTTCTTGACAGCAATAAAACCCTTCCCGTCATCAGGCATCTGGACCTGCACCTGCACGGTCACAAGTGTGTCATTGCCGCTCCTGGCGTATTCGGTCGCTGCTGCCAACACTTTCGCGCGGTTCAGCTGTCGATCGCCGCTTTCCGTCCTCAGTTCGAAGCCTTGAAGCAGGGCGAAGGCCCGGGTGACGACGCCCGGCACACGGACGAAGAATTTGAGGCCGCCATCCTCGCTTCGAGTCACCCGTTCCGGGCCACTGTCTGCATCGATGAGCCTCATGACTGGCCGATCGGCAGAGGCCCGCCGAGGGTGTTCGCAAGAACGAGGAAGTAGACCGAACCGTTGAACTTGTTGTCGTTGCCCTTGTCGGCAAGCCACAACTTGCACCTGACCGAGACGGTGCTGGACGGGCCGGCCTGGGCAACGGGCTCCACCACGACTTTGAGGATCCTGACTTCTTCATCCTTGCCACCGGCGTATTCAGCGCGGAACCCGGTGAGCGCGACATGGAAGCCAGTGACCTGCTTTCCCATGTTGATGGCCGCGGTGACTTCTGCCGTCTTCGCTCCCGAATGAATCGGAATCGAAACGGATCCCTCCTTGATCAGCATGATGAGTCCTTTCCTTTCATGGTTTTTCTTCGGCGTAAGCGTTGCCGAGCGCAACGACCTGCTGAAGCGGTGACGCGTGGCAAACCGAAGCGACCGACGGCAGTTTGATCACCGCAGAGGCCGCCGCCCTGGCGTTCATCACTTCCGGAAGATCCACGGATCGATCAGCCTGCGGTGCATCAAAAGGCCATCCTCATGGAGGATCGGACCAGAACCAGCTATTCCTGGGAACTGGCATGAGCGGCCAGTTCTCGGAATGAATCGATGACAGCCGGAGCGTAAGTAATCCAAGCGCCCCCAGGGCGTAAGCAATCCCCCCACCCGGCCGCAGCACCCGCGCCGCTCCCCGATCCCTTCAATCCGTTCCACTCTCATAGCGACGGGACCAAAGAACGGGGTCACGTCATCCGTACGACCCGGCGGTGGTGGTGTCGTACGGCGCGGCAGTCGGCCGGCGTGCCAGGGCGGCGTTGGTACACCAACGCTCGGTTCAATGCGGAAATTGCCAGCGTCCGAGAGCATACGGCGAATTCGTGCTCGGATCACCCCATCCCGGCCCGAATCGAGGTCGGTGACGGTCGACTTTCGGTCATGCGCTAGCTGGCTCCTGGCGCAGGCCTGCGGTGAATGCCACGGCCATTCACCGCAGTACGTGCGGCGAATAGGTTGCCTTGGGACCCATCCGCCTCTACCATCACAGGCGACCATGCGGCGCAAGACCACCTACATCCACGAGCTCCCGGCGTGGCCTGAATTCACGTGGGACGCCGAGGCCCTCGCCTCGTCGCTCGCCGCCGTGCGCCACCGGCAGGGCCGGCTACTCGGCAGCATGCAGTCCCTGGGCTTCGATCTTCGCTCCGAGGCGAGCCTGGTCGTGCTGACCAGCGACGTCGTGAAGTCTTCGGCCATCGAGGGCGAGGTGCTTGATCCCCAAGCCGTGCGCTCGTCCATCGCTCGCCGCTTGGGTCTCGATGTCGCGGGATTGCCTCGCGCCTCCCGAGACGTCGAGGGCGTTGTCGAGATGATGCTCGATGCGACCCGCAACTTCACGACGCCGCTGACAAGGGAGCGGCTGTTCGGCTGGCACGCGTCGCTGTTCCCGACCGGGCGCAGAGGCATCACGCGCATCGCCATCGGTGCATGGCGCCCTGAAGGCTCGGACCCCATGCAGGTCGTCTCGGGTGCCTTCGGCCGGGAGACGGTCCACTTCGAGGCGCCGGCCGCACAGCGCCTTCCGTCCGAGATGGCGCGGTTCGAGACGTGGTTCAACGAGCCGGAAGGCCCCGATCCGGTTCTCAAGGCGGCCATCGCCCACCTGTGGTTCGTGACCATCCACCCGTTCGAGGATGGTAACGGCCGCATCGCGCGAGCGATTGCCGACATGGCGCTGGCCCGCTCCGACGACACTTCGGATCGCTTCTACAGCATGTCGTCCCGCATCGAAGCGGAGCGCAAGCACTATTACAACGAGCTGGAGGCCGCACAGAAGGGCGGACTCGACATCACCCGTTGGCTGGCATGGTTCCTGGGATGCCTGGACCGGGCGATCGACGGAGCCGGCACCGCGCTGGCCAGCGTCCTGAACAAGGCTCGAGTCTGGCAGCGCCTCCACCCACACTCGGTGAATGAGCGACAGCGGCGCGTCCTAAATCGCCTGCTCGAGGACTTTCAGGGCCACCTCACGACATCGAAGTACGCCAAGCTGGCGCACTGCTCGACCGATACGGCTCTGCGCGACATTCAGGAGCTGCTCGACCTCCGAGTTCTCGTCCAGAACCCGGGTGGAGGTCGCAGCACGAACTACCAGCTCGCGCCAGCGGACCAGCTCCGCGACTGAACGGGCCTTCGGCTCACGGGCCATCCGACACAATCGCAATCACTTCGGCTTGCCGTGGCGCCATTCCATCGCGGTCGCTACGCTGAATTCGAGGTCGGATCGCTCCTTCCTGCCTTGAGGCGCCGTGCCGCCGTCGAGCTCGTGCAACGAGCGCCGGCGCGATACCGAGCGGGTTACTACCCCGGAGCAAGCGCACTCGCGACGGCCTTCGCTTCCGCCAGTTCCGGTCCCAGCCCCAACTGCTCACCTCGCCCTCGACCCCAAGTCCTGGCCGGTGGCGGTCGATGGCCATAAGTGGACACATCAGGACATCGGAGCTACCCTTTCCCCATGAACGTTTCCCTCACCGACGAGCAGGTCCGCTTCATTGAGGACAAGGTCAAGACCGGTCGCTACCAGACGGCCGCCGAGGTGGTCCGAGAAGGCATCCGGCTGCTGATGGACCACGAGGCCGACGAGCAGCGTCGCTTCCAGGCGTGGCGCGACGAGGTGCGCCGAAAGATCGATGCCGGCTGGGATCAGGCAACGAACGGCCAGCTCGTGGACGGCGAGGAGGCCTTCAAGCGACTTGAAGCACGGCTCGACGAGCGACGCAAACCGCGCAAGTGAGTTCCTTTCGGCTGACGCCTCTCGCCGAGGCGGAGCGCGGAGCGCGGGGCGGAGGGCGCCGCCACCTTGCCGCGGAGCACCCACCATGCGCCCAGCAGCGCGGCGAGGGCACTGGCGGCGAACAGCGGCAGCGTGGCGCCTGACGTCACCCCGCCAGTCTATGCGCCTCAATTTGCTGCTGCACGCCGGCGCACGAACGAGTTCCAAGTGTAGTAGGACTCGGCCTTCTCGCGACTGATCGGCAGTGCGAGAGCTCGATCGCCTTCGCATCGGCGGCGGCCTTCGTTGTCCACGACGAGGACTTGCAGTTCCCTGTCCAGGATCGCACTCCATTCGTCGTAGGTCAGCTTGAGCGCAGCGTCGGGATTCATTGGTTCCTCCTGTCGGACATTCGGAACGCGTTTTTCAGTGGCCCGATCCGCAGCGCCCCCTCCCTTGTCCGGAAGGCCTCGGTAAAACCCGCCCCGTCACCCACCGCAGCGCCCGCCGCGTGTCCCCTCCGGCACCGACATGGCCGCTTCGTCCTCGACACGGAGCCCCATGGGTCCCTCTTCAGAGCGGCTCCGGTGTGCCGCGACGACAGTCGCAAGGACTCCCGCTATCGTTCCGCGGATGACGATCCGCTTCGGCACCTGCTCCTGGTCCGAGAAGTCTTGGGTCGGGCCGTCCATGGGGCGTTGATCGGGAGACTGCCCTGCCCTCACGTGCCCTGATACGCTGCCCCGCCGTGACCAAGCCCGACCGCATCGCCGCCGCGCTGGTAAAGGCAGCCCTCGAGCTGCACGCGCGCCAACTCTGGGCCGAGGTCGCCAGCGAAGCCTTGTTCCTGCTCCGGCTACCTGGCCAACCAGCGCCGTTGGTCGGCTGCATCATGGGCCAGTCGGGCGAGCAGTTCGGCATCAACGTCGTGCGCGGCGAGCAGGCATTGTCGGCGATGCTCCGGCTCATGGAGACCGAGGGAGACGATGTGTCCGTCCTCTCCGATGTCACCAGCTACGGCGTGACCGTCCAGCCCCTGCACGAGATCGAGCCCGTGTTGCGGGCGCTGGTGCAGGCCGCGGGCTTGCAGCTCCGACGCGATGCGCTGGCACCGTTGGCGTTGTGCAAACCGGTCGGCGGGAGAGCGCGCCCGGCCAACCGCTCCGAGTGGAAGTTGCTCACAACGGCCATCCGCGCCGTGCTCGCGGCCCACGCGTCAGGAGAGTTCACACCCGAGCCGGTCGACGAGCGCAGCCGCCGGATCATGGAGTTGGTGGTCGAGGAGTCGGACGCGTCCACCTCGGAGGTCCGCGTGCGAGCGCACGTCGTGCAGTGGCCCGCGGGCACGACGACCGCGCCGTCCGCAGACACGACGCCGGCAGCGACGGACGATGACGTGCCGACGCTCACGCCATGGGACACGGGCGGCCTTCCCCAGACGCTCGACGAATGGAAGCTGGCCGACGTTGTGATCACCGGCCGCCTCGTCAAAGCCGTTACGGACGCCCAGCTTCTCAACAAGCGCATGCTCGCGCGCTACTTCGGCAGCTTCCCCCGCGCCAAGCAGGCCCTGGAGCAGTGCTCCGGTCTTCAACCGATCGGCGGCTTCATGGAGTGGGTCTTCGCCGATTGGTTTCCAGGGGTCGGCGGGACCACGCTGCTGGAGCAACGGCTGGCCGATCCGGCGACGTCTCCCGTCGAGAGGGCACTGTGGCGGGGGCGCGCCGACGCGCGGCTGTCGATCTACCGCGTGGACGCGGTGCGGCCGGGCGATGGCTTGGACGTGGAAGATGTGCTGTCCGGCGAACGGACGACGGTGAGCGAACGCGGGCTGTCCGGCAGCGTCAGTCCGGGGATGTTTCTGGTGTTGCGCCTGATGCGCGTCGGGAGCTGGGACTTCTGTTCGCTCGCCGGGCCGCCGCTCGCCGCTCGCGACATGGGCGCGGCGCTCGACCTGCTCGAGCGTCAGGGTGCCGATCTCTCGGCCGGGTGCCTGCGGCGCCTGCCTCAGCTCACGGGCCGGCTGTGGGAGCTGGCGGTCGACCGAGATGCCAGACAGCCGCGCATCGGCAACTCCGACGGTGAGCCGATGGAGTTTCAGGCTGCAACGTTTCGAGTGTTGAACCCCGAGATGTGCGCGCGGGATCTCGACAAACGTTCGGATCTGGATCGCGACGAACGCGACATGGCCTGGGACTGGGTACGGCCCGACACATCGGATCGCAAGGGCGAGCGGCTCAGCGTGCTCGGTCGGCTCGAACTCATCGACGACCGGCTCGTTCTCGAAGTCAACTCGGCGAAGCGTCTGGCGCGGGCCCGCAAGTGGATCGAGAAGCTGCCGGGCGTGCGCTTCGACACCGCGACGATCCGGGCGCTCGACGCGCAGCGGCCGCTCGATGACCGGCTCGAGAGCAAGGCCTCACGCGAGCCGCCGACACCGGAGCAGCGCCGGCAGTACGAGCGAGTCGTGCACGATCTGTACGTCGAATGGCTCGACAAGCCCGTGCCAGTTCTCGGTAACGTGTCGCCGCGCGCGGCCTGCCGAACGGAAGCGGGCCGGCAGCAGGTCGCATTGCTCGTGCGCACGATGACGGACACGGCAACCCCGGCCGGGCCAATGCCGCCGCCTCGGGCGATGCTGCTGCGGGAGTTGGGGATCGGGACGCAGGGGCGCGAGCAGCAGGCGTAGGCCGGGCACATGCCGGCGACGGTCGCGACCCGCGCAGGCCCATTGACGCCGCGAGTGAAGGGGAGCCGAAGGGAAACGCTCGCAAAAGGGGAAGAAGGGGAAAAGCGTTTCACGCCTGATGAAGGCAACCCCTCGGCTCCACAGTAGGAGCATACACCGACTCGATCTTCGGGATCGCCACAGACTCAGCAGTTCACATACACGACAGGACTCTGCTGCCCTTTGCGGAAGTACTGTTCGACGGACTTGCCGAAGTACCTGTCTCGGATCTTCGGCGGCGCCACGTAGCCAGTGAACTCGCAACGGCTGCTGGGCCTCCGGTCGGGAAACAGCCCCGACCGGCATTCCGTCGTGCCCGCTTGGTGCCACTTCTCGATGCGGTAGACCTCGCGCACCACGCCGTGGAAGACGGCGAGGGCGAACTTCGCGGTCTCACGCCTGCTGCCGAGCTTCCAGCATCCCCGCGTCGAGTCGTACAAGGCGTTTCCCGACATTCCGTGACGATAGAGCCTGTTGATGCGAATCAGCAGCGCCGGATGGGTGATGTCCACTGGTCTCGCCCCGTAGTAGACAATCAATTCGTTCAACGGAATCCTGCCGAACTGGAGGCTCTTCCAGCCGGACACGAGATTAGTGAGGTCGTCGAGGCCGAGCAGGTCGATCACGGCCGCTTCGATGCGAAATGCCACCTCCTCGCTGGGGAGCCCGTGGGCGAGAATCTCAAGGCGCGGCACCAGTTTACGACTCTTGAGTTCAGCGATCCTCTGGGCCTTGCGAGATTCGCCCGTCACGTTCATGTGGGCGAGCACGCGAGCCCCCTTTCCCTTCCCAACATAGAAGGGCCGGCCCGTCACAGGGTCGATGTAGAGGTACACGTAGTGTCCCAGATGCTCCGCGACGCCCGGCGGGAGGCGAGCAATTTCTGATTCAAGATGCGCCACGAACGTTCATGCTCCGGGTGATTGTGTTGTCTCGTTTCACATGCCGATTGAATCACAGGCGATCCGGAGTTAGATATCGACTCCATCCCGGTGAAAGGACCTCGCCCATGAAACTCAAGAACGTCGCCGTCTCCGACCTCCGCCGCGAACTCGCCCGCCGCGAGTCCGGGGCCGCAAAGCTTCAGGCCACGCGCGCGGCGATATCGAAGCAGCTCGCCGCGCTCGAAGCCGAGCTGGCAGACCTCGGCATGGATGCGGCGCCCGCCCGCCGTGGCCGCAAGCCCGGCCGCCCGAAGAGCAGCGCGAACAAGCCTGGCAAGGTCGGCAGGCCGAAGGGCAAGCGCGCCAAGAACGCCATGAGCCTCGTCGATGCGATCCTGAAGGGAGTGCCGATCGGAAAAACGGTGTCGCCCGCCGAGGCAGCCGTCGCCGCCAAGAGGGTCGGCTACAAGAGCTCGAGCGCCAACTTCGGGATGATCGTCGCGAACGCCCTCGGCAAAGACGCGCGCTTCAAGAAGCTCGGGCGCGGGCAGTACCAGGTGGGCGGCGGGAAGGCTACCGCGCCGAAGGGTAAGAAGCCGGGCAAGGCGAAGCGCAAGTCTGCCAAGCGCGCGACGAAGGGCAAAGGCACCGCGAAGGCGGCTGCGACGACAGCGCTCGCCGAAGTAGTCGCGCGCTGAGGGTATCGGGATGATCATGAAGTCGGACTTCGTGCGCGCGCTCGATCCCCGGAAGTCGTATCTGCCGGCACCTCGGGCACCGGACGCCACGTCACGGATCACCGAGCACACCGACGCCCCCACCAATCGGACACTGCACGCCATGACGAACGTATCCGCTCTGTCACTCGCTGAGATCCGCGTAGAGATCGATCGCCGCGAGAGGGCAAACGGCCAGCTTCAGGCCCGCCGCGAGAAGCTGGTCGCTGAACTCGCCGCCCTTGACTGGGAGATTGCGGCAATGGGCGGCAAACCTGGCGCCGCCGTCGAGTCCACGGGGGCGGCGTCAACCCGCAAGTCGCCAGGCCCGCGCGGCCCTCGAGCGAAGAACACCGTCAGCCTTGCCGATGCGCTCGCCATGGCCGTCGAGCCGCGTGCGGTCATCTCCCCCGCC
>JBBQUR010000038.1:0-7014 GCA_038212275.1 Planctomycetota bacterium
GGCTCCGCCCCCGGAACGCCGCGCTTCGCTTCAGCCAGCCGAGGGCTGGCTTCGCGCGGCTCCCCCCGTCCCGCTCCAACGGCATCGGCTACGATGCCCGTTGAGGCTTAACCATGTGTCCACCGAAATGGGGCAAGGTCATCTCGCGGGGTCTGCCGACTGAAGTGCCGGTGCGGCACGCGGCGCGGCCGCCGCCGGGAGATGAGTGGTGAGAGGTGAGCGAGGAGTTTGTCAGCGCGTCGCCGGGGACGTGAACGAAGCGGGTCTGTGCGCCGGGCGGCAGGCCGTGGCTGTTGAGCAGAAATGTCGGCGACTTTAGCCGGCCGCGAGCGTAGCGGAGCGAGGAGCAGCGATGCCGCGCCGCGGATCGCGCTCGATGTGCACAGCCGCGAAGAGCTTGCTGTGTGGTATCGCAGGGCCTACCCCGAGCAGTTCTGGAGCGACGACGAGGTCCCCATTTTCAGCACCACGCGAAGCGCACTGGCGGGCAGACCCAGCGAGTTCAGCATCGCTTTCACCACCGCCGACTGCATGATCGCCGCCAGAATCACGCGCCGAACGCCCCGCCCGCAGCACGATCGCCCCTCGCAGCGCCGCCGCCGGCGTCAGCAATGCGTGCCAGGTCGTCTGATGCGCCCGCGGCAGCGTGTGGCGCGCGGCGGGCGCGCAGGAATCGCGCACCTGCGGTAGCATGGCGCGCTCACGACGGACCGCGCCGCGGTCGACTCAAGGCTGCGGGGAGCGGCCGTGATGGGTTCCGCCGGAGTCCCGGGAACCGTTGCACGAGCGGATCACGGGAAGGCCGCGCCAGCGAGCGCAGGGGGCCCGCACATTGAAGTCGTCACCACGAGTCCGCGGCAGCGCACGGCTGCGAGTCGTCGTGCTGACGCAGTTGTATCCCCACTCCGGCGCACCTGGCTTCGGCGCGTATGTGCAGCGGCAGGTGACCGCGATGCGCCGCGCCGGAGTAGATGTCCGCGTCGTCCAGCCCGTGCCCCGCACGCCTCTCGCGATCCGCTGGATGAAGCAGAAGTACCGGGACTGGAACCACGTGCCGGCTTCCGAATCGCGCGACGGGATCGACGTCGTGCGGGCGCGCTACGTCACGCTCCCGCGTCACTGGTTCCATGAGCGCGTCGGCGACTGGCTCGCCGACGCGACGCTCCCCGGTCTCGCGGCACTCCACGCGACCTGGCCCTTCGACATCGTGCACGCGCACGGCTCCTACCCCTGCGGGCACGCCGCGCACCGGCTGCGCGACGAGCTTCTCCCGGGCGTCAAGGTCGTCACGACCGTCCATCGCACCTGCATCGTGGACTCTCCCGCGTGGGGCAGCAGGGCGCGCGAGCACGTCCGCGCGGCGTTGCTCGCCAGCGACCACACCATCTTCGTGAGTGCCAACGGCCGGGCCCTGGCGGAAGAGCTCACGGGCGAGACGCTAGGCGCGCGTGGCTCCGTCGTCGCGAACGGCGTGAATCCCGGAGCATTCGCGGGCGACCGGGTCGACGACCCGGTGGCGGCAGCGTTGCGCCGCCGCTACCCGGCGACGTTCAACATCCTCTGCGTCGGTTACCTGTGCGAGCGCAAGGGGACGCCGCAGCTGCTCGAGGCCCTCGCTCGGCTCGAAGCCCTGCGGCCGAAGCGCTTCCGCTTGTTCCTCGTCGGACGCGACGAGCTGGGTCCGCGACTGCGCCATGCCATCGCCCGGCTCCGCCTCGGCGCGTGCGTGGAGGTCGTCGGCGAAGTCGCGCCCGACGCGATCCCCGCCTGGATGCGCTTCGCGAACGCCTTCGTCCTGCCCTCCCACTCCGAAGGCATTCCGACGGTGCTCTTCGAATCGCTTGCGGCCGGGCTGCCCGGCGTCTTCTCGCGCGTCGGCGGAACTCCCGAAATCGTGAGGCACGAGCAGGAGGCGTTGCTGATCGATCCGGGAGATCCGGGGCAGATCGCTCGCGCGCTCCTGCGCCTCGAAGGCGACCCGCACCTCGCCGCGAGACTCGGGCAGCGCGGCAGGGCCCTCGTGGCGCGCCGCTACACGTGGGAGCGCAACGCCCGTGAGGTGATCGGCATCTACGAGCGCATCCTCGCCCGCGCGCCCGCGACGCTGTTCACCGCGGAGGTCTGCCCATGAGTCCGGTGGCGGTCGGGAGGTTGACCTCCAACGGCGTCGCGCTGCGCACGGGGCAAGACGCCCTCGGGGAGCTCGCCTCGCTCGATGCGGCCAGCGCCACGCCGGAGCTGCTCCGGGCGCGCATGGCCGACGAGGGCTACTTCCTCGCCCGCGGGCTGCTCGCGGCAGAGCCGGTGGCGAGCGCGCGGCATGCCGTGCTGCAGGAACTTCGTCGCCGCGGGACGCTCGCGCCGGATGCTCCGGCCGAGGAAGCCCGGCCCAATGGCCGCCTCGCGGGGAAGCGGGTGATGCCCGAGCTGGGAGCGCTCCCGGAGGTCCGCGCCCTGCTGCGCGAGGCGCCGCTCGTCGACACCTTTGCCAGGCTGCTGGGTGGCACGCCACGCATGCTCGACCACGTCTGGCTGCGGATGGTGCCGCCCGGCCACTCCACCACGCCCCACTGCGACATCGTGTACATGGGCCGGGGAACTCACCGGCTCTGCACCGCGTGGATCGCGCTGGCCGATGTCCCGCGCACGTCAGGCGCCTTGATGCTGCTCGAGAGGTCGCACCTCATCGAGAGCCTGCGCGAGCGCTACTGGAACCTGGACGTGGACCGCGACCGGCTCTGGGGCCGCATCCGCTTCCGGCACTGGAAGGTGGTGAGCGAAGGCAAGTACAGCCACAACCCGCACGGCGTCCAGCGGGAGTTCGGTCGCCGATGGCTGACGACCGATTTCCGCGCGGGCGACGTGCTCGTCTTCTCCCCCTTCGTGATGCACGCGTCGCTCGACAACGTCTCCGACCGCGTCCGCGTCACCGTCGACGCGCGCTGGCAGCTCGCCGCGGAACCCGCCGACGAGCGCTGGATCGGCGAGCACCCGCCCGGTCATGGTCGCCCGCCCGGCCGTGAATGCCCGCCCGGCCGTGGATGAAGGTGCGCGAGCAGGATCTCGGCCGCCCCTGCGCTGCCTGCACGTGTTCGCGACCTTCGTCGCGGCCGGCGCACAGATGCGCAGCCTCGCGCTGTGGCAGGCGCTGGGGCCGCGCTTCGAGCACGTCGTCGTCGCCCTCGACGGCCGGTGTGATGCGGCCGCCCGCGCTTCCAGCGACCTGCGCATCGAACTGCTGCCCGCGCCGCCCCGCGCCGGCTCGCTGCGCACGGCATGGCGCCTGCGACAGCTCATCGCCTCCGCGCGTGCCGACGCGCTCTTCACCTACGGCTTCGCCGCGCTGGACGCCCTGCTCGCCGCGCGTTCCCTCGGCCTGCGCGGCGTTGTCCACCACGAGGACGGCTTCACAGCAGGCGAGGCCTTCGCGCTGAAGCGCCGGCGTGTGGCGTATCGCCGGCTGATGCTCCCGGGCTGCAGAAAGGTCGTCGTCGTGTCCGCGGGCCTCGCGGAACTCGCGACGCGACGCTTCGGAGTGGCGCCGAGTCGGGTCGCGCGCATCGACAACGGCGTCGACCTCGCGCGCCACGTTCCGGCCGACCGCACTGGCCCGCTGCGGCAGGCGATCGGTCTGGAGCCCGGGGACCTGCTCGTCGGGGCGCTCGGTGAGCTGCGGAGAGTGAAGCGCTTCGATCGACTGCTCCGCGCCGTGGCCTGTTCGTCGGCGCCGTGGCGGGTCGTGCTCATCGGCGCCGGGCCTGAAGAGGCGGCACTGCGACAGCTCGCCGACGGCCCGGGGCTACGTGGCCGGGTGCACTTTGCGGGCGAGCAGCGCGACCCACGCCCGTGGCTCGCTGCCCTCGACCTCTTCGCGCTCACCTCGGACAGCGAGCAGATGCCGCTCTCGCTGCTCGAAGCGATGGCGACCCGGCTGCCGGTCCTCGCCACCGCGGTGGGCGAGGTGCCGCGGATGCTCCCCGGCGAGCAGCGGGACTTCCTCGTCGATCCGCGAGCCGGCGATGCCGACGTCCAGCTCGGTGACCGACTCACCCGACTCGCGGCGGACGGTCCGCTGCGCGAACGCCTCGGTGCGGCCAACCGCCGCACCGTCGCGGAACAATTCACCTTCGCGGCCATGCTCGAAGGCCACCGCGCGATCTACGACGAACTGGCTGCTGCTTCGGGCCGCGTCGCGTCCATCGAGGGCTGCACGTGATGTTCACGCCGTCCCGAGGAAGGCGTGATCCCTCAAGCGGCGCTTGACGCCGGCCGCAGACACCACGAAGACGTCGCCGGCGACGGTGGCTCGATGCACGTGTTCACGCAGGCCATCGCACGCGGCTCATTTCCTCCGGACGCGCACGCCCGCCACCCGGCACGGAGTTGATCGAGATGCTGACAAGCTGGCCGAACCGTTCACGTGCACCTCGAACGGATCTCGAGCGGGCTGAACCCACCGCCCGCTGCCAGCGGCAGGCTGGTCGAGATCCGGTTGCCTGTGCCGGCCTGGCCTGGGCCGAACGAGTGCAGCTTCAACCTCAACCTTCGCGCGTGGCGGATTGGGCGATCAAGCGTTCTTCCAGTTCCCGTCCCATCGTCGATCGGAAGCGCTCGATGCGTTTGCTTGCGACGACGTTGCGCCACCAGTCATGCAAGCACAGGAGCGCGCCGCCGCCGAACAGCATGACTTCGAACACCGTGGTGGCGCTCTCCGAGCAGGGCGACAGCTGCAACCATGTCCACATGAGCCAAAGGGCGGTCAGCACCGGCCATAACGCACCGCGCTGGACCTCCGCACGCCCCGTGCGCTGCGCGGCCGCTCCGAGCGGAGTCCCGTCGCGCCGCGCGCCTTCCCGCCCTCACGGGTAGAAGCTCATCATCACCGCGTTGGTGAGCCACCAGCCTTGCGGTGCGCTGATCTCCTTCATCGCCGCCTGCACGTAGATGAAGGTGATGGCCGGCGCGCCGCCGGGAAGGCCGGGGATGAACACGCGCCCGCTGGCGTCCGCCATCAGGATGAGGGTCAGGCCCGGGCTCAGGTCCGGCACGAGGGTCCCACCTTTGAACGGCACGGGGTTCTGCGCGAGCGACGCCAGCAGGTAGACCGGCTTGTTCGCCGGCGCACCGGTGATGAGCAAGTCGGCCTGCCCGCCCGGAAACAGTTTGGTGCCGTAGATGTCCAGCGTGGCGAGGCCGAAGGCGGGTACGCCGACGTCGCCCTGGTGAATCACGAAGTCGTAGCCGCGCACGAAGCCTGCGTCCGCGCCGAGGCTGTGATTCGGCAGGCCGGCGACGGCATCCGGCCAGCCGTCGCCGCTGATGTCGAAGCCGCTGGCGAGCGAGGTGCCCAGGCCACTGCCCGGCAGGCCGGGGAAGGTGAATCCGTAGAGGGACCAGTCGGCGCCCGAGCGGACCTGACCGTACGACGACGCCGTGGGGTGCAGTTGGTGTGAGAGCACGATGAGGTCGTCGTGGCCGTCCTTGTTCACGTCGCCCGCCGGGCCGACGGCCGCGCCGAAGTGGTCCGCCGTCGAGAGATCGATGCCGGTGAGCGTGGTGACGACGGCCGCCGTCTTGCCCTCGTAGACCGTGACGCGGCCCTTGCCTGCCGACCAGCCGGGCGAGCCCACCGCGAACTCCAGTTTGCCGTCGCCGTCCGAGTCGCCCAGCGCGCTCACGCTCGAGCCCAGCTCCTCGGAGCCGCCCGTGCCGGTGACTTCGAGGAGCAGGTTCTGCGTCTTGCCGCTGTACACGCGGCAGCCGCCCGCATCGACGATGGAGAACGGTGAGCCGGCTTCGAGGCCCGGCTCGCCGAGCGCGAACTCCGCGAAGCCGTCGCCGTTCAGGTCGGGCAGCTTCGCGAGTGCGGCGCCGAGGCGGTCGCCGTTGTTGGCGCCGGTCCACGTCTTCAGGATGGCGCCGGTCTTGCCGTTGTAGAGCGCGACGTAGCCGCGGTCGGGGTTGAGCACGCCGAGCGGGCCGTCCCACGAGGGCGCGCCGGCGAGGAAGTCGTCGAAGCCGTCGCCGTTCACGTCGCCGGCGGGGGCGAGCACCTCGCCCAGCCGCGCGCCGGCTTTCGGGCCGGAGCGCTCGTAGAGGAAGGTGCCGGTCGCGCCCGACCACACGATGAAGCCGCCGGCGTTGGTGAAGGCGAGGTCGCTGCCGGGCTCGCCGGTGGCGTAGTCCTCGCGGCCGTCGCCGTTCACGTCGCCCACGGCGGCGACGGCGTAGCCCAGTTCCGAGCCAAGCACGCCGTGGTGGTTGTGCAGCACCGCGGCCGAGCCGTCGCCGCGCAGCACCCACGCCGAGCCGCCGTACAGGCCATCCGTGTCGCCGGGCGCGCCGACGACCACGCCGTGGTGGCCGACGCCGGCCGCGTCGTGCAGCAGCGCGACAGACTGGCCGACCAGATCGCCGGGCGTCGAGAAGTCGTCGCCGAAGGTCCACTGGATGTATTGCGCGCCGGCGGCGGGCGCGAGGGCGAGGAGCAGGGCGGCGCGGCGCGCGGTGCGGGCGAGAGACATGGTGGGGTTCCCGGGAGGTGATGGCGCGGACCGATGGCCCGCTCCCACGTCATCGGGAAGCGCGGTGCGGTGTGACGGGCCGGCACTTCCCGCAATGCTCGTCGCTCGGGCCGCGGTCAGGGCAGGAACTTCAGAGCCACGCGCACTCGTGTCTCGGGTCAGTGGTTCGAGTGCGCCGGCCTCCAAGCTCGGGGCAGGAAGGCCGCCGGGATCACTGCGCCGCCAGCCATGCCCGCCGCTACCCGTGGGCCGAGCTGATGAAGCGCGACTTCGCGCTGGACGTGCTGCACTGCGCGGGCTGCGGCGGCCGGCGCGTGATTCTCACGCCGATCACGCCGGCTGCAGTGGCGGCAGCGATCCTGACCTCGCTGGGGCTGCCGACGGAAGCGCCGGTGCGGCACCCGGCGCGGCCACCTCCGGGATTTCAGTGGTGAGGTGAGAAGAGAGGTGTGCAGGGAGTTGGTCAGCGCGTCGCCGGGGACGTGATCGG
>JBBQUR010000039.1:0-6034 GCA_038212275.1 Planctomycetota bacterium
CCTGCTCGCGCAGCAGCGTCCGGTGGTAGCTCTCACTCTCGCGGGACGATCGGCGCACGGTCCTGGTCTTCATGCGCACCAGTAGGACGACCGCAGGTCGGCGCCTCAACTGCCTGCGGAAAGCCTGCCCGGACGCTTACAGAGCAAGAGAGCGATCCCTGCGCCGAGCAGGACTCTCCCGTGTCGCCACGCAGCGAGCCTGCCATGGCTCGCGCGCACCGTACGGCCCCTTTCGCCACACATTGCGATCCACGACGGACCCCGCAGCCCCCCATTCCGCCTGCCTGGGGGGAAGTGGTGACCCCAACGGGATTTGAACCCGTGTCGCCAGGATGAAAACCTGGTGTCCTAGACCTGGCTAGACGATGGGGCCGAGTGCATGGCCACCCGAAGGCGGCGCGGGATGATAGGCCAGCGCGAGCTTTCAACCAAACCCGAGTTCCGGCCGATGCCCCGGGTGCCATTCAGGCCCTCGTGCCGCGCCAGAAGTTCGCGCACCCTGCTCCGGGGCGCCGTGGGATGTTGAGGCAGTGCCTCTCCATCACACGGCAGGCCGCGCCCGCTGCGATGCATGCCTTTCCCGTCCAGGCGTGGAAGCGGGAGGCAGCCCGTGGAACCTGCGGGCCGCAAGCTCGCAGGATGCGGGCCGGGAGCTCAGACCTCGGCGATGAGCGCCGGCGCGAAGTCGATGAAGTCGCAGGCGGTCAGGTGGTAGCGGACGCCATTGCGCACCCCGCCGATGCGCTTGCGGGCAGCGGGGGCCAGCGAGTGCAGGTGCCCGAAGACCACATGGTGCACCAGGGCCTGCTCGAAGCGCGCCGTGAGCTCGTTGGCCGGCGGCCCCGCGTTGCCCGTCGCGGCGGCAGGCCCCACCGGCGGGTAGTGCAGCATCGTGATGCGCACCTTGGCGCTGCCGTCCAGCTCCGAGAGCGCGCGGTCGAGGCGCTGCAGCTCGCGCTGGTAGACCTTGCGCGCGGCGGCTGCATCTTCCGGGGTCAGTTCGGGCGAGATCGGCTCGCCCTGCCACGCGATGACATCGTGGTAGCTGACGCCGGGGACGTCCCAGAGCCGCGTGCCGCAGATGGAGACCTCACCGAAACGCACGGCATCGCCGATGAGTGCGTGCACGCCCTGCGGCAGCACGGTGCGCAGCCGCGCGCGCGACTCGGGCCACCAGTGCTCGTGGTTGCCCTTCACCATGAGCTTGGTACCAGGACGTGCGGCGAGCCACGCCAGATCGGGCGCGGCGCCCTGCAGATCGCGCGCCCAGCTGATGTCGCCGGGGACGAGCACGAGATCGGTCTGCTTGACGACGGCGTCCCATGCGGTCGCCATGCGACGAGCGTGATCGACCCACTGCGGCCCGAAGCGGTCCATCAGCTTGCCGGGCGTGCCCAGCGAGAGATGCGGATCGGACAGGGCAAAGACACGCATGAACACTTCCTCTACGATGGCGCGTGATCGTAGCAGCCCGGGGACATTCCGCATGAAGCTCGTCACCGTGGCCCTGCTGCTGCTGGCCTGCGCCGCGCCGGGATCCGGACAGGCAGAGGGCGAGCAGGCGGCTCTCGCAGCGCGCACCGGCGGCTGGCGACTTGCGCATGCGACCAGCCCCTACCTTCGCGCTCACGCCGACAATCCCGTCGAGTGGTATCCCTGGGGACCCGAGGCCTTCGCGCGGGCCGCCGAGCTCGACCGCCCCATCTTCCTGTCCATCGGATACAGCGCCTGCCATTGGTGCCACCGCATGGAGCACGACACCTTCGAGGACGCCGAGTGCGCGCGGCTCCTCAACGAGAACTTCGTGTCCATCAAGGTGGATCGCGAGGAGCGCCCGGACATCGACAGCCGTTTCATGCAGGCGCTCGTGGTCATCACCGGCGGCGGCGGCTGGCCCGCCAGCCTCTTCCTCACCCCCGAAGGGCTGGCCTTCGCGGGCGGCACCTACTTCGCCCCCGAGGAAACAGCCCAGACGCCCGGGTTCCGGCAACTGCTCACCGACATCGCCGGCCTCTGGGCCACCCAGCGCTCGAATGTCCTGAACGCAGCCGCCGAGCTGCGCGACGCCCTGCTGCACGATCCGCTGCTCCCCACAGCGACCGACGGCGTTGCGACCGCCGGCACGCCCGCGGCCGACGCACCGAAGGAGCCGGGGTCCCTCGATCTCGCCGGACTGGTGAACCGGGGCCTGCTGGAGCTGACCGGCTCGCTCGACGGCGACCATGGCGGGACCTTCGGCGCGCCCAAGTTCCCGCCGCCGATGACGATTTCCTTCCTGCTGGGCCAGCACCGGCGCAACGGCGCCGACGTGCTGCCGCTGCTGCGGACGACGCTCGATGCCATGGCCGGCGGCGCGCTGCAGGACCACGTCGGGGGCGGCTTCCACCGCTACTGCGTCGACCTCGACTGGAAGGTCCCGCACTTCGAGAAGATGCTCGCCGACAACGCGCTGCTGGGCCTGGCCTACGCCCAGGCGCATGCCGTCTCCGGACATGGCGAGGACGCCGAGATCGCTCGCCGCACCTTCGAGTTCGTCGTGCGCGAGCTGCGCCTGCCCGACGGCCTGTATGCCAGCTCGCTCGATGCGGACAGCCTGCCCTTCGACGAACGCGGCCGGGCCGCGCCCGATGCTCATGTCGACGAGGGACGCGTCTACCTCTGGACCATCCCCGAGCTGAAGGCCGTCCTCGGCGAGCAGGATGGCCTGGCACTCGCCACGCTTTTCCACGCCGACATCCAGGGCAACTTCGAGGCCGGGCGCTCGATCCTGCGTCCGATGGCTTCGCGCGCGACGCTGGCAGCCGACACCGAAGCCGGCCGCATCGCCGGCTGGCCCACGGAGGCGCCGCGCGGTGCGGCGCTGCTGCCCTGGCTGGACGACTGCCTGGCGCGCCTCGCCGCGGCGCGGGCGCGACGCCCGCAGCCCTTCCGCGACGGCAAGGCACTCGCCGCCCAGAATGGCCTGCTGCTCTCGGCGTTCGCACGCAGCGCCGGCCTGCTGCGCGACGACGCACTGGCCGACCGGGCGCTCGAACTCGCCACCGCGATCAAGCAGCAGCTCATGCCGGGCGGCCCCGCCTCGTTCAAGCACCAGACCTTCGAGGGCGTCGCGAGCGGCGAGCCCGACCTGCTCGATCACGCCGCCGTGGCGCGCGGCCTGCTCGACGCGTCGTCGTCGCCGGCGGCCGGCGACCTCGTTGCGGACGCCTTCGCGCTGACCGTCCAGCTCCTGGACCGCTTCGAGGATCCGGACGGCGGCTTCTACGACACGACCGGCAGCGACCCGCACCTTCCCGGCCGCGGCCGCGAGGTGTGGGACGGCGCCCTCCCCTCGGGGACGTCCGTGACGCTGCAGGTGCTGCTGCGCCTCGCGCCGCTGGACGACAGCGGGCGGTTCCAACGCGCGGCGCAGCGCGCCATCGTGCGCCTCGCCCCGCTGGTCGAACGGATGCCGCAGGGTTTTCCCGAGTTGCTCGCGGCCCTGGAGATGGCCCGCGGTCCGCTGCTCGAAATCGTGATCGACGGCGAGGGCCAGGCCTTCGACGCGCTGCTCCACGAGGTCCACGGCACGCTGCTGCCGGCGGCGCTCGTGGTCTCCAACCCCGCGCTCGCCCGCTCGGCGCTCGCACGGGTCGGCGTGGAGTCGCCGTCGCTGCTCGAGGACCGGGTCGCCCCGCCCGGCGAGGCGCGCGCCTGGGTCTGCGTGAACCACGCGTGCCTGTTGCCCACCTCGACGGCCGAGGCACTCGGCGAGCAATTGCAGGCTGCCGGCACACGCTGAGCCCGGTCAGACGCGCAGGCCATTTCGGCGCGCGGATCTTCCTGCTCGAGGAGCCCGGCGTCGTGCGCATGCCCGACGGCGGGCCGCACTCGTGGGTCGCATTGCTCTACACCGCCTCGCCCGTGCCACCGGCGCCGTCGGTGCCGCAGGCAGCGGCCGCACGCTCGCGCGGCGCCGCTTTCCGCGCACCGGACCACGCCTTGGCCAGCGTGGCGAGCAGGATGATCGCGCCGCCGACCAGCGCCAGCGTGCCGGGCACCTCGTCGTGCTTGAGCCAGCTCCAGAGCGGGTTCAGCGCGGGCTCGGCGAGCAGCAGCACCGAGGCCTCGAAGGCGGGCACGTGGCGCAGTCCGCGCACGAGCAGCGCGTAAGCCACACCGATCTGCACGACGCCGAGGAAGATGAGCACGGCCCAGTCGCCAGCCGGAACGTCGAAGGGCGCGGGCCCCGCCAGCACGAAGGGCAGGCCAAGCGCGAAGGCGAGCACATTGCCCAGCACCACGCAGGCCAGGCCGCCGTCGCCTCGATCCGCCCCGCGCACGCCGACGCCGCCGGCGCGCAGCGCGTCGAGATCGGCGTCGGCCACTCCCCCGGGCGCCACGACGCCGGCATCAGGCTTTCGCGGCGCGCTGCCCAGCCAGCGCATGCCCATGACGAGAAAGGCAAAGCTCACGCCCGAGCACAGCGCCACGAGATTCCCCGTGGCCGGATCCGGCGCGGTGGCGTGCGCCTCGGTGGGCCCGATGAAGAACAGGGCGAGACCGCCCCCCACCGCGAGCATGAAGGCGACGTCGCCGCGCGTGACGCGCTCGCGCAGCAGCCACGGCGAGAGCAGCAGGATGTAGAGCGGCGCGGTGGACTGCAGGAAGATCGCGTTGGCCGATGTCGTGAGCCGCGTGGCGCTCACGAAGAGCAGCACGGTCGCCGCGTACGCCAGCCCGACCGGCCACGTCCGCCAACTCCAGCCGCGGCGCGCCTCGCGTGCGAACAGAAGGAGCGCCACCGCTGCGATGCCCGAGCGGAAGCACGCGATCTGCCAGCTCGAAAGATTCACGGCCTTGATGGCCGCGCCTCCCGTGGAGAAGAGTGCGGCCGCGAACAGAACGCACACCGCCGCCAGCAGCCGCTGCCGGCCGGGCGTCGCACGGGCGGTGGCTGCGCTCAACGGTCTCTCCAGCGGGTGAATCAGAGGCCGTGCATCGCGTCCGAGGGCGCGACGGAAGATGCTCGGAGAGCGCCACCTCCTGCGCGACGCGCCGAGGGACGTGGTGGGGGCGGTGGGGATCGAACCCACGACTCACGGCTTAAAAGGCCGTTACTCTACCGACTGAGTTACGCCCCCATGGTGTGCGGGTCGCGCGGAACGCGCACCGCGAGGGCGCCGCAGCCCGTGCCCGGCGCCCCGCGACGAGTCAGGCGGCCTGGATCTCCTTGCTCCGCTGCTCGACGATCCGGTCGATCTCGGCCTCCATCTCCTTGGTGAGTTTCTGGATGCCTTCCTTGTCGGCCTTCTCTTCGTCCTCGCCGATGGTCGCAGCCTTCAGCGCGGCTTCCGCCGCCTTGTTCTGGTCGCGACGGATGTTGCGGACGACGACGCGCGCCTGCTCGGCGAGGTCTTTCACGCGGTGCGTCATCTTGTCGCGCTGCTCCTGGCTCATCATCGGCACCGCGAGGCGCACGAGCTTGCCGTCGGACGCCGGCGTGATGCCGATGTCACTCTTGAGGATGGCCTTCTCGATGGCGGCGCACATCGACGGGTCGAAGGGTTTCACGACGAGCGTGCGCGGGTCCGGCACCGTGATCGACGCGACCTGATTGAGGGGCATCGGGTTGCCGTAGGCCTCGACGCGGATGTTCTCCACCAGCGCCGGCGTCGGCCGTCCCGTGCGCAGTCCGCGCAACCCGTCCTGGAAGAAGTCCACGCCCTTCTTCATCTTCTCGCGGGTTTCCCTGATCAGCTTCGATTCGGTCATCGTGATTCTCCCGTACAGGTTCGCTGCTCGGCCGTGCTCGTGCCGACACCGCGCGCCGTGTCAGCATAGAGAACCCGCAGGACGCGAACGAGACGCGAACGTCGGGACGGCTTTGTTTCGCGGTCGCGCCGGGGGTGCTGACCGCGCTGAGGCCGAGGGAGAAGGTGAGTCGCTTGGGGCGGGGGGTGCGCGGGGCGGGAGGATTGTCCGGCGCTGCGCCCGTGGGGCGGACGGACGCGTAGAGGTTCCGGGAGCGGCGCCCTTCGCGCCGGACAAACCT
>JBBQUR010000040.1:0-3469 GCA_038212275.1 Planctomycetota bacterium
GGTGGGTGGCCCGGTGTTCGACTTCGCGAAGCTCGACTGGCTCAACGGCGCCAAGATCCGCGCCTTGAGCGCCGAGCAGCTTGCGGACCGGCTCATCAGCGAGGGTTTCGCGGGGCCCGGCGCACGCACGCCGGAAGGCGCGGCGTTCACGCGCGAGAAGCTCATCGCCGTGCTGCCGCTCTTCCAGGACCGGCTGCGCGTGCTGGGCGAGTTCGTCGGCAACGCACGCTACCTCGCGCAGCGCGTCGAACCCGATCTGGAAGGTCTCAACAAGAAGGTGAAGAAGGCCGACCCCGCCGCGCTGCGCACCGCGCTGCTCGCCGCCGCCGACCTGCTGGTGGCGCAGGCCTCTGCGCCGGAAGCCGAGCGCGAGGCCGCGCTGCGCGCACTCGCCGAGACGCACGGCCTCAAGCCGGGAGACCTCTTCATGGGGCTGCGCGTCGCCATCACCGGCGCCACCGCAAGCCCGCCGCTGCTGCCCTCGGTGGACGCCGTCGGTGCCGGGGAATCCGCCGCGCGCATCCGCGCGCTGGCCGGGCAGCTCGCGCCCGCGGCCTGAGGCCCGCTCGGGAAACCGTCGCGCGACACGACCCCTGCATGCGGGCCGCGGCCGCCGTCATCGTCTGCGCCTCAGCGCGGCGGTGCGATCCACTCCGCGTCGTAGACGTCCACGAAGGCCGGCGCGACGCGGTCCGCGGGCGCGCTTCCTGCGCGCTGCAGCCAGAAGCCGATGGGGCCTTCGTCGTCGTCGCCGTTGCGGCCATTGAGGCCCGAGCTGCCGTGGCGCGTGCCGCGCGCCAGCAGGTCGAAGCGCGTGAAGGCGCCGGTGGAAAGGTCGAAGCGCGCGCTGCCGAGGAGCGACAGGCGCATGGCGCGCGGATGCTCGCCTGGCCACTTCCACGCATTCTCGCCCATGAGCCACGGGCCCTTCGCGACGCCGGCGGTCTCACCGGACAGCGCGAGGTCCACGCTGTCGCCGTCGCGCGCGACGACTCTCGCACGCAGCGTGCCGCTGACTTCCTCCGACGCGAAGGGCTGCACCTGTCCCTTGACCGCATCGACGAAGTGGAAGCGCGCGAGGCGGGCGACGAGCGCTTCCGGAACCTCGTGCGTGTCGCCGACGCGTGGATCATCCGGCAGGAAGCGACGCGCCTCGACGTGCGAGAACCAGGCGTGATCGCGCTGCACCGGCGGCTGCGGCGCTGCGGAGGGATCGCCGTCGGCCGGCAGGTCGCGGCTGAATTGCTCCAGCACGAGCCCGTCCACGGGGCAGCTCGTTTCCCAGCGGAGCACCGGCTCGTCGATCGCGCCGTCGGCGAGCCAGCGTCGGCTGTCCGGCAGCGCGTCCCACGCGGCTTTGCCTCGCGCGAACAGCTCCAGCGCCTTGTCGACCTGCAGCACGTTGGCGGCGGCGAGCAGCTCGCCGCTCGGCGCGACGATGTAGATGCCCTGCCGCGTGCCACCGCCCGCGCCGGTGTGTTCCGGGTTCACCATCTCGCGGAACATCCGGCTTTCGGCGTCCTCGCCGTGCTGCAGGCGCCAGGTCTCGTCGGCCGCCGGCACGAAGGAGCGCGCGGCCTCGATCACCTGCTCGTTGCTGAACACGGACGCACGGCCCGCGACGCCGTTGCCTCAGGTACACCCCAGCGGGTGCCCGTTCATCATCCAGAGCAGCAGCGGCCGGCGCTCGGTGTTCGCCGCCCGCAGGCCGTCGGCGAAGCTCGCGTGCCAGCCGATGCGCTCCCACGCGCGCTCGGCCTCGCAGGGGCGGATGTGATCGCGCCACGCGTCGAGCGATGCGGCGGACGCCTCGGATCGTGCGGCCGACGACGCCCGCTGCGCGACCTGCGCCGACGCGACCTGGGCGAGTCCCGCCGTCAGCACCAAGCCAGCGAGGGTGATGGCGCGCGCCCGGCTGGTGATGGGCTGCGCGAAGGAGCAGATCACGTCGGGTTCCTTGCGGGGCATGTGTGGTGCGCGGGTGCCGTCGCGAGGCAGGTTATCACGCTCGCCGCGTGACAGTCGCGGCCGGGCCGGACTACGCTGCCGCGATGAGGAAGTTCCGACGCTCTCCGCTGCTGCTCGTCCTCCCGCTGCTCGTCTCGCTGCTGATCGACTCGGCCTGCAGCCCGATGACGGAACAGGCTTCCGAGCCTGTCGATTCCGGGACGGCCGCCGCGGTGCCCACCGGCATGTCGTCCATTCCTCTGCCCGGCGGCGAGGGCGGCATCGGCTTCGACGACCTGCGCTACAGCGCCCGGCTCGGGCGCGTGCTCGTGCCGGGCGGTCGCACGGGCAAGCTCTACCTTGTCGATCCGGCGAGCGGCGCGGTGCAGTCCGTCGAGGGCTTCTCGGCGAAGGCCGGCTTCGCCGGCGGCCACGGCGACGGCACGACCTCCGTCGATGACGGCGACGGGCTGCTCTTCGCGATCGATCGCACGAGCCGCACGCTGCTCGTGCTGGATGCGGAGCTGCACGTCGCGTCGCAGGTCGCGCTGACGGGCGGCCCGGATTACGTGCGCTGGGTCGGCCCGACGCGCGAAGTGTGGGTCACGGAACCCGGCGCGGAAGCCATCGAGGTCTTCTCGCCAGGAGCCGACGCGCGCCACGCGCCCGAGCGGCTCGCCGTCATCGCCGTGCCCGGCGGCCCGGAGTCGCTGGTCATCGACGCGATTCGCGGCCGCGCGTGGACTCACACCTGGGAAGGCGAGACCATCGGCCTCGATCTCCGGACGCGCGCGGAGGTCGCGCGTTTCTCCAACGGTTGCAAGGGTTCACGCGGCATCGCGCTGGACGAGGCGCGCGGCCTGCTCTTCGTCGGCTGCGCAGAAGGCGGCGCGACGGTGCTCGACCTCGCGCACGACGGCCGGCAGCTCGGCAGCGCCACCACCGGCGCCGGCGTGGACATCATCGACTACGACCCGAGCCTCGGGCATCTCTACGTGCCGGGCGGCGATGCCGGCACGCTCACGGTGCTCGGTGTCGGCGCGGACGGCGCGATGACGCGACTCGGCAGCATCTCGGCAGCCGAGGGCTGTCACAGCGTCGTGACCGACGGCGCGGGCCGCGTCTTCGTGGGCGATCCGGACGACGGCCGCCTGCTCGTGTTCCACGACACCTTCGCCACGAGCCTGCCCGGCGCACGCTGAGCACGCCGCACGCTGAGCACGCCGCAGGCTGAGCACGCCGCAGGCCCGGAACCGCCGCGGGCCAGACCAGGATCAGCAAGCGCAAGCATCCGACCTCGCTCAACTGGTATCGCGAGAAGGGCTACCTGCGCGAGGCGCTGCTCAACTTCCTCGCGCTGCAGGGCTGGAGCCCGCGCGCGGAGAGCGAGGACTTCACGCTGGACGAGTTCGTCGCCAAGTTCGACCCGCACGACATCTCGGTGGGTGGCCCGGTGTTCGACTTCGCGAAGCTCGACTGGCTCAACGGCGCCAAGATCCGCGCCTTGAGCGCCGAGCAGCTT